>CAVYZB010000011.1:0-218048 GCA_963772895.1 uncultured Acidobacteriaceae bacterium
CCTTCGAGCAACCCCCCTTGAGACGATAATCTGGACAGGAATTTCCCCGGTTCGGCGCGGTTGCAGCCTCTCCACTTCCTTGTCCCAGTGGTATGAATCCGCTCAACCGGCCAGGCATCGATATACATATCCCTTCTTGTGATTCTTTATCCTCGCGTAACGTCCTTTTGGGCTCACGACAGAGCAGGGAAGCCACTGACGGCAGAAGACTTTGTTCGCTTTTGCCTCCTTGTTTCGCGTGTTATGCTTGAGTGAAGTTGGCGGCAAGGGCAACCGGCGCGAATGCGGCGCAGGCGATTAGCTCCTCTTTTTCTGAAGGTAGCACGGACGCTCTGAACGACAACGACAAGGTGGTGATAGTGACCCAGCGCGAGAAATTCGAAACCAAGAAACTCCCCATGATGCCGATTCGTGATGTCGTCATCTTCCCTTACATGATGACGCCGTTCGTTGTTGGCCGGGAGTCAAGCGTTCGCGCATTGGAAGAGGCGCTGGCAGGCGACAAGAAGATATTTCTTGCCACGCAGCACGACGCGAGCATCGACGAGCCTAAGCCCAACGAGATTTTCCAGGTCGGCACCCTGGTTAATATTGTCCAGAGTCTGAAGCTGCCTGACGGCAATATCAAGGTGTTGGTAGAAGGCTTGGAGCGCGGCAAGATCCTTCAAGTGGTCGACACCGACGGTTACTTTGAGGCCACGGTGCGCACCGCGAAGTATTCGCCAGAACCGACGCCGCAGATTGAAACCAGCATGACGCGCGTGACGGGTCTGTTTGAGCAGTACGTCAAGCTCTGTCAGTCGCTGAATTACGAAACCATGATTGCCGCGGTACGCAATGACGACCCGGCAAAGCTGACGGATACCATCGCCGCCAACCTGCAACTGTCCATCGAAGAGAAGCAAGAGCTTCTGGAGATTTTCGATCCAGCCGAGCGGCTGACCCGGATTGGGGACGTGCTAGACGTTGAGATCGAGAAGCTCAACATGGATCGCACCATCCAGTCGCGCGTCAAGCGCCAGATGGAACGCGCCCAAAAAGAGTACTACCTTAACGAGAAGATCAAGGCCATCCAGAAGGAGTTGGGTCGCGGTGAAAAAAGCGAGTTTGACGAACTGAAGAAGAAGATTGATGCCGCCGGCATGCCTCGGGATACCCACGAGAAGGCCTTGCAAGAGCTCAAGAAGCTTGAGGCTATGCCGCCTATGTCAGCCGAATCCACGGTGTCGCGGAACTATCTCGATTGGCTTCTGGCAGTGCCATGGAAGAAGCGCTCCAAAGAAATCCGCAACATTGATATCGCCGAAAAAACGCTCAACGAAGATCACTATGGCTTGGAGAAAATCAAGGAACGCATTCTTGAATTCCTTGCAGTTCGGCAGTTGGTTAAGAATCCCAAGGGCTCGATCCTGTGCTTCGTTGGGCCTCCGGGCGTGGGCAAAACGTCGCTCGGCATGAGCATTGCCAAAGCCACGGGCCGCAAGTTCGTTCGCATGTCGCTTGGGCGGAGTGCGCGATGAAGCCGAAGTGCGAGGTCACCGTCGCACTTATATCGGCGCGCTGCCGGGCCAGATCATCCAGATGATGAAAAAGGCCGGCACCAAGAATCCGGTGTTCATGCTGGATGAAGTAGACAAGATGTCGATGGACTTCCGCGGCGATCCCTCGGCGGCCCTGCTCGAGGTACTCGATCCCGAGCAGAACTTCATGTTCGTCGATCATTACCTCGACGTGGAGTACGACCTATCGCAGGTGTTCTTCATCGCGACTGCGAACGTGCTGCATACCATTCCTCCGGCGCTGCAGGACCGCATGGAAGTACTGCGGCTGCACGGTTACACCGAGCCGGAAAAAGTTGAAATTGCCAAGCAGTATCTGGTCCGGAAACAACGCCTACAGACCGGCCTGACTGAACAGAACATCATCTTCACCGACGAAGCGCTTACCGCTATCATTCGCAATTACACGCGCGAAGCCGGTGTCCGCAATCTGGAGCGCGAGATCGGTAACATTTGCCGCAAAGTCGCCCGTAAGGTCGTCAAGGAAGGCGACAAGTACTCGGTGGAACTCAATGGGGAGAACGTCGCCGAGTACCTCGGTGTCATGAAGTTCCGCGATAGTGAGATCCATGAGCGCAGTGAAGTCGGCTTGGTTACAGGCCTGGCATGGACCGAAGTCGGCGGCTCAATTCTCACCACCGAGGTCGCAACTGTGGACGGGAAGGGTAAACTGACGCTCACTGGTAAGTTGGGTGATGTGATGCAGGAGTCGGCGCAGGCTGCGATGTCTTACGTGCGCTCACGCGCCCATCGACTGGGACTGCCGCGCGACTTTTATCGCAATCTCGATATCCACGTGCACGTGCCTGAGGGCGCGATTCCGAAGGATGGTCCTTCGGCGGGCATCACGATGGCGACGGCAATTGCCAGCGCGCTTAGTCATATTCCGGTCCGGCGTGACATCGCCATGACCGGCGAGATAACTCTTCGCGGCAAGGTGCTGCCCATTGGCGGCCTGAAAGAGAAGCTGCTGGCGGCACATCGCGCGGGAATCATGGAAGTCCTACTTCCGGCAGACAATGAGAAGGACTTGGCCGACGTGCCGGAAAACTTACGCAACGTGATGAAGCTGCGCTTCGTCAATACCATGGACGACGTGCTTTCATATGCCCTCGAGCGTCCGCTGCCTGACGTGCCCGACGAGGCCTCTCCGGGAATCGCGGCGCTGCCGCCCAATGTGGAGCCAGCTCCGGCGCACCAGTAAGCTCGACGTTCGAACCGTTACTTCGAAGCGGACAGACCCGACGATTACGGGTCGTGTTCCTTTCTCGCTTCGCAGCTCTGAGCCCCGCCAACTAACGGCGATGTTAATTGCATGAAGGTATTGACCCGCTTTGTGACCTCCGCCGCCGCCCCGCCGCAGTTTCCACCTGCGGGAGCGCCTGAGATCGCGTTTCTGGGCCGCTCCAATGTCGGCAAGTCCAGCCTCATCAACTCGCTTGTCGGTAGCAAGATCGCCAAGACCAGCAACACGCCCGGTCGAACCCAGACCATCAACTTCTTCCAGATTCGCCGCCCCGGGAAACCGAATCCCGACTTCGTCTTCGCCGACTTGCCAGGCTACGGTTATGCGCGCGCTCCCAAAGAGGTCACTGAGAAGTGGGCGCAGTTCATCAATCCATATCTCGAAAATCGCGAGTCGCTGGTGTTGTGCCTGTCGCTGGTGGATGTCACCATTCCGCCACAGCAGCTTGATTTGCAGCTGATGGACTGGATGCGGCACATGGATCGCGAATTCATCGTGGTGGCGACCAAGGCGGACCGCATTTCGAATAATCAACTGCGTGCATCGTTGCCTAAGCTCAGCGACCAGCTGCAGATCCTCCCTTCGCAGATCATTCCGTTTTCGGCGAAATCGCGGATGGGATACGACGAACTGTGGGGGGCAATCAAGGCCGCCGCGCGCGTTGAAGACTCGAGCCCCCACGACATTTCGAAGACGGGCTCTTAGTCAAAGCGGCGTTAGGGCCTCGGCATTTGGACTTCAGCACGATGCGTTACATCTCTCTACAACCACTAGCCACAACTCAACCCGGCCACATCTCGAGTGCTGTCTTACTCAGTATCTGTTCTTTTGCGCTTTCACTCAGCGCTAGCATACGAAACTCGGCCAGGTTCTTCTCAATCTCAGGAACCCCTGGCCCCGGCCAGTCGGTTCCGAACAGTGTTTTGTGCGCAATCTCTTCCAATCGTGGAAAGTATTTCAGCAGCGTTTTGGGTGGGATGCCGCTAATGTCCAAATAGACGTTACGGTGTCGTCGCACCAAGAAGAATGCAGTGTCCATCCACAACGGGCGCCCGCCGTGCGCCAGTAGGATTTTCAGCCGAGGAAAGTCGACCGCTACGTCGTCCACGTAAATCGGATCGCCGTACTTGTTGCGCGCTCCGGGGAAAATCGACGTGCCGGTGTGCACCATGATGGGGATACCGTTTGCCTCGGCCGCGCGATAAATGATCTCCAGTTCTTTAACGCCGTTTACGTAATCGTTGGGATAGAGCAGCTGGTGCGGGGGATGGATCTTAATGAGCCTGATGCCCAGCCGGAGGACATGTTCCATATCGGCCAGCACATTCTGCGTGTGACGCGGATGCACGCTGCCGCAAGGAATAAGCCGCTTCGGATCTTCCTTCACGTAATTGGCGATGAACTCATTGACCGCCGGCGTGAACCCAATCACCTCGGGCGCGACGTAATTAATCAGCACGGCCCGATCGATTCCAATTCTGTCGAGATACTTCAGAAATGCCTTCGGCGAGCCGCAGTATTCAGCGACTTGATCGAAGTCCTTGCGAGACTTCTTCATCAGCGCCAATGCCTCAGGCTTGAACAACTGCATCGGCTGAATGTGAATGTGGCAATCGGTGATGAGCATCGGTAGTCAGTAGCCTGCAGAGGTAACCAGTTGTCGCATCAAGGTTAGTTCGCTGCGGCTCTCAGCACGGCTCGCTTGGCGAAAACGCGCACCATCTCGCGGCGATACTCCGGTGTCAGCGCCGAGGTGGTCAACGGCTTGGCCGTACTGGCTGCCAGGTCACCGATTCGCTCCGCAATCTCTTCAGTCGGAGCCACTCCCACCAGATGCGCATCTGCGTCTTTGATGAGGAATGGAGCTGGATTAACCGCGGTGATGGCAACACGCGCATCTTCCACGCGGCCAGAGCGCATTTTGAGCGCCACCGCGACGCCAGCCAGCGGATAATCAATACTCCCCCGAACGCGGAGCTTCTGATAACTGCCGCGCCACCCTGCAGACGATTCCGGCAGGTACACCCGGGTGACGATCTCATTCGGCGCGAGATGCAGCCGGGCGATGCCGTCATTCACGTAGAACTCTGACAATGGGATACGTCGCGTGCCAGCCGGACCGGCAATCTCAATCTCCGCCCCCAGACACATGAGCGCCGGCGGCGTGTCGCCTGAAAAGGCCGCCCAGCAGAACTTTCCGCCGGGTGCAACGTGGCACAGATCGCCGTCTTTCTTGAGGCAGAAGCCGCAACTCTTACGCCACAGCAGCGACTGGTTGTACCACAGGCAGCGCGTGTCGAGGCAGAGATTGCCGCCAATCGTGCCCATGTTGCGCAACACCGGCGACGCGACCGTCTTCACCGCTTCGTACAGCACGGCATAATCTTTGCGAATGAGCGGCGAATGTTCCACGGCGCTAAGAGTTGTCAGCGCGCCAATTTCCACACCGTTGCCGGCGCGATGACGAATGCCCCGCAGTTCGGCGACGCCGCGCAAGTCGAGAACGTAAGGCGGTGTGAAGAGTTTCTGCTTCATCGAAGGCAGCAGGTCGGTACCGCCCGCAACCACTTTCACCTGGCCGTCATACTTCGCCATCAGAACAGTGGCTTCATCCAGGGTCTTAGGGCGCAGCAGTTGGAAGCTCGGCAGACTCACTTTCCACCTCCAACCGGCGTTCCGGCATTCGTACCCTGTCGCGCTGGATCAAGCGCATGTCGCACCGGGCCCTTACCGCGGAACCACAGCGAGCCGCCGTGTTCGCGAAGCTTGTGACGGGGCCGTCGGGTCAACCGACTCGGTCATTTCGATTCGCTTCATTCCCTTCTTCGCGCGCAAGGCTGCCAGCACACGCTCCGGCGTGAACGGCGCCTCGCGCAAGCGAACTCCCACAGCGTCGTAGATCGCATTTGAGATTGCCGGGATTGTCGCCGCCAGCGAACCTTCGCCGGCCTCCTTCGCGCCGAACGGCCCTTCGGGATCGATACTCTCGACGATGATGCATTCAATCTCGGGCGATTCGGTGGACGACGGACTGCGGTACTCGAGCATGCCCGGATTCATCAGCAGCCCGTCTTTCCAAACCATCTCTTCCTCAAGCGCCTGGCCAAGTCCCATCCAGACTGAGCCGATCACCTGACCTTCGACGGCCACCGGATTCAGCGCCCGTCCGCAGTCGTGGGCAGCCCATATTTTGTGCACGGTTACTTCGCCGGTGTCTTCATCCACACTGACGTCGGCGACCTGCGCGGAATATGAGTACGCGGGCGAGGGTCCTACGCCACCGCCTTTATGTTTACCGCCGCGCGCCGCTACCGGAGGCGCGTACGAGCCGGTGCCGGTGAGCGCGCCATGGAAGTCGATCGCTGCGACAATGGCTTCCTCAAAGCTCATGTGGTCCTTTGGGGCTTCGCTCTTGCGCGTTTGTAAGACCGACCCCCGAAGGATTTGGCCCTCCACATGTCCGCGCGCAGCCTCCTGCTCTACGAGGCTATCTGACGCAGTGAGATTGTAGTCTGACAGCGTGGTACCCTTGTTCCAAACGCGGTCGTTGCGCATAACAACATCGTCGGGCGCACATTCCATCCGCTTGGCGGCGGCGCTTACGATGTTCTTCTTCACATCTTCGGCGGCGCGCAGAGCAGCATTGCCAGCCATAAAGGTCACGCGGCTTGAGTAGGAGCCGAGGTCGATTGGAGTCAGGTCGGTGTCGGCAGCGATGACCTTGACACGTGAAATATCGCAGCCCAGCACCTCCGCCACCACCTGCGCGGTCATGGTGTCGGAACCCTGTCCAATCTCCGAAGCTCCGGTGTAAACCACCACGCCGCCATCGCGATCGATTTTGATGTTCACCGTCGAGTGCGGCATATCGGAGCGGATAATGCTGTTGGCTGCGCCGCTCACATAGTGACTGCATGCCACTCCAAGGCCGCGGCCTTTGGGCAGCTTGCCTTTGCGTTCCTTCCAACCCGACCGCGTGACTACCTGGTCGATGCACTCCGGCAAGCCCGTAACTCAGCACCCGGAGACCGTTGACGGTCACTGTCGGCGGCTTTAGCAGGTTGACGCGTCGCATCTCTGCCGGATCAACGTTGAGCTTCGCCGCGATCTCGTCCATCTGCGACTCGAACGCGAAGCGCACATTAACGGTGCCGTGGCCACGCATGGCTCCGCAAGCGGGCTTGTTGGTCAGCACGCGATAGCCGTCGTAACGAATGTTGGGAATGTCGTACAGCGCGCCCAGCAGCGCACCGGAATAAAGGATGGTTACAACACCGTACGAGCAGTAGGCGCCACCGTCCTGGATAACCTTGCAAGCGACGGCCGTCATGCGGCCATCGTTTTTCACGCCGGTCTTCAGGTCGATGATGGTGCGCGGACGTCCGCGGTGCGCCCAGAAAACCTCCTCGCGGGTATAGGTGATCTTCACGGGTGCTCTGGCCGCACGCGCCGCCACCGCCGCGATGATCTCTAGCGGAATGATTTCGCTCTTACCGCCAAAGCCCCCGCCCACCAGGGGTTTGATGACGCGGATCTGCGACATCGGCATCTCCAGCACCAGCGAAAGCTTGTGCTGCAGATAATACGGAACCTGCGTCGAGGACCATACGGTAAGCCGTCCCAGCTTGCCGGTATGCGGATCGAGTTCGAAGTTGGCCAGCGTGCTGTGCGGTTCCATCGCGGCATGCGTCACTTCGTTGGCGATGTAGCGGCCCTCGGCGATGTAGTCGGCTTCGGCAAATCCCTGGTCCAAGTCGCCGAAGACATGGTGATAATCTTTTTCGAGATTATGCGGACGGTTCTCGTGGATGAGATCGCTTTCGGCTTTCATCGACTCTTCCGGATCGAAGTAGGCTGGAAGAGGCTCGTATTCCACGTCGATCAGCTCGATCGCATTTTCGGCAATCTCTTCGCTGATTGCAGCAACGCAGGCAACATGATCGCCCACGTAGCGGACCTTCTCCACCGCCAGCGCGGTCTCGTCGTGACCCACCGGAAGAATACCGTATGGATTAGGCGCGTCAGCCCCGGTGACCACAGCGACGACGCCGTCCAGCGCTTTTGCCCGCGAAGTATCGATATGCTTGATTCGGGCGTGGGGATAGGGCGAATGGAGAATCTTGCCCACCAGCATGCCGGGAAGGCTTAGGTCGTCCGTGTATTTGCCCGCGCCGGTGGTCTTGCCTGCGGCATCCACCATGGCGATTGATTTACCGATTACAGAGAAATCGTTCATTAGCAGTTAGCCTTTAGCAACTAGCAATTAGCATTCAGCCTTCAGCCCTACCTACGGTTCTCGAGCGACCCAGAGAATTCAACCTTCTATTTCGCTCCCACCAACTCTTCTTTCTTTCCTTGCTGTTCCGTCTGAATCACGGCACGTATGGCCTCGTACATCTGCGAGTATCCGGTGCAGCGGCATAGGTTGCTGCTGAGCGCCGCGCGAATCTCGTCCTCGGTTGGATCGGGATTGTTGGCCACCAGTGACCTCACGGTCATCATGAATCCTGGCGTACAGAAGCCGCATTGCGCACCGCCAAAATCGCCATAAGCCTTCTGCAACGCAGCCAAACCGCCGTGATCGGCAAGTCCCTCAACCGTCGTGATCTCCTGCCCCTCGCAACTGGCCGCCAGCATGGTGCACGAGAGCATGGGAACGCCGTCCACTTGCACGGTGCAGGAACCGCAGGACGAGTCGTCACAGGCGCGCTTCGAGCCGGTGAGCGTCAAATCCTGCCGCAGCACGTCGAGCAGAAGCTTGTTTGGCTCAATCGCCAGCTCGTGGGTGCGTCCGTTAATGCGTAGTTCGATCAGTTCTTTTTTCATAGGAAATCTGCTCTTCGCTATTTGCTTTGCGCTTTTAGCTCTTAGCCTTTAGCTCTTAGCCTTCAGCGATTCGGATACCAGTACGAATCTCGCCTCCTAAAAGCTAAGAGCTAACAGCTGATAGCTATCATCAATACACCGGCACAGTCGGATCGATCTGCCGCGACCAGCGGTCGATGCCTCCGCGCAAGGATTGCGCCTTGTCGAAGCCTTGCTGCCGGAGCCACGCTGTGACATTCATCGAACGCACGCCATGATGGCAAATGACCACGATATGGTCTTCGGGATCAAGTTCCTGATTAACGCGCGCCGGAATATCTCCCATGGGAATCAATTTGCTGTTGCCAATTTTCGCGACCTCGAACTCCCACGGCTCCCGGACGTCAAGCAGCACGACATCTCCTCCCGCTTCTTGTTGAGCCTTCAGTTCTTCGGGCGCGATCTCGTAATCCAACGTCGTGCTCACTTCCCCACCCACTTTGGCCGTCGACGCTCTGTGAACGCCGCGACACCCTCCTGAGCGTCGGCGGTCTTCATCAGCTCGTCGTGGTAGATCTGCTCGGCGCGCAGCAGACCTTTGTCGAAGTGAATGGAGTCCCAGGCGTAGAACGCCTTCTTCGCCAGTGCTAATGCCACCGGACTCAGCTGCGAAACGCGCTGTACGCAGTCGGCTACCAGCGTCTCTGGATCTTCAGCAAGTCCGTTCACGAGCCCAGCCTCCAGCGCTTCCTGGCCATTCAACGTGCGCCCGGTCAACAACAGCTCGGCCGCTAGCTTTTGTCCCACAACAGCAGACAAAGCCACGCTGGCCACCGGCGCGTAACAGGCCAGCTTGATCTCGGGAAATCCCCACACCGAATTGGGCGACGCGTACACTACGTCACACATAAGCGCCAACTCTGCGCCGCCGCCGAGGCAATGCCGGCGAACACTGGCAACCGTCAACTTGCTGTTGTCCACTACCGAGCGGATCACACTGTGAAACGCACTCAGCATGTCGCGCACTTTGTCGGGTGTGTGCGCCGCAATGTCCACGCCGCTGGAGAAAGCATGCTCCGAGCCAGCAAAGACGATAGCGCTGATCTGCGGCCGAGCATCGATCTGCTCAAGCGCGGCTCGCAGCTCGTCCATCATTCGGACGTCGATCACGTTCAGCGGCGGATTGTTTAGCGTGATCCGCGCTGCCGGCGTCTCAAACGCAAGAGCGATGCGGCTGAAATTTGTCGTGGTGCTGATCGTCATTGCTTAACACCCAGTGCTCGCGACCCCAACTACGCAGAGGGATCGCAGTCTCTTACTTTCCCTTGAAGATCGCTGGACGCTTCTCCACATAGGCCGCCAAACCTTCTTTGGCGTCCTCGCTCTCAAAAAGCAGCTGCTGATTCTCGCGCTCCAACGCCAGTCCGGCTTCCATCGGAATCTCCCAACCGGTCTGTACGGCGCGCTTGATCCGCCCCACAGCCTTCGCCGCCTTGTTTGGAGGGCAGAACTGGCGCGCGTATTCCAACACCCGCTCCATAAACTTTTCGCCCTCAAAGATTTCATTTACCAACCCCAGGTCTTTCGCGTCTTCGAAGGTAAAGGTCTTGCCCGTCACCATCAGCTCAATTGCTTTTGACTTGCCCACAATCCGCGCCAGGCGCTGGGTTCCACCGGTTCCCGGCAGCACGCCCAGGTTGACCTCGGGCAACCCGATCTTGCCGCCATCTTTGCGCGCAATTCGCAGGTCCGCCGCCATAGCGACCTCCAGCCCTCCGCCAACGCAGTGCCCGTTGAGAGCGGCAATCACCAGCTTGGGAGTGTTCTCCAAGCGCAGCAACATCTCATTAGCGTGAAGGCAGAAGTAGTACTTGAATGTGGGATCAACCTCGCTCAGCCTCTGGATGTTCGCGCCCGCGCAGAAGAACTTTTCGCCCGCACCGGTCAGCACGATCACGTAAATATTGTTGTCCATCCGCGCCCGAAGAACGGCGTCGTCGAGCTGACGGTTCATCTCATAGCTGTAGGTGTTCGCCGGCGGGTCGCTCATCGTGATGACGGCAATCCCCGGCTCGATACTGTATTGGACGAGTTCCTTCACCTCGCTCGACGCAGGTTGGATTGTGCTACCCATCGACAAAACTCCTGACGTGGCATTGCGGCAATGCGGTCATGAACGCCTCCGTCCGGATGTGAGTGGCGGAGCGGGCTTGCGCTTGTTACTTTTTGTCTTGGGACGGCCGTTCGGCTCCGGCCTGCCGCTGCGATTCGCCTCACGACGAGGCCGCCAGTCGTCCGCTTTCTCAGCTCGCACACCGCGCAGAAAAATATCGCTCATCTCGCGCGCAATAGTTTCCGCATCGGGATCGACGCGCGGCTTGTACCAGGTGTACAGCCAGTTCATCATTCCGAAGAGTCCCATCACCGCTGTACGCGTGCTGATTCCTCCGACCGCAGCGGCGCGAGACCCGACATATTTCAGCCCTTCGGCCTTGGCCAGGTCTTCCACCAGGCTGACACAGATGCGGTAGTACTCACGCTTGATGGCCGCCAACTCGGTGCCATAGCCGTTCTTCAGAACATCGTCTTCATGCGCCAGTACCTTCATCGCCTTTTGCTTGGCCACCGAATAACCAACATGGTTCTGGACAAACATGCGGATGCGAGTCTCGGGATCGTTACTCTCAGCCAGTTGCTCCCGCAGCCGTTCGATGATGGTGCTGAAAGTGTGCTGCTGAATGAAATAGAGCAATTTCTCTTTTGACTCAAAATAGTAGTAAAGGCCCGCCAGGGAGATGCCGCTCGAGCGCGACAAGTCGCGCATGGAAGCGCCTTCATATCCCTTGTCAGCAAAAATCTCGGTGGCATAATCGAGAATCTGGCCTAAGCGGCGATCAAAACGGCTATCCGCCGAGGGACGATGTTCCAGGGACCGGATTGGGGAGGAAGAGGACATGTGGTCGCGCTCGATTTGTTTCGAACGTTCGTTCTAATTTTATTCTGCCTAGGCCGATTCCGCAACCGGTATGCCAAGTTGCAGGACGGCGCGAAACCCTGCGCCGCGAACGAGATTCTGTTTGGGCAAATGGGCTATGAAGTGCGGGCTGTCGCGGCTCGCAACGGTATCAAGTGACCGCTGCCCTACTGCAATCCCGCCTGGCTCAGCATCTCCAGGAATTGCTTCTGGGTGCGCATGTCGATGGACTGGGCGACCAGTTTGCCCTCGCGATTATAGACAAAACTTTTCGGAATTCCTGCAACCTGAAACAGTTGGTTAACTTTTCGTCCGGGGTCTAAGAGGACCGGATAACTGATGTTTCGCTCAGCGATGAACGGTTTTACTTTGTCGACATCTTCATCGGAAATTGCCAGGATCACGAAGCCTTGATCCTTAAATCGCTGATAGAGCGCATTGAGATCGGGCATTTCCTTGCGGCATGGCGGGCACCACGTGGCCCAGAAATTTACCAGCACAACTTTTCCCTTCAGGTCCTTCAACGTCCATGTTTTGCCTTGAAGGTCGGTGAGGGTGAAATCCACTTTCTGACGCTCCTGGTCAGCGGCTTCCAGCTTCGCCATGGCGGCCTTGAACTGCGGCGTGTCCAAAGTTGTCTGCACATGCTCATAGCGCACCAGTTGCGCGAGCTCGTCGTAGGCGTCGCTCGAAACTGCCGGCTTAGTTTCCGGCGGCGCCTGCTGCAACGCCCCCGCCAGCGTTGTAGAGACCTCCTGCAGCGTGTCGTGCCCGAAGTCGCCTTCCGTCGCGCGGTTCGCCAGATAAGTTGCAAGCTGAAGCTTGTTCTCGCTTGGTGGCAGCGCGCGAATCTTCAGTGCGATGTCTTTGGTGGTGTGCGCCCGGAGGTCGTCGGGCAGGCTGCGCAAAGTCTTGATCTGGTCGTAGATCGGCTTCTCTTGGGCGGTCCAGACGATCTCTTGCTTCTGCGCCCAGGCGGAAAGCGTACTCATCACCAACATCTGCACTGCAACCGCATACAGAAAAGCCAAAAGCGCCATGCTTCGGGCTATGCTGCTGGACGAACCACGCGAAACCGTGTTCATCGGCTCACCACCTCTTCGGTAATCTTATCGCTTTGCAGTAGTGTTCGGATGAGGGTTACCACGCAGCAAAAGGACGGCGCTGTTCGCGTCGTCCTTCGCCATACCTGCTTGATTGGTAGGCTAAACGCCGACTAGTTCTTCTTGCGGTTGCGCAACGGGCTCCAACGTCACCACCGGCTTGATGCGCGACGATCCCAGCTTAGGCAGCTTGACATCCCAGATGAGTCCCAGCGCTTCCAGCGTCTTGATGCCGTACCAGTTCATATCGAACTCGTACCACGCCAGGCCATGACGCGCCGATTGCGGATGCGCGTGGTGATTGTTATGCCAGCCCTCGCCAAAGGCGAGCAGAGCGACCCACCACAGGTTGCGCGAGTCATCGTCGGTAGCGAAGCGCTTGGAACCCCACATGTGCGTCGCCGAGTTCACAAACCAGGTGGAGTGCAACAGGACTACGGTGCGCAGGAAGACCGCCCAGAACATGACTCCCCAGCCCCCGAGAACCAACAGGAGGACGCCCAGCGTGGTGAGAGGGAGCCAGTGATACTTGCTGATCCAGAGATGAAACTTATCTTTGCGGAGGTCGGGGACATACGCCAGAAGCTCGCTATTGTTGTTATGAAAGGTCTGCCCGGTGAGAATCCAACCCATGTGCGCCCAGAAGCCGCCATCGCGGGGCGAGTGCGGGTCGCCCGGCTTGTCGGTGAGCTGATGATGGACGCGATGCGTGGCCACCCAGAAGATGGGACCGCCTTCCAAGGTCAAGGTGGCGCAAACGGTAAGAACATACTCCAGCCACTTTGGACACTTGTAGCCGCGATGCGTCAGCAAGCGGTGATAGCCCATGCCAATGCCGAGGCTTCCCGCCACCCAATACACAACTACCGCGACGATCAGCGCCTTCCAACTGAACATGAATAAGGCCACGATTGCGCCGATATGAAATGCGAGCATGAAGCCGGTAGTAAGCCAGTTGATCTTCTTTTTTTCTTTCTGTGCGGTCATTTCTCCCCTAGGTTATTGCGTGCGGATCCGTGTGATGTGTGGTGCAGGAGCCAATCTCAGACTAACAACGGAAGAGCATTCTGTTTGTAATACTTTTGTCACATCGGATTGTGACGTGGGGAAAAGGAAGGACGGTATTGCTTCTTCGGATTCGCGATTGTCAGTTTTTGTCGGAGGCAATGCGTGCTATTGCTACTTGGTGGTTTTCGCCCCAGATGGCGGCAATGATATGCCGTGCAGTAGCACCTCGCGCGCCCTCTGCGCGACATTATCATCGTAGCCTTCGAGGATCAGCAGATCGTTACCCTCTACCTCCAGTGTGGCTTTGCCCTCGTTGGTCTCGAATGTAAACAGCGTCGGAGAGGCAGTTGTACTGCTTCCGTTTGGTGGCGCCGATTGCTGCAAAACAGCCTTCTTGTAGCGCTTGGGGAGATAGTCGGCGTAAAGCTTGGCAAAATCCCGAGCGGCTCCGGGCGAATCCCAGCGCGAGAAGTACAACATCGCAATTTGGTCCTTGGGGGCTGACTTGGCACGAGCTGCAAAGTAGTAGCCGCCGCGCCAATGCGGATAGTAGTTCGGCGGAGCCGCACCGTACTGCTTAGCGAGCAAGTAGATGTCAAACTCGCCCATGCCGCCAAAGTCGAAGCGCTGGTAGTCCGGTGCAACCAGCTTGTCGAGATCGGGAATAACAAGCGGAGCTACATTTTGCTTCAGCAGGTAAGTCTCGGGCTGCATGATCTGGCGAGTATCTATGGGTGGATTCTCCAGCATGCCAGCGTACGCCGCATCCCTGCCTTTCTTTGCCAGCACGGTACGCACAAACTCCAGTCCAAGGGTGTAGGGCATCAGCAACGATTCTCGCAGGAACATGGGAGCTGCCGCGAACACAGGCGAGTCCTTGTTATCGGCCATGCTGGCGCGCATGACATCGACGATCTCGGGAGCGGTCAGAATGTTCTTGCCGGTGGGGGCCAAGGTGTAGTCGAGCAGTACGACCATCGCCTGGCCCTCGGCAACGCACTGGCGCGCGGCCTGGGCCTCTTCCACCACCTGTTCCTGCTGATCGGGTAAAGGCGCATCGTCTTTGGCGCCAGCTAATTCCCATTTCTCCAGGCCAATCTTCTGGTCCTGCAGGGCATGGGTAAGCTCATGCGCCAGCACCGGCCGCTGCACATCCGGCTGCACCCAGTCGAGCAGATTGACGCTCTTCGACTTGGGGTCGTAGTAGGCCGCAACCTGTTCACCCAGTAGGCGAAGAAACTCAGAGTGCAGGTCATAGCCCGGCGGAAGCAGGCCAAACTTCTCCAGCACCAGCCGCGATTGCTCCAGTCGCTGGGCGTCTTTGTCATCCTTCATGCGCTTGTCAACGTACTTCTCCACCGACTCTCGGGTGATGAGGTGACGCTTAACCTTGTGCTCGATTGGCAACCCAGTGTCATGGCTGGCAAAAGCGAGGATTTCGTCCACCGAGCGGAAGAGTTCCTTGGCTTGCGCCTTGGTGATGCGGGACTGCGGCTCCGGCGGCCCGGCAGACTGTGGTGGCGCACTTTCCTGCGGTTGCTCCTCGACGGAAACACCGGCTCCCGGAACTTGCGTCGTTCCGGATGGGCTTGGCGGCGTCGCGGGAGTTTGCGGCGCGGCAGGCTGCGACGGCGTCGGCGCCTGGTTCGGCGATTGCGCTTGGGGAGGCGACTGCGGCTGGCTGGGAGTGTTCTGCGCCCACGACAAACCGAACAGCAGAAGAAGGAGAAAGATGACGGAGAAAACTCGTGTCAACGGTTGCGATGACTTACAGGGTGGTAGCCGATTCTTGTGCATGCAGAAGCTTTAAGCATACAGGACATCGCTGCCGAAGTAGCACCAACCTACGTCAGAGGTTATGATCGAAATTCTGTTATTTCTCACATAAGGAAGGTGCAATGATTCGAACTGGCCGCCTGCTGGCCTTCGCCACAATATACCTGTTTTGCAGTTTGCTGCTTGCCCAAGAACCAACCCCGACTGCTTCGCAAGCCACAGAGCGCACCTCGCAGCAGCGAGAGGCCTATCGTAAGGCCATGGAAGAGGCCGACCAGAAAATCGCCGACGAAGTAAAAGCACATTCCGAGCTGATGAAAAACCTGGAGTATCTCACCACGCAGATTGGTCCGCGCCTCACGGGATCGCCGCAGATGCAGGCGGCCAGCGCCTGGACCCTCAAACGCTTCGAGGATTACCACGTTGAAGCGCATCTAGAGACGGCAGAGATTGCGCATGGTTGGACGCGCGGCGTGGAAACCGCCGAGATCACCAGCCCCATCCAGCGCCGCATCGGCATTCATGCGTTCGGCTGGAGCAAAGCAACCGACGGAGAGATCACAGGCAAAGTCGTCGTGCTGAATGTCAAAGAGCCGTCTGATCTTGAGCAGTACAAAGGCAAGTTGAAGGGAGCGATCGTTCTGTTGCGCAAACCCGCTGACTTGTCGAAGCTGGATGCGAATCCGGAGAACGCATACGACGCAGTCATTCCACCTGCGCGCGGCGTACCCCAAGCCAATGGCGGTTGGCGCGGCCGCATGCAACTGATGAAACAGGTCGCCGCCGAGCAGCCTGCTCTGATCGTGATCGACAGCGGCAAACCCGACAGCCTCTATACCATGACCGGCGGGTATCCCCGGTATTCCGCCACAGAGGTTCCCATGGCCTTCCTCACGCACGAGAACTATGACCTCATTTATCGCCTGCTGCAGGCCGGCCCGGTAACGATGAAGTTCAATCTGCAGGAGAGCTTCAGCGATAAGCCGGTGCCAGCTTCGATTACCGTCGCCGAAATCAAGGGCAGCGAGCACCCAGAGGAACGTGTCATCGTCGGCGGCCATCTCGATTCCTGGGACCTTGGACAGGGAGCGCTCGATAATGGCACCGGCGCCATGGCCACGCTTGAGGCGGCGCGAGCCTTGCAGGCCCTGGGCTGGAAGCCGAAGCGCACCATTACCTTCCTCCTGTTTACCGGCGAGGAACAGGGAGGGATCGGCGCCGACACCTTCCTGAAGAACCACACTGCTGAAATTCCCGCGATCGATGCTGTGCTTATCCACGACACCGGTACCGGGAAAGTATTCAGCATCTCGCTGAACGACCTGTGGGAGACGGCGTCATTGATGCACGAGATCTATCAACCGCTACAGGAGGTATTTGACCTTAAACCGCTCTCAACGCGCTACTTCGGCTCCTCGGACCACGTGGCCTTCCTGAACAAGGGCGTGCCGTCGTACTTCTGCGTGCAGCTACCCGCGCAGTATCGTGAAGCCCATCACAGCCAGACCGACACCTTTGACAAAGTGATTCCCGATCAGATCAACGAGGGAGCAGCGTTCCTGGCAGCTTGGGCATGGAATGTCTCCGAAATGCCGGAGTCGCTGCCGCATCATGCCGTGCCCACGGAACCTATGGATTGACGGCTTGAGCCACCCCCGATTGCACCGCGCAATCGGCCCTGAAGGGGGCGCACAGGGACCGCCGAACATTTTCGTAGCGGAGGAAATTGATCCCGTTTCCAACGAATGGGATCCTGGCATCCTCTGGTTGAAGAAATGAGTATCACTATTTTGGCCTTCCCAGCCAGGAATACTGCCATGCAACCGAGAGATTTTGGTAGTCTCCACCAAAACGAATATATGTTCCGTCGTTGTAACTAACCTTCAACGATTGATGTTTGCTCACAGGGAACGAGCCCGTAACGCCGATGCGCGAGCTCGTCTGGCGGGTAGCTGGATTTGTTATGCCGCTCAAGGCGGTAACGCCACCAAACCAGAAATTGCCATCCAGCGAGAACCAAAACCGTGGCTTGACGTCGTAGCTTAGGTGACCTTCGAAGGAGCCGATGGGCGCTTCCGTCTGAGGCTTGGGATTTGGGAGCGAATAGTACTGGGGATTGGTGGTGTAGAACCAGACTCCGGCGTAGCCATCGAGCACCCAGTGGCCCCATCGTTCCGAATAACCAAATTCGGGCTTGAACGCCCAGCGGTTGGCGCCCCAGTTGATCAGCTTCGTCGGGTCGTATTGCCCCGTGGGAGCCAACACTTTTAGACTGACACCCAGCAGAGTCTTCTGCTTCCATTTCACGAAGTCCTTGGGTGGCATAGCCGGTCCGCCCTTGAGGTTCACGGCCAGCCGAAAAGTAGAATCCAACAGTCCAGAGCGGTAAAGCTGCCGCTGATTTCCGAGCAAACTGCCCTGGAAGGTTCCGACCGCGTAGGGCAACGAGGCGTTAATATTGGCCGAGCGACCGAAGAAATTGAACGAATGATAATAGGTGAAGATGGGGACACTGTAAGTCCCGGTCGCGTTTGTAATGGGAACTGCACCATTAAAAGAAAGACCCCCATCATAGAAAGAGTACGTCAGCGTAATCGCGTTGGAATGGATTGCCGTGATTACGTACGCACGCGGAGAGAGATCTTGGGCGCTGAGCGCTTGCAGGCCACATAGTGCCATGGCTGCCAAGGACACGGGCTTGAACAGAAATCGCATCTCAACTCAGAGCGTCTCGCATGACGTGGTAATCCGTACTTCGTCTATAGCAGGAACTCAACGCAGAAGCATGCCTTCGCCTAGTACGCCAAGGTCAGCGAATGGTCGGCTCGATCGCAAGTGCACGGCGATCATTGTCGCGCCGGACGCCTCCACATGCACGGTCGATGCGGAAGACCGCTCCAACAGCAATCAGTTTCTCGCTGCAGGGCCTCCTGGACCCGCCACTCCTGACTTGAACAACAGAGCTTGAAATTTGTCCTCGCCGAGTACTCGCCGGAATTCCCTGAACGCGAAGAGAGGAATGAAAGTGCAAAATACGACGATACAACGACCGGCCAACTCGTCCATGCGTATCTCGCGTGACGCTGTCGCAATACTCGATCCATGCAGAAGCCGCTTGATCCCCTCCTCGACAATGTGGAAGGCGAATACGAGCAGGCCAAACAGGAAGGCCTTGTAAATAGCCGACAAGAACAATGGCCTGGCCTCGTATCTCCTGCCGATCTTCGCGTACTCACCGATCATGATGACCTTGGTAATCACCAGGGCATTGATCAGCGCAAAGGCATAACTCCAATACCTGACGTGGAATTCCTTCAGCAGGAGCATGCTGTAGGTCGTAAGAGCGCAAAAGAAGAAAGCCAGATATAGGAAGATCGTCACCAGCTCCTTAAGCTCGTGCTTGGCTTTCCGCTTCAGTTCTGATCGTGCGGCATCGTCTTTGATCATCAGCCCCTACCGGCTCTAGTGCGGCGATTTCTGTTCTCCGATGGCACCATTCGTAATGGTGAAGTAGCCACCAGAAGCCTTGGCCCATCGAGACTTTGGCCCCGACACCACTGGACTTGGGTCTGTACAGCGTTTTGGGGCAGCGCTACTCATGGCTCTGGGGCGCGTTCCCTTTCAGACGGTACACCATGGCCGTCTTGGTAACGCCGAGCGCCAGCCAATCCTGCACATCTTGCTGGAGCGAGACATAGAACTGTGCGGCCAGTTGCTTTTGCTTGTCGGCCACGTTCTCTCTGCGATCAAACTTGACCTGGAAAGCAAACTCTCCCACCAGAGACTTGTGCTCGCCGCGAGTGCGCCACAATCCGATGTCGCATTTGCCCAGCAGTCCTTTACCAAAGTCCAGTTGACCAAGTGGAAGCAGTACCTCTTCCACAATGCCTTCGTTCACTAGGGTTATTTTCTCGTCAGGTGCCACCTTGATAGCGGCGGCAAGAGCCGGGAAGACCCTTACCAGAGTGGCCATGGAGGTTCGATCTGCCTCATGCATCTGGCTCAATCCGAACTGGCAGTTGTGCGAGTAGAGGATGCGGTATCCGCCGACTTGGTCCTTCAGAGGGAGGGCCTCGGCTTTGAACTTAATCCGGTAGGCCCCGGCAATCTTGGGACGCACATCAACCGCAGTCGCCGCCTGCTCATCAGGGTGGCGGAACTTGAAGACGATTTCCGGATCGCCGACGGGAAAGCCATCCACGTAGCTGATACGCCGGCGCAAGATGAAAGCGTTGTTGTAGAGGCGGAAGTCTGACGTATCGCCGAAGGTAATTTCCCTGATTTCCGGCCGCAGCCCGGCCTTCTCGTCTACTATGAAACCAACGCCAACCTGTTTGGCGGTACGCTGCACGATCTTGCCGAAATCACGAAAACTCTGCACCGAAGTGAAGCGGTCGGGCTTCAGGATGAGCTTGGCCTCCAGATATTGCACTCGATCAAGTGGCGTGCCGTCGGCATAAGCTTGTCCCGGCGCAGAAATCTGCGAGTCAAGCATTTTGATTTGGGATGATCTAACTTTGCCTTTCTTGCCCTTGTCTTTCTTCTCTTTTTTTGCCACTCCAAATACCTCCATGTGCATGACCGCTCGATGCGGAAAGCACGAGTCGGCGACGTGCCCTCCATAATTACTCCCCAGAGCGCGGGAGCGCCACTGGGAAAATTCCTAGTTTGGACTATGTATTAAGTTAGAAGCAGCTCGCAGGCAAAGCCCGGAGGCTTGCCGTGGGTCTCTGGTGAAGGAGCCGCTGGAAACTGCCGGAGGATTATTTGGCGTGGGCGAGCGCTTCCGCCTTGCGAATAGCAGTCTCGTGCAGATCGTAGGCTTCGAGGGCCTTGCGCGCGGCTTCGCGCGCCCCGCTGGTACTCATTCGCTTTTCGGCCTCAGCGAAGGCATCTTCCGCATCTTCATGGGCCTTGTAAGCGTCGTCATCTGCTTCCTTCACCCGCTCGGCAGCGGCCATGACCTTAGAATCGAACTTCGGAGGTTCTTCCTTTTTCCCGAGCTTCGCTTTCTGCCGCGCCCGTTTAGCGCCGCCCGTTTGCGACACCAACTGATTGTAGGCAATCTTTAGATCGTCACTCCATGTGCCCTTGACCTTCATCTCGAATTCGTCCAGAGCGGCTCTGGCTTCATCGGCGATCCCTCGCACTCGTCTCTTTTCCAGAAGCCACTTCCAAACGCCCCATTTCGTTCCTTCCATCATGATTGCCCTGGCTTCTTCGACAGCAGGCAGTTTTCGCATTGCAGACCTCGCACACGGTTGTGAATTCGTGCGAGTGGGGTAAAACGAGCCCACTCGGGCAGGGACTTCAGTACAAAAATTGTTCGAACTTTTTATCGTATAGGTTTCAGAGGAGGCTCTTACCCGGCGAGTTGAAATGATCGCTAAATGCGTTCCCAATTCGGGAACGACGCTCGCACCAAATATCGGGCCAGCCTCATCCTTGATCCTGAAGGACTATGGCAATCCGTCGGTGGAAATGCGCGCATCTGCGCTACGACCCGATGTAACGCGCATACAAACTTCGAGCGATGGCGGTGTCGGTGGTGCCTTTGATAATGGCTCGGCCGTCCGAGAAAAGCGTCAACTCATAGGGATCGCGCCAAAACTTAAGAATGAACTCGCTGTGCCGTACGGTGCCGTGAGGGGTTAGTCGGCGAGTGAGTTCGTCGAAATCGATAGGTCGCTGCCGCTCATGAATCTGCACGGAATTTCGTCCGCAGAGAGTGACATGCGGTCGTCCTTCGCCGGCGAGATGAACGAAGTCATGCTGGTCGCACACCCGGCAACCAGGGCTGGGCTTGCCCGTCTTGATCTCCGCGAAGTCGTTCGACCATACGTCATAAGAGAGAAGTGTCCGCCGAACCTTGTCGTGAGCGCCAACCAGCAGCTTGAGGGCTTCAGAAGAAGCAATCGATGCGACAAGGTTTACGGCAGAATTCAGGATGCCCGAGGTATCGCACGTCTCGACGATACCGCGGGGGGAATCAGGAAAGACACATGCCAGACAGGCCGTTTCGCCGGGAAGGATGGTCATCGTGACGCCGTAGGCTGCCACGGCGGCTGTGTAGATCCACGGCAGTTTCTTCGAGACGGCAAAGTCGTTGATGAGGTAGCGCGTTTCGAAATTGTCAGTGCCGTCGAGGATGAGATCAACGTCGCGGAGCAAGTTTTCCACATTGGCCGGCATCAGGTCCGCCGTATGCGGCTCGACCACAATCTCAGTGTTGAAGGCCTTGATTTTACGGGCTGCGGCGATGGCTTTGGGCATTGACTCGGCAGCGTCAGCCTCGTCGAACAGCGACTGCCGTTGCAAGTTACTGGGCTCTACGTAATCGCGATCGATGATCCGCAGCTCGCCCACACCGGCCCGGGATAGCAGGGAAGCGATAGCAGAACCGGTAGCTCCGCAACCCACGATGGCGGCGCGCGCCGTCGAAAGCTTCTGCTGTCCCTGGGTTCCGATGGGGCGAAATAGAATTTGGCGAGAGTAGCGTTCGGCGAATTCCAACGACTGCACCTGCTCCGGAGAAGGCTTCCTTGTTTATTATAGGGATTCGACACTAACTTCGCCGTGCGGGCCGGGTTGAAGATAGGTCGCCACAGGTGCAGTTCGCTGCTGCGGGACTTATCCTCGCCGGCATGGCACACCGGACTGTTCCCGTCAGACGAGATTCTCCGGGCAGCGGATGTGCTGAAGGTCAGAGTTTGACGGAGCCAATCACGCCAGCATTGCATAAAATTGCGCTATTTTGCGGCTTGCTGGTGCTCGGCGTTTCCTTGGCGTGGCCGCAAACCGGGCAGCTGTCCACAGGTCAACAGCCTGGGCCCACCAGTTCGCAGACCAATCTCCCCGAGCCGCTAGGCGAGCTGAACAAGTACCAGGGGGCTCCCGTTCGTGCCATCGAGTTCCGCGGTATAAAGGGCACCAACCCGGAGATGCTTCGGAAAATGTTGGCACAGAAGGCGGGGGAGCCGCTGGATCGTCAGAAAATCCGTGCCAGTTTGCGGGTGCTCTACGCCACCGGACGTTTTTCTGCTTTGCAGGTTGAGGCGGAACCCAGCCAGACGAACGGGTTGTCGCTGATCTTTGTCGCTACCGAGAATTACTTCAACGGCGATGTCAACGTGGAGGGAGCGCCGGCCAAGACGAATCCCAAAGCGCATCAACTGGTGGAGTCCAGCAAGCTCGACCTGGGAGCTACATTCTCGCAGGAGCGTGTGGATCGTTCCGTCGAACGCATGCTGAAGGTGATGGCCGACAACGGCTACTACAAAGCCGCCATCACCTATCACCTTAAACCGAACGACGATACCCGGCAGATGAACATAGATTTTCACTTGGTTCCGGGGGAGTTGGCGCGCGTCGGTGTGGTCACCATCGAGGGTGACACCGGCATTCCGCCGGACAAGATTCGTAGCATTACCAAGCTGAAGTCCGGTGACAAAGTGAAGCAGGAGCACGTCACCCGCGCACTGGAACGGCTTCGTAAGAAGTATCAAAAAAACAATCACCTGGAGGCCCAGGTCTCGCTCATCGACCGTCATTACCACCCCGACACTAACCGTCTCGACTACGTCTTCAAAGCGGAAGAAGGTCCGACAGTGGCGATTACTACCGATGGCGCCAAGATTAGCAATCGCGAACTGAAGAAGCTGGTTCCGGTCTACCAGGAGAACTCCGTTGACGACGACTTGCTGAACGAAGGGCGCCGCAATATGCGCGACTACCTGCAGACAAAAGGTTATTTCGACGTCACTGTGGAAGTGGAACGGCAGCCGTCATCGGAGAAGAACCACCTCAACATTGTCTATAAGATCGATCCTGGTGTACGGCACAAGCTTACCGCGGTGCGGATCGAAGGCAATAAGTATTTCGATACCGACACGATCCGCGAGCGCATGTCGTTGCAGTCGTCCAGCATTACTCTGTCGAACGGTCGTTTCAGCCAGAGACTGCTTGCCGAGGACCTGGCCATCATCAAGAACCTCTACCAGGCCAACGGATTTCTCGATGTCAAAGTTACTGCCGATCTCGAGGACGACTATGAGGGGAAAGAGGGGCAGATGGCGGTCGTGATCAAGATCGAGGAAGGTCCGCAGACCTTGGTGGATTCGTTGAAGGTAACGGGAAACCATGCCTTCCCGCTGGCACGCTTGATCCAGTTGCTAAGCTGTACTGAGGGCCAGCCTTACAGCGAAGCTAACGTCGTCAGCGATCGCGACGCGGTGACCTACTTTTACTACAACCACGGATTTCCCAATGTGCAGTTTGAAGCTGCGGCATCGCCGGTGCCGGACGAGCCCCAGCGTATGCAGGTAGCATATATGATCACCGAGGGGGAGCAGGTCTTCGTCGACCGGGTACTGGTGAGTGGCCACGAATACACGCGTCCTTACGTTGTGAATCGCGAGATGCGCATCGGCGACGGAGATCCGCTGAGTCAGGCCAGGATGGTGGACTCTCAACGCCGCCTCTACGATCTGGGTCTCTTCAACCAGGTGGACACGGCTGTGCAAAATCCTGACGGCCAGGTGCCCTTCAAAGATGTGCTCTTCAACCTCCATGAGGCCAGACGCTGGACCTTCCGCTACGGCGGCGGCATCGAGTTTGCCACCGGCAATATTCCTACCACCAGCAATCCGCAAGGGAAGACTGGAATCAGCCCGAACGGAGTGCTGGAAGTCACTCGTCTGAACATGTTTGGACGGGACCAGACGCTCACCATGCGGGCTCGGATCGGTTTGCTGGTTCGCCGTGGCTTGATCGGCTATGACGCGCCGCGTCTGTTTCACCGCGAGAACTGGCGCTTCAACGCCACTGCCTTCTACAACAACGAAGCCGACGTGAATACGTTTACCTCACAGCGGCTCGATGGGACAGTCCAAGCGGAAGATAAATATAGCCGGGCGACAACCTTGTTTTACCGGCTGAGTTATCAGCGCGTGTCGATTGACCCTAATAGCCTGGTTATCGATCCCACTCTGATTCCGCTGTATTCGAAACCGGTTCTACTCGCAATTCCGAGTTTCACTTATGTGCGGGACACACGTGACAATCCCATCGATTCGCATAAGGGGAGCTACAACATCGCCGATTTAGGTTTGGCAACCAGCGCGCTGGGCTCGGAAGCTAACTTTGGGAAGGTGCTCCTTCAGAATTCGACCTACTACACCTTTAAGAAGCATTGGGTTTTCGCCCGCAATACGCAAATCGGGATACTGCATCCGTACGGCACTAACGATTTCCTCAGTTTGCCTACAGCGGGGACCCCGTTACCCACGGAAGCAACCTCCGTACCCTTACCCGAATTATTCTTCGCTGGCGGCAGCAATTCGCTACGTGGCTTCTCCATCAACCAGGCTGGCCCACGCGACTTGGTAACCGGTTATCCCATCGGTGGTCAGGGACTGTTCGTGAATAATCTGGAAATTCGCACCCCTCCGGTGGCCCTCCCCTTGGTGGGAGATAACCTGGGATTTGTTTTCTTCCACGATATGGGTAACGTGTTCGACACGGCGAACCACATTATTAGTGGGATGTTGCGAATCCATCAGCCTTCGATCGCCAATTGCTCTGCGCCGACCAGCAAGGCGACGTGCAATTTCAGCTACAATCCCCAAGCAGTTGGCATGGGATTACGCTATAAGACGCCGGTTGGCCCAGTACGCCTCGACGTTGGCTATAACTTCAATCCGACGCGATATCCAATTCAGGAGCAGGACACGGTGCAAACCCTGCGTCATATCAATTTCTATTTCAGTATAGGACAAACATTTTGATGAAACGACTTCTTTACTTAACAATTGCCCTATTGCTGTTACTACCGCTGGTTAGGTCGTCTGCCTCGGGGGGCGAGGTCATTGACGGAATAATCGCCACGGTGAATCGCCAGCCCTTGTTTCAAAGTGACTGGGAAGAGGCCATCTGCTTCGAAGCCTTTATGCAGCAGAAGCCTCTTGCCCAGGTGACCGAGGCAGATCGACTGAAGGCTCTGCAGCGCCTGATCGATCGTCAGCTACTCCAGGCGCAGATGGGAGACGAGACATTCCTGCAGCCATCGCAAGATGACGTCGAGAAGGATGTTACCAAACTTCGAGCGCAAGTTCCGGACGTCAAGGACGATCGGAGTTGGCAAAAGTTGCTTGCCAGCTATGGACTCGCCCCGGAGACGCTGAGGGAACATTTGCGGACGGAGGTGCGGGTGATGAACTTCGTGGAGGTTCGCCTACGGCCCGCCGTGCACATCCAGCCCGAGGAAATTGAGACTTATTACAAAGATAAGTTGGTGCCCGATTTGCAACAAACTGGCGGCACAATGATTACCTTCAATGAAGCCGAACCCAGAATTCGGGAGTTGCTTGTGCAGCAACGCATGGATGAGTTACTAGACGCATGGCTACATAACTTGCGCGAGCAGGCAGAAATACACAGTACCGTCCCGATTCCTGCCAGAAACGTTGAGGCCGATCAGGGCCAAGCCTCCGGCGCTAACTGAGAATGCCTGAAGGAACACAAATTCGCCGTTCGCATACCCCCTTGTGGATCGAGGCCGCAATCGGGGTTGTGTTATTGGCGGCGACTTTTTTTTTGGTTTGGTATGTGCGAAGCCCGCGCTTCGCTGACTTGGTGCGGCGTAAGACGATTGCCGCCCTGGAAGATGCCACCGGCGGCCGCGTCGAGTTGCATGCTTTTCATTGGAACCTCTCCAAGCTTGAGTTCGAAGCCGATGATCTGACCATCCACGGCTTGGAAGCCCCAGACGAGCGGCCGTACGCGCACGCTGACCGCATCTACGTGCGGCTGCACATCATCTCGTTTGTAGAAAAGCGGATCAACGTCAAAGATTTGGGCCTGGAGGATCCTGTCGTGCACCTGATTGTGAACCCCGACGGGACCACCAATGCCCCCGAACCGAAAGTGCGTAGCAACGCAACGCCCGTGCAGCAATTGTTCGATCTGGCAATAGACCACCTCAATCTAAGTAACGGACAGCTGCTGGTGAATGATCGGACTCTGCCACTTGATTTCGCGGCCGATGATGTTACCGCCGTCATGACGTACGATCGCGTCGATTCCCGCTATGACGGGACCATACAAATTGGCAAGATGGACGCGAAGTATCAGGACTTCCGCGACGTTGCGGCACAGGGCGAGATGGCGTTCAACCTATGGTCCAATCGCTTGCAAATCAAGACGCTGAAGCTCGCGTCGGAAAAGTCTGCGCTCGAGGCCACCGGAACGCTCAGCAACTTTAACTCTCCTGAACTTAAGTTCAAGTACGGCGGCGCCGTGGATGTCGGGCAGCTAGGGTCCGTCCTACGCGTGTATGAGCTTCGCGCTGGGCGGGTGACGATCGACGGATCGGGGACATATTCGAACGCAGCAGGCATCGCCGCGCGCGGGTATGCCGCCGGACGCGGAGTCACGTACCTTGATAACGGAGTCGCAGTACGCGACGCCGCTGCCGACGCGAATTTTTCGCTCGCGCAAGGCAATCTCTCGCTTACTCGAATAGCGGCGCGCTTGTTGGGCGGAGGCGTAACTGGCGATGCCGAGATCAGAAATCTTTTCTCGGATTCGACAAACGTCGCTCCACCTCGAATTGAACGGGCTACTCAGGCGGGGAAGCATAGAGCCAAACAAAAATCCAATTTGCATGAATCCACCCTTCCGACAATCAGCGGTCCTGGTCCGCAGCAGGGCACGGCGCACTTACGACTGACCGGCTTATCGCTCACCGAGTTGGCGCGCATGTTCTCCACCAAGGCGGCGCCATACGAAAAGCTTAACCCCGCTGGTAGCGTCGGAGGTAACATCAATCTTGCATGGACGAAGTCCTTGGGCAACGCCAGCGCCGACCTGGCGCTAGATATAACCCCTCCCGCAGAGCCCTCCAGCGGCCAATTGCCCGTGACCGCGAACGTCCGGGCCCGCTACAACCCTAAGGCGCAAGTGATGGATTTCTCGGTCCTGACCTTGGCCACCCCACATTCGCATATGAATGCGGTGGGAACATTGGGCTCGACTTCCGCCGCTCTGCACCTCATGCTGACCACCGCCAGTCTGACGGAGTTCCAGCCGCTGCTTACGGCAATGGGCAGCCCGCCGCCACCGGTGGAACTTGCGGGCATGGCGAGCTTCGACGGTACCCTTACCGGCCGGCTGAAAGATCCGCAGATCGCCGGCCACGTGCAAGCATCTGATTTCACTTACCTCTATACCCCCGCGGTGCAGGGTTCCGTAACGGCGGCTCAGGCGCCAGCGAAAAAGAAATCGCTGTTGCACTTTGCGAGTGGGCCGCAGCCACCTCCACCTCAGCCAGCGGCACAACCAAGACGCATCCACATCGACCAGTTTTCCGGAGATGTGCAGTACTCGTCGGCCGGAGTAGCTGTGCATCATGGCATCATCGAAGAAGGTGATGCGCGCTTGAATGTGGATGGTTCCGCGACCCTACAGAAAGGTAGCTTCACTGAAAACCTCCCATTCCAGGTGCAGGCTGTTATCCATGATGCGGACGTTGCTGAATTGCAGCGTGCCGCCGGCCTGAATTATCCCGTGACCGGCACCTTGAACCTCACGCTACAGGCAGCGGGAACGGAAGCAAATCCGCACGGCTCGGGCCGCTTTTCGCTGACCGCCGGGCAAGCGTACGACCGGCCTGTCAAGTCGCTCACGGCAAACCTTGCCTTTGCCAATCATGAGGCGCAACTCAACGATATCCAAATGCAGGCCATGCGGGGCAAAGTTGCAGGTTCGGCTGCCTACAACTTCACCAACAAAGGCATGCGCTTTGACGTGACGGGGGAGGGCGTCGATCTGGCGAATATTCCGGAATTGCAAATGCCACATTTGCAACTGGCAGGCGTCGGTAGGTTCACCGCGAAAGGGGTGGGTACCCTTGAGCAGCCGGTGATCAATGCCCATGTGCAAGTGAGTGACTTAGTGCTAAATGGGGACCGCCTCGGCGGCGTTACGGCTGATGCGGTGACCCACGGAAGTCATCTCCAACTCACGGCGCGATCGAACTTTCAGGCAGCAAGTTTGGCGGTGGATGGAGGGATTGAACTGCGTGGCGACATGCCGTCCGATCTAAAGCTGGAGTTTTCCGGTCTTGACATCAATCCTTTTCTCCCAACGGAGGTGCGGCGGGTCACTCGTCGCGCATCGCTGGCCGGACATGCGGAGTTGACCGGACCCTTGAAGCAGGCCCGGCTTCTGAATGGCAAGTTCAGCATTTACCAGTTCGGCGTGGAAGTTGAAAAGGTCGCAATCACGAGCGATGGCCCCATCGAACTTGTGCTGGCGAACCAAGTTGTTACCGTACAACGTTGCACGCTGGTGAGCGGGGATTCGCACTTCGCGTTGACCGGTAACGCCAGCCTGAAAGACGACCGCCGGGTTGCTTTGCGCGCCAATGGCCATGTTGACTTGAGTCTGGTACACACTCTTGATCCGGATGTGACTTCGTACGGTGTCTCGAACCTTGACCTAACGGTGGACGGTCCGATGGCGCAGCCCGCAATCTCCGGTCGCATCGACATCGAACACGGCGGTCTGTCGATGATTGACCTTCCTGCCGGGCTCGGCGATATCAACGGAAGTCTCGTCTTCAACCGGGACCGGCTTGAGGTGGAACATCTCACGGCCCGCACCGGCGGCGGGCTGGTGACCTTTGGCGGCTTCATTACCTATGGCCGGACCATCGGCTTTAACCTGACGGCGAATGGAAATGAGATTCGCTTTCGGTATGCTGGGATCAGCGTTACGGCCGATGAGACGCTGCGCCTGGTGGGTACGCTGCAAAGTTCAACTCTAAGCGGAGACGTAACCGTTACGCGTTTTGCGCAGATTCCGTCCTCCGACCTTGCCCTTGCTTTGGCCCAGGCAAGTCCAGCGGCCATACCCGTGGTCAATTCGCCGCTGAATAACCTGCATCTGGATGTCCGCATTCTCTCCACGCCCGAACTGACGGTGCAGACAACGCTAGCCAAATTGGCGGGCGATGTAGATCTACGTTTGCGGGGGACGGCGGCTCGGCCTTCTTTGCTGGGACGCATCAACGTTGCCGAGGGCGATATCAAGCTGGCTGGAACTAAGTATCACCTGGAACGCGGCGATATAACTTTTACCGACCCGGTGCGCATTGACCCCGTCTTGGATATCGAGGCCTCCACCCGGGTCCAGGACTACGACATCACCATCGGCTTACACGGTACCCTGGAGCGGCTGAACACAACCTATCGCTCGGACCCACCGCTATCAAGCGAGGACATCGTGGCGCTGCTGGCCTTCGGACGAACCGAACAGCAGAGCGCGATGAATACCACGCCATCGTCTGGATTTGCGGAGAGTGCCTCTGGGGCGATACTCGGAGAGGCGATCAATCAGGCGGTTACCAACCGCGTCTCCAAAATATTTGGAGTAAGTTCCATTCGCATCAATCCCGCGGTAGGCGGGCCAGACAACAATCCCAACGCGCGCCTCACCGTGGAGCAGCAGGTCTCGAACAACGTGACGCTCACCTACATCACTAACCTTACGAGGTCAGCGCAACAGGTAATTCAGTTCGAGTACAACATCAACAGTGAATATACCTTCGAAGCTATACGTGACGAGAACGGAGTGGTGAGCTTCGACATTCTCGTCCGTAAGAGGAAGCGATGAAGCGCAACAACCAGCAATTAACAACTAACTTTCTGATCGCTCATTGGGGCCGCTAACGCCTGGCTGCTATTTGCTAGTTGCTAATCGCCGCTAATTACCACATGCCAACGGCTTACTTCAATAACGGCCACGGCACCGAAACCCGGCAGCAACAACGCGCTCGTATGGTGGAGGAACAACTACGCTCGCGTGGCATTCGCGACCCTCGCCTGCTGGCGGCAATGGGGAAAGTTCCGCGGGAAGAGTTCATCGCAGATGAAGACCTCGGCGATGCTTATGGCGATCACCCACTGCCGATCGGCGCGGGTCAAACGGTTTCTCAGCCCTACATCGTGGCGGCCATGGTGGCGGCGTTGGAGTTGCGTCCGACCGACCGCGTGCTGGAAGTGGGCACAGGTACAGGGTACGAAGCCGCAATCCTGGGTGGGCTAGCTGCCGAGGTCTGGACCATCGAACGGCATGAAGAGCTGGCGAGGAAGGCGCGTGCGATCCTAGCGAAGCTTGGCTATACTAATGTTCACGTTGTAGTTGGCGATGGCAGTGTTGGCCTGCCGGAGCGTGCGCCGTTCGACAAGATATTGGTTGCGGCAGCTGCGCCGAAAATTCCCGACAGTCTGGTCGCACAGCTTGCCGATGGTGGCCGCTTGGTTGTGCCCGTAGGGAATCGCTTTGAGCAGCAGGTGCAGGTCGTGCGCAAAATTGGAAAAGATACTGTTGCGACCTCACACGACCTCTGTCGCTTTGTGCCTCTCTTAGGAGAGGAAGGATGGAAGTCGTAGGTAGCAACTAACAATTAGCCGCAATTTCTAGAACCTATCTCATAAATACGAACCACACTAAGTAATTGTGTGGAGTTGAATTTACAGGCACATCGGTAGGTATGGAACTCACCGATGGGCAGTGGGAAGTGCTGAAACCGCTGGTCGAGCCCAAGACGCCCGGTAAGAGACGGGGGCGGCCGTGGGCGGATACACGCAGTGTGCTGGAGGGTGTGCTTTGGATCCTGCGCACGGGAGCGCCATGGGCGGAGGTGCCGCGGGACAAGTTTCCCCCGTACCAGACCTGCCATCGCCGTTTCCAGCAGTGGGTCAGCGGAGGCACGCTGGTGCAAGTGCTACGCGCGTTGGCAGAAGATCTGCTGGCCCGTGGGCAGTTAGACCTGGCGGAGACGTTCATCGACGCCCCCTTTGCCGGGGCGAAAAAAGGGGCCGTGCTGTTGGTCCAACACGCCGCGGCAAAGGGAGCAAGATCATGGCAGTTGCGGAGCGCCATGGTCTTCCTGTCGCCGCCTGGATTGGAAGCGCTTCGCCACATGAAACTCGCTTCGTCGAAGCCAGCATCGAGCAGCGTTTCACGGCGGCGGCGCCGGTGCGAATGATTGGCGATCGGGCTTACGACAGCGATCCGCTGGATGAGCGGCTGCAAAAGCAACACGGCGTCGAGTTGATCGCGCCGCACAAAGTCAACCGCCGCAAGCCCAGAACGCAGGACGGGCGCAAGCTGCGGCGCTATTGCCGACGTTGGAAGATCGAACGACTCTTCGCCTGGTTGCATAACTTTCGCCGCCTGGTCACCCGTTGGGAGTATCACGAGGCCAACTTCCTCGGGCTCGTCCAGCTTGCTTGCATCTTCATTTTGATGAGGAGATATTTATGAGATGGCCTCTAGCAATTAGCCAAAGAAGGCCGGCTATACGGCATGGATATTTTCAGATTGGTTGGTATAGCGAGCTTCATCTAGCGATCAAAGAGAAAAGTAGGTTTGGTGGTAGTTGCTAATTGCTAACTGCTAGCTGCTCATTGCTAATTGCTGTCCTATGTCCCTCTCCGACGAACTGTGGATGGAAGAAGCTCTGCGCGAGGCGCAGCGCGCGCTAGCGCTGGGCGAGGTTCCGGTTGGAGCCGTCGTCGTGTGCGATGGCCGAATCGTGGGCCGGGGATGCAATCGCCCTCTCACGGCCAACGATCCTACGGCACACGCCGAGATCCTTGCGTTACGCGAAGCCGGAACAACCGTCGGCAACTACCGTCTGATCGATTGCGATCTCTACGTAACAGTTGAGCCCTGCTCGATGTGCGCCGGCGCCATTACCCACGCGCGGGTCCGCCGCCTGATTTACGGAGCCGAAGACGCCAAGGCAGGAGCGGTCCATTCCATGCTCCAGGTCCTTAACCATCCTAAGCTGAACCACAAAGTGGAAGTCAGCTCCGGCGTGCTGGCCGCGCGGTGCATGGATTTGTTGCAGAGCTTTTTCCGTGAGCGGCGAAATGAGATCGACAGCAATCGGTGAGCGATCGCGACCAACGTGGCGCTGAAGAGGTTGTTACGGAACTTGTGCCGTCCTAAGGAATACTTTCCATGACCTTCAACCCCAAAGCCATTTTTCAACGAGCCGACCGCTACGAAGGCGTCCGCCCGATCAATATCTACCTCTTGCGCCTGCTCTATATCCTGATGTTCTTCGTGCTAGGCAAAGAAACGTGGACGCACGTCCTCACGCATCAGGAACCGTGGGACCCAATCGATGCCGTAGCCTGGTGCGTCTGGACCGCCTTCGCCACCCTGGCAGTCCTGGGAATCATTCGCCCCTTGAAAATGCTACCGATCGTGCTCCTCGAAATTTTCTACAAGGTTCTTTGGCTAATCCTTGTCGCTTACCCACTGTGGTCCAAAGGTACGCTCGCGGGCTCCCCAGCCGAAGGCATCACCTCCGAATTTCTCTGGGTCATACTACCGATCGTAGCCGTCCCCTGGGGATACGCGTTTGTCACCTACGTCTACAATCCAAAGAAGACCTCTTAGGCCTAGGCAAAAAACAATCCAGCCCACGCGGGCTGGATTTTGCGCAATCGTTGCACCGTAGCAAACTCAAAATAAGTTCGGACGCGCGTGCTCAAGCGCCGGTAGCGGCCTGGCCTTTTGCCGCCCGGACCAGCGCCAGGGCAGTAAAGTCGTTTTGCGCGGGCGCGTCTCGTATGAATTGCTGAGCGCCATCGAGGATGGCGGTGGCCATACCTTTCGCGCTTTCCATCGGCGAGCGCTGAAATTGCTGCTTGACACGCTCCAGGCCAAACTCCTCTTTCTTGTACGAGGCCTCGACCACACCCCGCGACACCAGAAGCAACGACGCGCCGGGTTGCAACGCCGCGGTCGGCGCCTCATACGTGGAGGCGGAAAATAGTCCCAGCGGAAGGCCCGTGGCCGGCAATTCGGTGACGCCCGAAGGGTCGCGCAGCAATCCCGGAGTGTGCCCTGCGTTGGCGTAGCAGATGGTGCCGAGTTCTTCGTTGTAGCAGCCCAAAAAGGCCGCACAGGAGCGGACTCCAGCGGCTGCGCGGCGAATGGTCAGGTTCAACTCGAGGCAGAACTCCATCATGGCATCGGCCTCGTTGATTTCGCCGTCGGCAAATCTCTCGCTGCCCAATGTCTGGAATGTCTGCCGTGCTGCCGACACGATCTGTTGGTTCTCTTCGTGACTTCCGGCTACGTCGAGCAAGCCAAACACAACCCGGTTCGGATTGGCACGAAGGAAATGGTAGAGGTCGCCGCCCACTCGTTTGCCATGACACATACCGGCTATGTCAGCACCTGAGACGGCGGGAAAATTTGCCTGGCTAGGAGCGGGTCGAAAGGGCGCTTCGCGTTCGCGTTGGAAGGTGAGCTTCATAGAGGCCGTTAATCATAGCCGAAATCCGGCGGATTACAAGGGGCCGTGATACCCCATTTTTCGGAGCCTGGAATGCGAACCTTGAGCTGATCTCGGCCGAAAGGGACCCGACAGGCATTTCCCTAGAATTTCCGTCGATTCAGCGAATCACAAGCAGGACACGATAGGATAGCTGGGACCCAAGGGAGGCAGGCGGATTGCGAATCGTTGCTGTCGGAGAGATCTTGTGGGATGTAATTGGCGAGCACGAGTATCTCGGTGGCGCTCCGCTGAACTTTGCCGCTCACGTCCAGAAACTCGGCCATGAGGCTTTCCTGGTAAGCGCGGTGGGCACTGACGACCGCGGCCGCTGCACTCTCGATCGCCTGCGGCAGTGGGGCCTTTCGACTCAGTTCGTGCAGGTCCTTCAAGGCAAAGACACCGGAACGGCGCAGGTCGAGCTCGACCGTGATGGCAAGCCCTCATTCCAGATCATGCGACCCGCTGCCTACGACTTTGTGACGCTCACCGACGAACAACTGCGATCCCTCTTCGAATTGCAGCCCGACTGGATTTACTTTGGCACGCTGTATCACATGTCGGCGCAGGCGCTGGAATCCACGCTGAAGCTGCTACAGGCTGCGCCTTCCGCCCGTCACTTTTACGATGTCAACCTGCGCGAGGGAAACTGGAACCTGGCGTTGGTGGAACAGCTGTCATCGCATGCCGACGTTATCAAGCTAAGCGACAGCGAAGCGGAGTTTCTCGATGGTTTGCTGAATGCAGACGGCGAGGAGGGATCGGTCGAGTATCTTTGCCGGCGATGGGCCGACCGCTACCATTGCAAAACCGTCTGCGTGACCTTGGGCGAGCGGGGCTGCGCAATCCTCAACCAGGGCACTTACTGCGAGAGTCCGGGCTACAAGGTGCAGGTGGCTGACTCGGTCGGCGCCGGCGATGCCTTCGCCGCGGCATTGCTCCACGGTTTGGAGCAGCGATGGGACACGCGCCGCCTTGGCTGCTTCGCCAATGCCGTCGGCGCTCTGGTCGCGAGCCGGCCGGGAGCGACGCCCGACTGGAACATCAACGAGTGCTGGCCCATGCTGGGCGAAAGGTTCGACAAATAAGCGGCATGACCAACCACGGCCCGCCGCACCGCCCGAATATCGCGTTTCTTAGCTGCCCTATTGCCGGAGCACGTTGCGTGCAATGAAGATCACATTGGCGGGACGTTCGGCCAGGCGACGCATGAAGTATGGATACCACTCCGTGCCGAATGGAATATAGACGCGTAAGCCCGTATCCTTCGCGCACCAGTTGCTGTTGCAGGTCGCGCCGAACGCCGTACAGCATCTGGAATTCGTACCCCGAGGTCGGAATGTTCTCCGCGCCGGCGAACTGCTTTATCTCGGCGATTATCTTCTCGTCGTGGGTCGCGATGCCATGGAAGACACCGCTCCTCAGCAGCGTGCGTGCCAGCTTCACATAGTTCGCATCCGCGTCGGCCTTCTTGGGGAAGGCGATCTCCGCGGGCTCTTTATACGCACCCTTGCACAGGCGAATGCGAATGCGTTCCGACAGCAGGTCGTTCACGTCTTTCTCGCTGCGGTAGAGGTACGACTGGATGACTGTCCCTACTCGGCCAGCGTGTCCCGGTTCGCGATGCAGCCCACGGACAAAGTCAAGCGTGCGCTGGGTGTAGGGCGAGCCTTCCATGTCCACGCGAATAAAATTGTTGATGCGCACCGCGTGGTCGACCAGTTCGGTCACCAGCCCAAAGGCGAGGTCCTCGCTCACGTCAAACCCCATGTGCGTGAGCTTAAGGCTGACGTTTGCGTTCAGCTTGCGCGTGGCGATTTCGTCGAGCATGCGGTGATACAGCTCGGCGCTGTGCTTGGACTCGTCGGCATTGGTGACGTTCTCGCCGAGGTTATCGATGCTGACGCCCGCGCCCCAGCCGTTGACGACTTCGGTGGCGTGAATCACGTCGTCAAGTTGCGTGCCGGCGACGAAGCGATGGGAGAAGCGCAGCCCGAGCGGTGACTGCTCGGCGAAATGGCGCAATCGTTTGCTTTCGGAAAGCCCAATGAAGAGCGACCTTAACATGCCGCCCTCCGGGGCCATGCGGGAGCGGGAGCAATGTCCCGCACAACGGAATGATGGCTCATAGGGTCATAGGAACAAGAAAACCAAACTCACGATGATAACCCTAGCGGATGAGCCCGACAATGGCGGGCGTCACGAGGGGGCGGTGACGGGGAAAAGCAGACCGCAGAGCCTTCGACGCGTCCGCCGGTGCAGGATCTCGCTGCAAAAAGCGTTTCGCAAGCTAGGGAAAAATATGTTCCTCTTTGCTTGCACACGTGGAACATCTCTGCCTCGTCACTGTTCGTCATTCTGATCGGCATCTTGCTGATGGCCCATGTCACACAGCACCGCGAGTGTACGACGGGTGCGCATGACGTCGTCCTGGCCCACGCATGCCAGGAGTTCGGCGTCGACTTTTTCTCGCGCCGCAGCCTGCGTGGCGGCAGCCGCCTTGCCGCGCTCGGTAAGAGTCACCGTCAGCTTGCGGCGATCTTCCTTGTCGACCGAGCGCTCCAAATAGCCGCGCGTTACAAGTGCGTCGACCAGCTGGCCCGCCGCCTGCTTGGAGATCCGCAGCTCTTTGATGAGCTGGCCAAGTGGAATGTCGGGGACACCCAGCGCCAGGCCGCCAATGACGTAAAGGCCATTTCCCGGGATGTCGTCGTAACCGGCTTCGTCCAGCGCCCGACGCATGGCCGAGCCGTAAGCGGTGCGCCCGTGCCGGAGGAGTACAGGGAGTGCAACTTCTTCATACCAGAGTTTTTCGTTTGGCATGCGGGCAGATTATCATAAACATGCAAGACAGTCAATAACACTGACAGTCATGTTATTGGATTAACTTTGACGCAATCGCGCCGGAGCAAATTGACTCAATCAGAGTTCTTGGCCGCTTGCTGCTTGCCCATGCAGAAGGAATGTCTTGGGATATTTCCCGCGACCGCAGATCTTGAACGATCCAAAGTCCTTGTACCAGTCTCCTTCAGGTACACTGGGCCGCGACTCAATCCATTCTCGCACCCGGTTGAGGTCATCCAGCCCAATATTGCGGTCATGCATGCGCTGCACAAGGTGCTGCCGAATGCCGGCAGGGATTTGAGACCAGCTCGAGATCTGCGGCATTACTCTCCGAACACGAAGCGGCCCAACTGGTCGCCCAACTGCTCCACATCTTTGGGATCACTCGCTTCGCGAAATCGTTTCGCCACCTCGAAAAAGGCCTTCTCCTTTTCCTTGCGCGCCTGGATTCCTTGCTCGATGAGCTCGACCAGGACCCGGTTATCGCTGAGGCGGCGCTGCTTCGAGATGCTTTCCACTTGTTTCGCGATCTCTCGCGGCAGGGTCACGCTCCGTCGCACCTGTTTTGGTGCGTGTTTTACCGTTGCCATACAGTCACCAATATACACCATTTTGGTGCAAGTCAAGAAAGCAAAGCATGACCACGTTCCACATAGAACCGCAGATCCTTTGACTCGGGCTGAAGTCCTCGCTCAGGATGGCAGAGCGGTGGGGTTACCAAGCTGAGGGCTGATAGCCGACAGCTGAAAGCTAATTGCTAGTTGCTTCTTCTCATTCCCACTCAATCGTTCCCGGCGGCTTGCTGGTCACGTCGTACACCACGCGGTTGATGCCCTTCACTTCGTTCACGATGCGACTGGAGATGGTCTTCAGCACCTCGTGCGGCAGCGGAACCCAGTCGGCGGTCATGCCGTCTTCCGAGTGCACGGCGCGGATAGCGCAGGTGTACGCGTAGGTGCGCATGTCGCCCATCACGCCTACCGACATTACCGGCAGCAACACCGCGAACGACTGCCAGACCTTGTTGTAGAGTCCGGCGCGCTTGATTTCGGTGACCACAACGTCGTCCGCTTCCTGCAGCAGGGCCACGCGCTCGGCGGTCACTTCGCCGAGGATGCGCACTGCCAGCCCCGGCCCGGGAAATGGCTGGCGCTGCAAAATGTCTTCCGGCATGCCGAGGTCGCGGCCGATCTGGCGCACTTCGTCCTTGAACAGGTCTTTGAGCGGCTCGATCAGCTTGAGCTTCATGATGTCGGGCAGGCCGCCGACATTATGATGGCTCTTGATGGTCTGCGATGGCCCGCGCACCGAGCGCGACTCGATCACGTCGGGATACAGCGTGCCCTGCACCAGCCAATCAACTTTGCCGTGCAACTGCTCGATGCGGTGCGCCTCTTCCTCGAAGACCGCAATGAACTCGTTGCCGATAATCTTGCGTTTCTTCTCCGGCTCGCTCACGCCGGCCAGCTTGCTGAGGAAACGCTCGCTGGCATCGACCGCGTCAATGTTGAGGCCGAGCTTCTCGCGCAGGTTCTTCTGCACGTTGACGAATTCATTTTTGCGCAGCACACCATTGTTGACGAAGATGCAGGTCAACTGATCGCCAATCGCGCGATGCACCAGTTCAGCGGCAACCGACGAATCCACCCCACCCGAGAGTCCGCAAATCACTCGGCCCTTACCGACGGTCGCGCGAACGTTGGCGACGGTCTCGTCGATGAAGCTCTGTGCTGTCCAGTTCGGCTTGAGCCCGCAGATCTCGAAAACGAAGTTGCGTAAGATTTCCGTACCTTGCGGCGTGTGATGCACTTCGGGGTGGAATTGCACCGCATACCATTTCTTTGCCGGGTACTGGATGGCGGCGACCGCATTTGAGGTTGTGGCGATCAACTCAAAGCCGGCCGGAAGTTCCAGGGCCTCGTCGCCGTGTGACATCCACACCGCCACCGGTCCTCGCAGGCTTTTGAAAAGCGGGGACTCGTTGCTCAGCAACTCAACCTCCGCGTGCCCGTACTCTCGCTTGTCGGCGGCGCGCACTTTGCCACCCAGCTTGTAAACCATGAACTGCAAGCCGTAGCAAATGCCCAGCACCGGCAATCCAAGATGCAGCACGCGCTCGTCCGCCGGCGGCGCATCAGCGTCGTACACGGACGACGGCCCGCCCGACAACACAATACCCGCAGGAGAGTAGCTCTTGATTTCGTCGAGAGAGGCCGTACAGGGCAGGACGACGGAGAAGACGTTCTGTTCGCGGACGCGGCGCGCGATGAGCTGCGAATATTGTGCGCCAAAGTCGAGGACGACGATCGCTTGCGTTTCCACCATTTACTTTGCCAGAGGACGGGAGCAGTGTAAAGGGGGGAACAGCAACTAGCAACTAGCAGTTAGCAGTTAGCAGTTAGCCCTTAGCTCTTAGCTATAAGCCAACGTTCGCTGTGTTGTGCGAGGTCATCTTCATTGTGACCGCGCACTTGACGGTTGGATGAAACCGGTATGCACCCGCCGATGCGATTAGCAATCAGTAGTCCGCAGGTTCGCGCCGAATCTCGGGGCTAGGGAAAGAGACACAGGAATCTGAGTTGGGCGTGGCCTCCGCTCGATGCGGTCGCCCGGATTGTGCGCAGGTTCCCATCTGTTTGGGCCGGCATCGGCAGCGAACCTGTGTGGAATTTTTCGCTGGATTCGATTCAACCGGGGCAAGAAGCGCACAACGTCGCGCAGCAGGTAATAGCGGTTTGCCTGGTGTTGATAAAACACCGGGAAGGTGTGCATTAGTTCGGGAGTGCTCCAGAAGCCGAGCCAACTGCCATAACGCGGCGCCAGGAGCTGACGCAATACTTCTTCGTGCACAATCTTGCGGTGCAAAACCACCGTCAGGGTTGCCAGCCACGAGTACACCCTGCCCGTCCGCGGATAAAGCAATCGGCACGGTGCAATGGCCACCACTTCATTCCGGCCGCCGATCAAAACGTTCAACTCCTCCACCCACCCGCCGTTGTGGATCGGCTGATGATCGCAGGGCAGATAGGTCATTGATCTTTGCATAAAAACCGAGGGCTAATGGAGTGAGCAGGAGACGGAGGACGGCAACGGATTTCGGCCGCCTCCAACACTCCTGCCATGCTTATCGGCAGAAACCTCTCAGTCTTGAGTTGGAGTTGGATCGAGCCGCCTTCGTTGATCACAAAGGGTGCGTGGTTTGAGGCTCGGCTGGTTGGTGAGTCACATGCCGCGCTGCCGCTCCGCGCGGCGGATCAATTCGTTGCACGGCACTGCGGGATCGAGCACGCGACGCGCCTCCTCGGCGCCGCTGACCGGCAACTTCGCCGCGTCCAGCAAGCCGATCTGCACCAATAACGACGCCTGGTCCCAGTAGATGTGCTCATAAGCCACCTTGCCATCGGAAAAGCCCACCAGCACGACGTGGGGCAACTCGACTTTCCTGCCCGTCGGCGCAATGCCCGGTAACATCGCGGGCATTTCGATGTCGTGCGTAAAGCTAACGATGATTTCGTCTACCACGCGCCCCTGGCCGATGGTGCGCGAGACGTAGTGTGATTTTGGTATCGGCCGGCCAGTGCCCGATGAAATAGTTGGCATAGAAGTGGCGGATCTCATCGCGGCCCGTACCTCCAGTCAGCACCGGCACGTGCGTGAGACGAGGGTTGTCGGTCATCGTGGCCATGGTGGCGTCCACGTCGTGAGTGACGAACTCCGCCTCCATGTGCGCGTCGAAAACCGCGGCCAATTCGGAATCAGGAATCCTTGCAGGGGAATTCATTGGCTTTCACCTAATCGAATAGTTCACAACTGCTTGCCAGCGCTTTGATCACGCGCCAGTCCTTCCCCGACAGGGCATCAGTTTCTTGACCTATCCCACGTCGTGGTACATCTCGAGATAATGGCAGCGCGGACAGAGAACCAACCGGACCGGCAGGGCGCTGGTCAGGTTAACGCATTCAGTGCTCTCTTTGGAGCCTGGGTCGATATGTCCGGGGAGCGCAAAGCTGGTATCCAGCAAAGTTCTGTCGGTGTAGCATTTGGGGCACTGCCTATCAATCTTGAATCCCAGTGACATCACCAGCCCCTCCATGACACAGTGTTCCAGCGCTAGCGGTTTAGATCGCTTGAAGCGAAACTAACAGAGATTAACTGTTCTTCCCACCCTTCCGCAAAAGAAGAAAGAGAAGGGGGTGCGGTTTGCAGGAAAATCGTTTTCCTAGTTCACCGTCAGTGGCACGATGACGCTGCCGATTTTGCCACTGAGGTTGTCGCGAACCACGAAGCGCACCTGGTATTCGCCCGGAGCCAGGTCGAGCGAATTCCTGTAGAAGATTCCATTTGCCTTGATCTTGGCCAGCGCGTCTGGAGGAAGCGTACCCTTGATGGTTTGTCCCACGGTATCGGCGATGGTTCCTTTCTTTATAGCCCGGGTCACGAACTCCAGATCGAAGCGATTTTTGTCTGCCTCATCGATCAGTCCTTCGGCCCGCACACTTAAGGCGAAACCGATCTTCCTCTTGCCACCATCCGGCGAGCTTCCCTGCCATTGCTCAGCCATCGCAATGCCGGTGCTTTCGAATGGAGAATTTAAAGCAAACTCGACATCGGCCTTATGTGTCACTTCCGGGTTAACGCTTGCATTGGTAGCCAGGAAGCCGGCGCGTGCGCCCACCTCCGCATCCTTGCGTGATACCACGACCTGCAGTTTGCGCCAGCCGGGCTTGTTATTGTGAGTATCGAGGTAGTAGCCGAGCAGATAGTACGAAGAAGAATCCTCGGCGGCATGCTTGATGGCGCCCGCCAGGTCATTGCTTCCGTAGTAGGCACGGCCGCCTGTCATCTTGGCGAAATTCTTAAGACTGTTCAGAGTCGAATCCTGCAGAAAACTCGTGGTATCCCCGGCAGGCGTGGGGCCGGCAGTACTTGCAAAATACGCCGGATCGTTTAGCAGGCCTCGCACATCGACGGGGTAAATCGAGATCTGGGCATCGTTCAAGGCTTTCATGGCGCGCTCGTACAGCGCCCGCAACGTGTTGTCTCCCGGTACGGACCCAAAGGAATCCAGGTAGAAAGGAAAACTTCCCGTCAACCAAACCACAGACTTCCTTCCCGGAACGCCGGAGAGTGACCAGGCAATGGAGAGGAAAGCTTGCAGCGTAGTTTCGATGGATCGCCCCTGCTGGTAGGTGGCTTCGACAGCGTCAACTTTGAGGAATCTGCGAAATACTGCCTCCGGAGACTTGCCCCACGCGGAATGCCACCCAGCAATCCGCTGGGCTCATCTCCGGTGGCAGCGGCGGCCTGTGCCTCGACTTTGAAATCCCTCCATGGCTGAAGCTCTCGCCGCTTACTTTTTTCAGGGCCGCGATGAGTGCAGGCGGGGTCCGTGCCTAGGCCGCTCAAAACCGTCAGTCCCTTGCTGCCGATCACCATCAAACCCAACACCTGGGTCGAGTCCAGGTGGTCAGCCAAGTACTTGATCAATTGTTCACGACCGTTGGCCTGGTTGAGAAAGGGCGTGTTCACCATGTCCAGAACAATGACAGTTACGGAATGAGGCTGTTGTCCTTCCAGGTGGAGATTGCTGAACGTGCCGGGAGCATCGGCATGAACCGTCAGGCGGTCAGTGGCGGATGTGATCTCCTCAAAGCTCGCGATGCGCTGCTGCTTGCCATTTTCCAGAATCTTGAAGTCACTCTTGGTTAATTGGTGGATGTGGGTGCCCGACTTATCGGTCACCACGACAGGGACCTCGATCAGAGTTGTTTGCGACTTGAACTTGAGGCCAGTTCCTTCATCGCGGCGGGAAATGGGTGGGATGTCGGTGGTGCTGCCGAGGCGGGAGACCTGCCGCACCGGAGTTAGAGCCGCCGCCGTAAGGATACCGTCTGGGCGCCGGCTTGCTGGACCGAGCCAAGAAGAATAAAAGCCACGAAGCCGAACAACCAACGACGAAACATGGACTACTCCGATCTGTGGAGAATACCTCCATCAGAAATTTTCGCCACGCGCAAAGTCACCAGCCCAATGTGCATCCCGTGGGACACAAGGATGTGACTCCAGCTGCGTGGAGCGCGAAGGCTTCTCTCCGTGTCTGCCGCCTATAATCTTTCTCATGCCTTTCAAGCGCGCGCGCAAAGACTACGACGGGGAATCCCTCTACGAATACGCCGTGGGAGCTCTGGCGCGGCAGATGCGCACCGTGGCTGAGATCAAGCGGTTGATGCGCAATCGGGTCAAGGAACAGGAACACGGCGAGCTACTCGTCGAAATGGTGGTGGCCCGGTTGAAGGAACAGAAATATCTCAACGACACGAGCTACGCGGAAAACTATTCGCGCTTCCGCAAGGAGAATGAAAAGTTCGGACGGATGCGCGTCATTCAGGACCTGAAGATCAAAGGCGTGCATGGCGACATCATCGACAGCGTGGTTGGCGCTGCCTACGGCGATGTCGACGAAGAGAAACTAGCGCGCGAGTTTTTGCAACGCAAGCGCATGGTGAAGCCCGAGGGCCAGAAGCAAGCAGCGCGCGTCTTTCGCGCCATGATGCGCGCGGGCTTTAGCAGCCGGGTCATCTTTCGCATCCTGAAGAAGTGGGACGTAGACGAGGAAACACTTTCCGCGCTCGAGAGTGAGGCTGTGGAAGCTCAAGGACCTAAAGAGGAACTTGACGGCGGATAGCGTGGCACCGAGCTCTTTTCACCACGGAGATCACGGAGCGCACGGAGTCGTTTTCTTTCTTTCACTCCGTGTCCTCCGTGCTCTCCGTGGTGAAAATTCCGGCAGCGAACTTTCTGGTTAAAATCAAAGAACATGCCACGAAAACTTGACCACACCGCCGGCCTGGAGCATCTTTCACGGGTCGACCGTCGGCTGGCGCGCATCATCGCCCGCTATGGCGAATGCCGCCTGCAGCAGGAGACTACGCAGAGCATCTTTGAGGCGCTGCTGGAGTCCATCATCTATCAGCAGCTCAATGGCCGCGTTGCCGCCACCATCACCGCGCGCGTGAAGGCGCTGTTTCCGGAAAACAACAAGCGTCTCCGCACCCGGCGAGGACTGGTCGCCGGCTTTCCCAGCCCAGAGCAGATTCTGGCCGCTTCGGAAGAATTGCTACGCTCGGCGGGACTCTCGCGCGCCAAGATGTTGGCGATTCGTGATCTCGCGGCCAAGACGCTCGACGGCACGGTGCCAACTGTGAAGCAGGCCAATGGCATGAGCGACGAGGAACTGATTGAACGCCTTGACAGCGTGCGCGGCGTTGGCCGCTGGACGGTGGAGATGCTTCTGCTGTTTCGGCTTGGCCGTCCCGATGTGCTGGCCGTGGATGATTACGGCATCCGCAAAGGCTTCGCCAAATTGCACAAGCTTGCCGAATTGCCCAAGCCGAAAGAGCTGCTGGCATATGGCGAGCGCTGGCGTCCCTATCGCAGTTTGGCTAGCTGGTATCTGTGGCGGGCTGCCGAGATGAAGGACCTGCCGATGGCGGGTGAGCAGGCAAAGAAAGCGGTTGCGTCCGCGGGCAAGAGGGCGTCGGCGAAATCGTCGGCGAAGCGCGCCCCGAGGCGGAAGAAATCACCTTAGCATCGGGGATTCCCTGATGCTGATACTAAGGCCCGAAAGCCGCTCGCTTGCAATTATTCAGCTCTCTGTCCGACTTCACACAGACAACGACAGGCAGCGGGTATAGACTTGCCACAATCTAAGCTGACATTAGGCGCCCGAATGCAAGAGAGCAAGCCGTCACCGCATCGTGGCGATTTCGAACACGTCCCGAACCTTAGAAGGTCGCACGTGGTGGAATCTTACTGCCCGAACTGCGGGCTGTTCGTTGGCGCCAGTCCTAATCCCAAGCTGCTGGTAGCGGCTGAGCTCGCCCACACCTGTCCCGAGTCGCTGAAGTTTTTTGAACCGCGGAAGTAGTCTCAAGATTCCAACTCCCCGCTCGTCTAAATTGCGCGCCACTACTTTTGTTTCTGCAGCGCGTCAACAAACATTTGCGCCGCTTCCTTGCGGTCGGCGGAATCGGAAGAGGGAATCAGCGCCGGAACTTCCGCCGGACACGCTTTCACCGCGGAACAGATATTTACCGCGTGCGGCATTTCGGCTTTGATAGTGGGATTCATATCGGCATCCGACGGCGTATCCAGAATGATCACGTCGGCGTCCAAATCTTTGCCGACATGGTTTTGTAACAGATCGCGATAGTCGCGGCTCTCAACTGTGCGTACCTGGATTAGTCTGCCGGAAGCGGTGCGTGGATTGCTGATTTGAAATTCCACAATCCTGCGGTCCATTTCGCTGCCGTATGGAGAGACCAGGTTGCGAAAGACCATTACCGTCTCGGGCGTGACTTTAGGCTTGGCGTTGCACCCGATTAGAACGGCGAACAGGAGCATTGTCGAGATTGCAGAGGCGAACCTGAGGGGCGAGAACATGGTTACATCATACCGTAGCTCGCGTTGTCTTCTTTCTGAATGTTCCTCCGCGGTAGATCTCGTGGATCTCATCGCGAGTGGCGATGCCGACGCGCGTGGGTTATCGAACTGCAATTTATGGCTTGAAACAGCTACCCTTTCGCGCCAAAATCGCTTCCAACCTAAACAAGTAAGTTAGCTGGTGATGGGCCGAGTATGAGAGCCAGGGGGATGGTCTGCTGCGTATGGTTGGGACTGTGCTGTGCGCCGCTATTCGGGCAGCATCTACCCAAGGTGGCATCGCGGACTCCGGAACTGGACTCGCAGCCGCCGTCCGGGGATTCGCAGTCGCATCCGGTTGCTGCTGTCCTCAAGGCCCCAACTCCAGTGACTACAGTTGAGCGCTTCCCGGTGGCTCGAGGAATTTCCGCAAGCAAGCACGCTCGAAGAAGCTGCTCAGCCGCAGTCGCCGCAGATCGCATGCACAGAGTTAGTCGCAGTTAAAGAGAGCGAGGTGGTCGATAGCAATGCATTCGACCATCTGGATTTCAGCGCGGCGGCGATCAAGTCGGCATTCACCCATGAAAATCTGGTGAAAATGGGACGCAACTTTGTTCCTGGACAACCGCTGCCCGACGCACCTTCTTATGTGCCACTGACCACGCAGCAAAAGTTTGACCGGTTTTTGCGCTACAGCCATTCCGGCGGCTTCGCCTTCGACGTACTGTCCGACTCTCTCTTTTCGCAGGCCACAGGCGCCTACCCGCGCTTTGGCGGCGGAATGGCGGGCTATGGCAAGCGCTTCGGCGCCTCGGCGATAGGATCAGAAGCGGGAGCGTTCTTCTCCGGCTTTCTGTTTCCGGCGTTGCTGCATCAGGACCCGCGATACTTCCCCTCGCGCCAGTATGACATCTCCGATCGCATGGCGTATGCCGTCAGCCGGGTGATCATCGGCCGCAGTGATGATGGCCGAAACGTATTCAACAGTTCCCTCATCCTCAGTGTGTTTGTGCAGTCTGCCCTTTCCAACGCTTATATTCCGTACCGCAATGAAACCGTACCGGGCACCATCGAGAACGCTCTCGCCAACCTTGGCGGAATTGCCGAGTGGAATATCCTGACGGAATTCTGGCCCGACATTAAAGACGTCCTCGGCAAGCATCACCCGAAACTGCTCCATCACGGGCAACCGAAGCCGGACGCGAATAACTTCAATCGGATTGCGGAAAAATAGTGCATCGGTTCTTTGGGCCGAGACTCGCGCTGCAGGCGCACATCGCCTATAAACTGGTAATCAACTTTGAAAGCTCCTGGATCACAGCAGGGTCCAGGAAAATCTCGTGACCTTCGCCGGGCAACACCGTCACCTGCACCTTGATGTCGCGTTTCTTCAGCGCGGCGCTATAGCGGTCGGTCAGACTGGGCGGAGCTATGTTGTCCTCCTCGCCTACAACCATGGCGATTCGCGTCGTCTTGCTGATGCCGCCCACAACATCGAGCGGCGAAACGCTTCGCACCGGGGCGTCCCACAACGGGGTAGGAGCGACCGTTTTCATGTGCTCACGGAAAGCCGGCACATCGCAGGGACATGACACCAAGAGCGCAGCCTTTGCCACTCCTGGGTCGCGGGCGATTAGATCCGCCGAAATTGCCGCTCCTCCCGAATGCCCCACAAGCACTACTTGGGATGGATGGAGCTCATCTTTCAGACGCCGAATTGCGGCATCGAGTTGATCGAGAACCTCAGGAGTGTAGTTATCGGCGGTAGTGTTGCCGCGCACCCCGTCGGAAGTGTCGCCTTGTTTGTCGGTATAGCCGGGCCGCAGCAAAGCCGCCACAACCACTCCATGCAGTTGCTGGGCAGCATTGGCGGCAAATTCATATTGATAAGACGGCTTCACGAAAGGAGCGTCCCCATGCAAAACCACCACCAGGACGGGAGCGGCACCTGCATCAGCGCTACGGAATATCTCTGCCTTTACGCGCTGGCCCTGGTTGCCGATCCACTCGGTGCGGCCGGCCTGCGCTGGGGCTGTCGCAACCAGCACCAGCAAGATGCCTGGGTATTTACCGATCATCAGTCCCTTTTGACTCTCGAGCGAATGCAGAGTATGCGAACAGTCCCATTGTAGATGCGGAATTTGTTGCCGCGGCTACCGTGCCGGAGATGGTTTTTACCATCGCCATTCCCACATGACATTTGTCATCCCGCAGCGTTGACATTCCACACTGGCGCCCGTCGCACGGCTAAGTGACAATCATTCGTGTCAGTTGGAATGCTGGGACAAGCGGGAACCTGAACCGCGTCTGGAACGTAGTAATCAGCGGTCGCGCTCTTCCAAACTTGCAGCAACAATGCGATGCTAGTAGCACCAACAAAGGGAGCGAAACCACCGTTTATGAGGGACCTGAAAGACGAGCTCGCTTCGCTCAAGATTGAGCGTGACGTGCCCCGCCGGGGAAGATGGCGGGTCCCTGTCTTCGTGCTTCTTGTCGCTATCGCAGTCGCCGGAGGGCTGTATTTTGTGCGAGCACGGCCGGCGTTTGGCGCCGTCGAGGTACAAACCGTGACACCCAGCGTGCAAAGCGGCACTGGGCCCATGGCGGGTACGCCCATTCTTACCGCTTCTGGCTACCTGGTGGCGCGCCGGCAGTCGGTGGTGTCGTCGAAAATTCAGGGACGTATCGAAAAGTTGCTGGTGGAAGAGGGAAGCGTGGTGAAAACCGGTGACGTGCTGGCGACGCTGGAAAACGAAGACTACATTGCCGCAATTGCCAAGGCCAAGGCCGATATCGAATATGCGAAGGCTGACTTGGCGGAAGCCCAGCGCCAGGAGCGCTTGCAGGACGACCTCTATCGCAGCAAGGTTGTGTCGCAGGATGCGCTCGACGCCGCTAAAGCCAAGGTTGCACTGGCTGCAGCCACCATCGATCAAGACAAGGCGAACTTGCTGGTGCAACAGGCAAACCTCGACTTCACCACCATCCGCGCGCCTTTCGCCGGCGTTGTTGTGAAGAAGATGACCGAGGCCGGCGAGAGCGTCGCTCCCATCCCTCCGGGCGTGAATATCTCGACGTCGTCGGGCGCCATCGTCGCCATCGCTGATATGAATTCTCTGGAAGCGGAAGTGGACGTGAACGAAGCCAACGTGGCCCAGTTGCAGTCGGGGCAGCCTGCCGAGATTTCGGTGCAGGCGATTCCCAACCACACCTATAAGGGAGTGCTGCGACAGGTCATTCCCACCGCCGATCGAACTAAGGCGACGGTGACGGTGAAGACCACGATCCTGGACAAAGACAAGTACCTGAAGCCGGAGATGAGTTGCAACGTCACCTTCCTGCAGCCGCAGAAGCAGGCAGAGAAAACGGCGGCCGCACCCAAACGCATTGTGACGATTCCGAAGGAGACAATCGTGACGCGCGATGGCAAGTCTGTGGTCTTCCAGGTCGAGGACAACAAGGCCCATCAGCTTCCCGTGGTGACGGGAGCCGACCTGCGCGGAGGGGTGATCGTCACCACTGGACTAGTAGGGTCAGAAACGCTGGTGAGTAATCCACCGGACAAGCTGAAGGACGGCGATTCGGTGAAGGTGAAGAGTTAGGTTTTCGGGTTTTGGGAAATAGGTTGCGAATCGGATTCTGCCGTAGAACGGGTAGTGCTGCGCTTCGGCGCCGCGTTGAAGGCGGGAAGAAAATCGCGGCAGCCGCCGGAAAGTATGCTGAGGATTTCACTCGGGCCTGAAGAGACTGTGTCGCAACTCATGTCGATTTGTCACAGTGGAATGAAGCACGCAAAAACTAGCCCCGAAGGGGCGAAAGATCTTAGCCCAGCGCTTCAGCGCTGGGTTGAGTGGAAAATACGCCCGAGTCCCGTAGGGACGGCAGAGGTTGCGACCCAGTCTATCAAGGCCCGCACTACCCGGCTCCAGCAACAATTTAAGACGCAGAATTTGGAGAAATCATGAGTGCAACCGAAGTAGCGACCAAGGCGGGCGCCGTCAGCGTGCAGAATGTTCGCAAGTTCTATCAGCGCGACAGCTTGCAGATCAAGGTGCTCGACGGCCTCAGCCTGGAAGTACCGCAAGGCGAATTCCTTGCGCTGATGGGGCCGTCCGGCTCCGGCAAGACCACGCTGCTGAACCTGATCGCGGGAATTGACCGCGCCACGTCGGGCCGCGTTGTAGTCGCGGGCACCGATCTGGGCCCGCTGTCGGAAGGCGATCTCGCCAAATGGCGCAGCCGCAACATCGGCTTCATCTTCCAGTTCTACAACCTGATTCCCGTGCTGAACGCGCTGGAGAATGTCGAGTTGCCGCTATTGCTCAGCCCGCTTTCCAGGCGCGAACGCCGCGAGCGCGCCATGACCGCGCTGCGCATCGTGGGATTGTCGGACCGCGCCAAGCATTATCCCCGGCAGCTTTCCGGCGGACAGGAGCAGCGCGTAGCCATTGCGCGCGCCGTCGTTACCGATCCAACCGTGCTGGTTGCCGACGAGCCCACCGGCGATCTCGACCATCAGAGCGCGGAAGAAATTCTGGACCTGATGCAGACCTTCAACAAGGATTTCGGCAAGACCATCGTAATGGTGACTCACGATCCGCGCGCCGCCGAGCGCGCGCACACGCAACGGCATCTGGATAAAGGAGTGCTGACCAACTGATGGCGAGCCTAATGGAATTAATTCATTACGGAGACACGGAGACCACGGAGAAAATATTTTTCATTCTTGACTCCGTGACCTCTGTGTCTCTGTGGTGAACACGAGATCGATATCATGAAATTCGCACCGCTCATTCTCAAGCATCTGCGCAAGAACTGGCTTCGCACGCTCAGCACCGTGCTGGCGATGGCGGTGTGCATCTTCCTCATCTGCACGTTGCAGACGGTGGTTGATGCGGTGAACTATGGCTTGCATCTGGGCAACGCCTCGCGGCTGGTGACCCGTCATTATGTGAGCCTGGTCTTCAATCTGCCCAATTCCTATAAGAACAAGATCGCGGCCATCCCCGGAGTAAAGAACACCACCATCAACAACTGGTTTGGCGGCGTCTATCGCGGCGACTTCAAGTACTTCTTCGCCAATATGGCGGTCGAGCCAGAGCCTTTCCTGCAGATTTATCCGGAGATTATGTTGCCGGAAGACCAGAAGCAGGCCTGGTTCCACGATGGGCGCGGCTGCATCATCGGCCGCAAGCTGGCTGAGAAATGGGGCTGGAAGGTCGGCGACACCTTTCAGCTGGAGAGCTTCATTCCCCCCTATCGTGTGGGCAAGCCTTTCGAGTTTGTGATCGACGGAATCTACGACACCGATCCGGTGAAGTATCCCGGCACCGATCTGGAGGCGATGTACTTCAACTACAAGTACCTCTATGAAGCCACCGGAGAGAAAGCGGGCATCGGCACGATCACGTCATTGATCGACGATCCTAAGAACGCCGGCCGCATCAGCAAAGCCATCGACGCCGAGTTTGAAAACAGCGACGTGCAAACCAAGACGGAGACCGAGCAGCAGTTCCGCGCCAGCTTTATCGCCATGGCGGGAAACCTGGCACTGCTGCTCAACGGTATTGGACTTGCCGTCGCATTCACCATTCTGCTGGTGACGGCCAATACCATGTCTATCGCGGTGCGCGAACGGCAGCAGGAAATCGGCGTTCTCAAGACACTAGGATTTTCCAGCGGCCTGGTTATGGCGTTGGTTCTCATCGAAGCACTGCTGTTGGGAGTGCTAGGCGGCGCGCTTGGCTTGGTCTTCGCCGGTTTGATGATCCGGGCCCTGCCTAACCTTCCTTTTGGCGTCGGTGACGTTGTGCGTCAGTTCCCAGGCTTGGGGTTGTCGGCCAAAATTGTTTCTTATGGACTGGGCGTCGCGTTGCTGCTAGGGCTACTGGCCGGGTTGATTCCCGCGCTGCTGGCGTATCGCGCACGGATCACGCAAGTTCTGCGGCAGGTGTGAGAAGAAGCAATTAGCAAATTAGCAATTAGCAATTAGCAATTAGCAATTAGCAATTAGCAATTAGCAATTAGCAATTAGCAATTAGAGCCGATGCGTAAGTGCCTCATGGGTTGTATCAGGGCACGCTTTAGTTGTGCCTGCGGAAGTATAGGAACTGAGTGCTGAATGCCAATTGCTAGTTGTTAATTGCTAAGGGATAGCATTGTGACCAGACCGATCTCACTGGCTTCGATCAACGAGCTGTTCAATTACAACTACTGGGCGCGAGACTGCCAGCTGCAGGCGTGTGCGGCCCTGACTGAGGAACAGTTCCTGCGCAGCCTGGGCAGCAGCTTTGCTTCGGTGCGAGATACCCTGGTGCACATGGTTGGGACGGAGTGGATTTGGCTAGAGCGCTGGCGGGGTCGGTCTCCACAATCCGAGTTGTCTCCGCAGGAGTTTTCATCTTTGAATGCCGTCTCCAACCGATGGCGCGCGGTGGAGCGTGAGATGCGGGAATATCTGGCGACGCTGAGCGAAGAGACTCTTGACCAGCCTGTGACTTATATGAGTCAGAAGGGTGACAGGTTTACGTATGAACTCTGGCGGCTGATGCTTCACCTAGTCAACCATCAGAGCTACCATCGCGGCCAGGTGGCGACCTTGCTGCGGCAGTTGGGATTGCAGCCACCCACGGTGGACTTTTTGCCCGGATACCGCGCGGGCTTCAGCACCCGATGAACCGCTAAGTGCTAATTGTTAGTTGCTAACTCGAGGTTTTCATGGCGCTTCCTCTCAGCTACAACGTTCGCAACCTGCGCTCGCGATGGAAGGTCACCCTGCTGGCGATCTTCGGCATCGCCCTGGTGGTGGCGGCCTTCGTGACTATTCTGTCCATGGCTCGCGGATTCAACATCGCACTTAGTTCCACCGGCTCCGACAACAATGCCATCGTCACCCAGCGTGGCTCCATGTCAGAGCTGACCTCGTGGATCGACATTGGCAATGCCAACCTCATTGCAGTCGATCCGCGAGTCGCCCGCGGCGCTGACGGCAAGCCGCTGGCTTCCTGCGAAGTCGTCGTGATTACTACCCGCCCTAAAAAGGGGACCAACATTCCCACCAACGTCACCTTCCGCGGTGTGACGCCGATCGCCTTCAACGTCCGCAACAACATCAAGATTGTCGAGGGCAGGACTTTTACGCCGGGCCTGTTCGAGGTGATTGTCGGCAAGAAGATTGCTGACCGGGTGAGCGGCGTGGACGTCGGCTCGACAATCAACATTCAGCGCAAGAACTGGAAGGTGGTGGGACTGTTCACCGCCGATGACAGCTCTTTCGAGAGCGAGATCTGGGGCGACTACGACGCTATGGCGCCAGCCATCGGCCGCAATGGCGGATGCGAATCGTTGACCGTGCGGCTTACAAATCCAACTGTGCTCGCGTCCTTCGACAAAGATATTCGCGCCAATCCGCAGGTCCAGGTGCAGGCGGACTCGGAGAAGAAGTACTACGAGAACCTGGCCGGAAGTACGGGCACGGTGCTTATCGCACTGGCGTCGTTTGTTGCCATCGTGATGGGCATCGGCGCGGTGTTTGGCGCCATGAACACCATGTATGCCATCGTCTCGCAGCGTACGCGCGAGATTGGCACGCTGCGAGCTCTTGGGCTTCTCGCGCTTCAGCATTCTGTTTTCCTTCGTGATGGAGTCGGTGCTGCTTGCCATCGTCGGAGGGGTGATCGGCTGCCTGATCGCCCTGCCAATGAATGGCTATACCGGGGCAACTGGGACCAATGCCTTCAGCGAACTCGCGTTCGCCTTCAAGGTTACGCCGGCGCTGTTGATCATCGGCCTTAGCTTCGCAGTGCTGATGGGATTCGTCGGCGGATTGCTGCCGGCACTTCGCGCTGCACGCATGCCGATCACGAGAGCGTTGAGGGAAGCGTAGAAGGGCCGCTTTTCGCTTTTCGCCTTTCGCTTTGTCATCCTGAGTGAGGCAACGCAGTCCGCTCTGTGCCTTTTACTCTGTCGTCCTGAGCGACGAGCGCAGCGAGGAGTCGAAGGACCCCTATGGCTACTCCACTCTATCTCTGAAACGTAGTTCTCACCGGCTTCTCATACCATGTGGCTCAGCTTTTCCATTGACGATTGTTCTTCTCTGTCACACCGGACCCTTCAACTCTTTTCGCGATCCGCGGTAAGATATTCGTCACCACGTTATCGAGGGGATTCGTTTTAATGCAGAAGTGCCGATCCTGTGGTTCTGAGACGACCCAGGCCACTCCTTTCTGCGCTAGTTGCGGAAAACCAATATCTTCCAGAGCCGTAGACAATAATGGCGACGACACGCCAACGTTGTCTCAGCCGAAGCGCGCCGCGCCCAGAAAGCCCTTGTCCCGGCCGTCTTCTCACGCATTTGTCAACAATGGACGCTTTGCGCCGGGTGCGCTGATTGCTGGTCGCTACCGCATCATCGCGCTGCTGGGCCGGGGCGGCATGGGTGAAGTTTATCGGGCTGACGACCTTAGCCTGGGCCAACAGGTGGCGCTCAAGTTCTTGCCTGACTCTGCCGGAGGCGAGCACAACCTGGAGCGATTCCGCAACGAAGTCCGTATTGCGCGCCGCATCTCGCATCCCAACGTTTGTCGCGTCTTCGATATCGGGCAGGCGGATGACCTGATCTTCTTCACCATGGAGTACATCGATGGCGAAGATCTGGCGTCGTTGCTGCGCCGCATAGGCCGCTTGCCAGGTGACAAGGCTGCCGAAATTGCCCGCAAAATTTGTGCGGGAGTTGCCGCTGCTCATGACAAGGGCGTGCTTCACCGCGATTTGAAGCCCGCCAATGTCATGCTCGACGGCCGCGGGGAAGTCCTGATCACCGACTTCGGCCTGGCAGGCTTGGCCCAAGAAATCGAGGATGTGCGCAGCGGTACGCCGGCGTATATGGCTCCCGAGCAGTTGGCCGGCGAAGAAGTCACGGTTAAGAGTGACATCTATTCCCTTGGTCTGCTGTTGTATGAAGTATTCACGGGCAAAACTGCGTTCGACGGTAGGACGCTGGAAGAGATTGTCCGCATACGTCGTGACAGTGCGCCCAGCCGGCCTTCCTCGTTGGTGAAGGACATCGACCCGGCGGTCGAACGTGCGATTCTGCATTGTCTTGAGACTGATCCCGAGGCCAGACCAGCTTCAGCGCTGGCTGTGGCAGCCGCGCTCCCTGGCGGAGATCCCCTGGCAGCCGCCTTGGCTGCCGGTGAAACTCCCTCTCCGCAAATGGTGGCCGCTGCGGGAGAGACGACCGGACTGAAACTTCCTTTTGCGCTGGGATGGCTGAGCCTCGCGATTCTGGGACTGGTGGGCTTTTATCTGTTGGCTGCGAAAACCAGTGGCATTGCCAGGATCGATGTCCCGTATTCGGCGGAGATCCTGAACCAGAAGGCCCGCGACATGGTGCAACAGCTCGGATACACCGCACCACCTGCCGACAGCGCGGAGGGATTTTTCTATAACGATGCTTACCTTGAGTATCTGCACGACAATCCGAAACTGCGTACAAGTTGGGATGCCGCGTTTCGAGGGCGGCCGCCGGCGCTCATTTACTGGCTTCGCGAAAGTCCGTCAGAAATGGTGGGCGCCGAGGTAAAGGACAACTCGCTAACCCCCGGTATCGTGGACCTGGACGACCCGGCACCCATCCTCTCCGGTATGGTTCAGATTTCTCTCGACTCTGTCGGCAGGCTGCATCACCTGGAAGCGATTCCGCCTCAGAAGGAGACCGAAACTGCTGCGTTTGCGCCATTCGATTGGAGTGTGTTGTTCCATGCGGCCGGTCTGGATGAGACGAAGTTCCAATCGGCAACTTCCACGTGGAATTCGCTTGCCGCTTCCGACGCGCGTGCCGCGTGGACGGGCACATGGCCGGGTACTACGTATCCTCTCCGCGTCGAAGCCGCCGCCTATCGGGGCAAGCCGGTTTATTTTGCTTTGATTGGGGCGTGGACCGAGCCCACCCGGATGACAACCTCGGACGAGTCCTTCACCGTGAAAGTGACGCACGTTGTACTGTCCATTCTTGCGCTCCTTCTGCTGTTCGCCGCAGTCCTGATCGCGTGGCGCAACTGGGTACGCGAGAAGGCGGACATCCAGGGAGCGGGGCGGCTAGGCATCGCAATTTTTTCCATCCAAATACTGCTTTGGATCTTTAAGGCGCACTTTGTTCCTTCCATCTCGTCGCTCGGACTCTTCGTGCTGGCCGCAAGCTCGTCTCTGTTCATCAGCGCGGTGGTTTGCGCGCTATATCTGGCCATCGAGCCTTTTGTCCGGCGACGCTGGCCGCATGCCATCATTTCCTGGAGTCGGCTTATGGCGGGGCAGATCCGCGACCCTCTGGTCGGCAGGGACGTGCTCTACGGTGTGCTCCTGGGTATGAGCTGGGCGCTGATCTTCTCGATCTTTTACCTATTGCGCCTCCGCGCGGGCGACGCGCCAGCCTTGGGGACCACCGATTATCTGCTGGGAGCGCGCCATGTGCTCGGTTCCTGGCTGTGGCACTTGGCCACTTCGGTGCAGGGAACTCTGCTCTTCTTTTTCGTGATGTTTGTGTTACGTGTCATTTTGCGCAAGCCATGGCTTGCTGCCCTGGCCTTTGTCGCGGTGTGGACGGCGATCAAGACCATCGGAAGCCACCACGTGTTGATCGACGTTTCCACCTTTGCCGCTATTTACGCGATTGCCGCATTCGTCGTTTTGCGTTTCGGATTCATCGCCCTGGCGACCGGCATGTTCACGGTGGATCTGCTGTTGAACATTCCCATCACAACCAATCTTTCGGCGTGGTATATAGGCGGCTCTCTGTTTGTGCTGCTGACGGTAATCGGTCTAGCAGTTTGGGGATGCTATACCGCCCTCGCCGGACAAAAGATCTGGAAGGAGAATCTGTTCGAATAGGGAAGGAGCTAGGGCAAGCTCACTCGCTTAGACCGGCGGCGACCCGCTCGAAGAATGCTCAGGAGGAGAGATAAGCCTGAGCAACAAGCCGCTGCCTGCGGGCACATGCACATTCTTGTCCGACTCGAGGATGATCTGGCCAATCGGCTCCCGCCTGCCGGCATGAACAATCTTTAAGTCGGCAAAGCCGTAAATTCCACACGCCGAAGGGGAGAACAACCAAAGTGCCTGCTCGCGGTCGTTTCCGCCGCAACCGCGATCACGAGAGGCAATCAGCTTGGCGGTCACCTCGCCCCCAACCGTCGCTTTGCCGACCACCTGACCGTCAGTCATCACGGTTCCGTTTCCTCGGTAGACTGCATCGCCTCCGACTTGCACTGTGACCCAGTCGGCCGGAGTGGTGCCGTAGTCATCGATCGCGTTGGTGGGAAGTTGCGCCTCGAACACCTCCATCATGGAAGCTAGGGAGCGCAGGCTCGTCGTTACGGAGACTTCGGTTCCACCAGTCATCAAACGATCGAACGACACCGCGATGCGTGATCCCGTAGTCGCGCCCGGGCGGGTCACTGCGACGACGTGGCCAATCAGCTTCGCGCCCGTGCGAATTTGTCCCTGCGGCAGGGGAACATCCTGCATAACTCTGGCCACGATCTTCTGACCCGCCGTGACTTTTCTGGCGTCCAGTGTTGTACGTAGCATCACCGGAATCACCGTGCCCGCCGGAATTTCTTGCGCAATCAAGGGCGGAGCCAGCAGCAACAGGATCGATGCAAAAGCCTTGAGGCCTGACATATGCATGCTCCTACGCTCCCAGATGTCGCCGCGCCCGCTTGCGATGCAAGTTTGTGACGGGCCAAGGTCTAGTGAGCGTGTACACGATAATCAGGTTTTGGATTGGAGAAAGCATCGGTCAGCGTGGTGATCTTCATCGCACGCTTGACCTGGTCCAAGCTTGCAGAGGTCTTGGCAATCACCGTTACCGACTCGCCCGGCAGCAGATCGAAATAATTGTCGGAGAGCTGGATACTCACATCTCCCAGAGTTTCAAACGACAGAGCTACATTGCGCGCCAGCACCGGCGACCGCAGCGTGATCTTGTAGCCTTGCGCTGTCTCGCTTATCTGAGTTTCTATCGCCGGCTTCGTCGGAAGGTCAAGATTACGCATGGTGTCAAGGAATACTAGGTTGCGCGAGACCGTCTGTCCTCCAACGATGAAATCAAATTCAAAGAAGACCTGATCGGGACCGGTTGCGCCCGGCAGATCTTTCGCGCTGACGCTGAAATAGATGGCACTTGACTGAGCAGGGACCTGGATGTCTTGTGTCTTATCGAGCAACATTTTGCCACTGAAATCGAGCAAGCGCGTCCGGACTTGCCCGTTGACGGGCTGCAGTCGGTCGGATACCACATACACATCGACTACTCCGTCATGGAGAAAGGGCGAGATGAGCAGGTCGTTGTAGAAACGCCGGGCGTAGTACTGCAGGGCCTTCCAGCGTCCGTAATAGTCGATGCTGGACCACGACGCCACCGGCCAGCAGTCGTTCAATTGCCAGTAAAGCGAACCCATCACGCGCGGCCGGTTTCGTCGCAGATGTTCGGCTCCCACCTTGATCGCTTCCGCCTGCAGCACCTGGCTGAGATATACAAACGACGCAAAATTCAGCGGCTCAGGATAATCCCGTAACATGTAGGTGAGGATGCGCTCGTTGCCCCCGTGGTTCTTCTGATGAGATTGCATCACCACGGAATCAATGGCGAGATCACTTGATTGCGCGAAAGTGAGAATGGTGCGCATCTCGGGAAATGACTGGAAGCCGAACTCTGACATGAAACGCGGGTTTTGCAGGTTGTAGTTCTCGATAGGCTCGAGCGCATGCCACACGCCCCAGTAGTGCATATCGCCATAGTCGCTGGCCCGCGAGTCGGCGGGCGCCTCGAAGTTTGCGCTGGGCGAACTGGGCCAGTAGGGAACAGGGACGGCATATTGCGTGACCACCGACTTGACGATGTCGTGAAACATAACCACATAGTCTTGCCACACGCGTTCACTTTGCAGCGGAGGAATACTCAGACGGTAGGCGATGCGGTCGGCCCAGTTGTCCCAGCCTGCTTCGATTTCGTTGTTGCCGCACCACAATACAATGCTGGGATGATCGCGTAACCGTTTGACCTGCTGCGTGGCTTCCTCGCGCACGTTCTCTTGAAAGGCAGGATCACCGGGCACCATGTCGCCGCCGAAGGCGAATTCCTGCCATACCATCAGCCCTAGCTCGTCGCAGATCTCGTAAAAGTCGTCCGACTCGTAGATTCCGCCGCCCCATTCGCGAACCATGTTCATGTTGGCGTCGCGCGCAGCCTGCAGAATTTGGCGATGTCTTTCAGGCGTCACGCGGCTGGGAAAGCTATCGAAGGGAATCACATTTGCGCCTTTGGCGAAGATGGGAATGCCATTGACCACGAAGATGAAGCTCCTGCCCCACGTGTCCGTTGTGCGGCGCAGTTCGACCGAACGCAGACCGGTTTTTAGCTCTGAGGTGACGATGATCTCCTTGCCTACGCGCACCGTTGCCGAGAAACGATAGAGGTCCTGCGGGCCGTAGCCCGCGGGATACCATAGCTTCGGTCCTACAATGCGCAGTGGGATGGAAGTATGGTTTACTCCAGCTTCAAGTTGGACAGTCTGGGTGGCAAGGGTGGTCCATGTGCCGGAAGGATCGGCACTGCGGACGGTAACAGTTGCGGCCATCGGACGGCTGGAGTCAATCTCCAACTCCGCCGCCAGTATTGCCAGGTCACGTGTGACCTGCATTTGCTGGATGTGAAAATTTGCGATTCGCGCCGCGTCCCACGTCTCCAACCGTACCGGCTTCCAGATGCCGATGGTTACAAAGCGCGGTCCCCAATCCCAGCCGTACTGATAAGCTGCTTTTCGAGTGTAGGGAGCGGTGGCAACATTCTCTTCGTTGCCGGCATTCACTGTTGAAATAGACGGCAGTGGATAGGGCAGCGCCCTGACCTGGGGGATCATCGAGGTAATGGGCGACCGGAAGACAATCCGCAACGTATTAGGGCCCGGCTTCAGAAATGATTTAGCCGGGATTCGCCAAGCGCGAAACATGTTGTCCGCGCGCAGGACGGAGTGATCATTCAGGAAAACTTCCGCGAACGTATCGAGCCCATCGAAGACCAAATCTACATGCTCATGCGCAAGCACGGAGGCATCGACCTGAAAGGTTGTGCGGTACTCCCAATCGGTCAGACCGATCCATTGCAGCCGGGCCTCATTGTCGCCGTAGAAGGGATCGGCGATGAGCTTGGCCGCGAGCAGGTCGGTTTGTACTACGCCCGGCACCTCCGCCGCGTGCCAGGAATTAACTTCGGGATGATCGTTGGCATTGAGGGCGTGGAACTCCCAACCGGCGTCCAGAACCTGCGTGGAAGGTTGCGCCGCTTCCATGGGCATGACGAAAGAGAATATGACGATTGCCGTGTAGCCGACGAGCGCACACTTAATCACCCCAGCCAAACTCATCCCAGCTTCCTGCGTTGTTCCGACAAGCCGACGAAGAACTGGTAGGTCTCGTCATTACGCTTGATATCAACCGCCAGAAGCTGCTGGTCGGCATAGCGGAGGATCTCTGGCTCGGTGTACCGTTGGTGCAGATCATGGATGTGATGGTAAAGCTGGCTGACCATCGAGTGCATGATCCGCAGGTCGGCGATGATCCTGGTCTCGCGAACTTGCTGGCCACTCAACTGCGGCTGGGTCTTGGCTGGCGTGTGGGGAAGAGAAGCTTTCTTATGAATAGCCACTTGTTGTCTCCATGAATACCGGACGAATGATTGCACGCCGATCACGAATAGATGTCAATACCCGCCGGAAGGTCAACCATGGCATTTTGCCACAGCGAACAGTCGAGGAAATCAGCCTCCCGAAAGCGATTGCTCAACTTTCCACCCAGCAAAAAGACTGGCGGTGGCTAGCAGTTTTACCAGTAGCCTGAGTGCGGCAACGGACTTACGATTCCGAGCACCAGTACTAAAGAGCTTGTTAGAGGGCCGGCGGCAAGCCGTGGTCGCTGGCTTTTCCTGTGGGTTTTGCCCAGGACCCACTTTGATTCCTACCCTCCGTCACGGAGACAACCGAGCCTCAAGGAAGGAGCAATGACCATGGATTTTGGTGCAGGTGTTCGAAAATTTGCATTCGGAGCGCTGGCGGTCTCGAGTTTTCTTGCCAGCAGCGGGGTGGCGGGTCACGCGCAAACAGCCACGGCTAAGCCGCCCAACATTCTCGTCATCATGGGCGACGATGTGGGTTGGTTCAACATCGGCGCTTACCACCGTGGCATCATGTCAGGCAAGACGCCGAACCTCGACAAGCTTGCCGCCCAGGGCATGATGTTCACCGATTACTACGCCGAGGCAAGCTGCACGGCGGGCCGCGCCAATTTCATCACTGGCGAGCTGCCTCTCCGCACTGGTATGACGACAGTTGGCCAGGCTGGAGCTGACGTGGGATTGCCAGCGCAGGCCGTCACCCTCGCCACCGTTCTCAAGTCGCTGGGCTATGAGACCGGCCAATTCGGAAAGAACCACCTCGGTGACCTGAACAAATTCCTGCCGTGCGTGCACGGCTTCGACGAATTCTTCGGCTACCTCTATCACCTCGACGCCATGTCCGACCCTTACTGGTTTGACTATCCGCAGGACTGGATCGACAAGACCGGTCCGCGCAATCTGACGCACTGCTGGGCGACGGATACCAGTGACCCGACCGTCCAGCCGCGCTGGGGCGCGGTCGGAAAGCAGAAGATTGTGGATGAGGGTCCGCTTGCGCCATTTCCCAACATGACGGACGTGCAGAACTGGCAGAAGGGCAGGCCGGCCAAGTACGACATGCAGACCTTCGACGACGTGCTGGTCGCCGACACCAACGGTTTCATGGATAAAGCGAAGAAGGACGGCAAGCCCTTCTTCATCTGGCACAACACTACTCGCATGCACGTCTTCACCTATCTTCCGCCCAAATACCAGGCGATGATGAACGCCACCAGCAACTACAACGTGGAAGAGGCCGGCATGGCCCAGTTGGACGAGAGTGTTGGCGAAATCCTGAAGCACCTGGACGATATCGGTGAGGCTGACAACACCATAGTCATCTTTACCACCGACAATGGCGCCGAAGTGTTTACCTGGCCGGATGGCGGAATGACACCGTTCCGGGCCACCAAAGGCACGGTTTTCGAAGGCGGTTTCCGCGTCCCCGCGATTATCCGCTGGCCGGGACACGTCAAGCCGGGTTCAGTCGAGAATGGTATTTTCTCCGGCCTCGACTGGTTACCCACCCTCTCAGCCGCTGCCGGAAACCCCGACATCACCAATCAACTTCTGAAGGGAGTGACGCTCGGCGGCACAACTTACAAAAACCACCTGGACGGCTATAACCAGATGGCTCTCCTTGAGGGTAAGGGACCATCCGCCCGTCATGAAATCTTCTACTTCGGTGGCCCGCATCTGGGCGCCCTTCGCATCGATGATTTCAAATTCCAGTTCTTCCAGCAGCCTTGGGGCTGGCCGGGAGAAAAGGTCACCACTGACATGCCTACCATCGTGAATATCCGGCAAGACCCGTTCGAGCGCACGCCGTCTATCCGGGGCGAAAGCCTGAACGAACTTGGCGGGGGTTACATGAATGACTTCTATGCGCGCGAGTTCTGGCGCTTCGTGCTCGTCCAGCAAGAAGTAGGCAAACTGGCTCTCACGGCCGTCGATTATCCTCCGATGCAGGACCCGGCAAGCTTCAACCTGTCGGCCATCAAAGCCAAAATCACTGAAATGATGAAGGCGCACGAAGGCCAATAGTCAAACACTCAACACAACGGGCGGCTCCTCAAGGGCCGCCCGGTTTATTGGCCAGTTCTTATTCCTTATAAACCCGAACAATGGCAGGCATTGCAGAAAAGTCGCTGGCGCTAGTGTCTCTGGTGATTCTTTGTAGCCTGTCCGCAAGCGCGCAAACGGACCAACTGCTGCCCGAAATTGACACCTACGTTAAGCTGAGTTCCGACGTGCGTGTCAGCTTCCAGGCTAAGGGGACGAGAGAAGGCGGCGATCCCATTCAAGCCGAGATAGGCCCGAGCCTGGATTTCTATCTGAAGCCGTTGGTCCGTCTGAAAAAAGCTACCCAGTTCGACCTGGATGACTCGAAATCGCGGCCGGTGGTGTTTTCCATCGGATACCGTTATCTACCCCACGCCAACAATGTGGCGGCGACAAACCGGATGGAGCCCGTTGTAATGATTAACTTTCCCATGATAGGGAAATTTCTGTTATCCGATCGAAATCGCGGAGACCTGGACTGGAAAAGCGGAACCTTTACGTGGCGTTATCGCAATCGTTTTCAGATCGAAAGAAGTCTCACGATTCGCTCGTACCACCCGTCACCGTATGTCAGCGCGGAGTTCTTCTACCAGAGCAAATACGGCAAATGGAGCGACACCGCAATCTATGCCGGCTGTCTTTTTCCTATCCGCAGACGCGTGGAGTTCAACCCGTACTACGAGCACCAGAACAATACTGGCGGAACTCCCAATCAGCAAATGAACCAACTGGGTCTGATGTTGAATCTCTACTTTTCGGTCGAGTAGGGTGGTTTACGATTGGTGCCGCTTCTCGGAGCGCCAAGATGACTGCGACTCCGAGCAAGCACCGGGTTTGTGCTTGCTGGTGGTGTTGCGAGCGAGTAGTCGAAGGAATCCTATGCTCGCCAGCAATCGCAAAGTCGTTGATGTGACGGGCGGCCACAATGCGATTTCTCGCAGGTATAGGGGTCCTTCGACTCCGCACGAGTTCGCTTCGCGGACTCGTGCTACGCTCAGGAGGACACCTGTGTTCATCGATACGGAGTAGAACAGTATGAGCGAATCTGTAAAGCCGGCCGATCCCCAGGCAGCCCTCAAGCGGCAGGCGGCAGAATATGCCGTCCGCTACGTCGAATCTGGAATGGCTGTCGGGCTGGGAACTGGCTCGACAGCCATCTTCGCGGTTCGATACATCGGAGAACTTCTGCGCACCGGCGCGCTCAAAGATATTGTTGCGTTCGCTACGTCGCACGTTACCTGGGACGAAGCGGTCCGGCTGAATATACCGATGTTATCCCAGGACCTGCCCAGGGTCCTGGACGTCACTATCGATGGCGCCGACGAAGTCGACCCTCAACTCAACTTGATCAAGGGTGGCGGCGGCGCCCTGTTAAGGGAGAAGTTAGTAGCGCAAAACACGACGCGTGAGATCATCGTTGTCGACGAAAGCAAACTGTCACCGCGACTGGGCACCCGTCATGTCTTGCCGGTTGAGGTCTTACCGTTCGGTTGGCGGTCACCGGGCCGCTACCTCGAGTCGTTGGGAGCTAAATACGTTGTTCGCCACGCCGCAGATGGGGAAGAGTTTCGCACGGACCAGGGCAACATGATCCTGGACTGCGATTTTGGCCCGATCGCGAGCCCTGCGCAACTTGCCGATCAACTCAACCGCCGGGCCGGAATCCTTGAACACGGGTTGTTCGTCGGCCTTACGCATTTAGTGGTGGTGAGCGGCCCGGGCGGAATTCGAGAAATGCTCCCGAAGTAGCCGCTGCCCGTCGTGCCAACTTCATTTCGGGTTCGCTTCGGGCTGGATGGCGACACAATTACGGGATGGCTTAGGCTGGGTCGGCTTTGGTCCGAAAGCCCGCGCCGTGTCGCGCTGGGAGCGATTGGTGCGGGAGAGTTGGCGTTGTCGCGCCAGTTCTTTGCCCCCCTGCTCCTTGTATTGTGCACTCGTCAGCGTCACCAGGAAAGCGACAATGTCGTCAATCTCGGTCTCGCTCAGCGCGAGTGGCTGGATGTCTTCATCGAGATAAGGATTGTGGATGCCGTCGCCTTTGTTGTAATGGTCCATCACGTCCCACAGCGTCTCTTGTGATCCGTCGTGAAAGTATGGCGCCGTGATGAGCACGTTGCGCAGGTCCGGTGTCTTGAAGGACGCGATGTCAGTGTCTTTCTTGGTGACGAGAAAGCGGCCAAGCGCTGACATGTTCGTCTGAATGGCCGCACGATCGACGTCCATGGCATTGCCTGAATTGATCTCTTGCTCGGCCTGACATGCCAGGACGACAACGTTGTGTCGAATGATGCCGATGCCGATGTTGTGAAAGTCGTTGTCTGTGAAGTAAGTGGTGTCTCGCTTTTCTTCCGTCAAAGCATGGCATTTATTACACCGAGCTTTGGTGTTGAAGAGCTCCCATCCTCGCTTGGCAGACTCACTGATTGCGTTTTTGTCGCCGGCGACGAAGTGATCGAAGGGCGAATCGAAAGAAAACTGGGTGCGCTCGTAGGACGCGATGGCGCGCACCAGATCGGTGCCATTAGGGGGACGGCCGAAGACACTCCGAAACGCCTGTTGGTATTCGGCGACGGCCGCAATCTGGGTTACAGCGGCGTCCAGGCTGGGCTGGCCCATTTCACTCGGATTGACGATGGGAAGGGCCGCCTGCTCCTCAAGCGTCTTTGCACGTCCATCCCAGAACTGCGTCTTGTTGTAAAGCGCGTTCAGAACAGTGGGCGCGTTGCGCTGGCCGGCTCGGCCTTTGACGCCAATTGAGACCGGTCTACCGTCGGTGAAAGCGCGCGCCGGGTCGTGGCAGGTGCTGCAAGCAACGGTCCCGTCAACCGACAAGCGACCGTCGAAAAAAAGTTTCTCGCCGAGCGCGATTTTCCTGGGAGTTTGTGGATTGTCCGCCGGCAACGCCGCATGCGTGGCCTCGACTGGGACGCCCACTTGTTTAAGCGATTTGGGCTCAGCCAGCGGACCAGCGGGGGGAATGGGACCTGGTTTCCCGGGCGCTTGCGACAAGTCTTGCGCGATCGCTTCTAAGGTCCAACTCGCATCTTTGGCGGCGCCGTAATTGAGAATCAGCGCAGCCGTGCCTGCTAGAAGCATCGTGGTAAATCGTATTTGATTCGCAACTCCCATTGGAGACTGTCCTCCGCGCATTTCCGGATTGTTGCTGGCGCGATTCTTGGAAGATGACTTGCTCGCAGGCAATCTATACTCTGCGCGTCAGCTCTTCTGCGACTTCGCAGGCGGAGCCACTGCGATGGCTGCCTCGGCCGTGAGCATCAGGAAGGTAAAGCTCTCCTGCAAATACAGGCCGACGGTTGCATCGGTGTGGTTCAAATAACCAATGGAGACGTCCTGTCCGATGTGCAGGTCGAAATCGCCGCCACGAGTGGTCACCACAAAAGCACCATGAATAGCGGGCGCCCAGATGATTTTGTCCTCGACGAGCCGCTTGACATGCTCCAGTACCGGATATCCGTGATCGCTGGTCTCAGCCAGTGCTGTATACACGTCGGCATCGAGCAGCACGGAATAGGGGCCATTGACGCCAACCAGCCGCAATTGGCTCAAGCCTTGGGCAATTGCTTCCGGGTACTCTCGTACGTCGCTGGGGAGCGTCATTGCCGGATTGCTGGTCCCCTGCCGGATACCCACGATTCCGGCTGCGGCGTAGCCTTCGAAAATGGCGCCGTCCTCGGCGTAAGCGAGCTTGCGCGCGGCATCTTTCGCCGGTTGCCAATCGGAGTCGTTCGCGCCACGATCGACGTCGTCGATGGCCTGGCGCTCCAACTTGAACGGAACACGCAGTTCCACCAGCGCCTTTACTTCCCGTCTGTCGGGCGACGACACCGTCGCTCGGGGCCGCGATCGCAAGTAGATGTCCGGTGCCGACGGCGGAGAGGTTTGTGCCCGCCGGCCCATGCATGTCGACTACACGCCGTCCCGCGAGGTGGCGCTTGAGGGTGCGCGATGTTTCCTCTTCGATCTGTGCCCACGCAGCATCGGAAATGGGGGCAAGCTCTCGATGCAGATTATTCATGTGGGATGTCTCCTTTCAGGGAACCGATACCCAGCGAACCATCGTTCTCGCGCCTGGGCAGAGAGGCTTCGACCGCTGGCTCGTCGGAAGCCACTGCAATCGCAGGCTGGTCTTCGGCTACGTTTTCCAGAAATGTCGCGGAGGGCGCGAAAAACAAGTTTCCCGTGACGGCGCGACTGAAATCGAGCAGCCGATCGTAATTGCCGGGCGGGCTGCCAATGAACATGTTCTCCAGCATTTGCTCAATCGTACTCGGCGAACGGCTGTAGCCTATGAAATAGGTGCCAAACTCACCCTGCGCGGCACGTCCGAAGGGCATGTTGTCGCGCAGGATCTTGATCTCTTTCCCATCCTTGACGATGGTCGTGAGTGCGTTGTGCGCTGAGGTTGGCTTGACGGAATCGTCCAATTCGATGTCAGACAGCTTCTTGCGGCCGATGATTCGCTCCTGCTCCTCGGTGGACAATGCATTCCACCCGTCAAGATCGTGAAGATATTTCTGCACGATGACGTAGCTGCCGCCGGCGAACACGGCATCCTCCTCGCCGACGAGCACGGCGTCGATCGCGGCCTGGCCCGTCGGATTCTCGGTTCCGTCGACAAAACCGATGAGATCGCGGTCGTCGAAGTAACGGAATCCATGGACTTCATCTGCCGGCGAAACGGCATTCCGGATACGTGCCATGATTTGCGTCGCCAGCTCGAAGCACAAATCCATGCGCTTCGCGCGGATGTGAAACAGCAAGTCGCCGGGCGTAGAGACAGCATGTCGATCTCCGGCATGAATCTCACGGAACGGATGTAGCTCCGCCGGCCGCGGTGGCCCGAAGAGTCGGTCCCACGCGTCCGACCCAAATCCTAGGACACACGAGAGCCCCGCCTCAATGTCACGAAATCCTACCGCGCGCAACAACGCGGCCAGGGCTCCACAGAACGATCGAAGGGTCGTGCGACTGTCGGCCCCCGCGGTTACAGTCACCACGAGGAAGATTGCGGCGCGAGCGAGTGGTGCGGCTACCGGTTGCGCGATACCCCGCGCGCCACCTTCCGTGACGGGCGCGATGATTGGGTCGGATGCCATCGGTTGCCATCCTCGAGGCTGGAAGAGTTTCGCTTTTCGAAATGTCCCGTGGCTCGCACGCGAATAATCGGATGCAAAGCTTACCATCGCTTATTAACGGATGTCCATGCCGCCCGCGCGATGTCATGATCGCAACGAGTGGAGAGTGCGCTCTACCTTCCGGCTCACCCCCGAGCTCGCGTCAGCAAACATTCTTCCGGCTTCTTGTCGTCGCGCAGTCCCAGATAGACTGGTTGCCGAAGCTTATTGTCGGCTGTCCATTCCTGAAATGCGATCTGCGCGACCAGTTTCGGCTTAAGGTAGGTTACGTTTCTTTCATGTGGAGGGTCTACCAGAGCCGGCGTTTTGCGGATAAGCGGCCTGAAGGCACGTGCAAGTGCGTCCAGCGTCTTTTTGGAGAAGCCTGTGCCCACTTTCCCAACATAGACCAGTCTTCCGCGATCGTAGGCGCCGAGCAACAGCGCACCGAAATGCTGTCGCGAACCTTCTGGTGCGGTGTAGCCGGCAATGACGAACTCTTCCTCCTGGTGAACCTTTACCTTTAGCCACTTCGTCGACCGTCCTTCGACATAAGGCGCCGACTGGTCCTTTGCAACCAGCCCTTCGTACCCTCTCGTCTTAGCGATCCGATAAGCGGAAATTCCGTTCTGCGCCAGCCGGCGTGAGAGAAGCATTTGTTTGTTGTCGCGGACATTCGTTTCCAGGGCAGAACGGCGGGAGGACAGCGGCTGAGATCGCAGATCTTTTCCGTCCGCATACAGGCAGTCGAATACGGCGTACTTGCGTTTAGCATTCCCTTGTTGCAGCAATTGAAATCGCGACACGTTATGGCGATCGAAGGCCACGACCTCGCCATCGAGCAGCAGGGTATGCGCAGGTAGCTCACGAACGGCGTCAGTGACCGCTGAAAACATCAAACTGCGATCTTTATCATTTCTGGAAAAAAGCGTGACCCTGTCGCCTTGCTTGTAAGCAAGAATCCGGTAGCCATCGTACTTCTCCTCATAGACCCAGCCCGGCTTATCAAAAGGTTTGGCGACGAGTGTCGCAAGCATCGGACGTACGCGAAACGGAATTCGGTCTTTCACCATTGCGCTCCCAGTCTGCGCGCGTCACTACCTGAACTGCTGATCGTCTGGCAGCGCCGGCACGACATTACCAAGTAAAGCCGAGCTACGAAGCAGGCGAACAGCTCGCTCGGGTGCTGGCATACAAGTAATGTTAACTTGATGCCCCACAATTTGTGGATCGAGAAACTGTCCTCGGCCAACCTGGTCATGAGTTCGGCCACATCTGCACGTGAGATAGAGAAACCGAAGCGCGGCGGGCGCCGGCGTAGAGTGCGCATTTACCGCAATGAAAAATCGGCGGGGGCGCGCACGGCGAGCTTGAGTTCAGCCAGATCGGCTCAGCGAACCCCTGCAGTCGCTCTGTTCGACCTCAGCTGGGAGTTGTATCTGAGCACCGCTTCAAGCAACGGCGCCCCGCCGTGATCCGACAAAGAAGCCACGATAGCGGTCATGTCTTTCGGAAGGCAGCGGCCGCCAAAACCACGCTCGCCTTCGACCCGAGTGTGGGACTCACCTATCCGGGTATCTAAAAGCCAAAGGCCGCGCAGTTCCTCGAACGACACTCCGAAGACTTTGGCTATTTCATAGAACTGATTCACAAAAGACACCTTAGTTGCCAAGAAGCAATTTTCCATGTATTTGCACAATTCAGCGGTGCGGGCGTCTGCGTAATGGAAGGTCAACTGCGGCGCACATGAGCGGTAGGCATTGGTGACCAACGTCACCGTCTTGCCGGTGCCACCTACTATGACAAAGCCACAGGAATCAGGCTCTGACCATGGGTGGCCCAGAGATTCGCCAAGATATTCAGGGCTGAACACGATTTCCCGATGACCAACGGCGGTTAGTCGGTCCACGGTGCCGGGTATCACAGTGGACTTGATGCACAACTGGCGCTTCGACCCAACCGACTACTTCTTCTACTGCTGATGTATCGCATCGGCCATCGTCGGCGATGGGAGTTGGTACGGCGACGAATACTACGTCACAAGCTGCAATATCTTCTTTATTGCGAGAACTGCAGTGTCCATCAAGGTTCTTATCGTATGTAAAAACGCTGTGGGCACGCCGGAAGAATCTTGTCAAAGCCTTTCCCACATATCCATACCCAACCACTCCGACTCGCATGGTGTAAGCCCCTTTGGAGTTGTGCGCGACCACCGAGAATATCACGTCAGACTCGCTAAATGTCCCGCCTCAGGGTGCTCCACGGGAACTTCGCAGACCTCGCCCGCATCTTTCACAGGTAAGATTGGATTGTAGTGCCCCAATGCACACCGCTAAGCCTTCAGTTATCTTTTTTGACGTGATGGATACGCTGGTCTACAATCCTTTCGCCAAGGAGGAGCCGGCGTTCTTCGGTATTACGCATGCGGAGTTGCTTCGTCGCAAGAATCCCACTTCTTGGGTTCAGTTCGAAAGCGGGCGGATCACGGAAGCCGAATACTTCCGGCAGTATTTTGCCGATGGAAGCCGCTTCGAGGAGGATAGGTTCCTCAGGTGTATTCGAGAGGCATACCGCTGGGTCGAAGGGATGGAGGAACTGATCTCAGACCTTCGTACGCGGGGAATACCGATGCACACCTTATCGAACTACCCCATCTGGTATCGGGACATTGAGAACAAGCTGCGAGTATCCCGCTACGTGGAGTGGACCTTCGTCTCGTGTCAAACAGGTGTGCGGAAGCCATCGCGAGAGGCTTATTTGGGCGCTGCAACCACGTTGGGCAGGCGGCTCGAAACGTGTCTGCTGATCGACGATGGCGAGGAGAACTGCGAAGGTGCTGAGGCGGTTGGTATGCCCGCAATCGCCTTTCGCGGTGCCGAGGTCCTGCGCGGCGAACTGATTCGCCTCGGACTCCTTTAGCCGCGCTCACTGCTTGTGAGGCACAAGATGAGCACGAAAACCCGGGCATTCTGGCTGGAAGGTCCCCGCACCGGGTGCATCCGCGACGAGATCCTACCATCGCTCCAGCCGGGCTGGTGTCGCATAGAAACCGAATGCTGTGGGATCAGCCCTGGCACCGAACGCCTCGTTGCTATGGGACGGATTCCCGTGGAAGCTCGTTCAGCAATGCGGTGCCAGTATATGGTGGGAGATTTCGCGTTCCCCCTCAGGTTTGGATACTCGCTGGTGGGGTGCTGCGTTGAGGGTCCCCCGGCACTTATGGGTCGACGGGTCCACGTCATGCACCCCCACCAGGAACGTTGCAATGTGGAAGTCAACGCGGTCTATCCCATTCCCGAAGGGATCCCGCCGATACGCGCGACGTTGGGTTCCAACCTCGAAACGGCCATAAATGCATTGTGGGATTCGCACTCGATGGCGGGCGAGCGCGCTGCGGTGGTCGGCTTCGGCGTCGTCGGGTCCCTGGTGGCACGGCTTTTCTCCATGATTCCAGGGACCCAAATACTCATTGTTGACACTCAGCGCGGAAAGCGGAAGCTGGCTGAGGCCCTCGGCTTCCCAGCGGCGGAATGCGCGGACGTGGGCAGGTTTGATTTGGCATTTGAGTGTTCCGGTTCGCCTAAAGGTCTCCAAACTGCTCTCGATGCCATCGGTCCCGAGGGCCGCGTTGTGTCGTTAAGCTGGCATGGCGACTGCCCGGTGTCGCTGCGGCTGGGAAGCGATTTCCATTATGGCCGTAAAAGGATCGTGTCATCGCAGGTGTCCAGACTACCTGCCGAGATGCTGCCCCGGTGGGATGCCGATCGGCGAAAAGAGCTTGTGTTTCAGCTCCTGCGATCTTCGGCGTTCGATCTTCACGTCACCGACGTCATAGAGTTTGCAGATCTCCCGGCATTTTTTCGCAAGCTGTGCGACGGCGGCTATCAAGGCCTATCGGCAGCAGTACGATTTGACTATCTCCAGGAGACTTAGGGTGTACACAGTCAGAGTTCGGCGCCACATGATGATTGCGCACTCCCTGCCTGACCCGTCTTTCGGCCCGGCCGCCCGGCTACACGGTGCCACGTACGTAGTCGACATTGAGTTCTGCAGCGAGCATCTCAATGCGAAGAACGTAGTAATCGACATTGGAGCTGCGGACAAGAGCGCCAAGAAGGTCCTCGACACACTCGACTTCCGCAACCTCGACGAAGAACCGCAATTCGCCGGGAAGCTTACGACGACGGAGTTTCTGGCGAAGCATATCCACGACGAAATGAGTCGCCTGATTGCTTCCCAGTTCCAGGGATGCTTGAAGGTCACACTGAACGAGTCCCCGGTAGCGTCGGCGAGCTATGAAGGGCCAGTCAGTGCTTGAAAAGGAAACGAGGTTGACGGTCAGAGCCCTGATGCCCCTGATCCACGAACGTCTCACTGGCGGGAGTGTGTACAACAACCAAGTGCTCACTCATCTTGAGAAGTCAGCCACGGTGGAACTATACCTGGACTTACCCGATGCCGATCGCTCCCAATGGCCCGGCGGCTTGTGGCTCGTCGACAGCCTTTGTCTCGAAACCGGCGCGTCACATCTGAGCCGCTGCCCCGATGCAATCGGAGTTCTGATCGCCCACTACCTCCATCTCTTGGACCCGCGTTACAACCACTCCGCTCGGGCCGAGAGGGAATGCGTCGCGCTTCAGCGTTACCGGGCAGTCGTAACCACCAGCCATTTTGCGCAGCGTGCGCTGGCAGATAGAGGCTTTCCAGGCGATATCGAGGTGATCTCCCCCGGGCTGGAAGCCACTTATCGGAAGCCCGTTTTTAACCGGACTCCTCGCCCACTGACCATTCTGACGGTGGCCAATATGGTGCCTGATAAGGATCCAATCACGATGCTCCAGGCCGTGGAAACCTTGAGTGACCAGAATTGGACTTGGGAGATTATCGGAGACATGCAACTCGATCCGCTATACGCTGAAGAGTTCCGCAGTAGGCTCAACCGGTCGCCAGTGCGCGACCGGATCGTCGTACGAGGCGGGCTGCCGCCACGAGAAGTGGAAGCTGCCTACGACCGCTCCGACATATTCGCCCTACCCTCGCGCTTTGAAACTTGCAGCATGGTAACGATGGAGGCCATGGCCCGAGGACTTCCGCTCGTGGCCTTCCGAGTGGGAGCCCTTCCGGATCTGCTGCCCGAACCTTCGCGCAGGATGTTGGCTGACCCTGGTGACACTTCGGCCCTGATCCGAACCCTCCGCCTTTTCTTGACTGACAGCGAGACCCGCCAGTCGTACGGCGAAGCCAATCGCGCTGCGAGCGAAAATTTCCCCAGTTGGGAGCGATGTAGTCAGGCGTTGGAGGACTTCCTCAGCCGCGTTTCGTCGCGCAAACCGAAAGGCCGCCCCGTAGCCAGCCGATCCGCCCGATCCGGCCCAGCCAGTCCGAAGCGCTCAAGATTAGGCTGACCCACCGTGGCATATCGCCCTTCGGAACGAAAGTCCAATACCCGCAATTGCGGACTGTGAGACCCGCGCTTTCTAACAGTGTCGTCGCCTCGCGGCGCGCTAGAAACCGGTCCGTCGATAAGTGGCGGGTAGCGAATTCCGAGACAGGGCGCTAACACGGTGTACCACCAGTAGTCGCCATTCGGGGTAAGGCAGACAAAGAGTCCGCCCTGCTTCAACACTCGCTCGACCTGTCGCAGCACCTTGGCCTTTTCGAGCATATGCTCCAAGGCACCGACGCAAAGCGCAACATCGACGGAAGTATCTTCCACCGTGCTGAGCTCCTCAGCTGGATCAACGCGCAATTCAATACGCTCGCAGCTTGGCCATTCATGCAACTTCTCTCGCGCCGCGCGGATCATTTTCGGCGAGATATCGGTTCCGATCACTCGTGCGAAATCCCCAGCCAAGTTGGCTAGATGGATGCCTGTCCCACACCCGATCTCCAGTAGGATCCCATCCTTCCGCGCCTCGTAATTGCGGCGGATGAGCCCCAGCCGGTAAGCCAGCAGCCGGTCGGCATCTCCATGTGCCTCGTGATAATCCGCCGCGCTCTGGTCAAAGTGAGTGACTAACTCACTCCGATCTCGAATCACTCGCGTCTTCAGCGTCGTCAAGCTCACACCCACGCCGGCGCGCCCCACAACACCAGATCGCCGCCGATCTTCGAGTGGTGGAAGTTTTCCACACTGGGTCCGGTCAGGGGCCCGCTTTGCACCCGCACCCCCAGTTCACCGCCCACAAAACGAGGAGCAATCGTTACGACCAGGTAATCAATCAGCCGTGCAGCCATCAGGCTCTTGATGACCTGCACACCGCCTTCGACCATCAAGGAACTGATGCCGCATTCGGCTAGACGAGACAGCATATCCGCAATGTCCACCCGGCCGTCCTGGGTGGCCGCCGCGCACAGCACCCTCGCCCCAGTCGCTTCCACTTCCTGCCGCCGTCCCGGTTCGCATCCTTCCACCGTGGCCAGCCAGACGCACCGGTTAGGGTCGCACAACAGGCCACAGTCCAGCGGAATGCGCAGCTTGCTGTCCAGCACGATCGGCTGGGGATTCCGTCCCGCCACCCGGCGAACCGTCAACCGAGGATTATCGCTTAGCACCGTCCCGATACCTACCATCACAGCATCGTGCGCGGCGCGTAGCCGATGGGCCATGGTGAGCGTCTCCGGCCCGCTCAGGTTCAGCGACGTACCGGGCACGGAGGAAAGGCAGCCGTCCAGGCTTTGCGCGTAGCAAAGGGTCACGAACGGCCGTCCATGCCGTTCCCGGAAACCCGCAGCTCGCTTGGCAATTTCCTTCACCAAGGCGGGGACGATCTCACCCGATCCGTGATGCTCGTTGCCGTTAGGTTTTAGCAGTGAGTCCGGATCAATCTTGTGGCCCATCCGCTGCACTTTGGTGAGCAGATAGCGCGCGCTCTCCGAGTTAGCGGGCGCGACCAGAGGCTCCCGCGATGTAACAACGATCCCGAGGCGTCGAAGGCCGGCGATCTTCGTGGGATTGTTAGTTAGGAGCCTCACTGACCTCACCCGCAGATCACTCAGCATGCGCGCAGCCGGGTAGTAGTTTCGTCCGTCGGATTCGTGCCCCAGCAGCAGGTTTGCGTCCACCGTGTCGTGGCCCATGTCCTGCAAATTGTATGCCCGCAGCTTATCCAGTAGACCGATTCCCCTGCCTTCCTGCCGCAGGTAGATAACGACGCCCGAGCCTGCTTGCGAGATACGCGCCAGCGCCAGGCCGAGCTGCGCCGAGCAATCGCATCGCAGCGACCCAAGTACCTCCGAGGTGAAGCACTCGGAGTGAACTCTCACCAGCACATCCCGGCAGTCCGCCACGCTCCCAAAGACCAAGGCAACATGATCGTCGCCTGCTGTATCCCGATACAGGTGCAAGGCAAAAGTCCCGAACTTGGTCGGGATTCTGGCCTCAGCCATTTTTTGGACAGATCCTGGCGTAGCGCCTCCGAGCTGGCTTAGTGATGCTGCGGAATGTTGGCTTGGCAAACGTCATCGCTGTGGGCAATCTCGACTTGCTCAAAGATGCCGCTTAGCTTGATGTTAATCTGCTTGGGCATATTTATCTAAAAGCCCTCTGGGAAATGCGGTGAATTGAGTTAGGCATAACCATCATAGTGAAACCTCAAGGCGAAGCAAGCACCTTTTCAAATACCAGTAGGCGATACTGGATGAGCCCAGTGAGCAAGCATCTTTGAATGGCATGTCCGCCAACCCAGCTATCCCACCACGGAGAACGGAAGGGTAAACCACGCCCGAGATTCACGAAAGCTGCAATAAGGCGGTCGCAGGGCCGGCGCAACCGTAGATACGGGGTGAGATCCTGATCATCGATCAGACGCAATCCGGCGTTTACCGCGCAAGTGCTGGCCTGGGCGGTGGTAATCAAGCTACCAACATGCCATCCGCGTTTGAAGTCGGCGAGATTGCGCACGGCCTTTCGATCCCAGGATTGCTTGGCTGTTTCAGCTAAGAAATCGTCACAAACAATCAGCCGACCGCCGTCTGCCAACACGGAAGCAGCCGAGCGAAAAAACTTCCTGGCATCAGGGCCATGCAGGAACGCCTCAATGGCGTATACAGCGTGGCGGCTCTCCAACTCCGGCAAGTCGAGGTAATTCGCCTCCACAAAGCGGCACACTCCGTCAAAACCAGCCTCTCGCGCCAGGCCTTCAGCCAGGCGGACGCCAACCGGGCTCAGGCTAACACCGACGGCTTCTATGGGCATCCGCTCGGCGAGATAAAACAGAGTGCCGCCCACGCCGCATCCGAGGTCGAGCACGCGCATCGGTGCGGGAAAGTCTCCGGCCAATTTCCCGATCACGGACAAGACCAGCTCGTTGACGTACTCGAAGGCTTCTTTTTCGTTCTGGACTCCCGGTCCCCAAACCTCACGGTGGATTGCTTTCGCTACCGCCGATTGATGGGAGCGCACAAAACGGGGCGTGTTCCTGTCGTAATAAGTTCGCACGCCGTTCAGGAATCGGCGGTGTTCCAGTTCAGGGGTCATACCGTACTTCATCTGCGCTTATCCGTGTGACGGTCGGGCAGTAGCCCGGGCCTGTGTCTGCGGCATAAGATCTCGAAGCGTTCGCCATCCGATCACGTGAATTCCGGAGTTTCTCACATGATCGCGTAATTCCGCCGTTCGGAAGGTTTCGTAATCAGCCACGCGCTGCTGCCAATCGTCCGCGATGGCCCTCAGCTCCGGCGTATCGATCGCCGGATGCACGATGACGTAGGTCAAGCCCGCTGGCAATTGGTCAAACAATCTCTTTGCCGCACCGAGCCACCCGTTGGTCGGCTGGTTCAAGGGAATCTCTCGCAGGTGATCGAACACCGGCAGACCTTGCTCTTCCCATCGGTTGATCGCTTCCGCCGTCAACGCCTTGACCCATGCGGGTTGCCGGTGCATAAGAACAGGCAATCGGCGCTCGAACCCGAGGGCCACATATCGCTCCACAATGCCATGGCGCAGGATGGCGAACATGTGACTGTCGAGATGCGTGATGTCGATGCCGGCGCGACAGGCCCGATCCACCTGCGCTCGCATCTCGCCAAGAACGGCATCCAGGTCGGGACGGTCCCACATCGACTGGTTTCTGTAAAAGAACCCCTCGCGATCAATTAGACCGCTCGCCGGATCACAAGTCGAAATCGGTCTCCATCGATAGCGTTCCCATTCGCTGGTAAGCGTCAGATGGACGCCCAGGTCGGCCGCAACTCTGCGTCGGGACCATGCGGCGACCTCCAAGAACCAAGGACACGGAACCATCACCGAACCCGACGAGACCAGACCGCCATCCAGCAGTTCGAAGAAAGCGGGCACAGTCGCCTGGCACATGCCGACATCATCGGCGTTGATCACCGCGACGCGATCCTTGATGCCGAATCCAAGCTTGCTGAGAACCGGGTTGTGGCTCACGCCTCGATGCTCCTGATCGAGAACACCGTCTCATTGACTCTCGACGCGCGAATCGGGAACTTGTTCTCCAGCGCGCACAGATCTTCGTAGCGGAGCACCCAACTCTCTTCCATAACCGTCCACTCCATCCCGCGCTGGTCGGTTAGAATCTGCCCGCCGGGTTTCATAGCCCACAAGTAGTTGTCCAGCATCCGGTAAAAGTGATACTTGCAACACGCGAAGCTTGCCAGGTTGTTATCGATCACGAAGTCGTATTTATTCGTAATCGTCAGCATGAACTCTCGGCCGTACTTGTTCAGGAAGTAGGCCGTGTAGTTCGGGATGCCTAACGATTGCGCCCGGGCGAGTTCGTCCCCGCAGACCGTCAGACCGTCGATCAGGTTGGCTTCAACCGCAAATCGCTGGGCGAGCTTGGAGTTGCCCACGCCCACGTGCAGGATATTCTTGCCGCGCCACTCCATGCCATCGAGTGCCTCTTCGATGCGAAGCTGGTCCACGGTGGTGTCCAGGTTCGTGTGGTCGATCCACAATGGGTCGGTGAGCGCCACGCCTGGTGCGCTCAGGTTGCCGCATACCTCCGCGCAGGATTCGTACGGGCTGCTGTAAGTGAGCATGGCCGCTACCTCAAGCGTTGTTCGATAAAGTCGATCTGCCGCTTCGCCGTTTGCTGCAAGGAGAACTTCTTGACCCATTCGGCGCCATCGATTCGGATGTTCCCAGCCAATGCCTCCTCTAGTAGATCCATGATCGACCCACGCTTTTCCGTGATGTTTCCGTATACGTTTGGCCGGAGATCCTCTGCGTCAAAGCCCCAGAAACTGCCATTCAACACGCACGTCGTTCCGCAAGCCAGAGCCTCCACCATCGCGATACCGAAACTCTCCTGTGGGGAAGCCATGACAAACAGCCTCGAGCGGTTCAAAAGCGCCGCGATTTCCCGCGCCCCAAGCCAGCCGTCCACGGCGCCGGGCGTTTCGGTTTCGACGGTAGATCGGACGCTGATCCCATCGATGTAGCAGCATATTTCAGCGAAGTAAGGCGCGCTGTTTACGCCCCCAACCAGATATAACGGAAGTCCGTACCGATCGTAGATCCGTTCCTTATATTGGCTTACCAACTCAAGCTGATTTTTGTCAGGGTGGATCCTGCCCACCGACAAGACGAAATCTTCACCTTGCCGGTCCTTATAGAAGATATCGGAGTTATAGCTTCCGCCGCAGAGCAGGATATCTTCCCTCGGGTTGGCGGCCCGATGAGAGAGGATTCCCCGGAAGATCCCGTTGGGAACATCAACGTGGGGGTAAGTGTCCGTAAGACAGAACGAAGGAACCCTGCTGGTGATTTGCCTGGTGAGAGCATTGAGTCTGAAGCCAACGAAAAAGGCGAATGCAAAATCGTGTTCGAGAAGGTGTTCGATATCGTTGTGTTGCACCGCTTCGTTTTGATGAAAGAGCCCATCCGGAATCCATGCGCCAGGCTGCGTGGCGAGGAAATAGACGTCGTACGGTGAGAAGACCGACTCAAGATAGTCCATGACCAGTCTCGCGCAGCCATTCGTGACTGCCGGGTATGGACTAGCGGATGAGACCAGCAACACCTTCCTCTTCATGCGTACAAGTACCTGAGTGGGGCCACGCTGGAGCTGGCCCTGGCTTGCGAAGTAACTGCAATCGAATCGAACATTATCACATAGCGGATCATCGAATCGAACGCCGGATCGTGCAGCAGAGCAAAGAGGGTCCGCGCGAAACTAGACCCATCACGCCGTGGGAGCGGGGTGGTGGGGCGGGGAAAACGACACCAGCGGATGGCATTGGAAGCCACGGCAGGGGCCAACTGACTTGCCCAACCTGCACTCGAAAGCTCCGAACATTGGATCGCGCTGAAAACGCAGACTCGATTTTTTCAATTGAGGCTGTGAGCAAAAGTATCATAAGGATTGAAAATGTCGCGATCAGGCGACAGGGGCGTATAATGGCTTCTTTTTCGAGGCCAAGACGGAAATTCCGGTTAAGAACATCGAGGCGGGAGCCATGACCGAAGCGGGACGGCCGCTGATCAAGATCCAGGAGCTGGCAAAAGTCTTTTGTACCGACGAAGTTGAAACTCACGCTCTTTCGGGAGTGAACCTCTTTATTAACAAGGGTGAATATGTGGCCCTGTCAGGTCCTTCCGGTAGTGGGAAGTCCACATTGCTCTCCATTATCGGGTTGCTCAATACGCCGACGCAGGGGCGCTACTCCCTGAACGGCCTACCGGTTGAGAACCTCGACTTCGTCGAGCGTTCTGCCGTCCGCAACCGGGAGATCGGTTTCATCTTCCAGAGCTTCAACTTGATGGGCGATTTAACTGTGTACGAGAATGTCGAGCTTCCACTCATCAACCGACAACAAATGTCTGCTGCCGACCGGAAGGCGCGGGTCATGGAGGCGCTGGAACGTGTAGGTATGGCGCACCGCGTCCGGGACTATCCTTCCCAGCTTTCCAGAGGACAACAGCAGCGTGTCGCGATCGCGCGCGCTCTCGGAGGGAAACCGTCCATCTTGCTGGTAGACGAGCTTACCGAAAATCTTGATTCGCGCAACGGCGAAGCCGTTATGGAGTTGCTGCAGGATGTGCATCGCGAGGGTGCGACGATCTGCATGGTGACGCACGATCCGCGCTTCGCCAAGCAGGCGCAACGGGAAGTGCACTTGTTCTACGGCAAGGTCGTGGCGGTGAACTGCCCCTCGAAAAGTAGTCACGCGGAAATGTGACTTCTCCACTTACGATGGCCCGCTCAGCGCCAGAGAGGAGGAGTCGTGCGCCGCGTACCTCATCCTTTTGCCGGCCTTTGGCGAAAGGGTGCGAAGGCCGCGCTCCCCACACTCGCCTCCGTCTCGTTCATCTAGCCGGGGATTGATGCCGACTTCTCGCTTGAACTGCTCACCCTTCTATCGTAGCCTGTCCCTGGTTTCCTTCCATGAGAAACTCAACATCGGGAGTCAATTGAGGACGTAGAACGGCCAGCAACCGGTCCAACATGCGTGCGCGGTTGGTAAGAATCACAAGGAGGATTGAGAGTTTCGTATTTTGCTCCCTTTTATGAAAAAGGGAGCGGTCAGGTTCCGCAGCTTAATGATGTTTAGCCGTCGTTTTCCGCGCGCTGACCTCAACCAGTTGCATCATCCCACGATCCTCATGACCGAGAATGTGGCAATGGAGAACGAATTTGCCGGTAAAGTCGACGAAGCGGCTTCGCATCTTGAAATAACCGGGTAGGGCCGCTGAACCATCGGGCTTCAATATAAGGTTACCATCCGAATCGACCAGTGCCGTCGGAATTGCCATCGTGTCCCACCAGACAAAGGGGGGCTCATTCAAGGCTAAACACTTCTTGATCAGAGCATCCCGTTGCGCCTGGTTTTCGGGCGTGGGGTTCTGGAACAAAGGATAGTCCGCCGCCGTAATTACACCCGGCGTGTTCGGATTCATCACCTCAAAGACTTGAAACGGATTCACGTGAATGTGGAACGGATGAACGATCGATGTCTCGTTCTCAAGTTTCCACTCTTCCGCCTGCCCCAGCGTCATGCTCTGGTAAATGATGCCTTCCTGGAATTGTTTGCCGTCGATGAGGAAGTGCGGCGGGTTCTTAGTGGTAGGATCCGGCCCCGCGGTTTTGCGTCCGTTCTCCCAGCCAAAAGTCAGCCGCCTGGTGTCACGGATAGTGTTCGGATCGATGTCGTCGAGAAACGGCACGTTGGTAACCGGATAATTTTGGGGAGTCGGGAGTTGCATAGGCTTCGATCCCTTAATCGCCACGGAAACAAGATTGCCACCTCCGGACACCGGGCCGCCGTTGTAAGTAACAAAGCCAGTTTCATTGGCCTGCAGGAGCACGTCGATTCTGTTGCCGGGCGACAGCACAAAGGAACTCTGCGTCAGATTGCGCTGGAAATTTTCAACGCGGAACTGCACACCGTCCTGCGCGACCTGATGGACGACAACCGTGGAGGGGAAAGCAACCGTGATCGGCTGCTGCATCGCGCCGTTGACGATGCGCCACAGTTGGACCTCGCCCTGCGCCATGGTGATCTTGGGCTGCAATTGCCCGTTTACAAGAAGAGACCGCGCGGGACGGCCGGGGGCATACAGGCTCGGCGTAGGCGCGAATTCCTGCAGGATCATGATCTTTTCGGTTAGGTCGTTGTTGTAGAAACCCTGAAGCTCCTTATCGTATTGGCCTTTAATAACGAATACGCCGGCAAGGCCATGCAGCATGTGCATGGTGGTGGATCCATGCTTGTGTGCGTGATACCAATGAGTCCCGGGCGCCTGCCCCATTTCCGGCCCATCCGGATTTCCGGGCTCGTATTTCGTCAGCGTGAACGCGTAAGGGAATGCTCCCATCTGATAAGGAGGCCACTCATGATGGGCGATGGCATCCTGATCCATCTTGAGCAGGCTCAAGGGAGGGGTCCACTGGTCGAGCATTTTTCCTTCGAACTGGTGGTTGTCGTCGTAATACTTGAGACGCGCATTCTGTCGGGCTTTCCATTCCTCGGGAACAGCTTTGTCCCAATCCACCGGTCCGTGGCTGTACTGACCCGCCTTGACCTGGTCGAAAATAGTCTGGAAAGGGACGGCGGTCTGGGCAAGAGTGACGGTGAGATCGGGCTCCACCTGCACGAGAACATTATCGCCGAAGGCTTCGGGGGTAACGTGAGTGCCGTGAAAGTGCATGTTCGCGGCGTTTGAACCGTGGAAGCAATCCGGGTAGGTGTCAGCGAACGGGATTGTAGTCTTGCCGCCCAACTTGGCGGTGTCGCAACCCCACTGCGGATGCTCCGGCACCATGATCGTCTTGCCGGTTATTGGATCCTTCGCCTTGACTCTTTCCGGATCGCCGAAATCGACCGATCCGGACACTTGATTTTCGTTGACATGGTTCAGGAATGTGATCTGGATGGTATCGCCGACCTCGGCCGAGTAAATCGGACCCGGCCGCGGGACACCTGGTTTCCTCGGCCAGATCACTTTTCCCTTGGCGTCAAGGACGCGAAAACACCGGAACATCAGAGGCTGGGCACAAGTTTCGCCGCTAGTGTTTGAAGAAGTGGCCGCCGGGATTTCCCGGAGTTCATTCGTCATTTCAAGGATCGAGCGCAACGTCCCGTCCGCGCCTCTCGTAACCTGGAACATTTCGAGTTCTTCGCTGATCGGCTCGCAGGCCGCGTAGGCATCCAGCCCAGCAAGAAGATGGCTGAGAGCGATCCCGGAGATGACGGCGAAGGTCCGGCCAAAGAACTCTCTGCGCGTGGGCTGGGTTGCGACGGACTCTTCCTGGCCGGCAGGCGTATTCCGGCGCGGCGAAATCTCGCTCTTGCCGTCCTCGAATTGGGCCATATTGTCCTCTCTGCGATTTAGGTCGTGGGTCCCGGGGTAGCCAAGGTCGCCACTACTGTGAACTGGCCGGTTTCATCGGGATGAAGTTTGCAACGATACTGAAATGTCTTGCCGCAGTCGGAAGACTGGAAAAAGTATGGACTACTCGGAGGCGGAAATGGCAGTAGTTGCGGATCGAAGTACGTAAATGTGCCATCGGCGCTTTCAATCCAATGCGTTCCGTCGGGCCCCTTGCGGGAATCCTCATTCGACCAGGCCAACTCATCGGTGAACAGGACCTGCGCCGGGTTCGGCGTAAAACAGGTTTGGACTGTTCCAGATCCGTCGGAAACACTGGTAATCGTAATGATCATAATCCGTACCTTTCGACCGACTTGTTATCCGGAATTCCTTCTTGATCTTGACGAGGGCACCATAATACACGCGTCTGGCCAGTTTGCAATATCGTAAAGTGAGTTTTCTCGGGGCATTCCCGACGGTCTGCAGAACGCGAATGAGCGGTTGTAACGGCTGCGACGGCTTCAAAGCCGCTGCGGCAAACCGGGTTCCTGTCGGCATGGTTCAGTGCTCGCCAGCCGTTTTTCTGGTAGCGAGATACTTGAGATACCAGCGCGAAGCCCCCAAGACATCGCCGGCGCTGAGGAGATTCCGGGCATATATTTTCTTGTTTCTGCGATTGCGGTGAGAATCATGGTGAGGATCATACATGGGGCAACCAGCCCAGGGTGATTGGGCCCGATATTTTTTGAATGATGGATCAAGGAAACTCGGGCTCCATTCATGCCATGGCTTGTCATGTGCGTAGTGGAGAAAGATGGTTTCAGCGGGGAACCCATAGTTCGGCTCACCCCAAACCCCACCCTCCCAGATCGTATTCCATTTCTTGTCAATTAAGGTCACCTTATCGGCTAAGAGTATATTGAGCGCGTCCTGGTCGGGATATGGAAGCCCCCCGCGCTGAATCAGGAGGTCTATAGCTTTGCGCGAGATGTCGTGTTCATCCCAACGGGCGAGGTCGATATAAAGAACACCGGAGTTGAAGTAAGACACCGCCTGGGGCATTTGGAGCATCGCCATGTGGTGGAGGAGATAGGACGAAGCAGTCTCCATGACCGCCGCGACAATGGCATCGCCCATATCCAAAGCATTCAACCCAGAAATGTCGCCGACGCAAACGATGTCAGAATCCAGATAGAGAGCCTTTTGCGTGACTCCACGCAGGAGGTTGCTTATCAAAAGTCGGTAATAGCTTGCGTATGAGAATCTGCCCGGGTCGGGAAGAGCGTGAAGAGGCTGGCTGTCGATGGTATGGAGTTGAAGTCCGGCGGCATGTTGTTCAGCGAGGTTTTGCAGTCTCTTGAGATCGTCGAAGGGAATGTGAGTTGTAATGACGTGAAAGACGATATTGATATGCGGATTATTCGCGAGAATCGAGGTGATGGTCACCCCCATCGCCGGGACAAAGCGTGCGTCAACGCCAAAGGCGATGTGAATGGGCGCACCGGTGCGTTGGGGGTTCTGTGTTGGTGCGAATTCGTGAGATAGCGTCATAGCAACGACAGCATGGCCCTTGCGTCGTCCGGCTCGTCCATTCCCGTGTGAGGGACTCGACCGCGAACTCCGGCAGAAGTACGCCGGGGATCACGGCGGAGGGTCGTCACCACCGGCCGGGCGGCCATGGCCGTCGATCACCGCGAGCCATGAGCCGTCATCGAGTTGGTGAGCGTCGACGTGATGCATCCTCGCGCTGTTCCAAGCTCCGTCGTCATCAGGTTCCTCGATCGGCGGCTTCGCAGCTGGCACCTCGCCGTACTCATCGGGGGTGAGGCGCGCGATCTCGAATGCGCGGACCGCCGTGCCGTACTGGGGGAAGCAGTCCTGTGCGAACCGCACGAGCCCTCGCTCACCCCGGACGACCCGGCCTGCGGGTCGAGCGCTACGCCGGTCACCCGAGATGATGGGGCTCCTGGGATGCTCATACCAAGGCCCCAGCAAATACTGCGAACGATAGAGTCGCAGGACGTCGTGCTCCAGCGGGCGTGAGCAGGCGAACATCCACCAGGATTCGTTAAAACGAAACGGGGAAGGGTCGGCGACGGGTCCGTCCTCAATCAGATTCGCTACCGGCCGCCAATGGTAGGGAAATGACTCTGCCCGGTAGAGCCGCACACAGTCTTGCTCGTACATCTCCGGCACCATGTAGAACTGGCCTTGCCACTCGAACACATGGGGGTAGGAGACACTGAAGTCCTCGACCAGGACCAGTCCGTGGTATTCCCAGGAACGGGCGTCCACGCTAACCGCCATTCCGATCTCCCCTTTGTCGGTGTGCTCGTTGTAGACCTCGAAGAACAGGTACCAGAGCTCGTCATGGCGGATCATGAAGGGGTCAGCTACGAAGAGGGCGGACACGTCTGTGACGTCGCGGTACGAGAACACCGGATTGCTGACGCCTGGCGCCGGCAAAAGTTCGAGCGGCGATGGCCCGGCATAGAGGCCGATGGCATACCCGTGCCCGGCAGTGATGCGTTCCTCAGCGTCCATGCTTCAATCTTCCGAGACGTTGAACGAGGGCCTCGACGGGCCGCTTTCCGGCGAGGGACGGAAGCCAGTCTTGACGTTCTTCTCAGCGGTGATAGTACCATCTGGCTGTGGGCACCATCGAGAACGGCTCGAAGTCGATAGCGATCGGGACGGTCGACACGATCAGCGATCTTGGTAGCCTGCGCCTGATTGAGCGCGAATGGGAGGCTGCCCATCGCGCGGACCCGGTGGCCACCGTGTTCACCTCATCGGCCTGGCTGCGGGGCCGACTGTCGGCGCTGGCAGATCCCTGGTGCGTGCTGGTGGCGCGCCCGGGAGCCGGCGAACCGGTCGTCGGGCTTCTGCCACTGCGCTTCCTGCCTTCCTCGCCAGCGCAGCGGTTCTCCTGGGAGGCGGAGCAGGGCTTTTCGGTGGCAGATGCTGAAGTCCGGGGCTTGGGAATGGCCGGCAGCCCTTTGGCCGACTACACCGGATTTGTGTGCTCAGCCGGCTACGAAGATATGGCGCTCGCCGCCTTTGCCGACCACGTCAAGAGCCACCTGGAATGGCGTTACCTCGAAATCCGCGATGCTTTGGATCCCCGCCTAGATACCTTTCTCGGCTACTTTCCTGAGCCGCGGTTCCGAATCGAACGGCACCCGCCCACTCCTTGCCCATTCCTCGAACTCAACGACAGCTGGGAGGCCTACCTCGACGCCGGTCCGGGTCCACGGATGCGCAAAGAGATCCGTCACGATCTGCGGGCGATGGAGCGCCTTCCCGGCTTTCGGCGGACGACCGTCGCCGATGACGGCGAGTTGCAGATCTCGACCCTCCTCGAACTCTGGCAAGGGCGCTGGGGAAAGCTCCCGGAACCGCAGCTGGCACAGTACCGCTCGGTTTTTCGGTCGTGTCTGGAGTCCGGCTGCCTGTGGTTGGATATCCTCTGGGAGCGGGATGCCCCCATCACCGGACTGCTGGCTTTTCTGGATCGCGAGCGGCGCAGCTTCTGCTTCTACATCACCGGGTTCGACCAACGCTACGCTGCGCTCTCGCCGGGTACCGTGATCGTCGCCCACGCCATCCGCGAGGCCATCGGCAACGGCTACCGGGTCTTCGACTTCCTGCGTGGGGACGAGCCCTACAAGTTTTCTCTCGGCGCCCGGTTGCGACAGACGGAAAACGTGACGATTTTTCGCAAGACCGATCAGGAACTGCAGGAGTCTTCTTGATGTCCGAGACTGTCGACATTGCAATGTGTATGAATCGGGAACAGTTTATAGGCGCCCTGGCCGCGATCAATTCGATCGTGCGAAACACTGAACACCCCCAGGAAATCTCCTTCCACTTCGTCGTCGGAGTGGGAGAGTCTCCCGAGTTCCTGGAATCGATCCGCGAGTACTTTCCGGATCCTGGTTTCCGCTACGAGATCAAGGAGTTTGGGCCGAACCCGCTGCTCGAAGACTACATCCGCGCGGGTCAGGCATTCACCTATGCCACTTCCGAGTCGCAGGTGATGAACTTCTCGAGGTTTTACTTGCCACAAATCTACCCCAGCCTGGGCAAGGTCATATATTTGGACGCCGATTTGGTAGTTCGAGCAGACATTGCTGATCTCCTTCACCTTGGAAGCCTGGAGGGGCATGTGCTCGCCGCTGTCCCTGACGGTACCTTCGACTCCTGGGAAGAATACATAAAAAAGGACTCCAGGCATCTGCGTCACATCGAGTCTGACCAACCGACTTTCAACGCTGGCGTCTTTGTCACCGACCTGAGCAAGTGGCAGGAGCAAGAAGTCCTGGAGAAGATCGAAGGCTGGATCAAGATCCACAGGCTGGCCTTGGAAGATTTCTACTTCGGAACCCAGTCGATCATGAACCTGGCATTCTATCGTGATTTTCAGCCGCTGCCGCCGGTATGGAATGTGCAGCCCATGGGGTGGTACGACGACATAGCAGAGGAGACTATCCGGAATGGGAAGATCCTGCACTGGTCTGGCAAGAGGAAGCCATGGCTGGCGGACGGCCTCTACAAGGAATACTGGATCGACTACGCCGTTGGCCAGGACCCAAGATGAGCGGTTTCTTGATCACACGCAACCGGGACGCCGAGCGCAGCTTCATCGCGCGGCGCGGCCCCGACCTGATCCGGACGATCGAAGTCGAAGGCTATCAGTTCAGTCACTACTTGCTGAACGTCGACGGCAAACGCGCGCCCCAGCCCTTTGTCGATGGCGACATCGTCTGCGTTTTTGACGGAGAGATCTACAGCATGCCATCCGCAGGAAGCGATCCGGGCACCTTGATCTCGCTCTATCGCCAGCATGGCGATGACTTCTCCCGCCACCTGGATGGTGAATTTGCGGTGGCCATCTATGACTTTGGTCGCCGGGTTATGGTACTGGCCACCGACCCCTTCGGCACCAAGCCACTGTTCTGGAGAGGCACCGAAGCGGGCAGCTACTCGAGCGGCCTTGGCGCTGGCGAGCAGGTTGCGCCGAACACGGTGATCATGGTGGATCTGGACCGGGACGAGAGCTATCGCCGGGTCGGCGAGCCCTTCGATTTCGACCATCAAGAGAAAGACAGCTACGACGACTGGATCGTTGCTTTTGAACGGGCGGTGAGGAAACGGGCGACGGAGTGGCTGTTACATCCCTCTGAGCGCCGGCTACGATAGCGGTGGCATCGATTGTGCCCTGCGCCAGCTCGGCCTCAAGTACAAGGCGTACTCCGTAGAGGGAGAGGAGAACCTGGTGATGCTCCGCCAACGCAATTGCGATGGCGAGATCCTGCGCATGGACGCACAGGACATCGCTGCTCAGGAGGACTTCCTGCGCGTCCATGCCGAGAAGGCGAGCTACCGCGTAACCATGGACGGCGTGCTGCAGGAGTGTGACATGCTGGAGGACCGCGCCTGCTGCGGCCTCGCCTTGATCCACACGCTGGCCCGCCGTGAAGGTCGCAGGGTCTTCCTCTCCGGCCAAGGGGGAGACGAGATTCTGGATGCCCGGCGCGACTGGCCGGGGTACCGGTTCCCGGATAAGCTCCGGCAATGGTCCGACTTCTCTGGTGGCTTCCAGACTGCCTATCTGACCAAAGAGGATTTCGTCGCCGGCGCTCTCGGCAGCGAGGGGCGCTTTCCATACCTCGACCGAACGGTGGTGCAGGAGTTTCTCTGGCTGAGCTCCGAGCTGAAGAACCGCAACTACAAAGCTCCGCTCCACGAGTACATGACGCGCTGCGGCTATCCCTTCGACGCGGGCGTCAAGACTGGTTTCTGTCCGTTGCCGGGGAGTGACAAGCTGTTTCCATGGGTCAAGGTCGCGGCAGATTGAAGCATGGTCTCGAGTGTACGCCCAGCCAGGGAATCACCATAAGCGGTTTCCCGATCACACGCAACACCTCCCGATTGCGCCGCAATTCCTCCGGTCAAACCAGATGCATATTGCGTTCGACGGTTTTGATGACCGAATCCATGCGGCCGCCGAAAGCGAAGTCGTTGGCTATTTTGTAAAAATGTCGTGCTCTGAGTCGTATCGCTGTTCCCTCTTTTCGGCTCGCTGTGCAGCTTCGTCAGCTAGGCGATCTAACTCCCTTTCCTCGATAGTCCTGGAGTCGTTAGACGCATCTTGTTGTTTCGTTGGTTTTGGTTGATTGGTTTCACTGCCCATTGTTTTTTCTCCTTCGAAGGCCTGAGGCTATACTTTCTTCTCTTCTTGTGTCTATTCAATCGCCCGGTACAAAGCAGTTGGCCCGCCACAGTTGCCGCCAAGTGGAACCGAACCTTCCGTGAATTCCAGGATTTGCCGAAATCAGGCAAGCGGCGAACTGCTTGGTTAAGTGTCAAATCTTTGACAGCCGAGGCAATATACGGACGTCGAGTACGGTGCGCGCTAACTCGGTCGATGAGAATGAGCCGTGGCAGGTTGCTTTGGCTGTGAAAAAAGAGGGTCAGAAGGCACCATCACTTGGAGAGCAGCCGCAGGTCCCAGAAATACTCACGTTGAGCCGCCGCGCTTCTTTATGTGCGGAGTCGATCTCTCCGCCGAGCAGTTGAAATTCCTTGATAGAGCAAGGCGAATCGACTTCGGATTCCAAAACCTATCTTAAAGGGTGGGAAACTATGCTCGCCGCGGCTTCGGCTTGCTCTTGGCCTTGAGATTGAGCGCCACGGCAGCGCGGATGAGATCCTTCAAGGCCGCCTCATCGATCTTGTCGCCTTCGTGGATGTCGATGGCGCGCCTGACATTCCCGTCGAGACTGGAGTTGAATAGACCTGCAGGGTCCTTCAACGCAGCTCCCTTGGCAAAGGTCATCTTGACGACGTTCTTGTACGTCTCTCCGGTGCAGACGATGCCGCCGTGGGAGAAGACGGGAGTCCCCGGCTTCGTCGCGCTGACCCACTTCCGTTCTTCGACGATCTCAGGGTCGGCTGCGTGGATGATGTGCGCGCACTTTCGCGAGTGTCTTCCCGCGCCAGTCGCCAAGTTCCATGATCTTCTCGTCGATGAATGCAGAGGCAGATTCCAGCGGAACAGACTTTTTCATATGCAGCTCCAACTCCCGCACTTAATTTAGCTGCGCTCGGCGTAACCTGCAACCCTCGCACGTAACACCGTCGGCGAAGGTGGAGGCCAAGATTATTTCATTTCAGCATCTGTGTGAGGGCGGGAAGGAAGGGCGCTAGGATTGTCATGTGTGCAGCGGCTGCGTTGATAAAGTCTTGATATTTGGAAAGAAAACTTTTGGACCCATTAGCAGACTCAAGTTCGTCTAGCTTTGTCAACACCTCGCGAAGTGCTTCTTCATCGCGAATACCTTGACTCAATTCGCTACGAATTTTGGAAAAAAGTTCTGGCTCGGTTACCGAGGACACGTTGGTAGAAAGATCGTTGGACTGAATATTCACGCGTGACTGCGCGCCTTGCAAGTTATAGATATTCGTTACATGATGCGGCGCTGCCGGGCCGGGTTCAGATTCCAGCGAGAGTTCAGAGTCAGGATTCAGCAAATCCAGCTTCCCAAGTGCCTGGTTGAGTTGGGAAAGGACAGCCTGCATCGATTGACCCTTGCGAGGAGCGACATCATCTGAAACAGCAGAATCGAATGCATCCCACTGTCCTAAATAAGAGTTTCCCATGATCGTGGGAAGGCCGAGCTTTTTAAAATACGGCCGCAGTGTGCCAAGCTGGCGTGCCAAGCCGTCATACTGCGCGCGGATTTGATCATGATTTCGGATGGGATAGTCCGGTATGGTGTCATCAAGTGATCGGCCCCACAGGTTCGCATGGTCATTCAGTTCCTTGCGAAATTTTTCCACTCTCGAACTTAGTTCAGCTACTTTCATCCCTGAATGACCCAGTTCGGGCTTCGGCACCAGTTCGATGTTACAGCCCGGCTCGCGACGTTCCCCGTGCCCGGTCTTGACCGTGTGCCAGTATTCTCCAAGAACTGTGGGTTCCTCGTCGACCTGCGTGACAGTGGCGTTGATCCCAGGGTTTGTTACTCGCACTTCGGCATTGACGGCAAAGCGCCTTCTTTCCGCTTTTATCATTAAAGCCTCCTCGAAAGCGCAAATCGCCTAGGGTAATTGTAATCGTCCTGGCTAGGAGGAGTGGCTCCAATTCTCGCACCCATTTTAGCTGGCCGGGTAGTGCCCCACACCTTCGCGGGTTTCGAATGTGTGGGGACAACACCGTATCCGAATTGGAAGGGGACCGCGTGTGAGTTCACTGACTCCCACTCATTCCAAAGCCAGGAATGAGTGGGCACCCTTTAAGATCTGTTGACTAGGCCACCCGCCCAGTTTGAAAACGGCGAGCCACTCGGCCTAAGATGAACACGACCTCAGCTCAGGGCTCGCCGCATCGGGAGGTTATTGTGGATTATCTCCTGGAAATTTTGCGTCACCAGCCGATGATGATCACGGCGGGTGGTTTACTTGCGATCCTACAGTTCACGGCGAACAAGCTCCGTGCCCGGCAATCCATACAAAAGAAGCAGCAGCTCCGGGAAAGAGTGATCGCCCTGAATGCCTTTGTGGTTAGCATGAAGGAACTCGCTGACGCGAGCGACTTTCATGCTGCGTGCCTGCAGGATGCGCTGCGTGAGCGTGATCTTGTGGTCAAGCAGTTGGCGGCCAGTGGTCACAAACCGTCTCACCGGCTCTTGTCGCGGAACGCGGCGCAACGGCTGCTTCTGCTGTATGCGCCTTCTAGCACGGCTGGGTGGCTTCTCCATTGGGCATTTTTCACGCTGGTCGCCACAACGATTGCCGGTACTATTCATGGCCTTCTTCATGTCGGCCATCTTCCATTCCATATTCGCGTGATGTTCTTGATATTCACCGTCGTCCTGGCCGTGCTTGTGCGCGTGGCCGCGATTCATGTTGAAGATGAGAAGCATGAAGAGCGCATTACTCACCAGCCTAGGCGGGTGCCCGGGTAAGCGCTGGGTAGGTTGGGCCGGCCGGCGGGTGCCCTAACACATTCGCGTCGTTCGAATGTGTGGGGACAACAACGTTCGCAATAGATCAAATAGGAGAAAAGCTGAATTTCGCAACTCCCACTCATTCCAAGATCAGGAATGAGTAGGGCACCCGGCGTGCTCCACCCAATTTCAAACCGACCCACTACTCAACGCCGAACTGCTTCGCGTACTCCGCGTTCAGCCGCTGCCAGCCGGGGAACTTCATGGCTTCGGGGCCGACGATGCGTCCGATGGGAGTTCCGCTCAGAAGATGATCCAGAACATCGAAACAAATGTGCCACCCAGCAGCACCCATTGCGATGAAGCGGTGACCGATGTTGGTCCACAGAGTCAGGCGCGTGCCGCCAGCAACGGCTTCGAGCTCCCACCGCATATCGAAGCCACCCCACTTGTACTCAAGCGCCTTGGGGGCGTCGGCTCGCGTCACGGTTGTTTCGGTGACATGTGGCGCGGGCGCTCCCACGGTGGTGAGCTTCACCGTGGTTCCAACCGTACCCAGACTCCCTTCGGCGTCGAAGGGCGCCCACTCGCGCAGACGTGCCGGGTCGGTCAGCGCCTGCCAGACCTTTTCCGGCGAGTGGCGTAGTTCGCGGACGAGAATAAGCGTCCACTTGTCTCCCTCCTTTTGTACCTGTGCCACGTTGGCGGGGCGCGGGGTGCACCTGTCGCGATCGATCACTCCTTCTCCTTGTTTTCCGCTATTCGCTGTTCGCTTTTTGCCAGAATTTCCCAGGGGCAACGACCAGCGAATAGCGAACAGCCGCTACCAGCGCATCAGCTGGGTAAGCTGAATCAGGTTGCCGCAGGTGTCTTTCAGCATCGCAATAGTCGAGCCGGTCACATCGGTGGGCGGCATCGTGAACTCGGCGCCGCGGGCCTTGATTCGCTCGTAGTCGTCCTTGATGTCGTCGGTGAAAAACATGGCCGCGGGCTGGCCCTGTTGAAATATAGCCTGCTGATACGCTTTGGCCGCGGGGTTGTTGTTCAGCGCCAGCTGCAGCTCAGTGCCGTCCGGCTCCTCGGGCGTGGCCACGGTAAGCCAGCGATATGGGCCCTGGCTGAAATCGGTCTTCTTGGCAAAGCCCAGTACCTCCGTATAGAAGCGCAGGGCCTTGTCCTGGTCGTCCACGTACACGCTGGTCAATTTGATTTTCATTTCGTGCCTCCTTTGTGGCGTTAGCGGTTTGGGCCGCGTCGTCTTCTCCTTGTCTTCCTTTTCGTTTTGATTGGCTTCGACGGATCGATGCGGTCGAGGTGGCGTTCGAGAGCATCCACGTAACCGGACCAGAACCGACGGAACGGAGCCAGCCAGGCATCCACCTCCTGAAACGGTTCAGGTTTCAGACGGTAGAGACGGCGCTGCGCGTCCACCGTGGATTCCACGAAACCAGAGTCGCGCAGCACGCGCAGGTGCTTTGACACGGTCGGCTGCGACATACGGAGCTGACGCTCGATCTCTCCCACCGACTGTTGTGACGAGACCAGGAGGCCCAATATCGCGCGGCGGTGCGGCTCGGCAATGATTTCGAACACAGATTCCACTGTCTTAGTATACTCATAAGAGCATATACGTGACAAGGTATATGAAAGGGGGAGTTTGGTTATTCAATAGGCCTACATCGGAAACCCGACGGGACAGGCAGCCTCACATTCTACCCCTGCATGTCCGGGCCTGATGACCGCGCGGGCTCTGTCTGGATGGTCGGCAATCCGGAGGTTAAGATAAAAGCGTCGCCAACTTCCGGTTTGTCCGTCATCCGGGAGCCTTGACGACTCACTGCTCCAAGATCAAAGCAATTGGGTGTTAGACTCCACCTGTCAACTGGCTTCAGACATGACAACCATCACCATCTCCAAAGAGGACTATCTCAAAGCCATTGCCGAAGCAGAAGCGGAAGGGCAAACGGTGATTCCGGCCACTCTTGCTCATTGGCTTTCCGTCACTCGCCCCGCCGTCACATTTGCGCTGAAAAGGTTGACTAAGGACGGTCTGGTCAGGGTCAAAGACGACGGACACATCCGCCTTACTGCGCAAGGCCGGGAGATCGCAGAGCGTACCATCATCCGGCATCACCTCATCGAGCGAATGCTGACAGAGATTTTCGGGATGGCGTGGTACGAGGTCCACGATGAGGCAGAACGGCTGGAACACGCCGTATCGCCAGCGTTTGAGAACAGGCTCGCGCAGAAATTAGGGCGCAAAGAAACCTGTCCACATGGGAACGGATTGGCCTTGCGCAGTCCTGCAGAACGCCGCAAGCGCGGACTGGTGCTACTCACCGAGGCGGAACCGGGCCCGAAATACATAGTTGCCAGCGTTTATGAGCGCGATCGCAAGCTGTTGGAGTTTTTCGATGCGGAGGGTATTCGGCCGGGCGCCCGAGTTAGTGTGAGTTCGCGAAATTACGATGGCACGCTGTCGCTCTCGATCGGCACGCATGCCATTCGGCTGGGCGCGCCGGCGGCAGAGAAGGTGTGGGTATCTAAATCATAATTTCTCTTGTTTGTTTACTATAATTAACATCTCATGGTGTATCATGCTTGCCGTGGGGAAGCACACCGGTCCGGATTGCGCCCCGGCATTCGAGGAAAGACCGTGAGATTGAACGCTCTGCTGCCTGAAGCCGTCTGCTTTGCTCTGTTGACCGCATCCACCGTCCTGTCGCTGCCCTCGGTGTTGTCCGGGCAGGGTGAAACCACCAGCGCCATCCTCGGGCAGGTGACGGACTCCAGCGGTGCAGTTGTCCCCGGCGCCACCGTTACCATTACCAACCGCGATACGGGACTGAAGCGCGCTGTGCACACCGACGCGGCCGGACGATTCAACTTTCCGCAATTGTTGCCCGGAAGCTATTCGGTTCGTGCGGAAGCTTCGGGTTTCGAACCGCAGCAGGTGCAGGATGTTTCCGCGGGGCTTGGTCAGAAGCAAACGATTAACCTCGCGCTCAAAGTGGCGCAGTCGAAGGAGACGGTCGAGGTCAGCTCGCAGGCTTCCATCATCAATCCGACCGAGGCGAATACGACCACCACGTTGAATGCGCCTGCCCTGGAAAATCTGCCGAACCCGGGAGGAGACCTGACTTATCCCTTGCAATTCGCCGCAGGAGCACTCATCAACACTGCCGGGAGCGGGAACGACTTCGTCGGCAGTACGAACGGGTACGGAAATGTCGAGTTTAACGGTTTGCCTGCGCTGTCCAATGGCTACATCGTGGACGGGTTGGAAACCAACGATCCGCTCACGAACTTGAATAGCGGCCTTTCGACGAATCTGGTTCTCGGCCTCAACTCCATAGCGGAGGTGACGGTCAACACGCTTTCTTACTCCGTCGATCAGGGCAGGTATGGCGCCTCACAGGTGAACTATGTGACCAAGTCGGGCACCAACCAGTTTCACGGGAATTTGTACGAGCTGTGGAACGGATCGGTGATGAATGCGGCGGATTACTTTACAAACGCCACACCCGGCAATCACAAGCCATTTTCCAACGTGAACCACTTCGGCGGCAGCCTGGGCGGCCCCATCATCCACGACAAGCTGTTCTTCTTCTTCGATGGCGAATGGGTGCGCATTGCTCTGCCTATCTACTCAACGATCACCGTCCCGACTCCGGCGTTCCAGCAGTACGTTCTGCAACAGCTTCCATTGGGCGGCACCGACGCGATCACCGGAGTTCACTACGCGCCCTCGCCGGAATCAGTGCCGTTCTACCAGAAGATGTTCTCGCTGTACGGGAAAACCAGCGGGACGCCGCTCGCGGTGTTGGGGTGTCCCTTTAATGTCGGTGGCGGCGCGGCAGCAGGTACGCCGCCAAATGGTAATGGCTGCGCCAATCGCATGGGTGTCTCGAATTCCAGCCACGATCATGAGCAGGTGCAGACCGCCCGGATCGACTACAACATCAACGCGAACAATACCGCGTGGTTCCGGTTCCAGGCGGATACCGGGCTGCAAGCCGCGTATACCGATCCCATCAATCCCATCTTCAATTCGATTTCGCCGCAACCGCTCTACTCGTTCGCCGCCGGCTACACGCATATCTTCTCCCAGAATCTGGTCAACTATTTCAATCCGGCTTTCTCGTGGTACTCCAGCATCTTTGCGCCGAGCAATTTTGCAGCGACCCTCGCGGCATTTCCCATCGTTCTGCAGGGCATCGGAGCCAATGCTCCGCTCACTACGATCGGCGGACTCGACAACACCTGGCTACAGGGCCGGCGCGCAACGCGCTTCTTCATCAACGACAATCTGGCATGGAGCCACGGCGCACATGAATTTCGCTTCGGCACCAACATCCGGATCTTTCACCTGAACGATTTCGACTTTGGCGAGGGTAGGGTGCCCACGGTGACCTACACCGATTTGCCGCAATTCATTTACGGTGTTGCCTCGACTGCTACCCAGAGTTTCCCGCAAACTACCAATGAACCCTACAACTTCCTCAACGTCGATTGGTATGCGCAGGACACCTGGAGAGTGACGCCGAAGTTCACCTGGACCTTCGGACTGCGCAGCACCTACAATTCGAATCCCCTAAATCCGCACTATCAAATTGCCCGATTAACGGGCGCGTTCGATTCCATTTCGCATGACGTTAATCAACCGCTGAATCAGGCGATCCAGACCAACCTCGGTCACTTGTTCAGCTCAACCCCTTTCGCGATTCTTCAGCCGCGAATGGCCATCGCCTGGCAGTTTCAGCCGAACACGGTATTGCGGGCTGGCTTTGGCGTCTTCAGTGACCTATTGCCGGGAAGCGTAGCCGACTTGGTCGGGACTAATCCGCCCTACGTCCGATCGTTTCAAGCAGGGTTGTTGGGCACGGTAGGCGGGACGGCAATCGCGCCAGGTGTACCCAACAGCGCCATTGATGCGCTGAGTGCCGCGGATGAAAGTTTCGCCGCAGGATTCGCACAGGGTGAGCTTTCGTGCGCTTCCCCAATGGCTAATCCAAAGGCTTGCTTGCCGCCGGTCACGATCACCACCGTTCCGAGCGACCGCCTTCACGCACCGTACTTCATGCAATGGAGCCTGGGCCTGGAGCATCAGATCGGCAACAACGGCAGTGTGAAGGCGCAGTACGTCGGCACGCGTTCGGTGGATGAGCCGTATCTGACGGAGGTAAACGGCTTCCAAACGGTGTGCCCAGGTTGCTTCGCGCCGTTTCCTTACCTGCAACCGACAGATCCGCGCTTTGCTGCGGTCACGCAGTTATCGACCGGAGCCGGAAGTAACTACAACGGACTGCAATTGACCGCGATGATGCGCCCGGTACACGGCTTGCAGGGGCAGATCAATTACACCTGGAGCCACTGCCTCGATTACGTTTCCAACGGAGGTTTCCTCTCGTTCTCCTCCGCCGGGATTCTCTCGCCATTGCCGGGTGAACTTGCCCGCAACTACGCGTCTTGTGACTATGACGTTCGCAACAACGTCACAGCGCAGTACGTTTACCAACTGCCTTTCAAAGTCAAAAGTCGAAGGCTCGGGTATGCGGTGAATGGGTGGCAGATTTCCGGGACCGCGTTCTGGCACAGCGGCCTTCCGTTCTCAGTGTTAAGTACACCATACTCCGCGAACGGCGACGGCATTCTGCAAGGTAGCGGTCCACAGTTCGCCAGCATTGTTCCCGGAGTGCCGCTGTACGCGAACGGTCCGATTCCGGGAGTCACGCAGGCAGGAACGATCCAATGGCTCAACCCAAACGCCTTTGTCTCGGTCGTCGACCCCAGTACCGGGGCGTGCTTTAGGGGCGATACGGCACAGAACTGCCAGTTCGGAACGTTGGGCCGCAACGCCCTGCGCGGTCCCGATTTCTTCTGGAGCGACTTCTATCTGACGAAATGGTTTCCCTTGAGCGAGCGCCTAAGGCTGCGCTTCGACCTCCAGTGTTTCAATGTGTTCAATCATCCCAATTTCGGATTGCCCAGTAATATCTATGCCGGAATTCCAGGTAGACCTTCCACGCAAACTGGCTTCGGCACGCTCACTTATACGACATCACCGCCTACTGGACTTCTAGGAGTGGGTCTGGGTGGAGACAGTAGTCCACGCATGATCGCCTTTCAGGCGCGACTAGAATTTTGATTAAGAAGCTGACGCCCTACTGCGGTACCAATTGACACGATTCACGGGAAAACGAACCGGGATTTTGCCGGGTTGTACCTCCAACGAGCTCCGCTGAACCGGCGCCGCCTAATCTCTGAATAGTCGGCAATACGGAAGTGATCCGGTTGGCGAGGGTAAACCCCAGAATGACGAAACGAGTAATCCGGGAGTTATCGAAGGGATGTCCTACTTGTAACAATCGCTTCCGACATGTCGACCTTCGGTACCAATAGTGCTGCGCAGGTAACGAAACAGGTTGCGCAACGACCAGATCACGAGTTCCTATTCTTCTCCTTGCTATTGCAGTTCACCTCATGCAGCGGAGATCTGAGCTCCTCTCCTCTCGGCAACGTTGTGCGCTGACGCCGCGGATGAGAACAGAGGTATGAGACCTTCGACCAGTGTTGGGTGAGTCAGGACCGCATCGCGCAACGCTGTGTAGGGCAGCCCTGCGAGCATTGCAATCTGCACCGTAGCCATAATTTCTCCCGCGCCCACACCGAATACCGTGAACCCGAGGATGCGGTCGCTATCGGTCTCCATCAAGGCCTTTAGGAATCCGCGCGTTTCAGACCAATGCGCGAGCACGCAGCACTCCATCCATCGGGATCTTGAACAGACGGTACGCAATTCCTTTCGCCTCTCGCTTCCTTTCTCATTAAGCCCAACGCGAGCGAATTCCGGATCGGTAAACAGGCAGAACGGGACCTGCCGGCCGGTGGTCACGCGCTTACCCCCGGTAAGGTTGGCATGAACCACGCGAAAATCGTCAGCGCTGATATGGGTGAAAAGCGGGCTGCCTGCGACCTCTCCGATCGCCCAAACATTCTCGGCTGTCGTCTGCAGTCGCTCGTTGACCTTGAGAAATCCGCGATCGGTTACTTCGACTCCCGCCAGCTCCAACCCAATTCCCTCGGTGTTGGGCGTGCGGCCCACCGCAACCAGCAGGTGAGTGCCGTCGAGCGTTTTCTCCGCCCCATCCTGCTCGATGACAACTCGCACCGACTGCCCCGACGTGCCCAGGACTCGCTTGATCCGTGCATTCGGAACGAGTCTGATGCCCTCATCGTTCAGCAAGCTGCTCAGACCTTCGACTACATCGTCGTCTTCGCGCGGCAGCAAGCGCTTGCCCTGTTCAAGGATCGTCACCTGGCTGCCGAAGCGACGCATCGCCTGCGCCAGTTCGATCCCGACATACCCACCGCCGATCACCAGCAGATGTTCGGGAACCACATCCAGTTCAAGCGCCTCGATGTGGGTCAGCGGCTGCGCCTCGGCAAGCCCGGGGATCGGCGGCAGGCTGGCATGTGTGCCGGTGCTGATAATTACATTGGCTCCGCGCAGCACGCGGCGCCTTCCATCTGGAAGCGTCACCTCCACGGTCCTCGGGGCGATGAAGCGCCCCGATCCCATGATCAACTCCGCTCCCGTGTTTTTGTAATTCTCCAGATACATTTGGTTCAGGCCGGATACCATCTTGCGCTTGCGATCACGCACGCCGGACATATCAATCTTGAAGCCGTCGCGAGCGATGCCGAACTCGTCGCTGTGCCGCACGTAGGATGCAACCTTCGCGCTGTGAATGATGTTCTTGCTCGGCAGGCAGGCGATGTTCGGACACGAACCGCCGATGTACTTGCGGTCGATGATCGCGACGCGATTGCCTTCGCCGGCGAAGGTCCACGCCGCAAGCGTCGCTCCCGTGCCGCCGCCCAGGATCACGATGTCAAACTCTTCCGGCTGCGTCTTCGATATGGCGGCTGATGGACGCTTTTCGCTGCTCATGCGACTTTTCCTTTCCGGGCGACAGGTTCACTCTTGGCTTGCATTGATTTCATGAGGGCGGCAGACGATGCTCCTTCCAGCGACAGTCCGTAGCCAACCTCACGCACGATGCGCTCCTTCAACGGTTGAATAAAGTGGATACGGGTGTTGCGGCGCGTCACCTCAGGAGCCTTCAAGTACAACTCCGCCAATTCCCGTGCCCGACTGAGGGCCTTACCGTTCGGCACAACTTCGGCAACGACTCCCCATTCGTATGCGGTACGCGCCGCCAGCGGCTGTGGGTTCAGCAGGAACGCCTCCGCTCGTCCCGCTCCGCCGCGATAACTCCAGGTGGTAAAGATGCCGTCACCGGGCGCAACGCCCGCGGAGAAGTGGGCCACGTCCTGGAAGGTCGCACCATCCGCCGCCACAATGACGCTGGCAAGTAGCGCATAGTCGGAATGCACATGGGCGCGTCCCTCGATAGCTGCGATCATCGGCACTCGTATGTTGGCTATGTTTTCCAAAACCTGAACGCCTTCGTCGTGAACCTGGCTCCAAACGCTTGGATCGGTGACGTCGCCGAAAGAGGACCAATCAACATCAGTAATAAACTGTCCGCCTGCGCCCGTGAGAATCACAATTTTGTTCTCGCGATCTTGGGCGATCCGGTAGAAGGCATCGACAAATTCTGTGTGAGATTGCGCGGTCATAATGAACGGCCCGCCGTTGCTGTGGAATTCAGCGACCAGCACACCGTTGGCATCGCGCGTGAGCTTCAGGTTGTGATAGGCAGCGAAGTAGTCAGCTTGAAATGTTTGCACAAGATTCTCCTCTCTAAACTACGTGTTGGGTGTGATGAAAGATACAGCGTTCGCGGTTGGCGTGGTGAAGTTTGGCGCAGTAGGGAGCGGCGCCCCCGCGCACTTGAAGAAATAGCTCGCCGGCGGCCAGCATGCCGAGCGACGGAGCGATGAAATAGATCCACAGCGCGTGCCAATAGTTGGCGTGAACGGCTGAGCCGAAGGTTCGTGCCGGGTTCGTGCTCATACCGGACAATGGCGCTTCGAACGTGAAATACGTCGCAATCAGTGCACCCACAAAAAAGGGGGTGTACAGGGCCAGACTTTTACTGTTGGTTGCAAACAACACGGTGAGCATAAGGATGAAAGAGATCGTCAATTCGGCAACAAACGCCACAGCGCTGCCGTACATGCCGGGCGCGGTCACCGCGTAATGTACCGCGTGATTGCCAAGCGCGCCTAGCAGCGCAAATCTCGCGAGGCAGACGCCGCTAATCGCGCCTAAGAACTGCGCGACGATATAGAACCATGCATCCCAAAACTCCACTTTCCCAAGCCGGTAAAAAGTCAAAGTGATTGCGGGATTGAAATGCCCTCCGGACCGCTTCCCCCACGGCGTCATGATGATCCCGATCACCGTGGCTCCTATCGCCAGTCCATAAAGCGCACGGCGAGCCAGGTTGCTGGTGATCAAGTTCCGAACCGGCGAAGCAGGGTGCTGTAATAGGGTGGCGAATCCGCAAGCAAAGAACATGTACAGGACCAACTCGCCCGCTTCCATCGCATACTCCGGCCAGTGGTGACGTAGGCTGGCACCTGCACTCAGGCCATCACCGCGTCGAAACGCCATTGGCCCGCGTCGCACGGCAACGTCGTCAATCGGCCTTACTGCTCCCTTCGCGGTTTGCTGCAACTGCGTCTCTCCCAACCGTTGGAGGTCGGTTAGATATGGAAATCCAACAACACCAGGTCAGCATATTACACTCACCTGGCCACAAGGAGACCGCCTGCGGCGCGAATGACCTCTCCTGTGATCCAGGCCGATTCGTCGGAGGCCAGGAACACCGCCAGCGGGGCGATATCGGTGACGCGACCGAGCCGACCGAGCGGTGTCTGCGCCGCCAGAGCGGCGCCGGCACCACCCGCAAAGGTCCCCGCGGCTACATTGCCTTCGGTTTCTGTATGACCGGGAGCGATGGCGTTGACGCGTATCTTGCGTGGCGCCAGTTCGAGCGCCAATCCCCTGGTCAGCGTTTCGATGGCCCCTTTCGTGGAAGCGTATAGCAGGGCTCCCGGCACCGGATGCGAGCCGACGATGGAGCTGAGATTGATGATGCTGCCCCCGTCGGGGCCGAACCGCTTGATTGCCTCCCGAACCATGAGAATCGTCCCAAGAACATTGATGTTGTAGTGGAGGTGAAAGCTCTCTTCGGTGATCTCCGCTATGGCGCCGAAGCGGAATACTCCGGCGTTGTTGACCAAAACATCCAGCCTTCCGAACGCAGAATCCACTTCTTTGAATAACCGCGCGACCTCTGCCGCCTTGGATACGTCGGCCGCGACCGCGATCGCCTCGCTGCCGTTGTCGGTGATCGCCTGCGCGACGCGTTCGGCGCCTTCATGGTCGGAGGAATAGTTCACCGCCACGCGCGCGCCCGCAGCTCCCAAGGCGGTTGCAATCCCAGCGCCTATGCCTTTGGACGCGCCCGTCACGATTGCTACTCTATTAAACAGTCCGCTCATATTCACCCTTCTTCTTGATGCGACTCCCCGTACCCTCATCGCTGTGACTTGCGCCTCGCGCGCATGAAGATATTTATGCTGCTTATGATGCTTAAGAGAGCGTTTTGAAACAGCTCGTCAACATTCAATTTTGTATCCTAAAAAAATCGTCAGCAATGCGGAAGTGATCCCGAGGAATGTCGGGGAAGAGCGAGCATTGCCTCCGCCCGTTTGCGAACAGCTTCCCGATCGTGAAGTTAGCTACCAATAACGTAACGGGCACAAGTTTCGGACGTTATCATGGCTGATTCGCGCGGCCGGAGCGAGACTCGTACAGACTACCAACACGTTCTAACTCCCACCCGCAACTTCCTCATTTACAATATGTTCTCTGCTTATTTGGCTTAGCGTTCTGCCCGTGAGGCCTTGCCGCCTCCACGGGGTGCGGTGGGCACAGGAGAACGGCACGGGTACGGAGAGCATGGGAAGGTCCGCTTGTCGACCTTTCTTTTCAATCTGGAGCCCCGCATTTTAGATTTGAGTTCTATGCGATCACCGCACTTCCCGATGATAGGCTTGGCGGCCTTGACTTGCCTGCTGTTGCTGGCAACGACTGCGAAGGCACAAGGCCCACCGCTGGTCACTATGGACCAGGCGATTGATCTGGCGCTGGCACACAATCACTCGCTGAAGGCGACGCGCACTCTCATCCTGCAGAACCAGGCGCAGGAAATCACCGCGAACTTGCGTCCGAATCCGACCCTTTTATTTGATTCCCAGTTCGTACCCATTTTTTCGCCGTCCGACTTTTCGACTGACAATCTGAGCTCAGTCCAGCAGTTCGACGCCGGCATCGGATATCTGTTTGAGCGGGGCAAGAAACGGCAGCACCGGTTGCAGGCTGCGCGCGATCAGACCGCTGTGACCAGCGCCCAGGTTGCGGATGCGGAACGCACCCTCACCTTCAATGTCGCACAGCAGTTCGTCGCCGTGTTGCTGGCCGAATCCACTCTGCGTTTTGCCGAGTTGGACCTGAAGAGCTTTGAGCAAACCGTCGATATTGGTCAGGCGCAGTACAAAGCGGGTTACATCAGCGAAGGCGATTATCTGAAAATTAAGCTGCAGCTCCTGCAGTTTCAAACTGACGTCTCCTCCGCCCGCCTGGCGAGGGTGCAGGCCCTGGTCGCGTTGCGGGAACTTCTGGGCTATGATGCGGTTCCGGCGAATTACGACGTAGTTGGCGACCTGGCCTATCAGCGGATCCAGACGAAGTTGGAAGACTTGCAGGCCGAGGCGTTACGGGACCGTCCTGATTACCGCGCGGCTAACTTGGGAGTGACTGCCGCTCAAAGCCAGATAGCGCTGGCAAAGGCGAATGCCAAGCAGGACGTGAATGCGACGGTTGATTACACCCACGTTTCTGACGAGAACAGCGCTTCCTTCTTTGTGAATTTTCCCTTGGCCATCTTCAACCGCAACCAGGGTGAAATCGCCCGCACCGGCTATGCGCTGACCCAAGCCCAGGAGATGCAACAATCGGCAAGCGACACCGTGTTGTCCGATGTTAGCGATGCATACGAGGGGCTGCGTAGCAGCGACGAAGTAGTACAACTTTATACTTCCGGTTACTTGAAGCAGGCGCAGGACTCACGCGATATCAGTGAGTATGCTTATCAACGGGGAGCGACCAGCCTTTTGGATTTCCTCGATGCCGAACGCAGTAACCGCGCGATTCAACTGGCCTATCGCCAGGCTTTGTCCACGTACATGACCGCACTCGAGCAGCTTAAGGCAGCCGTTGGAACAAGGAACCTGCCATGAAAATGGGACAAGATCGTATGCGCCAGATGGTCGCGCTGACGGCTCTATCCTCGATCATGCTGGCGCTCGCCGGCTGCATCGGGTCCGAAAGCGGTTCGAAGAATCATACGAACAACGCCAACACGGCTGAGCTGTTCACCATCCCGTCGGACCAGATGGCCCACGTGCAGGTGTTCACCGTCCAACCCACTACTTTGACGCGGACGCTTCGGTTGACCGGAGCCGTGGCCTACAACAGCTTTCATACCACTCCAGTGATCACGCAGGTCAGCGGTCCGGTAAGCCGCATCGTCGTGGTTCCGGGCCAGCACGTGGAACGGGGCGAGGCCATGCTGTACGTCGCGAGTCCCGACTATTCGCAACTCCGCACCAATTATCTGAAGGCCAAGGATGCCTATGTGCTGGCGCAAAAGGCGTACTCGCGAGCCCAGGACTTGTATCAGCATCACGCCCTCGCCGAACAGAATCTGGAACAGGCTGAATCCGCCGAGACGCAAGCACTAGGGGACTTAACAGCGGCAGAGGCGGCGCTGAGAGGTTTTGGGCATCACCAATCCCGATGCGCTGGTGAAGGCGCCGCCTTCCTTTGAGGCGCTGGTCAAGTCCCCGATCAGCGGCGAAGTGGTCGAGCAAGACATCGCGGTGGGACAACTTCTGCAAGCTGGTGTGACCCAATGCTTCATGCTTTCCGATACCAGCACCGTGTGGGTGCTGGTCAATGTTTATCAAAAGGATTTGCCTTTCGTGCGCGCCGGCGATCCGGTCACGATCCAGACCGAAGCTTATCCCGATGTCTTCCATGGACGCATTTCCTACGTCGCGGCGTCACTCGATCCCAACACGCGCACCTTGCAGGCGCGCATTGAGACCAGCAATCCCGGATTGAAGCTGAAGAAAGATATGTACGTCGTGGCCTCGGTGGATGCGGGCTCCATCCAGAACGCCATCGCCGTGCCAGACTCTGCCGTGCTGCGCGACAGTGAGAACCAGCCGTTCGTCTACGTTGAACAGTCCGGCAATCAGTTTGGCAAGCGCAGCGTCACCATAGGGGACAGCTTGAAGGGACAAACGCAAATTATCAGTGGGCTGAGCTCCGGTGATCGCGTCATCGGAGATGGCAGCCTGTTCTTGCAGTTTGCGAACTCGCTGCAGCGTTAGGACGATAAACGATCGAGACTCGACTCGACGAAGACCGTGATGACAACCATGCCTGTCAGCATACCTGAATGATCCATCGAATCGTACAAGCGGCACTGCGTCAGCGCTTTCTGGTGTTGATGCTGACGGCGCTTCATGATGATCGCTGGCATCATCTCGTTCCGGCGCATGCCGGTGGACGCTTATCCCGACCTCTCGCCTCCGCAAGTCGAACTCATCACGCAATGGCCCGGCCACGCCGCGGAGGAAGTCGAGCGCCTGGTCACGCTCCCCATCGAATTGGAGATGAACGGCGTTCCGCACATGGTGGTGATGCGGTCCATCTCGCTCTACGGCCTCTCCGATGTAATTCTGACGTTTGAAGACAGCACCAACGACTATTTTGCCCGGCAGATCGTCTTTGAGCGAATCGCACAAGCCAGCCTTGCCGGCGGGAGTGACACCAACCATGGCTCCGCTCTTCAGTCCAAGCGGCCTGGTCTATCGCTATGTGCTGGAGAGCCCCGATCGCAGCCCGCAGGAACTGAAGACCTTTGAGGACTGGGTGGTTGAGCGGGCTTACCGCTCGGTTCACGGCGTTGCCGACGATTCCGGATTCGGCGGCACCGTCATGCAATATCAGGTGCTGCTCGATCCCGCACGGATTTACGGCTACCACCTGACGGTTCCGGACGTAATGAACGCGCTTGGGCGCCAACAACTCCAATGCGGGCGGAGGATTCTACTCCCAGGGTGGGCAGTTTTATTACGTGCGCGGTATCGGACTGGTACGCAATACCAGCGATATCGGCAACATCGTCGTTGGCAGCAACAACGGCGTTCCCATCCGCGTCAAGGACATTGGCGATGTCGTGATCGGCCATGCTCCGCGGCTCGGCGAATTCGGCTATCAGAAGAATGACGACGCGGTTGAGGGGGTCATCCTCATGCTGCGCGGCGAGCAAACGCAAAACGTACTCAAGGGCGTCGAAGCCAAGACCGAGGAGCTGAATCGGACTGTCTTGCCGCCCGATGTCAAGATCCACCCGTATTACGATCGCAGCGACTTGGTGAAGCTGACCACGGATACCGTGGAAGATAACCTGCTCCGCGGCATGGTCCTGGTGCTGGTAGTTCTGATCTTCTTCCTGGTCAGTTTTCGCGCGGCGGTTATCGTCGCTCTCACTATTCCACTCTCGCTGCTTGTTCGCCTTCATTATTCTGCATGCGCACGATGGCGCCGCCAACCTGCTGTCCATCGGAGCAATCGACTTCGGCATCATCATCGATGGCACCGTTGTCATGGTGGAGAACATCTACCGCGAACTCGCGCTGCGAGCAGGACAGACCTACAAGCTGAACGAAGTCATTCTGGCGGCGGCGAAAGATGTCGATCGCCCGATCTTCTACTCCGTCGCCGTGATTCTGGCAGGCTATCTGCCGATCTATGCACTCAGCGGGCCTTCGGCGAAGCTGTTCCATCCCATGGCCGAGACCATGTCGTTCGCGTTGATAGGTGCGCTGATCCTCACGCTCACGCTGGTTCCCGTATTAGCTTCGTATTGGTTCAAAAAGGGCGTACGCGAACACGTCAACCGCCCCTTCGAGTGGATGAAGCGCAAGTACGCGACCCAACTCGATTGGTCCCTGGCGCGGCCCAAACTCACCATGGTGATCGCGCTCGCTGATCTTCGGCGCAACCCTGCTGCTGGTCCCATTCATCGGCGGCGAGTTCATGCCTCACCTCGACGAGGGCGCGCTGTGGGTGCGCGCCACCATGCCCTACACGATCTCGTTCGAAGAGGCGAGCAAAATTGCTCCTCAGATCCGCGCGATTCTGATGTCGTATCCGCAAGTCACGGTGGTCGGTTCAGAGCTCGGTCGCCCGGACGATGGCACCGACCCAACCGGCTTCTTTAACTGTGAATTTTACGTTGGACTGAAGCCCTACAAAGACAAGGCCTGGGGCGGTGACATCAATACCAAGCCAAAACTGATTGAAGTCGATCAACCAGAAGCTGAGCGCGTTCCCCGGAATCGTCTTTAACTACACCCAGCCCGCAGAAGACGCAGTGGACGAGGCGCTGACCGGCTTGAAGAGTTCGCTGGCCGTCAAGATCTATGGGGAGGATTTGACTGTTCTCCAGGACAAAGCCATCCAGATCAAGAACACGCTGGCCAAGGTTCCGGGCTTCACCGACCTGACGGTCGTGCGAGAGTTGGGCCAGCCGAGTTTGCTAATCGATGTGGACCGCGACAAGATTGCCCGCTACGGAATCAACGTGGCCGACGTCGAAGCCGTGATTTCTGCGGCGGTGGGCGGGCAGGCTGTAACCCAGGTGATTCAGGGCGAGAAGTTGTTTGATCTTGTCGTCCGCATGCAGCCGCAATTCCGCAGCAGCGCTCACGAGATTGGCGAGCTGTTGGTGGGCACGCCGGATGGCAAGCAGATTCCGCTCAGCCAGCTCGCCGACATTCGCGTGGGCAACGGCGCATCGTTTATTTATCGCGAAAACAACTCGCGCTATATCGGAGTGCAGTACAGCATCGAAGGCCGCGACCTGGAGCGCGCCGTGCGCGACGGCCAGAAAGCGGTCGATCAAGCCGTCACTCTTGGCCAGGGCTACACGATTGACCTGGGGCGGTGAGTATAGCCTGTTTCTAGAAGCAAAAGCGCAGCTCTCGGTGATCGGACCAATCGCGCTCGTCATCATCTTCATGATCCTGTTTGCGCTCTATGGAAATTTCAAGTTCCCGGTCACGATTGCGCTCGGCGTCATCATGAGCGAACCCGTCGGCGCACTCGTTGCGCTCAAGCTGACGCACACCCCGTTCAGCGTTTCGTCGGTGCTGGGACTGCTGGCCCTGTTGGGAGTCTCGGTAGAAACCGGAGTGATTCTGGTCTCCTACATCAACAAGCTTCGCCAGGAAGGCATGGACATCCGCACCGCGACTCGCGAAGCGTCGCTGCTGCGACTTCGCCCGATCATGATGACGGCGCTGGTCGCCTGCCTCGGCCTGCTTCCGGCTGCACTTGCCACCGGCATTGGCTCGGACACGCAGAAACCCTTCGCCATCGTGATCGTGGCAGGTTTGATTTCCCGTCTCTTCATCGGATTCTTCGTCAATCCGGTACTGTACCAGATGGTCGCGCGCGAAGGGGATGTACTCCAGGTATAGCTTCCTGCGGGATGCAATCGAACTGTCGCGCAGAAGAGGACGCCCGGTGCGTGGCCATCACGCTCCTAAGTCAAGCCTCGGTCGTTTGACGAAAACGATTAGGAAGGGACGACTCTGTAGTCGATGTTCTCAGGGGATTTGAGCCGGAATCAGCTCTGCATTTCAGAAGGCGCGTCAGATCATTTCCCAGGAAGAACGCTGGAAAGCGCGTCGACCATCCGTTCAACCGGGCCGGCAGTTAGTGACCATGGACTGGGTTGTCGGAGTACGTGTAAGCGGCCCCGCTGGTCCAGGACTTGATAGCTGCTGGTGCCGTCTTTTTCTCGGAAAAAGCGAATCGCAACTATGGCGCTACCCACGTGCAGATTGGTGAGGGTGATCTCCGGCAGCCAATCCGGTAGATGCGGGTCGACAAACAGCGCATGCAACGGCGCGTAGGGGTAAATTCCCAGCATGCACTGAATAATGGTGAAGATGGCCGAAGAAGACCACGCCTGCGGCCAGTTCGTCTTGGGATACATCGCAGGAAATGGATGAAGCGCGTCACGCGGGTGTCCGGAAAACACCTCGGGCAAGCGATGGAAATCGAACAGGGCTGCTACTTCGAACATGCCCAGCGCGATCTTCTCCAAGGCAGCGTGCAATCCATATCGCATGAAGCCCATGGCGAAGGAACCGTGCTCTACCGGCCAGACCGTGCCGCGATGATAACTGAAGGGATTGAACGCAGGATGCTGCGCTGAGAGCGTTCGCACGCCCCAGCCGCTGAACATGTCTTCGGCAAGCAAACGGTCGACAGTTCGCCCGACCAGAGCCTCATCGACAAAGCCGCATGCGACGCAGTGGCCGGGATTGGATGCGATGGAGCTGATCTGCCGCTTCTTCGAGTCGAGTCCCATGGCGAAGAAGCCTTCGCGCTCCATCCAAAAGGCTTCATTGAAGCGCTTCTTCAGCTCTGTCGCCTGGTGGTAAAGCTGCTTCGCTTCGTCTTTGCGGTCGAGCCACCACAGCATCTCCGCCATGTGCAGCTTTGAGACGTAGACGAACCCCTGCTCCTCGCAAGTTGCAATCGGCGGTTCCACGACGGTGCCATCGGCGTAAACAATCGCATCTCCCGAGTCCTTCCATCCCTGATTCTTGACGCCCTGCGTGGAGCGAGTGAGGTATTCGTAGAAACCGTCGCCATCGAGATCGGCCCAATTGTCTTTCCAACGGAGCGCTTCGAGTGCGCCATCAACCAGCGGGCGAATCAGTTCCTTGTCACCCGTCCAGTGCCAGAGATGAGCGAGCACGACGGGATAGAAGCCCGAGGTCGTAGCTGAGCCGTAATAACGCGCGCGCGGATTGAATCCCAGCTTGGCCAGCGGTCCGGTGTGAGCTTCGTGCAGCATGCGACCGGGTTGCTCGTCGCGCCAATCGTCGACAACTCTGCCTTGCAAATCGGCAATCACCGGCAAGGTGCCGCGCATCATCTGGGAGCTGACAACACCGGCCTCCCAGGCAACAGTGAGCGTGTCCCGTCCGAAGAGTGCAACGTAGATCGGGATTCCCGCCGCTGGAACCCAGGCGTCTGAATTGCGGTCAAGATCGTGCAGCCGAAGGGCCGCGAGGTCGCGCTTGGCTTGCTCAAGGGCGCCAACCACAACGGCGGTAAGCGTCCCACTTTCCGGGGCAGTGAACGTTGTGGCCTGGTCCAGAAATGCCGCGCGATTGAGGTCCCAAGGATTTTTTGTTGACTCAAAGGCGTAACAGCCATACGGCGGGAACGTGGGCTCGCCTTCCACCTCGGGATGCATGCGAATGCAGGCGTGCCATGATTGTAATGGCATGAGCGATACATGGAACGAGACGCAGTTGTCCGAATAGCGCGGCGGGGAGTCGCATTTGGCGATTTCGATGGCAATCGAACGATGGATGCTTGCGTCACCCACATCGCCTTGGTGCTCGTAATGGTGGTCGGGCGGCGTAGTCGAACAGAAGTTCCCAATTGCCCTGCTGGTTGCGGCGCCAGGAGCGTGTGAGTTCTCCGAACTGGCGACGCGCTTCGGTGGTCTCCTCCTGGTCGGCAAAATCGGCATCCACTTCCAGTTTGAGCTCAAACTCCGTTGGCTTCTGAGTGAAATTCGTGAGATCGACATCTTCGTGAACGCCATATCCAACAGACCGCGAGAGCCGCAGTTCCACAGATTTCTCCGAGGCTTCTGACATTTCTCCGCTGCCTCGATCATTGTGGCCATGAGCTATATTCGGTGGGACTTGGATGTAGTAGCCGAGCCAAGAATGCTGCTCGACGTTGGACAAGGCGACCGCGTGCGGCTCAGTGCCGCCGATGAGCCAACAATAGCGGGAGAGCATTCGGGTTTGGTGGACGAAGAGACCGTTCGTCGTCTCCGGTGAAATAAATCCGTTCAGGTTGGTGGACAGGACGCTTCGTCCCTGGCTGACTTCAAAGCTGTCTTCGCGCGGATGAAGTCGTATCAGGCTGGGATCGGCGCGAAGATCGGGTTTCGGACTATGGTTGCCATCTCGGTTCGACATGTCTGGGAAAACCGCTAGGCCGCCTTTCTGATTTGCGGGGATTCGGTATGCCGAGTGGCCTTGATGGTCCCGTAAATTGCTGCCAACGTCCCTAGAGCTGTGGCTGCAAGCCACTTCCAATTCGTCTCCGCCAGCAGCTCAAAGCTACGATCGCGGGCGCGACGATCAAACGTTCCATGAGCGCCGTGGTCGCCGGGGACAGGCTTCCAGAGATTGTTGGGCCGGTTGGGGTCGTCGCGACCGTCGTGCTGCTGCGAGTCGTAGCCCGTACGCGCCAGATAATGATCGGCGAAAGACGGCGCAATCTTGTTGCCCACCACCGCCTCTACCACCGACCACGCTGCGAAATATTCACGCTTTGCGGGATGATGAGCCGCGTAGTAAATGGCGCGCGCCGCAACTTCGGGCTGGTAGATCGGCGGCACCGGCTGTGCTTTGTGCGGCAGCCGGCTCTTCACCCAACCGAACTGTGGCGTGTTCAGCGCGGGCATCTGCACCATCGTCGTCCGCACCTTGCTGTGGTCGTGCAACAGCTCCGTGCGCAGCGATTCGAAGAATCCCAGCACGGCGTGCTTAGAAGCGCAATAGGCCGCCTGCAAGCGGAATGCTGCGGTAAGCCAGTGCCGATCCCACATGGACAATTGTCCCTCGGTCGCGTGGCAGCATGCGCTTCAGTGCCGCTAACGTTCCATACACATATCCCAGGTACGTTACCTGCGTGACCCGCTCGAACTCCACGGCAGTCATCTCCTTGATGGGCGAGAAGACGGATGTCATCGCATTGTTGACCCAGATGTCGATGGGACCGAGCTGCTCTTCCACGCGCTGCGCCGCATCCTCCACCTGCTCAGCCTCGGCGACGTCGGTGGGCAGGACAAGGGCTTTGCCGCCCATCGACTCGACCTCGCGGCGCGCTGCTTCCAGGCCATCCTTGCCGCGGGCGATCAGGCCGATCGACGCGCCATGCCTGGCAAACTCGCGAACCGTGGCGCGTCCAACTCCGGCGGACGCGCCCGTGATGACCACGACTTCAGCTTTAGACGTCTTCATTCTTCGCACTCCTACACCAGTTCGCGAACTTTGTCTGAGGCTACCGTGAGGGCGATCTTGCTGCGGTTGGGCTCGCCGCGGGCCAGCGATTGAGCGAAGCGCATCGCCTGGTCTGCCTTAACTCTGCCCGGCAAGGGCGGCTCAAATGGATCCACCACCGCTTCCAAAATTGCCGGGCCGGGCGCGTTCAGGAACTGCTCAACGGTTTGGCCGCAGTTCTTCGGATCGTCGACGCTATAACCCACGCCACCGCAGGCATGTGCGAAGGCAACGAAGTCGATCGGGCTAAGATCCACTCCGTACTCCGGATTGCCGAGAAAGACCATCTGCTCCCACTTGATCTGTCCCAGCGTGTTGTTCTTAATGATGACCACCTTGATCGGCAGCTTGTATTTCACAGCCGTAGAAAAGTCGGCCATTAACATGGAGAATCCGCCGTCGCCGACGAATCCGACGCACTGCCGATCGGGATAAGCCAGTTGCGCCGCGAGCGTGTACGGCAGTCCCGGCGCCATGGTCGCCAGATTACCGGACAGGCTGTACATCTGGCCGCGCTTGACGGGGATCTCACGCGCCCACCAGGTGGCAATTGTGCCGCTGTCGCAGCTCACGATGGCATCGTTGCGCAGGCGCTTGCCAAGCTCCCAGGCCACCACCTGCGGCTTCATCGGCTTATCCATGCGAGTGGCTCGCGTCTCTACAACTTGCCACCAATCTTTCATCGCGGACTGGGCCATTTCGAGAAAACCGCGATCGTCTTTCTTTTTCAGCAACGGAGTCAGGTTCTCCAGCACCGTGCGGCTGTCGCCAACCAGTCCGACGTCGACCGGAAAACGCAGTCCGATCCGCATGGGATTGATGTCAATCTGCACGCCTTTGGCCTGGTCGGGCTCGGGCAGATATTCGAGATACGGGAATGAGGTGCCAACCATCAACAGCGTGTCGCACTTCTCCATCACGTCCTGCGAGGGTGCGGTGCCGAGTAGTCCGATGGAGCCTGTGGTGTAAGGACTGTCATCGGGAACGACCGCTTTGCCGAGCAGTGGTTTGACGATTGGCGCGGCCAGCAACTCCGCGATTTGTTCAAGCTGATCGCCGCAGCCTAATGCGCCGCGGCCTGCCAGGATCGCAACCTTTTTGCCGGAGTTCAGAATGTCCGCGGCCTGCTGAAGCTGAGACTCCTCGGGGACTCTGTAACTGCGCGTGCGGACGTCACTGGTATGGCCCGGGATGTTTCGCTGCGAACGCTCGCGCTTCTTGACTTCCTGTTCCTGAAAGTCGACAGGAATCGTGATGTGCGCTACGCCGCGGTAGGAAATCGCAGTGCGGCAAGCAAGGTCGATGACATTCTCAACGTGCGTCGCTCCCATGATGCGCTCGTTGTAGACGCAGACGTCCATGTAGAGTTTGTCGAGCGCAACATCCTGCTGGGTGTGAGTTCCGATCAGGTCGTGGAATTGCAGGCCTGTGATAGCCAGCACCGGCGCACCATCCAGCTTCGCGTCATAAAGGCCATTCAACAGGTGGATTCCTCCGGGACCGGAGGTGGCGAGGCAAACGCCGAGCTTCCCTGTGTATTTGGCGTAACCGCAGGCCATGAACGCAGCGGTCTCTTCGTGCCGCACATGAATGAAGCGAATTTTGTCTTGACGCGTGCGCAGCGCCTCCATGATGCCGTTAATACCGTCTCCGGGCAGCCCGAAGACCATTTCGACGCCCCAGTCGATCAGCGATTCCACGAGTACATCTGAAGTATTCACGATGGCGATTCCTTTCTCAGGATTACGGTTTGCGTTTGGTCGTTCTCTCACATGGATGCCGGCGGTCGCTGTCCTGTTTGCTGCGAAACAGGTCTTCTGAATTTCAGGACAGAGAAATGCGTTCACCCTAGAGTAGGGAAGTGCGGAAAGCCCGTTTTCCTTTGCGAGCTCTATCCGCCTGCAATAAAAAACTTCCAAGGCGTAGCGGGCCGGAACTGGGATAACCCCGCCTGTGTGGCCGTCATCATTACAAGTAATGTGATCTCAAGAGTCCGTGCTAATCGTTTCCATCAAGACGTGAGGATTCCATGAGGAGCCGTACTTATCAGGTTCCTCTTGAACGCTTGGCTGTCTCGACTTACACCGTCCCGACGGATTTGCCTGAGTCGGACGGCACGCTCGAATGGGACAAAACGACCCTGGTGCTGGTACACGCCACGGCGGCGAACAAGACCGGCGTCGGGTACACGTATGCGGATTCGAGTACCGCGACACTGATTCACGACCACCTGGCGAAGCTGCTGATTGGAACGGATGCGATGACCCCGCCATCGGCCTATATGTTGATGTGGCGAGGAATCCGTAACCTCGGGCGGCCGGGGATTTGTTCGATGGCCATTTCAGCGGTTGATTGCGCGCTCTGGGATTTGAAAGCGAAGCTGCTGGAGCTGCCGCTGGTCACGCTGCTGGGACAGGTCCGGGCGGGAGCGCGGATCTACGGGAGTGGCGGATTTACTTCGTACACCGATCATCAGCTGGCGGCGCAACTCGGTGGCTGGGTAAACGAGGGCATTCCGCGAGTAAAGATGAAGATTGGCCGCGACGCAAAGAGAGACGTAGACCGCGTCGGCGTCGCTCGTGACGCAATCGGACCTTCCGCCGAGTTATTCGTCGACGCGAATGGCGCTTACAGCCGGAAGCAGGCTATCGCGCAGGCGGAAATCTTCGCCGAATACAATGTGAGCTGGTTCGAGGAGCCGGTCTCGTCCGACGATCTGGAAGGGTTGCGGCTGGTTCGCGACCGCGCGCCCGCCGCAATGGACATCGCTGCCGGCGAATACGGATACGACATTTTCTATTTTCGTCGCATGCTGGCGGCGGGAGCCGTGGATGTGCAGCAGGCGGATATTACGCGCTGCGGCGGCGTGACCGCCCTTCTGCAGGTAGGCGCATTGTGCGAAGCGTATAATCTGCCAATTTCCGGCCACACCGCCCCAGCGCTCCACACACACGTGGGTTGCGCGATACCGGCTTTTCGAAATCTGGAATATTTTCATGATCACGTTCGCATCGAACGCATGTTCTTCGATGGTTTTCCGGAGCTTGTATCCGGCGAACTTCGGCCTGACCTGTCGCGGCCGGGACTGGGGTTGGAGCTAAAGCGCGCGGATGCGGAACGATACGCCGCGTGAAGGAGTAATAATGTCCGTCAGTAAAAATACCCTGATTTCACCCGACGAACTAAAACAGCCCACGAGAATGCAGCATCGCGATTGGCCTGACAACGTGGACATCGGCGAACTCGAAGCTGAGCTACGAGAGAGTGTGCAAGGCGAGGTGCGCTTCGATCCAGGCAGCAAAGCGATGTACGCGGTCGACGCCTCGAATTACCGGCAGGTGCCGCTCGGAGTGGTCATTCCGCGGACGAAAGAAGATGTGGTACATGCCGTCGCCACCTGCCGAAAGTTCGGCGCGCCCGTCCTCTCGCGCGGCGGAGGCACCAGCCTCGCCGGTCAGTGCTGCAATGTCGCTGTCGTCATCGACTGGTCGAAATACATGCACGGCGTGCTGGAACTGAATACCGCCGAGCGCTGGGCGCGCGTCTTGCCGGGAACGGTCTGCGATGAGTTGCGCGACCGGGCGATGCATGAAAGCGATAATTTGCTGACCTGGGGACCGGATCCGGCGACGCACAACCATTGCTGTTTCGGAGGAATGATCGGCAACAACTCCTGCGGCGCGCACGCACAGATGGCAGGCAAGACGGAGGAGAACATTGAGGCGCTGGAGGTGCTGCTTTACGACGGCACGCGCATGAACGTCGGATGGATGAACGATGCGGAGATGGAGCAATCGATCCGGCAGGGCGGACGAACAGGCGACATATATCGTCATCTCAAATCGCTGCGCGAGCACTACGCCGATCTTATTCGTGACAAGTATCCGCGCATCCCACGGCGTGTCTCCGGTTACAACCTGAACGAATTGCTTCCGAACGATGACGGGCGATTCAACGTCGCGCGCGCACTTGTAGGCAGCGAAGGCACGCTGGTGACGGTACTCGAAGCTACATGCACGCTGGTCGATGCCCGAGCGCAACGGGTCATCCTAATGCTGGGCTATGCCGACGTGTACGAGGCGGCGGACGATGTGATGCGCATCACGCCGTTCCAGCCGACAGCGCTGGAGGGTAGCGATTACCGGATGTACCAGAACATCGAAAAGAAAGGTGGTCCGAATCGTCGCTTCCTCGGCATGATGCCGGAGGGCAAAGGCTGGCTGATGGCGGAATTTGGCGCGGACAGGAAAGAGGATGCGCTGGAGACGGCACATCGCGTCATGGAAATGCTGAAAGGTAAGCCGGGAGCGCCGAGCATGAAGCTCTTCACCGAAAAAGAAGACATGGCGCACTTGTGGGAAGATACGCGAGGCCGGATTGGGCGCGACGGCATTCGTTCCCGGCGAGCCCGCCACCTGGCCCGGATGGGAAGATTCAGCGGTGGCGCCGGAGAAGCTCGGCGGATACCTGCGCGATCTCCGCACGCTTGTATCAGAAGTATGAATACAATCCGTCGCTCTACGGCCACTTTGGCCAAGGCTGCATTCATTGCCGGGTGGATTTCGACCTTACCAGCGAACCGGGAATCAGGAAGTGGCGCTCGTTCATGGAAGAGGCGACGGATCTGTGCGCGAAATACGGTGGCAGCTTCAGCGGCGAGCACGGTGATGGGCAGTCGCGCGCGGAGTTCTTAAGTAAGATGTTCGGCGAAGAGCTGATCCAGGCGTTCCGCGAGTTCAAGTCGATCTGGGACCCGGATTGGAAGATGAATCCAGGCAAAGTGGTTGAGCCTTATCGCATGGATCAGAACCTGAGGCTCGGCGCCAACTACAAGCCGTGGGAACCGCAGACCCACTTTCAATGGCCGGAGGATGGCGGCAGCTTCGCTCATGCGACGCTGCGTTGTGTCGGGGTCGGCAAATGCCGCCGCAAAAGCGGCAAGAACGCCGAAGATGACACGATGTGCCCCAGCTTCATGGTGACGCACGAAGAACGTCACACCACGCGCGGACGGGCTCATCATTTGTGGGAGATGTTGCACGGTGATGTGATCACCAACGGCTGGCGAGATGAAAGTGTCAAGGAGTCGCTCGACCTTTGTCTGGCCTGCAAAGGTTGCAAAGGCGATTGTCCTGTCAACGTCGACATGGCAACATACAAGGCGGAGTTTCTTTCCCATTATTGGGACGGACGGCTTCGGCCGCGACACGCTTACGCCTTCGGCTTGATCGATCAGTGGTCGCGCCTGGCATCCATCGCACCGGGGTTCGTGAACCTGTTCACACAGCTGCCGGTGCTGAATACGGTCGCCAAGAAAATGGCCGGAATGCCGATGGAACGTCAGATTCCGAGCGTTTGCGCCAGAAACCTTCAAGTCATGGTTTAAGAAACGCCCGCCCCGTAATCAAGGCCAGCCAGCCGTGATTCTCTGGCCCGACACTTTTAACAATTACTTTCTTCCGGAGACCGCGCAGGCTGCCGTGGAGGTACTAGAGAACTTTGGATATCAGGTCAAGGTTCCGATGCAGCACCTATGCTGCGGACGTCCGTTGTACGATTACGGTTTTCTGGATCGCGCAAAAGACTTACCTCAACCGAATTCTGGAGACACTCGCCGATGAGATTGATGCTGGCACGCCGATGGTCGTGCTGGAGCCCAGTTGCTGTTCGGTGTTTCGCGACGAACTGAACGGCCTGCTGCCGAAATCGCGGCGTGCGCATAGGCTGATGGAGAACACCTTCACGCTGGCCGAGTTTCTGGAAAAGAAGGTGAAGGACTACGATCCGCCCAAGCTGAGGCGCAAAGCCGTCGTGCAGGCACATTGTCATCACAAAGCGATTATGCGGCTCTATGACGATGAAGCGGTGATGAAGAAGATGGGCCTCGACTTCCAGTTGCTGAATGCGGGCTGTTGCGGCATGGCCGGTTCATTTGGATTCGAGGAAGACAAGTACGACATCTCGCTGAAATGCGGCGAACGCGCGCTATTTCCCGCGGTGCGCAAGACCGGGACTTTCGACGCTAGTGATGGCCGATGGTTTCAGTTGCCGGGAACAAATTCAGCAAGACACGTCGCGCCACGCGCTGCACCTCGCGGAGGTGATGCATCTCGCGATGCGCGAAGGCGACGGCGCTCGCCAGATGTATCCGGAAACAGAAATTGTCTCCAAGCGAAAGGCAGGCCAGCGCCGATCAATGAAGCGTGCTTTTTTTGCTTCGGTCTCTCTGGCGCTTATGGGCGGGGCGTTTCTTTGGCTCAGGAGGCGTTAACTTGGCGCATGGATGTCATTTGCTCACGTCCTGTTCGATCCTGCGCGACGCACGGGCATTTCACTCGGTTTCCTCAATACCGAATTCCCAGGCACAGTACTTGCCTTCCTCGGCCTCCGGAGGGCAATGAAGGCAGGTTGTGCGAATTCGAGGATCAATCGTTTGGGCAAACGTTTCGAACTCGATGGTGCCGACGCTCTTACAGGGAAAATCGTTTAATCCTTTGCGCCTGCGCGTCTCCTGCACGCGGCAAACGTCCATCACCAAGCGCAGCCGCTTGCGATCATTTGACCATTCAACACGCTGGGCATTGATCAGACTGTACATGCGCAATCCGAAGGCCTTCTCCAGGGCTGCGAGGCCGCCGTTCTGCGAAATTCGAAAGGTGGTCATGATCCGCTGCGCTTCGACGGCCGCAAAGCGCTCCCACGCGCGCTCATCCAACTCGATGGCCGGTTGCATCCCGAGACGCTCTTCTGCAGCCAGAAACCAGCAGCCGTCGTGTGCCAGCCAATTTTTGGCGAACATCTCCAGTGCGCGCAGCAGATCCTCGCGCGTCATCGATGAGAAGGCATTCTTGCACTGCTCAGTCATACTTTCTTACCCCAGAACAGTTGGGACTACTGGCCTTTGACGATCGGGCAGCCCTTATCCGCCCCGCGGTCTGGGCCATCGCGCTCCTGAAGCCGAGCAGAAGAGTCGCGGCCAGGATGAATGCGGATTTAACGCTTGTGATCACGAAGTTCCTCTTCGGATGATGAAATGTCGCACGTGCTTTGTTTGTCTTGCGACCCGCCGGGCCGGGTGGCCGTGCGTCAGGTCGGCACACCCAGCTTCGGAAGCACCCACTGTGTGAGTAGCAGATATAAAGCAACAAACAGAATTAACAATAACCAAGCCGGCATAAGTTTTCTCCACAACAGTTGCGCGCTTTGCGGGCGCACGGATTGAGCCCGCGAGCTGGTTCCGCGCCCAATTTGGCGCAGGTGCATTACTAATGCGCTGCGGTTGCGCGCCCTACCTCGTCAGACGATTTCACTCCCAGCTTCCGCAGCATCCACATCGCCGGACACCAATTGGTAAAGCCCGATTGTAAGAGGTTCAGCCCGACGAACCCTGTGAATAGATACCAGTAGGGGCTGACCCAGTAGCCCATTGCCAGGGAAAGAAGAACAAAGGTCCCAGCCATTAATCGTAGTCCACGTTCGACGGTCATGCGTATATCTCCTCCGCGTGTACAGGGGCAGCGTCTCCCCCGGTTCCGTGCGGTTTGTGTTTCTCCACCATGTAGTACAGAACCGGCACGGCCATGCGCGAGAGCAGCGTGGAAGCGACCTCGCCCGCCATCAGGGAAATTGCCAGACCCTGAAAGATGGGATCGAAGAGAATCACGCTCGCGCCCACCACCACTGCCGCGGCGGTGAGCAGCATGGGACGGAAGCGCACGGCGCCGGCATCGACCACGGCCTCTTCGAGCGCCATGCCCTGCGAACGGCGCAGCTCGATGAAGTCAACCAGGATGATCGAATTGCGCACGATGATGCCGGCACCGGCGATGAAGCCAATCATCGAGGTCGCGGTGAAGAAGGCGCCCATCAGCGCATGCGCCGGCAGAATGCCCACGAGGGTCAGTGGGATGGGTGCCATGATCACCAGCGGGGTGATGAAGGAACGGAACCAGCCGACGACCAGCACGTAGATCAGTACCAGCACGGCGGCGAAGGCGAGTCCGAGGTCGCGAAAGACTTCAATGGTGATGTGCCACTCGCCATCCCACTTCATGGAGAGACGATCGGTCTCCGCGGGCAGCGTGGCGTTGTACACCTTGATCGGATAGCCGCCGGGCGCGCGCAGGTCAGCGATCGCCTGGTTCATCTTCTCGATGGCATACACCGGGCTCTCTTCTTCGCCCGCTACGTCGCCAAGCACGTAGACGACGGGCAGAAGGTTCTTGCGATAGAGCGTGGTATCGATCGTCTTTTTCTCGAGGTTAGTCAGCTCGCCGATCGAGACCTGGGCGCCGCCAGCGGAGGGCAGACGCAATTCTTCTAATGAGGTAATGCTGGAGCGGTCGGCGCGGCCGAGTTGCACGCGGATCGGGATGTCCTCGCGCGAATCGGCAACGTGCAAGAGGCCGGCGGTGGCGCCATCCAGGCCGATCTGCATGGTCTTGCTGATGTCGGCGGCGGCAATGCCATGCAGCGCAGCCTTGTCGAGGTCGACCTTCAGGTCATACTTCGTCTGCGGGTCTTCCACATACCAGTCCACGTCCACCACTCCCGGCGTGGTCTGAAAGATGTGCTTGATCTGTTTTGCGAGCGCGACCTGCTGCCGATAGTCCGGACCGTAAATCTCTGCCACCAGTGTCTGCAGCACCGGCGGGCCCGGCGGCACCTCGGCGACTTTGAGGCGCGCACCATAGCGGTTGCCGATCTCCACAAGCCCGGGTCGCAGGCGCTTGGCGATTTCGTGGCTTTGGACCCTGCGCTCATGCTGGTTCAAGAGGTTGACCTGAATGTCGGCTTGATTGGCACCACGCCGCAAGAAGTAGTGACGCACCAGTCCATTGAAGTTGAAGGGACCCGACGTGCCGCAGTAGATCTGGTAGTTCAGTACTTCCGGTTGCTGACCGAGATACCGTCCGAGTTCTTGTGCTACGTGGGTGGTTTGCTCCAGCGTCGTGCCGTTCGGCATGTCAACGATCACCTGGAACTCGCTCTTGTTGTCGAAGGGCAGCATCTTGACCTTGACCAGCTTGAACGCCACCAGCGAGCAGGCAAGCAACAACAGAACGACCATGCTGGCGAGAAAGAGCCAGCGACGGCGGGCGCTGGCGATCAGCGGATTCATGATGCGGCGATAAAAGCGCGTGGTCCAGCCCTCGGTCTCATGCTTGTGGTCGTCGCTGGAGGCGTAGTGGCGCAGCAGGCGCAGCGCCGCCCAAGGCGAGACTACGAACGCGACGATGAGCGAAAAGAGCATCGCGGCCGATGCGCCGACGGGGATCGGACGCATGTAGGGACCCATCAGACCGCGTACGAAGGCCATGGGCAGAATGGCGGCGATGACGGCGAAGGTGGCAAGTATGGTGGGATTGCCGACTTCGTCGACGGCTTCGACGGCAACGTCGGAGAGCGATCGTCCCCGGCTCGACGGAAGACGAAAGTGACGGACGACGTTCTCGACAACGACGATCGCATCGTCGACCAGAATGCCGATGGAGAAGATCAGCGCAAACAGCGTGACGCGATTCAGGGTGTAGCCGAAGCAGTAGAAGATGAACAGCGTCAGTGCCAGCGTGACTGGAATGGCGATCAGCACCACGCCGGACTCGCGCCAGCCGAGCGCGAGGGCGATCAGCAGCGTGACCGAGAGCGTGGCCAGGAACAGGTGCTTGAGGAGTTCGTCGGATTTGTCCTTCGCGGTCTCGCCGTAGTTGCGCGTGACGGTGACGTTCAGGTCCGGCGGCAGCAAGTAGCCGTGGAGGTCAGCGATTTTGTTGAGCGCCTTCTCGCTGATGATGGTTGCGTTGGTGCCTTTACGCTTGGCGAGGGTGATGGTCACCGCTGAAAATTCGCCGCGCACATCGGAGCTTGGAGCTCCGGCGGCGTTGGCGTAGAGCACGTAGTTCTCCGGCTCCGCGGGGCCATCGACGATCTCAGTGGCCACATCGCGCAGGTACACCGGCTTGCCCTGGAAAACGCCGACGACCACCTGCTTTAGATCATCGGCGCGTCCAAGAAACCGCCCCGCCTCGACCTGGAACTCCTGATTGTCCTGAGCAAAGCGACCGGAGATGCTGCGGGCATTGGCCTGCTGCAATTGCGCGGTGACGATACCCGCCGTCATCCCGTATGCCGCGAGACGTTGCGTATCGAGCACGACCCGCACCTGGCGCGGCAAACCGCCGATGATCTTCGTCTCCGAGACATCGTCGATCTGTTTGAGCTGGTGCTCCAGCTCGGCGGCGATCTGCCGCAGCTGATAGCTGTCGTAGTGGTTGCCCCACAGAGTAAGCGCGAGGATGGGAACGTCGTCGATGGAGCGGACCTTGATTAGCGGCTGCGAGATCCCTTGCGGAATGCGATCGAAGTTGGAGTAAAGCTTGTTGTAGGTTTTGACGATCGCGTCCTCTTCCCGGGTGCCGACGTAGAAGCGCACAACCAGCATGCTCATGCCGGGCTGCGAGATGGAGTAGACATACTCGACGCCGGGGACTTCGCGCAGCAGACGTTCCATAGGGATGGTGGCTCGCTCCTGAACTTCCGCGGGCGAGGCACCGGGCATGCTGACGAAGACGTCGAGCATGGGGACGATGATCTGGGGCTCCTCCTCGCGCGGGGTCATCAGGACGGCGAAGACGCCGGCCAGCAGCGCGCCAGCGATGAACAGCGGAGTCAGCTTGGAGTTGATAAAGGCGTGCGCCACCAAGCCAGCGAGACGCAGCGGAGATTTGGCAGTGTGGGTCATGCCGATGTTCTCCGCGGCGCGGCGAGTGCCGCCGGCTGAAGCCGGCTCAGAGATAAGAAATGAAACGCATTTTCGGCACGACTAAAGTCGTGCCCTGACACGAGGCAGTCGAGAATCGATATCTCGCTATGTCGCATCCTCACTGCGCTCCTATGCGTTTGCCGCTGAGTTCGCGATCGGCGGGCTGGGCGACGACGCGCTCGCCGCTGTCGAGTCCGGAAAGTACTTCGACATCGCTGCCACTGGGCTTGCCCAGCGTCACATAACGCAGGCTGGCGATTTCGTCCTTGCCGACAACGTAAATTGCGTCGAGTTGTCCGCGATGCAGCAACGCCGTCTGCGGAACGAGGGTCGATTCGCGCTCACCACGCGGGAAGCGGGCGCGGCCAAAGAGTCCGGATCGAATTTGTGGATTGGTCGGCAGATCAATCTTGACGGTGAAGGTGCGGCTGGCGGGATCGGCTGCAGGAACAATCTGCACGACCTTGCCCGTGATCGCCTCGCCGCCGAGTGAGTCGAGCACAACGGGAATACTCGCGCCGAGGCGGACAGCGCCAATCTGGCTTTCGTCCAGCATGGCTTCCAGGCGGAAGCGGCTGGGATCTTCGACGATCAGCAGCGGAACTCCCGGCGCAGCCATCGCACCAGCGTCGACGAGCTTCGCGGTGATCAAGCCATTGAACGGGGCGCGGATTTTCGTGAAGCTCATGACCGTCCTGGCCTCAACCACGACGGCTTCGGCCTGCGAGCTGTTGGCGTGCGCAGCATCACGGCGCGCGGTTGCCGCCGCCAGCTGCGCTTTGACCTCGTCGTATTCATGCGGGCTGACCGACTTTTTGTCATACAGCATCTGGTAACGCTGCATGGTGGATTCGGCAAGCGCGTAGTCGGCGTCGGCTGCTGCGATAGCGTGCTGCGAGGCCTGCAACCCCGCGGACGCGCTCTGGTAAGCGGCGTGAGGCTGAGCTTCGTCAATGCTGATCAACACTTGACCGCGACGGACGGCATCGCCCTCGTGGACATTGACGCTGGTAATCGTTCCCATGACCTGGCTGGCGAGCTGCGCGGATTCCGCCGCGCGGACCGTGCCCGTGGCCTCGATGTAGTCGGGGATCGTGGCGCGTTGCGCGGTGAGGAGTGCGATGCCGGAGATGGTTTCGGGAGCGGGTAGCCTAGTGCGCTTTTCTGAGGAGCAGGCAGCGAGAAGGACTAGGAGTCCGGATAGGATGATCGCGCCGAACATAGGGGTTCTTTGACTCGCGCGCAGACCGCAGATCCCTCGGCTGCGGCAGCCAAAATCAGGCTGCCTCCGCTCGGGATGACAATTACTAGAACCCTTTTCGACCATCACCTTACACCTCATTGTGTTACCACCGGAGAGCCTGGGCTGAGCGTGCCAGCCGCCAATTCCACGCCGGCATAACTGGTCTGCACGCGGTAGACCGCCTGCCAGTAGTCGCTCTTGGCGCGCTGGTCAGTCTCTTGTACGCGGAGCAAATCGCTGATGGTGGTCAGGCCGCCGTCGTAGCGGTTCTGGTTAATGCGCAGACTCTCCTCGGCCTGGGCGATGGCCGTGCGCGCCACGCCCACCTGCTGTTGCGCGGCGTCGTACTCGTAGTAGGCCTTGCGAACCTGCAGCCGAATCTGATCGCGGAAGCCGTCGCGCATGGCGGTCGCCTTCTCCTGCATCGCTTTCTGCATCGCCAGATTCGCTCGCTTGCTGTCACCGTCGAAGAGATCGAACTGCAACTCCGCTCCGGCGATCCAGTTGTTGCCACCGTTCCATCCCGGCGTAGGGCTGTCGGTCTCCCACGAGCCGAAGACGTTCAGCCGTGGAGCGAAAGCTCCTTTGGCCGCCGAGATATTCTTGTCCTGCGCCCGGCGCTCCAACTCCATGCGCTTCAGGTCGGGGCGCTTTTCGATGGCAAGCTGCTCCAGTTCGGCGACCGGAGGCGGAGAGAAGCTGCGATCGTTCAGCGCTTCTTGCGGTTCGAACAGCGTGTCGGAGGAAACGCCGACGGCCAGGGCCAACTGGGTGTGCGCCAGCGAAAGCACATTCTGCGCTGCGATGAGTTCCTGCTTGCGTGAAGCGGTCGCCACCTGCGCACTCAGCAGATCGGACTCGACGATCATTCCGCTTTCGACCCGTGCGCGGCTGCTGGCCTCGATGGCCTGCGCAGTTTCAAGACCGGCTTCTGCGACCTGAACCTGCCGTTGCGCCAGCAGCGCGCCGTAGTAGGCCTGCACGGCTTGATACACCAGCTCCTGGTCGGCGCGATCGAGTTGCTGCTGGGCAGCCTGCTGCATGTACCGGGCGCGGGTGACGCCGTACCAACTCTGTAGGCCATCGAAGAGGTTCCATTGGCCGGAAAATCGGCTGAAGAAGTTGCTGACCGGTGTTGGCGTGTTGAGCTGGTTGAGCGCGAAGTCGGCGGCGGTGAAGTTTTGCTGACGCAGCCGCGAGCCAAAGACAAATACCGGATCATTGCCGCGCAGCGCGCCTTCGGTAAAGGTGATCTTCGGCATGAGCGGCGACTGCGCCTGGCGAACAGCGGCGGCGCCGATGCGCGTTTCCGCCAGCGCAGCTTTGTGAAGGGGATTCCGATCCAGTGCCATGCTGACGGCTTGAGGAAGCGTCAGAGGAGTTTGGGCCGCCGCAAATCCAGCTGGCGCTGCGATGATCGCAAGCAGTAGGAGCGCGATGGATGCTGTGCTCGTGCCACCACACTGCGTTCTGGGAAGCGCCTCCATCGCCTAAGCCTCGACCAGGGCGCCTTCGGGGGCCGGCAGGATCTCGAAGGTCGAATGCAGCTCGGCGCTCTTCTGCACCATCGCGCCAACGGAGCAGTACTTCTCCTCGGAAAGATGGATCGCGTCTTCCACCGCCTGCGACGAGACATCCACGCCGGTCACGATGTGGTGAATGCGCACGGCGGTGAAGACCTGCGGCGGAGTGGGCGTCTGGTCGGCTTCGACCTGCACTTCATACCCGGTGACCTGCTGACGCTTCTTGCGCAGGATGTTGATGACATCGAAGGCCGTACAGCCGGCGAGTGCGATGGCGACCAGCTCGATGGGCTTGGCGCCGGTATTGCCCGCAGGATCGTCGATCAGCAGGTGATGTCCGGTGCCGCTGGTAGCTACAAACTGGCGATGAGTGCTTAAGGGCTGAGTAAGAGTGACCGTGGCGGAAATCATTTTGTTCTCCGTGTGGCGGGAGTCTGGTTCCAAAGGCCATTACATCGGGCCACAGGAAGAAACGCAGTGACGCATGACAGCGTTACAGGGATTTTGTGGCGGGCAAAAGGAGAGTTCCCAAAATGGGAATCCCGGGGCAGTCGGAAGCCACTGCGTATTACGGCAACCTAGCCGGAGTCAAGGCTCCGAGCCTGGCGGCGGCCCTCCGATTAACTGAGTGCCGTTTGACTCCGCGCTTTTTCCAAGCCGGCAACCGCCAGCTGATATTTGGAGAGCAGCTCCTGGCGCAGCTCTTCCGCACGTCGCGCATCGCATTGCGGCGAATACGCTCGGCATTGCGCAACCGCCTGCTTCAAGCTGGCGAGAAACGCCAGACAAGGCTCGCACTGCTTGATGTGGCGGCCCATTTCTTCGCACATGGCGTCGTCAACCAGACCGTCCATGTAATCGGAGAGCGCGGCAAATAGACGCCGGCATCGTTGCGGACGTTCCTGCTCGGCGGCCGCGTGCAGCGCAACGCTGCCGGGCGCGACGCCTCTGGCGAGGTCCGCAAGATAACGCCGCACCAGTAACCGCGCGCGATGCAGGCGAACCCGCACAGTACCTTCCCGCAACCCGGTGATCTGTGCGACCTCGGCGGTGCTTAGGTCTTCCATGTCGTGCAAGACAAGGATCATGCGATAGGCCGGCGGTATCGCGGCTATGGCCTGTCTGAGATGTTCGGCGCTTTCGCGGTTGAGCGCAGCGGCTTCCGGACCGGGCGTTCTGCTCAGCAGTTGGGATAACTCGCGACTGTCGGGCATCAGTTCGTCGAGCGAGATGTTCTTCGCGGCTGAGTTCTTTTCGCCGCGGCGATTGCTGATGCAGCGGTTGCGCGCCACCCTATACAACCAGACCGCCAGCGCGCGTGAACTCTCAAATTTCGGGAGATGTGGAATGGATTTGAGCAGTACCTCCTGCATCGTGTCCTCGGCATCTTCCGGGTGGCCGCAGACCTTCATGCTGAAGGAATAAACGGTGTTCTGCAGCAGGGTCAACGCCTTGTCGGTCGAGTCGGGGTTACGGTCACGAATCAAGGCCAAAGCTTGCTCGATAGCGACAGACATGTTGGTAGGTTAGCCGATAGGAGGCGCACGCCGCCAATCACCGGGTGGGGACTCTTTGCGATTTCCGGCGAGATGAGTGGGTAAGACTCAGTTGTGAAGGAAGGTCCTGGTAAGTGGGCACCATGCTACAGGTGAATCAGGAACCCGTATTGCTTACCGAAAGCGCTTCGGCCTAGCTTGAGACAACTGGGCTCCAACGCATTCGTCCTCTATTATTCAGGGGGGCGCGAGGAATCCCGCGACTAAGATTCGCCATTGCCCTGGACGGCTCTCTAACTCCAGTATCCGCCGGTACGGCACTTGGGATTGTTCCCGCATCTGCCAGCGGACTGGTGGCAAGATAATCTCGCTAATCAGAGGTCGGCGAATTTCCGCCAGTCCAAACTGTTCGATAACGCTAACCATCGCCCTTGCCGGCGGCTCGGCCTCTGGTAAGACAATGAAATGATGGATCAGGAATTTGCAACCATAGGCTGGCCCCTGCCGACTACAACCATAAACCGGCCCCTCCGGCCACTTATGGTTGTAGTCTCAAATCGTCGTTACGGAAAAAGATTTTGGCCCTGTTTCATCGTTGGAGGACTTGAGCGGGAAGAAAGTCTTCGTCAATCCAACCAATTTTTTTGTTGAATGGCTCCTAGGATGTTGTCTGGCTCTGAGACGGCGTAGCAGCGTGTTTTTAGGCCTTTGTTGATCACATTCTTACGCTCGAACAATAGCAGCATTGCGAGGCAGCTGATAGAACGCGGATTTTCACTCGATTGAAGCAGGTGAGGCGGCAGATGCTTGTGCAATATGAAGCTTGGCTGCCATTCTTACCAGTGCGGCGAGGGAATCGGCTTTCATCTTCTGCATCACCTGCCCACGATGCGCCTTTACCGTGATCTCGCTAATGCCGAGTTCTCCACCAACCTGTTTGTTCAAGAGGCCGGAGACGACCAATGCCATAACCTGCCGTTCGCGGGGAGTAAGCGAGTCGTATCGGTCCCGGAGTTTCTGCATCTCCGTGTCATGTGAGAGAGCGAGGCGACTTCGTTCAAGGGCTTGCCGGACGGCGGTCAACAAAACCTCGTCATTGAAGGGTTTCGTCAGGAATTCGACCGCCCCCGCCTTCATGGCCTGGACTGATTTCGGTACATCACCATAACCCGTAATGAAGATGATTGGCAGATCTGTCCGTTCAACCGCAATCCGCTTCTGCAACTCGAGACCGTCGAGTCCAGGAAGAGAGAGGTCGAGTATGAGACAGCTTGGAACCAGCGCTCGTGGTCTATCGAGGAATTCTCCTGCGGATGCGAAAGTCTCTGGCTGCCAGCCCTGGGTGTGGATAAGCAGTTCCAGAGACTCGCGCACAGAGATGTCGTCATCAACAATGAACACGATGGGCATGGCAGCGGACATTGGTAATGCCCCCCATTTCGTAAGCAGTTCTGCACGCTGGATTCATTGTATTCGCCTGGAGATCGGCCGGTGAACCTATCAAGCGGCTTGCATCGCCGTCTTGATGGCGGCGAGCAGAGCTGCGTCGCTGAATGGTTTCAGCAGAAACCCCGCTACGCCCTGCTTGACCAGTCGAGCTCGAAGAGACTCATCTCTTTGACCAGTGATGAATACGACCGGGATCTCATATCCGCGATCCTTTAGCTCCTGGTAAAGCTCCGGTCCACTGATGCCCGGCATGGCGATGTCGAGAATCAGACATCTGGTCTCATCGACACAATCGGACGAAAGAAACTCTTCCGCTGACGAAAACACTCGAGCTGCAAAGCCGAATTCTCTAAGCAGGTCAGGCAACGACTCGCGTACCGACTCATCATCGTCAACAACTGATAGAAGCGGGCGTTCGTTCCCGCCCCTGCCATTAGGGGACTCCATGACGAAACAATGCGGCATTCCTTGAGGGACGTCCATTGTACTTTGGTATTGGTTCAGCCCCGATGTCCGACCGCCATTAGCGAAGTTGCGGCGTCCCCGGTGAATCAGTCCGATTAACAGGAGTTTCAGCGTCAGCGAAACTTTCGGGTACACAAGGAATAGCAAACGAAAACGTAGATCCGGGCCCATCATTCGGTATTGCCCAGAGACGTCCCTGATGGGCTTCAATGATGGAGCGGCTGATGGAAAGTCCGATTCCCATACCGTCGGTTTTGGTTGTGTAGAACGATTCGAAGATTTTCTCCGCGGCTTGAGGCGTCAAACCCACTCCCGAGTCTATGACGCTTAGCTGAACCTGATTTTCCACATCCCGATCGGTTCTGATGAGCAACTCTCTCGGGCGATCGTCAATTGTGCTCATTGCGTCTTCCGCATTTCGAAGCAAGTTCAGGATGACTTGCTGAAGCTGTATGCGGTCCCCGACGACTGGCGGGAGGTCATCCGCCAGCTCATACCGCAGGGTCACACCGCTTCGCTGAAGCTCACTCAACGATAATGCCGTCACCTCTCGAGTCGCTTCGTTCAGGTCCATCGATTCAAGCGACGGTTCCTTCTTGCTATAAAGCGTCCGCAATCGTGTGATTACATCAGAGGCCCGGTTGCCATCACGAATCGTACGCCGGACCGTTTCCAAGGCACCATCGATATTTGGGCGATCAGCGGAAAGCATCCGCAAGCAGGTGCTGGCATTGGTGATTATTCCCGAGAGCGGTTGGTTGATTTCGTGTGCGATTGACGCGGTCAGCACTCCGAGGCTTGTGATTCTTGCCACATTGGTGAGTTCCGATCTTGCCCTCGCCAGAGCTTCCTCCGACAGTTTCTGTTGCGTTACGTCTTCGGAGATCGCCATGAGGAATCGCGGCACTCGCTCGGTGCCCGGTACGACTGAGACGTTGTTGCGTGCCCAAACTAATTGCCCATCCTTACGGCGGTACTGCTTCTCGATTTGAAATTGCTGGCGCTTTCCGTCGAGCAGTTCTCCGATCAGCGTCCGATTATCTTCGACATTCTCTTCGTGAGTGATGTCAAGGAAAGTAAGTTGCTGCAATTCATCCTCGGTGTAACCCAGCATCCGCTGGTAGACGAGATTCGTGGCGATGAACCGGCCCTTCAGGTCCGTAAGGGCAACGCCGACGGCGGAGTTCTCAAAAACGGACCGCCACCTTTCTTCGCTGCGCAGGACGTGCGCATGAGCCAGACGCAGAGCGTCTTCACTTCGTTTGCGTTCGGTGATATCGCGAAGGTGGCCGGTGAAGGCCGGGGGGCCATCTTGCGGAATGCGCGTGATTGTGATCTCGACAGGGATTTCTCTCCCGTCAGTGCAGAGGGCAGTCATCTCAAGTCGCCGGCCCAATACACTTGAGTCGCCGGTGGCCAGGTAGCGGGCAAACCCCGTGCGGTGTTTCTCCCGGAGTGAAGGCGGGATGATGACATCAGCAAGAGGCCTGCCCAGCACATCATTCCGGCGGTGACCGAAGGTTCGTTCTGCTGCTGGGTTGAATTCGGTAATGCGCCCTTCGTGGTCAATGGCTATGACGCAATCGGGCGATGAGTCTAGGATCGCTGCTTTATGCGCTTCACTGCGCTTCAGTTCCTTCTCTCCGTGACGCAGTCTTTCTTCTGTTAGCTTCCGTTCAACAATTTCTTTCCTCAGTTCTTTGTTGGCTGCGGCAAGTTCCGCGGTTCGCTCAGCAACCCGTCGATCAAGTTCATGGGTGATCCGTCTCTGTTCGGCTAGCAGTCTTGCTTCTTGCAGCCCGATTGATGCCTGATTCGCGGCTACGCCCAGCAGAAGGCTCTCGGTCTGGCCAGGGAAGTCCGCTCGTTGAGACCCTACTACGATCATGCCGCTCTCACTCTGTACTCCCAGTGGTACAGGGAAGATTGAAATGTCTTCGTCGCCGAATCGATGCCGGATCGCTGGGGGCGACTTGTGGCCATCGGATCCGAACCATCTATTGAGCACCGGGCGGATGTCTTGCGGTGTGATTCTCAGTTTGCACGAGTCAGAGACTCGGACGATCTCCAGCAATCCGGCGTCGACCGGGTTTTTCAATCGCGCACAGATGAACTCCAGATTAAGCATGCGGAACAGCGCGTCGAGCAGGATTTGGACGATCTGCGAGGGCTCGTTGCCACTCCACATGGCGGGCAGAGCCTGCAGACTGACCAGATCATTAATGCAGCGCTGAAGGCGCTTGACCTCTTGATCCGGATCTTCGACTGGCGCGTTCATGTCAAGCCGCGGCGGGGGAACTGCTCCGATGAGCCCGACGTTGACGAAATTCACTCAAGAATTCGTCCGGGGAGACAAAGAAGGGATTCTGTTGAAGGATGCCGCCGATGATGACCATCGGATGGGTCCGCATGATGTCAATTACCGCGTCGCCCCCGAATTTGCCAAGATGGTAGGTACAGATGACTGCATCGTCGTGGCGGCGCCATACGTCGTTTACACGCGACTCGAACTCAATGACATCGTCAACACGCGACCGATCCTCGACGGCCCAGTCCATTCGACAACAAATGCGACTCAGCGGAAACGATCCCTTGGCGTTGTCGCTGGCCAGTTGTTCGAATGCCGCTATCATGCGATCCGGATCGAAACGGCCATCCGGAAGGTACGTCTCGACGTTGGAGCGAAGCTCTAGCTGCCCACTCTGCAGGGCGGTGGCCGGATTAATGCCCGCCTGGTCCAATCGTTGCAGGTGATTCTGACGCTGATCGGGATTTACGACGTGAATCGCCTTGTGGCCGCACTGGAAGCCGTCTTTTATGAAGGGAAGCAAAACCCGATACTCTTCTTCGTCGCTATTGAAGAAGGCGCAGACGTGACGAGTCTCGTCAAGCAACGAGCCAGCAAAAGGAATTGGAGCAGAGGCCCTCTTCATGGCGTATCCCCCACTTGGATATCGAGCGGCGCCCCCGTTTGCATATTAGGATGCACGATCCTGACGGCAATGTCCAACCGACGCTGATCGACCAGGGCGTGATCATCGGCGCAATCGGTTGTTCGGGAGGCACGGATTCCCAGGACGAAATCGTCAGCCAGGCAGGGGCGGCAGTAATTAACAAACCCGCGGCGAGGATCAAATGATACAGACCTCGAGAAAGCGTCGGATGCCGCCGCGATGGTACGCGGCGAAATCTCGCACCCTCGCGAGAGTACGCCAAACAAACCTCAACTAATGTGAAAGCGGCATTGATCGGGACTTAGCGCCAGTCCTGAAAACTTCTGGGTATTGACCATCGGAGATTTCCGCCTCTACTTCTGCCGGCCGAAGACCTCGCGTAACACCACGTTGAGGTCGTCGAGTGCTCGGGCGCAGTCACCTGTAAAGCTAGAGCCATGCATGATGGCGAGCGTTTTGGGCTTTAGGTCGGCAAGCTTTTTCAAGTTCTGCGCGGTGAGTGGGGTGTAGGGCACATACTCCGCGAGAATGCCTGCCTGAAATTCCTTCAGCGCCTGATGCGAGCGGCCCACGACATCGGCAGAGGTGAGCGGTTCGACGTCGCCCATCTGATGGAACAGGTCCGAACAGAGCAGTGTTCTCTGCGTTTCTTCGAAGAGGAACCCAGCGTCCCAGCCGTGGGGCAGATGGGGGGTCTGGCAGTAGCGAAAGCGGTACTTCCCCGTCGCAAAGGTCCCGCCGTCAGGGAGGGCGCGTGCCTCCCGGCCAATGAAGTCGTTCACGTTCACCAGGGCGCCCACCTGGCTGCAGATCACATCGGCCTTGGGCGCTGCAGCCAGCCACTCATTGAGCGACCCGCACTCGTCTGACTCAAAATGGCTGAAGCTGATGTGGCGCAACTCGGAAAGGTTGATGAGCTTTGAGACGGCCTCGCGAATTTCCGCGTGCATTCCGCGCAGCCCGGTGTGGAACAGCAGCGGTTCATCGTCCTTCACCAGAAAATGATTGAACTGGAAATTGCCCCATTGAGCAAAGATCGAGATGCGATAGATATTCGGCGCGATTTCCGTGGTGGTCGCCATGCTAGTCTCCTCAATCGATTTTTTTAACGGCCTTTCTATTTTGACTTCCCGGCCACATACGCCCCGAAAAGAGCGAACTGGAGGGGTCTCGCTGCCGACGGGAATGGTTACGCGCAGGAAGTGGCTCTTTCGGCTATGGCTCGATGCAGGCAAGCTTTCGGACAACTTGCCCAGCGGACAATAGAGAGCTTCCGCCGCGTTGGCGCGCGACGAACGTACTGCCCGCCTCAAAAACTTAGCAGCCCGCCGACCTCACGCGTGATGCCCATCCGCACAGTCCTGCTAACGTGCGCAGTCTGTCGAACCGCAGCCCAAGCCAAGAAGCCCCCCGGGCGCTTGCAGGACGACTAAGGTGGAAACCCGTCCGCCATCCATTTAGCGAATAGTTCAATGCGCGATTGCGGCCAAGGACCTTCTCCTCTTGGCGGTGGGGGCGGCATCAGCGCGCCGCCGATTCCCCGAATGCGGTCGTAGATGGCGGCAGCGTGCTTTTTGACGTCATCGTAACTTCCCAGGTTGAACCCCTTACTCATGCCTTGAATGTCCCGTTCCGTAAAGAGCGGGCGAATGTCCGTTTGAAAGCTTGTCGGTTTCGTCATTGCGCCTCCCACCCGATGTACACGCGCCATCACATCATGAGCGCGAAAAGAAATCTATTGGACGAAGGTATCGTTCGATACGTTCGTATGCCGAAAGAGCTGGGTCTAGGTTGGCCGCAGGCGGAGTCGGCTCCATCTAGTCGATCATGCACCGGAATAAATAATCAATAACGCGCAAACCGGAAGTTTGAGAGGAATGGACGTAGTGGAACTACAATGACCTTGCCCCAAGGGGCGGATTACTCACAACGGAAAGCACCGCCGCTCCATTTCAGGCTGAACCAACACACGTCGATCGATCACCTCTACAACTTGCCGGCGAGCCAGTAATCGACACTGAACTTTCCCGGACCGGAGCAGATCAGCCAGATAAAGAAGAGGACGTACAAGACTTCCGGAAGATAGAGGAAATCGTCGAGCCAGCTAAGACGCGAAAGTCCTTTAGGCAGGGTGGAAAGCGCGTTGGTCAGGACGGCCACAGTCATATCGATCAATAAAGCCACGCAGGCCGGGCTCGAAAGCAACCCCACGGCCACCAGGGATCCGCCAACGAACTCGACACCCGCCACGAAATAAGCCGTCTGGCGGGGAAAGGGGACTTTGGCCTTAACGAGCGTGTTGTAAACAGGTTTTGTGCCGCCGGCGACAAACAATTTGTTTGCCCCGGAGATGGCGAAGAACAGCCCGATCGAAACGCGTACCAACAGAATGGCGTATTGCTCCAAATCACTGCTACCCAGCAGCGCAAACTGGACCAACCGTTTCCAATCCATCTCATGTCCTCCATCGAAGGGAAGCGCTGTAACGATACCCGATATCACACCGACTTGTCCGGCAACCGCGCTAATTAGGACTCAGCGGCTGTCCGGTTAATTAAAGCCGACAGTGCCTCTCCGCCGCTTGTAGTTCTTTCGTCGCAGCAAATGCACATGGCCGGCGACAGCCCTAATAACTTAGAGCTTCCATCCGCACGCGTCAGCGCTTAAATCCGCGTCCCATCCCGGGCCGAGCGCTAACCGTACGTGAGAGTGGTGCTCTGTCCGACCTCGATAATGTAACCGTCAGGATCGCGGATGTAGCAGCGGATCTCGCCGTACTTGGGGATTGGCTCCGTGATGAACTCCGCTCCTCGACTTTTCCATAGTTTGTAGCACGCTTGAATATCCGCAACGCGGAAATTCATAAAGCTGTTGATGTGATTCGGGTCCGGGACGCTCAACGTCACCGTCGGCTTGTCGGGGGTCGGCCCGCCCCCAACGTTCAGAATCATCCAGATATTCGCAAGCTGAAGGTACCCAGGCGCGTTGCCGTCACCCAGGCTCAGAATGCGGGCGCCGAAGACCTTTTCGTAGTAGCGAGCCGATCGCTCGATGTCGGCGACGGTGAGAAACTGCGCGATGCTGATTCCTTCCTTCGGGGGCATCTCATAGCTCTTCTGTTCGACTTGTACGTTGTTCATTGCTGGCTCCTTTTGTACGCCGTTCATTGATGGCTCCTTTCGATACGGTGCTCATTACAAATACAATGTCCCGAGTTCCGCTCCCATTCATAAAAATCGATCGACGCCAGGCAGCGATTCCCAATTGGCTGGAGCTCTCCCTGCCGGTCCAGGTGATGGTTGATCCTCCGGATGCGAATGTGGCGGAAGCAACTCCACACCCTTGATCATCCCCCGCTTCTCTGGTCCCTCCATCGTATGCTGCCAACCGCAAATGGCGTTGTCGTTAGCGAATTCTCGCGCCCCGAGATTATGTGTCCATCCGTTCGACCCATTGAGCGCGCCATGCGGGAGCCACGAATGGATCCGCAAAGTACTGTGTTTCCCGGGCAACCTTGTCGCCCCTGAACTCCATGATGCTCACGGTATAGGACGGCTTGCCGTCATAGGTCAGGATGAGTTCGGTGACCCAAAGATCACCGCCGCCAATGATTCGTCGGACAGTAAACCGCTTTTTGCTCGGCTGACTAGCGCGTTGGCGCTGTATGTTGTGTCGACCGCGGGTTCGCTCGCCTGACTGCGGGTAGTCCAGCACCGCGTCCTCGAGATAGAGGAGGTGCTCCGTTTCAAAATCGTTGGCATCGGACGCCGCCCAATGCTGATCCAGTGCCGCACGGATCTCTTGATCTCGCACTCGAGGATACTGCTCGTCTGTTGGTTGATCGTTCATCTTGAGCCTTTCAATTTGACAAGAAGCTGTTGCCAGGGAGCATGATCGTGCGCTGGTCTAGCGCTTAATTTGGCCCACATAGTATCCCAGCCGATTCTCGACGTCTCCCGGCTTGTGGAAGCCGCGCGCCATCAGCGCTTTGATCCCCTCCTGGGCGGCAGGTCGCCCGAGCGAAGCGATGCAAGCATCCCACCCGGCGCCGAGCTCGACCTCCGGCGGCAGGCTGGTGTTGACGAGGCGCTTGGTGTTGGCGATCGCCCACTTGTCGAATCCGGCGATCCGGGTCGCGAGCGCCTCTACGAACGCGTCTAGCTCGGCGTCGGGCAACGCGCGATTGACGTAGCCGTAGGCCTCGGCTTGGTCTCCCCTGATGTCTTCCGAGCTCAGGAGCACCTCGAGGGCGCGGTTTCGGCCAATGAGTTCGGGCAGCCGGGCCATGGGGCCGCCGCCGGGGACCATCCCTACGCCCACCTCCCATTGCGAAATGATGGCTTTCTCGCGGCTGGCGAAGCTCATGTCGCAGGCCAGCGTGATCTCGCTGCCGTTACCGGTCGCACGGCCGCGGATGAGGGCAATGGAGGCGACTGGCAGCCGGGTCAGGCGCACGAGAAAGTCCGGCCAAGGCGGCAAGCCTGTGGGACCCGCCGGCATCGCGGTCAGGTCCTCAAGCCTGGCCATGAAATCGGAGTGATTCAGGAAGTAGTCGTCGACCGCGCTGTCGAAGACCACGACCCTGACGTGCTCGTCGGCCTCGAGAGCGTCAATGACTTCCTGAAACTGCCGGACCATTTCCGGGCCCATCACGTTGATTGGCGGGTTGTCGATCGTGACACGCCAATAGGCGGGCGACCGCCGGGCCACGCGAATCTGTGCGGGTTTCGCAGGTGCGTTCACGGTTGTCGTGGGATTCTCCTTCGTAGCTGGTGCATGCGCAGTTGTCATTGAATTCTCCGCCGTACTTGTTAGTCTCGGAAACCGGTCGAGTGCTTTGTCCAATTCGTTTTTAGGATATGGTTCAACCTCCATCTATTCAGCCAGAACAAAATGGGCCGCGCAATTGGACGATGGTATCGCCCATACTTTCGTATCAACTACGTTGGATCACCCAAATGTGAACGAGTAAGTCAACACCTACTGCCCGCGGAGTCCCCTCGCTCAAGTCGTGTGATCTGCGATGAGTTGATACGAAGGTATTGGCAATACCATCGTCCAATTGTTTGAACTTCACCCGTCTGTTCTGATCGTCTCACCACGGCCCGATCTGATTAAGAACTGCATAAACCAGGGCAAAGGAGAATGAGCATGAAACGCTCGATGGCGCTAACAACGCACGATCAACTCGGTCAGCATTTGCGCAATTCGGAATTCAGGCGGGAATGATCGGAGAACATCGAACCGTGGTTTTAGCCCGAGTGATCCAGGGAGGCGAAGTCTTGGAGCTTCGGCCCGAAGACCTTCGCATTCTTGTGGCGCGCGATGCAGGTCTGAATGAGATCTCTTTATGACGTTGAGCGGCCAACCACAGTATTTGTTGAGTCACTAATTAAGAGTACTAGGAGTTGGGGATCTTACTCGCTGCCGTTCAATCTAGTGGGTTGAGAAGACATTGTGAATTTCGTAGCTTTGAAGATGTTGACTGCTGATCGTGCGAAGTTTTGCAGTAAGCTGATCGCACTCTGCCTGGCTTTGTTCGCAGGAGCTCCGCTGTACGGACAGTCTGAATCGATTGCTACGAGCCCCCGAACATACGGTGCCGCTACCTTTGCTGCCCAGGATGCTTCCGCCCCAGATTTACAGCAGCAGAGTCCTTACTTGGGCGGAGTCCCCACGGGCAAAGCCAGTCCAACGCCTCTTTCGCTTTCTCTGGAAGACGCCGTAGCTCGGGGTTTGCGGCAAAATCTTGGAGGCCTGCTTTCCAGCGATGCAGTCTCCGGCGTGCAGGGCGAACGGTGGCAGGCACTCAGCGCGTTGCTGCCAAATCTGACCACCGCTACTAGTTTCGGCGTTCGCCAGGTTGATCTGAAAGCGACGATAGGCATCAACGTCCCTGTGCCTGGCGTTCCACCCGTCACCGGTCCCTTTGGGGTGTTCGACACCCGCGCTTACCTTGACCAATCGGTCTTTAATTGGGAGTCGATTGAGCGCGCACGATCCTCGGCTGCGCAAGTGAAATCGGCCCAATACAGTTACAAGAATGCCCGCGAACTGATTGTTCTCGTTGTGGTGTCAAATTATCTGCTGGTCATTGCCGACCAGTCACAAGTCGCGTCCGCTTTAGCTCAGCGCGACACCGCGAAGGTGCTCTTCGATCAGACGACCGACCAGAAGACAGCCGGGCTTGCGGCTGCGGTTGACGTGCTGAGGTCCGATGTTGAGCTTCAGGCACGCGAACAAAGATTGATCGTCGCGCGGAATACCCTGGCTAAGCAGAAGTTGGTTCTGGCGCGGGCAATTGGTCTTCCGGCGGGTCAGAGCGTTCGACATAACCACAGAGGTTGCTTATCAGCCGCTTACGACTTCAACCCTCGACGAAGCATTGCAGCAGGCGTACGCCTCTCGCGCCGACTATAAAAGCCTCACCGAGCAAGTTCGTTCCGCAGAGCTACAAAAGAAGGCCGCTTCTGCCGAGCGTTACCCGGAACTATCGGCAATTGTGGATTACGGAGATATCGGCACCAATCCTGGGAACAGCCATGGCACAGTCGACGGGTTCGGGGTGCTCCGATTGCCCATTTTCCAGGGAGGCAGGGTTCATGGAGATAACCTGGTCGCAGACTCGTTGCTGGCAAGGGCCAGGCAACGACTGGAAGACCTCCGCGCCAGCATCGACCAGGAGGTTCGTGACGCTTTCCTTGACTTGCAAGATACCGCCCAAGAAGTGTCGGTTGAGAAGCATGCCGTCCAACTCGCTACTCAGACCCTGCAGCAATCACGGGATCGCTTCGCCTCGGGAGTGACCGACAACATCGAAGTGGTTCAGGCGCAGGGATCCCTGGCGGATGCCAGCGACGCGTATATCGCCAGCCTTTACCGCTATAACATCGCAAAAGTCTCCCTGGCGCGAGCCATCGGTTTCGCCGAATCGAACTACGCGCTGTATTTGAAAGGACACTAAGATGCCCGACCAAGAGACGCCCAAGAGTCCGGAAAGTTCACCGTCTCCAGCGCCCAATACCGCAGCGGAAAGTCCCACCACGCCGCCGCCCGTCGTCTATCCGAGACGACGTTCTCGCAAGCGCTGGATAATCGGCGCTGCCGCGGTGGTGGTTCTTGTCGGCGGCATCTTTCTATGGCATTACTTCTCGGGTTTCGAATCGACTGACGACGCGCAAGTCGATGTTCACCTCTATCCGGTGAGCGCACGGATCTCGGGCTACGTGCAAGCGGTGCACGTGGGAGACAACCAGTATGTGCAGGAAGGCGCCACACTCGTAGAGATTGACCCAAAAGACTACCAGGTCGCTGTGGCGAAAGCGCAGGCGAACCTCGAAACCGCAGAGGCCTCCGCTCGTGCTCTCAACATCGACGTGCCCATTAGCTCGGTGGACACTGGCAGCCAACTAAAGTTCACATCTTCGGATATCGAAAACGCCAAAGCCGCAATCGCCGCCGGAGAGAAACAAGTTGCTGCCGCGCAGGCCCGCATCCTGGAAGCCGAGGCGGCGAACGTGAAGGCCCAGGACGACGTGCAGCGTTACCATCTTCTGCTGGCCAAGGACGAAGTACCAAAGCAGACTTACGACTATGCGGTTGCCGCAGCACAAACAGGTTCTGCTGCAGTAACCGCTGCCAAAGCCGACGAGGCGACTGCTGAACAAAATGTCCAGGAGGCGCGAAGCCGGCTCGTCGAAGCGATTGCGCGCCATGAATCCGCCCAGGCTGGACCGCAGCGGGTAGCGTCCACGCGGTCTCGCGCCCTCTCAGCCGTTGCCGACGTTGCGCAGAAGCAGGCCGAGCTCGACCAGGCGGAGCTCAACCTGGGGTACACCCGGATATTTGCTCCGGTTACCGGTGAGGTGACAAAGAGTGTCGTGGTGGGATTGAATGTCGACCCCGGCGAACAAATGCTTACCGTGGTTCCGCTGGATCAGGTGTGGATCACTGCGAATTTCAAAGAGACCCAACTCAAATACATGCGCGTAGGCCAAAAAGCCGAAATTGTCCTGGACTCGAACGGCCGCACCTACCACGGTCATGTGGACAGCATTGCGGGAGGAACGGGACCCATCTTCAGTTTGCTGCCCCCGGAAAACGCAACCGGCAACTACGTGAAAATCGTTCAGCGTGTTCCCGTAAAGATCGTCCTCGAGCCGGGCGAGAATCGTGACCACCAGCTTCGGCCGGGCATGAACGTCGAAGCGAAAGTGTACTTGCGATGAGCGCCACAGCGCTGACTCTTCCATCGGAACAGGTCATCTGGCGCCCAAAGGTAAATCCCTGGGCGATTGCCGCCACCGTGTCGATGGCAGCGTTTATCGAAGTCCTGGACACGAGCGTTGCCAACGTTGCATTGCCTTACATCGCCGGAGGCCTGGGAGCCAGCTACGACGACAGCACTTGGGTACTCACCTCGTATCTCGCCGCCAACGCGATCGTGCTACCCATGAGCGGATGGCTTGCAGAAGTGATCGGCCGCAAGCGGTATTTCATGTGGTCGCTCGCCATTTTCACGGCGAGTTCACTGCTTTGCGGCTTAGCGCCAAGCCTCCCGATATTGCTGTTGTTTCGAGCTGTGCAAGGCATCGGCGGCGGTGGATTGCAGCCGATGGCGCAAGCCATTCTCAACGATACGTTTCCTCCCGAGCAGCGCGGCCAGGCGTTTGCTGTCTATGGCGTTACGGCAGTTCTCGCCCCTACCGTCGGGCCTATGCTGGGAGGCTGGATTACGGACAGCTACTCCTGGCGCTGGATATTTTTCATCACGCTGCCGGTGGTAGCCCTCGCGCTTTACTTGACTCACACCTTGGTCGAAGATCCGCCGTTTCTACATCGCTTAAGGCGCGGGGGTATCCGGGTGGACTACATCGGAATATCCATGCTGGCGCTGGGCGTAGGTTCGCTGCAGATACTTCTGGACAAGGGGCAGGAAGACGATTGGTTTGGCTCGCATTTCATCACTACCCTGGCGATAACCGCAGCGGTTTGCCTTATCACGCTGGTCATCTGGGAATGGTTTCGCAAAGAGCCGATCATCGATGTCCGCATGTTCAAGAGTTTCAACTTCGCAACCGCGAACTTAATGATGTTCATGATGGGCTTCATGCTCTTTAGCACCCTGGTTTTGATTCCAGAATTTCTGCAGACGCTGATGGGTTACACAGCAGAGCTTGCAGGTCTCGTCCTCTCCGGCGGCGGGCTTGTCTTGCTGGTGATGATGCCCATCGTTGGCCGGCTTACATCAAAAATTCAAGCCAGGTGGCTGATTGCGACGGGATGGCTGTGCCTTGCCATTGGACTCTTCTATTGCGCGCACCAGATTGATTTGTTCATCAGCTTCCGTTTTGCGATGTGGCTGCGCGTCGCCCAAGTTGTAGGAATTGGCTTTCTATTTGTGCCCATCACGGCAGCAGGTTACATCGGAGTTCCTGAAGAGAAAGGCAATGCCGTCTCCGGCATCATCAACTTCATGCGCAATATCGGCGGCAGTATCGGAACTTCGGTCGTGACCACCATGATTGCCCGACGGGCTCAGTATCACCAGCAAATCCTGGTGGGCCACCTCACTCCCGACTCCTCTGCATATCGTTCGGCACTCCGTGGGCTGAGTGCAAAAATCGCGCACTCTGGGCTTCGGGCCGTGGACGCCCACGACCAGGCAGTTGCGAGGTTCTACGAATTGGTGCATCGACAAGGCGGCGCGCTGTCCTACATGGACATCTTTTGGACCTTGGGCGCTCTCTCCTCTCTGATGTTTGTACTTGCGTTTTTCTTGAAGAAGAATGATCCAGGGGCGGGGGGCCAGGTTGCGGCGGGTTAGGTAATGTCATGATGATTCAAGCCGTATCGATCGAACGTGAATTTGGATGTGGCGGTTCTGCGATTGCCGCAAAGCTAGCCGAACTTCTTGGTTGGAAGCTGTGGGACCACGAACTCACACAAGAAATCGCGCGGCTGACCCACAGCACGCCGCAAGCGGTCGAGCAGCGGGAATGGAAAAATGATCCTGCGGTTTATCGCGTCTTTAAGTCTTTCCTCAGAGGGGCATTCGAGGGAGGCCTACCGCCAACCGATCGGCTGGAACTGCTTGATGCGCGCCGAATCGCCACCGTCTCCGAGCAGGCGGTCAATCACGCACTTTCTGGCGGCCCGTGCATAATCGTTGGCCGCGGCTCGCAATACTTTCTTCGCAATCGCAAGGATGTGTTTCGGGTTTTCCTCTATGCTTCTCGCACCTCTAAGATCCATAGACTGATCACTGCGGGAACCCCCCAAGAAAAGGCAATAACAGAGGTTGACACGATTGACGGGGATCGCGCTGCCTTCGTCAAGAAATACCTAAAGCTGAACTGGCCAGAGCACCACCTCTATGACGCAATGTTCAATACAGAGAGGGGTGATTCTTTTGTCGCTGAAATGCTCGTTCGCTGCGTCCAACAGTTACTGGACGGACATGAAAAGCGTTCAACTCAGGTAACTGCGTGAGCATCAGTGCTCACCGAGCCGACCGATACAGTGCGGTGATGCCGGACGCAAAATAGCCTGGAGGGTGTAACCATGATTGAATCGTCTGATCTGCGGATGACGAGAATTCCACTCAACCACGGAGCCGGCCATATGCCCGCACTCGGCTTTGGTACCCTAATTCCCGACACGGCTGAGACGATAACCGCAACTAGAGACGCGCTGGACGCCGGATTTCGACACTTCGATTGTGCAGAACGATACGGGAACGAGCGCGAGGTGGGCGAGGCGTTGCAGGCAGGACTTGCCGCTGGAGGTATTGCGCGCGAAGACATCTTTGTTACGACGAAGTTGTGGAACTCCAATCATCGGCCCGAGCGCGTCGAACCGGCATTCGAGGCAAGTCTGAACCGACTCCGGCTCAACTATCTGGATCTCTATCTCATTCACACTCCGTTTGCATTTCAACCGGGGGACGAGCAGGATCCGCGGGATCAAAACGGCAATGTCATCTATGACAGCGGAGTAACCTTGCTCGATACCTGGAGAGCAATGGAAAGTCTGGTTGACCACGGCAGGTGCCGGGCCATCGGACTGTCTGACATCAGCTTGAACGAACTCTCGCCAATCTACGAATCTGCGAGAATCAAGCCAGCGGTTGTCCAAGTAGAATCACATCCTTATCTGCCGGAAACGGAGCTTCTGGAATTCTGCAAGCAGAAGGGCATTGTTTTTCTAGCTTTCGCGCCATTAGGTCACGGAATGAAACCGGGGCTGCTGGAAGATCCAGTCATTGCGAGAATCGCCGCACAGGTTGGAAAGACCCCGGCGCAGGTCTTGTTGGCATGGGCGGTACAGCGGGGCACGGCTGTACTCACCACGCCTAAAACTTCAGCACGGGCGAAGGAAAATTTCGACATCTCCGCCCTTCCTGAAGAAGCGTTCAACGAAATCAATCGCATTCAGACTAGACAAAGGCTGAATCCCGTGGTGAAAACAGGCATCCCGGGTTTCATCGCGCAAGGTAATTGAACGTGAAAGCTAAACGACTAGTGGCTCAGGAACTCATGCGACATGCCAGTATTACGAAACGATGGACATTTACACGGGAACGGTTGAACGGGACAAACGAGAAACCGCCGGGCGCGTAGCCACGGCGGTTTTAGGTAACGTCCAGTGATACAGCGCCCAAACAAACCCGAGTTCGTTGGAAGCCATCACCGCAACTCTATGATTCCGTTGGTTGCGGGGGGTGGATTTGAACCACCGACCTTTGGGTTATGAGCCCAACGAGCTACCAGACTGCTCCACCCCGCATTTCGATCATAGCGTCTGCTGCATCTGCGGTCAAACAACAACCCAACGTATCCAGCGCACTGTTCCAATTCGGTCGCGACGGGCCATGACTCGCCGCGCCATCGGAGCCTCCAAACAATATTCATCATCCACCTCGCCGACTGGGTGCAGCGCTTGACAGCGGATGGTAGCCTCTGTGCATGGCTGATGAGCATCGCGACGACAAAATACAGAGCGCCGCTATCCTATGGGCGCGCTATTCGGAGATCGCATTTATCATTCCGGCCGCAGTGGTGGTCGGATTACTGGTGGGCAAGCTGCTCGATTACTGGCTGCACACCCATTGGCTGTTTATCGCAGGAGTCATTGTGGGGGCCGTTCTAGGTTTCGTGCAGATGATTCGGATGGTGACCTCGCGTAAGGAATAGCGATGCTTGGTCGGGGATTGCAATAGCCACGCGCCGGTTACAGTTCTGACTGTCAGATGGGCCCGCGTCAATCGAGAATCTACTGCGAAGGGACGGAGATCGCGAACTTCAATGAAAAACCCCGTCCGGTCCATGCTGGATCTTGCTAGGAGCGAAGCCGAAGAGAGTTTGGGATCACTGTTTCTCGCGTTCCGGCAGTAGGTACATCAGAAGCACAGTTGCGCCGATTGTCAGGAAGAAAACGGCCCATTGTGGGTGAGCCGGCCACATTTTCCGGGTGAAACCCAGCAGCCATGCTACGGTTCCAATCGCGCTTGCGAATAAAGAAGCCTTCAGCGTCCTCATGGGGAATCTCCAGTTGAAGAATACGCCAATGCCGACAAGAATGTTCCCTTCAAACTTCAAACTGAGACACTACGCAGCGTAGTAAATGATTTTCGCTGAACGGCCTCCGGCGTACATTGGTGTGTGCCTTTTACGACGCCTGAACCAACTCCCTCGGCAGCAGACGAATTTTTTGCAGGTGCGCTGAAGCGCATTCGCAAATACATGGTGGTGCTATCGGTCGCGGGGGTGGTGGTGTGCCTCCTTTTCTTTCGCTGGCCAGTAGCCGTGGGATTTCTGGCTGGGGCGATTATCTCCATCGTGAACCAGCGCTGGCTGGAGCGAGCGGTAGATGCTCTGGGAGAGCGCATCACCACCGGGGACAGTAAGGAGCGGGGAGGCGGAATCGTCTTCCGTGCCGCCCTGCGATACGTGTTCATTGCCCTAGGGGCCTATGTTATATTTAATGTTTCCCTAGCAGGGCTTTACGGCTTCCTTGGTGGTGTCTGTCTTCCCATAGCGGCCATAGCCTGCGAAGTCGCAGTGGAATTGTTTGTTACCTTGCGGCGCAAATTCTGATTTCCAAATATTTCTTGATGCGAACCGGCTAACGCTGGAGTGTGTCAATCGGCGGTAATCGCGTTAATAGCACCTTTTTTTCTACGAGCAAGCACTCATGCCTGAGCAACTTTGGATAACTGCCCTACTAAATAAATACTTCGCCGGCTTGGCGAATGCGATCCTGGCGATCTTTCACCTGCACGCCACCAATCCACGAGCGCCCATTCCCAATTTCGTGGCCATGCAACTGGTGGTGTTTGTGCTGATCGTTCTGTTTTTCGCGGTTGTCCGGACGCGCCTGTCGGTGGACGACCCTGGGAAGATGCAGCACCTGATGGAGGAGATCGATTCGTTTGTCACCAAGCAAAGCCACGAAGTGATTGGCCACGGCTACGAGCGATACGTAGGTTACTTGACGGTCCTGGGTATTTTTATCATGTTGGGATGCCTCATCGGCGTAATACCCGGATTTGAGACGGCCACAGCGATTCCGGCGGTGCCTCTGGGCTGCGCGCTGGTCACTTGGTTCTATTATCATTTGCAGGGCATTCGCGCTAATGGTTTCGCCTACGTGAAAAATTTTATGGGTCCCGAGCCGTGGTTGGCGATCCTGCTGTTTCCGATTGAGGTGTTCAGCCATCTGGCGCGAATTCTTTCGCTCACCATCCGTCTTTATGCCAACATGTTCGCCAGCGATTTGGTGATCCTGGTGTTCTTCTCGCTGGTTCCGCTTGCCATCCCGGTCATTTTCATACTGCTGCACATTGGCGTTGCGGTGATCCAGACCTATATTTTTGTGCTGCTGGCGACGGTGTACATCGGAGAAGCGGTGGCGCACGAGCATTAAGAAAGCAATTAGCATTTAGCAATTAGCCTTTAGTAATCGGAATTCGGCTTACGCCTGCTTGCTAAAAGCTAAGAGCTAATTGCTAGTGGCTAATTGCTAACTGCTAATTGCTATTTCAAGTTTGCTGTCAGCGTGAGGGCGTCAGCTCGGTGAACGTCAACCACCCACTGGCAGCGATTCATAAGGAGAAAGAAATGAAGAAACTGATGACGGTATTCTTTTCGCTGGGAGCCATGATGCTATTGGCCATGCCAGCGTACGCGCAGGGCGGAAGCGCCGCTGCTCCGGCGACCAATTGGGTCCCCATAGCCTCTGGGTTCGGCATGGCCATCGCGGCTGGACTGGCCGCGCTTGGCCAGGGCCGAGTGGGTGGCGCCGCCTGCGAAGCGATGGCGCGCAACCCTGCTGCCCGGCCAGCAGTGCAGCTCGCTTTGATTCTGGGCCTGGCCTTCATCGAGTCGCTGGTGCTGTTCACGCTGGTGATCATCTTCGTTAAGGTTGTGTAGCTTTCGCCTGTAACGGCATAGCAACGCCCCGTCTTCGGATGGGGCGTTGTGTTTGGTGGGATTCCTGGGCTCGATCGAAAATCGTTCACCACGGGGAACACTGAGGGCACAGAATATATCTATATTCTCCATAATCTCAGTGTCCTCCGTGGTTAATTGTTTTTCCCTGTTACCTGGAGCCCTCCTGTTGTTCGCGTTCTGGAACGGCGGGCTGGGAAGGAGCAGATCCCTCACGGCCTGAAGGCCGTTTCGTGATGACAACTCGGAGATAGGGAAGGCTGTCAACCGCTATGGCTGGAGTGCTGGATTACGAGAACGTGACCAAAGACTATGGCCTTCCCTGGTCGCGTCCGCAAGTGCGCGCGCTTGACGGGTTCAGTCTCTCGCTCGAGCGGGGAGAGATCTTCGGCTTCCTTGGGCCGAACGGGGCAGGGAAGACGACTGCCATTCATCTCGCGCTGGGTTTCATGCGGACGTCGTCCGGCACGGGCCGTCTGCTGGCAAGACCTTTTGGCAACGCGCTTACGCGGGCGCGAGTGGGATTTCTGGCCGAGAACGTAGCGCTCTATCACCGTCCCGCCACCAATCTGCTGCGCTTTTACGGCGCTCTCAATGGCATGCGCGAGCCGCAATTGCGGCAGCGATGCCACGAGGTGCTGCGTCAAGTCGAGCTAGAGCGGGAAGCCGATCGCAACGTCGGCAAGTTCTCTCGCGGCATGCAGCAGCGCATCGGACTGGCGCAGGCACTGGTCAACGATCCTGAACTGCTCATCCTTGACGAGCCAACGTCGGCGCTCGATCCTCTGGCGCGGGTCGCGATGCGAGAGCTTTTGCTGGAAGCCAATCGCGCCGGCAAAACCATCTTTCTCAGTTCACATTTGCTGTCGGAGATTGAATTGATCTGCCATCGTGTCGGCATCCTGAATAAGGGAAGGTTGGTGAAAGTTGGGCGCACGGCGGAGCTGCTGGTGTCGCGTGACCGTTACGAGGTCACTGCGCGCGGCATAGCTGCTGACAGTTTCGAGGGTTCGCAACTTCGCGATGGGCAGCTTGTATTCACGGTTCCGGCTAGGTCGCAACGTGATGCGTTGGAGCGCGTTTGGGCGCTGGGTGGGGAAGTGCTCAGCGTAAACCCGGTGCGGCGGACCCTGGAAGAAGTGTTCGTTTCATGGACTGAGGGAACAGGAGCATGATGGCCACGTGGTTGATCGCTCGCAACTTCTTGCGCGAAAACCGCTGGCCAGTTCTGATTCTGTTGGCGTGGATCATCTTTAGCACAGCGGTGACGGCGGGTTTCGGCCGGGAGCGGGTGGTGCCGGAGGACGTGGTGTTTTTCGTGCAGCAGCAGGCGGTGTACATCTGCGCGTTCAGCGCCTTTCTCGCCGCCAATGCCATACATAACGACCGCAAGTCGCGGCGCATTCTGCTGGTGTTGTCGAAGGCGGTTAGCCGGGGCGAATACCTGCTGGCCATGTTGATCGGCACGCTGACGATGACCGTAGTTTATGCGGCGCTCTTCGTGGCCTGTTGCAGGTGGCTGGCACATCGCGCCGGACTGCCACCAGACGGAGTGTGGTTGGTGGCCGTGTTAGTGGTGGCAGCTTCGGCTATAACGGCTGCGGTCGGCCTGTTCTTTTCCACGTTCCTGAATCCGTACCTTGCGATTGCGCTCACGGTAACCATCTTCGGCGCACCCGCACTGATGCACCCCGAACATCAGCCGTGGTTTCGGTTGATTCCTGGCTTGGCGGTGCTGTTCGATGTTCTGCATTTCCGCTTTCGCGCTGGATGGATAATGGATTGGGGCGCGGTTGTCATTGCGGTGCTCGAAGCCGGGTTGTTCTGGGGGTTGGCGGCGATTGTTTTTACCTACCGCGACATCGCCGTGCCAGTCGAGTGAGGAGTGGTTCACGACAGAGACACCGAGGCACAGGGAAACTCGGATTGGGGCGACGAGATTTGTGCGCCTACTTCAGTAAATCCTGCGCACCTTGAATTGCATATTCCAGCACTCGGCCGGGCAGCACGCCAAGGTAGATAGTAGCGATCAGGCTGATGGCCAACCCAATGCCCAGGCCCACCGGAATGCGAGCCACGGGAGTCTCGGTTCGCTCGTCCCGCATGTACATATAAACGATAATGCGTAGGTAATAATAAGCGGCAATCGCACTGTTGATGACGCCGATAATGGTGAGCCACACCAAGTTCGACTGCAGCGCGGCGGAGAAGACATAGAGCTTGGCAAAGAAGCCGCCAGTGACCGGAATGCCAATCAGCGAAAGCAGAAACATCGTGAGCATGGCGGCCAGCAAAGGCGAGCGGCGTCCCAATCCCGCGTAGTCGTCGAGGGTGACGTACTTCTCGCCGGCTGAGGCGAAATGGCTGACTACGGCAAACGCGCCGACGTTCATCGCCGCATAGGACGCGAGGTAGAACATGACGGCAGAGATACCGACCTGCTGCCCAGCCGCGAAAGCGACCAGTATGTATCCGGCGTGCGCGATCGACGAGTAAGCCAGCAGGCGCTTGACGTTCTGCTGCACCAGCGCGCCGATGTTGCCCAGCGTCATCGATAGCGCCGCGGATACCCAGACCATCCAGAACCAGCCCGGAGCGCCGGTGCCGAAGAACACGCGCAGCAGTACCGCGAACGCCGCCGCCTTCGGGCCGGTGGACATGAGCGCGACCACCGGCGCTGGCGAACCCTCATAAACGTCGGGCGTCCAGACATGGAACGGCGCCGACGCCACTTTGAAGCCCAGTCCGACGAACATGAGTCCCACTGCGAGGTACGCGAGGGTGGACTGCTGGGTATGCAGGAAGTTCGCAATGTTGTAGATGTTGGTGGTTCCGGTGGCGCCGTAGATCATGGCCACACCGTAAAGGAAAAACGCAGTGGCAAAAGAGCCGAGCAGGAAATACTTCAGAGACGCCTCGGCGCTCTCGGCGGCGCGGCGGCGCATGCCGGCCAGAATGTAAGTCGAGATCGAAGAAATTTCCAGCGCGATGAAGATCAGCACCAGTTCGACGGCGGACGACATCAGCATCATGCCGACGGTACCGAAGAGAATGAGGGCGTAATACTCGCCGCCCGCACGGATGCTCTGCACATCGAGGTAGTCATAGGACGCGAGAATGACGACCAGCGAGATCATCAGCACAACCACATGAAAGAAGACGCTGAAGGTGTCGACTCTGACCATGTGGTAGAAGGCTTCGCCGTAAAAGCCCGTCTGATAGGCGGTCGCAGCCAGCGCGGCGAGTGTGCCCACCAGCGCCACAATGCCCAGTGGCTTTTTCGACCCCTGCTCGGGAAGAAGCGGGTCCGCCATCATGACGATGATGCCGAAGATGCTTAGCACCACTTCGGGGAGGATGCGAATGTAGTCGACGGCCGGAATCATCGTCCGATCACCTGCAGTAGAGCCTCCATTCCGTTACGCGCAACGTCGGCGTGCAAGAAAGATCCCGGCGCATGGGTTGCGTGCGCCTGCACAACGCTGGAGAACTGCCTCAGGGTCGCGGCGACTGCCGGATCAATCGAGTGCAGCCAGAGCATGGGAGCAACTCCCATGACCAGCGCCGCAATAGCCAGCGGCCACAACGACACGCGCTCGCGGGCGTCTATGTCGCGCAACGAATTGTTGACCGGGATTGGTGACGTTTCCGTAGAAGACGCGCTGATACATCCACAACAGATAGCATGCGCTCCAGATGACGCCGGTTGCCGCCAGAATGCCGTAAAGCTGCTTCGCCTGGAAGGCACCGCTCAGCACCATAAATTCGCCGATGAAGCCATTCAGCAGCGGCAATCCTACCGACGACAGCATGATGAAGGCGAAGAACGTCGCGTAAACAGGCATCGGTGTCGCCAGGCCTCCGTATTCGCCGATGTCGTAGGTGTGGCGGCGATCGTAGATCATGCCCAGCAGCATGAACAGCGCTCCGGTGGAGATGCCGTGGCTCAGCATTTGGAACACCGCGCCATCCATTCCGAGCTGAGTGAAGCTGAAGATGCCCAGCACGACAAACCCAAGGTGGCTGACCGAGGTGTAGGCGACCAGCCGCTTGATGTTGGGCTGAACCATCGCCACCAGCGCGCCATAAATAATGCCGATGATCGCGAGCGCAATAATCCACGGAGCGTTGCGGCGGGCTTGGTCGGGGAAGAGTCCGAGATTGAAGCGCAACAAGCCGTAGGTGCCCATCTTCAACAGCACGCCTGCCAGCAATACCGAACCCGCCGTCGGAGCTTCGACGTGCGCGTCGGGCAGCCAGGTGTGTAACGGGAACAGTGGCACCTTCACCGCGAAGGCCACGAAGAAGCCAAGGAACAACCAGAGTGCTGCGTGTTCGAATCCTGGCACCTGTCCAGACTGAATCTTGCTTTGGATGTCGACAAAATCAAACGTTCCGGTCCTGGCATACAGCCAGATCACCGCCGCCAGCATAAACACTGACGCAATCATGGTGTACAGGAAGAACTTCACGGAGGCGTAAATCTTTCGCCCGTGTCCGTACATACCAATGATCAGCGCCATGGGAATGAGCGTGGCTTCCCAGAAGAAGTAGAAGAGAAAGAGATCGAGGGCGACGAAGACGCCGATCATCGCGGTTTCGAGTACCAGCATCAGGATGAAGAATTCCTTCACCCGGTCGTCGATCGACTTCCACGAAATCAGCACGCACATGGGCATCAGGAAAGTCGTCAGGATGACCAGCCACATGGAGATGCCGTCGATTCCGAGATGGTAATGAATATTGGGGTGCGCGATCCACGGGATGTTCTGCTCGAACTGGAAGCCGCTTTGCCCGCGCACGAAATACCACGGCAGATGCAGCGAGGCGAGCAACGAGATGAGCGACACCGCGAGGGCGAACCAGCGAATATCGCGATGGCGGCGCGGGAAGAAAACCAGCAAGATCGCCCCCGCGAGCGGCAGAAACACAACGATGGTGAGGATGTTGTTATTGATGAAATTCATCGCACACCCCTCCACACCATGAAGGCGATGACCGCGGCAGCTCCGACGGCGACCCAACCCGCGTAGGAGCGGATATTCCCAGATTGCATTTGGCGCATTTCGTCGGAGACTTCACGCGCACCCGCGGCGCCGCCGTCCACTGCGCCGTCAATCAGGCCGCGATCGATGCCTTTCCAGAAGACATTGGAGGAAAGCGCGATCAGCGGCTGTATGATTACCGCTCCGTAGAGCTCGTCCACTTTGTATTTGTCGAGCACAAAGGTATAGAGCCCGCCGGCAGCCTTCGCCATCTTCGCGGGCAACTCGGGCCGCTTGTAATAGAGCCACCATGCGGTCAAGAATCCGAGCAATGCGATCGCGACAGAGACGGCAGTGAACGCCAACTCGGTGGAGGATTCACCCTGCGCCTCGGCTCCCTCGGCGGCTGTCGCCGTCGCGTGAAAGACCGGCGAAAGGAAGGCATCAAAGTGGTCGGAACCCTTGAGTGAGTGGGGAACACCGATCCATCCGCCAACGAATGACAGCAGCGCAAGAATCATCAGTGGAATGACCATCACCCACGGGCTCTCGTGGGGAGCGCCGTTTCCGTGGCTGCCGCCAGCAGCGTGCGCATCTTGCGCGTCATGAACCGCACCGGTGTGTCCGGCATGCTGCGCATCTGCGTCATGTCCATGACCGGCCGTCTCAGGATTCGGCCCGCGATACTCGCCAAAGAACGTTAGGAACCACAGCCGGAACATATAGAACGAGGTCATGCCCGCGGTAATCACGCCGATCAGCCACAGAGTGTGATAGCCGCCGCTCCAGGCCGACCACAGAATCCGGTCCTTGGAGAAAAAGCCGGCGAACGGCGGTATGCCGGCGATCGCAAACGTCGCGATGGTCATGCTCCAGAAGGTGTACGGAAGATATTTGCGCAGGCCACCCATGTTGCGCATGTCTTGCTCGCCGCCCAGGCCGTGGATCACCGAGCCCGCCGCAAGAAACAGTAGCCCCTTGAAGAAGGCATGGGTCACCAGGTGAAACATTCCTCCAACGTAGTCCAACACTCCGCAAGCCATGAACATATAGCCGAGCTGGGAGATGGTGGAATACGCGAGCACCTTCTTAATGTCGGTCTGCACGATGCCGATCGACGCCGCAAAGATCGCGGTCAGTGTGCCGATGATTGCAACCGCCATCTGCGCGTCGGGCGCGCGATTAAACACCAGGTGCGAGCGGGCGACCATGTACACGCCGGCGGTCACCATGGTCGCGGCGTGGATCAGGGCCGAAACCGGAGTGGGACCTTCCATCGCGTCCGGCAGCCAGACATACAGCGGAATCTGCGCGGACTTACCGGTTGCGCCCACCAGCATGAGGAGGCCAATCGCGGTCAACAAGCCAGCGCCAGCGGTCTCGGCCGGGTACTGGCTGATCAGCGGCCACAGGCCCTCGTACTGCAGCGTGCCGAAGTGCTTGATCAACAGGAACAGCGCAATCAGGAATCCGAAATCGCCGACGCGGTTGGTGATGAAGGCTTTCTTGCCCGCATCCGCCGCCGACTTCTTCAGGAACCAGAATCCGATCAGCAGGTACGACGCCAGGCCCACACCTTCCCAGCCCACGAACATCAGCAGATAGTTGTTCGCCATTACCAGCGTGAGCATGAAGAACATGAACAGATTGAGGTAGGCAAAATAGCGGTAGTAGCCGCCTTCATGCTCCATGTAGCCGACGGAATAAACGTGGATGAGAAAACCGACACCGGTGACCACCAGCATCATCACCAGCGAGAGCTGGTCGAGATAAATGCCGAAGTCCGCCGAGAACGAGCCCGCGCTCAGCCAAGTGGCATAGCGCTCGATGTGCGGAATCTGGTCGGGCGGCAATCCGGCGAACTGCGCGGCCACCCACAAGGCCATGGCAAACGCAAGCTGCCGTGGAGCCCAGGGCGATGGCGCTCACCAGTCCCCTGGAGAAGCGCTTGCCCAACAGCCCATTGATGGCGGCGCCGGCCAGCGGCAGTAACGGAATGATCCACAAGTGCATAGGTTGCTCTTCGCTCTTCGCCTTTCGCTCTTCGCAAATACCGTTCGCGTGCCACCTCTGGCAAAAAGCGAAGGGCGAAAAGCGTCCTTCTACAGCTTCAGCAGGTTCACGCGATCCACATTCAGGGTCTCGCGGGTACGGAACACGGAGATGATGATGGCCAGTCCGACGGCCGCCTCTGCGGCAGCCACCACCATCACGAAGAAGACGAAAATGTGGCCGTCAAGCGACTTCAGCTGCGCGGCGAAGGCCACGAAGGAAAGATTGACGCCGTTCAGCATCAACTCAATCGACAGGAAAATAGTGATGATGTTGCGCTTGATCAGGAAGCCGGCAACTCCACAGGCAAACAGGATCGCGCTCAATACCAGGTAATAGGAGAGAGGGACCATTTACTCCTCCCTCCGCGCCAGCACCACGGCGCCCATGATGGCGATCAGGATCAGCACCGACGTCACTTCGAAGGGCAGCAGGAAGTTGCGGAACAGTAGATGCCCGACCGCCTGGGGATTGCCGAACACGTCGGTGCCATTCATCACCATGGGGCCGCCTATGGCGATGCGGTCCAGTCCGGCAAGATGGCTGACCACCCAGACTGCAATGCCCACTCCAATAATGAGCCCCGGAACACCCAGCACCATGGCGACACGGCTGGCATGCTCGGTGCGCTCTTCCACGCCCGCGTTCAGCAGCATGATGACGAAGACAAACAGCACCATCACCGCGCCGGCATAAACAATGACCTGCACGGCAGCGACGAATTCAGCGCCGAGCAGCAGGTACAACAGGGCCAGCGAACCCATCACCACGATCAGCGACAGAGCGCTGTTGATGGGGTGCTTCTGCACCAGAAGGTTGATCGCTCCTCCTACGCACAGCGCCGCGAAGATGAAGAAGAGAATCAGGGCTAGCATGGTGATCCGTTAAGAATAGCAACGAGCAATTAGCATTTAGCACTTAGCAAAAACAACCCCAACCGTGAAATCCCGGAACTTCTCGACCTGAAACCGCAATCCGCTAATTGCTAATTGCTAATTGCTAATTGCTAATTGCTAATTGCTAATTGCTAATTGCTAATTGCTAATTGCTAATTGCTAATTGCTAATTGCTAATTGCTAATTGCTAATTGCTGCCTACTTCAGCGCCACGACCAGGCTGGTGACGACAATATTCGCAATGGCCAGCGGCAGAAGAAACTTCCAGCCGAAGGCCATGAGCTGGTCATAGCGGAAACGCGGCAACGTGCCGCGGACCCAGATGTAAATAAACATGAAGACAAACACGCGCAAGGCAAACCAAAACACCGGTATCAACGACCGCAGAATCGGTGGCCCGAAGACCGGGCCAGACCATCCACCCAGGAACAGAACAGAGGCCAGGCAGGCGACCGTAAACATGTTCGCGTACTCAGCCATGAAAAACATGGCGAACTTCATCGAGCTGTACTCGGTGTGGTATCCGGCGACCAGTTCGGTCTCCGCCTCCGGCAGGTCGAAGGGGATGCGGTTAGTCTCCGCGTACGCTGCCATGATGTAAATAAAGAAGGCGACAAACTGTCCCCGGAACAAATTCCATTTAGGAATGAAGCCGAGCCAGGTGCCGGCTTGCGAATCGACGATAGCGCGCAGGCTGAAGCTGCCCGTGTAGATGAGTATGCCGATCAGCGACAGGCCGAGCGCAATCTCGTAGCTCACCATCTGCGCCGAGGCGCGCAAGCCGCCGAGCATCGAGTACTTGCTGTTCGACGACCATCCCGCCAACGCAACTCCATACACGCCGACCGAGGTGACGCCCAAAATGATCAGCAGCCCAATGTTGACGTCGGCGATCTGCAGTGGAGTGTTGATGCCACCCACTTCGATCCAGGGGCCAATGGGAATTACCGCGATCGAGGTCAGCGCCGTAGTCAAGGCGATGACTGGAGCCAGCATGTACAAAGGCTTATTAGCAAAGGGTGGTGTGATGTCTTCCTTAAAGATAAACTTTAAGCCGTCAGCGAGCGGCTGCCAGATGCCGAACGGCCCTACCCGCGACGGTCCCCACCGGTTCTGTATGTGACCAACCACTTTGCGCTCCAGCAACGTGGTGTACGCGACGGCGGTCAGCAGCACAAAGAGCGCAAGCGCGATCTTGATCAGCGAAACCAGGATGTATGTTCCAATGCCCATGAAGCTATCAGCTCTCGGCTCAGCCGTCAGTAAGTTTCGCGATTCGCCGGAAGAGCAGAGTTGTCATCCTGAGCGGAGCATTCGCCGCGTTTGCGAATGCGGAGTCGAAGGACCCCTATACTCTCTACCCACCCGCTCTGTTAATTCAGCTGCCGCCTCGAATCATCCGTGTCATCCCAAGCGATTAGTAAAACCCATGCTGTCATCCCGAGCGAGGACTTCAGTCCGAGTCGAGGGACCTGCTTTCGCCGTCTCTGCGCAGCCATCTTGAAACTCGAAACTTTGAAACTACCCACTATCCACTATTCACTATCCACTAACTCAGCTCCCTTGCCTCGCCGACGGGTCGTAGTCTGCCGGAATCTCCAGATCAGGCGGCGACGTACTATAGCGCTCCATCACGGTGTTCAAGGTTGGGGAATAGCGGCCCAGCGTGCCCGAAGTGAACAGTGTGTCGTTTGACGGCAGCACCAATTCCGGATGTCCCGTGCCGGTGGCGCCGGCGATCTGCACTAATTGCGTGTGCTCATCTTGGCCGCTGAGCAGGCCGAGCCGCGAAATGTCGTATCCCGGAACCAGCCGCTGAATTTCATCCAGCATAGCGGTGGGATCGTAGGGGCTCATCTTAGGCTCCAAATTGTGCTCGGCGAGCCACACCGCGTGCCGGTCGGCTTCGCCCGATTGCGCACCGCGGGTCTGGCCCATGTCGGCACGCGTGCCTCCGCCGCCAAACGGCACCAGCTTTTGCACGTCATATCCCATGCGATCGGCGATGCGCACGATGCACTCAAAATCGTTGCGCACTCCCGCAAACTCGCCGGCTTTCTTCAGCATCTGCACGTCACCGCAGGTGTTGGTGAAGGTCCCACCTTTTTCGTAGGCATTCGCGACCGGCAGTACCACATCGGCGATGCTGGCTGTCTCGGTAAGGAACATGTCCTGCACCACGACGAAGGCCTTGGACAGCGCGAAGGGATCGACGTTGTAGCGTGCGACTGGATTGGAGCCGACGACGTACAGCGCCTTCAGCTTGCCGTCCTTGGCTGCGTCCATCATTTGCAGGAGGTTCAAGCCGGGCGAAGCGGGAATCTCATCCACCCAATCTTCGTGGAAGCTGGTCGCGCTGGAAACGGGGGCGTAGCCCGGCAGCATGTCGGGATACAGGCCCATGTCGGCCGCGCCGCGCGAGTTGGCGTAATCGCCCAGGCAAATGAACTTTGCGCCCTGCGCCAAACCCAAGTTGATCAGCGCTGTGACGTCGTTGCCGCGCAACTCCGAGCCGAAGATAACGACGAGGTCCTTCTCGTTCTTCAGCGCGTCCCGCAGCTGCGACAGCGCTTCGCGCGAGAATTGCGGCGTGACGATGCCGTCCGCGGCTGCGTCGTTACCGGCAAGAAACTGCACCAGGCTGCCTTCGGATCCCGGTGCGATCTGCGCGAATGCGGTTGCCTGACGGCGCAGCTTTATCGGATAGGAATTCGCCAGGTAAAACTTGGCATGATGCAGGCGGACGTTCGTACGGATCTGCCAGGCCAGCAAGGGATGCTGCTCGGTAGGATCGTTGCCGATCAATAGAATCGCAGGCGCGAAGAAAACGTCACGCATGGAAGCAGTTGCATTTGACTTGCCGGCCAGCGCTGAAGCGAAGGCAGGGAAGTCGGCGGTGCGATGGTGATCAATGTTGTTAGTGCCCAGCACCAGCCGCGCGAACTTTTGCAGCAGGTAATTTTCTTCATTGCTGGTACGGTTGGAGCCGATCACGCCGACGGCGCTCGGGCCATCGCTGCGCTAGCACTTCCTTGAAGCGTGAAGCGATCCGTTCGAGCGCTTGTTCCCAGGTCGCAGCAACGAATTTGCCTTCGTGCTTGATGAGCGGCTGCTGGATGCGGTCGCCGTTGTTGGCGAAGTCGAAGGCGTATCGCCCCTTGATGCAGAGAAAGTCGCCGTTAATGCCGCTCTTGTCGCGATTATCACCGCGCACAATCTCCATGCCAGTGTCGGCCCGGCGCACACCCAGCGTAGTCTTACAGCCGTCGCCGCAATGGGTGCAGACGGTGCCGACGTGCTTCATCTCCCAGGGCCGCGTCTTGTAACGATAAGCACCGGAGGTGAGCGCGCCGACCGGGCAGATGTCAATGCACATGCCGCACTCTTCGCACTCCAGGTGATCTTCTTTATTGGGGGCGATGATCGAGCTGGTGCCGCGGTTCTGAATGCCCAGCGCCCAGACATCCATGCCTTCGCCGCAAACCCGAATGCAGCGATAGCACAGAATGCATCGCGGACGATCGAAGTACACCACCGGCGACCATTGCTGCTCGTCGCGATGGTTCTTCATGTCCATGAACTTCGATTCGGCAGCACCGTACTTGAAGGTCATGTCCTGCAGTTCGCATTCGCCGCCGGCGTCGCACACCGGGCAGTCGAGCGGATGGTTGGCGAGCAGCATCTCGATCATCGACTTGCGCGCCTGCTTGATCTTGTCGCTCTCGGTGGTGACCACCATGCCCTCGGCGACCGGCGTGGTGCACGCGGTCTGCAGCTTGGGCATCTTCTCGACTTCCACCAGGCACATGCGGCAAGCGCCCTGCAGCGACAGGCCGGGGTAATAGCAGAAAGACGGCACCTCGATGCCCGTGCTCTTGCAGGCCTCAATGAGGAGCGTCCCCGCGGGAACCGTGAGTTTCTTGCCGTCGACAGTAAGGGTCACATCAGCCATGGGAACCGCTATTCGCTCTTCGCCTTTCGCTAGTGGCTGTCAGCTATCAGCCGTCAGCTATCAGTTGCTAGCCAACAATCTTGTCATCCTGAGCGGAGCATTCGCCGTTTTTTGCGAATGCGGAGTCGAAGGACCCCTATATCCTAGCTGCTCTCCTTTATGACTTACCCAATCTGTCCATCCCGGGCGAGGACCGCAGTCCGAGTCGCGAGACTCCTGTTTTTCTGTCGTCCCTGAAGGGACTCGGATTTATTGACGCTCACCCAGCGCTGAAGCGCTGGGCTATGATTTTTCGTCCCGCAAGCGGGACTGCATTTTTTGTGACGCAAACGTCAGGCCAGATCGGTATGCTTTAGCCTCTTCGGCCCGTTCTAGTTCCGCCACCACGACGCGAGGTGTTACGCCTTTTGCCTTTCTTTTCTCGTCATCATTTTGAGGCTTCTTGGTAGCCACGGCCAAGGACTCCCTTTTGTTCTATGGTTCGCTTGCCACGAGCTAAGAGCTAACAGCCCTTTCACGCCATTGCCGCCGCTTCCGCCACCTTCTCGAACGGACACGGCTTGCCATCGAGGTGCTCTTCGAATTCCTTACGAAACTTCTGGATGTACGAAATGATTGGCATCGCCGCCGCGTCACCCAGCGGACAGAACGTGCGTCCCAACATGTTCTCCGCCAGGTACCTCAAATTGTCGATGTCCTTGGCCACACCGCCGCCGGAATGAAAGCGCGTCAGCGTCTTCTTCATCCAGTCGGTACCTTCGCGGCAGGGGATGCACCATCCGCAGCTCTCGTGCTGGTAGAACTTGGTGACTCGCAGCGCAAATTTCACAATGCACATCTGGTCGTCGAGCACGATCACGCCGCCCGAGCCGAGCATCGAGCCCGCCTTCATCATTGAGTCGAAGTCCATAGCGACATCGATTTCGTCGGCCGTAAGAATCTGCACCGACGATCCGCCCGGCACCACGCCCTTCAAACTCTTGCCTTTGATCATGCCGCCCGAGACGTCATAGATCATCTTCTTCAGGTTGTAGCCCATGGGCAGCTCGTAAACGCCGGGCTTTTCCAGTTCGCCGCTCATGCAGAACAGGCGCGTGCCGCCGTTTCGCGGGGTGCCCAGGTTGGAGAACCATTCACCACCACCGAGAATAATGTGCGGCACGCTGGCCAACGTCTCGGCATTGTTGATCACGGTCGGCCCGCCCCACAATCCGACGACCGCCGGAAATGGAGGACGAATGCGCGGTATGCCGCGCTTGCCTTCGAGCGACTCCATCAGCGCCGACTCTTCGCCAACTTCGTAGGCGCCCGCGCCAGAATGAGTGAAGATGTCGAGATCGACGCCCGAGCCGAAGATGTTCTTGCCGATGAAGCCGCGCGCGTACGCGTCCGCTACCGCTTTCTCCATGATCTCGAGCAGGTAGCGGTACTCGCCACGCAAATAGATGTAGCCGGACTTGGCGCCGACGGCAAGCGCCGCGATCATTACGCCTTCGATGACAGCATGGGGATCCTGTTCGAAGATGAGGCGATCTTTACAAGTACCGGGTTCGCTCTCGTCACCGTTGCATAGCACGTACTTCGGCTTCGCCGACTGCTTAGGTACGAACGACCACTTCAGCCCTGTGGGGAAACCCGCTCCGCCACGGCCTCGCAAGTTCGACGTCTTCACCTCGTTGATGATGGCATCCGGCTGCATGGTGAGCGCCTTCTGCATTGCTTTATAGCCGTCAAGCTCGAGATAGCGGTCGAGCGAGGTCGCGCCCAGGCCAAATCGCTTGGAGACGACTTTTACTTCATCGGGATGGGAAACTAAGTACGCCATTCAAATATGTGCGCGATGCCAGCTTTTCGCCCTGCGCTGTTAGCTCTTAGCTCCAAGCTATTAGCAATAAAGACCGGCTCGCTAAGAGCTAAAAGCTAATGGCTTAGGGCCACGTCCTACTGCTCTTCCTTCTTCTTCAGCCCGTCAATCAGCTCGTCAATTTTGGCGGGCGTCAGGTTCTCGTGAAACTCGTAATTCATCATCAACGCCGGCGCCCACGAGCAGGCACCGATGCACTCGACCTCCTCCAGATGGAACAATCCGTCGGGCGTAGATTCCTTGTTGCCGACGCCCAGCTTCTTCTTGCAATGCTCGAAGATGTCGTCCGCCCCTCGCAACAGACAGCTCACATTGGTGCACACCTGCAGGTTGTACTTGCCGATTGGACGCGTGCGCAGCATCGAGTAATAGCTGATGACATTGCGCACTTCCAGGTCCGACAATTCCGTGCGCGCCGCGATCTCGTGGATGGCCTCGTCCGTGAGCGCGCCGATTTCATCCTGGATGTAGAGCAGCATCGGGACCAGCACGGAGCGCCTGGTCGGATAATGCGTGACCATGGTGGAGAAGCGCTGTTCGAGTTGGTCGGAGAATTTCATTTTCCAGCAACTAGCAACTAGCAATTAGCATTTAGTGCCTAGCGTTTGCCCGAAAGTGTTTGAGCTAATTGCTAGCTGCTAATTGCTGGTTGCTTATCTGTCGCAATCCCCCAGCACGATATCGATGCTGCCGATGGCGGCGACCACGTCGGCGATCAGGCGGCCTTCACACATCTTGCGCAATGTCTGCAAATTCGCGAACGATGGAGAACGCATGTGCACGCGGTACGGCTTGGCGGTGCCATCACTCACCACGTAGTAGCCCATTTCGCCACGCGGCGACTCGATCGGCATGTACACTTCGCCTTCGGGCACGGTGAATCCCTCGGTCACAATCTTAAAGTGATAGATGAGCGCTTCCATCTCCGTCTTCATCTTCTCGCGATCGGGCAACACTACCTTCGGAGCGTCCGCCTTCCAGGGCCCTTCGGGGATGCCTTCCAGCGCCTGCTTTACGATCTTCTGCGATTCGCGAAGCTCCTGCACCCGCACTACGTACCGCGCAAACACATCGCCATCGTTCGACACCGGAACGTTGAACTGGAATTTCTCATAGCCGCTATACGGCTTGTCGCGGCGCAGATCGACATCGACGCCGCTGGCCCGCAGCGTCGGCCCAGTTGCGCAAAGAGCAACGGCGTCCTCCGCCGAGAGGTGCGCGATGCCCTGGGTGCGTCCCGTCCAGATGGGATTGCTGGTCAACAGGCTTTCGTACTCGTCGATGTTGGCAGGAAAGCGATCGTTGAAGCTCTTGACGCGCTCAAAAAAACCGAGCGGCGGCTCCAGGGCCAGCCCGCCAATGCGGAAGTACGAGGTCATCATGCGCTGCCCGGAAACCGCTTCAAACAGGCGCAGCACGTCTTCGCGTTCGCGGAAGCAATACAGGAAGACCGTCATGGCGCCGATGTCCATGGCGTGCGTGCCCAGCCACACCAGATGCGAGTTGATGCGCGTCAGCTCGTTCAACATGACGCGAATCCACTGCGCTTTTGGCGGAATCTCCAGCCCCAGCAACTTCTCCACCGCCAGGCAATACGCCAGGTTGTTGGTCATGGGGCAGAGATAGTCGATGCGGTCGGTCATGGGCACGACCTGCTGGTAAAACTTGGCTTCGCAAGTTTTCTCGATGCCGGTGTGCAGATACCCAATGTCGGGCATCATGCGCACGATGGTCTCGCCGTCAATCTCGAGCAGCAACCGCAACACGCCGTGGGTAGAAGGATGCTGCGGACCCATGTTCAGGACCATCGTCTTGTCGTCGGACGGATCCAGCACCGGGGTTGGAGTCATATAGGCCATGATTAGCGGTAGCCCTCGACGGGATAATCTTTGCGCAGCGGATGGCCTTCCCAATCGTCGGGCATCATGATGCGCTTCAGGTTGGGATGCTGATCGAAGCGGACGCCGAACAGATCGAAGACTTCGCGCTCGAAGAAATTCGCGCCCGGCCAGATGGGCACCAGCGAGTCCAGGCTGGCGTCCCCGCCGGAGACCTTTACCTTCAGCCGCAGGTAGTTCTTGTGGGGAATCGAAAACAGTTGATACACAACCTCGAAACGCGGATCTTTGGGATACCAGTCCACGCAGGTAATGTCGGCCAATGCGTTATATTGCAGCTGCGGATCGTTCTTGAGCGTCAGACAAGCTTCGCGCAGCGAGGTGCGGTCAACCCAGATGGTGAGCTCGTTGCGGTCGAACTTGGCGCCCGTGACCGCGCCGGCATTCCATGCCAGCAGACGCGCTACTTCAGGACGGTCTTTCAGTTGCTCGAGGTCGGTGATTGCCGGCTCCAGTGCCATCCTTAAATCCTCTCGGCCTTGCCCTGCTTGTTCCAGTCCAGTACGCCCTTCTTCCAGCAATACCAGTACCCGGCCAGGACGATGCCGATGTACACCAGCATCTCCCAGAACCAGAACATGCCCAAGCCCGCGGATTTCAGATCGCCCTGCACGACCGCCCAGGGGTAGAGGAACACAGCTTCCACGTCGAACAGGATGAACAGCATTGCCACCAGATAGAACTTCACGGTGAAGCGCTGGCGGGCGTTGCCGACGGGCTCCATGCCGCATTCGTAGGGAGACATCTTCGCTTTGTTGTACTTGTGCTGGCCGATGAAATAGGAGAGCAGGACAATCGCCGCCGCCACGCCTCCGGCAACCAGGATGTGAATCAGCAAAGGCAGATATCGTACAAAATAGAAGTCCGGCATGATTGCGCAGGCACTCAGAAACTTTCGCGTGAGTGCGGGTAAACATTTGAGTTTAGTGATCGTTAACGTCGATTGTCAACCGCGTGAAAGCACTGTTCATCGGCAATTCACAATAGCGGAGTTTCAAGTTTCGAGTTTCAAGTGTCGAGTGAGAAGGGCATTTTGCAATCGGCATTCGGGAGTCGGCTGACTAGCACCGAAACTCAAAACGGCTTTATCCTCCGCCGACGAAGTGCACGATTTCCAAGTGATCACCGTCGGTGAGATTCGTCTCGGCCCACTGCGCGCGCGAAACGATCTCGCGATTGAGTTCGACTGCGACGCGATCGCCCTTCATGCCTAGGTGCTCGATCAGTTGTGCCAACGACAGGGAATCGGGAAAGTTGTTTTCGTCACCATTGATGAACAAGCGCATAGGGACAGTTTCAGGTTTCGAGTTTCAAGTTTCAAGCCAAGATTGTGATTAGTGATTTCGAAGAAGCAATTTCAAACATCTGCAGGAACAATCCAGTGGCGACCTGTTGCCCAACCCGCTGCCGATGCTTCATGCCTTGCGACTGGTGAAGTGAACCAAATGCATAGAAACCGTCGATGACACGGGTAGCCTTAGATTTTCAAGGGTATGGATCCAACGGTCGACCTTTCGTTTGGGGCCAATGGATGGGTGGAAAAGAAAAAACATCGAGATCGAGATCGAGGATCGTGTGCATTTGGTACCTGCCCTCATCCTTACATTAGCGCACTGAACTTACCTTTACGGGACCCAGGAATTGCGTATGGTTACCGAACAGTCCCTCCACGTAGCATTCGAAACTCGGAACTTGTGTAAAATCGCAGAAATTCTTGCTGCGAGGAGCTACCATGGGCCGTCCCGTTGTGCATTTCGAAATCGGTTGCTGCGACAAAGTGCGGACCGCCGAGTTTTTCTCCAAGCTGTTCGAGTGGAACACGCAGGAAGCCGGTCCCGCCACGATGATTGACACAGGCGCGGGCTCCGGAATCAACGGTCACATTACAGCGCTCGGCCACGAACCGACTAACTACCTTACGGTGTACGTGCACGTCGACGACGTGCAGGCGTATCTCGACAAAGCGGTTGCGCTGGGCGGCAAGGCGCTATTGCCGGTCGTCACAATTCCGCAGGGCCAGTTTTCCTGGCTTTCCGATCCCGACGGCAACACCGTAGGGCTGTTCAAACCAGCGTAACGAGGCCATGGCATGCAGCTCCTCAGATACAGACCGCGGCCGCCGCTGGCGGATTTTGTCGATCAGCTCTGGCTATCGCAAGGGGCTGCACCGGCTCACCAGATGGAACGCCTGCTGCCCGACAGCACGGTGGAGCTGGTCATTAACCTTCACCAGGACCTGATTCATCTCTACGACCGCGACGATTACCACCGTTGCGGCAGCGCGCCGGGCTGTATTGTCTCGGGCCCGCGCAGCCAGTACTTCGTTATCGACACGCGCGACCAGATGGCGACTATGGGCGTACACTTTCGGCCCGGCGGGGCATTCCCGTTCTTTCGCGTGCCCGCCAGCGAGCTCGTAGACCAATCCATCGCGCTCGATGCGCTTTGGGGGTCAGCAGCATCTGAGATGCGCGAGCGCTTGCTCGCAGCTCCCACGCCCGAAGAGAGGTTCCGCGTCCTGGAGACTTGTCTGCTGGAACAATTAGTCAGGCCGCTGGAACGACATCCCGCCGTGAGTTTCGGTATTCAGCAGTTGCGCCGCGCTGGGCAGTCGGTCGCCGAAGTTGTGGACCAAGCAGGATTCTGTCAGCGCCGTTTCATTCAACTGTTCGGGGAACAGGTTGGCCTCACCCCCAAGGTCTTCGGCCGCGTAAGCCGCTTCCAACGAGTCGTGCGGATTGCCCACGGCGCCGATGAGATCGACTGGGTCGATCTGGCGCTCGATTGCGGGTACTACGACCAGGCGCACTTCATCCACGACTTCCAGTCGTTCGCGGGAATCACGCCGGCAACCTATCTGCTGCAGCGCACCCGGCATTTGAATCACGTTCCGCTGATTGCGTAGGTCAAATTTTTACAATACTCGCGTCTCACCGGATGCCAAAATCGGGCACAATACCGGTAACGGTAATTTAATTTGGTGAGGAGAAAAATTATGGCAGTCAAACCAATTCCAGACGGCTACCAAACAGTTACCCCCTATTTGACGGTGGCAGATGCCGAGGCGCAGATCAAGTTTCTGAAGCAGGCCTTTGGCGCAGAGGAAACTTTCCGTCATACCGACGACAAGGGCAAGGTCGGGCATGCCGAGGTGCGCCTAGGCACCTCGATGGTAATGATTGGCCAGGCCCGCGACCAGTGGACGCCAAAGCAAGCTGGCTTCTACCTATATGTCGAAGACGTGGACGCGGTCTACAAGCGTGCCGTCGCGGCTGGCGCGAAGTCGTTGCGAGAACCTACGAATGAGGCGTATGGCGATCGCAGCGGCGGTGTCGAGGATTCGCAGGGGAATCAATGGTGGGTTGCCACCCACGTTGAGGACGTCTCGCCGGAGGAAATTCAACGTCGCTATAGCGAGATGGGGAAGAAGGAACCTGTGGGAGCCGACAAGAAATAACTTAGCTGCGCTGCCAACGCGCTTGGCTAAGCCAGTTTCAGAGTTGCTGTAGAACGGGTAGAGCCAGCCTTCAGGCTGGCGTCCAAGCCGCTCCCCGTTATGAGGCTTGGGCCATTGCGGTCATTTTCAATGACCGCAATGGCCCAAGCGATTCTTTTATCCGCAGTGAAGCGGCGCGATACATATCATCGCGCCACTCGCTAAACTCCGCAACGGGAACCCCGAGCTTTTCAAAACCTGCCAATTATTGCGTCACGCTGCCCTTCTGCGCCGGAACGAAGTCTTCCATCACCGCTTTGCGCATCAGGTCGGGCGGCAACAGACCTTGCGCCAGGATGAAGTCGTGGAAGTTCTTCTGGTTGAACTTAGGCCCCAGCGCTTTCTCGGTATCCTCGCGTAGAGCGATCAGCTTGGTGAATCCGTAGAAATAGCTGTTCGCCTGTCCAGGCGCGCGATAGGTGAAGCGTTCCACCTCCTCCTCGGCAAAGGCATGCGACAGCACCACATCCTGCTCCAGCACGCGAAAGGCATCCGCCGGCGTGATCTTGCCGGCCTGCAACTCGGGATCAAGAAAAGCGCGCGCCGCACGTTGCAGCCTGAGATCCAGCGAGACCAACTGACCTTCCAGCGGCATGTATGGCTTGATGAGATATTCCGAATACAGTCCCCAGCCTTCGACATTGGTGCTGTTGAAGGCGTAGCGAACGCGTGCGAGCGATACCCCGTGCTCCAGCATGGAATCGAATTGCAACTCATGTCCTGGCCGCGCCTCGTGCGCGGTGAGCGTCCACGCGGCTGCGTCGTAGGTGAAATCGTCGTACTTCTCGGTCGAGGTCTGTCCCGGCCCAGCCGGAATGTTCAGCGGAAGGACAAATTCGCCCTTCTGTCCGGTGTTGTGGATGAACGGTGGAGGCACCATGTGCGGCGCAGGCTGCTGTGCGGTCTCGGCCGCAGTCGCGATACGAATGCGGGCGGGCCGGTCCGGCAGCGTCACGATTTGCTGGTCGACAATGATCTTCTCGATCTGTTTCAGCCGCTCCTGGTAAAACGGGAGAATGGCGTCGCCGACGATCTGCTGCTTCTTCAATTCGCGGATCACGTCGCGATAATCGCTTGACGGCAGCTTGCGCTGCTGCGCAATCTTGAGCGCAACCGACTTCATCTCTCCCTGAATCTCGGTAAAAGCCTGATGGGCCATGGCGGCGAGTTGCGCGGGAGGAATATCGATGCCGTAGTTTTGCATATCGAGCGCATAGTGCTGAGGCGGCAGGCGAAAATCGTTACGCGCCTTGGGCAGCACCGTCGCCTTCACCCATGCGTCGTAGTCAGTGAGTTGCGTCTTCAACTTGGCAAACGGCTCTTCCCATCCGGTCAGCTTGTACTTCTGCATGAGCGCGGCGATTCCATCCAGATAATTGGAATTGCGCGCCATCTCGGTTTCAATTTCAACCCGCGCCGGATAAATGACTCCCGGCTTGGCCATCTGCTCGGTCGTGCGCTGCTTCAGGATCTCGGTGATCGCGGTGTAGCCGGGCTCCAATCCGGCATATTCGCGGATGCGAACCACAGCAGCCGCGCGGCGATCGGCGGGCGTCTGCTCGTCGAGCAATACCTGAAGCCCGCCGAAGACCATCTGGCTCGCGTTGTAGAACGGCACTTCGTTGGCGCGCTGGAAGTCCTGGCGCTTGAAGTTGAGGTTGACCCGGCGGATCATGATTTGCAGGTCCTCGGCGACATCCTCCTGCTGCTTTTCCGCCGCCGCGCTCTTCAGCTTAGCCAGCACGGCTTCGGTTTCATGCCGCTCCTGGTCCTCGTTGGCCAGCGTGGGCTGCGAAACCTTGGTGTCAAACTGGCTCAAGCCCTGCTGCGTGCCCGCCTCGGGGTGGTACTTGAAGACCACTTCGATCAGCATGTTGGCGTAGTGGTTGCTGGTGGCGATCCAACTGCGGTCGGCGGGCTGGCTTTGCGCGAAAGCGGGCAGGATTAAAACGGAGACGAAGAGAAGAGAGAACACGCTGCGAATCAAAATTGTCCTCCTGAGGAAGCAAGCGAAGTCATGAAAGGATCGTGCGCATCGGCTTTGGCGCGCCCCGGAATTTAGCTGGTAGCTTGCACTGCGGCATCGCCAACGAACTCGACATTGGGCTGCTGCGGAATGATACCGGCCTGGTGGCCCATTTCCAGCAGCTTGACGATCGCTGCGCGGCCATCCTTGCCGTAGTCGAGAGTGCGCTCGTTGACGTACATGCCCACAAATTTATCGGCCATCTGCGGATCCAAGTCACGCGCAAACTGCATGGCGTATTGCAGGGCTTCTTCGCGATTATCCAGAGCATACTGAATGCTGTCGCGCAGCGCGCTGCAGCAGGCACTGATCATCTCCGGGCCCAGCGAGCGACGGATAGCGTTCCCACCCAGCGGCAGCGGGAGCCCGGTTTGATCGCGCCACCACTTGCCCATATCGAGGATGCGGTGCAGGCCCTCGCGGTTGAAGGTGAGCTGGCCCTCGTGAATGATCAGACCGGCTTCGTACTTACCCTCGAGAACTTTGGGGATGATCTGGTCGAAGGGAACGGTTTCGGTCACGACATCGGGCGCGAACAACTTGAGCGTCAAGTACGCGGTGGTCATGGTCCCCGGCACAGCGATTTTGCAAGCCTTAATCTCGTCCAGCGGAATATTGCGCGAAGCCACGATCATGGGGCCATAGCCCTCACCGACGCTTCCGCCGCTTGGCATGATGGCGTATTTGTCCTGGATGTACGGATAGGCGTGAAAGGAAATCGCGGTGATGTCGTAGAAGCCGTCAATGGCTTTGCGATTCAGGGTTTCGATATCGCAAAGCGTGTGGGTGAACTTCACGCCCGGAATGCGAATCTTGTTGGTTGCCATGCCGTAAAACATGAAGGCATCGTCGGAGTCGGGACTGTGTGCAACCGTGATTTCGCGTACGTTCTTGGCGTTATTGCGGGTCATAGAAAAAGGGACGCTGGTGTAATGCCAGAGTGGTCGCCGGTCGTGTCGTGCTGGCCTAAAGCTGCATTATTCATGAGGGTCTCACATTTTGAAGGGGCACGGCTTCAGCCGTGCCATAAGCCGCTAACATCATGGCGTGGCTTTAGCCATTGAGTGACTTTGTTGTGGACATAAACTGCGAATTCCCTCAGGGGCTGAAGCCCAACCCTCCACGCCCGCCAACGGCGCAGCTAAAGCTGCGCCCCTTCAAGGCACTCCAAAATCGACTTTTTCGCGCAAGCTGTGAAGCCGTGCGCCTTCAAAGCTACCGAAACTGATCAACCATGCACGTTCAGGCACGCACTATTTGTATAAGCCCTGCCAATTGCGATCACAAACTGCGACGCAACCGAAGTGCAGCCGTGGCGGCGACCGTCACTTTTAGAAGCTCCGCAACCAGGAACGGGTACAAGCCGAAAAATGCAGCGCGTTGCCAGCTGTGCGTCATGGCCGCCAGCCAGCTCAGTCCTCCGGCAAACAGGACCACCTCAGCGATCACGCCAGCCATCACGTTGCGTACAAATCCGCTTGGCCCGCGCTCGGCGATCCATCCTGCTACAAAGGCGACCACCGGATACGCCCACAAGTAACCACCCGTGGGACCGAACATCTGCGCCAAGCCTCCCGGACCGACCCCACTAAACACGGGCAAGCCCATGGCGCCCCACCCAAGGTACAGTGCAGCGGCGGCAAACCCGCGCCGGCTGCCCAAGGTGAGACCGATCAACAGCACTCCGAAGTTTGCCAGGGTCAAGGGCACCGGGGTAAAGGGAAGAGGTAAGAACAGCCGGGCGCAGACGGCGATGACGGCGCTGGCGCCAATCACGATGCCCGCCTGCTTAATCCAACTGGAAGACGATTCGGCAACACTTGTGTCGGTATGTAGTGCAGCTTTTAGCATTTCTTCCTCGCGACGAACTCGTCTATGAAGTTTTCTTTTCGGTGGTGCTTTCCGCAGCGTCTTCGATTACGGCGCGGACTTGGGCATCTCTCTGCTCCTGCCGGAGATGCCGCTTAACGCGGAAATGGATAGCCAGTGCCACGATGACGAGCGCTGCGGTGCCCAGAATCAGAAGCGTAAAAAATAACTTAATCACCACAGGACTTCAGGATACCAGATCGGGGAAGCCTGAATTGAAGAATGCGACGGCCGCCGGTTGCTCCATGTGCAATGCCCTGCTTCGCGATTGCTGGGAACCTGATCAGGGGTGCGCGGGCTTCAGACAGGTAGTCGGAAAGCGCGGCAGAGTCATCGCCGGATCGCGATTCTGAATTGTCGTCGCGAACGGCCCCCAGGCCGCATTATTCACTGAGGAACGACGCTTTGAAGGGGCACGGCTTCAGCCGTGCCATATAGCTCTCTAATCGTGCTGGCTTTAGCCACTGAGGGACTTCAGTGTCAGGACGAAGCGCGAGTTCCCTCAGGGGCTGAAGCCCGTCCCCCACGCGCACGTAACGGCATGGCTGAAGCCATGCCCCTTCAAAGCGCGGTCACATGTTTCCCAGGTCTTAGCAGCAAGGCACAGCTCGCTATACTCCCACCGGAAACGGTTTGGCGCTGTGCTCCTCGCCGCGCTCGCGCACCAGGCTGTCGAAGCGGCCCTGTAGCAACGACATCAATCCGGTGTACCAATATCCGAAGACGAACAGGAACAAGAACGGCACCGTGATGTAGTTTTCATTCGCGACGGCGTACCAGACGGTCAACGCAAAATAGGTGCCAATCAGCAACTCAATATACGGCACCCAGCCCAGACGTTTGCGATACTTTTTCGCCGCTACGGCTTTGTCGCTCTTGTTGACCACGCGGTATTTCGGGGTGCGTACAAACGCGCTCTGCTGGCCGATGAGCGCCTCCAGGACGGCTTTGCTGTTGGTGATCGTGAGTCCAATGCCCAGCGCCATCAGCGGCGGCAGATACCAGATGGTGCGATACCAGGTTCGGGGAAACAGTTCTTTTTGCGAAACCAGATAGAAACTCGAGATGGAAAACGTGGATGCCAGGAACAGCGGCAGATCGATGTACACCATCTGGAACCAGCCCTGGTAAAAGCGAATAATCATCGCCGGCAGCAGCAGCGTGCTGAGCACGATCATCAGCGGATAGCTGATGTTGGCGGTGAGGTGATACCAGGCTTCCCACTTCTCGCGCCGCGAAACATTCGCCCGCAGGAGTTGCGGCAGGTCTTTCTTGGCGCATTGGATCAGGCCCTTCGCCCAGCGCGCCTGCTGCGTCTTAAACGCCGTCATCTCGATGGGCAACTCGGCGGGGCATTCCACGTCCTGCAGGTAGCGAAACTTCCATCCTTTCAATTGCGAGCGGTAGCTCAGATCGGTGTCTTCGGTGAGGGTATCGTGTTCCCAGCCTCCGGCGTCGTCGATCGCCTTGCGGCGCCACATGCCGGCGGTGCCGTTGAAGTTGAAGAACACTCCCGCGCGCGAACGACCGCCGTGCTCGAGGACGAAATGGCCATCGAGCAGGATGGCCTCGACTTGGGTTAGGTAGGAGTAGGTGCGATTTAAGTGCGTCCAGCGGGTTTGCACCATTCCGATTTCCGGATCGGCGAAATGGTGGATTACCTGCATCAGCCATTCCGGTTGCGGGGTGAAATCGGCGTCAAAGATGGCGACGAACTCGCTGGTCGATACTTTCAGGCCAGCGTCAAGCGCACCCGCCTTGAAGCCCTCGCGATTGGTGCGATGGTGATAGGTGATGTTATGGCCCATCGCGGCGTAGCGCTCAACTACCGCCCGTGCCACCTCCACGGTTTCGTCGGTGGAATCGTCGAGCACCTGGATCGCCAGCTTGTCGCGCGGATATTCCATCTTGCAGACGCACTCCACCAGCCGGTCAATGACGTACTGCTCGTTGAAAATCGGGAGTTGGATGGTGACTCGGGGTAGTTCGTCGAAGTGCGACGCCGGGTCGGTCACTTTATTCTTGCGGTGCTTGTAGTACAGGTAAACCAGTTGATAACGATGCATGCCGTAAAACGCCAGCAGCACCAGCACTACGAAATAAGGAATCAGCAACGCCATGTCGAAGGCGTTGGCGTGATAAAGACCCTTAAAGGTTGGATCGAGAAAATGAGATCTCAGGTAGTGGCGCAACCCATGCGGATCGACCAGCAGGCTGCAAATCAAACTGAATGCGCCAATCAGGATTGTGTTCTCCGTGAGAAAGATAGCAGAGGGGTATTCCCGGCCGCAGTTAACGGTCGCGAAAGCACCCTAAGCGCTCGATTGTACCCGACGAGGCCGCCGCAGATAGCCGGAATTGATATAACGGCCAAACTGAGGCACTATCGGCCCCCTACGTTGACTCTTGCCCGCGAACGGCTAACAATGAAAACAAACGGAACCCGATGCGCTTGCCAGCAATAGTTTCCGCAGTAATCGGTTGCCTCTTGGCTTGCCCGTTCTTATTAAGCGGGCAAGCGTCTTCGTCTGTCGCGGGCCCAACAGCCAATGCGGTTCCGGCTGAGTCACGTTATCCCGAGCAAGCCTATCTTTCCTCCACGCGTTACACTAACGAATTTTTCGGCTTCTCCTTGGATCTGCCCGCCGACGCACATCTGCTGCCGATTCCGGAGCCCGTCGCCCCCGATGGGCGAATTCAATTATTGCAACTGGGTGGTCCTGCGCCCGCCGACGCAACCGTTTCGATCGCCGCTCTTCCGCCGGCGGGAAGGGGAGCATTGGACGCGAAGGCTGTGCTGCGCAAGGCGCTTGACCAGGAACTGTACAGAGGAGTGGAGGAACTCCGCGGACTATCGAAGACCACGCTTGCCGGCCGCCAATTCTACTTCTTCGAAACCCGTCGCGGGATTGATCAGCACATGCTGGCCGGGGCCAATCTCGACGGCTATGTGGTGCTCATGCTGCTGGGGGCGCGCAACGAGAGCATGGTGAAGGACCTGGAGTCATCTCTCCAACACATTGCGTTTTTCGCGCCCGCGCAAGTTCGCCAGTACATAACAGCGGATGCTCAGCCGTACGAGGGGCCGGCGATCTCTTCACATCGCCTTTCGCAGTTGGAAGCTGATCCGCCAGGAACCCATATTGATGCAGGCAAAATCGAGGGCGGCGTTTACCGCAATCCGGTGCTTGGCCTCAGCTACCAGGTTCCTTCAGGATGGGTTACTGAAGCTGAAGGAGCGGTGTTGCCGGCCATCGAACGCGCGCGCGCGCGTGATGCGTTGGATGGACTGCTTGGTGGTCCCTCCGACGCGGGTGTTGCCGAACGCCAACTGATGAAAGCATGCAGCCGCACACTGTTTTCGGTCTGGGCAAAGCGACCCGGGCCGGATGGTCAAATCCCCTACGATGATTTTGGCGAGGTAACGCTGTCAGCAATCTCGGCAGAGTGTTTCCCCGGCGTCAAGTTCCCTTCAAACTCAAACGACGCGCAGGCCGCTCGCGATTTTTTGCTTCTGATCGGGCTCACCCATCCGATTCTGCGCGACATGCGCGACGCCAGGGCGTTCACCTCTCAGGGCAAGGTTTTTCTCTTGCTGCACGGAGTTGTCGGATTCAAGGTTCCTAATGATGAACTGTCGCGGCGGCTATCGATTGCAATGGCCATTACCCAACGAAAAGGCTACGTGCTGACCTGGTTTTTCGCCGCCCCGCATGACAGTGAGTTGCAACAGTTGTTGGACGAGGAAGTAAGGTTTGATCCCGAGCCCGCCACCAAGGAGGCCAGCGGCGCGAAAGCCGGAGGCGGCGCAACCCTCAGCAAAGCAGATGCTGAGAGTACGCCGACAAGTGCGAATTCTGGCGCAAGCTTCAACATCGCAACCACCTAAGGACGTCTGGCTCGGGAACAAGTGCAAGCCTGCCCGGTGGCGGTTCGACGGTGGATAGCAATTCTTCGACAGCCGCAGCCGGCCAGAACGGAGCTTCGAATTCCAACCCAGCGGCTTCCGATCCCGCTTCGCAGCCACAAAGTGATTCTTCCGGCACATCACAGTCGACGCGTCCAACTTTGCTGCGTCCAGGCGAAACCATGCAAAGCCAGCAAGGCAATGGGCCGCCGGTTAAGAAGCACTAACTATAAGCTATCTCACAAATCGGTTTTGAAAGGACACGGCTTCACCCGTGTCGTAAGCAGCCCGGTAAGGAAAGGGCTTTAGCCCTACGGCACACGTATTTATGAGATGGCCTTGGCCTCTAGCCAGTCCTCCCGGCCTGATTCTCGACGAACGGGCACCCGGCTTCTCTAACCAAGCTTTTACAGCGCCGTGACAAAATCGTGACAAATGCGCATCCGCGCAAACCTAATATTCTTGAGACTCCTCATCGCAACTTGAGTGACGCATCGGTATTCGAGATATCTATCTTAGGAATTTAGGAACGGAGTGCTTGAGTATGAAGAACCTCTTCGTCTGTCGGCTCGCAGCTGTGGTGACTCTTCTCGGCCTGTTGAGTCTAGCTTCCTTGGTTGATGCGGCGGACCAACGGCCCGCATACGCCAAAGTCAAAAAGTTGCCCGTCGAGCAAACCGGGCAATCGGGGCCGTCTGTAGGCCAAGGCATTCTGATACAGGACTTACTCGGCGGCGAAATCTTCGGATACGACGTTGATCACGGCGGTACCGAAGGTTTGCTGAGCGAAGCTCTGTTGCTGCCGGATGGAAAGTACACCATTGCGACCGAGACCTTTGATCAGGTCACTGGCCGGATCATCGCACTGGTTGAAATGATCACCGAAACCGATGACGATTTCATCACGCTCGGCGTGGTGGGAGTCTCAGGCGGTGCGGGCGGCGCAGGGGGCCCCGGTGGCATCCATGTGGGCCATATCGGCCTCCGCGAACAGGAGCACGTGCAAGGGCTTTTCGTTACCAGCCGAACCTACAATGTCATGAATCCGCTCACGGGCAACAGGTTTACCGGCGCCTGGACGCCTCCTATTGACGACCAAACCCAGCTTTTTGAGGATGTGGAAGGAAACCAAGGCGCGCCCGGCGTCGCGGTCATGGCCTCCACGCAAGAGTGTTGTGGCCGATTTGTGTTCGGCTCCAATGTGGGGACGAACACGTTCGGTCCGATCGTAAACCTCCAGAACCCCATCTTTACCGGCGGAGTTCCCCCTCTGCTCGCCTATGACAGCGCAACCAACCAGGCGGTCCTGGCGCAAGCCCAGGGAGCTCCATTTACTATCCCAGTCATTACTCTGGTCAATCTCACCACCAGCGCCATCACCCAGTTCGGTGGTCGTGGATTCGGATTCGTGAATGGGCTGGCGGTGGACTCCACTACCGGTATCGCCTGTACGACAACGGAAACCGACAACAGCGCCGAGTTTTATAACTTAGCCACGAGGACGGGCTTTATTGTCGATCTGCCGCTGATAGGGCAATACTCAGGCGCAACGGTTGCTGTCGATTCCGTGCACAGGCTATTTCTTATTACCCACCCGATTCCCGGGTCGCCCGGCCAGATCCATGTGTACGACGAAAACGGAAACCTGGTTGAGTCGCTCCGCAACTTTCAGCTCGGACCCGGAGGAGCAACCATCGCTCTGAATCCCACCACCCGAACCGGGTATGTGTTGGCGGCGGGTCTTGGCGGAGCCAATTCGGCGCTGCAGTCGTTTACGTATTGAGAGCAATTAGGCGTTAGCATTTAGCACTTAGCTATGAGCCGTTAGCTATTAGCTGTTAGCAAACAATGAGGCCGCGGGTTCCGGACTTGGGCCCGGTGTTTGGTCTAGCTTTGCGAACGAGCAGCAGAGGGGAGACGAAAGCTTTGGTTGCGGTGATGTCTCTCTCGCGCTGTAATCAGTTTGCGGAAGCGCGGCAAACGGATTAGCTACGCAAAGGAAACAGCCCCACAGGGGCGGAATTGCCGTTAGCCCAGGACCCTTCGGCTGCGTTCAGGGCAGGCTACGCCGAAGGCGGAGTCCAGGGTTAGGCTTGTTTTACGGAACCCTGAGCCGGCGACACTCTACTGCGTCAGATGCTGGCCAGGACACCCCGTCTTTTCGAGTCCGCAGGAGCAATGGGCACGATTGTAGCGCGGGCTTCCTACAGTTTCGGTTGAGGTGGTTTCTCTCTCGCGCCGTCGTCGGTGCGCAGCGCCTTGATGACATTCTCTACCTGACGTCGAATTTGTGCGGGTCTTGCTCCCAGCCAGTGAAGTCGGCTGCCAGGCGTGAGCGGACGGGCTTCGCCTTTCCGCTTTGCCATTTAAATAGGTGGCCGTCTGTCCCACACAAGCAAAAACCGGCGTGGGTGGAGCACCGACGAACTTATTTCTTGGTTCCAGCCCCATCTAAGAGTCAGGGCGATACTTCGACGACGGCAGAGGTAGACGGCTCTTTCAATGCGAGTACTTGCGAATCGCATTGGTTCAGTTCTGGGTTAGGTAATTTGGCATGATTCAGGTCGCAGTTGCCGTAAAATTCGGACCTATCGAGCTTTGCTTTGGTAAAGTCCAGACCTTTGTAATTAACCGTGTCCGAGGTGTAGGTGTAAAATACGATCTCCGACAAGTCTTGGTTGGCAGGGTCCAATCCGTGCCTTAACCAGGAGTCGTTCAATTCCTTGGTCACCGTGTCCAACTTTGCCTTTGCCAATTCTATTTTGGCGACTTTTGCTTCCTGCTCTGAGTCGTCATTGGAGTAGAAGCATTCGGGCCTACTAAGGAACTGTTTCAACGAGCGGTCACCTTGAGAGCATTCCTTTGCCTGCTCCTCTCCCTTGGCATCTTGGTAGTCCGTTATTAGTCGTGAGGTCAGCAGCTTTGCCAGCAGACGGAGGTCGCTTTGCTCCTGTTTGGGATCGCCGCTGTGGCTTGTTGCCTTATCGAAAAATCCGTCAAAACAAACTTCAAACATGCTGTCGTCGTCGATCTTACTCAATAATGATGCCGCAGCCGTGTGAGCCAGCTTTCCATGGATTGGATCGTCGAAAAAGCTCTCCATTTCCAGTGCGCCAATGTGGGCGGACTTTGGGTCAATGTTCTCGAGAGCCGATCTCCACTGCGAATCTATTGCCGCTTGATTCGTTGTTTTGTCCTGATCAACGTGCCAGACCAACGTAACGATGGTAGCGAGACACGCCGCTATCGGCAGTACGCTCTGTATTACGAACTGTACCCAGTTGCGTTTGGTAGTTCGGCGTTGCGTCTTTGGCCGTGTCTTCTTTCCAGAGATGTGGCGCTTCATAGACCCTCCCTTGCACGCTGCTTGTTCCCTTTGGAATGGACTGCGATGCTTTCGCATACTTGCAAGGGGTGTGCCAGTTCAACCGCTTGGCAGTCGGATTCGCCACGTGCAGCACTTTCAATGGCTTACAGCGGCGTGGGCCGGATTGCCACGATCATTTAAATCACACGGTTCCGCACACACTATCCATTTGGCTACAGACGGCTATCCATTGTGTTCGCCACACAGCGGGTGACCCGGTCGTTTTCTGGGTCTTGTCCGAGGAGCGCCAACCTGAGGCCGGAGGCCGGTGTGGGCAGTGCAAAATCGCGCTCAGCGCCTCTTTCGGCCTTCGGGCTGGGTCTTGGCTCAACCGGAGTTTCTCGCTAGCTTGGTAGCTTTTAGTTCAGGAAGAACTTGGTGTACAGCGTATCCCTTTGCGCGGGACGGAAGCCGGCGTCGCGGATGATACGGCGCAGCTCCTCTTCGGTGGTGCAGTTGCGCACGCCGGCGGCGCGCACCACATTCTCCTCGATCATCACCGAGCCGACGTCATTGCCTCCGAAACGCAATCCCGTCTGGCAGACTTTCAGGCCCTGCGTCACCCAGCTCGACTGCACGTTCTCGAAGTTCGTGAGGAAGAGGCGCGCGATGGCCGAGCGTCTTCAGGTATTCAACGGCCGTGGCTTCGTCCCATCCACGCCCGCCGAGCGCGGTATTTTGCGGCTGGAATGACCACGGGATGAACGCAGTGAAGCCGCCAGTTTCTTCCTGCAGGTCGTAGATGTGCTGGAAGTGATTGATGCGGTGCTCGTAGGTTTCGCCGACGCCGAACATCATGGTGGCCGTCGTCCTCATGCCCAGCTTGTGCGCGGTGCGATGCACGTTGAGCCAGTCGTTGGTGAGGCACTTTAAGCGCGCGATCTTGTAGCGCACTTCGTCATCGAGTATCTCGGCGCCGCCGCCGGGGATGGAGTCGAGTCCCGAGTCGCGCAGGCGCTTGATGGTCTCTTCGATGCTGAGGCCGCTGACTTCGGCAATGCAGATGATCTCCGACGCCGAGAAGCAATGCAGGTGGACTTGCGGGAAGCGCTGCTTCATGCCGCTCAGCAGGGCTTCATACCACTCGATCTTCAGGTCGGGATGCAGACCCCCCTGCAGCAGGACGCCTGTACCGCCCAACTCGACCGTCTCGCGCACCTTGTCGTAAATCGTTTCGAAGTCGAGCAGGTAGCCCTCCTTCGCCATCTTTCCCTTGAGCGGACGGTAGAAGGCGCAGAAGGTGCAGTACTCAGTGCAGAAGTTGGTGTAATTGATATTGCGATCGATGATGTATGTCACCACGCCGTCGGGATGCAATCTGCGTCGCACCGCGTCGGCTTCCATCCCGATGCCAATCAGGTCATCGGAGCGGTACATTTCGAGCGCTTCAGCTTTTGTCAGAGACATAAGGCATCACAGCCCACAGTGACATTCTAACCGGGCAGAGAGCGGGTAGGGAAGCCGCGTATCCATCGCGTATCGATATTGTGGTCAATTATTGTGATGGGGAAAACCTCGATCTGATGCGGGCACATCCAACGCTAGCGGTAGCCCGTGCGCAACAATCCTGCGCAAATGGCGTTTATAGCGAGGGTACTCGTCAATGCGAAACAGAGGCGGTGACTCCATGAACTTGCCTGGATGCAACCTGGCAATATGCGCACGAATCCTGGCGGCCGCGCTGCTTTTGGCGATGCCGTTTCCGGCACAAGCGGTTCTGGGCGATAGCGCCGCCTCGGTCCTTACCGACCAAACCCGAATGAAGGGAACGCTTCGCAGCACCGACAACGGGACATATGTCATGCATGAGATCACGGTTCCCATGCAAACCACGGTACGAGAGTTCGTCTCACCCGCGGGAATTGTTTTTGGAGTAGCGTGGGAGGGCCAGTTTACGCCCGATCTGCAGCAGCTATTGGGCCCGTATTATCAGCAGGCAAAGCAGGCTGCCGCGTCCCAGCAGCAGCCGCGTGCAAGACGCGCGCCGATGGTCATCAGATACGCCCGGCTTAGTGTTCCAGCAAACCGGCCATCATGCGAAGTTTTCATGGGATAGCCTACATCCCGCAACTGCTACCCAACAGTGTAAAAGCCAGCGACATCCGCTAAGGAGAAGACTGCGTGAGAACATTTGGCCGGTTGCTTGTGGTTGCCGGGGTGCTGTGGATGGCGGCTTGCGGCCAGTAGCAGCGGCGGAGCAACGTCGTCGATCACATCGGTGACTGCCACTTGCTCGCCTTCAACCATCCTCTATGGACAAACCAGCCAGTGCTCCGCGACGGTGACGGGAACGGGCAGCTTCAGTTCGGCCGTGAACTGGACGGCGAGCGCCGGCACCATCTCAAGCTCGGGCTTGTTCACCGCGCCCTCCGGAGGCGTGGTGACGCTGCCGGTGACGATTACCGCGACCTCGACGCAGGACGCCACTAAGTCGGGGACGGCCACAGTGACGGTGAACCGTCCGGCGAATAACGTGCAGCCCATCGTGGTCGACGCGGGTCCGGCACCGCAGAGTTTTACCACCATTAACGAGGCATTCGTCACCGTCACGGTATGCATACCCGGTACCAGCCACCTGCCAGACCATCGATCACGTGCTCGTCGATACCGGATCGTCCGGCTTGCGCTTATTGTCCGCGGCGGGCGGTGGCGAACTGAATCTTGCCCTTCCGCAAGCCAACGACTCCAGCGGAAATCCGCTGTATGAGTGTCTGGCGTTTCTCGACGGCTACACCTGGGGCTCGGTAGCAACGGCTGATATCACCGTGGCGGGTGAAAAAGCTTCCGCGGCCGCAGTGCATGTGGTTATTCCCTCGTCGAGCTCACCTGCGCCACCACAAAGCTGCGTCAGCCAAAATCCTCCCATGGGAAACGGAAACGAGGGCAATAGCCTGATGGCCTTCGGCTCCAATGGCATACTTGGCGTGGGATTGTTCCAGCAGGACTGTGGAGTCGCCTGCACGCCGGGCTTTCAGCTTCAGCCTATGTACTACGATTGTCCAGCTTCGGGATGCAATGAGACCTCGGTCGCGCTGGCCAACCAGGTTTCGAATCCCGTCATATTCTTCGCATCCGACAACAACGGAGTCTTAGTTCAATTGCCCGCCGTGCCCAATGGCGGTTCGCCCAGCGTGAATGGCTCGTTGATCTTTGGCATTGGCACCCAGGCCAACAACGCATTAGGCAGCGCCACGGTTTACAGCGTGCCCGATAGTGGGCCCAATGTTGGAAGTATCATCACCACGTTCAGCGGAACGCCCTACCCTATGAGCTTCCTGGATAGCGGCACGAACGGAATTTTCTTCCTCGACAGCACCACCACCGGAATACCGATGTGTATGGTGCAAACCGGCTGGTATTGTCCAACCACTTCGCCGGACAACCTGTCGGCCACGAATCAGGGCCAGGATGTGAATGGCAATCCGGTTGGCACTCCTGGGACGGTTAATTTCACCATAGAGGATGCCGATACGATCTTCGCCACAAGTAATACAGCTTTCAGCACTGCGGGCTCGCCGAATCCTGGCAGCTTCGACTGGGGCTTGGGGTTCTTCTATGGACGCAACGTGTTTGTCGGGATTGAGAACATGAGCAGTCCCGGCGGCACGGGGCCGTACTGGGCATACTAAGCGCTTTCCTGCATTAGAATCGGAGCTGCTGGACGCGACTCGTGAACAAGAATGGCATTGCCGGCAATGAACCACGGGCCTCACGTCCTCACATGGCAGGGTATGGTGTTCCAAAGTCCCTGGAAGGCGCTTTGCCGTGGGAGTGGGCACACGAGCGTCTCCGCAAGTCGCACAATTACTGGCTGACCACGGTACGACCTGATGGCGCGCCGCACACTATGGTGGTTTGGGGCATCTGGCTCGACGGCGCGTATTACTTCAGCACCAGCGCCACCAGCCGCAAGGGCCGCAATCTGCAGCAGAATCCGAGCTGCAATGTATGCACTGAAAATGCGGAAGAAGCTGTGATTGTTGAGGGCGTGGCACGCAAGCTGGACGACGACAAGATTCCGCAGCAAGCATTCACCGACTACAAAGCGAAATACGGTTGGGAACTCGATCCGAAGATGGGGTCGGTTTACGAAGTCCGCCCCAAGACCGTGTTTGCCATGCCCGAGAAGCAGTTCCCCAAAGGCGTAACGCGCTGGAAGTTCGAATAATCTATATCCCGAGGCCAAAGGGAAAGGCCAGCCAATCGGCGACCCGACTGCTGCCTTTCATTGCGTTTTTGGAGGCGCGCTCGTACTGCTCTTGCTCTTCGTGCCAGTCACGTGATGCGCGATGATCTTTTCCTGTATTCCGTCGTAGGTGCTCTGGGGAACAATTTTGCGGGTAAGCAGATCGCGTTTGGAATTGTAGGGACGGCCATCGATAATTTTCTGCGCGTAGGCGCTGCCGATTCCTGGCAGTGCATCCAGTTGGTCCTTGGTGGCGCTGTTAATGTCGATTTTCTGAGATGGGGAGGTGGCGGAACTGGTCGGCTTGCTGGCCTGCGTGGATTTGCTGCTAGCTGAACCGCCGGAGGCTGCGCTCTGCGCGAATAAAGGCAAAGCAGACACCGCGAGCAATAAGGACAGATAGAGTGCGATTAGGCGGAGCTTCAAAGGGAAATCCTCCTTTAACTGACAGCCGAATGCTAATCGTTCAGGAGCCGCCTGTCACGCAACATTGCGCATAGGCCGGCCAGACTTGGTTTTACTCCGATTCTTGCTTTGGCGCCGGTAGCGCCACCAGAAGTACAATCCCACCAGCCCGCCAACTACTGCCAGAGCAATCAAGGCATACAGCAAAGGCTCATAATAGCGTCCCAGCAAACGCAGGATTTGGTGTCCGTAGATTGTTCCCAGGTAGGCCAGCAGCGTATAGCGTACTCCACGCCCCAGGGTTAGGGCGGCCAGGAAATGTTTTCGCGGATAATGCATGGCCCCGGCGGCAAGAAGAAAGGGAACGAAGGGAACCGGCGGAGGAGCTATTGCCCCGATGGCGACCGACCAGAATCCATAGCGCTCGAAAATGTTATAGATCTTCTGGGCGCGTTTCTTGGAGACCTTCTTTTCCAGAGTTTCTTTGCCGCCCTTATCGCCGAGCCGGTAGGTCAGGTATCCGCCAATGAGAGAGCCGATGGTGGCCATCATGGCGTAGTACCACCAAGGCTCCTTGTGCGCGGCCGCGAGCACAATAGTAAGGGCGTCCATGCTGCCCGGCAGCGGAATGGCGGAATTGTCCACCAGTCCGAGCACAATCAGGCCGGGCCCCCCTAGGCGGCGGAGCGCGTGCCAGATCGTTTTATGGACGACTACTACTGCAATCAGGTGCATTGGCCTCGATTCGAAATGCGCTGCTTTAACTGATATTTGCTTAGAAGCAGAAAGTCCAGAGGAAGTTCAGAAAAGATGGCTACCCTGATAAGTGGCGCCCTTCTCCTTTCGCTCTTCGCTTTTCGCTAAAGCAGATTCCCAATTCGATGTATCCGCGAAGTCGGGTAGAGCGGCGCTAGCGCCGCGTCAAGGCTGCTCTCTTGATGAGGCTTTCAGTCCGCAGCGGTGCAGCGGACTGAAAGCCTACTCTTGTAGGGTCAGCCTGGACGCGGACCTGAAGGTCCGCTCTACCGGGACACACCACTGACGAAAAGCGAATAGCGAATAGCGCCTTCCCGCTACCTGCGAGAACTGCCAAACGCCACTGCCCCCAGGAAGCGCAGATCAGGGCTCGCCGCGATAAGTCCGATCTCTTGGGAGTACTGCAGAAAGAGTTGTAAACCCGCGTGGTTTTGGCGGTCGAGATAGTAATGAATGTTCTCGGTGAGATAGGTATGAATGTCGCTCTCGCTTAGCTTCAGCTTGGGGGACCACTCGCGAGCGATGGTGCGAAGGTTCGGCGGCTCCAGCCCGTGGTCTCGCGACTGCTGAAACACTTTCACCAGGTCAAGATCGCGCGGGGTTCGATCAAGTGAATCGAGCCGTATCGCCCAGAAAGCGAAGACAAACGGCTTGCCCGTCCGCTCGTGCCAAAGATGCGCCAGGTCATACACGAAGTATTCTTCGCCGACGGTTATCTGCAAGGCCGCGTCTCCGATCAGCAGCGCCGCATCATGATTCCGCAGCATTGCCTCAAGATCCGGCGCGTGCGGCGTGAACGGTCGCTGTCCTCCGAAAAACTTCGCGAACAAAACCTGCAACAGCGCCACCGAGGTGCGGGAGGAAGTGTCAGTGGCAACCGTCTCGATCTGCTCGATAGGTTTCTTGCTGATCAACAGGATCGATCGGACAGAATCTTTGGCGGCGATGGCAATGTTCGGCAAGATTGCCAACCCCGGTATCTCTGCATAAGCGAACGCCGGAATAATGCCGATATCAGCCTGGTTTGCCGCCAGGGCGGCGGCGCATGCGGAGGGAATTGTGTACTCGATCGCAAAATCGCGGCCCGCGTCGCCGTGCTCGAAGTCCCACATGAGGGGCGCGGTGTTCAGAAAAGAGATCGCGGAGATGCGCAGCGGAGCCATAAACATTCGAGTCTAGCAAAGCCGGTACGACCGCGCCGACGCTGAGATCAACTCCTCACCCGGACGAGTGACAAGCTTCCTTGACGGTAACCAGGCCGCTGGTTACTGTCCGAATGTGCGAAGACCTCTGCCGCACTGAAAAATCAATTCACCACAGAGGCACAGACGGGCACAGAGTTCTGTAATTCTTCTCTGTGAGCTCTGTGTCTCTGTGGTTCAGTCGATTTCTGGATCTCTGTCGCACTCGGGGGGAATTGCTATGCAAACTGAAGTGCCGGTCCGTGCTCACGATTTTGCAGTAACCCGCAAGCTGCAATGGCTGGCTTTGTCGTTGACGCCCGGCGTGGGCCCCGGACGCGGGCGCAAGTTAGTCGAAATGTACGGTGGCATAGACCGGTTATTCAGCCTGTCACTGACCGAACTGGAAGCGGCTGGTCTGCCCGCCGCGGCGGCGCAAAGTCTGGCGTTGGGCAAGTCGATGGAACTGGCAAATGCCGAATTCGACCACGCTAGGGAACTTGGTGCTGAAGTGATTGTTCCCGGCGATGCCGAGTTTCCCCGACGGCTGCTGGAAATTTATGATCCGCCACTCGCAATTTACCTTAAGGGCAATGCGGAAGTCATAGATAAAGCAGGGGTTGCCGTAGTTGGAACCAGGCATCCGACTCCCTACGGAACAGGCATGGCAGAGCGCCTGGCCTGCGACCTTGCGGCCCGTGGACTCATCATATTCAGTGGGATGGCACGCGGCGTGGATACAGCCGCCCATCGTGGGGCCCTGCAGGCACACGGTCACACCGTCGCGATCTGGGGGACCGGCATTGATGTCGTCTATCCCGCGGAGAACCGCAAAATTACCGATCAGATATTGACCTCAGGCGGCGCCCTCCTGAGCGAGTTTCCGCTGGGGACCTTTCCAGCGCCGCAGAATTTCCCCATTCGCAATCGGTTGATCAGCGGCATCTCGATCGGCGTTTTGGTGCTGGAAGCGGGCGAGTTTAGCGGAACTCGCGTCACGGCACGCTGCGCGTTGGAGCAAGGTCGCGAGGTCTTCGCGGTGCCGGGCAACGTCACCAATAAGCTTTCCTGGGGTCCTAACACATTGATTAAAGCAGGGCGCTGCGTTGGTCGCCACCTGGGAGGATGTGTGGGAAGCGCTACCCGCCGACGTGCGTTTGACGCTTACTCCGCCGGAGGCTCCTGCATCGGAGGAGGGCGTTCCGTCATCACTGTTTGCAGCGGAGCAGTTGCCGCCGGGCGAGAAAAGGGTTTATGCCCTGATGCGGGCAGACGAATCGATTCATATCGACCAACTGGTTGAACGACTGGCTTCGTACCTTTCATCGTCTGAGATTTTTGCTGCCCTCTTCGAGCTGGAGCTGAGCGGACGCATCCGGCAGATGCCGGGGAAGTATTTTGTGAGGACGATGTGACGGCGCGTTAGCGCCGTCACATGCTATCAGCTGTCAGCTATCAGCTATGAGCTTAAACCGCGGAAGGCCGTCAGCCATTAGCTATCTGCAATCAGCTAGACTCGGGGAAAGCCATCAGCTATCAAGCAAACTTGCAAGGCCGCAAAAGGAGGGATTGTGCAGGACTTCAGGAACCTCGACGTATGGAGTAAGGCACACAGAATCACGCTGGACATATACCGTCTGACGGAGAGCTTTCCGAAATCAGAAGTGTTTGGCCTATCGAGCCAAATCCGCCGTGCGGCCTCGTCGATCGCTACGAATCTCGCGGAAGGATGTGGGCGAACCCAAGCCGAATTTGGCAGGTTTCTTCAGATCGCATTCGGCTCAGCGTGCGAAGTGGAATATCAACTCCTGTTGGCGCGAGATCTTGGGTTCCTCGCTCCCTCGAGCTATGAAGGCATCAACGCCGATGTGATCCGGGTAAAGCGTATGCTCAACTCGCTGCTCAAGCGAATCCACAGTGATGCGATAGTCGTTGCGGGCGGCGGTACAGTGCGTCGCGGTCCTGCCAAGGTATTGAGCACCTGTGCTTTAGCTGATAGCTGACGGCCGACGGCCGACAGCTTGGTTTCGCCGAAGGGCGAAACCGTGCTAGCTTCGTAAACGTAATTCGCAATTATTGAGGTTCCATTGTCAAAAGGTTTAGTCATCGTCGAGTCGCCCACCAAAGCGAAGACGATCCAAAAATATCTCGGCTCGGGCTATGAGGTCGAAGCCTCGCTCGGGCACATCAAAGACTTGCCCAAGAAGTCGCTCGGGGTCGATCTCGACGATAACTTCGCGACCGAGTACGTGGTCATTCCCGGCAAGGAGAAGGTCGTCGCCAGGCTGAAGAAGCTGGCGAAGACCGCCAATGCCATCTATCTGGCGCCTGATCCCGACCGCGAAGGCGAAGCCATTGCCGCTCACCTCGCCGAAGAACTCGGCGGTGATTCCATTGATGGCAAGAAGAAGAGCAAAAAGGGCGCCATCGCCATCCGCCGGGTCACCTTCAACGAGATTACCAAGCGCGCGGTGCAGGAGGCGTTCCTCCACCCGCGTGACATCGATAGCAATCTGGTGGATGCGCAGCAGACCCGGCGCGTCCTCGACCGGCTGGTCGGCTACCAGGTTTCGCCGCTCCTGTGGGACAAAGTGCGCCGGGGGATATCCGCCGGACGCGTGCAAACCGTGGCCTTGCGCCTGATCGTCGAGCGCGAGCGCGAGATCAAAGCGTTCGTCAAAGAAGAGTATTGGACGATCGACGCCGATCTGCATGCCGACAAACCGCCGACTTTCGCGGCGCGGTTCATCGGCATCGGCGACGAAAAAACCACGGTAACGAACGCTGAAGATGCGGCCAAAATAAAGGCTGCCATCGAGACCGCCGACTGGAGCGTTCGCTCGGTTGACAAGCGCGAGCGCCGCCGCAGTCCGGCAGCGCCATTTACCACCAGCAAGTTCCAGCAGGACGCTTCGCGCAAGCTGCGCTTCAGCGTGAAGCGCGCCATGATGATCGCCCAGCGCCTGTATGAAGGCGTCGATCTCGGCGAGGAAGGTACGGTCGGTCTCATCACCTACATGCGTACCGACTCGCCGCAGGTGTCGAACGACGCTGTGGCCGAGGTGCGTGAGCTGATCGGCAAGGAGTACGGCAAAGAGTTTCTGCCCGAAGCGCCGAACACCTACAAGTCAAAGAAGAGCGCGCAGGAGGCGCACGAAGCCATTCGTCCGACGGCTGCATCGCGGCATCCGGACCAGATCAAGCAGTATCTCCAGGAGGACGAGTACAAGGTTTACAAGCTCATCTGGCAGCGCTTTGTGGCTTCGCAGATGAACCCGGCTGTCTTCGACCAGACCACGGTGGAGATCGACGCGAAAAATGGCAACGACATCTACCGCTTCCGCGTGACTGGTTCGGTGCTCAAGTTCGAAGGCTTCCTGAAGGTCTACGAAGAGTCGAAGGACACCAAGGACGAAGAGGACGAGGCGCTCAAGCATAAGCTGCCGGTTCTGACCGAAGGCCAGAAGCTAACTCTGAAGGGGATTGATGCCGAGCAGCATTTCACCGAGCCGCCGCCGCGCTTCAACGAAGCTTCGTTAGTGAAAGAGCTCGAAGAGCAAGGGATCGGGCGTCCGTCGACCTATTCAGCCATCATCAGCACCATCCAGGAGCGGCAATACGTGCAGAAGATCGGGGGAAAGTTTATTCCCACCGAAATTGGATTTGTCGTCACCGATCTGCTGGTGGCGAACTTCAAAGACATTTTCGATCTGCAATACACCGCGCGGCTGGAAGAGGAACTCGACGAGATCGAGGACGGCAAGGAGCGCTGGACCGACGCTCTGGCCGAGTTCTACAAGAAATTCGAGAAGGAACTCCATTACGCCGAAAAGCACATGGAGAACGTGAAGCGGATGGAGAAGCCCACCGACGAGAAGTGCGAGCGGTGCGGCTCGCCGCTGGTCATCAAGTGGGGTAAGCACGGGTCATTCTATGCGTGCAGCGCCTACGACAAGACCGACCCGAACAGTTGCACGTTCACCAAGGAAAATCCCATCGACCTGCCCGATCTCGACTCGGCGGACGTGCAGGAAACCACGCAGGAGGAGTATTGCGAAAACTGCGGCCGTCCGATGGTGCTGAAGCGCGGACGCTTTGGGCAGTTCATGGCGTGCACCGGATATCCGGACTGCAAGACCACCCGTCGCCTCGACCAGGCGAAGAAAGTCCCTGACATTCCGCTCGATGAAAAATGCCCACAGTGCGGTCGGAATCTTCTACTGCGGCACGGCCGCTACGGGGAGTTCATCTCCTGCAGCGGTTACCCGGAATGCAAGTGGGTGAAGCAAAACTACATCGGCGTGAAATGTCCCGAGTGTAAGGACGGTGAGCTGGCGGAGAAAAAAGCCCGCCGCGGCAACTTTTTCTACGGTTGCTCGAATTATCCGAAGTGCCGGTTCACCTCGGCTTATAGGCCGGTAGCGGAGCCTTGTCCCGAGTGCGGCAGCCCGTATCTGCTGGAGAAGAACCTGAAGTCGGGCAGCTTTCTGGTGTGTCCCAACAATAAACGCACCGACAGCGACGAGCCCAAGACCGCCAAGGGCCGCGGCAAGAAGAAAACCGGTGATGAAAGCACGATTAAATGTGACTACTCGCGGGAAATTCAACCGGTAGCTGTTGCATAATAGAAATCTTGTCAATCCAAACCGCCCGGCCATCGCCGGGCATTCCTGTGAAAAGGAGTAAAACATGGCAGGACAATTGAAAAACGGGACTATCATCGCCCACCTGATCGTGAATGACGCTCCCAAAGCTTTGGACTTCTACAAAAATGCATTTGGAGCCGAGATCAAGGGGGTACACAAAACGCCCGACGGCAAGGTAATGCACGCCGAGTTGAGCCTGGGAGGCGCCAGGCTCATGTTGGCAGACGAGTTTCCTGGCATGGGCGGTGGTTCACCCAAGACGCTGGGCGGAAGCCCAGTAGTGCTGAATCTGTACGTTCCGGAAGACGTTGATAGCCTATTCAAGCAAGCGGTGGCAGCGGGGGCTAAGGTGGAGATGCCTCTGGCGGACCAATTCTGGGGCGATCGCTACGGCCAGATCACCGATCCCTTTGGCCATCGCTGGGCATTGGGACAGCATGTGGAAGACGTTGCACCCGAGGAGATGGAGCGCCGCGCCAAAGAGGCCTTCGCAGCAATGGCGCACAAATAGCCGTTGGAGAAGGCGATAAGCCGGCTCACAAATAATCGAGAAGCCGTCGTCAAGGCGGCTTTTCTTGCCTAAGGTATCCAGGAGAATCCATGAGCACATCGCAAGCTACCCCGCAAGATGCTGAACTTATATTGAAGCTGTACGACCTTCGCCGCGAGCCCGTCATGCGCGAAGCTCGGAATTTTGTAGCTGGCTTCAGCCCCAAGTCGGTCGACGACATGCTCGCCGTGGCGAATACGTTTGGCACCAAGGAAAATGCCTACGTCCGTCAGGTATTCGGGTACTGGGAGATGGTTGCCTCCCTGATCGTGCATGGCACCCTGAACGCGTTGCTGGCGTATGACACCCTCAGCGAAATGTACTTCGTTTATGCGAAGATACAGCCTTTCGTGGAGGAGTTCCGGCAGAAGTCAGGGATGGTGGAATTCCAGGTGAATGTGCAGAAGGTGGTGGAGAGCTCAGCCGAAGGCCGGGAGCGCCTGGCGCGAATGCAGAAACGTCAGGCGGAGATGGCTGCGGCCGCTGCGCGATAAGCCTCTAGCTCAGATATTCGCGAATGTAGGGATCGTTGCTGCGCAGTAGGTCGGCGACAGTCCCTGCGAAGATGATCTTCCCGTCCCGTAGCATGAGGAATGTGGTGTGCAGATCGTGGGCGCCCGCGTCGGTGACGGGAACCATCTTGTTCTGTTTCTGATCAAAACGGTGACTCGCCATGGTGAATGCATCTTGCAGCCGATGCGTCACCAGCAACGAACTCGTCCCATATACGTCGCGCTGCTTAACAATCAGCTCGATGATCGTGTTCGAGGTCACCGGGTCGAGGCCGCCAGTAGGAGAATCGTAAAGAATGACTTCCGGCTGGGTGATAATGGCGCGCGCAATGGCCACCCGGCGGCGCATACCACCGGAAAGCTCTGCAGGAAACAAATTGACCGTGTGTTCCAATTCGACGAAGCGCAAGGCCTCCAGCACGCGCTGGTGGATTTCGTCGGTCATCTTGCCTGTCTCTTCCATCAGGCGATAGGCGACATTTTCCTCTACTGTCAGTGAATCGAAGAGCGCGCTCTCCTGGAAGACCATGCCGATCTTGCGCCGCAGTTCGAACAGGTCCTCTTCGCGCATCTGCGTAATCTCTTCGCCTAGAACCGTGATGCGCCCGGCATCAGGCTTCAGTAACCCGAGTGCCAGTTTCAGGATCAAGGTTTTGCCCGTGCCGGCCACACCCATCAGGATCTTGGTTTCACCGTGGGGAAGTTGAAAAGAAACTCCCTCCAGTACTGGGTGATCGAAAGCGATCTCCACATTTTCGAAGCGAATGACGGGCTCGACCCTGGGCGGGGCGGTCGGTTGGAGCTGCTCGGCCGGCGGTGCGAGGCTCGACATAGTTAGTACTGGAAAATCCCCATGAGCAGTCGGGTGATGAAGAAATCGCTGACCAGGATAAGCACTGACGCGGCCACCACGGCTTGCGTCGTAGCCCGGCCTACGCCTTGCGTGCCGCCCTTGGCGGAGAGCCCGTAGTAACAGCCAATGGTGGAGATGATAAAGCCGAAGAACACGGGCTTACATAATCCCATGAACACATCTCCAAAGCGCAGCGCCTGATAAGCCGTGGTCCAATATTGGTTGGGATCGAGCCCCAGCAGCAGATACGAGATCATGAATCCGCCGGTCAGTCCCACCAGGTTAGAGATGATGGCGAGGAAGAACAGCATCACCATGCTGGCGATGACGCGCGGCGTGACCAGCTTCTTGGAAGGATCAACCCCCATGGCTCGCATGGCGTCGATCTGCTCCGTGACTTTCATCGAGCCCAGTTCGCTCGCCATACCGCTGGAGTTACGACCAGCTACCATCAGCCCGGTCAGCACCGGCCCCAGTTCGCGCACCATCGACAGCGAAACCAGTTTGCCCGTCAGCGACAACGAGCCGAACTGCTGCAGCGTGCTGGAGGTTTGCAGAGCCAGCACCGCACCGGTGAAGAAGCCGGTCAGCACCACGATGGGCAAGGAACCGACGCCGATGGAATCGGCCTGCAACAGGGTGTCGGCAAAGTAGCGAGGATGCCCGAAAATATTGCTCAGCGACCGTCCGGCGAGCAGGGAATAATCCTGCACCGCTTCGACGTTGTCCTTCGCGATTTCCGTCAGCGAGAAAGTTGCCATCAGATTCAGGAAAAGAGGTACGAAACGAAAATATACCAGAGCGGCGCCGATTGAACGGATTTCCGGCGTCGATGGCAGTTCGTCCCGCGGGAGAACGCCGAACTCCATTGGACACTTTGCGCGCACGTGCGCCTTCATTTACCATGCAATGCCTAGCTGTTGCTCGGCACGCCAGGAGGCGGAGTATGGCGTTTCAGGTCGATCGCAGTCCGTTCGATCCGGAATCAGGGTTCGAGTATTACATTTGCTTCAAACCTCCGACCGAGGTCGAGGGCGATGAGGTGGAGTCGCGCATCTCCGTCGAGGCGGCGCTTTCCGTCTCGGAAACCGGGGATGTGGCCGACCTCAGCTTCATGCTGCCCAAAATGTGCCGTAACGATCACGCTCTTTCCTTCCTGAAACGTGACCCGACAGCAGCCTGCGTCGAGAACCGGGTATTCATCGCAGTGCCGGGCCTGAATGGCGACGCCGTGTTCAGCGCTCCGGCGACGCTCGAACTGGACCATGCCGGGCGCATCGTAGCCATCGAAATCAACGGCTGCATTCCCAAGACAAGTACGTTTAGACCGGGACATGCGTAGGACGCGGGGCGCTCTTCGCTCTTCGCCTAGGGCTTTTAGCTCTTAGCTCTTAGCTTTTAGCTTTTAGCCAGGTAGCTGGTTGCTAACAGCATAAAGCGCTAACAGCTAAGGACGGCTAATAGCTAAAGGCTAATAGCTAAAGGCTAAGCGCTAAAAGCCCTAGGCGAGAAGCGAAAGGCGAAAGGCGACGGGCGAAAAGCGGACCTCCGGTATGATGTCGGCGTGGACGACGTAACTGCATTCATCCTGGCGGGCGGTCGCAGCACACGCATGGGCTCTGACAAAGCGCTGCTCACGCTTGGCAAGCAGACGTTGCTGGAGCGAGCATTGCGCACCGCTGCGATCGTTGCGAGCACGGTTTTCACCGTCGGTCCGCGCGAGCGGTACTCGCGATATGGCAATGTGATCGAAGATGTCTTTCCTGATTGTGGTCCGCTGGGCGGAATCCATGCTGCGCTGTCTATCACCCAAACCGACCTGAACCTTATGCTTTCCGTTGACACGCCGCTGATGAGCTCGGATTTTCTCGCCTGGCTGCTGGAACAGGCGCGCGCAAGCCAGGAGTTGATTGTGGTTCCCCAGGCGCTGGGCGGGCTGCAACCGCTCGCGGCGGTCTACCGTCGCCCCTTGCGAGCGGTGGCCGAACAGGCGTTGAAAAATGGCGACTATAAGATCGGTCACTTGTTCCCGCTGGCGACTACGCGCTACATCTCTGAAGCTGAAATCCGAGCGGCGAGTTTCTCGCCGATGGTCTTTCGCAATGTGAACACCTCGGAGGAGTACGAAGATCTGGTACAGAAGGAAGAGGCGATGCGGTTAAAGGTGACGGGGAGCGGCGCCGAATGAACGATCGAAAGCCCTACATCGAATTCCAGGATGTGCACAAGGCGTTCGGCAGCAATGTCGTGCTCAACGGCGTGAGCTTCGACGTGATGCCAGGTGAGACCGTTTGCATCCTGGGAAGAAGCGGGGTGGGCAAGTCGGTTTCGCTACAGGAGATCATGGGTTTCCTCAAGCCTGACAGCGGACGCGTATGGGTCGCCTACGAGGACATTACCGACTATGGCGAGGAGGACCTGGAGCGCATTCGCAAGAAAGTGACCATGGTGTTTCAGAATGGAGCGCTCTTCGATTCGCTGACGATCGGCGAGAATGTCGCGTTTCCTCTGCGCGAGCGCGGCGGTTTACAGGAGGAGCAGATCTACCAGATCATCGACGGACTGCTCGACATGGTGGGCGTGCGCGAGTTCCGCGACATGCTGCCGTCCGACCTATCGACCGGCATGAAGCGTTCCGTCGCCATCGCCCGCGCTCTGGCCGCGCAGCCCGACGCGGTGCTCTACGACGAGCCGACCACCATGGTCGATCCGCTGATGGCGCACCTGCTGGGCGACCTGATCAAGAAGCTCAAGAAGCAGTTGAAGCTGACCAGCATCGTGGTCACCCACGACATGGCGCTGGCCAAGAAGTTGGCCGACCGCCTCCTATTCCTGCACGAGGCGCGTGCCATCTTCTTTGGGACATTTGCGGAAATGGCACTCTGCAAGGAGCCTATCGTGCAGGAATTCCTGGAACTCGACTCTCTGGACTTCGAGCGCTACTTCGGCGCGCAACGTCCAGCGCACGAGCCGCGGGTATGAATCCACAGTTCTTGGGCATCCCATCCACGGAGATCACGGCGAAGACGCTGTCGAGAGTAAAACTTCGTGCCCTCCGTGTCTCTGTGGTGAACAAACGTCTATCGTGCTCTCACCGCGGTCGAATCCCCTCAGAAGCCCTGCGCCACCAACCGCTCGACCGTGAGCGCTCCGCTCTGCTCGTCGCGGTGGGTCCACTTCTCCAGGTACTTGGCGACGATGTCGGTCTCAATATTGACGGGATCGCCGGGCTTCAGCGAACCCAGATTCGTCATCTTTACGGTATGCGGGATGATGGCGATGGTCAGCCGCAGTCCTTCCAGTTTCGCTACCGTTAGGCTGATGCCTTCAATCGCAATCGAGCCTTTGAACACGACATACTTTTCGAGGTCTTCTGGGATGTCGATGAGCAGCCAGAAGTCATCGGCATTGGCAATCGGTTCCAGGCCAACGAAACGACCGGTGCCGTCCACGTGTCCCTGCACCATGTGACCGCCCATGCGGCCATCCGCCTTCAGCGGCAATTCCAGGTTCACCAGCGCGCCCTCGGTGACACGCGAGAGGGAAGTCAGCCTCCAGGTTTCGGCGGCCAGGTCGGCGCAGAAAGATTGCGGCGTGATATCGAGCGCGGTCAGGCAGACGCCGCTTACGGCGACACTGTTCCCCTCGCGCAACTCTTTTGCAGTGTTCGGAGCGTGGATGGTAATGCGGTGATTGCCGCCACGTTCGACAATGCTGGCAATGGTTCCAACTTCTTCAACTAGTCCAGTAAACATGATGATCGGCCTCGTATTGGCATTCGCATTTCGCTCTTAGCTTTCAGCCGTTAGCTTTTAGCACTCAGCAGCTTAACCTCAAATGAACTAGCATCGAGCTTGTAATGCTGGTAGCTGAATGCTGACATTCGGCTAAAAGCTTACCAAGCTAACTACGAGCCAATAGCGAACAGCGACTTAGTCTGACAGTGAATGCCGTCCCCGTAAGGATCGCGCAGATAACCCTCCACGGCAAAGTCTTCGCCAAACCGGTGCAGCACCAGCGACTTCACGTAAGCGGCTTCGCTGATACGACGATACCCTGCGCCCAGCGCAAAAGGAATGGAACCTGTGCCGGCGAGGATTTTAGGAGCATAGTAAAAGAAAATTTTGTCCACCACGCCCGCTGAGAGAGCGGCCCAGTTCACCATGGCGCCGCCTTCGATAATCAGACTGGTGATTTCACGCTCGCCGAGATTTGCCAACACTCCTTCAAGATCAGGACGCCCGTCGATGGTTGGGGAACCGCCGGGAAAGGGAATGGTGCCGTCTTCCAGAGGTCGCCGCATCGGGACCTGTTCCACAACGACGCCGCGTGCTTCCAGTTCGCGCCGCTTGTTTTCCTCGGCAAAGCAACAGAAGACAATCAGATCTTCACGCGCCGTCTTGACCACGCGCGATGTCAGCGGCAAACGCAGGCGCGAATCCAGGATTACGCGCAGCAATGGCCTGCGGCGTAGAAGCGCAGTGCGATCGGTGAGTAGAGGGTCGTCCGCGATTATTGTGCCCACGCCCACCATGATGGCGTCATGGACGTGCCGCAACTCCTGCACATGCGCCCGTGCTTCTTCGCTCGTGATCCAACCGCCGCTCGCCGTCAGCGATCCCAGAGCAGCCGGGGTTGCACCTTCTCCTGGAGGGGGAGCAATCTTTCCGTCGAGGGTCATCGCTGTTTTCAGGGTGACGAACGGTGTCTTGTAGCGGACATACTTTGCGAAAGACTCGTTCAGCCTCTTAGCTTCGGTCTCGCCGATGCCTTCCTGCACCTCGATGCCAGCATCGCGCAGGCGGGCCAGCCCTCGTCCGCTGACCGCGGGATTAGGGTCGCGCATGGCCACGACCACGCGCTTGACCCCAGCGGCGATAACGGCATCCGCGCATGGGCCGGTGCGTCCCACGTGGGAGCAGGGTTCGAGATTCACATAGAGGGTGGCGCCACGGGCGCGATCTCCAGCGGCTTCCAGCGCCAGCACTTCGGCATGTTTGCGGCCCTCGTAGGTGTGCGTACCTCGACCAATGACCTTGCCTTTGCTGTCGACAACCACCGTGCCCACACACGGGTTCGGAGAAGCGAGGGCCACGCCTCTGCTGGCGAGTTCCAGCGCTTGCTGCATGAACTGCTCGTCCCGAGTTGGTGGGGAACCAGGCATTCGTCTCGGCTAGGTTCGTTTACAGACTAAGTGGCAGCTCGAAACTCAATTGCAGTCGCAGGTGGCTGGACAATCCAAGTGCAGCCAAATCTTCGCCTTCAAGATGTAGAGCGAGCGCATCGTTCAGATTCTTGATGACCTCATCTAGCGTCGCTCCTTGTGTAACTACAGCAACCTCCAAGCATTCGGCCAGGAAGGTATTTTGATCGAGATGAATGACGCCATGAATCACGTCACGTCGCATCGAGCGTCTGATTGCCAAAGTATCGTCCTCAGTTGAATAGTGAATCCACGAAGTCCTGCGGGTTGAACGGCAGACAGGTCGCTGACTTTCTCGCCCACTCCGACGTAGCGCACCGGCAGACCAAGTTCCTTCGAGATAGCTACCACGACTCCGCCCTTGGCGGTGCCGTCGAGTTTGGTGAGCACGATTCCGGTTACACCGGCGGATTGCGTGAACAGCCGAGCCTGCTGCAATCCGTTCTGGCCAGTAGTTGCGTCCATCACCAGCAAAGTTTCGTGGGGAGCGTTGGCGCTGAGGCGTTGCGCGGTGCGTCGCATTTTCGCCAGCTCGTCCATCAGGCTGGTTTTGGTGTGCAGTCGGCCGGCGGTGTCCACGATGACGTAATCGGTGGAGCGCGCTTTGGCGGCTTGCATCGCGTCAAAGAGCACCGCTGCCGGATCGCCGCCCGGCTTGTTCTTGATGACTTCGGTGCCAGTACGGTCGCCCCATATTTCGAGCTGCTCGATAGCTGCGGCGCGAAACGTGTCGGCGGCGGCCAGTAGTACGGTCTTGCCCTGGCCGCGCAAAGTGTGCGCCAGCTTGCCGATGGTCGTGGTCTTGCCAACTCCATTCACGCCGACCACCAGGATGACCTCGGGCTCGCCGTCAACTTTCCGCACCGGCCTGTTGTCAGTGGTATTCAGGATGGCGAGGAGCTCGTCTTTCAGCACACGCTTCAGCTCATCGACGTTGCCGACTTGTTTGCGATCGACTTTCTCGCGCAAAGCCGCCAGCACGGTTGAAGTTGTAGCTGTGCCGAGATCGGCGGTGAGCAGCGTCGCTTCCAGATCGTCGAGGGTGTCGCGGTCGATCTCCTTGCGGATGGCGACCACCTCTTCGATGCGCTCGCTAAGGGTCTCGCGCGTCCGCGTGACCGCCTCTTTCATGCGTTGCAGAAAACTGGGTTTTTCTTCGGTACTGCCGAATAGGGTTTGAATCATGAAGGAATCCGTCGCGACGGCCGCTAAATACGCGTCGACGGAGCTAAGTTACAGCTCACATGACTGCGATGTCGCGAAAGTCCATTATAGACAACCGTTCGTGCTGCTGTTTTGATCGGCTGTCGCGATCTTGTACGCTGGTTTGCAGGAATCTGCCCCACATGCTGGTTCATCCAACAAAGATATTTCCTATCAGGAGGCCTCATGGCGAAGTGCGAGCATGTGAAGCAAGCCAACACGAACGTGCAAGCCAGCAGTGATGTATGCCAAGCCTGTGTCGACGCGGGACTGCAGTGGGTGCACCTTCGCAAGTGTCTGACCTGCGGACACGTCGGCTGCTGCGATTCTTCCGCTGGTCAGCACGCTAATAAGCACTTCAAGGAGACCGGACATCCAGTGATGCAGGCGTTCGGGTCCGGCGACTGGAAGTGGTGCTACGAACATGAGGCGTACGTCTAGTGCGCCCCTTTTTCGTTGGCAAGGTTCCTGATTCGCTTCGCACAGACGGAAGAGGAAGTCAGGTTTGGCGAACCCAGTTTTCTCGGCGGAGTCCATGAATCTGCGCGAACTCCCTTTCATTGTCGGTGACGATGGTGTAGCGGAGAGTCACTGCCTGCGCGGCGATAAGCAAGTCATTTGCCCCGACCGGTCTGCCGGCCTGTTCAAGTTGAGCACGCAGCAGACCGTAAGTGGCATCAGCAGGTGCTTCGAAGGGCAGAATCTCAAGCGCGCCGAGCACTGCTTCCAGTTGTGAGGTAAGCCGCGGAGACCGCTTCTTCGCCGCGCCATAACGCAGTTCCGCAGCAACGATGATGCTGGTGCAGACTTGCGCCTCTCCGATCTTGCGGATGTGTTGTGCGACGCGACCCTGCGGGTTGCGGACCAGGTCCGAGACGACGTTGGTATCGAGTAAGTAGCGCATCAGAGATCAACCGGATCGGGCGGCAGGTCTGACAGGGGCGGGAAATCCTCGGCGAGGGTTTTCAGAGTCGCAAGTACCGCCAGCAGAGACTTGGGCGCGGCGGGTTCAATGATCAGGCGCTCGCCTTCCTTGCGCATGATGGCTTCCTCTCCCGGGAGTTCGAAGTCACGCGGGATACGAACGGCTTGATTTCTACCATTCTTGAAGAGTCGGACATGTCGCTCAGTGGCCATAAGGGAATCCTTCGGCATATGTCTAAGCATATGCCAATCAGGCTTGTATTGCAATCCTGCCATATCCTGCTCTCCGCCGCTATCCACGATTTCAAAGTGAGACACTTTCCGGTCGCCTTGTAGGTGCCGAGTTTTGAATTTGTGTACTCTGTAGTGAGGTAATGGGGAACTTCGACACCGTTTCTGATAACCCAATGGCCCTTCCCAGATCTGCTAAATTGCGCCTGGTGCCAATCGCCCGGCTATGCCTACTGCTGCTGTTTTCATCCGCAGCGGCTCTGGCCCAAGTTCCATCTCCCTGGGTCGATACCAAACCGCTTCCGGTCGATACCGGTGACGCCGGGCTGAAGGAGATGTTGCGTCGCCTGCACACCACGGCGCGCCTCATGCACACCGTGGCTCATCCTGACGACGAAGACGGCGGGATGCTCACGCTGGAATCTCGCGGGCACGGCGTAACCGCCTTGCAGCTCACGCTGAATCGCGGCGAAGGCGGGCAAAACAAAATTGGAAGCAATCTTCTGGATGAGCTCGGTATCGTTCGAACGCTGGAGTTGCTCGCGGCCGACCGCTACTACGCAGTCGATCAGCGCTTTACCCGGGTTGCCGATTTCGGATTCTCCAAGACTGCGGAAGAAACCTTCCAGAAGTGGCACGGCCACGACGTGGCGCTCGGCGACATGGTGCGCGTGATTCGCACCTTCCGTCCCGACGTGATCTGCACCCGTTTTCAGGGCAACAGTCGCGACGGTCATGGCAACCATCAGGCCTCGGGAATCCTCACCCGGGAAGCGTTTCGAGCCGCTGCCGATCCGGCGCGCTTTCCCGAACAGCTTCGCGAAGGGCTGCAACCGTGGCAGGCGAAGAAGCTGTACATGGACAATGTTCGCGGCACGGAAGACTGGACCATAGAACTGGACACGTCGCAATTTGACCCACTGCTGGGCGAAACCTATGCGCAATTCGCCTGGAAGGGGCTGAAGCATCAGCTTTCGCAAGGGGCTGGTGGATGGACTCTTCCGGAGGGTCGCCGTACCAGCTACTACAAGCTGATTGATTCGGTGTTGCCCAATGCGCTGGCAGCAGGTGCGCATGAAAAAGATTTCTTCGATGGCATCGACACCTCATTGCCCGGTCTGGCATCGCGCCTTGGCGCCGATCAAGCAAAAGCTCCCTGGCTAGGGCCGCAACTGAAGGCGATCGCAACAACGGTTGATGAGTCAACCACAGCAGCGCAGACAAACGACCAGGCGGCAGGGAAGCCGCTGCTGCGGGGTCTCGACCTAACGCGAACTCTGATCACCAAGGTTGGACAATCGAGTCTGACGGCTGCGGAGAAAGCTGACTTGCTCGCTTCGTTGCGCACCAAGCAGGAGGAGTTTGAGCAGGCTGCCAATCTGGCGCTGGGTCTCGATCTCGGTATTGGTCCGGGTACTCCCGATGGGCGTCCGATGGCGGAAAACTTTCCCACTTCGAATGGTGACGTGCTGGCTGCAGTCATCACGGCGGGGAAGTCGTTCCTGCTTCTGGCGAAGCTGCACAACGGCAGCGCACTTCCGCTCGATCTGAAACAGCTTACCCTCGACGTTCCGCCGGGCTGGAAAGCCGAGCTGTTCATGGACCAGGCGCCTAAACGAATTGGGCCCGGCGACGGATGTGCGCTTACCTTTCGGGTAACGCCACCAGCCGATGCACAGCTCACCAAAGCCTACTTCCATCGCGATAATCCGGAGACCGATACCATCTATCAGATTGACAATCCCGAGTACGTGACCCTTGCGCTGCCACCGCCGCCGGTGGTTGCGCATGCCGTGTATAGCGTCAATGGCGAAGAAGGCGAGATTCGCAGCTTCGCTCGCACCCCGGTCCACGACACCCATGGCGATGCTTGGTCCATGCCGCTGGCCGTGGTGCCGCCGTTCTCTGTTGAAACCTCGCCCGCCACGCAGATCATTCCGGCTGGTTCGAATCCTTCCGCGCAGTTGAGCGTCATGGTGCGCTCAACCGTGGCGCACGCAGACGGCACCGTTCATCCTGAAGTACCGGCGGCATGGAAGGTCGAACCGCAGTCGGCTCCCGTCGACTTCAGCAAGACCGGCGAACAAGCCGCCGAATTCAAAATTTTGCCCGATGGCGCAAAAGAGGCTCGCTACCAAGTGCGTGCACTCCTGGATGCCAATAGTCGCAATTACGGCGAAGGCTACAGCTTGGTCACGCGGCCCGATCTCGGCGGTTTCTTCTATTACCAACCCGCGTTGCAGCGTGCCAGTGTCGTGGAAGTGAAGGTGCCGCAGGGGCTGAAAATCGGCTACCTCATGGGAGCGGGCGACGACATTCCTATTGCCTTGCAGCAGCTTGGCCTGGATGTCACCCTGCTTACCCCAGACGATCTTGAGCGCGGCGACCTCGCGCGCTTTGGGACCATCGTGCTTGGCATTCGTGCCTACGACACCCGCGATGATGTGAAGAAGTACAATCAGCGGCTTCTTGACTATGTGCACAACGGCGGTACGCTGCTGGTGCAGTACAACACCTCGCCAAGTGAATTCAACGCTGGACATTACCTGCCCTATCCGGCGCAACTCAGCCGCGAACGGGTGACCGTCGAAGAAGCGCCGGTTACCATCCTCGATCCGCAGAATCCCGTGTTCCATTACCCCAACCAGATTACGCAGCATGATTTTGATGGCTGGGTGCAGGAGCGCGGCTTGTACTTCATGGATCAGTGGGACCCGCATTTCACTCCGCTTTTAGCTTGCAATGATCCGGGCCAGCCCCCGCAAAAGGGCGGGCTGTTGCTGGCGCAGTACGGCAAGGGCTATTACATGTACACCGGATATGCCTTCTTCCGCCAGTTGCCGTTCGGTGTGCCGGGAGCCATCCGTCTCTACGTGAACCTGCTGAGCGTGGGACATGAACCAAAGTAGTCCGGCTGAGCAGCCTGAGCTGATTCGTGGTGTCGGATTGGCGGGTGCGACCACGCTGAACATGATCGACATGATCGGCGTGGGACCGTTCATTACGATCTCGCTGATCGTAAGTGCGGCGGGCGGACCGCAGGCCATGCTCGGCTGGATATTGGGCGCCGGTTTCGCGCTCTGCGACGGGCTTGTCTGGGCCGAGTTGGGCGCAGCCATGCCCGGAGCCGGCGGTTCGTATCGTTACCTCAAAGAAATTTATGGGCCTCAAACTATGGGACGGCTGCTGTCGTTCCTGTTCATCTGGCAACTTTCATTCAGTGCGCCATTGTCGGTCGCCTCAGGCTGCATCGGACTAGCGCACTATGCGGGATATCTGTGGCCTGGACTCGACCATGCGCTCCTAGCACGCACACTTCATCTCGGCCTGCCTGGTTGGGCGCGCTTGAGGCGCGCGTGATCCTGATGCCAGGAACGTTCGTCGCGATCGCGACTTGCGCTCTGGTAGTTTTTCTCCTGTACCGGCGCATCACGGCAGTTGCCAAAATCGCCGAATTGCTTTGGGTCGGCGGAGCCTTGGCGATGACGTGGATCATCGTGGCAGGATTCATGCATTTCCGCCCGGCCCTGGCTTTTGATTTCCCGCCAGGAGCTTTTCGCCTTTCTCACGAATTCTTCACCGGTCTGGGCGCGGCGATGCTGCTCACTACGTACGACTACTGGGGCTACTACAACGTGTGTTTTCTGGGCGGGGAAGTGAAGGACCCGGGACGCACGATTCCGCGCGCTCTCATTCTTTCCATCCTTGCGGTGGCTGCGCTTTACATCCTGATGAACCTGGCCGTGCTGGGCGTGATTCCATGGAGAGAGCTGGCGCAGCACTCCAGCGATCAGAGCAACTACGTCATGTCTGTGTTCATGCAGCGGATCTACGGAAACTGGGCAGGGCGGGCAGTAACCGGATTGATCATGTGGACGGCGTTCGCTTCGGTCTTCTCGCTGCTGCTTGGCTATTCGCGGGTGCCCTACGCCGCGGCGCTCGACGGCAACTACTTCCGAGTCTTCGCGCGCATCCATCCGCAGCATCGATTTCCTACGGTTTCGTTGCTGGCCCTTGGTGGAGTCGCAATGCTGTTTTGCCTGTTGCGCCTGGCTGATGTGATTGCCGCGCTGGTCGTCATTCGCATCTTGCTGCAATTCATTGTGCAGGCGGTAGGTTTGATAGTGCTGCGCGTTCGCCAACCTGACCTGCCGCGGCCCTTCCGCATGTGGCTCTATCCACTCCCGGCGCTGCTGGCGATCGCAGGATTCATCTTCATTCTGGTGGCTCGACAAAACTTTCTGCGCGAAATCCGCTACGCGGTCGTCATTCTTGTGGTCGGTTTGGCGATCTACTTTGTGCGCTCGTGGCGGCGCGGCGAGTGGCCCTTCGCGGCGCACTCGGCGGGCGCGGAGGCCGCAGGATGAGGTCAGCCGCGCCATCGCAACTGGTCACGCTTTGTCAGCGACTGGCAACGTCCGCGTCCGAATGTGGACGCAACCGGCTTACGTTTCGGCTACTGTGCGGTCAGACTCCCGATGGCCACCAGTGGAGCATGGCAGGAACAAGTTGTTCCCCCAGTTGCCGGCCCGGCGATGCCCAAGGGGTCTGAATCCATGTCGGAACTCGGGCCTATCCCACCGATAGCTAGCGTGACGCCGCGACGGCGCTCCGTCCTCGGGCCCTTACACGAACCTCTATTCCGAACTCTGTGGGTTGCGGCGGTCGTTAGCTACACCGGCACTTGGATGCAGAACGTCGGCGCCGGATGGCTGATGACCTCGCTGACCATGTCGCCGCTGATGGTCGGATTGGTGCAGGCAGCCGGTAGCATTGCCGTGTTCCTGGTGGTTCTACCAGCAGGCGCGATTGCCGACGTCGTGGATCGCCGTAAGCTCCTGTTGTTCACCCAGACGTGGATGGTAGTCGCCGCTGCGGGACTTGGGGTTCTCACCATCGCGGGCAAAGTAACTCCATCGCTGCTCTTGTTGTTTACGCTGCTGATGGGTTTTGGCGCGGTGCTGAACGATCCGGCGTGGCAGGCCATTACGCCAGAGATTGTTTCGCACCAAAACTTCGCCGCCGGGATTGCGCTGAATTCCGCTGGATTTAACGTGGCCCGCGCGATCGGTCCCGCGTTTGGTGGCCTCGTGATCGCCGTCGCCGGTTCCGGTATCGCATTTCTGCTGAATGCGCTCTCGTTTTTCGGCGTCATTTATTTTCTCTACCAATGGAGGCGCAAGCCGGGACGCACGTCCATGCGACTGGGCCACATGTTCACCACCATGTTCGAGGGCTTTCGGTACTTGCGCACCTCGTCGCCAATGAAGGCGGTGCTGGTGCGCAGCGCCGTTTTCAGCATTTCGGCGAGCGCAATGCTGGCGCTGTTGCCGCTACTGGCTCACCCCTTTGGATCGCAAGGCTATGGTCTGCTGCTGGGCTTCTTTGGATTAGGCGCTCTTCTGGGAGCCACGGTGATGCCGTTCTTCCGGCACAGACTTTCCGCCGATGTGTTAGTTTCGCTGGCTACTGCGGTCTTTGCATTCGCGACCTTCGCCGCAGGCAGGTGGCAGAACTTTCCAGCGCTTTCAGTGACCATGCTGATCGCCGGGGTTGCGTGGATTCAAATCCTCGCCAGCTTGAACGTGTCAGCACAAACCATGTCACCGGGCTACATGCGCGCGCGCGCGATCTCGATGTACCTGCTGGTTTTGCAGGGCGGACTGGCAGGCGGAGCCGCGTTGTGGGGCGAGGTTGCAGAACGGTTCGGCATGGCGCGTTCGCTGTCGTACGCCGCCATCGGCCTGGCCCTGGGGATGCTGGCGACGTTGTGGTTCCGGCTGCGTTCGGTCGAAATCCATCCCAACGCCCTGGCAATGGATTAGAGTAGCGGCGGCAAACGGGTAGTGCGGGCCTTCAGAGACTGTGTCGCGACCTGGTATCGATTTGCAGCAGTGGAATTAAGCGATCAAAATCCAGCCCCGAATGGGGCGGAAGATCTTAGCCCAGCGCTTCAGGGCTGGGTGAAGTGGGAAATGAGACCAAGTCCCGTCGGGACGGCAGAGGTTGCGACACAGTCTCTTCAGGCCCGCGCGAGCTACGGAAACTTCGAAACCGCTGTAGAATTCCTACTACGCTCTTCGGCCCACGACTTACGCACTAGACACCATTTTCAGTGGAGGCTTTTCTCGATGAATAAGCAAGTTGCAATGGGAATTTTGTTGTTGGCGCTCGCGCCGATTGGAAGCGCGGCTGCGGCGACGCCGCAAGCTGCCATGCAAGCCAAACCCGACCAGAAACCTACTTTCGCGATGGTCCTTGACCGTTCGCTGAGCGGCGTAGAGCACGAAGTGGTTCCGGCTGCTGAAGCCATGCCGGAGGACAAGTTCAATTTTGCGCCCACCCAAGGCGACTTCAAAGGGGTGCGGACCTTCGCGGAGGAAATAAAACATATTGCGGCGGCCAACTACATGCTTGGCTCAGGAATTCTGGGAGAGAAACCGCCCCTTGACTTGGAGGGCGAGAATGGGCCCGCCAAGATCACGTCGAAGGCGGATGTGGTCCAATTCCTGAAAGATTCATTCACCTACCTGCACAAGGCGATGAACAGCATCGACGAGAGCAATGTTCTGGGACTGGTGCAGAGCCCATTTGGACCCAACAAGGTTTCGCGGCTCGGATTGGCTGTGGGCGCGATCAGCCATCCCAACGATCATTACGGTCAGATGGTCGAATATCTGCGGATGAACAATATCATTCCCCCGGCGAGCCGGCCGAAGAAGTAGGCTGGGCGGTCGATTTCGGGCGGTTTCAGCATCAAGGCGCGAGCGATCGCGCCTTTTCTCTTTTTTGCTCAGTGACAATCAGAGATCTACAAGATAGCCGCCACGACTGAGATGTGCATCTCAATTTTTTGAGAAATAAGGATGCACTCGCGATCAACAACATCCAAGCGAACAATCGAGGCCCTGCTCCTCATTGGCTGCGTAATGCTTTTCTGCACCCTCCTCGCTTGTGGCGGCGGCGGTTCAACGAACAACCTGTCGGGATCGGGTGCGGGAAGCCAAGGCAGTTCAGGCGGAAGTGGGAGCTCTGGAGGCGGTACCGGCTCGGGCAGTGGCAGTGGCTCGGGTGGAGGGACCGGCTCTGGAGGCGGAGGAGGTACAGGTGGAGGAGGTACTGGCGGAGGAGGTGGTGGGCCCAGCATTCCTCAAGTGCAACACTTCGCAATCGTGGTATTGGAAAACGCGGATTACAGCGACATCGTGGGCAGTCCGAATGCGCCCTACATCAATAGCCTGATCGCGCAAGGAGGCCTGGCTGGCAACTACTACGCCAACGTTCATCCCTCGATTGGCAATTACTTTGTCATGACCACCGGGGTGGCCTACAGCACCGACGACAACTTTTCGGGAGTCGTTCCCATCGACAACGCGGTGCGCGAACTCGACGCCGCGTCAAAGTCGTGGAAGGTTTATGCGCAAAGCCTGCCGTCTCAAGGCTATCTCGGAGGCGATGTTTATCCTTACCTGCGTCGCCATAATCCGATTTCCTATTTCTCCGATGTTCAGCCGCCATCGCAACTGAACATGAACATTGTTGATTTCTCGCAACTGGCCACCGATCTCGCCGGCGGCCAGCTCCCCGCATATTCCTTCATCGTTCCCGACGCCGAGCACGACGCTCACGACTGTCCGGGCGGCGGTTCAAATTGCGATATCGGAACCAGAGTGGCTGCTGCCGATGCCTGGCTGTCCAGTAACCTTCCGCAGCTATTGTCGAACGCGCAGTTCCAGCAAAGCGGGATACTGGTCATCACCACCGACGAATCGCGCGATGACAACACCAACGGCGGCGGAAAAGTCGCGACCGTGATTGTGGGAACCAGCGTGAAAGCGGGCTACGTCGGCACCGTGATGTATGACCACCGCAGCCTCTTGGGATTGAGCATGACCGCCCTGGGGGTGAGCACGATTCCCAACGGCGCAGGTAGCGCCAACCAGATGACAGAGTTCTTTCAGTGAGGGTGGCCATTCCTGAATCGGCACTTTAATGTTAATCTGTAGCACCACGTTATTGCCACCATGATCCAACCGCAGCTGCCATTTCCTGAGCATTAGGAGGCCGTAGAGCAACGATAACGATTTTCAGGGACCGGAAAGCCGTCCGCCAGTTAGCATGGCTGTAATCGCCCGTGAACGGGGTTCCTGTCGGTTTCCCTATTTAGGAATATCTCCGGGCCATCTTGAAGGCTGCGACGCACTCTTGGTGCTAGGGCCCTCCTGGGTTTAGCCGATGCCGTCGCCACCCATTTTTCGTCAGGATGTAGATGGGGTATGGAACCATCCAGCTCTGAGGTGCCTTTGTTTTGAAGTTGGCAGTTTTCCAGCTTGTGTTGGCGCTCGCCTTGACCGGTGCAGTCCCTGCCCAAACCAGCTCTCCCGCGCCGCACTCTTCTGATCGATCCAGCCAAACGGCGACGGCGAAACCTGATCCGCTCGCGGTCACCGCCAAAGAGAAAGACCGGCAGAAGTTTGTGGAGGATGTTGTCCACTCGGCGGTCGCGCTGCCGCAGCCCGATCCGCAAGACCGCCTGCGCGTGCTTTATGCGGCGGCCAACGTCGTCTCGCCGATCGACGCCAAGGAGGCGCAGCAATTCGCGAAAGGGGGAACACGCATCGAGACCGAGCTAGTCTCGGAAGGCGAAAAACCTGCTGTTTCCATGCTGGCGGGCGTTAGCCGAGATGGCTAGATAATGACAACGCAGCGCCGTAGGCGCGAAACAGTTTAGCCCAGCATGGAGCCGTAGGCGGAATGCTGGGTAGGGCGGAAGATCAAAAAGAGTCCCTTCGGGGACGACAGAGTCCTCGCATCGCCAACGGTGGCATCGATCTTGTGGACGCCGCCCCTTGGCTCATCATCAGTCTCCTCACTCGGCATCGTGAAAGATGATGCCGAGGGTATAGCGGCTGCCGCTGCGCACTCGCGCCACTCCGTGCTTCATATTTACGCGATAGTATCCGTGCGTTCCTCGCACCGGCCGGTATCGTGTGGTGAAGATGATGCCGCATCCCTCGTCGGCGGCGACGACTTCGACCTTCGATTGAGCGCGCGGACGCTGTTCCATCAGCACAAACTCTCCGCCCTCCCAGTCACGTCCTTGCTGTCCCAGCAGAAAGACCATCTGTATCGGAAACGCAATCGCTCCGTAAATATCCTGATGAAGGCAGTTGTAGCCGTCCTGTTCGTAATGCAACAACAACGGAGTGGGACGTTTTTGTCCAGCGCGATGGCAATGCTCGAGAAACGCCGCATGCTCAGCCGGGAAGCGTGTGGTTTCTCCCAACTCTTCCGCCCAGCGATTCGCTACTTCGGCCAGGTGCGGGTAAGCGTGAGTTCGCAGCTCACGCACGAGCGAGGGAAGCGGATTCGCAAAGTATTTGTAATCGCCGCGTCCAAACCGAAGGCGTTCCATGATGATATGGCTGCGAAACAGTTGGTCCTGTCCGTAAAGGTTGCGCAGCTCGACGCACTCCTCCGGCGTCAACACTTCAGGAGTGACCGCGTATCCCGCGTCCGTCAGCGATTGCTGCAGATCACTCCACGGCAGTCGGTCGATACGCTCCTCGATGGGCAATGGATCTTGAGGCTGGACGCGTCTGCCATTGGTCTCGATATGTTTACCTTCTGCCTTCATGCGCTGCGCCGTTCCTTCCTTGTTTCAGCTTGACGCCATTCTCCGGCCACGGCTATCCGGCCTTTGCCTTCAAATCCAGAATAAGCCCGGTATAAGTTAGGATGAGATACGCCGAGCCAGAGGCCCCATGCATATACCTGACGGCTACTTGAGTCCATCGACCTGCGCGGTGCTGTATGCGGCCGCGATCGCAGGATGGTACTCGGCGCTCAAGCGCCTGAAGCGGATGCTGCTCAGTCGCGTCATACCGCTGGTCTCAGTCTTTGCCGCTTTCTCGTTCGTAGTAATGATGTTTAACCTGCCGCTGCCTGGCGGCACCACCGGCCATGCGTTGGGCGTCACTATCGCGACCATCGTGCTCGGTCCGTCAGGGTCGATTCTCGCCATCTCCATCGCGCTCGCGATCCAAGCCCTGTTCTTTGGCGACGGCGGCATCAGCACACTTGGAGCTAACTGCTTCAACATGGCGATGGTGGCTTCAGCTGGTCGCTTATGCAAGCTACCGATTGATTGCCGCCCGCGCCAGCATTACATCAAGGCGAAGAGTCGTGGCGGCCGCTATCGCCGGGTATCTCGCGGTAAATGCCGCGGCCTTGATTGCCGCGGTCGAGTTTGGCATTCAACCCGCGCTCTTCCACGATGCCAGAGGGATGCCGCTGTACGCACCCTACCCGTTGAGCATCGCGGTGCCCGCGATGATGATCGGGCACCTGACTTTGGCCGGGGTGGCCGAAGCGGTAATCTCCGCAGGACTCGTCGCGTATCTTGCAGGCTGCCGATCCCGCTCTCTTGCGCAATACCGCGGGAGTGCTGCCTGCCACGGAAGCGTCCTCCGCAATCATCCCGGCTGAAACGAACTCACTGCGACGGTTATGGATCGCAGTCGCTCTGCTGATGGTTCTCACTCCACTTGGAATACTGGCCGCAGGAAAAGCCTGGGGCGAGTGGTCGCCCTCCGAGCTTGCCAGGCGGCAAAGTTCCGGAGCCACTGGTTCCTCCGTAATCAATTCCGCCGGATCGTCGGAGATTCCTACGGGAATGCGACGGCTCTCTACGCTGTGGACTGCACCGTTCCCAGCTTATGCACCGGCTTTCGTAAGGAGCCGGCGGTTCGGCTATCTTCTTTCCGCCATGTTTGCGGTCGGTGTTCTGCTGCTGGTTTCCCTGGTAGCACAGCATCGGGTTGAACGACGACGGATGGCAGGCGATTCCTGATGGCGCGCGGTGGGTTTCTCGCCTCGACCATGCTCGGCTTCGCGCGCGCTTTGGCTCGCGCTATGACTTCCGAGCAGATTGCCCGCCAACCCGGACTCCTGCAATCGCTCGATCCACGGGTACGCGTGATCGGAATTTTCTCGATGGTCCTGGCAGCCATTCTCTCGCGGAGAATTCCCGTGATCGCCGCCTTGTTCGTCGTTGCGGTGATTATTGCGATCCTGTCGAAGGTTGGCATTGGCATGCTGGCGAAGCGCGTCTGGCTCGTCGTACTGGGTTTCACGGGAGTGATTGCGCTCCCCGCAATCTTTCTTACTCCGGGAAACCCAGTGGCGGCTTTAGCGGGCGGACCGGTGCATATTACAGTGCAGGGCGTGCAGACCGCGACGCTGCTGATCGCGCGCGTGGAAACTGCGGTGACGTTCACATCCTTGCTGGTGCTCTGCACTCCCTGGACGCATGTGCTCAAGGCGCTGCGGGCTTTTCGCTTGCCGCAGGAGGTGATCATGATGCTGGCGATGACGCATCGGTATATCTTTCTACTCGTTGAAACGGCGGGCCAGATGTTCGAATCGCGCCAGAGCCGGACGGTAGGGGTGTTGAAGGGCAATGAGAGACGTCGCATGGCAGCCCGGACTGCCGGCGTTCTTCTCAGCAAGAGCATTGAGGTGAGCAACGAGGTCTATCTTGCGATGCAGTCGCGAGGATTCCGGGGGGACATTCGAATTTTGTCTGACTTTCAAATGCGCTCCTGGGACTATTTCGGACTGGCGGTCTTCCTGCTCGTGGGTAGTCTCTCCGTCTGGATAGGAAGGTAGATCGGTATGCCGCCAGTCTTCGAATTACGGGACGTGTACTTCGAATACGATGGCATTCCAGCGCTTCACGGCCTCTCGGTGCAGATCGCGGAAGGAGAAAGCGTAGCGCTGCTGGGCGCCAACGGCTCAGGCAAGTCCACGCTTCTGAAGATTCTCGACGCCCTGTGTTTTCCGTCGCGCGGCGAAGTTCGTTTCGGCGAGCAGTCGCTCACGCCGGAAGCATCACAGCAGGAAGCATTTGCGCTGTCGTTTCGTAGAAGGGTGGGGCTCGTCTTCCAGAATCCCGATGTGCAGCTATTCAATCCGACGGTGTTCGACGAGGTTGCATTCGGTCCGCTGCAAATGCAATGGTCGAAGGAAGAGGTGATGTCGAAGGTCGCTGCAACCATGGAACTGATGGGTCATTGCGCATCTTCACGATCGTCCGCCCTACCGTCTGTCCGGCGGGGAGAAGAAACGCGTCGCACTAGCTTCGGTAATCGTGCTCGATCCTGATGTTCTTTTGCTGGACGAGCCGACTTCAACCCTCGACCCGCGCAGTCAAAGCCAGCTCATTGACTTGATTCAGGAGTGGAAAGGGTCGTCAAAAACCGTGATCGCAGCGACCCATCAATTGGAGATCGTGGAGGACATCGCGACGCGGGTTATTGTGCTGGAGGAAGGGAAGGTCGGCGCGAGCAGCACGCCAACGGAGATTTTGGCGAATTACGAATTGTTGCTGCGGGCCAATCTCGTGCACGCGCACCGGCATACCCATGGGACGATCACGCACACCCATCCGCATCTGCATTCTCACTCGAAACACGAACACGAGCATTAGTCGGAACTCTGATTCGCCCGGTTCTGGAAGGGGACGGCCTTCACGCCGTCCGTCCACCCAGCGGCCAAAAGCAGCTCTCAGAAGTCGCACTCACGGCCGGCCTGAAGAGACTGACGGGCAGGATATTCACTTCTTGAAGTAATAGGTGAAGCTGGCGCTGATATAGGACTTGAGGGGAACGCCGACGACTTGCTCCACCGGGGCAACACCGGGCGGGTACGCGAGCACTTCGGTCGTCTGCCCGGTGAATCCGCTGGCAACCAGGAAGTTGGCCGCGATGGACATACGATTTTCCAGAAACGGGCGCAGTACGGCTCCGCGGAACTCCGTCACCGGTACTCCCACAAACCCATCGCCCAGGGGCTTGGCTCGAACGTATTCATATTCGGCGCGAACCTGCAGACGCAGCGGCAGCTTGGTCAACGACCCAACCGTGTCCCAAATGAATCTGGGCGCTTCCGGAATCGGCTCACCGCTCAGTGCGTCCCGGGCGTCCGCCTGCGCATAAGAAACATAGATAGCGCCAATCGGAAAGTTTCTCTGCGCGGAGACGGAGATGACCTTATTCGTGGAAGGTCCAACGATCTCCTGCAGGCCGGTGTCCGGATCGATCTTCGCCAGTTCCTGGGAATTGGAGGTTCGTCGCAGCGTCACATAGAACTGCGTTTGCTTGATTACCTTGGAAAGCACCAGTTGCTCCGCCCGCGAAGGCGCGAGCAGGGTTGGTACCCCCGTGCCATTGCCGATGCGAGGGTCTTCGGTATGGAAGCCAAAACCGTAACTGAAGGCAACAGTCGGCAGATACCAGCGATCGGGCGGCAGCAGGGTCAGAGTACCTTTGGGCAGAGTCAGTGTTGCCAGCTTGTCGAAGGAGTTCTGGGGATGGAGGAAGTCCAGGTTGTTCATCCAGACCTCTTCCTGGCGGACGCCCAGGTTGTAGTGGAAGTGTTTCTTGATGGGACCATCAACGGAAATAAAGGGCTCGACAAACGACAAGGTTAAGTTGTTGCTTGTCGTGAGCTGGTACTGGCCCGCATCGCTGATGTGATAGAGATATAGATCGTGCGGCGCGTCGCGGCGCAGGTCAACCCCGGCGAGCACGGCGAGCCAGGGACGTACGCTCTGAATGTACATGGCCTCGCCGCCAAAAACGTTACGCTTTTCGCTCTGCTGGATCAGGCCATCGCCGAAGTTCGACCGTAGGGTGAGGGAGTAGTTGCGGAAGAATCCGGAGAAGGAAAATTGGCGCTGCTCGTCGAGCTTCCAGTTATCGCTGGCGACCAGGAGGGCGTTATGCGTGTAGTCGAGTTGACGACTGTCGATGGTGTCGCCAGGCACGGGAATCGTGATCGGAATCAGGCCGGGAACGTATGAGGAACCGTAGTATCCGATGCCGAACAAACTCAATTGATGGCGTCCGAGGTTGAACTGACGAAATCCGTTCAGCTTGTATTGCTGGCGATGCTCCAGGCGCTCCAGGAAACCGTTGCCGAAGGAGACTTCCAGCGCGATCCATTCGTTGACGTGCGGCTTCGATGAACTCCAACCCGCCATCAAGTCCGCGTCACGGTAGTCACCCGTGAGCTGAAAGAAGCTGAGGACACGACGGCGGGGAACGTAGTTGGCGGCCAGATCGACGGCATTGTTGCCCTCGCGGACGTTGAAGGCGCCGCCGTCTATGGTGACCGCTTCGATGATCGGAGGAATCAGGACGTTGGGATCGGCATATCCATTGCCGTGCGCGTTAGCAGGGAGGTTGTTGGGGAAGAGAAAGTCGCCGATCTGAAAGTACTGAGCGATGGGCTCCCCGTGATCTCCGGCTACTCCCGGCGCAAAGTACTGTGGCGCCTTGATTCCGCCCGAGGCAGTTTCAATCGGCAACCCGGGGATAGAGATGGGAGCGCCCGGCCGCCCGGGATTAGCATCCAAAACCTGGTCGTGAATGACGACCGTTTGCGCAGGATCGGGTGTCTCCAGCGCGGGAACAGACGCGACGACCGTAACTTGTTGCTGGGCCGAAACGAGTTGCTGGAATTGTACGGTTAGCGGCTGCTGCTGGTTGGAAGCCACGGAGACGCTCGCCACCACGGTGACATAGGACGGATCTTCGGCCGTTACCCTGTAGACCCCGGGGTCGATACCAGCAAACACGAAATTTCCGTCCTGATCGCTGACCGTTTCGCCGATTTTGGTCCCAGCGGCATTCAGCAACTTGACTTTGGCCCCGGCTACGGAAGCGCCCTGAGGATCTAAGACTCGTCCGTGAATCGTTCCGGCATCCGCCAAAGCACAGGTACAGAACAGCACAAGGCAAAATGCAAGCTGCGTCGATTGACGAAGAACATGCCGCCTAGCAGAACAAAGCAACGCATGTGAGAATACGCTTTGGGGAGTCGAAGTGACAGACGTAGTACGGTTTGTCATTTCGTGCTACCTCCATACGAGATGCATCCCTAGGCTTTTCCCATAGCGTTCTAGTGCAAGTGCCGATGTGTGGATGGATTTGTGCCAGAGTGTTTGCCCGATCGCCTGGCGTACGCTTCGACAGAACTCATTACCAGCTTGCCGTGTTGCACGCCCTTGAGGCCGATCAGGCGACTGCCTAAGTCCTGTACATCTTTGAGCTTCCCTTTGACCACCACCACTTCGAGGCACATGTCGTGGTCGAGATGCGAGTGCACGGTTGAGATGATGACTTCGTGGTACTTATGTTGCAGCTCCATCAGCTTGTCGGGCAGCAGGCGCCGGTGATGGTCGTAGATCAAGGTCACAGCGCCCACAACAAATACATCGCCCGACTGCAAGCTGGCATCGTTCAGACGATCGCGGATGAGATCGCGAAAGGCTTCCGATCGATTGTCGTACCCTTCTCCTCGGATGAACCGATCAAACTGTTTCAACAAATCAGAATCGAGTGCGACTCCGGTGCGAACCAGTCCCATGGCGGGCTCCTTGAAGCGGAAACGAGCATAGCACAAAATTCATAAACGTAATACTCCGTGCCACAACGAACGATCCGGATTTTCCTCGGTTTCAACTACGGGTTGGCATACCTCGACCCTGCGCTAGTCCTTCAGGTACGGCAGCAGTTCCTTGAATTGCGCCGTCCCCGAACAACGCAGCAGTTCATACATCATCATCTCGGTGGAAGAGATGACGGCGCCCGCGGCACGCATGCGATCGAGCCCGATGCGCCAGTTCCATTCGGCGCGCGAACTCACCGCGTCGGAGGCAACATGCACCAGGTATCCATCATTGAGCGCGCCCAGCGCGGTTTGCATGACGCAGATGTGCGTCTCCATGCCACACAGCAATAAGGTGTTGCGATTGCCGGGGAGCGCCTTGAGGCTGGCGCGGAAGACATCGCTGCCGAAACAACCGAACTCTAGTTTGTCGATGGCCGCAACTTCCGGCAGCAGGGAAGCGACTTCTGGGACAGTTGCGCCCAACCCTTTGCTGTATTGCGTCGTCATCATGATTGGAATTGACAAAATCTTCGCCAGGCGCACCAGTATCTGCGAGTTCTTCACCAACATTTCTTTGTTGAAGATGGGAGGCAGCAATTTCTGCTGAATGTCCACTACGATTAAGGCGCAGTGCTCGGACGCAAGCGGACGGCGGGCGATCTCCGTTGAGTCGGTCGCGAATGCGACGGTGCTCATGACTGATGACATAAACCTGTCTCCCGGCATATAGACTGATGTCCATTCTATCCGTTTGCCGTGGGCCGGCGCGCGAGACAAGAATCGGAGCCGTGCGTGCATCCACACGAAATTGTAGGATACGAGAATCTGGCCGATGATGTGCCGATGGGTGGTGTCTTAACTCCGTAATAGGACACTACGTGCCAACGCTGCGAAGTTGACGCTCCATTCGCGCAACCCATACAATCCGATTAGTACGCATGCACCGGCGCGCGTTCACTGTGGGCCGGCTTCTGCCCCCTCGTTCAATGGTAGGACAGCTGACTCTGGATCAGCATATCGGGGTTCGAATCCCTGGGGGGCAGCCAATTTATTATCAAACACTTACCTCTCCGGATTTCCCCCAAAAATGGCCAGTGGTAACAATTAGTGGTAACTTTTGCTTCGCGCACACCGTGGAATACTGTTGCACCTCGCTACATACCCAGGAATAACGCGGCCCTGGACTGCATGTCTGCCGCGATTCGTATTGCAAGGGTGGGCGCAGAGCGGGCGTTTGACGGCACTGGTGACCCGTGGGAAAACACAAGCAATGAAAGGCACCAAACGCCCCAAGCTGCCGCGCGGTTTGCGCTGGCGCTCCAACTCGCCGTTCATCTGGTTTAGCTGGCGCGACAGCCGCGGCAAGCAGCATCAGCAATCCACGGAAACCGCCAATCCCGCCGAAGCGCTGTCCAACAAGTTGAAGTTCCTAGCGAAGCAGGAACACGAACGCGAGGATTTCAAGGCGCAGGCGAATGAGATGGGCAAACTGCCGCTGGAGCGCGTAGCCGAGCTTTACTTCAACTGGAAAGCGGCCAGCAGTTCGCCCCGCACCATCGAGCGCGAGCGCCGCATTTTTTCTCCGGTGGTAAAGTTCTTCTCAAGCAAGCTGCCAATACGCGCCATCACCCTCCCCGTTATCCGCGAATACCAGCAGCAGCGGCGCCTGCACGTCAGCAAGACCATGAAGCAGCCAGTAACGGGGCGCACGGTCAATTACGAAATGCACCTGTTGCGCGGCATGATGATCTTTGCCGACTGTTGGACCGACAGCTTGGCCGCGCGCTATACCCCGCTGCGGCAGATCAAGAAGCGCGCCGGTAAAGTCGCCGAAAAAGTGCAATTGATGAACATCATCAACAAGGCCAAAGGAAACGAGTATTGGCAATTGGCCATGTACTGCGCAGCAGTGGCGGTGGGTACCGGTTGCCGGGGCGGCGAGATCCGCAATCTGCAGCTGAAGGATATCCGACTCGATGAAGGCAAGATTGTGGTTCGTCGCGAGATCGCCAAAAACCGTACACAACGAGAGCCACGCCTGATGGCACTGGCGGATTGGGGGCTGAGGAATCTTTTGTTGCGTGCCAAAGTTTTGGGAGCAACTGAGCCCGAGCACTATCTGCTGCCACTGAATCTCAGGAAGTCGAAGCATTTGAGCGGAGAGACAAAAGCGAAGTGGGACATCACCCGCCCCATGACGAGCTGGGCGAAATCGTGGAGGAAACTGATGGAGACCTGCGGCATGCAAGGCTTTCGTTTCCACGACCTGCGGCACACGTTTCGCACGCTGGGTGCCGAAGCCGGAGTACCCGTCGAGGTCATGATGGCACAACTCGGGCACATGGATCGCGAGACCTCGCTGGAGTACGTGCACATTCAGCAGCGTGCGCTGGAACGCGCTAAGCAATTGATCGAGTCGGAGCAGGAGGACCTACTGGCGACCGCAGAGGGCAGGCCTATTGAGCGTCCCAAACGAAGCGAGGCCAGTCGGCGCCGCGCCCGCCTAGAGTCACGACCGAAGTCGCGCCGCTCCCGCCGCTCTTATCGTCCCAGGCGAGCGGCCTTGGCTGCGATGTCGCCTGCTCGAACCGGCCAGGATCCGCAACCGCAGCATTCGGTTCCGAGCAGTTCCGCCACTAGGCCGAGCTGAGGCAGGAACAATGCCTAGTCCAGGTATGCCCGGCCCGAAGAGAACTCCTCGCTCAGGCCGTGCCCGTCTTGGGTCTTTTGACGAATTCTGCAATCTGGATTACAACCGTGACCCTCAGGCGTAAGGAGCTTAAGTCATGAGAACCTCAACCAGCGCGATCAGAATGACACCGCCAAACGGATCAGCAAGTCAATTGGACGGCCAGTTTTTTGCAGAGTCCGAACAGCCCAGCAAGCCGTTGCCCCCTCAGTCAGTGGGCACATCGCACTCTGGCAACGGGCACGGGGCCCAATCTCTACGCATGTACACGGAAGAGCAAGTTGCAGACATGCTGCAAGTATCCCTCTCTCAGCTGCGCAAATGGCGCATGACGAAGAACGGAAGCAAGCGCTTGGGGCCACCGTTCCGGAAAATAGGGCGCCTGGTACGTTATCCGGAGAGCGCTCTTCTGGCATATATCAATAGCGAGTGAGCTGATCCCTTACGGATTGCGCTTTGGTCGTTCGAACCCCTCGGCCTATCTCGCCATATGAGAGCTCTGACAGAGGTCGCGCCCAGCTGCTTGCCGCCCTGTCCCGCCCAGTCAAAGTGCAAATGGTGGATAAGATTTGGTAATCAATCTGACATTCCGAGAATCAGGAACTTGTTTGGTTGCGGGGCCTCATTAAGTACCGAATTTGCAATTACTCTCAATTCGTTTTCGAAGCGACTTGGTTCACTGCGTCGTATAAGCCTCGTGTTTGCAGCCGCTTTGTACGCCACTTGCACGGTGTGGTTGGGAGTAAGATAAAGAAAAGGGTGGGAGGTCCTTTCTCTTGACAAAGCTTTTGCTCCCGCCGTGCTCTACGACTTGGCCGGAAGTTGCGGTCTACTGACTGGGGCGGCCAATCACTCCAGAAACGCCTTCGCGGGGCTCAGAGCTTACATGGCACCAATGCCCGCCCTCTTCAGCGGGCATTGTTTTTTCAAACACGCAGTGGAACTTGCGAAAGCGTAACGGGGAGGCCATCGTACCCAAGTTTGCGCAACACGATTCTCATCGCCCTGGCCGATTGTTCTTGAAATTGGCCCGGCCCGCATCGGATTTCAATTAGAGGCAACCGTTTCCGGGAGGGCGGTTCCAAAATCATATACGGAAGCAATAACTTAGCTGTAGGGCGAACGGAGACTCCTTCATAGTTCTCCGGTTGTGCGCCGACCAAAGTTGCCCCCTTCGGATACGTAATGATCCTCCATTCCTTTTCCTCCGAGAAGGCCTTGTGCTTAACGGCGCAAGCCCAGTCTGTCATCTCCAGAATTAGCAGTAAGGATAGCTCCACATGCGCCGATGCCCCTTGCAAGGATGTGGTCGCAAACGAAAATCGGCTAACCAACTTTATTAAATTCCTCAGGAGGTAGCGCAGTCGCGCCCGCTGTTTCTCAGGGTCGTAGACGACCCTTTTGACCATCGTTCTGAACCCGTGTTTGCAGACGAGCTGAACCTTATCGTGCTGAACTAGGGGAGTGAAAGCCAACGAAAACCCGCTCGTGCCTCCATAGGCACGCCATTGGCTCAACAAGTCTCCGTCCTCACAGAAGGAAATGATGAATGGCTGACCGAAACTATGAAGTGGAGTATCGAAAAGCTGTTCCAAATGCTGAAGAAGCACTTTTCCCCAAGGGCTCATGTTCTTCTTGTCGCCCCAGATCTCGTCAACGATTTTCGTAGCGATCGAAACCGCGTAGCTAATCTCAGATAGATCGTTCGAAAACTGGGTCGCTGTGGCCCACATCGAATTCGAAGAGAGGATTCCTTGGACTCCAAAAGCATCGGTATAGTGATGAAGAATAGGGGCGTCCACCATCCGTGGAGGTTCGCCTTTCAGGATGTCGAACCATTGGTCCATTACGAAATGTTGATTCAGTTTGCCGAATGCCTTCGACACTTGGAGCTGCCCCCAATTCACGCGGATTCTAGCACGCGGAACTCGAAGATCTGTTCCGCGCCGGAGTTCCTTCAGATCATTGGTGTGATGGCCGAGCAAGAGAGCATGGCGCCAGTTGCAATTCCAGAGTCCTTTCGCACGGGTTTCGGACCACTCTCCGCATGCCGCAGACTCAAAAGGTGGCGTAAAGAAAAACAGCCAAGTTGTAGGTAACGTGCATGACAGCCGCGGCAGCAGTCGAGCGGGATACCACGCGGATCCAGCCATACGCAATGCCTGTCGCAGCGAACGATACCCAATGTTCCAAGTCGGCTGGCTGATGGAAAAGCGCAAATAAGAATGCAGTGAGAAGCACGGCAAGGATGTTGCCGGTGGTCTGAGCTAGGAGAGGCAGTAAACATCCCCGGAAAAATGATTCCTCAAGAATTGGACCCAGAAAAAGAGCCAGAAGCATTAGTTCCATAAGCCCTATGTGCGGCATGCTTTGATCGCGAAAGTGCAGATAGAGCGCAACGCCTGCGGCCAGGACCATCCCCGTGATCAGAGCAGCAACAACGTAGGCAGGCCGAGGCCAAAACCAACCCAATGAGTACAGCACCGGTCGGTGATGGCGGAGTTTGAGAACCAAATACAAAGCCAGGCTCAAGGATGCGACCAACGCGAACTGCAAGCCGAAGCCTGGATCAGTGAGTTCGGAACGGGGGAGAAGATGAAAGCGGACGAAAAGACGCAGAAGATAACCAAGGAGAACAAGGATTAGGAAAAAGACCCCGATGTCTTCGTAGTTCCAATAGGGTTTCTCTTGGGTGAGATCACCACTTATTGTGGAATAAGGTGCTCGCAATGGTTTCTCCGGCTCTCGTGTTGCCGAACAGCCTATTGTCGAAAGCGTCACAGTGCCTGGAGGTATCGAAACTCTGGTACCACCCCGAAAGGTGTGGTCCGAGAAGCAACGGCTTCTCCGACTTGCTCGATAAGCGTAGGAGAAGCGTTCCCAAGGAATCTCGAGCCCTCGCGAATGTGAATGACTCGCTCGGAATGAAATCCCATGAGTCGCGCGCAGGTCGCATCCGCAGCGACAGGATCATCGGCGAGCACAATCTTGCCCAGAGCTCGAGGAGTGCCGTTGAGAGGCCCGTTGCCTTCCATTGCCACGATGCCATCGGCAATCACGAAATGGATGGGAACGGTTGCGCACAGATCAAGGATGCTCTCCTGAATCCCTTTCCAGTGGAGAATGTTCTTCGGCCATCCGTATCTCGCACCCGGCACGACGCCGAACATGTTTTTCATGCTGAGAGTGACGCCGGACCAGTGATGGGCCTTTATCTTGGGCATGGAGACCAGGAAATCGGCCTCTAGCACAGTGCGGGGGAGCCAGAGATCCTTCATGTCGGTATAGCTGGCGCGTAGCGCAGTGCGAATCAGCTGGTCGCGATTCAAGTCGACGAATCGGATCTTTTCATCACGCAGAGATTGTTGATAACCACTCTGTGCAAGCACCAGCTGCGTGTCTCGTTGATGTCCTGGTCCCTCGGCTACTAACACGGATTTGGCGCCCAGCCGGCGGAACGATTCGGCCGCGGCGAGCACCAGCAATGGGTGGGTGTTGATTGCATCGCCGGGAATGTAATCCACCAAATTGGGCTTGAGGACCACGGTCTTGCCTGTCACGTTGATCGGGAAGAGGCGAAGACCTGCGGCAAGGAGCTGCTCGAGCTCTTGGGAGTATTGCTGTGCATGGAGGACCG
>CAVYZB010000012.1:0-306081 GCA_963772895.1 uncultured Acidobacteriaceae bacterium
AAAACGCAATTTGTCTGGGGAGCACATATAGACGGTCGATGGCTCTTTCACATCGGATGTGCGAACGACACTAAACCCCCCAATCGGTTCAACGAAACTTCGCATTCTACCGGCTACCATGATCAATCCCGCTGCCCCAGCCCGGGAAGCCCAGTAAAAGAACGAGTCCGGGCCCGTCCCACCGTCGCTTTCAAGCGGAACCTGAACCATGCACCGTGGGTAGTATATGTCCGCATCCCTTTTACTTAATCGGCCAGATTCAAGGTCAATATAGAGCGCCGTCACATCATAGATGGTCGCACCCGCCAGGCGGTGCGCGACCGATATCCAATAACATTTGGCGCGCTTTGCCTCACTGTCTGCTTCATCAGCTACCGGGGCCGGTATGGAATCGACCGGAAATGCAGCTGGCACATTCCTGCGTCGTTTAAAAAATGCGACGTAGTCCACGAGGACAACAAGGAGAAGAATCGTACACATCAACTGAAACGATACGATTGTCGCAACGGAGATCAGAGACTTTGGATTGTGTCGTATTGAGGATGGTTCAAATCCAAGAACACTAAGATCCAAGAACGTCGCTCCGATTACATTCTTCACTCCAAAGAGCACCCACTCGTACCACGCACTTGGCGTTCCTGGCATATAAAAAGACGGGGAAAGGCGGTAATTCAGTTGGAACAAGACACCGCCGACAACGATAAATGCCAAGAGATAGTAAAACAGGCATCGTTGCGGTAGTGGGTATCGCAAACCTTTTTTCGACGGGATGCGTCGCAATTAGAGAAGACGCGGCGAAGAATATTATCGCTACATATATCAAATAAAAGAGATTGCGGTGAAGCCGCAAGGAAATAAAGTAAATCAAAGCTATCAGCAATAGGTATACGAAGACATTGACTAAATGCTGTAGCAAATCGCCAATGAGCGACGAGGCGAGTTTCTTTTGAGAAGTGACGCATCATCTTCTGCGCAATCTCCACGTCAATTGACGAAAACAGGCGATAGCGCAAGCTTGCGCCGTCTGTTCGCATCCGCGCAATAGCCGATTACATTCAAACACCCCGAAGCCAACCCCCAACCCGTCGCCATGCCGTCGAAAGCCGCATTTTTGGCTTGGAAACCTGCAACTCGGCCTTGGCGCAGACTGTTGATGATAATGACGAGATGTCCTGCATTCGCACACCCGCCTTTTTAGCAAAAAATTGCCGGAGCCGGACCTATGACGCGCGGGCGGGGTGGCGTCTAAGGGGGGATGCCCCTGCCCCAAAAGAATTCCTTTCGCCTGCGCTGTGGGAACGTCTAAAACTCGATGTGACGACGCGCCGGTCTGAGCGTTCGCCACAGGCGCACAGATGCCCTGTAGCGAGGGCATCCTGGCGCGAGGACGGGCGTTTGCGTGTCGGACGTACTCAGGCATCCTGTCGCGCGCCCCGATCTAAGAGCGGGATTAAAATGAGGGCATGAAAGGTGAATCGTCCCATGAAATGATAAACCGCGACCCCGGCAATGACGGGAATCTCTTGCGGTCCCAATGCGACCGGCTGCGGGCCGCTGTTGATGGCTACTATGCTGACAGGAAGGAGCAAGCATTAAACATCGCTATAACAATCCGCGTGTTAGTCCATCAGACAGGCAAGAGTCATTCGCTGCTGTCCCGCTTGAATCCAGATTATTGGGAGTATCCGTGTCGCAGAGAAAGCCGGGGGACCCACTGGCAGTTTTCAATGTGCGCACGCCGATTATTTTCGGAATGGGTGCACCTCGGGCTGTCCGTCCAGAATTTGCGATAGACGACTCGTATCAGTTAGTACCGTTGAGCAGGTGGTGGACCGAGGATTATCAGGTGCTAGGACGCACTCGGTTGTCGAAAAGTCAGATTGTGCTCGCGGTTGCTGATACAGATGGCGGTGCGCACGTCGATTCCGCTGTCCCCGACTATCATGCAGCCCTTTCCACTCCCCCATTGTTCCTCGGTATCGAGGGGATACGGCCAAGTATGGCTTATGACATCACGGCTCAAGCCGGGTGCGAGCTATTAGAGAGCTTGGAGCGTCACTTCCCGTTTGTGTCTCGGGTGTGACTCCGTCCCATTCCCGTGTGCCGTTCGGCTAGCCTTTCCACGTGGCACGAACAAGAGCGTCCAGCCGGTCCTGCCGTCCCTTGACCCACTTTGCATAGTGGTGCTCCGGTTGTCGTCAGGCTCCGGTTGCCGAGCAGCTTTGACACGCGCTGCAGCGGGACCACTACATACACCCACCCAAGATGCGGTCGATCTGCCCGAAGATGGTGCGAGTCGTTGTGCCGCTTCCAAGCGGACGAACTCCTCGACCGTTTGCCGTCCGCGTACCTCGTGGACCCCATAGCACTCCACCCACCGTGCGCGCGGGACCGACTCCAACAGTCGCAGGTTGCTCTCGCGCAGCGCCCGAAAGACCCCTGCCGAAAGGCCCGCATCTTGCTGCGCGTAACCCAAGCGCTCCGCCCATACGGCCTGATCCCACCAGGTTAAGGCCACGCCCGGATTCGCAAGCATGTTTCGCAATCGCCACCCCATCGCCGACTCCGCGTCCGCCAAGTGCGCTACGATCTCGGCGATTGACCACTTTTTGGTGCAGGACGCCGGATCAACTCCTCGGGCACAACATCGCGCAGACGCCGATCGAGTATGCGATGGGGTGGCTTGTTGGACACCGATGGGCTCCTCATCGCCAAGATAGCTTAGGATTCGAGTTCGGTATGCTTCGAAGGTCTCTGCCATTGGTCCTCCCGGTAGACTGCGTATGCGGGCCGAACATCTCGTGGAGTAGACCGAGCCATCCTGGTTCGCAATCATACGGGTGTGATGACGTAACACCGCGCACCCATTCGGAGTAACCAAAATTGCTAGCCCGCGCCAAGAACGATACCGGACATGAGCACCATTATCGTGATTCTGCGAGTCGTCATCGCCTTGCCCTGCTCAGTTGGCTCCGTGTTGCCGTTTGAAAACTTTGTGCGGCAATTAAGAGCGGCGCACACATCATACCGCCACTTCGCAGCCACTAGGTGCAAGGCTTCTTTTGTAGAAAAATTCTGTGAGCTGGTTGATACGGCGCATGGCACCCCCGGCCCGAATGGGGGGCATGGGGTGGCCGGAAAAGAATGCTTTGACCGCGCGCCCCCCGCTGTAGTGAAAATTGTAGGGACTCTGGCAAGAAATCGAGTGAAGTCAACAGAAATCGAGTCCATTCGAACAACCGCATAAATGGCCGGTTCGCACCAACCACAGACAACCGGAGAGCCCGCAGAAATCACTCAAGTACGACTTGGGCGCAGGGGGTCGGAGGTTCAAATCCTCTCGCCCCGACCAATTATTTCTTGTCCGTTCGGGAGACATAGGTAACAGAACGTTCCGGAGACATAGGTTACACTTTTGGCCCGAAGGGGTTCTCCAGGGGCTGCAAGGTTTTTTCTTCCAAGTCAATATAGCCGAGATCGTACTCCATAAAACTGACTAACCAGATGCCGTGGTCGACTTCTTTGACGCCGACGGCCTGGCCGGCAAGCGATAGGCTGAGATTGATCTTCTTGTTGTACAAGCAAAGACGTCCGCAACTGGTGACCACGACGGTGCGGTCGTGGAATGGGTAGTATGGTTCTGGGATCCCGCGATAGGGGCGGCAGGAGGGCGAGTAGATCTCGGCCGGGCATTTCATGGCGAGAGCCTCATGTGGTCGTTCCTGATTGAACTCTTCCAGGAAAGCGTCGAACTTGGCTTGCTGCTGCAGGATGTTGGCACCCGCCGGACGAGTGGCTTCTTGCTTAAGGGTCAGATGCATGCGTTCATGACGGCCGTTCTGCTGAGGATGGCCGGGACGGATGCGCTCGATGGAGATGCCTAATCGCAGCCACCATACGGAGAGCTTGGAGAGCTGAAACAGGCCATGTGGTGAAGCGAAGGGAACCCCGTTGTCGGAGCGGATGGCGCGGGGCAAGCCGCGTTCCTGGAACAGGCGCTCAAAGGGGGAAAGGCGAGCTCTTCCCGATTGGATTCCAGGGCTTCACACAGCAGCAGGTAGCGCGAGGAATAGTCGGTGACCGTCAGCGGATAGCAATAACGTCGATCGCTCAGCTGAAACTCACCCTTGTAATCGGTGCACCAGAGATCGTTGGGCAGCCGGCCCTCGGACAAGGGCGTGCCTTGGGCGCGATGGCGGCGCGGTCCCATGGGCTGGACCAAACCATGACGATCGAGCACGGCGTGAATGGTCGAGGCCGCGGGAGTCTTGATCGCATGCGGCAGACGGCGCAGCAGACGCTCTCGGATCTTACGCGCGCCCCAGTGAGGTTTCTCCCGCTTGGCGCTCACGATGGCCGCTTCCACCTGGGCCGGTAACTGGTTGGCATAACGGAAGGGCCGGCGCACTCGATCACTTAACCCTTCCAGTCCGCATTGCTCGTACCGCTCAAAAATTTTGTAGCCTGTCTTGCGCGAGATCCCGAACTCGCGGCACAGCGCAGCCATTGTCTCGCCGTCGTTAAGCCGAATCACAAACCGCATCCGTTCGTCCATGACAGAACTCTCCTTCCATGGCATCTCCTCTCCGCCCCCTTCGGGCCGAAAAGTGTAACCCATGTCTCCGGAACGTTCTGTTACCTATGTCTCGGAACGGACATTTTCGACGAAGAAATACTTCATGATTCTCGCGGTCCGGCCCAGAAATCCATAACATGGTTATCGCGCGACTTGCCCAGCTTAGATAACGTGTTCTTCCCGCTGCTTGCCACCTGTGAGGCCGAGAGATCGTCCTCAAAGTCGGAATTCTCAACCGAACTTTGCGGCGGTTCTCACACTTGAGCCGTGGGACAGGCAGCATTGATGCATGCAGGGCGGTAGGCCATACCGGGTGAAGATTTCTGGCTTACTATTGCCGAAGATGGCACTCTCCGAAATCCGTATTTTGGTTCGAAAAATATCTACATGTCCAGGTGTGCCGTGGAACTTGGCCGGCGATCTCTGGCGGTCCCCGCGTGATTGTAAGGAACTCAATCGGGTTACGCCATTTCTTGCCAGCACTTCTTGCATAATGACAAGTGCGTTATATCCTGTAGATAGAGCAGAGAAATACGCATTTACCCAATGAAATTCTGAACCCGGTCTGAAGGAGAAACTCGCGAAATGGAAAAGGCACGCTGGCGCCTCGGGACGAAGATTGCATTCCGATTCGCGTTCGTATACTTCTTGCTGTACACACTAAATATATCTTTGCGTCTCGTACCCATTCCTCCCTTACCGCAGATATTAGATAAGTACAACTCTCTCTGGAATGCGATCGTACTCTGGGTCAGCAATGATGTGCTGAACCTACGACATGACTTCTCCACCGGCTACCTCAACACCTCCGGTGGCAGCAAGGACACGACCTACGTTTACGTTCAGGCGCTATGTTACGTCGTGATTGCGGCGTTGGGGACTATTGTTTGGTCGTTGCTCGACCGCAATCGTCCAAACTACGAATGGATGCACAAATGGTTCACGGTGTATCTGCGTCTAATCTTGGCAGCCGGAATGATCCCCTACGGTGTCCTCAAACTGTTTCCCCTGCAGTTTCCCGAGCCCAGTCTCTCAAGGCTGCTGCAGACCTACGGTAATTCGTCTCCCATGGGTCTGATGTGGACGTTCATGGGAGCTTCTCGAAGTTACAGCTTTTTCGGCGGAGCCGCCGAAGTGCTTGCCGGAATCCTGCTCGTCATTCCACGACTGGCGACGTTGGGAGCGCTGGTTTGCATCGCCGTCATGAGCAACGTCTTGATGCTGAACATCGGCTACGACGTACCGGTAAAGCTCGGCTCGATTCATCTGCTGGTGATGGCTGGGTTTGTAGCCGCCCCCGATTTGAGGAGATTAGTAGACTTTTTTATCCTCAACCGCAGAGTGGAACCTGCGATTGCTCGTCCGCTCTTCCGGCGCAGGTGGATGAATCGCTCCGCGATCGCTCTGCAGGTAGCATTTGGTGTGGTCTTGTTGAGCTATAACCTTTACCACAGTGATCAAAGGACGAAGCAGTTGGCCGAATTTCGCGAGAAGGCGCCTCTATATGGCATCTGGTCGGTCGATCAATTCAAGGTTGACGGGAAGGCCGAGGCGCCACTTCTTGCCGATCAAGATCGTTGGCAGCGCGTCGTAATCGAATCAGCCACGGACGGAATGGTCGAACCGGTGATAGGTTCGAACCAAGCGCTCTTGATGCATCTCGATCCCCAAAAGAAGGCGTTCAGCATGACCAAGCCCGATGATTTTAATTGGATCGCTGAATTCACCTACGAGAAGCCACAGCCCGATATCCTGATCTTGACCGGCAAGATAGGAGGACATCCAGTTGATGCGACCCTGCATAAGGAAGATGAGTCAAAGTTTCTTTTGAGGAGCCGCGGATTCCATTGGATTCAGGACTTCTCCTTCAATCGCTAGACAGAAGAAAGCGGAGCCGCTGCGGCGACTCGATCCGAGTTTGCTAATCGCGTCGCAGGGCGTGTATGACGCACCTAATCCAATCTTACCCAATCTTCACCTGGTTGTGGATCACAGAAGGAAAGGCGAGCGACCCTGCATGGCGGCCTGTTCTTGGCGCTAAGGTGGGTAAGCATTGGAGCTTGATTTCGAAGGCAGCGGGGATGTAGGGTTACTGGCTCGGCTTTGAATGATCACGTGGAATACCGTATCGGGAGATGCAGCCAATGCCAAGACACAAGCCTGTGCGAGCTTCGTCAGGCCACAATCATGTTCCGACGATCGCTTGTTTTAATCGCGCGAAAACTCCGCTAGGCGCGGATTTTCATGCCCTCATCGAAGCCATGCAGAGGTTTGTGGACGAACACTTGGCGCTCGTGTGGGGAACGCCGGCGAAACTTGTGAAGTCAACCGGCTTTATCAAGGGCGCATGGGCCATCACGTTTCTTGAGAATGCCGATGATGCGAACACCGAAGGCTATCATGACGTCACTCCGGAAGGATTGCCGATGGCCAAGGTGTTCGTGCGGACCACCATCAAGCTTAAGGAGATAGTCAGCGTGGCGGCATCCCACGAACTGGCCGAAATGCTTGTCGATCCGGGTACCAATCTTTATTCGGCTGGGCCGAAAAAGAGCCGATTATACGATTACGAGGCGGCGGATCCGGTTGAAGAATTGTCGTTTGACGTGAATGGAATCGCCATGAGCAACTTCGTACACCCGGAGTACTTCGAAACTTTTCACAAACCGGGTTCGGTGCTTTTCGACCACATGGGAAAATTGAACCGTCCCTTCCAACTGGCCAAAGGCGGCTACCAGAGCTTTTGGGAAAATGGCAAGGAGAAACAAGTTTGGGGTTCTCTGGCCAAGAAGGCCCGCTTTCAAAAAGAAGATCGGCGCGGCCACCGCAGCACCTTCCGCCACCGGGCAAACAAGAAAGTGTCCGCACCCCATTGGGGAGTGGCGCTGGAAGCGTAGGCTCCAGATTCTCAACTCCGCCGCAGGCTACGGCTTGCTCTCCGGCTTAAAGATCATGCCTTGGCTGGTCTTGCCGTTCATCATTACCACTAGGGGCGTTGCGAAATGCAAGTGACGGACGCAGCCGTGTTCCTCCACGGCAGGTTGGGCGGCCAGCCAGTCCCAATCGACAAAACCCTCGCCTGCGTCAGGATTAACGGTGAAGTAGCCGATCTGGAACGCAGTCAGGTTCTGGAAGAAATGACTGCCCTGCGACGGAATCACGCGCAGGTCGCGGAAGCCCGACTCCACAATGACTCGTGCTCCTGAAATCTGGTCCCAAGCCACGGGAATTCCGAGCCATGTGTCGGTCGATCCCCAGCGGCCCACACCGACCAGCAGATACGGAGTATTCTTCTCGGAGAGCTGGGCGTTGAAGTGGGCGACACTTTGCGCCACTTCAACGCTGCGAGCGCGTTCAAAGCGATGGAAGTCAACCACGATAACGTCGCGTAGGTCTTGCAATCGCCCGTGTCCCAGCACCTGTGAACTCTGGCACACGAGGCGCTCCGGTGCCACATCCTCCAGGCGAATGTCCTCGCCACCACGGGAGAGCACCAGGGGACGCAGCTGAAGAAAGCTGAAGTCGGCAGCTTCGGCGGAGTTCCTTGGCAGCCGAACCGCAAACTCGATTTCCACCGGCCTTCCCATGGCTTCTTCACCTATCCTCATTAACTCATCGAGGATGGCGGGCAACGGAAACGCGCCATGCTTAAGAATGGGGGCGAAACTGACTATACGCGGGCCGCTCCGGCTTAGCCCATCGTAGACCGCGTGATTGTCCAGCGAGTAGGTAGACCCCAGCATCTGCAAGGTTCCGTCGGCTTCGGCCGCATCCAGTCCAAACGCCACTTCCCGCAGCCCGGCAACCGGATCGTTCGGGTCCGCTGCATGATTCAGGGTGAGCGCCCAAAATTCCGTCTGCGAGTTTGCCAGAATGTCTTCCACCGACGAAAACTGTACCAGGTGCCGAGGGTGGCGCGGACTGAACGTCAGTGACTTTCCCCCGCCGACCACGGCGCGTCCCAGGCCCAAGGCGACGGCGGCAAATCCATCCTCAACCTTGACCGGTTCAACGGGATAAAAGTTGCGCGATCGCACCACGCCGGAGAAATCCGGATAGAAGCGGTTGCCATGGGTTGCGCCCGCTACCCGTTGAACCAGGACTGCCATTTTTTCTTCTTCGAGGCGATACGGCGTGGCCCGCACATAGGCTTTGGCATGCCGGCTGAAGGTCGAGGCATACACTCGCTTGATTGCCTCCATCAGCTGCTCCAGACGCAATTGAATGTCGGCTTGATGGTTCCCCAGCATAAAGGTTTCGTACACGCCGGAGAACGGCTGGTATTGCGAATCCTCGAGCAGGCTGGACGAGCGAACCGCCAGCGGATACCGCACTTCATTCAAGAAGCCCAGAAGTTTATCGATCACAGCGATCGGTAAGGGGGCCGCCAGAAAGCGCCGCTCGATCTCTTCGTCGTCGGTGCCGTGGATCGCGACATCGAGCAGATTGTTTTCCCGCAGGAAATGGTCGAACAAGTCTGTGGTAAGCACCAGTGTGGGCGGCACAGCAATGCTAATACCGTGGAACCTGCGCATCATGCCGCGCTGGTGCAGCAGGTGCCGCACGAAGGCGAGGCCGCGCGCTTTGCCGCCCAGCGAACCGCCGCCGATCTGAAGGAAGAAATTGTCGTCCGGCTGGAATGTTCCCGGATTAAATTCGCCGATGAGCGTCTGACTTTGGTCGCGGCGATAGTCCGCGATGGACGCAATAAGATCACGGCGCAAGTGCTCGGTGTCTTCGAAGTCGGAAACTTTGCGCGGCCGTAGCTTCTGCGCCAAAGCGAACTCGGTCCGCGTGATCAGCCAGTGCGAGAAGTGGTTTCGCTCGGCGTGGAATTCAATGCTTTCCGCCGGAACCGTCGCCAGTTGGGTCTCCAGTTCGTTCAGGTTGCTGGCGCGTCCGACCTCGGTTTTGCCGTCGGCGAGGCGGAAGACGAAGTCGCCGAAGCCCGCCTCGTCCACCAAGATGCGCCGCAAATCGCCCAGCAGGGTAGGCGAACGCTTTTGCAGGAAGCCAAACCCCTCGTCGTAGGCGCGCTGCATGAACTCGGTGCGGCTGGACTGCAGCACGATGGGCACATCCGGCACGATGCCGCGAATCATGCGCGCCAACTGGAATCCGGCTTCCGGCGTGAGCCCGTGATTACGCGGAAATTCCACGTCCGAGACCACGCCCAGCAAGTAATCCCGGTACTTCATCACTTCCCTTTCGGCGTCCTCGTAATTGGAGCAGAGCAGTATCTTCGGGCGGGCTCGCATGCGTACCAACTTGTGCGCGACATTGAGACCCTCGCTGAGCAGGCGGCGCGACTGGCTGATGAGCTCCGTGTAAATCACCGGAAGGAAAAGGGAGTAATACCGGATATCGTCCTCTACCACCAGCATCACGGGAACGCTCATGGCCCGAGTGTCATGCAGGACGTTGCGCTTGTCCTCGATGTACTTGACGATCGAGATCAAGATGCGGCCGTTACCCTGCCACAAAAATATGCGCTCGATATCGGTTTGCGGATTGCGCGCAACGAAGTCCTTAATCTCTCGGTAATCGTAGGCCAGAACGATGACCGGGACATCGAGCTTGGCGGCTTTGACTTCGCGCGCCAGTTGAGCGGCATCCATGTCCAGAACCTGCAGGTTGGTAACGATCAGATTGAATCGGGACTGGGAGCGCGCCAACTCCAGCGCCTTTGCTCCGCTTGGGACGTGGGTGATGCCGGGCACCTGATGAATGTCCAGTTCCAGCGAGTCGCCCATCAATAGCTCGTTCAGCCGTCCGTCTTCGCGCAGAATGAAGGAGTCGTAAAGGCTGGAGACAAGCAGAATGTCGTTCACCCGAAACGGCATCAGATTCTCGAAGCCTTCGAATTGGCGCTCCGCGTGGGGTACGGGATCGAGAGTTGGATGAGTAGTGGTCAAAAATCACCTGTAAAAAAGAAGCGGGGAGGATTGCTCCACCCCGAATGATACTCACGTCTGCAACCGGACACTACACGAGCGCCTTGTCCAGCATGGCATTGGCACTTTCACCCTCTGGCGCTCATTCCCTCTCAGTTTGTCCACCCTGCCCTGCAGAGCCTCTAAACTCCAGATCCATCGTTCGCACCGCAGCGGCTTCGATGCGTGGATCGGTGCTTGGAGACAGCGCCCATTGGTGAAATTCCGCAATCAAGGTGGCTTCGAATCTCTCTAGGGCAGTGTCCAGTTTTCGATTAGCAATTTCGGAACGCGTCGAAACTCGCGTGTGTTGTTGGTGACTAGCGTCAGGCCAAGACTACGAGCATGGGCAGCGATAAACAAGTCGTTTGCGCCGATCATTGTCCCACCGGATTTCAATTGGGCGCGAATCTCCGCATAGTGAGGGGCGGCTTCGTCAGCGAAGTCCAATACCTCTACATATCGCAGAAATCCGTTGAGGGCCGTCTCGTCCTGCTGCCGTCGCGGAGAGACCTCGACGCCATACAGCAGCTCCGATTTCGTAATCACGGAGATGCACACGTCATTGACGGGAGTCTTCCGCAGGCGTTTGAGGAGGGCATTGTTTGAGCGCTTCATGATGTAGGAGCAAGTATCGGTATCCAGCATGAACCGCGGCATTACCGCTCACGCTCCTGTACCGGGAGTTTTTCCACGTCTTGCATGAAATTCCCTGAGGCGACAGGGCCCTCGGCCAAATACGACGACCAGTCCAAGGGCCGAGGCGATAGGACCACATCGCTCCCCTCTTTCCGTATAAATACTTCCGGCGTGTTGAACTGAAACTCCTTAGGCAAGCGAACGGCTTGGCTACGATTGTTCATGAAGATTTTGGCGGTTCGTGGCATGTTCAACCTCGTCGCATGGAGTACCGGCCCCTTTGGCATATACATAAGTATATGGCATGCGTTTGTTGCGCGCTAGGGATGAGCGGGGCAAGCCTCAGGCGAGCATCATCCGCATCGGTTGCAATGTGCGGGTGAAGGGATTCAGCACCAGACCAAGCTCTTCCAACGTAATTGCACCAAGCAGCGCCTCATCACCCGGTTCGCCGAGAATGACGGGCGTGTGCCCTTCGCCTTGGGGGAGTGCGAGATGGCATTCCGAGACACGGCGTTCGATTGTGGTTCCGTCAGCCAGGCTGAAAGCGACGGTACGTTTCGGCTGCAAGCCGAGTACTCGTGCCTCCTCGGCGGGCACGAGGGTATAGGTCGCGCCACTGTCCACAAGGAAATTGACCTTGGCTTGTGTTCCGTTGGGGCCGGTGAGCAGACCTTCAATATACGTAAGGCCCACGCAAAACTCCTCTAAGAAATATGCGAGTTGCCCGCACACAGACGCGGGGTGGATGAGTCCACCCCGCATTCTGTTCCAACAACATTGTACTCGCGATTACACCAGTCCCTGGTCCAGCATGGCATTGGCGACCTTCAAGAAGCCGCCGATGTTAGCGCCGTTCACCAGATTGCCCGGGGTACCGTAGGTTTCGGCAGTCTCGAAGCAGGTCTTGTGGATGGCGATCATGATGTTGTGCAGCTTCTGGTCCACTTCCTCGCGAGTCCAGCTCAGCCGTGCGCTGTTCTGTGACATCTCGAGGCCAGAGGTGGCCACACCGCCCGCGTTCGCAGCCTTGGCCGGCCCATAGAGGACTTTCGCCTCCAGGAACAGCTTGGTGGCTTCGAGCGTGCTCGGCATGTTGGCGCCTTCGGCAACGACCTTGACCCCATTGTTGATGAGGTTGGTCGCGTCCTTGGCGTTGATTTCGTTCTGCGTCGCGCTCGGGAAAGCGCAATCAGCTTTGATGTTCCATAGCGGGTTGTATCCCAGCTTGAGGTCGGTGGGCATGAAGATGGCTTTCTTGAACTGGTCCGTATACTCACGAATACGGCCACGCTTGGCGTTCTTCAGCTCCATGACCCAAGCCAGCTTCTCGCGAGTGATGCCGTCGGGATCGTAAACCGCGCCATCGGAGTCAGAAACCGTAACCGGCTTGGCGCCCAGGTGCAGCAGTTTCTCGATGGTGTACTGAGAAACGTTGCCGCTTCCCGATACCAGGCAGAGCTTGCCTTCCAAGGTGTCCTTGCGGGTTTTCAGCATTTCCTGCGCGAAGTACACGCAGCCGTAGCCGGTGGCTTCGGGACGAATCAGCGAGCCGCCCCAGTTCAGGCCCTTGCCGGTCAGCACGCCGGTGAATTCGTTCCGGATGCGCTTGTACTGGCCGAACATGAAGCCGATCTCGCGTCCGCCTACGCCGATGTCGCCGGCCGGAACGTCGGTGTCCGGTCCGATGTGGCGGCAGAGTTCGGTCATGAAGCTCTGGCAGAAGCGCATGACTTCGTTATCGCTCTTGCCTTTGGGATCGAAATCGGAGCCGCCCTTGCCGCCGCCCATGGGCAGCGTGGTCAGCGAATTCTTGAAGACCTGCTCGAAGGCGAGGAACTTCAGGATGCCGAGATTGACGGAGGGATGGAAGCGCAGCCCGCCCTTGTAGGGGCCGATGGCGCTGTTCATCTCGATGCGGAAGCCGCGATTGACCTGGATATTGCCTTGGTCGTCAAACCACGGCACACGAAACATGATGAGGCGCTCAGGTTCTGTAATGCGCTCAAGGATGCGCGCCGAGATATATTCCGGGTGGCGCTCCAGCACCAGGCGCAGAGAATCGAGTACTTCGTGCACTGCCTGATGGAATTCAGGCTCTGCTGGGTTCTTCGTCTTCACCAGCGTCATAACATCGTTAATGTAATTGCCCGGAGTCTTGATTCCGGACTGAGATGTAGTTACGACACTCATAGAGGTCCTCCTCGAACCTTGCTGCTTTATTTCTAGGCCCGTACTAAAACTGAATCGTTCCTAATTCGAAATTCGATCGAACGATTATTTTGAGGCCGGTTCTATTTCAGTCCTACCGGGACAGTCCTGCCGTGACCCCTATCACCCGAACGGGTGATTAGCCCGGCGAATATGGTACCTCCTTCCAGCACCCTACGGGCTGGAAATAGTTGCGCCGGTGCATACCCAAATAACAGTAAAAGAACTTGCACTGCCGATTACAGATAACATACATAACGATATGGCGAGTGACCCCGGATACATCGTGTCAGAGGCGGAACTGGAACGTCTGCTCGACGAGGTCAGGGCTTCGCCAGTTGGCCCGACGTACGGAATATTTGGCCCCACCTCAATCAGTTGGAAGATCAATCGGGAGTCAGCGTTGTTTCTTGCAGCAGGGCGAGCGGCATTGCTGCAGTTGGCGCATCCCTGGGTCGCCGCCGCCATTTCCGGACATTCCACTACTCTCAGCGACCCTATCGGACGCTTTCATCGGACATTTCGGGTGATGTTTACCATGGTCTTCGGTTCGCTCGAACAGGCGCTGGCGACCTCGCGACAGCTGCACCGGCGCCATTCCAGTGTTCGGGGCAACATGCCTGAGGCGGTAGGTCAATTCGCCGGGTTGTCTACCTATGAAGCAAACGAGATTGCCGCTCTTCGCTGGGTTTACGCAACCTTGGTGGATAGTGCTCTACTCGCTTACGAGCTTGTACTGCCTCCGTTGACCGAGACAGAGCGCGACCGGTACTACGAGGAAAGCAAGACCGTCGCTGCACTCTTTGGCATACCCCGCAATCACCTACCCCCTAACTGGCTGGACTTCAAGGCGTACTTCCACTCCACCTGCGAATCCAGTTTGCTGGCTGTCAGTCCGGGCACGCGCGACATGGCCCAACAGCTTCAACGGGGTGCGGAATCATGGCTGCGGCCACCGTTCTGGTATCGCGCGCTCACCACACATCTGCTTCCTCCGCGTCTGCGCGAAGAGTTTCAGCTCTCCTATGGGGACAAAGAAGAGCTGTCCGCCACTCGCGCGATACGCTGGCTGCCAAGAATCTATCGGCGCCTGCCGGACAGCGTTCGCTTCGTTGGACCCTATCAGGAAGTGCAGGGCAAGCTGGCTGGAAGATTCCGTCCGGGTTTGATGACGCAATTGAGCAATCGGTTGTGGGTAGGCGCGCCAGCACTTCTGCACTTTGATGAGCCTGCGGAGAAGTTGCCTGAAACGCCAGAAGCTTTTGGAGATAAAATGGTGCCATGAGTCCTGACGTTTCCAACTTGCTTAAGAAGGCGCTCGCGCTCCCGCCCGAGGCACGCGCCGCATTGGCCGGCTGCCTTCTCGAAAGTCTCGATGACACCGTAGACCAAGGCGCCGAGGATGAATGGAACAAAGAGATCGCGCGCCGCATAGGGGAATTGGATTCTGGCAAAGTGAAACCTGTTCCGTGGGCTGAAGCTCGCCGCCAAATCTCAGCCATTCTCAATGGCCGCTAAGACACTTCAGTTCCATCCCGCAGCATTGGCAGAATTCAAGGAAGCACTAGCCTGGTATTTGGAGCATAGCGAAACTGCAGGTCTCAATTTTGTTGCCGAATTGGATCGTGCGGTCGATTTAGTGACCCAGTCACCGCGACGATGGCCGGTTGGTGAGCATGCAACTCGAAAGTTCGTACTGAATCGGTTTCCGTTTGCAGTTATTTACCGTGAAAAAAAGGGATCTATCCAAGTGCTGGCTGTCGCGCACGGTCACAGACGACCCGGATATTGGAAAAGACGACTTTGAAATTTGGTCAAGACTGGCTAAGCCGCAACCCTGAATATACTGTTCGACGTCATCCAGTTCTTGCCGTCAATTGATGCCCCTTTCGGTGTAGCATGTATGGCAACCGGATGTTCAGGCCGTGGGGACAGCCCGTACCAGCAGGAGCCGAGCCATGAATGTTCTACTTCTTTCCATGCCCGACTCGTTTGAGCACATGCCGACGGTCGCGGTGCGGATGCCCAATGGAGCGCTATGTTCCTTGGCGGGGAATATCGATCCGCATCACAAAGTGGCCGTTGCCGACCTAATCCTGGTTCAGAACAGGGTTCGCCAAACGGTGGAGCAACTGGTCCGAGAAAATCAACCGGATGTAGTGGGTCTCTCCGTCATGACTTTCCAGCGCAAGACGGCGCTTCGCATCGTCAAACTGGTGCGTTCGCTGCGGCCTGGTGTTCGCGTCGTCGTAGGTGGTTATGACCCGAGCCTCGCACCCGATGCTTACATGGATGAGGGATGCGGCATCGACTACATTGTCCGCGGCGAAGGTGAGCTTACTTTCCGCGAGCTGCTGCGCGCGATCGAAAGCGGCGACAGCTTCGCTGCGATTCAGGGACTGTCGTATCACGCAGGCGATGGCTGGCATCAGAATCTTCCCCGCCCAGTGCATACTCTGGAGGGAGATGAAATCCGTTTGCCGAAGCGCGCCGCCCGTGTTCTTAGCGGCTACACCATGCTTGGGCGCGGGGTGGATGTGGTGGAGACCTCCCGCGGATGTACTTTCGATTGCGGCTTTTGCTCGATCATCGAGATGCGCGGCCGCAACTTTCATACTTACTCGTTCGATCGCGTGCTGGCCGATATCCGCGATGCCAGGAACCACGGTGCACGCGCCATCTTCATCGTGGACGACAACATCAGCCTGAACATCCGCCGCTTTGAAGCGCTTTGCCGCGCCATTATTGATGCCGGCTTAAACGACATCGATTACACCGTTCAGGCAATGACGTCGCCCATTGCCATGCACGGGGAAACCCTGGCTCCGCTGATGCGCCAAGCGGGATTTCGCTACGTTTTTCTTGGCATCGAGAACATTCTTGAAGACGATCTCCACTTTCTGAAAGCGGCGGCCAAGAATGAATTTCGCGAAGATGGCCACACCACCGGCAACGCTTCGCTCCGCGCCATTGAATTTCTGCACAAAAACAAAATGTACGTGGTTGGTGGCCTCATCGTCGGCAATCCGGATGATACTCGCGAATCCATCCGGGCCAACCTCGAATTTGCCAGCAAATATGTGGATTGGCCTTACATCCAGCATCCCACTCCCTATCCCGGTACGCCAATGACGAAGGACTTTCGTGCACGGAATTTAATCGTCATCGACAAAATGGAGGAGTACGACGGCACCACTGCCGTAGTGGCCACGCAACACTTGCAACCCGAGGAAATTGAGTACGAGAGGTGGCGAGCCGAGCGCTGGATGAAGACGCGGCACATACCAGCGGTGATCGCGCATGAACCGCTATTCGTTCTGCGCAACTGGTGGAAGATGCTGTCCCACACTTTCCGCGGAAGCTCAATCAAATCGGCGCTGGGTCTGGAAAGCGACCAGAGGGTCTTCCAGCGCTATCGAAACCTGCGCAGCTCGGAACGCGTATATCTGTAAATGTTCCAGGGTTTCACAGCGATTCGCTTTTCTTAACTCCAACCATTTCTGCTGCCCCAGCATGCGGAATCGCTGTATAAGTAAGAGCAAACAGGATTTGACGTTATGCAGTTGAGTGCCCTCATTTCCGACAATAAGACCGGCCTCTCCTATTGGGCGCAGCGCACGCTCGAAGAGTGCGACAAAGCCAGCCACGAATTTGCCTCCGATCCCGTGCACGATCTCCGCGTCGCTATTCGCCGTTGCCGCTCGATGGCGGACGGCTTTCTCTCCGTAGATCCCGATCCCGCATGGAAGGAGATGAAGAAGTTAGGCAAGGCCCTGTTCAGCTGCCTGGGCGATCTTCGCGATGTGCAAGTCATGTCGGAATGGGTCACTCGCCTTTCAGGTCCTGACGATCCAGTTCGCCAGCTTCTGCTGGAAGGACTGCGCCAGAAGGAGAGCTTGCTCAAGGCCGCCGCACAAGAAACGCTTGGCAACTTCGACCGCAAACGATGGACCGTGCTGACCGGGCGTTTAGCGCGGCGCGCGCATAGAGTGCCCGTGGAAGGGATGGTGTTTCAGCATCTCGCGTTGGAGCGCTGGATGGAGGCACATGAACTGCATCGGCGGGCACTGCGGAACCGGACGCAAGTTGGCTATCACCAGTTGCGAATCGGCATTAAGCGGTTTCGTTACACGTGCGAGAATTTCCTTCCGCAGCGCCACGAAAAGTGGGCTAAGGACCTGCGCCAACTGCAGGACGCTCTCGGCGAGGTCCATGATTTCGATGTACTAAAGGCAGCGATAAAGACGCATCCTGGGATCGAGGCTGGAGATCGCGCGCGTTGGAACCAGCGAATTGCCGAGGAGCGGCAAAAGCGGCTCGATCTTTATCGCCAGAAGATGTTGGGCAAGCATTCACTCTGGCTGGTATGGCGTGCTGAACTGCCGAGCGGTTCTGAGTTGGAGCAGGCCGCCATGGAGAAGTTGCGAACCTGGGCTTCGTTTCTTGATCCTGACGTGAACCATTCCACGCATGTGACGCGGCTCGCGCTTCAACTCTACGATGGCCTGTCGAAGCATGGCATCTTGAGTACCGAAACGGAGTACCGCCGCATCCTGGAGGCAGCCGCCTTGCTACATGAGGTCGGACGAAGCCGCGGCCCTGAAGGCCATCGCAAACACGCCTATTCGCTGATTCGCCGGCTCAAGCCTCCCCTGGGTTGGAGCGCCGAGGAACTGCAGTGTGTCGCCGTGATTGCTCGCTACCATGGCGGTACGCTTCCCCAAACCAGCGATTCCGCGTTTGTGGGACTTGTCCCTAAACGGCGAAGGGCCCTCTTGCCCATCGCGGGCATTCTAAGGCTGGCCGATGCCTTTGATTTTTCTCACGACCGAGCGATCGATCGGATTTCCGTCGAGCGACGCGACGGAATGGTGGTTATCTACGCACAAGGCCTGCAAGAAATAAGCCCGGTTGGAGAACGACTGGCCCGCGCTCGCTATTTGCTGGAAGCCACCTGCGCATGTCCGATCATGATTCGCCCCCAGGTCATCAAGCCGGCGACTGCATCTCACGTTGCGGGACATGCGCGTGAAGTGGCCGCCGGTTCGTAAGGATTGATCTCGATACCGAATCAGGCAGCCGATTTTTTCTTTTTGTAAGGGTCTCCAACAATTACGAAAGGATATTTGCGGAGCGCCTGCACGTCACCCGCGGCGGCGTAGCCCTCAACTTCCGCCATCAGCTTTGCAACCTCTTCCTGAGGCATGCCCTTGGTGGCTCGCCAAAATTTATCCGGGAAAAACCATATACGCTCGCGGTGGTTTGGTTCTGTAGCAGGGTCGGAATTTGAAATCATAATCTCTCCCCCCACAATGTGGGATATGAAAAAAATCACAATGATTTTGGGAAGTTAGTGCCCGTTCGAATAATTTGCACAGACATGATTATGTACTCCGGCCGTCCGATTGTAAACTCCGAGCAGAGCATGGACCGGAGTGCGCGATTCGTGGCTGAGGGTGTCCATTGAATTTCGCTCGCTGTCTAAGTTCAAGAAACTACAAGTACGGAACTCGAGAGGTGCTGAAAAGCGATTTCGCGAAGATGGAACCAGCGGCGCAGCCGCCTTTTTTGACCGAGGGAATTCGTTGCCTGTGATCTTCCAGACTTTGAATGGCGCCCGCCTCGCGTTGATTGCCAGCTATGTCACATTGTGGGACATCGCAACCTAGAGGAAATCATCTCGATGTTCGTGGCCATAATGCAACACGGCACCTGCGGGTTTAGGGCAGATGCCGTGTTCGCACACTTCCAATTGTCGCTTTACACCTGACCTTCAACGTCAATCTACTCTATCGTCGAGGGTCGCCACCGCTAGACGAAGCCAGTCCGCTAGGCGCGGAACTTGCGGCGAATTACACCAGCCATCCCGATGATCCCGCTCCCGAACAGAACCAACGTTCCAGGTTCAGGAGTCGTTGCGGCAGTGGTCACGCTCACATCATCCAGGAACCAGTAATTCGGGTCATTGCGGAATGTGAAAGTTAAGCGGGTCGAGGTGCTGGTCGCCATGTCGGTTATCACGAACTGCGTCCACTGAAACGATCCCGGAAAGTTGGTGAGAAGAAAGTTAGAGGTCCCAAATTGCACCTCAAAGGAATTTGGCGTGCCAACATCTGGCAGGGCTAGGTAGAAGCTGATGGTGTACAGATCTCCCGGAACGGTGGTGATGTTCTGGTAAATGCCGCCAGTGTCACCTACTGGGCCAAAAAACGCCGAGTAAGTGCCGTCAAATGGCGTTTCGCCGAGCGGACAGGTTCCCGCCATACATACGCCGTTGAATGAGGTGTCTCCAAACTGCATCCAATCCGTGAAGTCTCCTGTTTCGAAGCCTCCGTTCATGACCAGATTCCCCGTTGCGCCGTTTGGGTAAATACCTGCGAATACGGTGGTTCCGAACGACAGAAGCGCGACGGCCAGAGTTACGCGAACCAATTTGTTGATCAAGGGAGAGCCCTCCTGTGGGATTCGTCAAAACGGCTACTTAGTAATATGCACTCGAATTACCAGACGCCATAACCGTAAAGTATTGAAAGCAAATGATGGAAATTCCGCGAGAATCGACTAGTGTGCATTATTTTGCAGTCAAAGGAGAAGTGATTTCCCTTCGCATCGTCTTGCCGCACAAGGACTTACGCCGCCTTTTGCGGCACAAAGGAGCCATGCTAATCCCCTTTTGGGAAATCAATTCCAATCAATCGTGGACAATATGCGAGGATCGCGAATATTCGGGAGTTATCTCAACAATCGCTTAGTAGTCCAGCTCGGCTGGCCGGCCGGTAAGCCGTTCAATGCGCTTCGCGATCGGTGGATGGGTCGAGAACAGGTTCGCAAAGCTCACACCGCTGAGCAGCGGAGCAACGATGAAGAGGTGTGCGTTCGATGGCGAAGCCTGCATCGGAATGCGCTTCGAATAGGCATCGAGCTTTTTCAACGCGCTGGCCAGCGCATAGGGATTACCGGTGAGCTGTGCTCCGGTCGCGTCGGCCTGGTATTCACGTGACCTCGATACCGCAAGCTGGATCAGGGTAGCCGCGATCGGGGCGAGAAACAACATCAGCAGGCCAACGAATCCACCCCCACCGCTATCACGATCGTCACGGCCGCCCATGCCCCCGAAAAGCGAGGCCCAATATCCCATCCGAGCTAACATCGTGATGGCGCCAGCCAGTGTTGCGGCGATCGAACTGATGAGAATATCGCGATTCCTTACGTGTCCAAGCTCATGCGCCAGGACACCTTCCAATTCCTCGTCGGTAAGCAAATCCAGAATTCCCTGGGTAACAGCGACAGACGCGTGTTGTGGATTGCGTCCCGTGGCAAACGCATTGGGCGAATCCGTGGGGATGACATACATCTTCGGCATGGGGATGCCGATCTTCTGCGTCAGGCGCTCGACGACTTGGTAGGCGCGCGGCAGCTGTTCGCGGGTGACGGGCTGCGCGCGGTACATGGCCAGCGCGATCTTGTCGCTGAAGAAGTACGAAACGAAGTTCATGACGACGGCGATCGCGAGGGCAATCTCCATGCCCCGCTGACCGCCGAAGATCCGCCCCATGAACAGCAGAAAAAGCGTCAATGCCGTCAGCAGTAACGCTGTCTTAAATGTGTTACCCATACCTATAGAGTAGATGACGGCGAACGTTGCCGGTTGCGGGAAGTTGCATCGAAGGATTGGTAGTGTGTCAATCTGGACTTAGGCCTTGTAAGTCCAGTCGGCATAAACATTTGACATTTGACCTTTGACCGCCAACACTTCAACGAAGAATCGGACAAAAGGGACGGGCAACCCCGTTTTCGAGTTGTCGCGAAGGAACATGGCGGCTAGCGATTCGCGACAGTAGCTGGCTTACCGTTCTGAGTTTGGCCATTGTTGGTCTCATCGTTGTCTGTCTTCGCTTTCTTGTCCTTGTTTCTCTTCAGGAAACCAAATAATCCTCCCTTTTTCTTCGTGGTCGTGTTGGTTTGGTTATTCGCGGTTTCCTCAGTCTCGGTGTTCTTTGCTGGCGTCGCAGTTTCCTTCTCCGTTTCCGTTGCGTTGATCGGGTTGGCTTTTTCCAGCAAGCCGAGAACCTCATTCTTCTGAGCATGCTCTGTGTTAGGCGTCTGAGCTGCTTTCGAGATCCCAGCCGCTTTGTGCGGATCCTTGGCGATGAGATGATTGTCTTTCTTGGCCACGGGGAGAGCGCTATTGTGTCTCTGACTGCCTGCGGTTGTCGCCGGAAAGGGCTGTTTGTGCGCATCCTTGGCCGGGAGATGACTGTCTTTCTCGGCCACGGGGAGAGCGCTATTGTGTTTCTGACTGTCTTTGGTTGTCGCGAGAATGGGTTCTTTATGAGCATCACCCAGGCCAATCGTCACCGTTGCCTCGGGCACGACGCTGGGGACAGGGGTAGGCGGCGCCAACGTCGCAGTGGTCGCCCGGGCAGGCGCTACGGCGGAAGCCGGCCGAGTAGCTGCACGAAACCGGCTCACGACGTGATAGTGAGCCCCCGCCCCAACAGCTGCCGTTACGCTTACACTTACAGAGATCGCGATCAGGACCTTCGACGTTAAGGTTGCGACGGCTGCGGACTTGGCGCCAGCTTTGCCGAACAGATAATCGAGTATCCGTTTCAAAAGATCTCTTTCAAGTTCAAGGTTTGCCTGGTGCCGGTCATAGCACTCTAGCGCAATCAGCCGGAACCGGGACCGCTCTGCCATCAGGTTGAGGGTCGTCTCGAATGTCAACTCGTCAACTTCGCGCAGCAGTCGCTGGCGTGCCTCGAACGAAGATGCCTGGGCAGAGAGCCACAGTTGCTTAAAATGAGGAACTGCATTACTGAGCACGTCAACCAATTGCTCATTCGTCATACACTGAACGAGGCCAACTACGTCTTTCCGAATGGCAGCGAGATCCGGGCTGTGAGCTGCCTTCTCTACCACGCTATCGCTCAGTGTCTCCTTCGTGCTTATCGCGTTTTGCATGAAACTCCGAAATGGCGAATGTCGATAAGTACATGCCCTCACAAAGGTTGCCTCCCGGTCGTCACCGAGTTGTGACATGTGGGCGCGAAAACGATCACAGAACATGGTGAGAAAAGAAGAACATTGGGACGGTGAAGCGGCGCTTTGCATACAGAAACTCCTGGCGCAAAGACCTACTGCGGCCGGTGGTATAGCAGCAATTCAAGAACCGCGTGTTATTGTTTGTCATTGGCGCCACTAAGTCGCTGCAAGTACATGACTTAATGGCTTGGCTATTGATTGTCCGGATCGTCCGCGTCTATCCAAAGTCTATCCAAAAAGATAGACGCCTAACACTTTGGATAGTTGGGACGGGTGCCCACTCAAGCCTTCTGTTGGCTTGGGTGGGGAAGTTGGCGAGCGTAAGCTGGGGTCGTGCCTTAGGGACTCAAACGTTTTCAGCAATCGCGGCAGAGCCAACTCGTGACCTTCTGCCGCTGCCATCGCCGTCCCTTGCTGACCACAGCAGCCAAACGAGTTTTCGAAAGCGCGCTGCAACTGAGTGCGGCGCACTTATGGTTTGCGGGTGTACGGCTACGTGGTCATGCCCGAGCACGTGTACTTGCTGCTCAGTGAGCCCCAACGGCAAACGCTGGCCGATGCGTTGAAATCACTAAAACTAAGGTGTATCGCGACGGCTGATCCTTGACGCCGAGCACTTCTGGCAGAAGCGTTATTACGACTTCAATGTCGATAATGATCGGAAGTTTGTAGAGAAGCTGCGCTACATTCATCGCAATCCCGTCAAGCGCGGCTTATGCGAGCGTCCGTAGGGATTGGGAGTGGAGCAGTTTCCAGCAGTATGCCACGGGCTGTGAGGGACGCGTGGGGATTGAGCGCGAGTGGACAGCCAGGAGGCGCGAGCGGGCACTGGATAGATTATCCCCGGCCGTGGAAGTTACCCCACTCAAGCCAACAGAAGGCTTGAGTGGGCCACCCGTCGGCCTACCGAGCGGTCAAAGCTACCCGGACGACTGACAACTGGCACCGACAACTGTAATATTTCATCATGGCTCAGTTGCCAGTTCTCCATCCCCGAGTACACGAAGAGCTCATCCTGATTGGCTTTCGGGTGGACGCCCGTCATGACGGTCCGCAGTTTTACACTTTGCTGGCAGTGGGGGGCGATGATGAGCGGCCAATCACCTCCGAGGGACGCCTCGTATTCTTTGTTCATCCTAAGCTTGCTGCTAAGACGCTGGCGCTCGATCCCAGCATGACGCGGCTCGGCCCTCCGCCGGAAACTATCGAGACTTTTTGCGATGTTGCCGAAGCACTTTATCGCGTTAACTCACAACAAGCTGACCCGGAGGGCGTGATTCTCGATTGCCTCCTGGTCCTTGACGATCTGGTGCGCGCCACCAAATTGCACATGCCGGACCGCTATCAGGGCATCTTGACCGAGTTGGCCGCGCGGCTGACGGAAGGCAATTCACTGCGCAATATCTTTACCAATCAGTCGCTGCGCGAGCACGTCGAAGACGCGCTGCTGTGGTGCGTAGGTGCGGTGACGGTGAAAGCGTCGATGGTCACCCAGTGAACTCGGCGGCGACGGCCGATAGTCCCGGTCTCGTGAAGGACCGGAAATTCTCTCACTCCCGCGCTTCTGGTGTGCTTTCCTACGCCATCCTTGTGGCCGGTCTGCTGACCGCGTGCGCTGCCCTATACATGGTCATCGCTAGCTATTCCAGCCTTCCATCCACCGACGGATGGGAGCAGATCGACACTGCTATGCGAGGCGTGAATCCGTTGTCTCCCGCCTGGCTGTGGACGCAACATAACGAACACAGGATAGTGATTTCCAAGCTCTTCTTGGCGACCGACCTCCTTCTATTTCGAGCCACACAGAAATTCTTGCTCTCCAGCATTCTGGCAACACAGTTTTTGCTGTTGTCGATGCTGAGCTGGAGCATGCGAGTGCTGGGCGGTTGGCGCGGAACCGTGTGGCGTACCGGCGTCGGCATTGCAGCCTTCTGCCTTTTCTGGCCCACGCAGTGGGAGAACCTGGTCATCGGCTTTTCGATCTGCTTCATCCTCCTGGAATTCTTTGCCACGCTTTCGTTCGTTGAGCTCATGCTCTACTGGCAGCGTTCCCGACAAGCTGGCAACCAGCATTCATGGATTTATCTCTTGTTCTCGGTGTTGGCAGCCCTGGCGGCGACTTACTCGCTGGCGAACGGCAATCTCTTGTGGCCCCTGCTGGTAGCCGCAGCACTGTTGCTTCGGTTACCTCGCGCAGCTGTGTTAGGTTTTCTGGCCACTGGAACGGTCAGCACGCTGCTGTATCTTCACAACTACCATCGTCCACTGGGCCACGGTAATCCAGCATCATCGATCCAGTCGCCGCTCGAAATCGTCCAATACATTGCCACATACTTCGGAAGCCCATGGGTGCGGCACGACGTTCCCCTGGCAACATTGATTGGAATGCTTGGCTTGGGGGCTGCGTTCTTCGTGCTCTTCCTCGTTTCCGCGCATACTCCGAGCCGGCAATCCCTTTCCGATTCTGCTTTTGCTGATCGTGGCGTTTTGCCTGGGAACGGCTTTCATTACTTCGTTAGGCCGATTGAATTTCGGCATTCGGCAGGCGTTCGCCTCGCGATATCACACCTTTGCTCTTTTATTCTGGTGCTGCCTGGGCTTGTTGCTATTGATGTCTGACTGTAGTCATGACGAAGAAGCAGGTACGTTTTGTGGTTGTCCAAGCGTGCATACTTACCATCATTGTCTGGTCGTCTCACATTACGCGCAACGACATCCGCGGAACAAGAATACGTGGATTCCAGATCAACGTGGCGGCCACCGCTATGTTCGTCGGCGCGCGCGATGACTTGCAATTCGCCAAGGCTGCCATCACGAATCCCGGAGCGGTTTCCGCCGAAGCTCAGTTCATGCGGGAAAATGGGTTGTCCGCGTATTCCGATGGTGCCTACACGCAAATCGGCAAGCCTCTGGAGTCGGTTTACCGGCTAGCTTCTTCGGAGAAGTGTACCGGGGTTGTGGAATCCACGGCCCCAGTTGCAGGAAGTGGCCAGTCGCAGGCCCTTCGCGTTGCCGGTTGGGTTTGGGACCGCGAACACCATACGCCCTCCATCTGCAATTGTGATCACCGAGGATGGGATCATCGCCGGCCTCGGTGCCGTTGGCGGGTGGCGTCCCATGACCCTGGTGGACAACCGCCAGATCAAGGATGGCTATATCGGCTATGCGGGGTATGCAAGAGTGGCTCAACCCAACACGCCGATTAAGATTTATGCCATCCTGCGCGGCAACCCACAATCGGCCTGCTATTTCGCGACGGTAGAATCGTCTCAATGATGAGGAGTGTCAGCAGGTGGCGTGCCGCTGGCGATTCGACTTCACTCCGAGGTGAAGTAGTCCACGGTGATGGGATTCTCGAACAGCGAATAATCGCGGGTCACCACCGTGATGCCGCTGTCAGTCACGTGATACTTCTGGCGGTCGGCTTCGGTGTCGTAGCCGATAACCGTCCCCTCGGGGATATCCACATCGCGATCGATGATGGCCTTGCGAATGCGGCAGTGCCGGCCGACATTTACATGGGAAAAAACGATACTGGTGTCAATCTGCGAGTAGGAGTTCACGCGCACATCAGGGGACAATACACTGCTGCGCACTGAACCTCCGGAGATAATGCAGCCCATTGAAACGATGGAATCGTGTGCTTCGCCCTTCCGGTCGGGATCGTTGAAGACGAACTTGGCCGGCGGATACTGCCGCATATGAGTGCGAATCGGCCAAGCATTGTCATACACATTAAAAATCGGGGCCACCGAGACCAGATCCATGTTGGCCTCGTAATAGGCTTCCAGTGTACCGACATCGCGCCAGTAAAGTGCTTCCTTCCGGTTCTCGTCAATGAAGTTGAACGAATAAACCTTGTAGTCGTCCACCATATGAGGCAGGATGTTATGTCCGAAATCATGGCGCGAAGTCTGGTCTTCCGCGTCTCTCAGCAGCGCCGGAATCAGCACATCGGTGTTAAACAGGTAGATGCCCATCGAAGCCGACACCATTCGCGGATTGTAGGGCGAGCGCAAGTCGGTTACCTCGGGTTTCTCCTGGAAACCGACAACTCGGCCGGTACGATCAATTTCGACCACTCCAAAATGCTTGGTCTCTGCCGGATCGACCAGAATCGTCGCGATGGTGACATCCGCGCCCGAATCCTTGTGCTGACGCAGCATCAGGTCGTAATTCATCTTATAGATGTGGTCGCCTGACAGGATGAGCACATAGCGCGGCTGCTCGGAGCCAATCGAATAGAGATTCTGATATACCGCATCCGCCGTGCCCATATACCAGTTCTCGCTGACCCGTTTCATCGGCGGCAGGATCTCGATGAACTCTCCCAGTTCACGTCCTACAATGTTGCCCCAGCCTTCGCGGATGTGCCGGTTCAGCGACAGAGCCTTGTACTGGGTCAGGATATAGACTTTTCGTAGATCGGAGTTGATACAGTTGGAAAGCGTAAGGTCAATGATGCGGTAAATGCCGCCGAAGGTGACGGCGGGCTTCGCGCGATCGCGCGTCAGCGGATATAAACGCTCGCCCGCTCCTCCCGCCAGTAAGACTCCGAGGGTCTCTCTCATCCTGATGGTTTCCGCCTACGAATTCCCGATGTATCTAAGAGCGCTGGTTTGCTGGAGGGCTGACTGCGCCTTGGTGGCGCGTGCCGACCCACAGGCGAAGTGGAATGTTAGCACACCGCTTGTGGTTCGGGAGATGTCAGCCCAGATGCCTGAACTTCGACGTTACTTCTCGTCTTCGACCTTAATGTGAAGCGATTTTAGAAACTTCACATCCTGTGACGTCACCTGGAAATCGGCGGATGAGATCTGCTCATTGACTTCCGTCGGCTCGTCAGCTTCCTCGCGCTCGTTGAATCCGATAGTCGCCTCGAGTACAAGAAATACATCGTAGCCGCCGGACTTAATACGAGTAATGACCTCCGCGATCTGTTCGGAATCGGAAAGCGAGTTGTTGATCGCTTCACCCAATTGTTCCATCAAACTTTTTAGTCGTTGATCCACGATTGCCCCTTTGGCCCGCGCCCGCGCTATTGGGCTTTAACATGTATTGGATGCGCGCTCCGGGGTCGGAGTTTTGTGATTACCGGGCGCAGCGGTCCGCTATCACGGGGCTTTCTTGCGGAAATCCGCTGATAGAATGAAGGGTTATCGCGTTGTCCAAATTCTGTCAACAGCCGCGTGAAAGGTAACAGCGTGTCGTCCCGAAATTTCGGTACTCAGAGCCGGGCATTTCTGCGCGTTGCGGGCCGCAAGAGTGGTGAGAATCGCTGGATACGAGCTTTTTACCGGGGAAGTAGCGTCACGCTCGGCAGCGTAGGCCGGGTGCTGCATGTGCTCTGGCTGGAGGTGGCGGGATTATTTTTCCTGGTGCTTGCGTTGGTCGGCGGCGCGGCTGCCGTGCGCGAATACCATCGTTACGCCCATGGCACCACGGGAGTCGGAAAGATGCTCCTTGCGGCCGCATTCGCGCTGGCTTTTCTGTACTTCGGAGTGAGTTCCTTCACCAAGTCTCGCCGCAAGTCGCGGGGATAAGACGCCTCCGGACGGCCGAACGTCGCCCGTATTGGCCAAGCAAATTGTGACCGGCGTCATAGCATCCTCCGCCATCCCGGGTCATACTTGGATGTTTCTACATAGACATCGAGGGCCCAACCTTATGCCCGAAGACAAACACAAAGCAGCGGTGGCCACTAAGCTGGCGCCCGAACAAGAAACCTCCTCCCACATCAGCGTTCACCCTCTTTACACGCCCGCCGATCTCGAAGGCTGGGACCACGACCGCGATCTCAACTTTCCAGGGCAGTTCCCCTATACCCGGGGCGTGCAAGCCACAATGTATCGGGGCCGGCTTTGGACCATGCGGCAGTACGCCGGCATGGGCGATGCCGAAGAATCGAACCGCCGCTATAAGTACCTGCTGAGCAACGGCACGACGGGATTGAGCGTGGCGTTCGATTTGCCGACACAAATCGGGCTCGATTCCGACAACCCGCTCGCGATGGGAGAGGTGGGAAAGGTCGGCGTTGCCATCGACTCCATCGAGGACATGATGCGCCTCTTCGACGGCATCAACCTGGAGAAGATTTCCACCTCGATGACGATCAATGCCACGGCTTCCATCCTGCTGGCGCTGTACATCGTGACCGCACGGCGCACTGGCCGCGACGTACGCAAGCTATCCGGCACAGTGCAAAACGATGTGCTGAAGGAATACATTGCGCGCGGGACTTATATTTATCCGCCGGCACAGGCGATGCGCATCATCACCGACATTTTTTCCTACGCCCACGAGAACGTGCCCGAGTGGAACACGATTTCTATTTCCGGTTACCACATGCGCGAAGCTGGATGCACGGCCGTGCAGGAAGTGGCATTTACGCTGGCCAATGGCATCAGTTACGTGCAGGCGGCCATTGACGCCGGTCTCGGCGTCGATGACTTTGCGCCGCGGCTGTCGTTCTTCTTCAATGCGCATAGCAATTTTCTGGAAGAGGTGGCGAAGTTCCGCGCCGCCCGCCGCATGTGGGCGCGCATCATGCGCGATCATTTCGGCGCCAAGAACCCAAAGTCCATGATGTTGCGTTTCCATACGCAAACCGCAGGTTCGACGCTCACCGCGCAGCAGCCCGAGAACAACATCGTCCGTACCGCATTGCAGGCCATGGCGGCGGTCCTGGGCGGAACGCAATCGCTGCACACCAATTCGTTTGACGAAGCACTGGCATTGCCCACCGAACAATCGGCACGTATCGCACTCCGTACTCAGCAGATCATCGCCTACGAGTCAGGTGCGCCGCAGACGGTCGATCCCTTGGCTGGTTCGTATTACATCGAATCGCTGACCAACCAGATCGAAACTCAGGCGCGCGAATATCTCGACAAGATCGACGCCATGGGCGGGACATTGAAAGCGATCGAGCGTGGCTTCATTCAGCAGGAAATTCAAAACGCCGCGTACGAATATCAGCAGGCTGTCGATAGGCGGGAGTCAATCGTGGTGGGCGTGAACGCCTTCGAACTGCAGGAAGAAAAGCCGATTCCCTTGCAGCACATTGATGAATCACTAGAGCGCAAGCAGGTGGAGCGTTTGCGTGCAGTGCGTGCCAAGCGCGATCAGACAAAATGGCACGCGGCATTAAAGAAAGTGGAAGATACGGCCAGAGGAACAGGAAACTTGATGCCCCCAATCGTCGAAGCCGTTGAGGCAAACGCTACGGTGGGTGAAATCTCAGATGCTATGCGCCGTGTTTATGGCGAATATCATGAAACTGTAGTGATCTGAGAATACCCATCGGGTTTCGACTCCTGTTGTTTCTAGTTGCGATCACTGCTCGGGCCTCCCCTTCGCCAAGTTTCGAGCGATGATGCGGTGTTCGCGACGGCCGAAATGTATCAGTCCCACACCGACCGGCACCGCAAGCATCTGCCACGCAGACTGGGTCCGCAGTGCAATTGGCAACTCGCCCGAAGGCGCTCGGGGGCACCCTCTCACATTTTTGTTCACTTTGCGCTGCTGTTATTTATAATCGTCGCCCAATAGCTTCTGACCACAGCTGAGGCGAATCATGAACTGCAAGCGCTTCGTGTTTCTCGTCCTGGTGCTGCTACTGGCAGCTATTTGTGTTTCCGCGCAGACCTTCCGCGGAACGGTTCTCGGCACAGTTACGGATAGCTCCGGCGCCGTGGTCTCGGGCGCTACAGTCAAGGTTCGTAACGTCGACACCGGATTGGAGCGCACAACGCAGACGAGCGCCGATGGTACATACAGCGCTCCCGAGCTGCCATTCGGAAAATATTCCGTCACTGTTTCACAGAGCGGCTTTCAAACGTCGGTGACCAGCAACGTAGCGGTTGACGTTGCCAGCGACCACCGAGTGAATGTCGTGTTGAAGCCAGGCGAAGTGGCGGAGCGTGTCGAAGTGACAGGCGAAGTGCCACAGGTGGATACCACGAACGCGGAATTGGGTGGCATACTCACGTCACAGACGATCCAGAACATACCTGTCAACGGCCGCGATTACACCAAACTTATCTACCTCAATCCTGGAGTAGCCGGCTCGCCCGACCAGATCAGCGACTCGCCCGGTTCTTTTGGTGAGTTCTCCATGAATGGCTCCCGCGGACGATCGAACAACTACCTGCTCGATGGGACCGACATGAACGACGGCTACCGCAATGATCCGGCCATCAATGAAGCCGGGGTGTTCGGAGACCCGGCGACCATTCTGCCCATCGACGCCGTTGGCGAGTTGCACGTGCTCTCGAACTATGAGGCAGAATATGGACGCAATAGCGGCGCCATCGTCAACATCGTCACCAAAAGCGGCACGAACCAATGGCACGGCTCGGCGCTGGAATACTATCGCAGCGGCGCGTTTGGAGCACGCAACTATTTCAATTTCGTCGGTCAGCCCAAGAACCCTTTCACCAACAATCAATTCGGCGGATCGTTGGGCGGTCCGATCGTGAAAGATAAGGCATTCTTCTTCTTCGACTACGAAGGTCAACGGGAAAGCGGCGCGCAAGCTGGCCTGAGCTGTGTTCCCGATCCGGCTCTGGTGGCGCAAACCATAAAAGCCCTCGGCAGCAACGTCAGTCAACCTATGCTGAACCTCCTGGCTCGCAACCCCTGGCCATCGCCCAACATCGCCGGCGCAGCAAGCGACCTGACAGGATGCACCTCGCCTAACCTGGCTACATCCACACGATTTCTTAATAACGTGGATAGTCTCATCGCAAAGGTTGATTACAACCCCAACTTGGACAACAATATTTCCGGCCGCTACTACTACGGTAATAGCAACCAGAGCTTTCCTTTTGCACAGCTGGCGGGCGGTCTGCTGCCAGGATTCAACACAGTCACGCCAACGCGCGTGCAGTTGGTCGCACTCTCATGGGTGAAGATTGTTAACTCGGCACAAGTCAATGAAGCGCGCTTCGGATGGAACCGTTTCGCCGAGGGGTTCTTCCCGCAAGATAGCAGCTTCGATCCCGCCACCATCGGATTGAACACAGGTACGTCCTCGTTCGATGGAGGTTTACCGCTCATTTCGGTGGGAGGTTTTTCCAGGATTGGCGCTAGCGCTGGCGTTCCCCGGCAGCGCGTAGATACCAACTGGCACTTCATCGACAACTATTCGTGGAAGATTGGCCGTCACGATATCAAGTTTGGATACGAATTTCGCAGGACGTCGATTGCGATCGTTCAGGACTCCAATTTCCGCGGCAAACTCAGCTTCGACGATCTCACATCATTTCTGGAAGGTCTTCCCTCTGGTGGTAGCCAGGCCGCCGGTAACACTGATCGGCACGAGTACGAGAACAGTCAGGGGCTCTACGCTCAAGATAGTTTTCGGTGGACGGCGCGCCTGACGTTGACCTTTGGGATGCGTTGGGATTACTTCGGCGTGCCCGGCGAAAAGAACAATCTGTTCTACCGGCTCCTTCCCGCGAACGGTGGGACCTTGGTCCAAGTCGGAGCTTCTGGTGGTCCGTCTAGTCTCTACAACCCTGACTACAACAACTTCGCTCCGCGCTTTGGCTTTGCGTATGACTTATTCGGCAACGGGACCACAGTAATCCGCGGCGGATATGGCGTCTTCTACGATGCCTTCTCGCAAGACATGTTCCTGGGCCACATCCCCTACAACTGTACGTTCTGCCCTGGGCCCGCCTATGTCGGAATCGGAGTGGCTCCGATTACGTTTGCCAGTGCGACCTCAGGCCCAATTACTGCCGGCTCGCCGGTGTATGTCAATGCTTCGCCGCTTGGCAGTTTCTTCGGAGTGGACCCGAATATACGTACTCCGTACGTTCAGAACTGGAATTTAAACATTCAACAAGCGATAACCAACAAGATAATGTTTCAACTCGCCTATGTCGGGTCGAAAGGGACCAAACTCTTCCGCTTCCGCGATATCAACCAGCCTAGCCAGGCGCAGATCACCGCCTATGATACGAGTCCGACAGGAGGTTGCGCGGGTGGATTTGTCCCTCCCAATTGTCCAATTGCCGGCTTCGATAGTGGCAGCAACGTTCCTCGGACCGCATTCCCGAATTTCTTCTACGTGAATCAGGAAGAGTCAACCGCTGGATCGACTTACAACTCGCTCCAGGCCAGCCTGCACGTGACTTCCTGGCACGGCCTTTCGTCCCAGGCAAACTACGTTTGGTCGCACTCCATCGACAATGCCAGCGACCTGGAAGACTTCATTCCTAATGCTTCGCAGCCTAATAACAGTTTGGATCCACAGGCCGAGCGCGGCAATTCCAACTTCGACATTCGCCAACGATTTAGCTGGAATTTCGTTTACCAGTTTCCCAAGTCGACTGGGTCTTACACCAAGCTGAAGAATGGCTGGGGCTTCGACGGAGTTGCTACTGTACAAACCGGCCAGCCCTTTACGCTGAACTACAACTTCGAGGGTGACTACTCGGGCTCTGGAGAAGGCTTTGACCGTCCCCAAATCGTGGGGCCAATTCAGTACGGTAGCGCTCCTAACAACTTCCTCAATCTCGCAAATTTCCAGGTTCCATGTACGTTCGGAAATACGACTGCGACCACGTCCACCGGCGACAGCAATTGCCTTGCTGGCACTCGTCACTTTGGCAACCTGGGGCGCAACTCTCTAATTGGACCGAGCTTCAAGGAGTTTAATTTCTCGGTCTTCAAGGACACGGCAATCACTGAGCGTGTCAACCTTCAGCTCCGTGCCGAGTTCTTCAATCTCTTCAATCACCCTAACTTTGCAAATCCGGAATTACCCAACTTCATCGCCGATCCCGGCGTCAACGGAATTGCCAGCAATGGGCGCGGCGTCGGGTACTACGCTCTTACGGCTACAGGTGATGTCGGTATTGGCAACCCGTTCCTGGGAGGAGGCGGCCCGCGCGGCATTCAGTTTGCTGCCAAGTTCACGTTCTAAGGAAACTACTGCCATCAGCGAACCATCGTTTTGTAAATCGCAAACTCGTGGGTGCGATGCACAGCCTGCAGCCATTTCTGCGCGGTGCGCCAGGAGCGTTCACCAAAGTTTTTCAGCAGCCTGCGGAAGCCATGCGCTTTAGAAGCGTGAGGGCCTAAAATCGAGCAAATCTGGCTTTTCTGCTGCACCCGATGTTCTGGCGGGATACAATTTCGGCTGCTTCAAACATCTAAGTCTCCAAGGTGAGCATGGCATTAGGAACCCAGCAAAATACGAATACCGTCAGCGCCCCGGATACGGGGAGGAGTTACCGCGGACCTCTGGCGATGGTGACAACCCTCTTCTTTATGTGGGGATTTCTCACCTGCCTGAACGACATCCTGATCCCGCACCTGAAGGCAATCTTCGACCTCGATTATGCGCAGGTCATGCTGGTCCAGTTGGCCTTCTTCGGTGCATACGCAGTCTTTTCGATTCCGGTGGGATTCGTTATAGAGCGTATCGGCTACCAGTGGATGATGGTGGCCGGACTGTTGACCATGGGCCTGGGAGCGCTGCTGTTTGTGCCCGCTGCCGCTGCCCCTTCGTTTCCGCTTTTCCTGGCGGCGCTCATCATTCTGGCGGCAGGAATCACCGCGCTGCAGGTTGCGGCCAATCCTTATGTTGCGCTGCTCGGTCCGGCCAGAACGGCCTCCAGCCGTCTTACGCTAACGCAGGCTTTTAACTCATTCGGTACGTTTATTGCGCCGGTATTTGGTGGCATCCTGATTCTCGCCACCGCGCCCAAGACGGCGGCAGAGATCGCAACGATGACCCCTGCCATGCTGCACGCCTATCGTGTGGAGCAAGCGTCGTCGGTGAAATTGCCCTACATCCTGATTGCAATTGCCCTGATCGTGCTCGCAGTTGTGATCGGCAAATTCAATCTGCCGCACATTCCCGAAGCTGAAGGCGGTCACGCCGTGGAGGCGGGGGCACACGACAGCATTTGGAAACATCGCAACCTGGTAATGGGGGCGGTGGGCATCTTCGCCTACGTGGGAGCGGAAGTTGCCATCGGCAGTTTTCTTGTGAACTATATGCATGAGGCCGAGATCGGCAACCTGACTCTCGAGACCGCTGCTAAATACCTCACGGTATATTGGGGCGGCGCCATGGTCGGCCGCTTTCTCGGATCGGCCGTGCTGCAGAGGGTGCCGGCACGCGTGGTGCTCGGTTTCAATGCGGTCGTCTGCGCCCTTCTGGTTTGCTTGTCGATGCTGACCGCGGGATATTTCGCAATGGGCGCCATGCTGTTCGTCGGCTTCTTCAACTCCATCATGTTTCCCACCATTTTCACTCTGGGGATCGAGGGAATGGGACCGCTGACCGGAGAGGGGTCGGGATTGCTAAATACGGCCATCGTGGGCGGTGCCGTCATCCCGCTGGCGCAAGGGTTCATCGCCGACCGAATCGGGATCCATCATGCGTTCGTGCTGCCCGTGATCTGCTATTTATACATTCTTTTGTTTGCGATGAAGGGACAACCGAGGCAGGCAGTAGCACAGGTGCAGTAGTCAGGATCGTTCCGAGTGGGACTCCTGATCGCTACCGGGCGCCGGGCGCGCGCTCGTTTTGTCATATCCCGTGCCCTTTAAGTTTTCCATTGGCATACCTAGGATTTTTTCCAGTGGGCGGGGCTATCTTGGTCAGATACAACTTACAGTAGCTTCCGGGTGCGCAAGAGAGTCGCGTTTCGACGACGGGACAGCTGGTCGGCCCGAGTAGGCTATGCCCCCAAGGCGTCTCGAAGGAGGACATCAATGACAGCTAGAACATTGGAGAGACAGGCACTGTCTCTCTTCTTGTGCTTGGTTCTGGTTCTGGCCACGGTGGGTTCAGAGGCGCAGGCCCCTGAGGCGGCGTCCACGCCAACCTCCTCGTCAGGGTATTCGGGTCAGGGAGCGCCGGAAAGCGCCGAAGAACTGCAAGCGTTAGTTGCACCAATCGCGCTGTATCCCGACGCTTTGGTGGCTCAGATATTGGGAGCGGCGACGTTTCCGGATCAGATTGCTGTAGCGAATTATTGGCTCCAGCAAAACAAGGACCTCACCGGCACCGCTTTGGGACAGGCCGTGGACAAGCAAACCTGGGACCCAAGCGTCAAGGCGCTCACCCAGTTTCCTTCGGTGCTGAACAATATGGCGCAGAACCTGTCGTGGACGTCGCAGTTGGGAGAGGCGTATCACAACCAGCAGGCCGACGTAATGACGGCGATTCAAACCTTGCGCGCAAAAGCCAAAGCTGACGGCAACCTCAAGTCTGGTTCGCAGATTACCGTGGTGCAACAGTCGCCGCAAACCATCGTCATCCAGCCGGCAAATCCCCAAATCGTGTATGTGCCGCAGTACAACCCAACGGTAATCTACGGGACGCCTTACGTCGTCCCTGGATACAGTACCGCTGACTTAGTGACGACGAGCCTGCTTTCGTTTGGGGCCGGAATGGCGGTCGGCGCGATGATGGGCGGAGGCTGCTGCGGTTGGGGTTACAGCAGTTGGAATTGCAACTGGTATCACGGTGGCAGCGTGTACTACCACGGCGGAGCGTATTACGGTAACAATGCCTGGCACGGCGGCTACTACGGCAGCGGCTACGACAACTACGGCAACCACTACAACAACGGTTACAACAGCAGCGGCTACCACGCCAATAATTACAACAGCGGCTACAACAGCAGTGGATATCACGCCAACAACTACAACAACAGTGGATATAACCGCACTGGCTCGAATAGTTATACCCACAACACCAACGTGAGCGGCAACACGGTTAACGTGAATAACGCAAACCGGCAGAACGCAAGTGCCGATCATAGCGACGCCTCCGCCTCTTCCCGTGGTTGGGGAGGGAGCGGAAGTGGGAGCGGCCGCGGATCGACCGCCTTCAGTGGTTTTGGAAATCACTCCGGCTCATCTGGTGGATTCGGCGGTGGTGGGTGGGGAGATCGGTCGGCTAGCTCTCGTGGCTGGGGAAGTCGCGGAGGTGGTGGTGGTTGGGGAGGTGGCGGGCGTAGCTTCGGCGGCGGTGGTTTCGGTGGCCGGCGGTGATCCTCGGATATCTTCTGGGTATCTCTGATGTGCAGCAGAAAACTTGGCCATCAACAACACAACGTTTGGAGGAATGGGATGTCGCACGTCAAGGTCGTGATTTTGCGGTGTTGCGTGGTTGTTACGCTCCTCGCTCTGGTGATTTCCTTAGCCTCGTGCAGCAAGCCCGAGAAGCCCGCTGCGACGGAAGTTGTGCAGAAGACGTTTCCGTCCCCCGATGATGCAGCCAAATCGCTGGTAGATGCGGCGAAAGCAGGCAATCATGATGCCTTGATCGCGATCTTTGGTCCGGGATCGCAGGACATTATCTTCTCCGGCGACACAGCGCAAGACAAAATTTCGTTCGCGAATTTTGTATCCGCCTATGGAACCATGAATCGCTGGCGCACCCAGACCAATGGAAGCCAAGTGCTGTACCTCGGTGCCGACAATAATCCTTTTCCAATCCCGCTTAAGAAGAACACCGGCGGACAATGGTTCTTCGACACCCCGGCGGGAAAGGACGAGATTCTTTCACGACGCATCGGGGACAACGAATTGGCCGCGATCGATGTAGTTGCCGCCATGGCCGATGCCCAGAACGAATATTTTTCGCAGCGTCACGATGGCGTAAAGCAGTACGCGCAGAAGTTCATCAGCGATGAGGGCAAACAGAACGGGTTGTATTGGAAGTCGCCTGAGGGCCAGCCTAAGAGCCCGTTGGGACCGCTGGCAGCGTTTGCTGCTGCCACCGAAGGATTCACCCCGGAGGCAGGCAAGCAGCAGCCATTTCACGGCTATTTCTATCGCATTCTCACCAAGCAGGGTGCGGACGCCAAAGGCGGCGCGAAAGACTACGTGATGAACGGAAAGATGACCGGGGGCTTCGCTTTCGTTGCCTATCCGGAGAAGTATGGCGATACCGGAATCATGACCTTCATCATGAATCAGAACGGAGTCATGTACGAGAAGAAGCTGGGTAAGGACACCACTGATCTCGCAAAAGCGATGACCGAATTCAATCCTGACAAGAGTTGGGCTCCGGTGCAATAAAAGAGCCGATCTCGGAATCCCACCCCTAGGGCAGGGGGAAGTTCTCTCAGCTCGCATTCCTGGCGCGGCCCACGCTAGCATTCGAATCACGCAGGAAACGATGCTTGCAGATCAGCGAGTACGCGCAGTACCTCCCCGGGATCGCGACTGACGTTCGGGTCCGTCACATAGACGAACCGAATCACTCCTTGCGGATCGACGATAAAGGTCGCGCGCTGCGCAACGCCCTGGCTCTCGTCGAGAATGCCCAGTTCCGCGCACAGTTCGCGCTTGAGGTCCGATAGCATTGGCAGGGGCAGTTCTCTCAACTCTTGTTCCTGCCTACGCCAGGCATGATGCGCAAGTTCCGACTCAACGCTGCATCCCAGCAGTTGCGTATTGCGTTCGCGAAACTCCGATTCCAACGCGCCGAAATCCACAAGCTCCGCCAGCGAGAGAGAAGTGAAATCCTTCGGCCAAAAGAAGTACACCGTCCACTGGCCGCGATAATCCTCATCGGTGATGGTCTGGAACGCACGGCGCTCCTCGGCGCTGGTACTCGCAACCAGCGAGAAGCGAGGGAATTTTTCGCCTATACCGAGCAATGGAATCCTCCGTTTCGCGGCTTACGGTTTCAGCCCTTGCGAGTACGGCGAAGGCAGACCGTTCCTCAGGCGATGTTTTCGCATCTCCACGGCCTGATGAGTGCGAATGGTTAGGTCCGAGCACGGTCTTCCGGTGCACAACAGGGCAAATCCCGCCTCGCGGTCCTGGGGAAAAAACGCCAGGGAATCGGCTTGGTCCACCTTGCCTGGTCCTTCGATGCGGCCCGCGCAAGTCAGACACCAACCCTGATGACATAGCGCTGGCAGTTTGACTCCTTGTTCAAACGCTGCATCCCAGACATGCTGGTTGTCGGCCACTTGAACAGAGCGCTCTCCCTGTGGCATGAGCAACCTGACGCTGTAGGACTTCGGCGGGCTAGTGTCGTGGTTCACGAAGGCGGCTTCATGCAGCGCTGCCCGGCTCTTCACCGGGCAGCATCTGAGGGTTACGAGATTGGTGTGCCCTAGCTTCCAATATAGAACGAAGCGTTCTTGCTGTAAGGGGCGTGGCCCGGTTCGCCGCGGCGGAAGTGGCCGCTGGGAACCGACTTTCCATCGCGCTCGAAGGCCAGCAATTCGATGAACCAAGCCTCGTGTTCCATCTCTTCGTTCAGGATGCGCGCCGCCAAATCATACGTGCGCGGGTCCTTGCCGAAGGTCATGTCGCAAATCGCAATCCAGCTGCGAATCGCACAACGTTCCGACTCCAGCAACAAGGTAAGGATGTTCGTGGCCGTCGGCGGGTCGGGCAGCTTGGCGGCCCGGCAGCCGGCCTGGTTGTGGAACACCACAAGATCGTTCGGCAGCTCTCCACCGAGTTCGTAAATGCGGGGCACGATCAGCTCAAAGTGTGCCCGGTCTTCCAGGCGCGCGTCCTCGCAGATCTCCTTGTAGTCCTCATGCCCGGCCAGGTGCATACGCAGAATGGTGTAGTAGTAATAGGTGCTGGCAAATTCCGCCCCTGCGTTGGCGATCAGCATTTGAATCAGTTTGTCCACATCGACGCCACGCGCGCGTATTACTTCGACTCCTACGCGCTGGGTGACATCGCCCGGTTTCACTACGCGCTCTTCAGGCATTTGTTTCCTCCAAAGTTGATGACAAGAAGGGTTGGTGACGGATTAAGTTCGCCGATTACGAGCTACGGAGTGCGGGATACTACGCGGTTCCCGGATGGCCCTGGTTGCGGACCGTAACGACTCGGACTCAGCGGCCAAACACCGTCGTCTAAACCAAAGGAAAATTCAGGCCAGGGCCATGACTGACAAAACTTACTATCTAATAAAAGTTATCAACCATGACTGGCCCTGTCAAGCTGCCCGACTAGACGTTGCCCAACCGCAAAGTGGCGATAGACCTCATGCTTGATCTGCCAAACCGTGAAGTTTTCTGCGGCACGAATCCGCCAAGAAGTGTTCTCTTTCTCCTTCCAGAACTTTTTCAGGTTGGTATTGCAGATTCGCCGAAAAACGCATGCCAACTGTTACTACCAATGGTAGTAGACAAGTTGCCAGAGTAGCCTTGGAAGGCTTGATTTCCGCCCAAGCAAAATCTCGCCGGAATGAATTCTCCGCGCATAGGAAGCTTGATGATGATGCCAAAATTGAATGGAAGGTTACTCAGGCGTGCTCTGCCCACAATCTGTGTTCTCACTCTGCTTCCCTTCACTCTGCAAGCGCAGAATGCGACAGGTTCGCTACTCGGAGAAGTGCAGGACGCCAGCGGAGCACGAATCAAGTCTGCCCAGGTTACGGCGACCGACACCGGCTCCGGCGTTGCCCGTACCGCAACCACCGACAACCGCGGACAATTCCGTTTTCCCGATCTGCTGCCCGGCAAATATCACGTGGCGGTCAACGCAACAGGATTTGCCGAGGCCAGCTCGGATGTAACCGTTCAGGTGAGTAATGTCGCGCGATGTTCTGGTGACGTTGCGACCGCAGCTGTCCAGCAGACCGTCAATGTAAAGGCTGAACCTTCTTCCATCACCACCGAGCAACTCGATACCACCGACGCAGTGAATGGCGGCGTGGTTACCAGCAAAGACCTGGAGACCATTCCTCTAGCCGCCCGCAGCTTTGCCAACATTGCATATATGGTTCCGGGCACGGAGCCAGTCGAGCCTTCCGACCCGACCAAGGCGCGTATCACCGCCGTCTCCACAGGCGGAAGCTCGGGGTTGAATAACCAGCTCACGGTCGATGGCGCCGACAACTCGGACGACTACATTGGCGGCTTCCTGCAAAACTTTTCGCCAGATGTGATTCGTGAATTTGCCTACCAAACGTCGCAGCAAAACGCCGACGTCGGGCGAACCACCGCAGGTTCGGTGGTAATCAGCACCAAGAGCGGCACTAACGATTGGCATGGCGACTTCGCCGTGTATGAGCGCGCGGCGGCGCTGAACGCGCGCTTTCCCATCGAAAACCCGGCTCCCGAGCCTAAGCAGCCCTTTTCACGGCAGAACTATGTGGGAACAATTGGCGGACCCATCGTGAAGGACAAGTTGTGGTTCTATTCCGGCTTTGAGATGGTGAACGAGCACGCCAGCATCAACTACAGTCCCGCCAGCCTGACGCAATTCAACGCCTTGAACCAACTGGCACAAGAAGGCTTGATTCCGAACACAAGTTCGATTCCGGTGCCTCCCTACGTTCGCGTCCCTTTTGTCTCTTACCTGGGCATGATGCGCATCGACTGGTCGCAGTCGCAGCGTTCACAGTGGTTCATCCGCTGGGCCCTCGACAACAACACCACCAACAATGCCTTGGTGCAGCAAGGTACGCTGCCTTCCACCGGTGCGACCACACACGCCAATTATCAGAACGGTGTCATCAGCAACACCTACACCTTCAGCCCTTCCTGGGTGGGAAACTTTACCTTCGGGGCCAGCTACCTGCATGGTACCGCTGATCGCAACGGGTACCTTGGTTTTGCGATTGCGTTCCCGTTCAGCTCCACTTCCAAGACAATCTCGGGTTTCGAAACCTACGGCGACAACCAGTTTGTGACTCCCATTACCGCCTTCCCGGTCGTCCGCAATCAGGAGAAGTATCAGTTCCGCTACGATTTCAGCGGTTCCATTGGCAGGCACGCTCCCAAGTTCGGTGTGGACTTCATTCACGAGCCGGTGCTGAGTGGCGCCTTCCCGGGTCAGGCGGAAACGCTGTATGTTCTGACCGAGAACCCGACTTTCTATCTCAGTAATCCAAGTCAGCTCACGGCGGAGTTGAATTGCCTGCCGCCCTTCGACGGGGCCAATTGTCAGACCACCTCTACCCCGGCCGGCAACGGCGCTTTTTCGCAGAACGTGCAGCGCTTCGGCCTGTACGCCATGGATCAGTGGCGCGTCACATCGCAGTTGACCGTCAACTATGGACTCCGCTGGGACACTACCTTCGGATTGTTCCAAGCTTCGAATGTGAACCAGCTTGCCAATCCGGCAGTACAAACCATTGCAGGACTGCAACTGCCGCTGCCCACAGGCGTGCCTCATGACTACCGTAAGGCTTTCGCACCGCGTCTGGGAATCTGCGTACAATCCCGACCGGATTGAAGACCTGGTCATTCGTGCTGGTATCGGCATGTATTACAACGACCTGGCGCAGAACGGGTGGGCGACTGCGTTCCAGGCAGTAAATACGCCTCAGTTATTCCAGCCTTGCACCGGTCCGGGGGCTCCCGGCTGCCTGCCTGGGGCGGCCAACGGGGGCGCCGGAGTGGTAATCGATCCGAACTATCACACCCCTTACGCATTGACGGTTAGCGGCGGCGTGCAGTACCTGTGGCACAAGAACTGGACACTCAGCGCCGACTACGTGCACGAACAAGGCGTCCACGGCTACCGTCGTTATGAATACACCGCAGGCTACACGCTCTTCTCGCCGCTGTTCGCGCAAGATCAGGCAACCCAGCAGGCCAATGTGCCTGACCTGTCTGTCTTCAAGTCGGACAATCGTTCTAGCTACAACGCCATGATGCTGCATCTGCAGGGCAATGTCTCCCGGCGCTTCAATCTCACCGCCAACTACGTGCTGTCACGCGCCAACACCTGGGGCTGCGTACTGGGCGAGCTCTGGGATTACGTGAACGGCGTTTGCAATCCGCTGAACCCCTTCGCTCCGGGCGATTACGGCCCGTCGGGAGAGGACGTCACCAGCCGCTTTACTCTGGCCGGTGTCGTGTATGTTCCAGGTGGGTTTCGAAGTGACGACGTTGTTTCAGGCCGAGAGCGGCCGCCCGATCACGCTTACCACGCCGGTGGATGTGAACGGACTGGGCGATCCGACCAACGATCGCGCCGTAGTCAACGGGGTGCAAACCATCGTTGGACCAATTCCGCGGCACGCCATATATTCAACTCGACCTTCGTGTCACGCGTCCGTTCAAGGTTGGAGAGCGCTGGCAGATCATGCCGTTCGTCGAGTTCTTCAATCTGTTCAATCGCAATAACCCTGGCGCGAACTACGTCACCGACATCTCAGCTCTGCCGACACCGGTAAACAATCTGTACAACGTCACGGCGTTGTGCCCGACTCCGGCATGCAATGTACCGATAACGAATCCGAACCAGTTGCTGGTGCCCGCTGGCGCACTGGGCGATTTCTTCGGTCCCGGAACCACGGTAGGAATTCCGTTTGCTGCGCAGTTGGGAGTGAGGGTGACGTTCTAGGGCGAACTTAAGGTTTCTGCAGAGGCAGTCTGAAATGCACCGCTGAAGCGATGCTCCAACCTGACACAGCTCAGAATGGTGCTATCGCGTACTTAGCGGTCATAGGATGCACTCCCGCGGGGGCCGGGATTGCACTTAGCAAAGAAGCCGACCGAAAATGGTCGGCTTCTTCGCGTCTTATGTGCGGCCAATTACTTCTTGAGGGATCCGACGTAGGTGGAAAGCTGCCCAGCCTGGTCGGCTGTCAAGCCTGACATCGCTTTGTTGTGAGGCGCTTTCTTTCCGGCTGCGCCGTTGGTCAGCAAGTCAGTAATTTGCTGCTGAGACAATGCTGTCTTCTGCAGCGACGGCCCAACTTTGCCTTCGCCCATCGCACCATGACACATGGCACATTTCGCCTTGTAGAGCGAGGCTCCGTCCTGGGCCCAAGCCATGCTCGACAGCAAGATTACTGCCGCCAACATCGTTAAATAACGCTTCATAGAAACATGATCTCCTTAGTTTAGGGATAAACAAAATTTCGAACCCGAATAGCCTGCGGTTACCTGCATGAACTGCTCGCGCTGCAAGTAATGTAATGAGGGCCCATTTCTTACGTTCGCTCGTATTGTAGAGCGGATTCGGCAACTTGCAATCACTTAATTATGGTGACCTACGTAGAGTGACGCAGGTCATAGTCAATTCCTTCCAATTTAAGAATTAGTTTTCCTCCGGATCCTGGAAACCTGCGCCATCCTCCGAGTTCGTGCTACTCTCTGCTTATCCTCAGGACCTCATCCCGATGACCCCAGGTTTTCTCGCCGCTGCGATTCTTTCTGCGATGCTGTGGCTTCCCATTCGCGCTTTCACCGCAAGCCCAGGCCCGCCGCAGCAGAGTGTCGACATGAGCACCGCTAACATGCTTTACCGCTCAGGCAAGTTCGCGGAGGCGGCCACCAAGCTTCAAGCCATCGTGAAAGCCGATCCGACCAATGTGGCGGCACAGGTCGGATTGGTCCAGTCCTTATTGCGCGCGCAAGAAATTGATGAAGCTCAAGCCGCCGCGGTGAGAGCGCTTACCTTGCAGCCGGGTTCTGCCTCGTTGGTGACGGCCATGGGCGATGTCCAGTTTCGCCTGGGGGAGATGCCGGAGGCGGAGAGATCGTATCTAAAGGCGGAGGGTCTGGACCCCAATAATCCCTTGCCCTACGTCGGTGCCGCCCGCGTATACCGTTCTTACTCGCTGTACCGGCGCGCCTACGATCAACTGTATCGCGCGCACCAGATCGCGCCCAACAACCCCGGCGTACAACTGATGTGGCTTGGAGAATTGGCCCCGCGCGATCGGGTGGCGGCGATTGAAGCCTATCTGGCAAGCGGGAATGCCGAGGACGAGGAACAAAACGTTTTGCTGCGGCGCTATCTCGAATTCCTGAATGCCACCGTGGACAAGCCTGCTCACCCGTGCCACCTCGTCAGTCCGGTCAAGCAAACCAATACCAAGCTGCTGGCGATGAAATCCAATACCTCGCACCTTGCCGCGACGGGTCTTGAGGTAAAGCTCAACGGTCACGCCACTCGTCTGGCGCTGGACACCGGCAGCAGCGGAATCCTGGTCCGAAGCGACTCGGCGGAAAAAGCCGGACTGATCCGCATCGCCGAACAACACATTGGTGGACTGGGCGACACGGGCAAGCAGACAGGCTATGTCGCTGTCGCCGGTCATATTCGCATCGGCGAACTCGAATTTGAAGACTGCGTCGTGCGAGTGATGGATTCGGCGGGTCCCAGCGAGAATGACGGGCTGATAGGTAGCGATGTCTTTGGCGCATATTTGATTGATATCGACATCCCTGGGGAGAAGCTCAGACTCTCGCCACTGCCCAAGCGTCCCGATGAAGCGGCTGCCCCTACCTCGCTGAACAGTGCGGGCGAGACTGCCGCCTCGCCGGAGGACAACGTGGAGAACGGGGGCGAACAGAGGAGAACGCCACCAGCGAATCAGGGAAAGAGTGCAAGCCTTGCTGCCACCCTTACCTTACCCAAGGACGCCTACGTGGCTCCCCAGATGGCCAGCTGGACAAAGGTCTTCCGCTTTGGCCACATACTCCTAATTCCGACGCTGGTGGACAGGTCTAAGTCAATGCTGTTCATGATCGATACCGGCGCTTTTACCAATGTCCTCTCTACCAGGGCGGCGCGCGAAGTGACGCAAGTCAGGTCGGATCCGCGCATGCAGGTGAAAGGGCTGGGCGGTACCGTGAATAACGTGTATCGCGCCGACAAGGCTACGCTTCAGTTCGGCCATTACTACCAGGAGAACCAGGATATCGTGACGTTGGATCTCTCTACGATCGCGAGGTCCACGGGAACCCAGGTGTCGGGCATTCTTGGTTTTGCCATGTTGCGGATCATGCAGGTCAAGATCGATTACCGCGACGGCCTGGTGGACTTTGTCTACGACCCCAAGCATCTGCCGAAAGGGATCAACATTCGGTAGACGTCCCCGAGGTGGTTTCCCACGACCGTGCCTTGCATTCCTTCCTGCACCTCATACAATAGTTGCGGCATCCCATCGTTGTTGTTTTCTTCCGATATCAATTTAGAGAGAGCAAGGAGATAAGCATGGCAGCTTCAATTCCCGAAAGTTATCTCGACTTATTCAAGAAGAAGGCATTCGGCAGCCTCAGCACGCTCATGCCGGATGGAAGTCCGCAGACCAATCCGGTATGGGTTGATTACCAGAATGGCGAAGTCTGGGTCAACTCGGCCGCGGGCCGTTTAAAAGACAAGAACATGAAACGCGATCCTCGCGTTTCCGTTGCCGTGATCGATCCCGATAATCCCTACCGCTTCGTGGAAGTGCGTGGCAAGGTACGCGAGATTACGCAGGAAGGTGCGCCGCAGCACATCGACAAAATGGCCAAGAAGTATCTCGACAAGGACAAGTATCCGTTCGCGCAGCCCGGAGAGCAGCGCGTGCTCTACAAGATCAAGCCTGAGCATGTACACGTAATGGGATAGGGGGAAGGCACGCGAGCTGAGCTTGATCCGTCGAAAATCGTTCACCACGGAGGACACAGAGCGCACGGAATCTTGGTTTCTAGCAAATTTTCTCTGTGATCTCCGTGCCCTCAGGGGTTAATTTTCATTTCTATGGGTCGGCTGCCGGCGCATGTGACACTCCTGATCACAAAAATTAAGACACTTGTAGGCGGCCTAACGGAGTGCCTTTTCTAAAAGCGGCTGAAACCCACTTTTCCGTAGCCTGTTCGGCAGTGCACGTGAGAGTTGCCTTCTAGGCCCGGCTGGCGGGCAGCGGAATGGCATTCTTGGCGCGGCGAAGTTCGAGGTGCCTCTGCCGGAAGTGCCCTAGCGCGCGCTCGCCCCAGACCTTCACGAAGTAGTGGTTCAGACTTGCCCCTATCACCGAGCTCAGCAGCGGAATGAGGCGCGCCGTCCATTTCTCCACGATCTCGGCGCTGGCGCTTACCGCGATGCGCTGAATCACCCGCGGTACAAACTTGGATACGAACTGCTTCTCCAGCAACTCGCGGCTGATATCGACGCCCGCCGCGCTGGCCGCGGCAACCCATAGTTCAGCCTCTTCTTGCTCGGTGTTGTAAGGGAAGCCGTAAATCAGGCTGAGCTTCTGGATCATGCGCAAAGTGATGGCCGCCAGAATGCCGAGATCGGGCACCATGGTGAACATGCCGCCGAGGCCGAGACCAGCGCCTTCCACGGTGGCCATACGCATGTGAGCGCGGATGGTTTGCTCCGCAATCTGGTCCAAGATGGTGGGATCGATCGAATACACGCCCTCATACGTCAACGCAGGCAGGTCATACGCCATGCGCAGATGTTCCAGATACTTCTCGGGATTAACTTTGACGGTCGAGTACGCCCTCATGAAGGCATTGCGCACGGCACTCTCCACGCCGCGCCGCATCCACGATTTTCTTGTCTGATCTGCCATGTTTGCGTATTCCAGTATAGGCGCTTTGCCCCGCTTCGCAGCTTTTGTACGGTGAAACTTTCCCGGCGCTCCTGTGCTAGCATCGAAAGCTGCACATGCCTATAGGAAAACTCCAGGTTGTACCCCTAGGTGGACTCGGCGAGTTCGGCATGAATTGCATGGCCATTCGCTGGGACGACGACATTATCGTTGTTGACGCCGGGCTCATGTTCCCCGAAGCCGAGCTGCTGGGCGTGGACATCGTTGTCCCAGATATCGCCTACCTGATCGAGAACCGTGCCCACGTACGCGCGATTGTTCTTACGCATGGCCACGAAGACCATATCGGCGCGCTGCCTTGGATCCTGTCGGAGCTCAACGTGCCGGTCTATGGCACAGAGTTCACCCTGGCCTACGTCGAAGGCAAGCTGGAAGAGCATGCCCTGCTGGACGATGCGGTGCTGAACGAAATCAGGCCGGGCGAGCGCTTCAAGGTCGGGCCGTTCACGATCAATCCCATCCAGGTTACGCATAGTCTGGTGGACTGCGTCGCGCTAGCCATCCATACCCCGATCGGTACGATAATCCATACCGGCGACTTTAAGGTCGATCCCACGCCCACCGACAATCGCCTTTTTGATTTGCATTCCTTCGCGGAATACGGCAAGGAAGGCGTGCTGGCGCTCTTCCAGGATTCAACCAACGTTGAGCGCCGCGGTTATACGCCCAGCGAGCGTGCGGTGCGTGCGCGCTTTCAGGAAATTTTCTCGCGCGCCGAACGGCGGCTGTTCATCACCTGTTTCTCTTCTTCCATCCACCGCATCAAGCTGACCATGGAGCAGGCCTTCGAAAATGGGCGCAAGGTTGCGCTGGTCGGCCGCTCCATGATGGAGTCGGCGGAGATTGCGCAGGACCTTGGCTACATTGACGCGCCCGAAGGGTTGCTGATTCATCCCGCGCAGATTCGCGATTTTCCGCCTGAAAAGGTTTGTGTGCTCATCAGCGGCACGCAGGGCGAGCCCATGTCGGCTTTGTCGCGGGCCGCAGTTGATAATCACAAACATGCGCGCATTCAGCCGGGCGACACGGTGGTGTTGTCGTCGCGCATCATCCCTGGCAACGAGAAAGCAATCTATCGTGTGGTGGACCACCTATTCCGCCGTGATGCCCACGTCATCTACGATGATGGTTCTACGCCGCCGGTGCACGTCAGCGGGCACGCCAGCCAGGAAGAGCTGAAACTCATCATCAACCTGGTAAAGCCGCAATATTTTATTCCCATCCACGGCGAGTATCGCCAACTCAAATTGCACGCCGAAATGGCGGGCGCCATGCACAATTCGGTCGGCAAGGTGATCATGGTCGAGAGCGGCGACATTCTGGAATTCGATGAGCTGGGAGCGCGCAAGGCTGGACGCATCGCCGTGGGACGCGTCTGCATCGATTCCAATTCCATGGGTGACGTAGTGGAGGACCTGGTCATTCGCGATCGCCGTCACCTCAGCGAAGACGGCATTGTGCTGCCCATCATCGCCATTAACAAGTTGACCGGTAAGGTGGAGACCCCACCCGAAATCGTGATGCGCGGCTTCTCTGGTAACACCAACGAGGATGGCTTCCTCGATCAGGCGCGACAATCGGTGATGAACACCCTGGAGTCGTCGAGCGATGAAGAGAAGGGCGACTACGGCATGATCAAGGAAAAGATTCGTCAGGACCTGAAGCGCTTTATCGTGAAAAACACTTCGCGGCGGCCGTTGATTATGCCGGTGATCCTGGAGATTTAGGCCGCGCCGCGAAAAACTCACCGATTGGCTTTGAAGGGGCATGGCTTCGGCCGTGCTGCAACAGACCCAAGAGGAAATTCGGCCTCAGCCACTGAGGGAATTCGCGTTGCGGAAGCAGGCGAACTAAAGAGCGGGCCTTGACGGACTTAACAGGTGAGATTCCTCAGCACCTAAAGCCTCTTAGTCGGCACGGCTAAAAGCCGTGCCCTTTCAAAGCAGTGCCAACGTACAGTTTCAGGCAAGAATCCGCGCTCACCGTGCTTTCCTCATGACCACCGTCCCCTGGCAAGGTCGCAATCCATCGCATAAAGCGCGCCTTCTCGCCGCGATTCTGCTGTTGCTTCCTGTTGTCGTGGTCCTGCTCTATCCGCTCGCGCAAGACTATCTGCAGGCGGCTTCGCTTCTGCAGCGCATTTCCGATCCGCATGCCACCGGATGGCTGGCGAACTATGAAGTGCATCCGGTTGACGTGCGCGACACTACCTTCAACTTCCAAGGCAAAGCGGTTCCGGCGCGTTTGTACACGCCGCGCGGAATTGGCTTCGCGCCCGGCATTGTCATTGTCCACGGTATGCATCGACTGGGGATTGACGAACCTCGGCTGGTGAGCTTCGCGCGCGCTGTGGCGTCGAGCGGATTCTTCGTGATGACGCCGTTGGTCCCTGGCATTGCCGACTATCGCGTGGAACGGGATTCGGCTGACCTCATCGGCACGGCTGCCCAAAGCTTTGCGCAAGAGCTCAATGTGAAGAGGGTGGGCATACTGGCAATCAGCTTCTCCGGAGGCTTATCGCTACTGGCCGCCAGCGATCCGGAGTACTCGCCTTCGATCGCATGGGTAGGTTCGGTGGGTGGATACTATGATCTCGCGCATGTTCTGCGCTTCTTTGCGACGGGCGAGGCGGTTCGTCCCGACGGCTCCATCGAGCATATGCAGCCCCATGAATACGGCCCACTGATCGTGGTCTATGACGAACCACAGGACTTCTTCGCTCCGGCAGATGTCTCCGCGGCTCACGAGGCTCTGAAACTGCTGCTCGCCGAACAGGGTAAAGCTTCCGAAGCCCTGGCTAAGACCATGACACCGGCCGATCAGCAGATCATGCAGCGCATCTATCACAAGCAACGTGCAAGTTTCACGCCTGAGATTCTTGCGGAAATTGGCAAACACCGGGAGGAACTGGCTGCCGCTTCTCCGGCCGGTCACCTGCAGTCCTTGCGTGTCCCTGTCCTGCTGTTACATGGCAGCGATGATGTGATCATCCCACCGACCGAGATGTTGTGGTTGCAGCGTGACATCCCCAAGAAGTATTTGCTGGACGCGCTGATCAGCCCGGCGATTGGGCATGTTGACTTCGGTGCCAAAGTCGAGTTGCGCGAACGCCTGGCACTTGTACACTGGATGGCATTGATGATCCACGAGGCGCGGTCTGCCGGCGATGGTCAGGACTCGATGCACCTGCCCGCCGGGTTGTGGCTTGCGTCCGTGGCGGCGGTGCACTGACCCGGACATGGTAAATCTCGAACACATCCAACTGGCGCAAAAGAGATTGCGGGGCGTCGCGGCTCGCACTCCGCTCATTGCGTACTACCCGGCGGCTCGCAGGCCTGGCTCGTCCGCCGATGCGAAATTTGCCGACGAGTCCGCGCGCGGGCGGCTATGGCTGAAGCCCGAGAGTCTTCAGCCCATGGGAGCGTTCAAGCTGCGCGGGGCATACAACAAGATTGCGTCGCTCACAGAACAAGAACGGCAGCGCGGGGTTATCTCGTATTCCAGCGGTAATCATGCGCAGGGAGTCGCCTACGCGGCGCGGGCCCTCGGCGTGAAGGCGGTCATCGTGATGCCGCGCAATGCGCCCAAAATTAAGATGGACAGCACCGCCGCGCTGGGGGCGGAGATTGTCACTGTCGGTCCCGCCAGCACCGAGCGGTTGCAGAAGGCGGAAGAATTGGCGCGCCAGCATGGTTACATGATTGTGCCTCCGTACAACGATGAGCAGATCATCGCCGGGCAGGGCACGGTTGGGCTGGAGATCCTGGAAGACTGCCCCGACGTGGATCTGGTGCTGGCGCCGGTCGGCGGCGGAGGATTGATTAGCGGCGTTTCCGCCGCCATAAAGCTCAGCGGTTCCAAAGCGAAAGTGATTGGCGTCGAGCCCGAACTGGCCAATGATGCGCAGCAAAGCTTCCGCAAGGGTGAGATCGTGGAACTGCCCGCCGAGCGGGTTTCCAGCACGCTGGCTGACGGACTGCGTACGCAATCGGTCGGGCGGCTGAATTTCGAGCACATGCGGCAATTCGTCGACGACATAATCAGCGTGACCGAAGATGAAATTCGCACCGCGATGCGGCGGATCATTTTGAATGGACGCATCGTCGCCGAGCCCAGTGGCGCTGTCACATTTGCAGCATGGCTTTTCCATGCTCACGAGTTGCCCGAGTCGAAGAAAGCGATCGCCATCGTAAGCGGTGGGAACGTGGAGCCACAGCTGTTGGCGCAGGTTTTAATGGAAGAGGGATGAGAACAGCTAGCAACTAGCAACTGGCAGTTAGGAGTTAGCAATCGGCATGCCATGTAGGAGTCATAAGGTGCTTCACAAACATTCACGGCATTGGTGTTGCGTTTTAGGTTTTCTGGCATTTTTCGCCCCGTCGCTGTTTGCCACCGAACGCGGCGTGATGCTACGCGAGGGCGTCATCTACATCTCTCCCGATACCTCTGCGCAAAAGTTATCGAACATCGGCCGTGGCCGCGAGGTTGCCGTTATCGAGCGCACGCCGGGCTGGGTTCACGTGGTGGGCACGGTGGACGTCACCACCACCGTCGAACTCGGTGACGAGGAGCAGAACGACCGCAATGTTACTGGCTGGATTCTGGACAGAGGAGTCATTACCACCGCTACTCCCGATGGCGACAAAATTCTATTCGGCGAGGCTTTCGATTGCGAGATGGAAGCCAGCAAGCGCGGCGGCCGTCGCGGAGCTGCGCAGGACGCGATGCGAATTTACGCGCGCATTGCCGAATATTTCCCCACGTCCCCGCTGGCAGCCGAGTCGCTTTATCGCAGCGCCGACATCCGCTGGCAACTCGAGGCGGCCGATCAAGCCACTCGTCCTTCGGCAAAATTGCGCGATCCTTCACTGCGGGTTCCCATCGACGAAGAGCACATGAAGCAGGTGATCAAGAAATTTCCGGGCACCAAGTGGGCCGATCTGGCCGCCTACCACCTGATCGACAACAAGCTCTGTGGCGAGTGGGAGGCACAGGCCCAGTGTCCCGAGAAAGAAGCCGCGATCTATCTCAAGTACGCCGATGAACACCCAAAGTCACCGAAGGCGGCCGAGGCCCTATACAAGGCAGCGTGGCGTTATTCGGCGCTGATCGTGATATACCAGACCGACAATCAGCCAAAGAAGGCGGATGACTCCAGCGCCCGCGCTATCAGCGTCGCCAAGAAACTAATTTCGCAATACCCCAGCGACGAAGATTGGTCCGACCGCGGCCAGCGTCTGTTATACATGGTGCAGAACAAAATCCCCACATTTGGGAACGATGTCGAGTAGTTGCGGCACGCATTGAAACCGCCATCCCCCGAACAACGCCGGTTTGCGGCTACGGGACTGGCCGTCGCGGAGGCGATTTGAACGACTACCTGTTGTCTGTTCTGCTGGGCATAATTGAAGGTCTAACCGAATTTCTTCCGGTCAGCTCGACGGCACACCTGCGCATTTCCGAAGCATTTCTGGGCGTCGACCTCGGCAATGGCTACTGGAAGATGTTTTCCATCGTCATCCAGTTGGGCGCGATACTGTGCCTGCCGCTGTATTTCTGGAACCGCATCGTCGAATTCGTTCACGACTTTCCGCAGGGGAAAAACGGCGATCGAACCATCATCAATCATCCGTTGACACTGACCCTGATTGCCTTCGTGGTAACGGCAATTCCGGCCTTTCTGCTGACCAAAATCATCGGCAAGCACCTGGAGAGCCTACCCCTGATGGCGTGGGCCCTGATCATCGGGGGCATCGTCATGTGGGTTGTTGACGCAGTTTACGAGCGCTCGAAACATAAGGCGTTCGCGCGCGGCAAACTCACCGAAGACATGGAGCAGATGTCGGTCGCGCAAGCCGTCTGGATCGGCTTCTGCCAGATCTTTTCGGCAGTCTTCCCCGGAACTTCACGCTCCATGTCCACCATCACGGCGGGAGAACTCGCCGGGATGAGCCGTCCTTCGGCGTTGGAATTCTCTTTCTTCCTTTCCATCCCGACCATGGTAGTCGCGACCTGTTACGACCTGTTCAAGTCGCTACGGCCACATCACGGCGAGCCCAGCGCCATTGGCTCCATGCCCAGCGACGCGCATTCCTGGGTGATTCTAGCCATCGGATTCGTGGTCTCGTTTATCGTCGCTTACGGGGTGGTGGCATGGTTCATGAATTGGGTTCGCACCCGCGGATTCACAGTGTTCGCCATCTACCGCATCGCGTTAGGCGTGGCTGTACTTTGGTGGATTGGCCTTCTTCGTCTGTGATGGGGGAGACTAGTTCGGCAACCTTGCGCTCTTATTTTCCACCGTGGTCGTCTACTTTTTCTGGGATAATTATTGGGCTCTGGCGTATCGGCACCCCAAGCGGCTCAAGAACGCTCATTGGGGAGCCGGCATCGGTCGATTCCCGGCATCACGCTTTTTCGTTTGCGGCGGGTTAGACGTAAATGTGTGCCCGCGCTGGACGGAGTTGTCAGCATGAGTCCTCGCAAGCGGCGTGGTTCCGTGGCGCGCCCGCACGCCCACATGACAATCGCCTCGCGCGCTTTTACTCCGACGGCCAACCGGCGGCTCAATGAGCTGATCGGCTTCCTGATGTTGGTCTTCGCGGTCCTCCTTGTCCTCGCACTGGTATCGTATTCGCCGCTCGACCCTTCGCTGAATACTGCGTCAACTCCTCCTGCTTCCCAGCCGGCCCACAACTGGATCGGGGTCTTCGGAGCCGTCGTCAGCGACCTTGGACTGCAGATTTTTGGCGTCGCGGTGTTTCTGATCCCGGTCTTCCTGATGCTGTATTCGCTGCGCTGGTTCCGCTCGCGGCCCATCAGCGCGCCTTATGCCAAGACGCTGGGCGCAGTTGCGCTAGTTACGTTTCTCTCCGGATTCATCGGCCTGCTGCCTTGGAGCATTCGCTGGAAGGGAGCAATTCCCTCCGAAGGACTTCTCGGACGAATTGTCGCGGATGCGCTGATCCACTATTTCAACCTGGTGGGCGCTTATCTGGTCTGCCTGGCGGTGATCGCGGTCGCCCTGTATCTTTCGACGGCGTTCTCGTTCGGAGCCGTGCAGATCTGGTCGCAGACGAGGTTCGCGTTCGTCTATGCAGCGCTCGACCGTTTTGCTGACTGGCGTATCGAACGCGCTCGCAAGAAGGCGGCCAAGGACCTCGAGAAGAAGCGCGCCGCCGCCGCGAATGCCAAGCCGGTGGTAACGGCGCAACTGATTCCGAAGCGAGTTGCGCCGCTCGATGTCGAAGCTCCAGCGGCGTCAACTCCGTCGGCAGGAATGGCTCCTCCGGTGCCGCAACCTGTGCACGCGGCAAGTGGAGTAAAGAGTGGCATCGAGCGCACCTTCGGCGGCGACGCGCCCCAGCAAAATCCCGACGACCAGGAAGCAGTTCCCGCCGAGGACATTGCTGTCACCTCGCGCGCCGATAGCGTTCAACATGGAAAAACGACCATGCCGCGGCTTGCCGGCAGCTACAAGCTTCCCTCGACCGCGCTGCTGCACCGTCCTGATGAGCACAGTGCCATCAATGAACTCGAGCTAAAAAATCTAGCGCAAGTGCTGGCCGAAAAGTGCGGCGAGTTCGATGTTCGCGGGCAGGTAGTGCAGATCAATCCCGGTCCCGTCGTCACGACGTTTGAGTTCAAGCCCGAAGCCGGCATCAAGTACAGCCGCATCACCAGCCTTTGCGACGATCTTTGCCTGGCGCTGCGCGCGGAGAGCATCCTCATCGAGCGCATGGCGGGAAAATCGACCGTGGGCATCCAGGTGCCGAACCACGCAGCGCGAAACCATCTGGCTGCGCGAGGTGGTCGAAGCGCAAGAGTTTCTGGGGTCGAAGTCGAAGATCACGCTGGCGATGGGCAAGGACATCAACGGCCGCATTGTGACCGCCGAGTTGAACACCATGCCGCATTTGCTCATCGCCGGCTCGACGGGCTCTGGCAAGAGCGTGGCCATCAACGCGTTCATCATGTCCATCCTGTACAAGGCCACCCCAGAGCAGGTGCGGCTGATCCTGGTGGACCCGAAGCGGCTGGAGCTGGGCAATTATGAAGGCGTGCCGCACTTGCACACGCCCATCATTACCGAGCCTAAGCTGGCATCGAACGCGCTGCGCAACGCCGTCCGCGAAATGGAGCGCCGGCTGAAGGTGCTTGCCGAAAAGGGCGTGCGTAACATCGACCAGTACAACCGGCTCTTCGAAAACAGCACTCCCAACCTGTTCGAAGACGGCAGCGAGGCGCGCCCGCTGCCTTACATCGTGATCATCATCGATGAGTTGGCCGACCTGATGATGCTCGACGGGCAAAACGTTGAAGCTTCCATCACACGCCTGGCACAGATGGCGCGCGCGGTCGGCATTCATCTGGTACTGGCTACGCAAAGGCCGTCGGTGGACGTCATCACCGGCTTGATCAAGGCCAATTTCCCCGCGCGCATGTCGTTCCGGGTGGCTACCAAGATTGACTCGCGCACCATTCTTGATGCTAACGGCGCGGAAGCCCTGCTGGGTCGCGGAGACATGCTTTACCTGCCTAGCGGATCGGGCCGGGTGCATCGCTTGCACGCGCCCTTCGTGACCGAGAAGGAAATTGCCGCGGTGGTGGAGTTCTGGCGCGCCCAGGGCGAAGCTCAGTACCAGGAGCACTTCCTGCAGGCTCCGCGTGAAGACAGCGATGGCGGATCCGCGCAGGGTGCCGACGGCAGCGCCGACAATGATAATGACGAGCTTTTCCAGGACGCGGTTCGCATCGTGCTGGAATACGGCAAGGCGTCCACTTCACTGTTGCAGCGTCGTCTGCGCATCGGCTATGGACGCGCCGCGCATCTGATTGACTTGATGGAGCGGGACGGCATCGTGGGCGCGGCCGACGGCCCCAAGCCGCGAGAGGTGCTGAAGCGCCCCGACTGGTTGAGCGAAGTGGAAGACGCGATGCGGTAGGGTATTGTCAGAATTGATGCATTCCACTACCCAAGCTACAGCAACCCGGAACTGTGTTGTGGTATGGGTTGCAAAGGCACTCTGCGGCGGGTTACTCTCCTAGTCACTTTCGCTTTCTGGCCGAAACGAACTGAACCACTCTCGCTGTGAGTGCATCGCACCATCGCACTTTGGGCCCTGTGTACAAACTTCAACGAGCGGAGGAAGTATGTTCATTCTTTGGTGGATCATCGTAGGTCTGATCGCCGGCTGGATCACAGGCAAAATCATGAAGGGCACCGGCTATGGTGCTCTAATGGACATCGTTGTCGGTATCGTCGGCGCCATCATCGGCGGCTTCATCATGCGAGCCCTCGGCTTCGCCGGGCAAGGCGGCATGATCTACACCATTATCGTCGCCGTAATTGGCGCGATCATTTTGACGTTGATCGTCAGGCTGGTCACCGGGCGAAAATGAACTCCTGACATTGAAAGTTTTTTGAGCACCGGGCGGTCCGGTGCTTTTTCTTTTGGACGGCACCGGTGCCCGCTACCCTGCAGTCCGCATCCGGTTGCGCTGATAGAAGAACGATACGGCCAGCAGGATTGCGCCCAGGACGATAAACGCGGCAATGCGATATCCACGCTCCAGCGTGCTGATATCGACCAGAAATACTTTCATCACCGTCAACACCAGCAGAACGATGGCTTGCCAGCGAACGAACGCCGAACGCTTCCAGAAGCCGACCAACATCAAGCCGCTGCCGTAGATCATCCACACCGCCGAATAAGCGAAGTCGCGAACCGTCACAATGCCGTGCCGTTCTGCGCCTGAGTAGGCCGTCGCCAGTTGAGGCTGGAAGTAGCCCATCACCTCGAAGTGGAAGGCCAGCAGCGCTAGAAGGTTGATGCAGATGATCGCCGCCCCGGCCCACCGGCGGTTGGCCGCGCCGCCTTCGCTGCTGGTGAAATAAGCCAGCAAGGCCAGCGCAGCGATTGCCAGCAGGTAAAGTCCAAATCGCGGGTTAATGAGAAGCGGCTGCTGACTGAAAGAATCCAACCAGATCAACCGGCCAACACCGAGCAAGAATGCGCCCGCGCCAAGGAGGCGCAGCAGCATACGTCGGCTGCGGTGCGCCGCCCAGAAGAGCGCGCCGCCTTCAATAATCCAGCCCAGTGTATTCCAGTAACTCTCCAGCTTGAGGGGGATGGCAATCGTGAGGAAGCCGACACCCAGCGCAAGGTATAACGGTCCGAATAGTGGATGGGCGCTGCCTTCACGGATTTGCAAAGCGCGGGTAAGGACGAAAAACAGGACTGCAACCGCCACCGTGAGCCAAGCCAATTCAAAGCGGTAGTGCTCGTCAAGCATTGAGTAGGTGGCTACGAAATAGAAGCTGGCGTTGAGCAGCGCCAGCACGACCAGGACGTTAGGGTGCCGCCGCTGGGCCGTCGCCTTCCGTCCAAGGAATGGCGCTCCTGCATAGAGCAGAAAGAAGAAGCTGGCGAAAGCCAAGGTCGCCTCAAGTTGTGGGTCGTCGTAATAGGCGGACGCCCATGCCGCGAAGAGCAACGCCGTGCCAACTAAACTGCCGAACAGCAGTCTTTGCCAACCGCGGATGGAAACCATCCACACTGCACCCAGATCAAGCAACGCCACGTAAGAAAACAGTGCGATCTCGTGATTTTGATGGGTAGAGACCAGCACCGGGGTCAGAAACCCACCAACGAGCGCGAAGGCAGCCAGCAGCTCGGAATCCTGGGTCACGGACATGGCCGCGGAACTCGCGGTCACTAGCAACATTGCGACGAAGGCCACTGCCGCCGGCAACAGGTGATAGAACTGGAAGGCCGCCCACAGCGACAGGTACAGCGCGCCAATGCCGATGGCCTTCAGGGAATAAGCGAAAGCCGCAAAGCCGCGCCTGCGGAAACGTTCGCTCCACAACATCAGCCCAATGCCAGCCAGCAAGCCGATCGCCACGCGCGCGGCCGGTCCGACCCAATTGTTTTCCATGGCGAGCTTCAGGAAGTACGACAGCCCAACCAGCACGGCGACGATGCCGACACGGTTCAGCCATTGGCCGCCAATGCGCGTCTCCAGGGAGACGACGGCTCTTGCGGGCGGAGCTGGAGTCTGAGAAATGAGCTGAGGGGCGGGAGAAGCTGGCGTCGTGGCTGGTTCGCGAGAGTCGGTCTGAGTTGGGGTCTGCCGAGGCGCGGCAGGCAGCGGTTCCGGCTCCGGAGATTCTGCAGGCAACTCCATGGGTGAAGATGCGCTCTCGTCGGTGGCACCGACACCGGTCCGCAGCAACTGCTCCAGGCGGAACACTCGCCGCGTCAGTTCCGCCACCTGCTGTCTCAATTGTTGGAGTTCTGCCGATTGCTTTGAATCCCACACGCTGTGGCACCGATGGCTGGGCTTACAATACGCGAAAGCCAAAACCCAGGCAAAGCACCGGAGGGTGGGCATGAAGTTCCATACCGAATATCTAACTTTCAACACCAGGAAACATCGCGAATATATTCACATCACGCCGCAGGTGGAAGATGCTTTGCGTAAGAGCGGCATCCAGGAAGGGATGGTCCTAGTTTCGGCCATGCATATCACGGCCGGGGTGTACGTCAATGACGACGAAAGCGGTCTCATTCACGACATCGACAAGTGGTTAGAGGAGTTGGCGCCATTTCGTGAGGACTATCAGCACCACCAAACCGGGGAGAGCAACGGTGACTCGCATTTGAAATCTATGCTCGTCCACCACGAGGTTATCGTGCCGGTGACAGCGGGCAAATTGGATTTAGGGCCATGGCAGCGCGTCTTCTATGCGGAGTTCGACGGGCAACGCAAGAAGCGGCTGATCATTAAGGTGATGGGGGAGTAGAGGCAGCGGAATTAGGAGTGCCGCCAGCTAAGCAGTTTGCTGAAAAACTCAAAAAGCAGGTCCCTCGCCGACTAAAGAGGCTGTTGAAAAAGTCAGAGCGTAACCGTTGATGACAAATATGAAGGGTTCTAACGGCGCAGCTAAACCTGCGCCCCCCGTTTCTGGATGCTTCGCTGCAACGCTGCCTGAAGCTCCGGCACTACGCGAACGCGCCGACTACTAATTCGTAACCTGATCTAGAACGTGAACGCCACGCCGCCGCGAACGCTGCGGGCCGACTGCATCAGGTATACCGTCTTGCCATCGGGGCCGACGACTGGCACGTAGCCCTGTGCCAGCAAGTTGCGGAGATCTATCAGCGCTTCCATGTTACCTGGCATGAAATGCACGCGCGGCAGCGGCTGGCGAATGAAGAGATTAAAGAAGGGGTCGGTTTGTCCTGCTGATGCGTTGAAAAGATCAACCGGGGTCAACGAATTATCGCCACTGGTCCAGCGATAGGAGGCAATCCACCGCGTCTTGGAGCGGGGGACGCAGCCATTCAGCCGCAGAGCAGCCGAGTGCCGCCAGCCATGCTGCAGACTGCCGCGCACCAGGTTCCAATCCACATTGGGCTGCTCCAGATCGAGAACGCCGCCGTAGGCATAATCCAATGTGGCAGTAAGCGTGTCAGACAGGCGGCGCTGGAACACTAGGCGAACGCCCTGGGCCTCAAGCTCACCGCCGTTGTAGCTGAAGGTCCCGGAATAAACATCAGGCAGAATGTCATCGCTGGCCCAGCCAACATCGCCGACACCGAGCAAAGCGGGGTCTTTAATGCGATCATTGAAATAGGCGAATTGAATCTTGTTGTCGCCGGCACGTTGCGACAGCGAAACCTCGTGGTGATGGGCATTCTCCAACAGTGGCTGGCCATCGACCATGGTCATGCGAGGGTTGGTTTCGCTGAGGTCCGCCGGAGCCGAGTCGAAACCTTTGCTGGCCCGAGTATTAGGCTCGCTGGTGGCGTAGCGATACTCGAGCGTGGTATTGGACGTCAGGTGCCAATCGACAACCGCAGAAGGACGAAACGCCATTGCTCCGTGGCCCAGAAACTGAATATTCTGCGCCTCGCCAGCAAACTGAAAGTCGAGAAGATCGCCAATGGAGAAGCCGTCGGAATACGTCATCGCCACCGCTTCCAGGGCTCCGCGACGCGGAACCGCGTCAGGCGTAGCGAAGCGGCGGACAATCAAGGCAACCGTGGGAGTCCAACCTTCATTGCCGGGACGGCTGTAGGACGCTCGAATGACGCCATCCGGCGTGCCGGTTGCGTATCCGAGGTTTCCTTCCAGACCGACGGTCGAGGTATGGAACAGCGAATGTTCTACCGTGAAAGCCGTCCCTAAATCCGACGCGCTGCCATATCCTTGGCTGGTACCGCCCGCCATAAATGCTAATGTGCCGGTAGTCGATTTGTCCTGCTCTGCGGTTTCCACGACTACGGGCGTTCCATCGTCGAAGCGCAGGATCGGCCGATTGGCATTGGAGCGGAGCGTCCACTTCCAACTGTCGTCTTCGTTGTTGTCCTGTTTGAGCGTTGGCAGCATGCGTACCGCTTCAAACAATGTGTTCAAGGTGATGTTCAGGGCCTTGCTGGCGCCTGCGGCAAGTGCAACATCTTCCCGCACTGCGGGAAGGAAGGAGGGCGCAGACACACGCAAGTCGTAGCTGCCTGGCAGCAGCCCCGTTAGGCTGAAAAAACCCTTGGCATCGGTGTACACCAACTGGCTCTGCCCAGCCGTGCCGAGCAGTTCGACGGTGGCGCCCATTTGTGCCACACCGGCCGAGTTCTTGACGTATCCGGTTATCGAACCCGGAGTGGCTCCAGCCGCTGCAACGCACAGCGACATGACCACCACAAACCATCCCAGTATTCGCGTCATTACTCAAACCTCCCGTCAGAGGTCCCCGGGATCACCAATATTGCGGGCGGAACCAGCCGTCCGCGGGTCCGCACTTCTATCACCTATTCAACCGCAAACCGCACCGAGGGTGCGATCTGCTGCTTGGAAATGTTGTCGTCGACTTTCACCGTCAGCTTATAGATGCCGGGCTGAAAGGCGGTCAAAGCCAAGCCCTTTTCCAGCGTGATCTGGTCACCCACGTTGCCCATAGTGTCTGTGGACTCGGAGGAGTGCAGCACCGACTGGTTGTTGGCCATATTTACAATGTCGTATTCAATATTGGCGGAAGGCTTCTTGGTCTTCTCGTCTGCTTGAAGATTATAGACCTGCATCCAGAGATTCATGCGCTGATCGCGCTTAAAACTCGCCGGCTTCCCGTCAGGCGCGTCCAGATGCGGGTAAGCGAGCTTGGTTTCGCCGATGACGAAACTGCCGGAGCCGACATTCTTAGTGGCTACCTTGTCCAAGTGGTCGGCCAGGATCATCGACGAAGATGCCAATTTGTCTTCGGTAAATTCCGGAACCAAGACGCCTCGGCTCCATGTTCCTACGCGGTCGCCATTCACGTCTTTCACCACCACGTCAAAGCGGTAGCGGCCCGGACGCAACGGAATTGCCTTCCAGTACAGGGAGGAACGCTCCATGGTTTTTTCCAGGAGTTCCGTTGGCACGTCCACCTGCACCGTATCTTCGAAGGTCTGGGCGATCTTCCCGGTGATACCAGTCACGCGCCCAAAGATGTTCACCGTGCCACGTTGTATGCCGTCCTTGCTGGCAAAGGTAATGTCCTTGTTCTTCAGTTGCAGGGTTACCGGAACCAGTACGGTGTCGTCGGTGACCTTCACAAAGTCGGTGCGGATTTCGAACGGCATCAGGTTAACGTTGATCTTGTGGCTGACGACTTCTTCCAGATCCTTGAACTTGACCTTGGGCGGCGCATTGACCTTGGCCAGCGTTTCGAGTTTGCTGAACTCATTGTTGCTCTGTATTCCCGCCTCGGGACCGGGGTTGGCCCCGAAGCCGCCGTCCATTCGCTGACTTTTGTTCGCCAAACCCTGCTGTTCGTAAAGGGTCAGACCTGCGCCCGGAGTATGCAACAGGGCGTCCTTCTCGTTAGGATCGATGGTCAAATGATAGTCGCCGCAACTGCAGGTATCGACAAATTCCAGGTTGACTTCCTGGCCGACTCCTTCAAGATATCGGTACCGCCAATCCTCGAAAGGATATGTCGAGGTCTCGCCGCCGCCTTCTTCGATCGGACGTTCGTAGCTGCCGCCTGAAGGATGAGCATCGATCTCGTCGGGTGGACCCCACACGATGTAAATGCGTCCGCGATCGGTTCTCCAGCCTGGGATGCCGGCCGCGAAATGTTCGTTCGCATAGGCGATGCGGCGGTAGTGCTCTTCCTTGAATTCGTTCTCTGGCGTGTCCGGAGTGGGATCGCGGCGCAGCCAGAACTGTTCGATAAACTGGTCACGCTCTTCGTCGTTGGAAAGTTGTTTGAAGGCGGACATTTCTTCCGGAGTGATGATGTAGCGCACATCTTCGTTGAGCCACTTCTTGTACGTGGAACTCAACTCCTGCTTTAAGGCTTTGGCGTTGGCTTTCTTCTGCTTCTCGGTGATCGGACGCTTTAACGGATCGGTCTGCTGGTCTGCCGGTCTGCGCTGCAGCGCGGAGGCGTCCGCTGCCTTTCGCTGCCTGGTCTGAAGGGGTAGCGGACTTGTCCGTCGAAGGAGTCGAACTGGTCGAAGGGGTTGAACTTTGGGCTACAGCTATGCCGGTGGTTATGGCACCAGCCAATAACAACGAGAAGAACAGGCGAAAAGCGCGCAACTTCATGTGTACCAATGAACTCCTGCAGAAACACTTTGCGTTTTTAAATTGTATGTTTTTGGGCCGGCTAAAGCAAGGTTGCTGGCGCAAGATTCGCGGCGGGAAAGGCATGGAGACTCTCCACTGTCACCAACCCACGCTCCGGCCAAAAGTCGCACCCAATGTGACGAACGCCAGCGTCACTTCTTCGCACGATGGCGAGATGGTGCCGGGAAAAACTCTGCCACTAACTTGCCATGCCCGAGTTACCGACTTAGCGGCTATAATCGGCAAATCGGAGAGTTTTGGAAACCGTCCGCCGCGCGAGGTGCCCAGCCCCGGTGCGCCTTTTCGGCCAGCGCCAGAAACGGCAAAGTCTTTGCTCTCCAAGGGAACCTTGGCCCGTCTGACTCCGTACTATGATTGGGGCCGACGCGCGCCTGAATAACGGTTTCCCAATCGAGGCTTGATGAAGAACTGGAAGAAGCTCGCGCTCATTATCGGGGGCGTGATCGTATTGCTCGCCATCGTCGGCTTCACTGTCGAACAGAGCCGCAAGGGCGTGGTCACGGTGCAGACCGGGAAGGTTGTCCGGGAAGACCTGACCGCAGTGGTGACCGCGTCGGGTGAAATAAAGCCGAAGGTGCAGGTAAACATCGGCTCTAACGCATTCGCCAAGATCACGCACTTGTATGTCAAGGAAGGCGATAAGGTCAGGAGGGGGCAGATGCTGGCTGTGCTGGACAACGTTCAGCCTGCCGCCGATGTTTCCGCCAATGACTCAGCCCTGAATGCTGCTCGCACCGACGCCGTGGCGGCGCGCGCCGCTGTCAATACCGCGGCGGCCGACCTGAATTCCGCGGAGGCTGAGTACGAACACGCCAAGCTCGATTACGATCGAAACAAGTCTTTGTACGATGCCCAGCTGATCGCCAAGTCTGACTACGATACCAAGAAAGCAGCGCTGGATACGGCGTCTGCGCAGTTGGGAATGGACAAGGCTAAACTCGCGCAGGCGAAGGCCCAACTGGATTCGGCGCAGGGCCATATCAGCCAAAACGCCGCTATGCTGCGCCATGCCGACGATGTGCTCAGCAAAACAGAATATCCCGCGCCGTTCGACGGGGTCATCACGAATGTTCCCGTGCGCGAAGGTGAAACCGTCGTCCCCGGTATTCAGAATTCGCCCGGCAGCACGTTGATGACGATTGCCGATATGTCGGTGATTACGGCTGAAGTGAAGGTTGACGAAACTGACATCGTGAATGTCCAATTGGGTCAGCCGGCCGAGGTGACTATCGACGCTATTCCGAAACAGAAGTTCAAAGGGACGGTTACCGAGATCGGCAGAAACGCGGTGCTGCGCTCCACTGGAGTCTCGACCGCGCAGACCACGTCGAGCAGTCAGGAAGCCAAGGACTTCAAGGTGGTTGTGGCCCTTCAGGATCCTCCCGCGAATCTCCTGCCCGGACTGTCGGCAACGGCGCGCATCACCACCGCTACCCGCGCTAAGGCGTTGGCGATTCCGATTCAGGCGCTGACCATTCGCCAACGCGCGGACCTTACCACGGACAATAAGGGAAAGCCCGCGACGGCGGAGGCCGCAGCCCCTACGGATGGGAAAGATCCCAAGGAAGAATTGCAGGGCGTGTTTGTTCTTAAGAACAAAAAGGACGCCGTCTTCGTACCTGTAGTCACGGGTATCAGTGGAACCACGGACATTGAAGTGACTAGCGGACTGAAAGAGGGGGACGAGATCGTCACCGGAAGTTACAAGGTGCTCCGGACCCTGCGAAATGGCACTAGCGTGAAGGTTGATAACTCGACGGCCAGCAAGAAGGAAGAGTCCTAACAGTTAAGAGGGCCGGGCCGCAGGGCAAGAGAGCTGGCACCCATGAGCAACCCGAACCGGTTACCCGACGAGGAGAAGAGGATGGCAACCCAATTGGCGAGCCTGGCAGAATCACAGACCTCGGTTACGCCAGAGCAATGCATCATCTGTACCGAAGACCTGTGGAAGACCTACGACATGGGTTCGGAGCAGCAGGTCCACGCTTTGCGCGGAGTGAATGTCCGCATTCAACCCAATGAATACGTGGCCATCATGGGTCCTTCCGGTTCTGGCAAGTCCACCTTGATGAACCTCATCGGCTGTTTGGATTCGCCCAGCAAGGGTAACTATTGGCTGAATGGGCAGTTGGTCAGCGAACTCGACGACGACGAACTGGCGCGCATTCGGAACAAAGAGATCGGCTTCGTCTTCCAGACCTTCAACCTGCTGGCCCGCGCCACCTCGCTGCACAACGTCGAACTCCCGCTGATTTACGCCGGCGTTCCGGCCGAAGAGCGCATCGAACGCGCCCGCCACACGCTGGCTTCGGTGGGAATGGAATCCAGAATGAACCACAAGCCCAATGAACTGTCAGGTGGACAGCGTCAGCGCGTGGCCATCGCTCGCGCGTTGGTCAACAAGCCGTCGATCATTCTGGCTGACGAGCCCACCGGCAACCTGGACTCGCAGACCGGCGTGGAAATCATGGCGCTCTTCGATCGTCTGCATGAACAGGGCAACACCATCGTTCTGGTCACCCACGAGCACGACATCGCCGAGTACGCCCATCGCGTGATCCACATTCGCGACGGGCAGGTCTTCAGCGACCAGAAAACGGCAAGAGCCTAGATCTGACTCAATTTCAAAATCGTGCGCCCGGCATTTGTCGGGCGCTTTTTCGTGCTCCCTAATCGGTGTAGGCTTGAGACGAGTGCATATCAAGCATCCTGAACCAGAGGGTCGCATGCCATTGTTGTTGTTTCGCCGTTTTGTACTGCCTGTGGTTTTCTTGTTGGCTGTAGGCTGTGCGGCCCAAGATATCCCATTTCCCGTCGGCCACTCAGAACAAGACACCAAGGCCGAGCAAGTCCGCGCGCTGGTTTCCCAATATTGCCGGCTGGATTACGGAGGAGCACGCCTGGACCCGCAAGGGTGGACGAAACTCCAGTCCGTAGTTTGGTGGAAGACGAATCCCGACTTCCAACAGATCGACGTTATCTCCCGCTATACGGTAGATACCGAACCCGTCTCGACGAACGGCAAGTACACCGTCACGGTCCATTATCGGCGGCTCGGACGATTCGAGCCGGGCATAGGGTATTCGCGCGAGATGTCGAGCCCCACCGAGGACGTGGAGTACACCGTCACCGCAGTCAAGGACGAATGGCGCATCGACGATGCCGAACCAAATTTTCCCCATCCCTCGCGAGCGGCCATGTTGAAGTGGCTGACTGACCAGATCAGCAGCACCCAGGACGAATCGGCTAAAAAGATCTATCAGGACGCACTGCGTCAATTGCAAGCGCCCTCTGCGCCGCCGCCCACTCAATGAGCGACAGCTTCCCTCCATCGCACCGAATACGACACAGGCCTCCCGCGCCGGGGAGGCCTGTGCTGTCTGGCAATTTCGGCTTGGCTATTGCGGAGTGACCGCCGCAGGCATCACCTCTGACCCCGCCGTTCGCACCGGCGCAGTCGGCGGTTTCACAGCGAAGAATTCGTGATCATAGAGATTGCGGTACATGCGCCCGGCTAACTCCGCCGCTTTGGGACCGAAAGTCGGCCGTCCACCTTCCAGGAAGACGACGGTCACAATGCGCCCATATTGCGTGTTGGCATAGGAGCCAAACCAGCCGAAGCGAGTGCCATCTTTGGAGCAAGTCCCGGTCTTGCCCAGCACCGGTTCCTCGATGAAGTTAGTTCGCAACAGGCGCGCCGTTCCGTATTCCACGGCCCCCGACATGCCGTCGGAAATCTCAGGAATCAGCGGACCGATGTCGAGCTTACGCTTGACCTTCGGAGTGAAGCTTGTCACTTCCTCGGGGGTGGTGGGATGTTGGAGGTAATACAGCGTGCCGCCGTTGGCAATTGAGCTCATCAGCGCCGCCAGTTGCAGCGGGGTAAGGGAAATGCTCTCCCCGAACGAACACATCTTGCCAACGCCGCCCAGCTTCGCGTCAAGCTCGGTCGAGGGGAACGTGCCTAAATTCTCACCGGCAATGTGCCAGCCCGCTAGTTCGCCCAGCCCGAACTGGTGGGCGTAATAGCTCACCCGCTCGAAGCCCAGCTTGCGTCCCACCGCCTCAAAGTAGGCATTGTTGGAGTGCGCCAGCGCCGTCGTAAGATCCACGCGCCAATACTTGCCGAGCGGGACTTGTGTGTCTTTGGTTATGACGTTTTCACTTAGCGCCGCCAACGCGACTGCAACTTTGATCGTCGAGCACGGCTGGGCCCCGGCGGACAATGCTAGCTTCTGATTCACCATCGCCAAAATCCGCCCGCTGTCAGGATCGACCGCGACGATGGTGCCGTTCATGTTGCCCAACGCTTCCACTGCGGCAGCGCGCACGATCGGATCTTCACCCGCCGTGATGTCGCCTTCCACTTGATTGTCGGCAAACGAACTGGCATAGAAGCGCTCGTAATAGTGATGTTTCCTGGAGACCACGTGGACGTAAGCGACCGCGTGCGTGGAACGATTGCGGCTTGCCACCGTCTTGCTGGTGTTGCGCATGCGGGCCATCTTCTTTTGTGCAGCCGTAGTCTCGGTGATGTGATGGGTCTTGCTGTGAGTCTTGTGGGTGGTGGAGATGGTGGCAGCCGGGGCGTTGGCGCACGTAAACAGTGCCAACAAACTATTCATCACGACGATGGCGGAACGCTTTAACATTGGATCTAAAATTCCCTGGATTCGGTAAGGTTCGCCGCCGCGTGAAGTGTGACTCTCCGCGACCGCCGTTGTTCGCTTGCGAGATGTCGCATGGTAGCTATTCTCGCGCCAGGATTCAACACAAAACCACGCTTGCTCCGACAAAACACAAACATCCAAGCAAAACAGATGCCTGGACTTAGGCCGGAGTTGCGAAAGTCGGCGGCTTGGCAAATGTGACAATCGGACGAGCCGCCATCAGTGCCTAGTTAATTACTTATCACACTTTCCCCGGTTCGCAACCGTAGCAAGGCTGATTCCCCGGAAGAATTGTGCAATTTCGGGGCAGACGAACTGTTCGTTCTGCTTTGGAAAAAAGGTGGCGGCGGAAAGCTAGGGGGAGACAGGCTTGCGGCGCCTGTCTGAAGAGTCCGTTCTGGGTCGGAATGGTAGGGCGAATCCCCAAAATCACAGCCCACAGAGGGCGAAATAAGCTTCAAAATTGCCCTTGCATAAGCCGTGCGGCCGCGATGCCAGCCAACGAACGACCCTTGGGGGACAGAGGCCTGACCCGCCATAACGGCCTTCCAAAGAATCTCTGCGGCCTCTTGTCGAATTCCGATAGCTTTTTCCCAGCGACCGAAACTTCCCTAAAAGTGGAGGGTTTCACCCAGTAACAACCCTGAGAATGGTCGTGTAAAAGCGACTACCCCTCCGAAGTGCAATTCGCCCCTGTCCTCCGGAGGGGATTTTTCTGCTTGGATTTGGCGGCTGTTTCTACGTCTTCGCGCGATCAGGACTTCGCGACCGAATGTACTCCTCCATAACGCGATCTAGCGAACCCTGTTCGCGCAGAACATATTCGATCGCATCGCGCACTGCGCCGTGTCCACCTTCGTGGGGCGTCACATAGTGCGACTCACGCAGCACTTCCGGCCGCGCATTCTTTACCGCGATCGCCAGCCCGCATAGGCGCATCACCGGCAGATCGATGACGTCGTCGCCAACGTAGCAAACCTGCTGCGGCGCCAGACCTTCCTTCTTTAGAATTTCGTAAAACGCGGATGTCTTATCGTGCTGTCCTTGATAGACGTGCTCGATTTTCAGGTCGCGCGCGCGCAGCGCCACGGTTTCGGAAATGCGCTTGGTGATAATGCCCGTCTTCAGGCCACCCAGGCGGGCCAGCGAAAATCCAGTGCCGTCGTGCGCGTCGAATCCCTTGGCCTCGATCGTGTCCCGGCTGGCAATGCCAAAGCCGCCTTTGTCGGCCATCTGCTCGCGACGCTCGTGGGTGTCCTGACCTGCTCCCCCGCCGGGCGCTGGAAACAGAAAAATCGTGCCGTCGGTCATTACACCGTCCACGTCGAACAGCATCAGCTTGATCTTCTTGGCGCGCTCGTCGGACATGGGGAAAGTGTTAGCAGGAGGGATTCGGGGAAACCCTTTCACCACAGAGGCACGGAGGACACGGAGAAACTCTTAGTGTATTAGCCAAGACGTCATACGCTGTTCTTTGAGACTCTATTGCTCTTTGATTTTCTTCTTGCCCCTTTTCTCTGACTTTTTTTACCATTTCCGTTCTTTCTCTGTGCTCTCTGTGTCTCTGTGGTGAACAGAAGTCCTCCGTGCTAACCGTGCCTCCGTGCGTGAACAAGATTTCCTCTCGCAGCGCCAGCGAACAAACAGCGAAACTCTGCTAAAATAGCCGGATGCCTCTGAGGGGAAATTCCGGTCGCGCTGGCCTGGGCGCATCCGCTGGTTGCGGAGTGGTTCCTGGGACGCTTCGGCTCGCCCACCGAGCCGCAGGAGCAAGGCTGGCCGGAGATCCTTGCTGGCCGCACCACCCTCATCTCCGCCCCTACCGGTTCCGGCAAAACGCTCGCGGCATTCCTCATCTGCATCGATCGCCTGGTGCGCAAAGCGCTGGATGGCGAGCTGCATGATCGCACGGAAGTCCTGTACGTCTCGCCGCTGAAAGCCCTGGGCAACGACATTCAGAAGAACCTCGATGGACCGCTAAGCGAGATTCTCGCGCTGGCCGCCGAACGCGGCCTGCTGATGCCCGAAATTCGCACCGCCGTCCGCACCGGCGACACGCTGATGAAAGAGCGGCGCGACATGCTCAAGCGGCCGCCGCACATCCTGGTGACCACGCCCGAGTCGCTCTACATTCTGCTCACCGCGAATAGCAGCCGCGCCATCCTGAGCCATGTCGAGACCGTCATCGTCGACGAAATCCACGCCGTCGCCGATGACAAGCGCGGCGCACACCTGACGCTCTCGCTGGAGCGGCTCGACTTGCTGGCGAATCGGCCGACCCGCATCGGCCTGTCGGCCACGCAGAAGCCGATCGAGGAGATCGCGCACTTTCTGACCGGCGCGGGACGCCCCGCCCCAGCCGTGGTCAACATCGGCCATCGCCGCAAGCTTGACCTGGCAGTGGAGGTTCCGCCGTCGGAGCTTGGCCCCATCGCCAGCAACGAAATGTGGGGCGAGATTTACGACCGCATCGCGGAACTGGCCCTGCAACATCGCTCGACGCTGGTCTTCGTCAATACGCGGCGGCTCGCGGAGCGCGTGGCTTTGCACCTAGGCGAGCGCATCGGCGAAGAACTGGTGGCCGCGCATCACGGCAGCCTGGCGCGCAAGCTGCGCCTCAACGCCGAGCGCAAGCTGAAGAACGGCGAGATTCGTGCTGCTGGTGGCGACGGCCTCGCTCGAGCTTGGAATCGATATTGGCAACGTCGACCTGGTCTGCCAGATCAATTCGCCGCGTTCCATCGCAGTGGCGTTGCAGCGCGTCGGCCGCGCCGGGCACTGGCGCGGGGCCGTACCCAAGGGCCGCTTGTTCGCTACTACGCGCGACGACCTGGTGGAATGCGCAGCCGCCGTCCGCGCCATCAAGCAGGGCGATCTCGATCGCATCCAGATTCCGACGGCTCCGCTCGACATCCTGGCGCAGCAGATCGTCGCCATGTGCAGTTGCGAGGATTGGGACGAGGACGCGCTGTTCGATTGCGTGCGCCGCGCCTATCCCTATCGCGAACTGACGGCGCGAGGAGTACGACCGCATTCTCGAAATGCTGTCGCAAGGGATCGCGGCCAAGCGCGGCCGCTACGGCGCTTATCTGTTTCGCGACATGGTCAACCGTCGCCTGCGCGGGCGGCGCGGAGCGCGGCTGGCGGCGATCACCAGCGGCGGAGCCATTCCCGACACGGCGCTGTTTACGGTGGTTGCGCAGCCGGACGAGATCGTCGTGGGCACGCTCGACGAGGACTTCGCGGTGGAGAGCAATGCAGGCGACATCATGCTGCTGGGCAACACCTCGTGGCGCATTCGTCGCGTGGAGTCCAATCCGGGCGCGTGCTGGTGGAGGATGCGCACGGCGCGCCGCCCAGTATTCCGTTTTGGCGTGGCGAAGCTCCAGCGCGCACCGACGAGCTTTCGCACCACGTGGCAGAGTTGCGCGAGCGGGTCAGTGCGCTGCTGCCGAATACGGCGCCATCGCCGGTGCCGCTCAACCCGGAGTTGACGCAGGAGGTTCGAAGCGGCGCACCTTCAGGTGCGCCATCACAAAGTTCTTTCACTCAAGCCGAGCCGGCTTCAACCGACGACAGTTTTTCGCCTCGCCCGCGAACCCGCCTTCGCGGCATCGAATCCAGCTCCGAAGTCCAGAACGCCGTCGCGTGGCTGAAGGACGAATGCGGCCTGGACGACTCCGGCGCGGAGCAACTGGTCGAGTACATCGTCACCGGCCGCGCAGTGCTGGGCGAAGTTCCCACGCAGAGACGCATCATCGCCGAGCGCTTCTTCGACGAAGGCGGCGGGATGCAGCTCATCATTCATGCGCCCTTCGGCGGCCGCATCAACAAGGCCTGGGGACTGGCGCTGCGCAAGCGCTTCTGCCGCTCGTTCAATTTTGAGTTGCAGGCCGCCGCCACCGACAACGGCCTGAACATCGCGCTGGCCGAGCAGCACAGCTTTCCGCTCAGCGACGTCTTCCACTACCTGCAAACCGAGACAGTGCAGGAGATCCTGGAGCAGGCCGCGCTGGCTTCGCCCATCTTCGCCACGCGCTGGCGCTGGGACGCCAACCGCTCGCTGGCGCTGCTGCGCTTCCAGGGCGGCAAGAAAGTTCCGCCGCAGATTCAGCGCATTCGCAGCGACGATCTTCTGGCGTCGGTCTTCCCCGACGTGGCCGCGTGCCAGGAAAACATCGTAGGCGACATCCAGATTCCCGATCACCCGCTGATCCAGGAAGTGATGAAGGATGTGCTCACCGAGGCGATGGACATCGACGGACTGCGGCGCGTGCTCGACGGGATTCGCGGCGGCGCGATTCGCACGCTGGCGGTCGACACGCCGGTGCCATCGCAGTTTTCGCACGAAATCCTGAACGCGAATCCGTACGCCTACCTCGACGATGCTCCGCTGGAAGAGCGCCGCGCGCGCGCCGTGCAGATGCGGCGCAGTGCTGCCGGAAGCGGTGTTGCAGGAAGTGGGACGGCTCGACCAGGCGGCGATTGCGCGAGTTCGCGAAGAGGCCCGGCCCGATGTTCGCGACAGCGACGAACTGCATGACGCTTGCAGACGCTGGTGGCGGTTCCAGAAGAGATGGCCGATGGCGAGTGGCAGGATGCGATCGCGAAGCTGGACGCCGTTTCTCGGCGAACTGATGGAAGGCTGGCGCGCGGTGCGGGCGCCGCGCAAATGAGCGCCGCTATTTCGTCGCTTCCGAGCGCGCGAAAGACTTCGCGCTGATTTTTCCCGAAGCGCAATTCGAAGTCACGCCGCCGGACCTGCCGTCCAATACCGCCTCGCGTGACGACGCCCTGCTCGCTATGGTCACTGGCTGGATGATGCATTGCGGCCCAGTCACGTCCAGTGCGCTGGCCTATTGGCTGGGACTGTCCGCCGCCGAGGTCGAACAAGCGCTGCTCCGGATGGAGGCGGCGGGCTCGATTCTGCGCGGAAACTTCACCGGTTTGGCGAAGGGTGACGATCTGTCCACCACCGAGTGGTGCGACCGGCGACTGCTGGCGCGCATTCACCACCTCACCGTCGCCACCCTGCGCAAGCAGGTCGAGCCGGTCACTGCGGCGCAGTACATGCGCTGGCTGTTGCGCTGGCAGCACGTGGCGCCGCAGTCGCAATTAGCCGGCGAGCGAGGACTGCTGGAGGCCGTCCGTCAGTTGCAGGGTTTCGAAATCCCGGCGAACGCCTGGGAGAAGCACATCCTGGCGGCGCGGGTGAATAAGTACGATCCGGCGTGCGCTCGACCAGCTTTGCCTGACCGGAGCGGTTGGCTGGGGACGTCTCTCGCCGCATCCGGCCACGCTGGAAGATTCAGGCGAAGGCCGCCGTCGCGTTGTGCCAACCAGCGTCGCGCCCATCACGTTTTTTGTTCGCGACGATTCCGACTGGATGCAGCCGCGCCACGGCGATGACGAACAAAACTTTGACCGCGTACTCAGCGAGAGCGCTCGCAGCGTGCTGGAATTTCTGCGGCGGCGGGGCGCGTCGTTTTTCGCCGACATCGTCCGCGGAACCGACCGGCTGAAGGCGGAGATCGAAACCGCGCTTTGGGAGCTGGTGGCCGCTGGCATGGTCACCGCCGATGGCTTCGAAAATCTGCGCTCGTTGATCAATCCGCGCCGTCGCAACGCAACGGGCACACCCAAACTCACCCGGCCTCGCCACACCGGCGGACGCTGGTCGCTGCTCTATCCCGGCGAGGGCGCCGACCGCACCAAGGTTGTCGAGGCCACTTGCTGGATGTTGCTGCGCCGCTACGGCGTCGTGTTCCGCGAAACGCTGGCGCGCGAGTCGAACCTGCCGAAGTGGCGCGAGCTGCTGATCGCCTTCCGCCGCCTGGAAGATCGCGGCGAGGTGCGTGGCGGACGGTTCGTCAATGGATTCCTCGGCGAGCAGTTCGCCCTGCCGGAAGCTGTGGAGTCGCTGCGTGCGATGCGCAACCTTCCGGCCAGCGGTGAAGTTGTCACCATCTCCGCGGCCGATCCGTTAAACCTGGTGGGCTTCATCGTGCCGGGCGAGCGCGTGGCCGCGATCTCCGGCAAGTTCGTCACCTTCCGCGACGGAGTTCCCGTGGAAGAAGCGGAACGTTCCAGCGCATTGCTTGAGGCTGCTGCACAATGATCCCCGACGAACTGGTCGAGGGCGTTCACTATTACATGGAAAACGGCTTCATGGTATTCACGGCCCTTTATCTGCAACTGCGAGGATATTGTTGCGAATCAGGGTGCAGACATTGCCCGTATGGATACAACACCCGGCAGCCGCGGCCGCAGCTGGAATAAGCGTTCCGATTGCTCGAGCGAGCTCACCTTGGATATATGGGGTGACGCGCCGCTTCACCTGGATTATTCACCTATTTTGGTAGGTGAAGGCAAGACGTTTTGAAGGGGCACGGTTTCAGCCGTGCCGTTACGGGTGAGTGAGAGTTGGGCTTCAGCCCCTGAGGGAAGTCGCACTTCGACAACCCAGAAGTTCCCTCAGCGGCTAAAGCCGTTATAAAAGACAGTACCTTACGGCACCGCTGAAGCCGTGCCCCTTCAAAGCGCGAAACCCTCATGAATAGCTCATCTGAAGCGGTGCAAGTTGGACGGGCTGAGACGGCCTTTAGCCGCTGAAGTAACAAAACACTACCCTCAGGTGCTAGGGCGAATCGCTTTTCCGGTTCATACGGCCGCGCTAACGCAACACTGCTTCCTTCACCACCGGCGACGGCGCCTCCGTTGCGAAGTCGCCTTCCCACTTGGCCATCACCACCGCAGCTAGACAATTTCCCAGCACATTCACTGCGGTGCGGCCCATGTCGAGCAGCTGATCAACCCCGAGCAGCAGAAACACCGGCTCCGTCGGCAGCCCCGTGGAGCTTGCAGTCGCCAGCAGAATAACCAGCGCCGCCCGCGAGACTCCCGCAACGCCTTTGCTGGTGACCATCAGCGTTAACATGATCATCAATTGTTGCCCGAGCGACAGATGCATGCCGGACACCTGCGCCACAAAAATCGCCGCGACGCTGAGATAGAGTGAGCTGCCGGTAAGGTTGAAGCTGTAGCCTGTCGGAATGACGAAGGCCACGATTTGCCGTGGGACGCCTATGGCCTCCATGGCTTCCATCGCGCGTGGAAGCGCCGCTTCCGAACTCGCGGTGCCGAACGCGATTGAGGTCGGCTCAGCCACGGCTCTCAGGAAGCTGCGCAGCGGTACCCGAAACAGCAGTGCAATCGGCAGCAGAACGGCGAGGATGAAGACAACCAAGGCGGCGTACAGCGTCAACAGCAGCTTGAGCAGGCTGCCGAGCACCCCGAATCCGCTATGTCCCACAGTGTAGGCCACAGCGGCGCCGACACCCAGCGGCGCCATATACATGACGAGGTTGGTGAACTTGAACATCACCTCGCTCAGGCTCTCGCAGAAGGCCAGCATGGGGCGGCGCTTTTGCTCGCTCAACATGGCCAGGGCAACCGCGAAGATCAAGCTGAAGACCACCACCTGCAATACGGCGCCGTCGGCGACGGCTTTGGCGATGTTTTCGGGAAAGATATGCAGGACGGTGTCTTCGCCACTGAGCTTATTGACCGCCGACGTGTCGGAGGCGCTGGCGGCCGGCAACTGAACACCCACTCCTGCTTTGCTCAGGTTGATGGCGCCGAGTCCGAGGAAGATTGCGATGGTAGTGACAATCTCAAAGAAAATTATCGAGCGCAGTCCTAGCCGCCCCACCTGACGCAAATTGGAGTGACCGGCGATGCCGACCACCAGCGTTCCGAACAGCAGCGGCGCAATGATGGTCTTGATCAAGCGAAGAAAGATGAGCGCTAGCACGCGCAGGTGCGTGGCGGCATTGGGGAAGTCGTGTCCGATCTCCGCACCCAACACCATGGCGATGAAGATCCACGCAGTCAGCGTGCGCTTGAAGCAGCCATAGACCACGAGAGCAGCCAGCGCGTCGTCAGCGGAGAGCGGCCGACAGCATCGGTTGCCTGCCCAGCGAAGCGCCAGCACAGCAGTGCAGCCAGCACAAGGACGGCCGCGATGACGAGGGCAATGTTCTGGCGGCGATGGCTGTCGATCAGGGTCATACCTTCATTTAGTTGTAGCCGGCCTTGCCGTGGTCGGTTTTTGAATTTAAAGGGCGCCTTGACAGGCTGCGCGACCCGGGAATTACACGCTTTGCAGAGACGCAGCTTTCGAAAAATATAGTTGACATCACGAAATAATACGAATACCGTCGTTACCCTATCAAAAGTTGTACTTATCGGCCATATACAGGAAGTAAGACAGTCACTTTCGAGTCCACCGGTCCCAGCATTAAAGTTGCACAAATCAAGGCAGGAAGGTCCTCGCTGTAGTCCGTAGACAGTTACACGGAGCGGCAGCTGGATGCTTTTTCCTCTACCGGTAACCCCTGGCGTTGCTATCGACGTCCCCGGCTCTAGCCGCGCCGCCAACTTTTTTCTTCGTGAGCCAGGGCTCAGCACCTAGGGATATTCACGCTTTCCGGGGCACCGATCATCACTGAGCCGCAGTTTGGCTGCGTTTGCGAGTTCAAGACCAAACAAAACAAGTCACAGGAGGACCCATTCCATGAGCAGCGCCAACATCTTTCTTCAAAACAACACTGATTCCAATGCCGATCTCGTGCTCTATCACTGGAGCGTGAACTACGGCACGGTAGGAATTTCCGTGCAAGGTGTAGCTCCTGGCCAGAGCATCGGCCCCTTGGCGGTCAGCTGGGACACGGCAACGCCGGGCGACTTCTGGTATGCGTCGATCAACGTTTCCGGCGGATCACAGCCTGGCATGTACGTGAGCTACTCTTCGGATGATCCGGTGCTTCCGTACTGGAAGGAATGTATGCTGATCGACAAATGGTGGGATCCAGGCGGGAACGATAACGGGTCGAGCCCGACCTTCACGGTGGACTGGAATACGTTTAACGTCAATCTCAAGTCGGGCGCCTGTAGCGCCAGCATGCTCCATGCCGGCAACTACTCGCCAGTGACCAACGTATTCGTGCTCATGCTGGAAAACCACTCGTTCGATAACATCTTCGCATTCTCGGGAATTAACGGGATCACGGTTGCCGGCACCACGGACTGCAACTCTTATAACGGCAACCCGTACTGCGTAAATAGCTCCGCACCACCGAGTATGACGACAGATCCCGGTCATGAATTCGCCGACATTGTCAATCAATTGTGCGGCTACCAAACTACGTATACTCCGCCTACCTATCCTACGATCAACCTGTCAGGATTCGCGGCTACTTACGCCAATAGCTCAGACGAAAGTACAGGTTTGCCAGCTGCCGGTGCTATTGGCGATATCATGGCATGCTTCACTACGCCAACTGACTTGCCCAACATCTATTTTCTGGCCAGCTACTATGTGATCTGCGACCAGTGGTGTTCGTCGCTTCCGGGTCCGACCTGGCCGAACCGTTTTTACGTGCATGGCGCTTCCTCGGCCTATTGGAATGGAAGCGCCTACCAAAGTCTCGACGACAGTCCTACCAAGTTTGATATGGGCGTCTGGGAGTCCTTTTCCGGATTCACCTACCAGAGCGGATCCATTTTCGACGCATTGAAGAATGCGAACATCCCCTGGAGGATCTACTACGACTGGGAAATCGACTCTATACCCGGTTCCGTTCCGCAGGTGGCCTCCCTCAAAAACGTCTCGTTGCTTGATGCGTTGGACGTCAAGCACCTCTCGGACATGGAAGGTGACCTGCAAAGCGGGTATCCCTATCGATACACCTTTATCGAGCCCAATTACGGGGACATCACCAACAACACGTATCAAAACGGCAGCTCCCAGCATCCGATGGATGACGTTTCCGGCGGGGAGAATCTGATCGCCAACGTCTACAATTGGATCTCGCAATCCCCGCTGTGGGCCAGCAGCCTGCTGATCATCACCTACGATGAACACGGCGGCTTTTACGATTCCGTTATCCCCGGACCGGCAATTCCACCGAATCCTGCGGACCAGCCCGGCGCCAACGGCTTCGTCTTCAACCAACTGGGCGTGCGCGTGCCGGCCGTCATTGTCTCTCCCCTGATCACCGTCGGGCCCGACCACACGCCTTACGATCACAGCTCGGTTCCGGCCACGATCGAAAGGTTGTTCGGGTTGTCATCTCTGACCGCAAGAGACGCGGCGGCAAACGATTTTACCCATCTGCTTTCGTCCGCCGCCGACGCGGTGCGCACCAAGAACGTTCCGCATCTAAACGCAGGACGGCCGTCTACGCCGAAACCACCTATGAAACCCGAAGAATTGGCAGCGCTCGCCCTTGAACCGCTCCCGCCAAAGGGAAATTTACTGGGAACCCTCGCGGTGGTGGCAAAAACCGACAAGGAACTCTCCGCCGGGACGCCGGCAGAACACGCCGCTATCGAGGCCAGGGTCGCCACCATCAAGACCCGGGGAGACGCCGACGCCTACATCAAGGAAGTGATGGCCAAGGTGCAGGCCGCGAGAGCGGCTCATGCAGCAGCGGTCACGGCCGAACTGACCAAGCCTGGCGCTAAGAGCGCTCAGAAGCGGAAGCCGAACACATAGATAGCTAGCCCGATGCCCCCAGGTTAGCGTTCCGCGATTAGACGCTAGCCTGGTTGGCGTCCTTTTCTCCTATCATTACGAACCCGTGCCGCGGACCGAGAGCATAGGTGTGAATTTTGATCATGGGGGGCTAAAGCCCATTTTCATATTTTGGGTTCAACGGCACAGCTAAAGCTGTGCCCTTTCAAAACCAATGCCCCCTCAAAAGCTGTGCGCCTTCGAAGCGAAATTCGTGGAGAGCCCTCCGCTAGCGCAAAATATCTTCCAATTCCACTCCGCGGTCGGTGCGCTGGTCACGATACTTCACAATCACCGGAGTGTAGAGCGACAGTCCCCACTCCGCGGCTTTGCCCTTGGTTATGGCGCGTGAACCGGGCACGACCACTGCGCCCTCTGGGACGCGCAGCGGTGCGGTGGCCGTCGCCCTATAGACCTCGCCATGCACCGTATCGAAGACAGGCGTAGACCGCGTCAGAATGACGCCGGCTCCCAGCACGGCCCGCGCGCCAACTTGCGTGCCTTCGTACACACCGCAATTTCCGCCAATCAGCACGTCATCTTCGATGATCACCGGCGATGCGTTGATCGGCTCCAGTACGCCCCCGACCTGCGCTGCCGCGCTGATGTGGACGCGCTTACCCACCTGGGCGCAGGAACCGACCAGCGCGTGCGAGTCGATCATCGCGCCCTCATCAACATAGGCGCCCGCGTTGATGAACATCGGCGGCATGCAAATGACGGAAGGCGCGACGTAAGCCCCGGCGCGCACGGATGAGCCTCCGGGAACCACGCGCACCAGATCGTCTATAGCGAAGCGGCGAATGGGATAAGTATCTTTGTCAACAAATGAGAGCGAGCGCGGGTCTCCACTCTCCGCGAGCTTGCCGATACGAAAGCCCAGCAGGATCCCTTGCTTCACCCATTCGTTGGTGTGCCAGCGGCCGTCGATCTTTTCGGCGGCACGAATTTTGCCCGCGGTGAGGGCGTCACGAAATCGCGCGAAGGCCTCGCTGGCGCCGGGGAACGTAGCTGCCTCGGCTCCCATCGCATAGAGAGCCTCGATCTGACGCTGAAGTTCGTGCATCGCGGGCAGTATATCTTTTACCTGCCGTGTGCTCCAGCCCAAGTCAGTCCAAATGCAAAGCGCCATCCAAGATGGCGCTTGCTGTTGCTGGGGACCCGAATCAGGCTGCGGCCTTGACGATCCGCATCCCGTAGAACGACTTCCACACGAAGAAGAACGACACCAGGAAGAAAGCGACCGCCAGTATGTGGCTTAGCCCTGATCCTTGCGTTGCGGTCAATTGCACTGCCAGCTCCACTGCCAGCAACCCAAACAACGTGGTGAACTTGATGATCGGGTTCATGGCGACTGACGATGTGTCCTTGAACGGATCGCCGACCGTATCGCCGATCACGGTGGCATCGTGCAGCGCGGTTCCCTTCTGCTTCAGCTCCACTTCCACAATTTTCTTGGCATTGTCCCAGGCCGCGCCCGCGTTGGCCATGAACATGGCCTGATACAAGCCGAATGCCGCGATCGAGATCAGATAACCAATGAAGAAGAACGGCTCAATGAACGCAAAGGACAGGGTCACGAAGAACACCGCGATAAAGATGTTAAACATCCCCCTCTGAGCGTACTTGGTGCAGATCTCGACGACTTTTTTGCTGTCGCTCACCGAGGCTTTCTCCACGCCTTCCAGCTTGATGTTGGCCTTGATGAACTCCACTGCGCGGTAAGCGCCGGTGGTAACCGCCTGGGTGGAAGCGCCGGTGAACCAGTAAATGATGGCGCCGCCGCTGATCAGGCCGAGCACAAATGGAGCGTGCAGCAGCGATAGCTTGCCCACGTTCTCCGCCAGGCCATGCGTGAGCGCCATGATGATGGAGAAGATCATGGTGGTCGCACCCACGACTGCGGTGCCAATCAGCACGGGTTTTGCCGTGGCCTTGAAGGTGTTGCCGGCGCCATCGTTCTCTTCCAGAAGATGTTTGGCGCGCTCGAAGTTCACGGTCATGTTGTAGTCTTTCTGCAACTCGCCCTTGATGTTCGGGACCGTCTCAATCAAAGAAAGCTCGTACACCGATTGCGCGTTGTCGGTCACCGGGCCGTAGGAGTCCACGGCGATAGTCACCGGCCCCATGCCGAGGAAGCCGAAGGCAACCAGGCCGAAGGCGAACACGGCGGGCGCCAACATCAACTCGCCCAGCCCAAACTGGCTGACGTAGGATCCGACGGCCATCAAGGCCACCATGGTGAAGCCGAGGTAGTAGCAGGAGAAATTGCCGGCCACGAAGCCCGACAGGATGCCCAGCGAAGCACCGCCTTCGTCCGCTGAGGTCACCACTTCTCTGACATGTCGCGACTCCGTCGAAGTGAATACCTTCACCAGTTCAGGAATGACGGCTCCAGCCAGCGTACCGCAGGAGATGATGGTCCCGAGCTTCCACCACTGCGTGGAATCGCCGCCCAGGACGGGCACGATCAGATACGACACGATGTAAGTGAGGACGATGGAGATAATCGAAGTGAGCCACACCAGCGAGGTAAGCGGCGCTTCGAAGTTCATTTCGTCAGCGTTGCCGTAACGGGCTTTGGCCACCGCTTCGTTCAGGAAGTACGCCACCGTGCTGGAGACGAGCATCATGATGCGCATGATGAAGATCCAGACCAGCAACTGCACCTGGACCTTCGGATCTCTCACCGCCAGCAGGATGAACGTGATCAGAGCCACGCCGGTGACGCCATAGGTTTCGAAGCCGTCCGCACTGGGGCCGACCGAATCGCCCGCGTTGTCGCCGGTACAGTCGGCAATGACGCCCGGGTTGCGCGCATCGTCTTCCTTGATCTTGAAGACGATCTTCATCAGATCGGAGCCGATGTCGGCGATCTTGGTGAAGATGCCGCCGGCAATACGCAGAGCGGCCGCGCCCAGCGATTCGCCGATGGCGAAACCGATGAAGCATTGGCCGGCGTAATCCCCGGGAACGAACAGCAGAATACAGAGCATGATGAGCAACTCGACCGAGATCAACATCATGCCTATGCTCATTCCAGCCTTGAGCGGAATGGCATAAATAGGATATGGCTTGCCGCGCAGCCCGGCGAAGGCGGTACGCGAATTGGCGAAGGTGTTAACGCGAATGCCGAACCACGCCACTCCGTAGCTGCCCGCGATGCCGATAAGACTGAAGCAAAGAATGATGATCACGCGGGCGATATCGAACTTCAGCAGCACGCCGAAGTACAGGATGATGACCACCGCTATGAAACTTTCCAGGATGAGGATGAACTTGCCTTGGGTGATCAGGTAGGTTTTACAGGTTTCGTAAATCAGCTCCGAGATCTCGCGCATGGAGCGATGGACCGGCAGGTTCTTGAGCTGCATGTAAATCGATAGCCCGAACAGTAATCCGAAGAAGCAGAAAAGGATTCCGATCAACAGTATCTTGTGGCCATCCATGCCGAGGAAGCTGACCGACGACAGATCGGGTAGCTTCAGGCTGGCTTCTCCGGCGGCCTCGGGTTGAGCGAAGGCTGCCGTAGCGCTCAGCATTAGGACAGTCAGCGTGGCGCTTAGCAGCTTGATCGGGCTTCTAAAACGAATGCTTGTAGGTGACAGCCGCCGCAGGGCGGCGAGCCAGGTGTGCATATGATTCCTCCGATGGGTCGAGCCCGCTGCGCGCGGGACGCACCCTAAAATGACGTTAGCTTGTTCTGGCCTCCTGCGATAAATCGCAGGCAGCGTTTCCATGAGATCGATTACCGCCCAGCAGGTCAGGCGTACAAGGCTCTAGCTCGCGTCTTCGCAGATCGCCAGAAACAACCATGCATGGACCTGCTGGAATCCCGGAAACGCGCTTCCACTTCAAGACAGAAGTGTTGAGGTTTGGCCGCGTCGGGAACAATTGCACCTATGCGTGTGCGTACTCAGGCACACCACAGGCACAGCACAAAAGGCGAGTTTTTTGTAACATGCCGGACAAAGCGGGGTCAATGACACTTCGGTCGTGGTAGATATTGCAACCGGGAAAGACCGGGAGACGACCGCCGGGACTCCCCCAACGTGCCATTGGCGGCGAAGTGAACCTCGGCATTTTTCTGTTGTATCCAGACCACAAAACGTTCCATACTCACGCTTCTCCCCTGTAATGATGCAGTCCAACGCTTTCCGCGTGGAGTGTGCGTATGGCCTCGTTCCCGTACCTTGATATTGCAATTGGCATCAGCTTTATCTACCTGCTAATGGCGTTGGTTTGCTCGACTTTGAACGAGAGCATTGCAGGCGTGGTCAATTCTCGCGGCAAGACCCTGGAAAAGGGCATAATGTCCTTGCTTCACGATCCGACCCTCAAGGCGGAGTTCTACGCCCATCCACTGATACAAGGCATAACCAGCGAGGGTAACAGGCTGCCCTCGTACATCTCCTCCAACAAGTTTGCCTTGGCCCTCATGGACATCTTGACCGGACCTAATCCGACCAACGATCCGGATGCGCTGCGTAGAGGGGTTGAGAGCATGGCGCCATCAGCGGCCAAAAGCGTCTTAAGCGCGGTATTGCAAAATCCCCAATACAAGACGGACCAGCAGCGGCTTGAGGCCTGGTACGAACAAAGCATGAACCGCGTGTCGGGGTGGTACAAACGGACCAGTCAAATACGAATCTACGTGCTGGCAGCGGCGGTCACGCTCTTCATGAATGCGGACAGTCTAAAGATCCTGAGAACTCTTTGGGACAATCCCACCATGAGCGCGGTGCTGGTGGAGAACGCCAAGGAACGTCTGCAGAAGGGACGGCCAGACGCTGAATCACAGCCGATGGTGACCTACGACAATCCCAACGATCCTACCGCCAGTACCCCGACGGAAATCCCCGAAAGGGACGCCATCACCGCACAAGAAAAACAGCTCTTAGGTCAGGTGACCGGCTGGCAAGGAGATTGGTATACCGACTGGCCGCGCCCCCAAGGCGCTGGATTCTGGTCCTGGATCTGGTATCTGTTGAAGGAGCGGTTGGGAGGATGGCTGATCACGATTTTAGCGGTATCTCTCGGCGCGCCCTTCTGGTTCGACACGCTCAGCAAATTCATGAACGTGCGTAACTCCGGGAAACCTCCCGAGCAAGCCCAACCGCCACCGAGTACGGCTGCTCCAACTACGACACCAGCCACCACCTGAAGGGTTGAGGTCACTGCACGATGCGATACCAGAAAACGCTCTGCCTGCTCGGGCTGTTGCTGTTAGCGCTTCCGCTGGCCGCGCAAAATAACACGGTGGTGCTGAAGCGGGCCTTTGTGGAGCAATACAAAGATCGCGCCACCATCGACGTGAGCTTTTTCGTTGACCATGCCCACAAACATCCGAATGCGCCGTCCGCCGACGGCGATATGCATGTGGCGGGACGCGCTCAGAAAGAAGTTGGCTTGCCCATGGTGGCGGAAGTGATGAACGCAGCGCAGCCAGGAGAGGGCCCCGCGGTCACCGAGATTCACAGCGTCGAGGGAGACAATGCACAACTTCCCGTGACCGGGGTTTGGAGACTCTGGTTTGAGCACCCCGCCAAGCAACAGATTCAGTTCGCCACGGTACCGGTGCCGGGAAATACCAATCCGGACCATTCCTTCGAGATTCATCCCATAACCAAATTCGACAAGAACGACGTGACCGGCGCGTTTGAACCGGTGACCGGCTTCCAACCTTACGACGCAGAGACAGCATTCGGAGGTTATGAAAAGCTGAAAATCATTGTGTCGGCAACTTCGTCGGCGGTGACCATCTCCGCCAGCAAGGCGGCTTACAACTACACCGAGTTCGAGATGACGTTGGTGGGCAGTCCGAAGAAGCTGGCCGATGGCGGTTATGCCGTCCTAGCCAACGTGGATGGCAAGGCGGACGAATCGATAGCGTCCAATATTCGCATGATTTTCGTGCCCGGAACACCGCCGCTGCAGCAGCTCCTAAACCAAAAACTGGGCGACGGCGATACCATGCATGTGATCGGAATTCCGCGCATCAACCTGAACGCGATCAGCACCTTTATCGATGCCAGCGGCGGCCAGACCCTCACCCGCAAACTGCCTTACGAGATGATTATTGTGGCGGTGGTGAAGTAGCGCCGACGCACACTCACGTGCCACCTACCAGGGCCTGCGGACGCCGCAGTAACATCCGCCTGTGTTACTCTCTGGTGGTACGCTTAGTTGCAAACGGCGCGCAGAAGCTCTACTCTTCGCTTCGCGAAAAAAGTGGCGAGTGGGACGGGAATTCCATCCGGCAGTGACCTCGGAACACAAACTACCTATCTGCCGGACTAATGCATTGGTTTGACTGCGCGTGCGGGCCACTTCTGTCATAAACTGTAGTCAACACCGTCATTCTTAGAAAGAAATAGCTCGTAATGTCATCTAACGGCTTTCATAGTAGCGCCTCGCGATTCAGCAACATGCGGTCGCTGTTCAGCATGTTCTCCAGTGATCTGGCCATCGACCTAGGTACAGCGAATACGCTGGTTTACGCGCGCGGCAAAGGCATCGTGGTCAATGAGCCTTCCATCGTCGCCATCAACAAAAATACCGGTGAAGTAGAAGCCGTGGGCAAAGAGGCCAAGGAGATGCTTGGCCGCACTCCCGGCAACATCGTCGCCATCAAGCCCATGAAAGACGGCGTGATTGCCGACTTCAAAGTCACCGAGAAGATGCTGAACTACTTCATTCAGAAGGCGCACAACCGCAAGATGCTGGTGCATCCGCGCATTGTGATCGGCGTGCCTTCGGAGATTACGCAGGTAGAAAAACGCGCCGTCATGGACTCGGCGTATCGCGCCAAGGCCAGCGAAGTGCACCTCGTGGAACAGGCGATGGTGGCCGCGATCGGCGCGGGCCTGCCTATCACCGAACCCAGCGGCAACATGGTGGTCGATATTGGCGGCGGCACCACCGACATCGCGGTCATCTCGCTTAGCGGCATCGTGTATTCGCGCTCGGTGCGCATGGCCGGCAATCAGATGGACGAGTCCATCATGAATTACCTGAAACGCAAGTACAATCTGCTGATCGGCGAGCGCACCGCCGAACAGATCAAGATCGAGATCGGCTCCGCCTATCCGCTAGACAAGCCGCTCACCATGGAAATCAAGGGCCGCAATCTGATCGAGGGCGTACCCAAGACGATTACCATCGACGACAGCGAAATCCGCGAGTCGCTCAGCGAGTGCATCTCGACCATCATGAATGCGATTCGCGTGGCGCTGGAGCGCACGCCTCCAGAGTTGTCGGCCGACATCAGCGACCGCGGTATTGTGCTGACCGGCGGCGGCGCGCTGGTGAAAAATCTCGACAAACGGATCCGCGAAGAAACCGGGCTGCCGGTCTCGATTGCCGACGACCCATTGTGCAGCGTGGTTCTGGGCACGGGAAAAATGTTGAGCGACTTCAAGCTGCTGCGGAAAATATCGATTGACTGAGGATCGTGTGACGCCTTGTCCCCCGAAACCATCAGCGAAGCCGTTCGCCCCAAGGTCTTCGACACTATTTTGTTGGGCGGTATGATTGCTGGCGTTCTGGATGGCCTCGATGCGGTGCTGTTTTACGGTTTGTCCTTCGGTGTCGCGCCTGCCTTGCTCTTCCAAAACATTGCCGGTGGACTATTGGGCCGCAGAACATTTCAGGGAGGCTGGCACACCGTCGTTCTGGGCGTCGCGTGTCATTTCTCGATCGCCATCGGAGCCGCTGCGGTTTTTTACCGAGCCGGTCTCGTCATCCCAGCGCTCTGGCAGAAGCCTTGGATTTTCGGGCCGGCCTTCGGAGTGCTGGTGTATCTCTTCATGCATTACTTGGTGGTTCCGTTGTCGGCAGTACCCAAGAGAACGGTTCCTGTCACCTTCTTTGAAATTGTCGACCAGTTGTTTTCACACACAATCTTCGTCGGTCTTCCCATCGCTCTAATGGCGCGACGATCAGCTCGCAGATAAACCCGGTCAGACCGGCAATCGTATGGATACATTCCTCGGCCGCTATAAGAACCTGATTGTGCTGGTGGCCATTCTGTTCGCCCAGATTATTGCTCTGGCGATACAGGTGCGCCGCCCCACGCAAGGCGGCGATACCCGCCTGCTGCGTTTGTGGGCAATCTCGGCGGTGACTCCGGTCGAGAAAGCGGTGGTGCACTCGCAGGATTGGGTGCGCAACACCTGGAACACCTACGCCTACCTTCGCGGTGTTCGCAGAGAAAATCGGCAACTGCGCGCCGAGATCGATCGCATGAAGGTTGAAGACGCCCGCCTCGGCGAGGATGCCCGCATGGCGCGCCGCGTTCAGGCCTTGCTTGCGTTCAAGGAGCAATACGTCGATACCACGGTCGCGGCCCAGGTCATCGGCACCAGCGGCAGCGAGCAATCGCGCATTCTGTACTTGGATAAGGGATCGAAGGATGGCATCAAGCCCGACATGGCCGTGATCACTCCGACCGGTATCGTGGGCAAGATCGTGCAGGTCTTCCCCGACGCCTCGCAGGTTTTGCCGATCAACGATCAATTCAGCGGAGTGGGGGCCGCGCTGAAGTCCTCCCGCCTGCAGGGCATCTTGAGAGGATCGTCGAATGGTGCGACTACCCTGCAATACGTCATGAGCGACGAGAAGGTGGAACCCGGCGAAGAGGTGATCACCAGCGGCGGAGACCGGATTTTCCCCAAAGGTTTACCGGTCGGCAGAGTTGTCTCCGTCGAGCCCGGCAAAGATCTGTTCCTGAATATTCGGGTGGTTCCTTCCGCCCGCCTCGATCAGTTGGAGGAAGTGCTGATCGTGACAAAGATCACCGAGAAGATGCCGGACACCAAAGATTTGGGTCCGCTCCGCGCGTCAGATATTTTGGCTGAACGACTGCCGACTGTTCCCACCAAGCCCGAGGTTGGCGCCGCCGGAAGTGCGAAACCTGGCGCCGCGAATGGGACGACGCCTGGAGCGGCCACCGCAGGGACATCTGGTCTTCATCCCGGAGCGGCGGGAACCGTAACGAACAAGCCAGCGACGGGCGGTTCGACGGCGGCGGCTGCCAAGCCCAACGGAGCGGCTACCGCTGTGCACGGAACGGTAACCGGCACGGCTGGAAGCCCGGGTATCCCGAAGCCGACGAAACCTGCGACTGTCGGTGAGACGCGTCCTGCTGGGACAACTGCGAAACCTCTGAATGGCACCGAAGGAGCAACCGCGCCTAACGCCATGGCGCCGGGAACCGCTCAATCGCCGGCGAACAGCACCGGCAACGGCCCAGCGAGCAGCGAAGGCACTCCGCCTGCTCCGAAGCAAGTGCAGCCGGCTCCGGAGCAGACGCCAAACACGAGTCCGCAGCAGCCCGTAACGCCGCCTGCCGGGGAGCCGCCACCACAATGAGCAGCCGAGTCATGCCATTCCGGGGAAGCCTGACTTCGCGCGATCAGGTCGCGGTCTACGAATTCAGTTGGCCCGCGGTCATCTTCATCCCGCTGGTCGCGGTGCTGATCCAGATTTTCATTCCGGTGCGCGTCCGCTTTCTGCCGATCATTGACCTGCCGTTCATGGTCACCATTTTCTTCGCAGTCGCCCGGCGCAATCCGGTCAGCGGATGTCTCACGGGTTGCGCGATCGGCCTGCTGCAGGACCTGTTCGCGGGCCCCAGCCACCCGCTGGGCATGTACGGCATTGCTTTGACGATCATCGGATACATGGCGTCATCGCTGGGCCTGAAGATCGACGTCGAAAATCCCGGCTCGCGCTTCATCATCACCTACATTTTTTTCGTGGCCCACCAGGGGATTTATTACGGCGTGGCGCACGGCCTCCTACGTCAGTCGCAGGAGTGGAGTTGGAGTCACATCGCCATCTCCGCCCTGGCAAATGCTGTGATCGGGATATTCGTCTTCAAGTTTCTGGACAGGTTCAAGCAGCGGTGAGGAAGCGGTATTAGAAGAACACCGCCGGAGAGACGCCAAACCTCGCGCTCAAACGCTTGATGTGTTCCTTGGTGAGTTCGCGTTTACCGTGCAAAACCTCTGAGGCGATGCTCTCGGTACCGAAGATGCCCACGAGGTCCTTCTGCCGCAATCCGTGAGCCTCCATCAAGTGCCGGATGATGGCTATGGGCGGAGCGTCTGGGACGGGAAAGTGTTTTGACTCAAAGTCCTCAATCAATAATGCCAGGAGATTGATGAGCTTCTCCTCTGCCAGCGTAACGGATTTCTTGCTAGTCAACTTCTCGAGGAACTGAATGTAGGCCTGGTTCTGCCTCTCATCCCGAATGACCTCAGGCCTCGTCTCAGAAAGCAAAGCGGCGTAATTGGCGGCCAGCGCGTTCATTTCTTCCATTTACCTCGATTGTATTCAGCGTGCGTGAGAAGCTGTTTGACGAAAATAATGTGCCATCGGTATTCAATCTTGACGATCAAGCGATAGCTGTTGCCTTTGATGTTGAAGACTGTGTACGGGTCCACGAAATCGGCATGCGGGTATATCTTCCTCACGTCCGCCAAGCTTCGCCAAGTCGCATGTTTGGCGACTTTGTACCACTCTGATATGGGTCCTTCGACGGAAGCGTCAGTGGCTACGATATCGCGCCATGCACTCTTACTGATGACTCGCATCCGGATGTGACGCTCCCGCCCGACCACTCCATTGTACTTCGCAAATTGCGAAGAATCAAAGCGCCCGTTGTCAGGAATCACCGTTCGACTCCCTTTCTACTCTTTCCCCCCGGATTCCCAACCAGTTACACCCTTTTTCCGCTGCGCCTTGGCCCTGATTCGGGCTACAATGAGCCCAGAGTTGATCGCCACTTACCCAGATGCTCGCGAGGTTGATGTTCCTCCCGGAGTGTCCCGTCAGAGCCGGACAACTGGCTGGTGGTGATTTTGTGTTGATTCATCAGTTTCGAAACTTTGCAACCATAAGCCCTTGCGAAAGTAGTAGTTCTTGATGTTCGGTCGCGACGAAAAAGTCTCTCAGCTTCGGCTTACCGCAGTGCAATACATTCTGCTGGGAGTCTTCCTGGTGCTTGCCTTTGGACTGTGGCGCCTACAGGTAGCGCGCAACGATTACTACAACTCTCTGGCCGAACAGAATCGCATCAAGCAGGTCCCTATTCTGGCGCCACGCGGCAAGATCCTTGACCGCGAAGGCCGCATCATCGTTGACAACTACCCGTCCTTCTCCGTGCTGCTGCTGCGCGACCAGAACCGCAATCTCCAGGCCGATGCCGACAAAATCGCCGCCGGTCTGCACATTCCTCCAGACGAGCTGCGCGCGCGCCTGAAGCGCATGGCTGCGGTGCCGGGATATCAGCCGCTGTTCCTTAAGGACGACATCACTCCCGACGAGCTGGCCTTCATCGAATCGCACAAAGAGGAATTGCCCGAACTCGACACCATTACCGTTCATCGCCGCCTCTATCCCAAGAACGGATTCATGGCGCACATCATCGGCTACGTCGGCGAGGTGAGCGAAGACATGCTGACCCAGCCGCAGTGGGAGCTGTACAACCCCGGCGACATCGTTGGCATGTCGGGGGTAGAGCAGTACTACAACGATATTTTGATGGGCAAGAACGGCTCGCGCCAGGTGCTGGTCAACAGTCGCGGCAAGGAAGTAGGCACTCTCAGCGATGTGCCTGCGGTTCCCGGCAAACAGCTGAAGCTCACCATCGATCTGGATATGCAGATCGCGGCCGAGGAGGCTCTGGACGGCAGGAACGGCGCCATCGTCGCCATGGATCCGCGCAACGGCGAAATTCTGGCGATGGTCAGCCGTCCTGCATTCGATCCCAATGAATTTGCGGTGCGCATCACCCGTGACGAGTGGAACAAGCTAGTCACCGATCCGGGCAAGCCTTTGCTGAACAAAGCCATCCAGGCGCAGCTCGCTCCGGGTTCGGTGTTCAAAGTCATCATGGCGACCGCCGGACTGCAGGAAGGTATTGCCCAAAATCTTGTCATTACCTGCGGAGGCGGCAAGACATTTTACGGCCGCTTCTTCAAATGCTGGATCGCCGGACATGGCAGCCATGGGACCGTTGGCATTAGCAAGGCCATTTACCAGTCCTGCGATTCGTACTTCTACACGCTGGCCGAGAAGCTCGGTATCAGCCGCATCGCGAAATACGCGACCATGCTCGGGCTGGGGCAAAAGACGGGCATCGATCTACCGCAGGAAGTTTCCGGCGTAATGCCATCGGAAGAGTGGAAGATCAAGAACTTCAAGCAGAAGTGGTATGCCGGCGAAACCATCTCGGTTGGTATCGGGCAAGGAGCAGTGGCGACTACGCCGATTCAGCTGGCGAGAGCAGTCGGCGCGGTCACCAGCGATGGACTCCTGGTCCGTCCGCACGTTGCCTTTCCGGACCAGTTCCCGCCGGGGTTTAAGCAGGTAGCGAGCTACAACAGTCAGGTGAAGATTCCGATCGACCAGGAAAACTGGATGACGATCACCGATGCTCTGGCGGAGGTGGTGTCGCCCATCGGGACCGCGCCCAGCGCTCGCTTGCCGGGAATTGACTTCGCTGGCAAAACCGGCAGCGCGCAGACCGTCTCCAATCAGCTAAAAGCAAAGATGGGCAGCAGCGAAAAAAGCAAGTTCAAGGATAACGGCTGGTTCGTTGGCGTCACGCCCCGCCGGAATCCCGAAATTGTGGTAGCGGTGCTGCTCGAGGAGGGCGAGCACGGATACTTTGCCGCTCGTGCCGCTGTCGCAGGTGATCAAGGCCTACGTTGAGAAACAGCGTGCTATTCAGACGCAGGTGGCCAAAGCGGGGGGAACGACTTCTGGATCTAAGCAGGCAGAAGTCGCCGCGGTGTGGCATGAGGGCGACGCCAAGAGCCCCGACAAGATGCAAGCCGGCCGTTTCACGGTTACAGCCGACGGCAAGACCAAGCCGGTAACGGCGGCGCCGGGAGTGGGAGCGGCGGATAAGCCTATCCCTCATGCCAGTCTCGAAGCTACGGAGTCACACGTGGAGATGGCGCATCCCGAAACCGCGCCACCCGCGGAGGACCAACCGACGGCTCCGGCGACAACCCCTGAGCAACAAGCGCCGGCCGCGACGCCTCCTCCCACGAAGAAACCTGCTGGCGAGCCAACCATCGCACCTGCGGCGGCGGTCGTTCCACGGGAGCCGCAGTGAGCCGCTACATCTCATTTCGCGATTTCGACTGGGTCCTGTTGGTGCTGGTGCTGCTGATCTGCTCTCTGGGCGTGCTCGAGATCTACAGCGCAACCCTCAGCACCAAGTTCATGGGCGTACATCTGAAGCAGGTGTATTGGATTTTGGGAGGCGTGGGGCTGATGTTTGTGGTCAGCTTCTTGAACTACCATGCTTTGCTGGAACGCGTGCCGCTGATGTACTTGATCTCCATCGCGTCGCTGGTAGCGGTCGAAGTATTCGGTAAGAAGTATCTGGGCGCGCGTCGCTGGGTACAGCTGGGCTCGTTCCATTTCCAGCCTTCGGAGTGGGTGAAACTGGTGCTCATCCTCGCGATGGCGAAATATTTTGCCGACACAAAGTCCGAATGTACGCCTCAGGACATTGTCAAAGCCGGAGCGTTGGTCGGCGTTCCCATGTTGATGGTGCTGGCCCAACCGGACTTGGGTACCGCGCTTACGTACATCCCGATTGCTGTAATGGGTTTGTTCCTGGGTGGAATGAAGGCCCGGCATGCGTTGGTCATCCTGGCCCTGGGCGCGTTGCTGGCTCCCGTGGGGTGGCACGTTCTAAAGCCTTACCAGCGGGACCGCCTGACCAGCTTCATGGAGCCTGAGGCGGACCCGCAGCGCCACGGATATCAGGTGATTCAGTCCCTGGTGGCGGTGGGTTCGGGGGGCATTCTGGGCAAGGGAACGGCACATGGCAGTCAGACGCAGGGGCAATTTCTGCCAGTGCCGCATACCGACTTCATCTTTGCCGCCTTTGCCGAGGAACACGGATTCCTGGGCGCTATGGGCTTACTGCTGCTATACTTTATCGTACTGATGCGTTTGATCCAGAACGCTCAGACGGCCCCCGACCGGGCTGGTGCTTTCGTGGTCATGGGTGTGGTTGCGGTGCTCGCGTTCCATGTCCTGGTTAACGTAGGCATGGTAGTTGGATTCATGCCGGTCACGGGTATTCCCTTGCCGTTAATGAGTTACGGGGGATCGTCAGTATTGTTCATGTTCCTGGCGCTGGGAATCGTGATGAACATTCGCATGCGCCGGTTTGTGAACTAGTTGCAAGCTCTTAGCGTTGGACATTCTTAGCGTCCGTTGGACGCACTTCAGGAGAAACCGGTTTCATTCGCCGGGGAAGTCATTACAGACTGGAACATTCGGGCTTCCGAAGAGTGACAACAAGATTACGAGCGCCCTCACGTACGAGGGCATGCCGGCTGCCAGGAGAATAGGCCGGACAGGATTGCAAAGCACGTTGATCGAGGCGGGGAACGGCCCCTTAGCTGATGCTGAGCGTGAGGCCACAACCTTCGAACGCCGTGCTCTATACGGTGCTAAAGATTCCACAAATTGTTGCTGCACGAATCAGGTCTGGTTCGCATCCCGGCGTTAGCCTCGGTGTGCCCTCGGCCTAATCACCTGTAGAGTTTTTCCTGTCCTTCCGATCGACCGCGCCGGCTGAACCGGAGCATTCCATGAACAAGGAACTTTATGTTTCCTCTACGCCACACGAAACCAAGGTGGCGCTGGTGGAGGACGATCAGCTCGCCGAAGTTTTTTTCGAGCGGGAAAACGAATACACCCTCGCGGGGTCAATCTACAAAGGCCGGGTCACGCGCGTGCTTCCTGGCATGCAGTCCGCCTTCGTCGACATCGGCTTGGAACGCGATGCTTTCCTTTACGTTTCCGATTTCCTCGAAGTCAGCGGCGACGAGGAGGACGAAGAAGAATTCGGCAACATTCCGGTGCCGCGTAATGCCATCGATGTAAGCAAGGCGTATGCAGCGGAGGCTCAGCTTAAGAACGAGCCTGCCGTCACTGAGTCCGAAGCCGAGGAATTCGAAGCCGCAGTGGAGGAACTCGGTCCTGCTGACGGGCCACCTGTAGGCGAAGCTGACGAAACTTCGTCAAGCCCGGACCGGGATTCGGCGGAGGGAGCGCGGCCCTGGCGCGGACGCCGTCGCCGTCGTGGTGGACGTCGGGGTCAGGGCGAAGAACGCAACGACCGGTCGGAGCCGAAGATCGAGACCGCAAAGCCCACGGAAGAAGCGCCAGTGCATCGTGCGGAAACACGTCCACCAGCGCGCCCGCGCGCCGATTACGGTCCGCCTTCGGGCTACGCGCCGATCGTTTTGCCGGGGGAGTCGATTTCGAAGTATCGCAACCTCTCGCAACAGCCCGCCGCCGAAGCGAAGGACGAAGGTGCACGCGAGCCCGGCTTCTTTGCTCCGCTTGAGGATTTCACTCCAGAGGGTGATTCGAACTCGCACGCTGGTGCTGCAGTTGAGGAAACCGGACCGCCTGCAGAACTCGAACCTGGATACGTCGCAGCGGAGCCAGAGCAGGTTGAGCACGCAAGCTCGTCTACTGTCGAGACCCGCAGTGGGCATGCCGAAATTTTCGCCGAGCAACAGGAAACAGGGCTGACCGAAGCCGCGCACCACGATCATGAGTCGGAACAACCGGAGCGGCGGCTGAGCGTCGCGCCTGACGAGTCTTCCTACGCGCAGCCGAAAGCGCGGGCACCTGAAATGTCGCGAGCGACATCCACAGAGCTTCTGCCCGCAGCGACGCAGAATCAAACTCTACTCGAAGAACTGCCAAGCGAAGTGCCGAGCTCTGAATTCGCCGCGGCCGAAGACCGGCAAGCAGATCATGCCGAAACCGCAACGCAGGAGTCGCCGGCCTTCCAATCGCATGAAACTCCCTCCATCGCTCCTGAGGGACGGACGCTGGAGCACGAAGTTTTGGAAGACGAGGAGATGGAATTCCATCCCGTCCCCGACGACCTCAACGCGCTGAGCGAGGTCGAAGGCGACGAGGAACTGGTCCTGGAGGAAGAAACTCTTGACGCCGAAAACGGCGATTCCGATCGCTGGATTCCCAAGATCGCCGACGTAGACGAAGACGAGGTCGTCGCGGCCGAGGAGCGTGGCGAACAAATCTACGGCCCCGATACCGACGAGGAGGAGGAAGAAGAGACCGGCGAGGAAGAGACTAACGGTCGCGCCGAAGTGCGGGCTGCGTCTCCCACGGCGGGTTATCAGCAGCGGCAGACTGAGCGTCCCGGCTACGATCGCCGCGGTTTTCGCGATCGCAATCGCCGTGGAGGTCCGCGCCGCAACTTCCGCGCTCGTCCCAACACCAATCGCAATCAGCCGCTCATCACCGACCTGCTGAAGGAAGGGCAGGAGGTGCTGATCCAGATTGCCAAGGAGCCGATCGGCAAGAAGGGCGCGCGCATCACCAGCCACATTGCGTTGCCCGGCCGGTTCCTGGTGTACATGCCCACGGTCAATCACGTGGGAGTTTCACGCAAGATCGCCTCCGAGGAAGAACGCCAGCGCCTGAAGCGCATCGTGACCAGCGAACGCGAAAACGGACTAGGCGGCTTCATCGTCCGTACCGCTGCCGCCAACATCAAGGAAGAAGATCTGCGCGCCGACATTCGCTTTCTCAAGCATCTGTGGGCCGAGATCAAGAGCCGCGCCGAGAACAGCAAGTCGCCGGCGCTGATCTATCACGACCTGAACCTGGTGGAACGGGTGTTGCGCGACCAGGTCAATGCCGACTTCTCGCAGATCTGGGTCGACACCGAAGACGAGTACGAGCGCGTGGTGCGCTTTGCCAGCCGCTTCCAACCGTCGCTGGTGCGCCGCATCAAGCTGTACACCAAAGACACGCCGTTGTTCGAGCAGTTCGGCATTCAGGACGAGATCAATCGCTCGCTGAAGTCGAAGGTGTGGCTGAAGAGCGGCGGACATATCGTCATCAACCAGACCGAAGCGCTGGTCGCCATCGACATCAACACCGGCAAGTACGTTGGCAAGACGCAGCGACTGGAAGACACCATCGCCAAGACCAACGTGGATGCGGTCAAGGAAATCGTGCGGCAGATCCGGCTGCGCGACCTGGGCGGCATCATCGTCATCGATTTCATCGACATGGACGAGCGCAAGAATCGCCAGAAGGTGATGCAGGCCCTCGAAGAGGCTCTGCGCAACGATCGCGCCCCCTCGAAGGTGCTGCAGTTTAACGATTTCGGATTGGTGGCGATTACCCGCAAGCGCGTGAAGCAATCGCTGGAGCGCACCCTGGGAGAAACTTGCCCCTACTGCGACGGTGCGGGGTTTGTGAAATCGGTGCCCACGGTTTGCAACGAGCTTTACATCGAGATGCGCAAGATGGCAAAGCTGCACGACAAGACCGACATCACCGTACGCGTGAATCCCGAAGTGGCCAAGGCGCTGAAGGCCAACAACGGCAAGCTGATCTCCGAGATGGAAGACCTGACCGGCAAGACCGTGCTGGTGAAGAGCGACCCGCTGCTGCATCAGGAAAACTTCGACATTCACTAGGGCGGTAGAGCTGGCGTTTTTATGAAGAGGACTGAGTCTCGATCTGATGAACTCCGCCCCGAGTACAAGCTCTCGGACTTCAAGAAACTGGACCGCGGCAAGTACTACGAGCGCGTCAAGGAAAGTTCGAACGTCGTGGTGCTCGACCCCGAAGTTGCCTCAGTGTTAAGAAAAAACCTCGCGGGTTGATCGTGGGTGTCTTTTTCCCCCGTAGCCGGAGTTGTCACTAATTCTCCACGCTGGCGAATTTCTTCTCTTCCGCCGACAGGTGCAGCCGCATCATGCGCGTCAGCTCTCTGCCCTGCTTCTTCGTCTGAATGACGGCGCTTTCCAGGTCTTCGCTTTCGCTCAGGTGTTCGAGCAAATCACGAAAGCTTTCCAGGCGCACTCGCATTTCATGGTGCTGGCGCTTCATCTCGCGAGCGAACGACGCCAGCTCAGGACTCATCCTGGCGATAGTTTCCAGCACCGTGGTCTCTTCATGCTCGTAGTGCCGGGGGAGCCACTCCGCCATCCATTGGCCGCGGCTCATCGCCTGGTTGGCGGTGGCGAGATCGGTGAAAACCTCCGCATAGCAGACCATCTGTTCGAGTGCACTATCCATCTGGTCCAACTGCGCCACCAATTCCTCGTGCTCTTTGTGGATACTGACCGTCTCTTCGTGGAATTTGGAATCCAGAGTTGCCATGTTGCACCTCGCCAGTTTGATGGTCGGCTTGCGGCTCCACCTCGGCAGTGACGGAAATCACCGGCTGGCGTGATGGACGGCTAATCCCGGCAACAAGAAAGCCGGAGCCGCCAAGCCCCGGCTCGGTGTAGGTTCCTTGCTGGCCTACTTCTTGCCCTGCACCGCTGCCAAGCATTGGCCAAATAGATCCAACAAATGCTGGGCATAGTCCTCGGCTTTCGAAACCGTGCCGCCTTTAAATCCAGCTTCGGGCGAGCCGGTCTTTCCATACCCGGTGGTGACGGCGATGAATTTCATCATGTCCAGCGCGATGTCTTCATTGCGACGCATGATCAGGCTATTTACGCCGTGTTCATCCATGAGTGCTGACCTCCCTTGTACGCCGGCTTCTCGCGCCGACGGGCGAATCATAGCAGAGAGTTGGCTTCATACCTCGAACCCGACATGGCAGACTCGACCCACAATGTAATCGTGATAGCGTCTGCCACGATCGATGCGCACCAATTCCACCTCGTGCTGCGGATTTCGCGGGCGCAACACCAAATTGTCGCCCACGACCGAGACATAGCCGACAAGGCAGCGTGTTCCGGCCTGCACCGCGTAGATGTTGGGTTGCAACCGGCGGTAGGGTTGCAGGGAATTGTAGTGGCGATCCAACAGCAAAGTCGCGCCGGCGGGGATGCGCGGAAACATGCCTCCGGCGGCCTTGGCGTCGAGCAGGACCAGTACAAAGCGCAGCCATTCGCTGCGATTGCCGGCGTCGTTGGGCTTTAGCTTGCGCAGAAATGACTTGCTGAAACTGCGGCTTTCGCGCGCCTGCTCGGGGGTGAATCGAGGCAGATGTGCGGCTTGCTCCCCGGTCACCACGGCAACGCTCTCGAATCCCGATGTTCCGGCGGGAAACGACATCTGTTGCGCGATGTCTTTCAGGTCAGCCAGGTCCAGCATGCCGATGTTCAGGGTCTGGAGCAGACGGTCCATGGATTCGACACTGAGACCACGGCGGGCATTGAGGAAGTTGGAGAGGTGGCCTTGCTGAAATCCGGCCTCGCGGGACAAACCGCTTCCGGTCAGCTCCCCTCGGTCGATTCGGGCCCGGATGTGCGCACGCAGTTTGTCCTGCAAGTCTTGAAGGGTCATGTTGGTGTGGTATTTCTAGAAGCTATACATGTACTTTAGTAATATCCCCAAAGCAATAAATTTGTTGACGGAGAAGATTCCCCTGTGCCACAGTCGAAGTGTCGCCAGGTTCTGCGGTTCTGGCCGAGGTAAATGAACCGATGATGGAGACAGAGAACAAAGGTGAGGAAAGAACGTTTGCCGAGCTTCGGCGCAAGGTGAGGGAGGCCGACCTGCTTTCGGCAGCCACGGAAAAGCTCTTGCGCAATCTGCGTTTCTCGGGAAGGCTGAGTGTGGTGGTGAAGAACGGATGCATTCTGAAATCCGGGTACGAAGAGGGTTATTTCAGCCGCCGGCAAGAGGAGCGGATGATGCCTTGAAACCCAAATGGCAGTAGCGCGGCGAGTAAACCTTACGTCGCACTCGGGGATGTTAGAGGCTCGCGTGCTCTGCCAGCATAACGTTTTTCACGTAACTAAATAATCGATAGCAGGTCATCGTAACTGAAACGAGCCCTGTGTACAGGCCCCTGATGGTCATTCGGGTCTGTCGCAGGGCTCTTCGTTTTAAGAAGAGGAAGTTAGGGGGACAAGCAATGCAACTCGCCACTTATGAACTGAAATATTGTGAACGGTGCGGCTCGCTGCGAGTGCGCCGGGCCGCGTCTGCGGAAACTTATTGCGAGCCATGCGGACGAATTCTGATCGACTACTCGCTTTCCAACCATGCGGAACGAGCGAGTCGGCTGCTGCGCAAACCTCAAGGAAAACCCGGCACGGCTCCAGTAATGACCGGCGCGGCCCAGGTCGCACTGCCATTTGGGAGGCTGCAATGAAGGGTGGCATGCCAGCGCAATCGCAGTTACGGCTGTTCACGGCCAACGAGTTTGCCGAAGATGGCGACGAGCTTGATCCCCGGCCGGAAATTTTGTGTTATCGCGGACAGACGCTCGCCATGGTGCGGCATTTCTTCGAGATCTCGTCGCAAGTTGGCAGGCTTCCTTCGTTATTGGGAAGAGAGTTTTTCCGCGCCCGCGTCTCCCACCACGCCATTCCCAGCTTTGAAGATCAGGCAGTCTTCGTTCGCGACGTCGAGCTTTGCTTTGCCCGGCTTAGCGAGCAACATGCCGAAATGATCACCCTGGTCGGACTGTATTCCTTCTCTCGCGACGAGGTCGCCGAGATGCTGCGCCACAGCAAAAGCTGGGTGAGCAACCGCGTTGCCGAAGCTCTGGATGCGCTCAGCGAAATCTTTCTGCAGGCCAGACTGCTTCGCGAAGATCGCCCCGATCGCGCGCAAATCCAGGTGACATCGCGATCGATACCGCGCGATATTGCCGTGGGAAAAACGCTGGCCCGCAAGCCACCCCTAAACGCCTGCCAACCTCCGGAGGACTGGCGCCGGCAGATACAGGCATGAGCAGCGGTCGACAAGGAATGAAGCACGCGCTGCGTCGCCCCCAGTGCAAGCGGGTCCGCGGCGGAACCCCGCAAACATTGACTTGCCCAGCGCCTATCCCTAACATGGCCTGCCAAGGGTGTTTTCCACTTCTGATGATCGACCAGACTGTTTCCCACTACCGCATCGTGGAAAAACTAGGCGGCGGCGGTATGGGAGTGGTGTACAAGGCTGAGGACCTGAAGCTCGGCCGCTTCGTGGCCATCAAGTTTCTGCCGCCGGAGGTCGCCCACGACCCGCTCGCCCTGGCGCGTTTTCGTCGCGAGGCGCGCGCAGCTTCCGCTCTGAACCATCCCAACATCTGTACCGTCCATGAGATCGACGATTATGACAACCAGGCATTCATCGTCATGGAATTTCTGGATGGCGTCACCCTGAAGCACCTGATCGGTGGCCAGCCCCTGGAAGTGCACCGCCTGCTGGAGATTGCCCTCGATGTTGCGGACGGCCTGGATGCGGCGCACACGGAAGGGATTATTCATCGCGACATCAAGCCGGCAAACATTTTCGTGACCAAGCGAGGGCACGCGAAAATCATGGACTTCGGCCTGGCCACCGTGGCCCCGGCCAAAACGACGGCCCTGGTGGATGCCCAGGACACCATGGAGCATGTGCACGCGCACTTGACCGATCCTGGCACCACCATCGGGACCGTCGCCTATATGTCGCCCGAACAGGCGTTGGGCAAGCCTTTGGACGAACGTACCGACCTGTTCTCCTTTGGCGCGGTGTTGTACGAAATGGCTACCGGTGTTCTGCCGTTTAAAGGCGACACCACTGCGGCTGTCTTCGACGCCATTCTACACAAGGCCCCGTTAGGGCCAGTCCGTTTCAACGAAGAGTTGCCCGTTGAACTGGAACGGATCATTCATAAAGCGTTGGAGAAAGATCGCGACCTGCGCTATCAACACGCCTCCGACATGCGTTCCGATTTGAAGCGGCTGGAGCGGGATAAGCGGATCGAAAATGATCCCACGGTCTCGATCGCCGCCGCCGACGTGGAACCGGTGTCCCGCCGTGGCGACGGAAGTTCGGCGGGCGTTGCCAAAGCACGATCGGCCAGCGTGGTCGCCAGGCCACAAAGGCGCGCGACCGACGTGGAACCGCCCCGTAGAAGCAAGTTGTTTTGGCTGCTACCGCTGCTGTTGCTTATTGTCGCCGCGGCCGGCGTTTGGTACTGGCATTCGCGGCAAACCCCAGTGCTCACTGAAAAAGACACCATCGTCCTGGCGGATTTCAACAACACCACGGGCGAGCCTGTCTTCGATGCCGCGCTGAAGCAAGCTTTGACCGTGGACTTGGAGCAATCACCGTTCCTGAACGTACTCTCCGATCAGAAGGTCAACGACCAGTTGCGCTTCATGGGACATTCCACCGACACGCGCCTCACTGAAGACATCGCGCGGCAAGTTTGCCAAAGGACCGGCAGCAAAGCCATGCTGTTGGGCTCCATCTCGTCACTGGGCAGCCACTATGCGATCGGCCTGAAGGCCATCAACTGCCGCACCGGCGACTCGCTCGGTGACGAACAGGCCGAAGCCGCCAGTCGCGAGCAAGTGTTGAGCGCACTGGGAAAGGCGGCGACTCAGTTGCGGTCAAAGCTGGGCGAGTCGCTGGCCTCGCTGCAGAAGTACGATACCCCTGTCGAACAGGCGACTACGCCTTCGCTGGAGGCGCTCCAGGCTTATAGTCTCGGCCTCAAGATGCAGAACACCCAGGGAGACGCCTCCGCGGTCCCGTTCTTCAAGCGCGCCATCGAATTGGATCCAAACTTTGCCATGGCTTATGCGCGCCTGGGAGTGGCTTACTTCAACCTGAACCAGCCTACTCTGGCAGCTGAAAATACGACCAAAGCCTATGACCTGCGCGACCACACTAGCGCCAAAGAGAAGCTGTACATTACCTGCCACTATCACGATCTGGTCACCGGAGATGTGGACCAGACCATTGACGCCTATCGCATGCTGCGCCAGACCTATCCTCGTGAGGAGTCTTCTTACACCAATTTGAATTCTGCCTACACCTCCATCGGAAGGTACGAACAGGCGCTGGTGGAAGCTCAGGGCGCACTACAAGTGGACCCCACCGACGTTATCAACTACACCAACCTTGCTGGCAACTATCTGAACCTGAATCGCTTCACCGACATGAAGGCGGTGTTGGAACAAGCGCAGGCCCGCCATCTGGAGAACCAGGCGATGATCTGGGACTTCTATGCGATGGCTTTCCTGCGTGGCGACTCGGAGGAAATGGCGCGTCAGTTGGCAGCGGCCATGGGCAAGCCGGGGATGGAAGATCAAATGCTCGCGACGCAAGCCGACACCGATGCCTATTTTGGTCGTCTGGAGAAGGCGCGGGAGTCCACGCGGCTGGCGCAGGAGTCCGCGTTACGCGGGGGGTCTAAGGAGGCGGCGGCGCTATGGCAGTTGGATGGCGCTATCCACGAAGCCGAATTGGGCGACCCGCAGCGCGGCCGGCAGCAGGCTTTGGAAGCCATTGCGGTGGCCGGATCAAGCAAGAACGCGCAGATCATGGCAGCTCTTGTCCTGGCGCGCAGCGGCGACCGCAAACGCGCGCAGTCGCTGGCTGATGATCTCAGCCGGCAATACCCTTCCGACACCTTGGTCAACAACTACTGGGTGCCCTCCGTACGGGCGGCGATTGCCCTGGACGAGAAAAATCCCGGCGCTGCTCTGGAGGCTTTGCAGCCGGCAGCGCCTTATGAACTGGCTTCACCTCTTCCAGGGATAGCTTTTCTTTATCCCATTTACCTGCGAGGCCTGGCGTATCTGCAAGCGGGCGAAGGGAAGCTGGCTGCGGCCGAGTTCCAAAAGATGCTGGACCACCGTGGGATCGTGCTTAACTTCCCCACTGCGGCCTTGGCGCATCTTCAGTTGGGCCGCGCCAAAGCCATGGCCGGAGACCAGGACGGTGCCCGCGAAGCCTATCGTGACTTCCTGGCTCTGTGGAAGGGCGCCGATGCCGGTAATCCAGTCCTGCGGCAAGCCAAAGCCGAATACGAAAAGCTAGAGTGAGCTGGTGCCCAGAATGACCTCGTCGGCGCAGCTTGGGCAATCAGGCCCGTCGGAAGAAACGTGTGCTCAACAGAGATGAGGCGTCTCGAGCATCGACGGCTTGAACAGATCGTGAACCCGAAAACTCATAAGACATGCCGCTGACAAGTCCGCGCACCCGGATGGGCGAGTTTTCAAGGTAGCGCACGTTCACCGCAGGCTGCGGCGTGGAGATCGCCGCCGGAGGCTGGGGCTGTAAACCTCGAGCCTGCGTGTTGGCGTGCGGATAGGGCGAGGCTGTCTGCCTTGCCGGTGGCACCGTTGCTTGGGTCTGGACGACCTGACCACGGCTATGGTTGGAGGCGTATGGGGGGACGCTCCGCACCGTTCTCTGCGCCTGCCTGTTCCGCAGCTCCGAGCGTTTCTGGCCGCAACACATCGTTGATCTCTCCTTCTGCCGGTTGTGAGATAGGTTGAATCACGACCGGCTCGTGTCCTACGCGTTCCAGTAGACAAGCGCCACCGGAAAGCGCTAGCCAGCAGAATAGCCACTCCACAGGCCTTCGAGAAACAAAAAGAGCAGCCAGGGCCGCGATCCACAGACTGAGGCAGTTGAAGCAGTCCATCAGCTTGCCGACGATGCTCTGGCCCAACAACGCGCGAAATCGAACAATGACGTCGGCCGGGCCGTCCTCGCTCGCCAGCAGGTGCGTAACCCGCCAGGTTGCAAGGACAGCCAGGACAAATCTCGCCCAAAATGCGGTTCCCGTCAGCGCCTCCCTTACGGGCATTGAGGAATCTGGACATTCCCGCCCAAGTCGTTACAGATTTCCACCGCCCAGGGCAACGAGTAGGCATAATGGAATCCGCCGGCGAAGGCGTTGCTCCACGTCTTATCCTGCGCGTAGAGTACGAACGTGTAGGTACAGCAGTCGCCGCGGTTGAGAGGGAAGCCGACCGGCGGTATGAATGGTGACGTCAGGCTCGGGTCCGCCGCACAGATCACGTCGAAGATGCGCAGATCGAGCTGGGTGAGCGTTCCAGGGGACTTGCTTCCGTGAGCTGGCACCGGGCAAGAAGCCAGAAACTGCTCGCAGCGTGTTCCCGGCTCACCAACCCCCTGAGTGCCAATCAATGGGTTGGAGCCGAAAATTGCGGGACAGAGGGACATAGGCGTGATCGGAACTTGGTAACTCGGCCCGCCCTGACGCGTGATCGACAAGCTGTAGTAGTCGAAGTTGTTGCTGGGATAAGTGTTGTCCAGTGGGTCGATCAACTCATCAAAGGCGATGCCGAGCAGATTCATAGGCCAGCAGATGTTGCACGGCGCGCCTGGTGGCACATACTTGCTCAGGCAAACGTCCTGGCATGCGCCTACCCCTTCCAATCCATCGAACTCAACATGGATGGGTTTGTTATCGAACCACACTTGCTGGGTGTCATAGTAATGGATCGGCGTCGGTGTCGTTGTGTCGGTGACATCCAAGAGAATTGTGTACTTGCCGCTGCGGCATCCGTGCTGCGTATCGGGGCAAGCGAGCAGAATATTCGCGCTATCAAAACAGATTTTCGGCAGGCAATACTGCGTGTCGAACGGAGGGATACTGGTCGGGACCCAGCTTCCCCGGATGAGGTTGGTCTCAAAAAGCTGGTTCCACGGTGCTCTTTTCTTGGCCTCTACCGTCGGGTCGGGATCGGTATAGCAGATCGGTGTTGGAAGCATATTGATAGTGTAAAGCGGCAAACTGGCGGCGAAGCCCGGCTCCGCAGTGCCTGGTTGCCAGCCGACCGCCGCATACAGATTCACACACTGGATTTCCCGATTCGGGCAGCCGCCAACCCAAGCAGTGCCGACGACGCTGATACAGCCACCCACCGGAACTATTATTCCACCTGGATTTGTATTCACGATCGGCGCCTGCGGCGGAGCGGACTGGTCAAACCACCCGGGGGGAGTCTGTACGGGTGCGCCAGGCAGTTCGGCCACGCGATCGATCCACACCATTACCTTGAAAAGCGTGAACGTAAGACACTGTTGGCACACGAGTTGCCCGGTCGTCGAGAAGACGTTAAGCCGGATGTCATACGGGCCTCCAGAGAGTTCGGTGGTATCGAGCCATCCCAGCGTGCCGCTAACCACAGGAACGGAGCCGGTCGCGGTTCCGCCCGGATAACTGATACCAAGTGATGAAAAGTCGGTGTCGTCGGCACAACTTTGTCCAGCTGATGGGCGCCATTCCAGCGTGTAGTGGTCAAAAAATGCTCCGGCGGCAGTTCCGTCGATCTCCACCGCAACCGCATCTGGCACCAGGCCTGGCTGCTCCTGAGTACAACCCGTGGGAGCCGTCAGGTCGCAGCGTATCGGCTGGAAGCAATCGGCCAGGCAGCGGAAGTAATAGACCAAACACCAAAGCACGTCTATAAAAGTTCGCGCCCGGGCCAAACAACAACCAAAACAGATGGCACACAGACACCAGCAGCGGCAGAACCAGAAATTCTGGTCTCGGCTATGTTCAGCAAAGGCCTTTTTCCCCAACAAAGCCTGGGCAGCTTCAGTCGTCAGCAGTCGCTCGAAGATCGCGCAGGTGTCGGTATTGTCCTCACGGCAATCGATGCTTCCGTTCAGTACTTCCTCGGGTATCCCCGCTGGATATTCCACGGTTGCCAACTGGTCTGTGAGGTATGGCTTATAAGCTTTGGCCAGAGCGTCAATCAAAATCCTGAAATCGTTACTCTGCTCTTCGGTGGGCGGATTTGCGACGGGAGTGCCCAGAACCCGCCTCACACACAGCCAATACTGGTAAACGTAGTAGGCCCAGGCCCTGAAGGTGCGCGGACCACGGCAGACCAGCCAACCGAAGACGAAGCAACAGAAAATGTGTTCCCAGCACCAGCGCCAGTTTTCGATTGCTCCCAGTTGTTTTCGGCCTTCTGGCGGGAGCATGCGGAGGGCGACGTCCTCGTTAAAAAATTTTCGAAACAGGGCATCCGCCTGGGCGAATTCATCGGCGCAGTTCGGAGGATGGCTTTGCGCTTCCTTCTGCAGAGCCTCCGGGTTCTTGGCTAAGTTAAGTTGCTGCTCCAGGATCGGTTGATAGGCTGCCAGTAAGGCTTTCAATACAACCTGAAAGTCCGGGTTGTTCAATTCAGGGGCAGCAGGCGCCGCAGTGCCTGTCTGGGGTGGCTGAGGTTTCTCTTTATCTGCCATTTCTATCTCCTTTTAGTGCTTTACGACTATGTATCGCGCCAACGCGCAAGCTTGAGACGTTGCTCCTCTGTATCGAGTGCCAGCGCAGGACGACAGAAGGGCCGTCATAGACTCCCACGACATTTCAAAACCTTTTAGGAAGAGGCACTATTCTCGTGCGTGCCAGTGTTATGCCACCAATGCAGAGCGTCGTCGGTGCGCTAACACACATAGCGCGAGGAATTCACTGGTATGCGATACGTGAACGACTGCTGCTGGCACCAAGGAGCGCAGCATGCCCCACTACTAGCGCGGTAGGTTCAATTCCTGCACGCATCAGGTGAGCAGTGGACAAGTTACTGGTCCGATTCGAGGACGTCTGATCAAAACGTCTTTCTTGGGTAGCGCAAATCGCTTTGTGGCTCAGCGCACAGACAACCAAACTTAGCTCTGTTAGGAAAATGACGTTCGTTTCTAGAGCAAACCGTGACACCGAATCGGGAGCAGCGGTCGTTCATCCTTGTGATTGAGGACGTAGAAGAGACGCGCGATGGGATAGAACGACTTCTCACGGCCAGCGGCTACCAAGTGAATACAGCCAGAGATGAAGAGGATGCGATTCAGAAGGCCAGACTTCACCACCCTGATTTAATTCTCATTAGCCTGGCTCTTGATGCTGTTCGGGTACTTCCCGTCGCCAGGCGAATACGCGAGCGCGCCGGGCTGGAGGAAGAAGTCCCCGTCGTGGTGTTCTGCGTTGCAAGCCTGAATGAGGGGGATGAAGTGGCCGCCGGGTATAACGTCTACATGACTCGGCCTGACAATTTTGATCAGCTGAGAGCCCTGCTCAGCCGACTTGTTCGAAAGCTGCCCCAGGCGTGCTGAATTGAGGTTTCCGCTTCCTGTCGAATAACCGGTCGAATTCGTCTTCCACGATGCGGTAGCACTCGCACACGCTCGCCTCTAGTCCCTCGCGGTCCAGAATGCTAATGCGGCCACGGCAATAGTGGATCAGCCCGGCGTCTTGCAGGCGTCCTGCCGCTACCGTGACGCTCTCGCGGCGTCCGCCAAGCATGTTCGCGATGAGCTCCTGGGTCATGAGCAACTCCGAGCGATTTTTCCGGTCGTGACACAGCAGCAGCCAACGGCAGAGCCGCTGTTCCACGGAATGCAGGCGGTTGCACACCGCGGTTTGTGAAATCTGCGTGATGAGCGCCTGGGTGTATCGCAACAGCAAATGTTGAAGCGGGCCGCGATGCGCGAATTCTTCCCGCAACAGCTTGGCTGGTAACCTGAACGCATCCCCAGCGACTGGGACGAGCGCCCTGCTGCAAGTTGATTCTCCCCCCAGAAAGAGTGCGACACCCAGGACTCCTTCATTTCCCACCAGACCCATCTCCGCGGTCGTGCCATCTTGCGTGGTGTACAACAGTGAAACAACGGAGTTCGTTGGAAAGTAACAATATTGAATGCGTTCACCCGGCTCGTAAATTATTTGGCCCAGCGAAAAGGTCACCGGCTGCAAGTGAGGTAGCAGCCGCTCACGCTCCCCAGGCTGTAGCGCACACAAGAGATGATTCTGCGCCGGACTGGATACCTCGATTGCCATGGGCATGACAACTCCTGTCGCCCCACGATCGCTTCGTTGTTCGATCAAGTGGGTTAGGCGTCCTCGCTGGGCCAGGAAGACAGCGACGAACCAACATTTGGGGGGCCGGGGACTCGTAAGAAGTTATTGAGTGCACAGACGTTACATCGGCTGACTTCGGAAGTCAATGGCACCTAAGCGCCTTTGGTCAAAACGTCTACGCTGGGTTTATCGATCAGTGCGTCGTTGTAAGATAGAAACCCCCTTGCCTTCCTTGTCATCACGAGCCGCCTTTAGTCGGCGAGGGATCTCTTTTCGTTTCATGCTCTGGAATGCTGGCTACTGACTACTGGCTACCGACTACTGGCTACTGAACACTGACAACTGACTACTGCCCTCTCACTGCTGCTAGAATTTCTCTAGCCCCTATGCCCATTCGCAAGCTTTCCGGTTCCGAAGTTCGGTCCATGTTTCTGCGCTATTTTGAGCAGCACGGACACAAGATCGTGCGCTCGTCTTCGCTGGTTCCGGCCAACGATCCCACTCTGCTGTTCACCAACGCCGGCATGAACCAGTTCAAGGACGTCTTCCTCGGCATCGAGAAGCGCGACTACTCGCGCGCCACCACCTCGCAGAAGTGCGTGCGCGCCGGCGGCAAGCACAACGACCTGGAGAACGTCGGCTTCACCAATCGCCACCATACTTTCTTCGAGATGCTGGGCAATTTCAGCTTCGGCGACTACTTCAAGAAAGACGCCATCGCCTTTGCGTGGGAGCTGGTCACCTCGCCCGACTGGTTCGGGCTTGAGAAGGACAAGCTCTACGCGACCATCTTCAAGGGCGAGCAGGGCATTGCGCGCGACGACGAGGCCTACGAGCACTGGCTTGCGACTCGGAAGTTGCGTCCCGCTGGAGCGCATCTTCGAGATGGGCATGAAGGACAACTTCTGGATGATGGGCGACACCGGCCCCTGCGGCCCGTGCAGCGAGATTCACTACGACATGGGCCCTGAGGCCAGCGATGCCGGCCACACCGATTGCCAGTTCGGCTGTGAGTGCGGACGCTACGTCGAGATCTGGAACCTGGTCTTCATGCAGTTCGACAAGCAGCCCGATGGCACCATGCGTCCGCTGCCTAAGCCGTCGATCGACACCGGCGCAGGCCTGGAGCGCGTCACGGCGGTGATGCAGGGCGTGATCTCGAACTACGACACGGACTTGTTTGTGCCGCTGATCAAGCGGGCGGCCGAATTGACCGGTGCCTCGCTTGAGACCGAGTTAAAGAAGGAAGACGAAGAAGAGCGGCATCATCAGGCGGCATCGCTGCGGGTGATCGCCGACCACGCGCGCGCGTCAACTTTCCTCATCTCCGATGGCGTGGTGCCGTCCAACGAAGGCCGCGGTTACGTGCTGCGCAAGATCATTCGCCGCGCGATTCGGCATGGACGATTGTTCGGTCAGGACAAACCGTTTCTGTTCAAGATGGTGTTTGCCGTGCGCGACTTGATGAAGGACGCGTATCCCGAGCTGGTCGAAACGCGCGGATCGCGTCGCGGAGACGATCAAGGGCGAAGAGACGAGATTCGCGCACACTCTGGATATGGGCCTGGCCAGTTGGAGGAAGTTATTCAGGCCGCGATGCCTCCAGACTCAGCCGGCTTACTGGGTACGTACAGGGTTTGATCCAGCGCAAAGTGAAAAGATAGCTGTCGTCCTTCGCGACCAGCCCAGCGAAGGGTCGCTTGATACCGTAAGCGAGCGCGAAATCGAGACAGCGCTGGAGAAAGCGTATCCGGGCGAATTCAGTACATTTTGGCGAGACCGAGCTGCAAAGAAGCTGATTGCAAATCGAGTTTGGATCTTGCGCGGTGATGAGGCGTTCAAGCTATATGACACGTTTGGATTGCCCCGGGACTTCATCGAGGATGCTTGCTCGTGATCAGGGGATTCGAATTCGACGGCTACCGGTTTCGACGCTGCCATGGACGAGCAGCGCAAGCGCGCGCAAGCTTCCTGGAAGGGCGGCTCAAAAGCCTCGGCAAGTCCAGCTGTATCAATCGCTTCCGCGCACCGAGTTCGAGGGCTATCGCAAGACGCTCTCCACCGGATGCGAAGTGCTGGCCATCATCAAGCCGCACAACGGCACCGGCGTTGGCGCGCAGGAGTTAAAGCCGGGCGAGCGCGGCGAGATCGTGCTCGATCACACGCCGTTCTACGCCGATGCGGGCGGGCAGGTCGGCGATGTCGGCTGGCTCTACGGCGAAGACCACAACACGCTCGTCGCCGAAGTGGAAGGCGTCACCTACCCCGTGCAGGGAGTGCGCGCGCATCGTGTCATCGCGAAGCAGCCCATCCACGTAGGCGACAAGGTGGATGCCATGGTGAACGACGAAGTTCGCCGCGCCACCATGCGCAATCACACTGGCACGCATCTGCTGCACGCGGCGCTGCGCGAAGTGCTGGGAAAGCACGTGAAGCAGGCTGGCTCGTTGGTCGATCCCGCGCATTTGCGCTTCGACTTCTCGCACTTCGCCGCCGTCGACGACGAAGAGTTGCAGGACATCGAAGACCTCGCCAATAAGGAAGTACTGCGCAACGATCGCGTCGAGGTCATCGAGGATGTGCCCATCGACGTCGCCGTCAACGAGTACCACGCGATGGCGCTATTCGGCGAGAAGTATGGCGACCGCGTGCGTGTCATCCGCATTGGCGATTTCTCGACCGAGCTGTGCGGCGGCACGCACACTGCCGCGACCGGCGAGATCGGCCTGATCAAAGTCTTGAAAGAAGGCAGCGTGTCCAGCGGCGTGCGACGGCTGGAAGCGGTGACCGGCGAAGGCTCGCTGCGCCACTTCCGCAAAGATCATCAGCTGGAAAATGTTGTTTCGACGCTGGTGCGCGGAGGCGACGACCAATCTCCCGCCGACGCCTTGAAGCAGGAACTCGAGCGCCGCGAAGAGGAGCTGAAGAAGCTGCGCAAGGAACTCGACCAGGCGCGCATGAAGTCGGCTTCCACCTCCGTCCAGTCGGCGGCGGAGAACGTGCGCGAGGTGAAGGGCGTCAAAGTCCTGGCCACGCGGGCCGACAACCTGGAACGCGCGCAACTGCGCGTGCTGATCGACAACCTGCGCAACAAGCTGGGCTCCGGCGTGGTCGTGCTGGGCTCGGTCAGCGACGGCAAGGTGGCGCTCATTGTCGGCGTGACCAAGGACCTCACGGCGCGGGTGCAAGCCGGAAAAATCATTGCAGAAGTTGCAAAGAAAGTCGGCGGCTCCGGCGGCGGGCGTCCCGATATGGCCGAGGCGGGCGGCAAGGATCCGGCGGCATTGGATTCGGCTTTGGCCGAAAGTTATAGCGTAGTAGAACGCTTCTTGCCGTAGAATAGGCCGCAAGCAGCAATAAAGGAGATTTCGTGCGCCAGACCAAGACCAGGACATTGATGCTTGCTCTCTTGCTACTGATCTTCGCCGGTGGACGGTATGCGAATGCTGGAAGCAAAGCGTCTGACCTGGAGACGATTTCAGGCTGCCTGCAGAGCTCTGAGGGCCAATATAGTCTTCTGGACGACACTCAAACGATACATCGCCTTGTCGGTGGCGCCTCAAAGCTCAAGCCGCAGGTCGGCCACCAGGTCGAAATCACCGGTAAGCCCGGGGTGCAGACTGTGGATACCACTCCCCCAGGCGGTGCATCCGCTGCGGTAACGCAGGCAATTTTTGAAGTGAAGAGCGTGAAGCAAATCGCGGACACGTGCAAATAGGCTGGCAAGGACCGGCCTCGCATCGTGTCTGGGTACTATGTACCTCGGCGATCAAAGCAGCGGCGATGCTGCGGCGTCGCCCGTTAAGTCAACCTCAACTCGCATCCAAGTCGCAGATCGAAAGGAGACTATTTGTGCAAAAGACATTGTTGCTAACACTAGTGCTACTGATCTCTGCCGTTTGGGCCCAGGCGCAAGATGCCGGCCAGACTATGGGCAAAAGCTCGGATCTGATAACCGTCCAAGGGTGCCTGCAGGTTTCTAACGGTCGTTACAGCCTCACCGAAAGCAATGGGGATGTTCATCAGCTGACAGGCGCCGCCACCAAGCTCAGCAAGCACATCGGCCACGAAGTCGAAATAACCGGCACGCCCAGAACCAGAACTGCGAGCACGACGGAGCAGGGCGTCGCCTCCAGCGCCCACGTAGTGCCAGCGATTGGAGTCAAAAGCATTAAGCATATAGCGGACACTTGCACGACCGGTACCCACTGACGGACTGAACGGCTTCCAGCCTCGTCGCTTGTGTTTCCCGTGCAGAGCTCCGCGACCGAACCAGCGGCAACGCTGCGCCTCGCCTGTTGAGGCGGCCTCAGCTCGCTTCCGAGTTGCCAGCCGAAAGGAGACTGATTGTGCGTAGGATGTTCATGGTTGCTGCAGTGCTCCTGATCTCGGCTGTTTGGGTTCAGGCGCAAGATTCTGACCAGATGGGCGGCAAGAAGTCAGGCGTGACCACGATTGAAGGCTGCCTGAAGAATTCCCGGAATAGGTATACCCTCACCAAAGCCGATGGGACGAAGGTAACGCTTTCCAGCCATGCTGACGAGATGATCCACTACGTTGGACAACAGGTCCAGGTTACCGGCACCCCTTCGGTGAAGACTATAGACACTACCCAGCAGGGCCTTGAGTCCAGTGCAAAAGAAGTCTCACTTTTTCGAGTACAGAGCATAAAGCAGGTAGCCGACACCTGCACGACCAAGTGACGGACGCCGGATAATAGACAAGCTCTAAGGCGCGACGAAGGCTTGCGTAAAGCTAGCTCTCGTTGCGCCTACCCTTTTATGCCGTTGCCGGGCTACTTTGACCGCAAGATGCGGAGTGACGCCCCGGAGGACTCAGGGTTAGAGTAGAGCTTGCATAGGGGCCATCAACCAAAAAAGACTGCATCGGGCGGTCGTTCATAACCCTCTAAACGGTATAAGGTGGTTAGCCATGGCGATTGGTGAAACGGTTTACGCAAACAACGTCCGCGAGCAACTGCTGGCAGGCCGCGAGCGGCTGAACGAGGTGCTGGAGGGCGGCGAGAAAGAACATGTTGAGCGTCTACTCAACGAGATCGACGAGGCCTTGCACCGAATTGAGCAAGGCACGTTTGGCATCTGCGAAGAGTGCCACACCGATATCGGCGAAGATTGGCTGCGTGAGAACCCGCTAACGACGGTCTGTCTGGAGCATATGACGCCGAAGCAGCAGCGCGCTCTGGAGTATGACCTGGAGCTGGCGGCGCAGATCCAGAAAGGACTGTTGCCGCCCGCTGATGTCGCCATCTCCGGCTGGGAAATTTCTTTTCACTATCAGCCCGCGGGCATGGTCAGCGGCGATTATTGCGACGTGATCAAGGATGACGGCCATCTCAATTTCATTATGGCCGACGTTTCCGGCAAGGGTGTCGCAGCCGCCATGCTGGCCTCGAACTTGCGTGCGGTCTTCCGCTCGTTGATACCGCTTCGCCTGCCGGTCGAGGAACTGATGGTGCGTGCCAATCGGCTATTCCGTGAGAGCGCCCTGCCTAGTCAATACGCCACTCTGGCGTTTGGACGTACTTCGAACCAGGGCGAACTGGAGATCGCGAACGCCGGTCACTTGCCGGTGTTGCTGGCGGGCAAATCTGGCGTGACAACCTTCGAGAGTAACTGCAAGCCTCTGGGCTTCTTCTCCGACGACAACGTGAATGTGGTGAAGACCATTATGTCGCCCGGCGACACCGTGGTCCTTTACACCGATGGAGTCAGCGAGGCGAGCAATGCCGATGGCGAGGAATATGGCGTCGAAGCCTTGCGGAGGCTCATCGCGGAGCAGCCTCCGGCGTTGTGCCCGGCTGCGCTGGTGAAGGTCTTCCAGCAACGCCTGGCGGCGTTCCGGGGAGCCGAGGAGCGCGCCGATGACGAAACGCTGCTGGCGATTCAGTACGCGCCGGCGTGAAAGCAGATGTCCGTGGCCAGTTGTCGGTTATCAGTAACAACGCGTCCATGCCGTGGCAACCGCGTGGATCCAGCACGAGCAGCGTGATGGCGACTCGCCGAGAGTCCCAGACGCTTAAGAGACATTTGCGACACCGTTCGGCCTTGTAGTCATAGGCGGGATCGTAGTCGATCGTTCAAATAACTTGATAATGCCCGTCTGCTTACACCGCTGAACGTATTCCGCGAGCGCCGCTGTGACAGCCTCTTTCTTCGTCTTGTGCCCGCCAAGAGTGCGGGCCTCTTCAATAAGTTGGCGTAATTTCATTTGTCGGTGAGAAGAACGTTGGTGCCGAAGAAGGGACTCGAACCCCCACACCCTTGCGGGTACATGGACCTGAACCATGCGCGTCTGCCAATTCCGCCACTTCGGCGAGTGGATGCGAGTGAGAACTGCAACTCGCGATCGGGAAGCATGATCATTGTAAAGGAGCAACTAGCAACTAGCAATTGGCTGTTAGCTCTCAGCCGTCAGCTCTCAGCTACAACTCGGCAGAGTCTGATTTCCTAATTGGTTTTGAGGTTGGTAGGCATGTAGTTTGAACTGACAGCTGACGGCTGAAAGCTGACAGCCATTCTAGCTTGCCGCCTCGGCAGCCTCACCAGCGCCCTGGGCCCCGTACTCCTTCAACTTATTGTGCAGGGTCTTCAGGCTGATGCCGAGGATATCGGCGGCGCGCGTCTTATTGTTGTTGGTGGACTCCAAAGTTTTCAGGATGAGCAGGCGCTCCGCCTCGTCCACCGTAGTGCCGACGCCGAGCCGCACCGCATTGGCTTCCTGCACGGGAGCACGTGGCGCCACGTGGCCAAATCCCGGTGGCAGGTGCCTGGGTTCGATCAGCGCGCCGTCGCACACGATAACCGCGCGTTCAAGGTTGTTCCGCAGTTCGCGCACATTTCCCGGCCACGCATGCGCCTGGAAAGCACTGGCTACCGCATCGCTGATGCCGGCGACTGTGCGGTTGTGCTTTTCGTTCATGTCGGCCAGCAAGGACTGCACCAGGTCGGGGAGATCTTCCTTGTGCTCGCGCAGTGGGGGCAAGTGAATGTTGAAGACATTCAAGCGATAGTAGAGGTCATTGCGCAAATTGCCACGCGCAACCGCCTCTTCCGGAGGCTTGTTGGTAGCGGCGAGGACGCGTACGTCGACTGACGTCTCGCTCTTGCTGCCCAAGCGGCGCAGCTTGCGGTCTTCCAGCACACGCAACAGCTTGGCCTGGGTGCCAATTGGCATTTCGCCAACTTCGTCGAGCAGCAATGAGCCGCCTTCCGCCAACTCGAAACAACCGGTGCGGCGCTCGACGGCGCCTGTGAAGGCACCCTTTTCATGCCCGAAGATCTCGCTCTCGATGAGGGTCTCAGGAATGGCGGCGCAGTTGATGGCGACAAACGGCTTGGGCTTGCGGTTGCTGAGGGAATGGATTGTGCGCGCCACCAGTTCCTTGCCGGTGCCGCTCTCTCCGGTGATGAGCACCGATGCGGTGCTGGGGGCAACCATCTCGATCAAGCGAAATACTTCCTGCATTTTTTTCGAGGGGCCGACGAGCGAACCCAGCACGCCAACGTCGCGCAACTTGCGACGGCTGGCTTCCAGTTCACGCTCGGCGCCGCGAATGCGCGAAGCATTCTGCAGAATGTTGCGCAACCGGGTGGGATTCACGGGCTTTTCGATGAAGTCGAAGGCGCCAATCTTCATAGCGCTGACCGCGGCGTCGACGCTACCTTGGGCGGTGAGCAAGATGACGGCAACGGCTTGCGGTTGGGCCGCGATATGCTGCAGCAGTTCCATGCCGTCCATCCGGGACATTTTCAGGTCGGTGATTACGATTCCCGGACTCCACGATTCGACCTTCTCCAATCCCTGTATCCCGTCCTCTGCAGTTTCGGTGTCGTAGCCCCAGGCGCCAAGCAGTTCGGCCATACCTGTGCGTTCATTTTCCTCGTCCTCTACGATCAGAATTTTTTCTCGCAGCATAGGAAACAAACGCCTTTTCGAACTCCACCGACGAATTTATCCGGCGTGCCGGTATGCCGATGCTCAGCTTAGATGCGAGCCAACGCCCCAAGGTCTAAAAACGCGAAACGGGGCCGGTTCACGCGCGCTAACAAACGCGATCATCAGAAGCTGCCATTAAAGTAACATTTCTTGGACCGCTCTCGCCGAAATCCCATGTCCTGGAGATTCGGAGATCAAGCCGGGGCGTTGAGAACATCGCCGAGGGGCGCGTAAGTATCTGTGGGAGAAGAAATTTTGGCGCTGACCGTTTCTTGACCGGCAGGGCGGTGGTTCTTGGTAGTTACTCACTAAATAATGATTCCCGAATCGGTATTGGAAGGGTTAGTTGGCGACGCTCGCTCCTTCGAGATAGAGAAAAGCCGCGAATTCGCCCAAAACAGTCGTCCTTGCCCGTTTCCGGCAACCAGAACACGCAACAGCCGGGGAGCGGAACGCGACCCGGGGGGAACAAAGTAGTAAACATTACAGCAGGAATAAGCCGGAGACAACGCCAGAAAGTTTGTTAATCTTCTCTATTGCTGTACAATCATTTGCGGTTGCGAGCAGGATGATTTGCCTGCACTTGTACTTAAGAAAATTGAGTGAATTCAAGCTAGGCCACTTTTGCTTACGGTACTGCTAGAGTTCCGGAGGATTTGGAATGTCTTCTCGTATTGGAGTAGTCCCGACACGCTTTATTGCGACATCGATTGCGCTGACGTTCGCGCTATGTCTGTTGGGCGTTCTTGCTTCGGCGCAAACTGATATTCAACCCAAAGACGAAGTCTTTGGCGGTTACTCGTGGTTGCATCCCAACGGTAACGCTGACTTTGGCTACAAAGTCCCGGATCTTGCGAAGGGCTTTGACTTCTCGAACGTTTATTACCTTCCCAGTGTCCACAATCTCGGCGTGCTGGTCGACGGGAGCGGTCATTTCGGTAGCACCGACAAGACGGTTGGTTTCTCCAACGATGTTGGCTACATCTTGGGAGGGTTGCAGTACAAGTATCATACCGACACCTTCTCCCCGTTTGCCAGGGTTTTCGTCGGCGTCTCAGATATCGACCCGGCGGTTTCGGGATCTCAGTGGAACGTCGCAGCCGGCGCCGGCGGCGGTTTCGACTTGAACATTACCCACAAGTTCGCGATCCGTCTGGCGCAGGTAGATTACATTTACTCCAACTATAAAGCGAACTTTCTTGGTTCTACTCGTCAGTGGAACAGCGTTCGGCTGGCGGCCGGCATAGTTGTGAACCTGGGCAACTACTACGCCCCGGCGCTGTCCGCGACCTGCTCAGCCACACCAACTGAGGTGATGGCAGGCGAGCCGGTAACGGTGACATCCACCGGCACCAACTTCAATCCGAAGCACACCATTACCTACGCCTGGACGACTACTGGCGGCAAGATGGAAACGGCGAATGCGCAGTCGGCCAAGATCGATACCACTGGACTGGCCGCTGGAAGCTACACCGCCAACGCCACGCTCACCGACGCCAAGATGAAGAAGATGAACTCGGCGACGTGCAGCGCGTCCTTTACCGTGAAGCCGAACAACCCGCCACAAGTGACCTGCTCGGCGAACCCGACCACGGTACAGGCAGGGTCTCCGTCGACTATCACGGCGAACGCGACCAGCCCGGATCCGGGCGTGACTATCTCCAGCTACGCGTACACGGCTTCGGCCGGGACGGTTAGCGGAACCGGCACTACCGCGACCCTTGACAGCACCGGCGCACCCGCTGGGCCGATCAACGTCAACGTGACAGCGACGGATTCACGCGGACTAACCGGAACTTGCACTACCTCGGTTACGGTCGAGGCTCCGCCTCCGGCACCGCAGGTGAGTGCGCGTACGCCGATTCAGTTCATACAGCGTCCGAAACAGAAGTACATTCCGTGGCGTGTGGATAACGAAGCCAAGGCCATCCTGGACGACGACGCCTCCGCATTGAAGAACGATCCCAATGCCAAGCTGGTCATCGTCGGGTACGCCGATGGCGAACCGCAACCCATGATCGGTAAGGGCAAGAACAAACACGCGATGGATCTGGCAGCACAGCGTGCGGTGAACGCCAAGGCTTACCTGGTACAGCAACAGGGTATCGACCCGAGCCGTATCGAGGTACGCAAGGGCACGGGCAAGGACCACGTCGCGGATATCTTCTGGGTACCGCAGGGCGCGGACACCGCCACCGCTTCGGTACTGCAAGGCACCACGCCGGTTGACGAGTCGGTGGTGACGCCGAGCGAGAACGCCTATCCGAAACCGAAGACGGCGGCTCCGACGCATCATCACAAGAAGGCGGCAGCGCCTCCCCCGCCGGCCCAGTAAGCGGGCAAATTAGCTGGAACTCTACACCGGTGAGAGCGCAATGCTCTCACCGGTTTTTTGTCTACCGGGGCGGACTGCGCATTCGCAGGTGTCGGCGCTAGTCGCGTTTCGTCCGGAATTCCCGCCCTTCCGCGGCGATGTAAAATTACTGACCACGGATTGCCATCGACGAGCCCGGACTAACTCAGGAACTTGACGAACTCGACGCACAGTGAGAATCTGAGACACACGAACTTAACGGAACCTATTTAGCTTCCGTTAAGGTGAAGAAGCGGATATCCACGAAATCCGTGACGAGATGTATTCAATTGGCTTTTCGAATCGCCACCCCGTCTGCGTCCGAGCAGAAAGCGGACTACTTTCAACCGCGTACTTTACCTCTCGGATACTCGGCATCTTGGCTACTTACACCGGCCGCTCGTCACGAGTTATGATCTGGCGAGTCGCTGTTTCCCTATGTGCTCTCGTTATGGGAGAAATTGTGGGGGTTGATCGTTGCGGCTGCAAGCAGAACATTTGCCTGCATTTATACGACAGTGGAAATTGAACCCAGGCCAGGCCGCTCTGTTTACGGTGCTGCCGGGGTTCTGGAGGATTTGGAATGTCTTTGAGTATTGGAGTAGTCCCGAGACGTCCGGTTGCGACAATGATTGCTCTGGCCGTCGCGCTATGTCTGTTGGCCGTCTACGCTTCCGCGCAAACCGATATTCAGCCCAAAGACGAGGTCTTTGGTGGCTACTCGTGGTTGCACCCTAATGGCAAGGTTGACTACGGTTACCAAGTCCCGGATATCGCGTCCGGCTTCGACTTCTCCAACGTATATTACGTTCCCGCTGCGCATAACCTGGGCATATTGGTCGACGGGAGCGGCCACTTCGGTTCCGACACCGACGTCGGTTATATCTTGGGAGGGCTGCAGTACAAGTATCATGCCGACGTTTTCTCCCCGTTTGCTCGGGTTTTTATCGGTACGGTGCACGAATCGATCCGCCGACGTACATCCCTGAATGGAACTTTGCCGTGGGCGCCGGTGGCGGTTTCGACTTGAACATAACCCACCGGTTCGCCATCCGCCTGGCGCAGGTGGATTACATTCACACCGACTACACTACGATATCCCACGTCGATCCGGGGTGGAACAGCATTCGTCTGGCGGCAGGCGTGGTTGTCAATCTGGGCAATTACTACGCTCCCGCGTTGTCCGCCACTTGCTCGGCCCAGCCTGCCGAAGTGACGGAAGGCGAGCCGATAACGGTCACGGCGACAGGTACGAATTTCAATCCCAAGCACACCATTACTTATGCTTGGACCACCGATGGTGGCAAGATCGACACCGCCAATGCGCAGTCGGCGCATATTGATACCACGGGCGCGTCCGCAGGCTCGCATACTGCTAACGCCACGCTCACCGACGCCAAGATGAAGAAGATGAACTCGGCGACGTGCAGCGCGCCGTTCACGGTGAAGGCGAAGCCGATGAATCCGCCGGTGGTCAGCCCCTCGGCCAATCCGAGCACGGTACAGGCGGGTACTCCATCCACCATCACAGCAAACGCAAGCAGTCCGGATCCAGGAGTGACTATCTCCAGCTACGCGTACACGGCTTCAGCCGGTGCGATAAGCGGAACCGGTTCCACCGCGACCCTCGACACTGCCGGCGCGCAACCGGGGACGATCAATGTCAACGTGACGGCGACGGATTCGCGCGGACTGACTGGCAGCGGCAGCACCACGGTCACCGTGGAGGCTCCGCCTCCAGCGCCGCAGGTGACTCCGCGTACGCCGATTCAGTTCATACAGCGTCCGAAGCAGCGCTACATTCCGTGGCGTGTGGATAACGAAGCCAAGGCCATCCTGGACGACGACGCCTCTGCCTTGAAGAACGATCCCAATGCGAAGCTGGTCATCGTCGGGTACGCCGATGGCGAACCGCAGCCCGAGATCGGAAGCGGCAAGAAGAGACACAAGATGGATCTGGCGGCACAGCGTGCGGTGAACGCCAAGGCTTACCTGGTACAGCAACAGGGTATCGACCCGAGCCGTATCGAGGTACGCAAGGGCACGGGCAAGGACCACGTCGCGGATATCTTCTGGGTACCGCAGGGCGCGGACACCGCCACCGCTTCGGTACTGCAAGGCACCACGCCGGTTGACGAGTCGGTGGTGACGCCGAGCGAGAACGCCTATCCGAAACCGAAGACGGCGGCTCCGATGCATCATCACAAGAAGGCGGCGCGCTCCACCGCCGGCCCAGTAAGCGGGCAAATTAGCTGGAATTCTACACCGGTGAGAGCGCAATGCTCTCACCGGTTTTTCGGGAAGTGAGAAAGGCCGTGAAGCTAGCACCGATGTCGAGACAGCGCTTGCCGTGTTTGCATCTGAGCAATCAGGCCGGAGGCGCTGGCGGCCTTCACCAGCCCAAGGCAATTTTCGTCGTAAGACTTTACCTCTTGGATACTGGTATTTCTAGGAGCTACACAGTTCCACTCACTCCGAGTTATGATTTAGGGAATGTTTCTGTCAGCGTCCGTTCCTGTTATGCGAAAAACTATTGTGTCCCTTGTCAATCTTTTCCTTTGCGTTGCCGTGCTGTTCACCGCCGGGTCCTTTGCGTCGGACTGGCGCCTGATCGGTCCCGAAGGCGGCGACGTGCGCAGTTTGTCCTATGACCCGGCCGATCCCAACCACATCCTGCTGGGGACGAGCGCGGGCCAATTGTTCGTCTCCCAGGATGGCGGAAATTCCTGGAGCCCGTTTGCCCACCTGGGTGCTGGCGACGATGATGTTCTGGATCACATAATCTTCGATCCCACCCACCCGGCGACGATCTACGTAGCGGGATGGAGTCTTTACAATAACGAGGAAGGCGACGTCTTTCGTTCCGACGATGGCGGCCGCACCTGGCGTACGCTGCCGGCGGTGCACGGTAAGTCCGTCCGCGCCTTGGCTATGGCGCCCAGCGATCACAACACCCTGGTGCTTGGCGCAATTGACGGGGTCTTCCGTTCGCGCGATGCAGGCACGACTTGGGAGCGCATCTCGCCGGAGAACCACGCGGAGATTAAAAACATCGAGTCGGTGGCCATCGATCCGGTGAATCCGGATATTATCTACGCCGGCACCTTTCACCTGCCGTGGAAGACCGAAGATGGCGGCAAGAGTTGGCACAGCATCCAGGAGGGAATGCTTCTGGACTCGGACGTCTTCAGCATTATCATCGATCCGAACATGCCCACGATGGTTTACCTCAGCGCTTGTTCGGGAATCTACAAGAGCGTGAATGCTGGTAATCTTTTTACCCGCATTAGGGGCATACCGCACTCGGCGATCCGCACCCGGATGCTAAAGCAAGACCCCAAGCGGCCTGGGATTGTGTATGCCGGCACCACCGGCGGCCTCTGGAAGACCTTTGATGGGGGCACAACCTGGGAGCTGTACTCGGCCCCGAACGTGATCGTTAACGACATACTCATCGACCCGCGCCAGCCCGAGCGAGTGCTGTTAGCAACTGACCGCGGCGGCGTGTTGGCCAGCGACGATGGCTTTGACCATTACACCAGTTCTAACCGGGGCTTTTCCCATCGCGTGATTGGCGGCGTCGTTGTCGACAACAAAGACCCTAACCGGATCTACGCGGGCGTGGTCAACGATAAAGACTACGGTGGGTTCTTTTTCTCCGAGGATGGCGGACAGAGCTGGCGGCAATCGGACCGCGGGCTGGACGAGCGCGACATCCTGAGCCTGCAACAGGCCGACAGCGGCGTAATCTTCGCCGGTACGAATCATGGAATCTTTTATCTTCCTTCCTTGAACGGAGCGTGGCTGCCGGCGACGATGATTATGGGAAAGCGGCCGCCGGAAATCGAGAAGAGCACGACGCCTTCGGTCAGCCGCTCCAAGACCGCGCATTCGAGTGTGACGGCCAAGTCAAGACGCAAGCCGGTTACTCACGCGCTGCCTAAGGCGCCCCTGGAGGAGGTGATCGCCGCCGCCAAAGCGCCCCGGGTGCGCTCTCTAGAGATCACCGATAAAGTTTGGTATGCGGCCACCGACCAGGGCCTGTTCACCAGTGTCGACCAGGGGAGCAAGTGGTACGGCGGGCCGGTGAACGGAGAGAGCGACTTTATTGTAGTAAGTCATTTTGCCGATGGTAGCGTGACGCTGGTCAACCCGAAGCATATTTTCCTCTCCAAGGACGAGGGCGAATCGTGGAAGGAAATCTCCTATCCACAATATGTCACTGGAGTCTACAACCTGACGGTTGGTCCTGATGGTTCGTTGTGGCTGGGAACCCGCGAAGGCGCCCTGCACTCCACCGATGGCGGAAATAGCTGGCAGCACCTGCTCGGCGGTCTGCCGCCGCGTAACGTGTTTGCCGTGCGCTATGATGCCGCCGGACAGCGTTTACTGGCGACCGCGCTCTTTGCTCACGGGGTCTTCGAGAGCAAGGACGGTGGGCGAAGCTGGCAGAAGACGCCCGACGCCGGAGTCTCCATTCGCAGCGCTATGAATTATCAGGGGCGCCTGTTAGCGGCCTCGGCCTACAACGGCTTGTTGCTGGAACAGAACAGCGTTGTGGAGTCAGCGTCAGATGCGGCCCATGGTGGCGAGCGGCCACCGGCGGCAAGCCAGCAGTAGAGGCGGCAACTAGCCGTTAGCTTTTAGCAGTTAGCTTTTAGCACTTAGCTTTTAGCATTTGGTGCTGAGCTTTGCTAATTACTAAAGGCTAATTGCTAGTGGCTAGCTGCTAAATCCCCTTCCCGATTCGAGCCCTAACATTTTTCTTGCCCCTAAACAGGAAACGTCGAAACCCTGAGTGGACGGGCATTTGGGCTCCTAATGAGCCGGAACCAGTTTCATTCTGAAACTGAGGCGGCGGCAGAAGTGACTCTTGCTTTTGCGGTGATCGGAAAAATCCTAACAGAATGAATGATTAAGCGGGATTAGGAGTTGTGGCAGGAGGCGTGCTTTAGAGGTATGTGTCTGCAACTGGGAACGAATCTCGATCATGAAAACGGTCAGCGAAAACCGGATGGGCAGCGCAAGGCAACCCAAGCCCTTGACAAGCCGAATAAACGGTCGTCCCGACCCATACGAAGACGAAACCGAGGAAGAAATCAGCGAGATGTCCTCCGCCGGACAGGCGCGCGAGGGGCGCGAACAGGGAAACCTGCGCTCCTCGCACGCCTTCAGCGACGACTGTGCAGATCTGGTGCATGATCTGGCGAACACGACCGCAGCCGTGCTGATGAATGTCCAGGTCGTGGAATGGAAACTGCCTCCCTACAGCCGCCTGAAACGGCCGCTGCGGGAAATTGAGCGCAACGCACAGCGCGGCGGGGAATTGATGAAAAGGCTGCTGCTTCGGCTTACCAGGGATGGTACCGGGCAGGCGGATGGGGAATCGTGCGTAAACGTTCCCAAGGAGCGGTTGGCGAATACGGTGACGGCCCAGGGGCCGGGCGTTGACTCCGGGAATACGGTGAATCTGCCACCCCGGATGAATTCCCACCCGGCCCCTGTTTTTTCCTCGGGAGCGGAAGGTGAACTCACAGCACGATGTGATGGTTGCACTAGCACGTTTCCCAAAAAGGGATGATGGTGATGAGTACAGAAGGCCAATTCAATTCCGCGCCGCCACTTGAGGGCGGCCCCGCCGGAGAAGGGATGTCCCACGTGCATGCCATTGCGCCAGAGGTAATTAGCGAACAGGAGTGCGCAGCCAATGGACTGAACCTATTGGTCGTCGACGACGAGCGCTCAATGCGGGAGTCATGCCGGGAGGTCGCCCGCTCACTCGGCTTTGACAGCCGGGTGGCCGAAACCCCCGAACAAACCTACCAGATTCTCGAAACCAGCAGTACGGATATCGTGCTGCTCGATCTCCGCCTGCCCGGCAGCAGCGGTTTGGAGGTCTTGCGCGAGATCAAGCAGCGCCGACCCGAGACCCTGGTGATTGTCATGACGGGGTTTGCCACGGTGCAATCGGCGGTGCAGGCGATGAAGCTCGGCGCCTACGACTATGTGACCAAGCCGTTCAACTTCGAGGAACTGCGCCTGCTGCTGGAGCGAGCGGCCGCCCACCTGAAGCTCACCACCGAAAACCGTCTCTTGCGGGAACAGGTCAAATCGAAGCATGGCTTCGGGCCGCTGGTCGGGCACGCGCCGGAGATGGAAAAGTTGTATCGCATCATCGCCAAGGCCGCGCACAGCACCCATCCTGTCCTGATTCTGGGGGAGAGTGGGACCGGCAAGGAACTGGTGGCGCGCTCTATTCATTACTCGGGACCCTCGCGCGAGCGTCCCTTTATTCCCGTGGATTGCGGTTCGCTGGTGCCAACCTTGATCGAGAGCGAATTGTTCGGCTATGTGCGCGGCGCTTTCACCGGGGCGGTGCGGGCCAAAGACGGATTGCTGACCACGGCCGATGGCGGGACGGTCTTCCTCGATGAAGTAGGCGAGCTGCCCGTGGACCTGCAAGCCAAGCTGCTGCGCGCCATCCAGGAAAAAGAAGTGCGTCCGGTAGGCGGGACGCGGGCCATACCCATCAACGTGCGTATCCTGGCGGCCACCAACCGCGACCTGGACGTAGCGGTGCAACAGGGGACCTTCCGCCGCGACCTTTACTTCCGCCTGAACGTGCTTACCCTGCGCATCCCGCCGCTGCGCGAGCGCAAGCAGGATATTCCTTTACTGATCGGCAATGTGCTGGAACGAATCAATGGCGCCACCGAGGTGCAGCACAGCGTAGGAGACGATGCTCTGCGGGCGATGCTTAACTACGATTGGCCGGGCAATGTGCGCGAACTGGAGAATTGCGTGGAGCGCGCCTGCACGACCTGCTCTCTTCCCACGATTCATCTTGCCGATCTGCCGACGCAGTTGCGCAACTTCCAGGGCCCGGTCAAAACGGTGGGCGCGGTTGCCGATGCGGAGACCATCACGCCCATCGCCGAACTGGAAAAGCAAGCCATCCTGCATGCCATTGAGACGCTGCGGGGCGACAAGCTGGAAGCCGCGCGCCGGCTCGGCATCGGCAAGACCACGCTTTACCGCAAACTGAAAGAATATGGCTCGGCGCTCTGATTTTCGTCGCCCACGCGCCAATGCGGCGCGGGTGGGGTAGTAAGCTTCCAGATCCACGGTAGTGATAAACGCCGCCGCCGGCGCCACCGTTGACGTGTGCCCGATGAGCGGCAGGAGGAACGTATGATTCTGTTGGTGAGCATATCTTCTCGCGCCCAGGAATGTGCTGCCGCCCTGGAACGGGGCACCGGGCAGCCCACCCAGGTAGCCAACTCGGTACCGCAGGCGATCAGGCGGTTACAGACAACCGAATACGACGCCATGGCGATCGATCAATCGCTGCTGGAGGGCGATTTCCGCGCGCTCGATACCCTGCTGAATCACGCCGGCACGGCCCAGCCGATTTACGTCAACCTGGCGCTGCACCATAACGACCGGGTAGTACGGGAGACGCAGGTAGCTCTGCGCCGGGCCGAGAAAGAGAAGCAGTGGGCGATGACTTTGGCGGAGCGGGTCTTACGAAACCAGCTGCGGGCCGAGGTGACCGGCATTTTGCTTACCTCGGAGCTGGCCTTGCGGCAGTCGGCCGTACCCGCCGAGGTGGTGACCAAGATTCGCCTGGTGCAGGACATGGCTGAAAAGATGCGCTCGCGGCTGCATGTCTTCTAGGCTCTTGAAGATTATTCACCACCCGGCTCGTCAGGGAGGCTCCGACACAGAGATCACAGAGGAGAGAAGAATTCTTTTTTCACCACGGAGGACATGGAGATCACGGAGTTAATTCTTGTTTCTCTTTCTTTAAGTTCTTCGTTCTCTTTTCTTCCGTAATTCTTGTTCCCCCTCCGCGCCCTTCCGTGTCCTTCGCGGTGAATAAATCGCCGTGACCATGCGAGGGATGGTGCGCGGCTCCGGAAGAAGAGAATTCTTTTTTCACCCCGGGGGCCATGGGAACCACGGAGTCTCTATTGTGTTATTTCTTCTCCGTGCCCTCCGTGGTGAATAAGTCTTCTCTGTGACCTCTGTGTCTCTGTGGTTGACTTGCCTTTCCTCCTACCGCACTGCCATCACCAGCAGCCTGCGTTCGGTCATGTCCTCGATCGCGTAGCGCAGACCTTCGCGGCCCAGGCCGGAGTCTTTCACTCCTCCATAGGGCATCTGGTCCACGCGGAAGCTGGGGACATCGCCAGCGATGACGCCGCCAACTTCGAGTTCCTCGAACGCCATCTGGATGAGCGCAGCATCGCGCGTGAGCACACCCGCTTGTAACCCGTAGGCCGAATTGTTGATCTGGTGTAGCGCCTCGGCGAAATACTCGTAAGGCTCGACGGTCACCAGCGGCGCGAAAGCTTCGGCGCAGTTGACCCGCATTTCGGGACTGGTGCCGGTGAGCACCGTGGGCTCGAGCATGGCCCCATTGCGCTTGCCGCCACACAGCAGCTTGGCGCCGCCCTTCACCGCTTCGTCAATCCATTCCGCGGCGCGTACTGCGTCCTGCTCGCGAATGAGCGGAGGAACGTCGGTCGTCTCCTGCATGGGATCGCCCAGCTTCAATTTGCCAACGCCCTGCACCAGCAACTCGGTAAACTTGTCGAACACCGAACTTTGCACCAGGATGCGCTGCACCGAGATGCACGTCTGTCCTGCGTAGGAGAAGCCGCCAGCCACGCAACGCTGGGCCGCGTATTCCAGGTCGGCATCGCCATGCACGATGACGCCCGCGTTCCCGCCCAGCTCGAGGGTGACGCGCTTCTTGCCGGCGCGCGACTTCAGTTGCCAGCCCACGGCGGCGCTGCCGGTGAAGGTGAGCAGCTTGATGCGGTCATCGGCGACCAGTAAGGCGGCATTTTCGTTGGACAGCGGCATGACCGCCAACGCCCCTTCAGGCCATCCCGACTCCTGCACCACCTCGGACAACAACAGCGACGAGATCGGCGTCTGCGGCGCGGGTTTCAGGATCAGCGGACAACCAGCGGCCATCGCCGGGGCCACTTTGTGCGCCACCAGATTCAGCGGAAAATTGAACGGGGTGATGGCGAAGACCGGCCCCAGCGGAAAGCGCCGCACCAGTCCCCATCGTCCGCCGGTCGATTCCAGCGTGTCCAGTGGGATGTACTCGCCGTAGATGCGCGTGCTTTCTTCGGCGGCAATCTGGAAGGTGTTGATGGCGCGCTCCACCTCAATGCGCGACGTCTTGATGGGCTTGCCGGCCTCCTGGCAGATGGTGCGGGCAAATTCCTCGCGCCGCGTGGCGATGCCATCGGCCACCTTGCGCAGAGCGCTGGCCCGCTGGTAGGAGGTCATCTTGCGCGTGACTGCGAAGGCCTGCACGGCCGACTCGATGGCCGTCTCGACGTCGTCGCGCTCCGCCTCCGAGACCACCGCCAGCACGCTGTGGTCGTAAGGCGAGGTCACCACGACCTCGCGCCCATGCGTGTGCCAGCTTCCGTTTAGAAAAAATCCGAAGCTGCGAGTGGGGGTTGCCGTCTGGCTCATCTTCGATACCTCCGCCGATCTGCCGGTCTTATTGGGAAAGATTGTAACGGAGTCCAAAGGGATGGCTTCAGGGCCTGTGGAAAAAACAAGACAAGCAGGTTTGCTCGGAGTGGAGCGAGGGTGAGGCCAACCCTTGTATTTACGAGTGGGCCCGATAAGCGAAAAGCCAGCGCCAATAGGCGCGGCATGGTTTAGCCGAGCACGCAGCCACAGGAGGGGTGATCGCAACGCCTCCCTGCAGCAAGCCATCCTTCGCCAGCGGACCTCAAGACGGTGCCAGCTTCCATTTAAGGCCTTGCAGAGGAGCCGAGGGAAGGGGCGTGATGTCAGCTGCCCGGTGGAATAAAATTGCGCACAGCATGCCTGCGGCCCAGCGCACCATCTTTCACGTCGATATGGATGCCTTCTTCGTGTCGGTCGAAGAGCTGTTCGACCCGACGTTGAAGGGCAAGGCTGTGGTGGTTGGCGGGCAGCGCGACGAACGCGGAGTGGTGTCGGCGGCTTCCTATGAGGCACGCAAGTTCGGTGTGCATTCGGCCATGCCGCTGCGCACGGCTGCCAAACTGTGTCCGCACGCCGTCTTTGTGGACGGACATCCCGAGCGCTATCGCGATTACTCGGCCAAAGTTTACCAGGTGCTGGACCGCTTCTCTCCCAAGCTGGAGATGGTTTCCATCGACGAAGCCTACGTGGACATGACCGGCACCGAACGCCTGCATGGTCCGCCGATGCGTGCCGCTCATGCGCTGCACGTCGCCATGAAGGCGGAGACGCAACTGAATTGCTCGATCGGAATTGGTACCTCCCGGCTGGTAGCCAAGATCTGCTCCGACCAGGCCAAGCCCAACGGCGTGCTGTGGATTGTGCCCGGCGGCGAAGCGGAATTTCTCGCGCCGCTGGATGTGCGCAAGATTCCGGGCGTCGGCAAGGTGATGGAGAAGCGCCTGCTCGAACAGGGCATCGAGAAAATCGGCGATTTGGCCCGGCAGGAGGAGCGCTGGCTCGAGGCGAACTTTGGCGCGCTGGGCGTGGCGCTTGCCGGCAAGTCACGGGGCTTGGACGCCGGAGCATGGTTCGAGAGCGATATTGGCGAGGACGATGGGCCACGCTCGATCAGCCACGAGCACACGTACTCGGTCGATACCAATGACGCGGCAAGCCCTGGAAGCGACGCTGGCGCGACTGACGGAGATGGTGTGCCGCCGCCTGCGCGAGCAGAAACTGCATGCGCGTACGCTGCAATTGAAGCTGCGCTATTCCGATTTCCGCACGCTCACCCGCGCGCACACGTTGGAGCAGCCGAGTTCGGTGGATGCGGAGGTGCTGGCGACGATCCGCCAACTGTTCCGCACAAACTGGAACGGCAGCGCGGTCCGGCTGCTCGGGGTTTGCGCGTCACATTTTGACGCGGAGAGCGAGCAGCTCAGCCTGGAAGGCAGAAGCACGCATGACAAATGGAACCAGGCACTCTCCGCCGCCGATCGCATGCGCGAGAAGTTTGGGGAGAACGCCGTCTCGATGGCGACCGGCATGAAGGCGCGCTTCCGCGAGCGTACACACGAGAATCCGGCGGGCCTGCCGGGAAAAAGAAGTGATAGGAATCAAGATTAACCGCCTCAAGCGCGCGGAGAGGCAGAGGGATTTGAACATTTGAACCACAGAGACACAGGGATCACAGAGAAGAATTTTGAATAAAAGCGAACCACGAAGACGCAGAGACGACAGAGAAGAATCGTTTCACCATGGAGAACACGGAGAGCACAGAAAAGAAACAGCAACAGAAACCCCGTGGTCTCTGTGTCATCAGTGGTGAAAAAAGAATTCTTTTCTTCTCTGCGTCCTCCGTGTCTCTGTGCTGAATGATTCCTCATCACGGCGGAAGGTGAGGCGTCTCACATCCCTCCCGGCAAAAAAGCGTTATCCCTATTGACAGGAAGAGACCAGGCCACGCGCCACCCTTGGAGAGGACGAAGTGCCCGCAACCCTGATTATTGGCTATGGAAATCCTATGCGCGGAGATGACGCCATTGGTTGTCACGCCGCGCGCCAGTTGGAGCAACACTTCTGGAACGATCCCGACGTGGAAGTGATCGCCGCTCAGCAGCTCACTCCGGAGATGGCGGAGGACATATCGCTGCGGGACTTTGTGCTGTTTCTGGACGCTTCGTTCGGAGAACAACCCGGAACCATAAAGCGTATCATTGTGTCGCCGGAACCGGGTCCCGGCGGCTTTAGTCACCACTTCAATCCGTCGTCGCTGCTCAGCGCCGCCGAACAGCTGTACGGTGACGCGCCACTCGCCATGAGCATCACCATGGCAGGATGGTCGTTCGACCTTGGCCAGAAGATGTCACAGATTGTCACCCGTCGCATGCCTGAATTGATTCGGCTGGCACAGGAGGCCGTCGAGACTCATCGGCACAAGTCGCAAGTTCGGGCTCCCGTAGAAACGAGATAGCCATAACCTGGTTGCAGCTCGATTCGCCTACTCCAGGTACGTGCGCGCCATCGGCCGCCACCACGGCCAATCGTGATAGCTTTGGTCGCCCCATACGTATAGCTCATGCCGAATGCCGCGCGATCGCAGTATTGCCGCGAACTCTTCGTTCTTTTGCCAGCACATGTCCCACTCGCCGGTGGCGAGCACGGTCCGCATATGGTTATAGCGCCAGCCATCGGTGCAGTTCGCGAGATAATCGGGCGGATTGTTGAAGTACACATCCTCGCTATACCAGCCGTCGAGAAAGCTCTTGATGTCGAACGAGCCGCCCATAGTGACGCAGCCGGTGACCTTGTCGGGATGGCGGAAGGCGAAGTTCACGGCATGGTAGGCGCCGAAGCTGCAGCCGGTCACGATGGTGCGCGGCGTCCAGTTCTTGTTCCACATCAGCGGGAGCACGTCATTCAGAATGTAGCGCTCGTATTGCAGATGCCGTTGCAGGCGCCAGTAAGGATGCGCCCGTTTGTTGTACCAGCTTTCGCCGTCCACGCTGTCGACGCAATAGATCTGCAGTTGTCCGCCTTCCAGGCGGTCAGCAACCGCGGCAACCATCTTGTTGTCTTCGTACTCAAAGTATCTTCCCATCGAAGTGGGGAAGACCAGGACCTTGGTGCCGGCGTGGCCAAAGACGAGCAGTTCCATGTCGCGTTGCAGGTCGTGTGACCACCAACGATGATATTCACGATTCAAGTTGTTTGGGCCTTTCCGTTGCAGAAGAGTCGGGGTTTGGTAATCTAAGGAACCATCATTCTACAGAATGAACACAAATCCGCCTATGAATCTACCCTACGCTCCGATTGCCCAAGACGGATTCTTCGTCGCCCACTTCCTGACCGTAAGGGACCAGGCAAAATCCAGGGAGTTCTACGTTGGGGTCCTTGGGGGAACAGTGGTAAAGCTGGAGAATCCCTGTTACATCAAGTTGGTCAACTCATGGATCATTCTCAATTCAGGCGTTGGTCCAACGCCGGACAAGCCGGAAGTGTTTCTTGAGGCCCCTCGTGACCTGAATACGGTGAGCAGCTTTCTGAATCTCCGCGTTGCCGACATTTGGGCTTGCTATTCTCAGTGGAAGGCGAAGGGCGCGCAGTTCCTGACCGAACCGCTCGATAATCACGGCTGGGAATTGAGATGTTACATGCGCGATCCCGACGGCTACCTCATCGAAGTGGGGCAGTACAGCCAGCAGTCGATCAATCACTTTAACGAGTACATCGCTGGAATTGGTGGGCCCACGGCCTAGACTCAGGTCGTGGTCTGTTTTGAGGCTTGAACTCCACGGCTGCTTAGTCGCGATGTGCTGCGTGCAGGAAATTTTGGTTAGGCAACATTATCCGATGTCCGCTTTCACCGACATGAACAATCCGACAGCCGTCACACCCGTCGACCTGAAGTCCCGCCTCCGGTTGCACCAGCAATTTGCGTCGAGAGTTGAGGACGAGAAGCACGACTTCATCGTTTACCTTCCGCCCATGTACGAGGCCGAGCCCGATCAGCGGTATCCGGTGCTTTACCTGCAGGACGGTCAGAACTTGTTCGACCCAGAGACATCGTTTATCAAAGGAAACTATTGGCGCTTGGGCGAAACCGCCGACGATTTGATCGTGGCTGGCGCCATCGAGCCGCTGATCATAGTCGGCATCTACAACACGGGAGAACATCGCATCGACGAGTACACGCCTGTCGAGGACAAGCGCCTCGGTGGCGGGCAAGCTGACGCCTACGGCCAGATGCTGGTGGAAGAGCTGAAGCCGTTCGTAGATCACCACTACCGGACGCTTCCCGGCGCTGAGAACTGCGGTATTGGCGGATCATCTCTCGGTGGATTGGTCACGCTCTATCTTGCCCTGAAATACACGTGGGTGTTTGGCAAGCTGGTAGCGATGTCGCCCTCCGTGTGGTGGCGGAAACGGGCAATCCTGAAAACCGTGGCCAAGATCCGAAGGAAACCTGATCTGCGCATCTGGCTCGATATCGGCACCAACGAGAGCTCGCGTGCGCTTCCGGATGCCCGTGATTTGTGCGAGGCCTTGATCGCTAAAGGATGGAAAATCGGCGAGGGTCTCTGCTACACCGAAGTCGAGGGCGGGCAGCACAATGAGAACGCGTGGGCGCAGCGGGTTGCGCCGATGCTGAAGTTTCTTTTTCCGGCGCAACAGTGAAGGCCTGCCGGCTACTAATAATCGGCGTGGCCCGGAGTTTTCCGCTATCAGCTTCGATTCTGCAACGACTTAGAGTGGTTTCAGAATTGGTGTAGTCCGGCGAGTACGGGTAGAGCGGCGCTTCAGCGCCGCGTACGCTGCGGATAATCACATCGCTTGGGCCTTATAGGGTGGACCGCTCTCGGACGCCAGCCTGAAGGCTGGCTCTACCGGTCTACACTTACTCTGAACCTGCTCTAGGTCGTCTTTTTGTGGCAATCTGCGCATTCAGTCGGCGCTGCCTTGCCGTTGCTGTTTTCTGTCTTATGGCAACCAATGCAGAGTCCGGCAGTTGCGGTGGAGTTGTGGAATGCGGCCTGTAACTTGACGGTAACCGGTGGAGTAGCTGGGTTGGTATGGCAGTCGGTGCAAGCCTCTTGCGGAGCCTTCAGCGGTTTCTGCGGTTTGGATGCGTGATGGCAAACTTCGCATTTGCCGGCCACCTTCAGATGTGCGGTGTGATCGAACCGAACCGCACCCATGGGAGCGCCCTTCAAGACGATTGGGGCCGTCGGAGCTGTCTGCGCGAATGCACCACCACCCAGCATGGCCATAAAAAGGCCCAGCAACATTACAAGTTTGACAGCTTTCACGGCACCTCCTGAGATAACGATGATGTAACCCCGGGTGACTTCGACGGCACAAAGCAAACACCTAGTATTCTAGGCAGCCGCGCGCTGCCCTTCTGTGACGACGGAGTCATGGCAGTGTGACTAGGGCGAAAATCACCCGCCTTTCACCCACAGCGATAAACACGTGTATGTGACGCCGGTCACAGACTTGTTAGTGCTCCCATCACAGCCTGCTTCCACCGCGCTGACTATCTTGAACAGTAGCGATTCTTAAGCACGTACAGATCGCGCATGCGCCGATCTGGGGGAACGAAAACGACGTGAAAACAACTGAATACTCTGCTTCGACCGCCACCGTTTCTGCGAATTCATCGGCGGTCATGGAAGACTCGTTGCGGACCTCGCCCGAGAACGAGGAAAGCGCTGGAGGCAACATGCCGAGACAAAAAGTGACGCTTGATGGCAATGAGGCCGTCGCCTACGTGGCCTACCACGTCAGCGAGATCGCCGCCATTTATCCCATCACCCCATCCTCGCCCATGGGCGAATCGTCGGACGCATGGTCGTCGATCGGCGACAAAAACATCTGGGGCACCATCCCCAACGTCATCGAGATGCAGAGCGAAGGTGGCGCAGCCGGCGCGTTGCATGGAGCGCTACAGGCTGGCGCACTCGGCACGACGTTTACCTCGTCGCAGGGCCTGCTGCTGATGATCCCCAACATGTACAAGATCGCGGGCGAACTGACCCCGACGGTGATTCACGTTGCCGCTCGTGCTATTGCGGCGCAGGCCCTGTCGATCTTCGGCGATCACCAGGATGCCATGGCGACGCGCCAAACAGGATTCGCGCTACTTTCGTCAAACTCGGTTCAAGAGGCGATGGATCTGGCGCTGATTGCGCACGCCGCGACACTGGAGTCGCGAATTCCCTTCCTGCATTTCTTCGACGGTTTCCGCACTTCGCATGAAGTTTCCAAGATCGAACAGCTCAGCCTTGATGACATGCGCGCCATGATCGATGACGATCTGGTGCGCACTCACCGCCAACGGGCGCTCTCGCCCGACCATCCGGTGCTGCGTGGCTCGGCGCAAAACCCTGATGTTTATTTCCAGGGCCGCGAATCGGTGAACCCGTACTACCTGGCCTGTCCCACCATCGTCCAGAACACGATGGACAAATTCGCCCGGATCGTTGGCCGCGAATATCGGCTCTTCCAATACGACGGTGCGCCGGATGCCGAACACGTGATCATTGTCATGGGCTCAGGCGCAGAAGCTGTCCAGGAGACCGTGGATTACCTCACCGCAAAAGGCCGCAAAGTTGGCGTGCTGAAGGTGCGCCTGATGCGGCCATTCTCAGTCGAACATTTCCTGCAGGCTCTCCCCGCGACCGTGAAGAGTATTGCCGTACTTGATCGCACCAAGGAGCCGGGCAGCATCGGCGAGCCACTGTACCAAGACGTAATTACAGCCCTGACCGAAGGCTTCACCGCGGGCAAGGCCCCAATGGCAGCATTTCCCAAGGTTGTCGGCGGCCGATATGGGTTGTCGTCCAAGGAATTCACCCCAGCGATGGTGGCCAGGATTTTCGAAGAGCTGAAGACGGCAACTCCACAAAACCACTTCACTATCGGCATTGTCGACGATGTCACCCATACCAGCCTCGACTATGACGCGACGTTCTCGACGGAGCCGGCAGAGACGGTACGCGCCATGTTCTACGGACTTGGGCGCTGACGGTACGGTGGGCGCGAACAAGAACACCATCAAGATCATCGGCGAAGAGACCGAACTGAACGTGCAGGGCTACTTCGTTTATGACTCCAAGAAGTCGGGCGCGGTGACTACGTCGCATCTGCGCTTCAGCAAGCAGCCGATCCACTCGACGTATCTCATCTCGCGGGCGAACTTCGTGGCTTGCCACCAGTTCAGCTTCATGGAGCGTCTCGACGTCCTGAAGACAGCTGAGCCGGGGGCGGTCTTTCTGCTCAACAGTCCATTCGGCCCCGACGAGGTTTGGGACAATCTGCCGCGTTCAGCCCAGCAGACGATTCTGCAAAAGAAGTTGCGCTTCTATGTGATTGACGCGGTGGAAGTGGCGCGCGCGGCCGGTATGGGCGGGCGCATCAACACCGTCATGCAGACCTGCTTCTTCGCTATCAGCGGCGTGTTGCCGCGCGACGAAGCTATCGCTGCCATCAAGCACTCCATTGAAAAGACGTACGGCAAACGTGGCGAATCGATCGTCCGCAAGAACTTCGCGGCCGTCGATTCCGCGCTCGAACACCTGCACGAGGTGAAACTGCCCACGAGCGCTTCATCGAAGTTCGAGATGCGCCCGACGGTGCCAGCCAATGCTCCAGAGTTTGTCCAGAACGTCGAGAGCCTGATGATCTCCGGCGATGGCGACCTGATCCCGGTCAGCGCCATGCCCATCGACGGCACCTTCCCGACCGGAACCACGAAGTGGGAGAAGCGGAATATCGCGCTGGAAATACCGGTGTGGGATGAGGAGCTTTGCATTCAGTGCGGCAAGTGCGTCATGGTTTGTCCGCATGCCGTCATCCGCGCCAAGGTTTACGACGGGAACGTCACCAACCATGCTCCCGAAGGCTTTCAGACTGCAGTCCCCAAATGGCGTGAATTCTCTGACCTGAAATACACCCTGCAAGTTGCGCCGGAAGACTGTACCGGATGCGGGTTATGCGTGGCGGTGTGTCCGGCGAAGAGCAAGAGCGAAGCCAAGCACCGCGCTATCAACATGGAGCCGCAGCCACCGCTGCGCGAGAAATACAACCAGTACTGGGATTACTTCCTCTCCATCCCTGAGCTGTCGCGCGACAAGGTGGCACACGGCCAGGTTAAGGACGTGCAGCTACTGGAACCGCTGTTCGAGTTCTCGGGCGCCTGCTCCGGTTGCGGCGAAACCCCCTACATCAAGGTGATGACGCAGTTGTTCGGCGATCGCGCACTGATCGCGAACGCAACCGGTTGCTCGTCAATCTACGGCGGCAACCTGCCGACGACACCATATACCGTCAACTCCGAAGGACGCGGCCCGGCCTGGTCGAACTCGCTGTTTGAAGACAATGCCGAATTCGGCATGGGCATGCGTCTTGCCATCGATAAGCAGAACGAATATGGCAAGGAATTGGTCGAGCGCCTGGCATCGGCTATCGGCGAAAAACTTGCGGTTGAGATTCTCGACGCCGATCAGTCCAATGAAGAAGGCATCGTCGCTCAGCGCGAACGGGTGAAAGCGCTGAAAGAGAAGCTGGCGAAGAACTCTGCTCCGGAAGCACGCGATCTGCTGGCAGTTGCCGACGAGCTGGTCAAGAAGAGCGTGTGGATCATCGGTGGCGATGGATGGGGCTACGACATCGGTTTTGGCGGCCTCGACCATGTGCTGGCTTCCAGCGCCAATGTGAACATCCTGCTGCTCGACACTGAGGTGTACTCCAACACCGGCGGGCAGATGTCGAAGTCAACGCCGCTTGGAGCGGTCGCCAAGTTTGCCGCCGGTGGCAAGCGCACTCCCAAGAAAGACATTGCCATGATGGCGATGAATTATGGCCGCGCCTACGTGGCGCACATCGCGATGGGCGGCAGCGATACGCAGACCATGAAGGCCTTCATGGAAGCCGAGGCGCACAACGGGCCGTCGATCATCATCGCCTACAGCCACTGCATCGCACACGGTTACGACATGGTGTACGGCATCGACCAGCAGAAGGCTGCGGTGAACTCCGGACACTGGCCGCTGTTCCGCTATAACCCGGCGCTCGCCAAGGAAGGCAAGAACCCGTTTGTGCTGGATTCGCGAGCCCCCAGCATTCCGCTGGAGAAATACATTTACAACGAGACGCGTTACACCATGCTGGTCAACAGCGACCCTGAAGAAGCTAAGAAGCTGTTGCATCAGGCGCAGGAAAACGTTAACGAGCGCTGGAAACTGTACCAGCACATGGCCGCCATGGGCTGTCGATAAAGCCTAAGCACGAGGAGATGAGACTGTGATCGACCTTTCAACAAATTATCTGGGACTAAAGCTGAAGAACCCGGTCGTGGTATCGGCCTCGCCGCTGACGGAGAAGTTGGAAAACTTTCCCCGCATGGAAGACGCGGGGGCCTCGGCCATTGTGATGTACTCATTGTTCGAAGAACAGATCGAGGCGGAGAGCGAGAACATCGACAGCGCGCTGGAGTACGGCGCCAACAGCTATGCCGAAGCCACTTCCTATCTGCCTGACATGGACAAGTATCATGTCGGCCCCGACCGTTACCTCGAGCTGCTGCGCAAAGGCAAAGCCGCAGTGAGCATTCCGGTCATCGCCAGCCTGAATGGCAGCTCGCCCGGTGGATGGGTGCGCTACTCCGAGTACATGGAGCAAGCCGGTGCCGACGCGCTGGAGCTGAATATCTTCGACATACCCAGCGATCCGTCCGTAACTGCGACTGCGCTGGAAGACCGCTATTGTGACCTGGTGCGCGCCATTCGCAAGAACGTTCGCATCCCGATCTCGGTAAAGTTGGGGCCGTACTTCACATCGTGCGCCAACTTTGCCAAGCGCTTGTCGGAAGCCGGCGCCGACGGCGTCGTGATCTTTAATCGCTTCTATCAACCTGACTTCGACTTGGAGGAGATGGAGGTAGTGCCAAACCTGGTCCTGAGCAGCCCGCATGAGCTGCGTCTCCGTCTCCACTGGGCCGCCATTCTGTATCACCAGGTCGAAACCTACATCGCCATCACCGGCGGCGTGCACGATTCCAGCGACGTGCTGAAGTCCATGATGGCGGGCGCACATGTGGCCATGATGACATCGGCGCTGTTGAAGTACGGCATCGAGCACATCGGCGTGGTGCTGGCCGGCATGGAGCGCTGGATGGAAGAGCACGAGTATGTCTCGGTGAAGCAGATGCGGGGCAGCATGAGCCTGGTTAACATCGAGAGCCCGGCGGCGTTCCTCCGCGGAAACTACCTCAAGATGCTGGGATCGTACAAGTGGCGTGAGCCCGGAACGCTGGCGACGTTCTGAAGATTACTTTCTTTCCTCCACAACAGGGCCGGCATTCCGCAAGGAAGCCGGCCTTGGTGTTTCCGGACGGAGTCAGTTGTGGTGTACATGGTCTAGGTTTTCATATCGCCCTCCTTTTGGTGATGGGGTTGTGGCGGGGAGTTTTAAGGTTGGGAGCGAGGGGCAACTCACCGCCTAGCTGCCCCTTCCCAGAGCCGTGGCCCACATGGCCAAAGTCAGCCGCTAACCTCAAGTGAGCAGTCGCTTGCGAAGGACCCCCGCCAGCCCGAGGATTCCGGAGCCCAACATGAGAAGGGTTGAGGGCTCGGGAGCGGCAAAAGGTGTTAAGACTAATTCGAAGCTTCCTGGCCCGCCATCCACCGGCACAAATCCGTCGCCGTTGATCTGAAGGCCTTGCGGAAAGGCTGCGTCCGCGAGGACCCAATTGGAATATTCCCAATGTCCCTCGAATGGGTGTTTTGGATCAATGACCCATTTGTCTTTTCCGTTGAATGGTCCATATTTCTTGCCGTCGGGACCGGTGAAGGTGAAATTTTTCGCTTTGCTGGTAGCATTCAAACCGCCGCCTTGATCGTCCACCTCTACATCTCCCTTTCCTGTGAATTGCTGGCCGTGCCAAGTTTCGGTTGTCTCACCTTTTTCGGTCGGATCGCCGACCCATGCCTCGCTGCCACTTCCAGAAAATGGAGTTGTGCCGTAGAGTCCTGCAGTCGTCCAGGTATAGCTGTTGAGAGCCGGATCAAGAGTCCCGACTGTCGTGAGTGAAATGGGCTGTCCGAGATAACTTTGCCCAGGCAACAACGAGTAAGTGAACGAACCCGTGACTGGATCCACGAGTGACGAGAATTGAAGGGTACTGGGTACGCCGCTGCCAAACATTCCCGCCTCAACCAGCGTGTCAAGATTTGAGGCGGCCATCATACTTTCGGTCACCTCAATAATCGCTGGCAGGTCGCCCGCGGTTGCCGGGATTGCGGCCAACATCAGAGAAGCCGTGAAAACAAGAGTCACGCATAGGGTTTTCATAGTGACCTCCTTTGGTCATGGGTTATGGCGGCGACGTCATTGAACGTGAGGAGTACTTCACCGCGTTAGTTGTTCCTCACGTAGGTTGTGAACCTTCCGAAAGCTTCACTGCGAGTTCCAGTAGCGGAGATGGATACCCCCGCTCCGGCCCGTACGCCAAGAGCAGTTTGTCGAGCCGCGCCCAATTTCCCCTCTTGTGGGCGCACAATGCGCCGGATCGCGGAGCTGTTCAATACTTGGCAGCTGATTTGGCGATAGATCAGGGATGATCAGCCAACCTGCTGAAACATAGATGGTTAGCACGGCGTGTCATTAACTCGTCAGTGGGATTTCGGGAGGGAGCAGGATATAATCGCGGGCATAATCGCCCCATTCAAAGGCGGTCGTCTTGAGCGCCACGCAGCAACTGCTCCGCTTCGGGATCTTCGAGCTCAATCTCGCCACCGCAGAGCTGCGCAAATCCGGCATGCTGATCAAATTGGCTCCCCAGCCATTCCAGCTTCTGGTTGTGCTCGCCAGCCATGCAGGCCAGATCGTCACCCGTGAAGAAATTCAAATGGAACTCTGGACTGTGGACAGCGAGGTTGACTTTGAGCACGGGATGAGGCAGTGCATCACCCAGATCAGGACGGTGCTGGGTGACAATGCGGACAGTCCGCGCTACGTGGAAACTATTCCTCGCCAGGGCTACCGCTTCCTCGCGCCGGTCACGTCGAAAACTATCGCGACACCTGCCCCCCGGGTCGAGGAGTCGAACCCTTCCGGGATCGAGGGCGCCATCGCGTCACGAGTGCTGGCGAAAATCGCGGCATCGGGTGCGGCGACCCCCGCTGGGACGCGAATGGCCGGACCAGCAGCAACGGCAACGGCGGTCGAGAGTTCGCCCAATCGTGAGTCCAAGCGGCGCGCGACGCGAATCACACTTGCTGCGGCTTTCGTCGCACTCATCGCTTTGATTGTCGGCGGCCTTTTCTGGCGAGCGCACAGGGCATCGGCGCTCACTGAAAAGGACACCATCGTACTGGCCGACTTCGACAACAAGACTGGCGATGCGGTCTTCGATGGAACGCTGAAGATGGCACTGGCCATTCAGTTGGAGCAGTCCCCCTTCCTGAACGTGCTTTCCGACCAAAGGGTGAATGGGACGCTGAAGCTGATGGACCGGCCGTCGAATGAGCGGCTGACGTTAGAGGTCGCGAGGGAGGTCTGTCTGCGTACCAACAGCAGGGCGCTGCTGACGGGATCCATCGCCCCGGTAGGAGAGCACTACCTCATCGCAGTAAAGGCGGTGGACTGTGAGACGGAAGACACTCTGGCAGGGGCAGAGGCAGACGCTGAGAATCGAAACAAAGTGCTGAAGGCGCTAAACCAGGTGGGAAATCAGTTGCGGGGCCGGCTGGGAGAGTCACTGGCTTCGGTAAAAAAGTTTGACCAACCACTAGAAGAAGCCACAACTTCGTCGCTGGAAGCGCTACAAGACTACACCAGAGCCCGAAGGGCGCGCCTGACAGGCGATGCTGACCCTATTCCCTACCTCAAGCATGCGCTGGAATTGGACCCAAACTTTGCTGAAGCTTATGCACGTTTGGGCCCTGAGTACCAGGATATGAAGCAGTCCAGTCTTGCGATCGAGAATTACAAGAAGGCCTACGAACTGCGCGACCGGGTAAGCCAGCGCGAACGATTCTACATTGAAGCGCACTATTATGCGGACGCGACGGGTCAGTTGGAAAAAGCCATTCCAATATTTATGGAGTGGTCTCAGACCTACCCGGCGGCGTGGGAGCCCCACGTTAATCTGAGCTACCACTATATGCAGCTAGGACTGTACGACAAGTCCGTCGAGGAGGCAAAAACAACGATTCGGCTGGTGCCAGAGAGTGTTATCGCTTATCGGCACTTGATGGAGGCGTACAACTACATGAACCAGCCGGACCAAGCGATAGCCACTTTTAATGACGCCCAGGCGCACAAGCTAGACGACAACTATCTGCACCTTAGTCGCTACGGTGCAGCTTTTCTTGGAAGCGACAACGCTGCCATGCAGCAGCAGGTAACATGGGCGACGGGCAAACCGGGCGCCGAAGACTTGCTGTTATCGGCCCAGGCAGAAACTGAGGCGTATTACGGACGGATTGGCAAAGCGCGCAACTTCTCACAGCGCGCCGCAGAATCAGCCGAGCACGCCGAGGCACTGGAAACCGCTGCACTGTGGAGAGCGAATGAAGCTCTGCGCGAGGCCGAAGTCGGCAATAATGGGCGGGCGCGACAAAGGGCGGCACAGGCTCTTGCCCTGGCGCCGGGGCGGGATGTGGAAGCGCTGGCAGCGCTCGCGCTGGCACGTGCTGGAGATGCCGCGGGCGCGCAAAAATTGGCTGATAAGCTCGACCGCGAGTTTCCAGTGGACACGATCATGCAGGGACATCTTCTGCCGACCATCCGAGCGTCAATCGAACTGGACAAGAACAATCCGGGTGCCGCGATCGAGATCCTACGGGCGGCAAATCCCTATGAGATGGGGTCCGCTTCGTCTCAAACGCTGTACCCGGCTTACGTGCGCGGGCAGGCGTATTTAAGAGCGGGCGAAGGTAAGCAAGCAGCGGTGGAGTTTCAGAAGCTAGTGAACCATCGCGGACTGGTCGGCAATTTTGTCTTGGGCGCGCTCGTGTATCTACAACTCGGCCGCGCCTACGCGCTCGCAGGCGATACCGCGCAGGCCAAATCCGCCTATCAGGATTTCCTCACGCTCTGGAAAAACGCCGATCCTGACATCCCCATCCTCGTCCAGGCTAAAGCCGAGTACGCAGAGCTGCGGTGATCCACCAGAATCCTGGCGGTCGAAGGCTGGCGACTGACCCCTATTTCTGCGTCGTATTGAGCACAATGACCAGCACGCGCCCATCGGATTTGATGCTGCCGCCGGTGGCGGTCTTGGTTTCCTTGATTGGGTTGGTACGCGTCATGTAGTCCATCGCCTGTACCCATCCAGCCTGCTGCAAGGTGGCGCCGATGAAGTCGCGTTCATTGTCCACATCCTGATCGATCTTGTGGGTGATCGCATTGGCCGAGCGCTGGTCGCGCTCGATGCCGATGTCGTGGGTTCCAGCGCCGGCCCAGATGGTTTGCTGCGGAGTGCTGATGGGCGCTTTCCAGATGCGGAAGTGATTGCGCTGCGCCGCCACCATAACCGGCTCGGTGCGTTCGTAACCGAAATCCTGAGGACGGCCGAAGAGATACAGAATGCTCATCGGCACGGCCATGTAAGAGTTCTTCTGCAAGGTCGCCATCAGCGCGCTGACCACTGCGTCGGTGTTGGTTTTGTCGGCCGGAATCCACCCCGCAGCTTTTAGGGCGTTAGTCACCTGCTCCTGCGACCCGATGATTACGAAGTTAACCAGATCTCCCGGATTGCCGCCCTCCGGCTTGTCGGTCACGCGGTAGGGCAGATTCTTGTCGAGCGTGGCGAACAGAGGCTTGAAGTCGTAATTGCTTTTTCCGGCAGCAGCGCCGCTGGCGGTCGCGGTGCTGGACGCGATGCGGTCGATATGAACCTGGTACTTGCCGTCGGGAGCCTGGGTTTGGTCCTGGTTGATCCCCAGATACAGCCGTCCGCCAAAGGGCACCAGGATGGTGCCATCGGCGCCGACCAGGAAGGGCGTGGCGGCATCGCTGTTGCCGATACGCCCGACCAGAGCGCCGCGTCCCGCGCTGGGCACCATCAGCGGGCGCAAAGTGTCCACCCATCCGCGCTGCACGCCGTTGGGCGTCACACCGGTATTGTTGCCCATGGTGACGGTGCCGGTCGCCGTGATGTGGAGCTTGTCACCGGCGTTAACGTCCATGCCGGTGTCGATCCAGGTCTTGTCGCCGGTGACAGTAACGTTCGCGCTCTTGGTGTCGGCGGCCGCCGCACGGACGGAGACGGTGCCCCACCAGGGGCTAAGAACTGTGGCGAGAACAATCCAGGCTGCAATCTTCATCGAACCGGAAAATCGCTCCTAAAGAAATTATAGCCACCGAGTGTCCGGATGGCACGCCGGCGCGGGGATTGCCGCGATGCTATTTCGTCGCCTCGCTGAACATAAATCTCCCCAGGTACATCGGATGCGACTTTGGAGGTGTGGGCTTGGCATTATCAACTGGGTACGGGCCCTGCACGATCGTGGGAAATCCCCAGATGTCTCCGTTACGCATGTCGATGGCGACCTTGCCATACACCTGCGCAGTGCCATCGGGCTTGCGCAATGTGGTGAAGCCCGGTTCGATGTAAAAGGGATAAGCCTCACTCGCCTGCGCTTGCACCGGTGCCGGATGGACGATGGGGCGAAAGGCGATCATCGCAAGCAGAACCGCGATAACAATCAACATTGCTTTGGTGAAACGGTCAAGCATCATAGGTCCTCCCTGGGTAGCGGTCGCAGACAGGCCTGGTGAACGATCGGCAAAAAATCCGACACCAGTAATGACAACTCCTAAATCCATCATCGACCACTTTCGCCGTGACTCTAATACTTTCCCCGGAACAGGTAAACCAGTTCGATGACCAGGATGATCACCACCATCACTTCCAGGATGAAACCGCGGCTCTGATGAAACTCGTCCACCAGGAAGCGATACAGTCCTTCGGCGGTGCGAAGCTTCTCATTGACAAGATTTTTGTATTCCGGAACGCCGACCTTAGCGGCTGCCAGCCGGTACAGGCGGGCGGAAAACATATCGCTGACAAATTTGATGGCGTTGTCGGAGCGCTCTACCAACTCGGTGACTTCGACGGTCACGGAGTTGAGCCGCGAAGCCTCTCCGCGCATACGCCAGCGCCGCCACAAGCCAGCGTGATGTTTCAAGGATGTGTACACGCCAGCCAACTCACGAGTGAGCAACTCGTCATAATGGCGAAACTCTAGCAGCTGCGAGTTGACGTACTCCAGAATCTGGACCGAAGTTTCGGCGCCGGCCGGTGTGTCATAAACCAGCGCGGCATTCCATCCCACCACAACCAGATCGTTGGGATAGTAGGAAAGGCTGGCCTGGAGGACATCATCATTCTCTTGGCGCGCGAGCGGAAAGATTTCGCCGCGCAGTATCTGGGCAATCTCCGGGCCGCGTTGGGTAAGAAGGTCGGAGCCGCGCGGCTGCCCGGGAACATTGCTCAGAGTGAAAATGTAATAGTCTTCGCTAAGCCACTCACGGTAAGGACGCACCAATGCGGGCGCGATGCGATCGAGCCGGCCACGAATGATCTGCTGTGCCTGACGCTCGAGCTCGGGGTTCGGGACCCAGCGAGCCGCCAGCTGCACCAGGGTCTCCCAGTCAGCCTCGAATCCCAGCTCAAACAGTACGCTGACGACGCCATAATCGTAATACTTGATTTGCGGAATGAGCTTCTCGCCGGTGGTCAACACCACACATTCGAGCCGCTCAACAACAGGTGGGTTCTCAAATCGTACATAGTCCGGAGTGGCGTGCTTAAAGCTGGGCTCGACTCGCCGCGCACCGAGGATGTCGCGCAATTGCTCGAGTCTGATCTCCTCACAGACGTCGTGAAGGATGACTCCGAGGACGGAACCCTTCATGGCCGAAACCGGCGTGCTGGTCGCCATGGGCTAGCGTGCTCCTTGCCGACTCAAAACAACTTCTCACTCACGCGCTTCAGAGCGCGACGCAAATTCGCAGAATCACTTTAACTTCCCAGGACGGTGTAGCCGCGAATCGGTGCCAGCGCAAAAGTCAATACCAGCAGCAACACCGCCAGCACCACTAGCCAACGGCGATTGCGGTCGAGAGGAGGCCATTGCGGAACGTTGGGATGCCGCAGTCCGGTAAATCCCAGAATCAACGCCCACACGAGCCATCCTGGCCAAAAAAATATACCCAGCGGTATGAGCGCGAGAATGCTGGACCGCGTCACCCACTTGTGGGCCCGCGGCGCCACCGCATAGATGATATGGCCACCGTCAAGTTGGCCGCCGGGCAAAAGGTTCAGCGCAGTAGCGAACATCCCCACCCACGCCGCAATTCCGACTGGGTGCAGGTACAGGCTGCCAAGTGCAACTGCGTGCGGCGTGAGCGGCGCCAAAACACGGTGCACGAGACTAAAGATGAGAGGATAGCCAAGGTTTAGCGCGGAGTCGGCTGCCGCTGGCGGCATCGGCTTGGAAAGCGCGAGACCCCAGAACAGCACCGGAAGCGCGACGACAAACCCTGCGATTGGTCCGGCGATGCCAATGTCGAATAAGGCTTGGCGAGAGCGAATCGGCGACTTGATGCGAATGACCGCACCGAACGTACCGATCAACGTCGGCGCCGGAATAAAGTAAGGCAGAGTTGCATAGACGCCATTTTTCTTGGCTACGACGAAATGGCCGAATTCATGTGCCAGCAGAATGCCCATGAGCGTCATCGAAAAGGGAATACCAAGCACCAGATTCGCCGGGTGCTGAAGCAGCCACTTCAAGTGAAACAGCGGCAGCACCACTGAATCCTCGGTAAACGCCGGCAGGTTGTGCAGGAAGTTGTATTCCAGGCGCGCTCCGACCGTCAGGGTGGTAAACAGGGTGACCAATAGCAATAAGATGTGCACCCAGTACGGCCGGCGGGGGCGCGGCGCGACGATATAGACCGGCGGACGAGCGGGAACTTCGAAGGTGTAAGAGATCGGAGGCGTGGGATCAGACATCGTGTACTTGGATGATAGACGAAGTGCGCGAAAAACGAGTATCCGGCACGCGCCTCCGGTCGTCACGGCCGGGCCACACATTTCGCGCCACGGCGTTCGGCCATGCCGTAAGCGTGGCCACGGTGGCTACTCGATCGATTGCAGTTCCTTGCCAGGCTTGAAGCGAACCGCTTTGCCAGGTGGAATGTTGACCTCGGCGCCGGTGCGGGGGTTACGTCCAATGCCGGTCTTGCGCGGCCGGACGGTGAATACGCCGAAGCCGCGCAACTCGATACGATCGCCGCGCGCCAGCGCCTTTTTCATGCTCTCAAATACGGTTTCAACCGCCGTCTCGGCCTTGGTTTTGGTGACTCCGGTCTTGGTGACAACTTCGTTGATCAGATCCAGTTTGATCACAAGTGGCTCCGCAATTTCCGCTCGCAGGGAGAGAATAGTCCGAACCGCAGGAACAATGCGATTCTAAATGAACCGCCCGGTTTCCGCTAAGTCTTAGCTTGACTTCGGGTTACAAGCCGATGGGCGAATCGTAGTGAAGCCCAGCCCCATTGTCAACAACAGTCGCATTCCGTAAGATGGCTTTTCTAATCATCGACCGCAAACGATCCGGCCGCTGTGCCGTCCAAGGAGACCCATGTCGATTAAGAGTGACCGTTGGATTCGCAAAATGGCCACGGAACACGATATGATTAATCCCTTTTCGGAGAAGCAAGTCCGCGAAGGCGTCATCTCCTACGGTCTCTCTTCCTACGGCTACGATCTGCGCGTGGCCGACGAATTCAAGATCTTCACCAACGTCAACAGCACTGTGGTCGATCCGAAAAAGTTTGACTCGCGCTCGCTCGTCAGCGTGGATTCCGATGTCTGCATTGTGCCGCCGAACTCGTTCGCGTTGGCGCGCTCGGTGGAGTACTTCAAGATCCCACGCGACGTGCTGACGATCTGCGTGGGCAAGTCCACCTACGCGCGCTGCGGCATCATCGTCAATGTCACCCCTTTCGAGCCGGAGTGGGAAGGCTTCGTCACGCTGGAGATCTCCAACACCACACCACTGCCCGCGCGCATCTACGCTAACGAAGGCTTATGCCAGATCCTCTTCTTCCAGTCCGACGAACAGTGCGAGACCAGCTACAAAGACAAGAAGGGGAAGTATCAGGGCCAGAAGGGCATCGTATTGCCGAAGCTGTGAGGGAGCAGGAATTAGTGGATAGAATCGTGAACGGTCGTCGGTTGGGCACTTGACGACTGTTTGTATCCGTCGAGGCGGCTTTTCCAAAAAGCCCCTTAGGAGGGAAGCATGGCCCTGCCACGCGAACGTCCTTATTCGCAGTTTAACTTTCACGTTTACTTCAGCACGGCTAGCCAGCACCCGGACGCTGCATTTCAGGAGATCAGTGGACTCCAGCACAATCCATCGGACTCCTCTACAACGGATCAGCGCGACAATCCAAAGAAAATTACGGGCACGTACAAGGTCGGGGACGTGACCCTCAAGCGTGGAGTTATCGGCGACCTTAGCGTTTTGGAGGAATGGCTGCAGCAGGTGAAGGATGGGCATCCGAGCGGCCGGCGTGTTGTCTCCATCACGTTACACAACGAGAGTCGGCAACCGGTGCAGGTGTGGACACTGCACGGGACGCGTCCCGTGAAACATACGGGCCCTGCCTTGTCGGGCAAAGGGACTGATGTTGCCATTGAGGAGCTGGTGCTGTCATGCGAACGGATCGAGTTGAAGTAAGACCCCGAAACTACCGTGACCCGCGTGTATAATTTTCAGGAGCGCGCCCGTAGCTCAGCTGGATAGAGCGATTGCCTCCGGAGCAATAGGTCGGGAGTTCGAATCTCTCCGGGCGCGCCAGAGTTCTGTTTCGTCAGCAAGTCGCCCGCCATATCCCCCTTTGCTTTTCCTGGTTTTGCATTCAGAAGCCACCCTGAAGGGACGACCGATGTCGTTATGGATTAGAGCGGTTCCTCAGTTGTTGTGTCCGGGTAGAGCGGACCTTTCACGTCCGCGTTCAGGCTAACCATACAAGGAGCAGCCTTGACGCGGCGTTTAAAGCGCCACTCTACGCGAACTTCGCGGATACACCGATTGGGAATCTGCTTTCGGCGGCACTACTAACAGCAAGCCCGTCACACCGGCCCCTCCCGCAGAGCAGGCCTGAACCGGCGCGGTCTCTAAAGTTATTGACAGGCCGCGTTAGGACGGGTGTAGAATCGCGCCAATTAGAGGATGCTGATTGTGGGGCGCAGCCGCTGGATCCCTCTTCGTCCTGCGATTTGCTTTTTCGTGCGGGTCTCTCGTAAAGTCCGACCGCCGAGATCGACCCGACGCTCTTGAGATTGCCGGTCTCCCGCTGCGCGATCTCAGGGAGGCAGTTATGCGATATCGTCGCTGGATCGCTCCCCTTGTCTTTTCGCTTCTCACATCTGCGCAAGCCCAGCTAAGAGGGGGGGCAGGCGGACCCTCGATGGGAAGCGTGCACGTGCACATTGTTTACGACAATGATCGCGCGGCCGGACCCAATTTACTAGTGCAGTTGATGGATGGTTCCAGTAGCACGCCGATGGGGAATACCTTCACGAATTCCAATGGCCAGGCAGATTTCAGGGCCGTTCGTGTGGGCGATTACCATGTCGTCGTGAGCGGCGATGGCATTCAGACCACCGAGAGCCCGCTCTTCGAAGTAGATGAACGTAAGGGCACGCAGTCCCAATACATTACCGTGCGACGCCTGGAGGATTCCGGTCCCCAGCCGGTCGGGTCGAAATCTTCGATGGTTTCAGCAGCCGAACTGAATGTTTCTCCCAAAGCGCGGAAGGAACTTGACAATGCCAATGAGGCAATGGCGCAGCACGATTGGAAAAAAGCGCTGGCGCACCTGAATAAGGCCATCGCCATCGATTCCGACTATGCCGCGGCCTACAACAATCTGGGCGTGCTTTATGCCCGGATGAACGATGCCGGTCATGAGCAGGCGGCGCTGGAAAAGGCCATCGGCCTGGATGATCACTTCGCCGCGCCAAACGTAAACCTTGCGAAGCTTTACCTGCGGGAGAAAAATTTTCCCAAAGCCGAACCTCTGCTGGAGAAGGCAGTGAGCGTGGATCCCAACAATCCCGAGAGCCTGATGTTGCTGGCGGATGCTCAGTATATGAACGGCCACTACGATGCTGCCATCGCGAGTGCCCATCAATCCCATGCTTCGTCGAAGACACACCCGGCGTTCGTGCACTACATTGCCGCGCGTGCCTACGACAAGGAAAACCGGCGGGCTGAGGCACTCGCCGAACTACAAATATTCTTGGCCGAGGAACCAACAGGTCCGCGCGCCGATTATGTGCGCGCCGCCCTTCGATCCCAGCAACGGCAGCGGCAATAAATAGGCTTCGCCGGTGGACGAGGGGGCCGCAGGTGGCAGTTTAAAACGACAACTCACTCCGGGTTTTTCAACTTCATGCCGGCCTTATTGGCTTCCAGAAACTCACGGATTGGTTCGGCTTGGTCGAGCAGCCGGATCCATTGCTCGTAATAAAGGGTGACCGGAAAGCGTCCCAGGCCATATACACTCATGCCGCCCTTTTCGCTGACTTTAAACTCCAGCGCGCCTCGCTTACGCCCCTGAGACTGCTTTTCCAATTCCTGAACTCTGGCTTTCAGTTCCTCGTAACTTGGTTCGGCCATATTGATTTTCCCCTTCGAAATAATTAGGCGTGAATCACTGCTGCCACTCTTCCCGGACCAATACCAGCTAATCCAGTCGTGGAAGTCATCAAATCTATCGTATCTGTTTTGGGCCAATAGTGGATGTGAGCTACTGCACAGTTGCTTGGTCAATGCGATGCATAATTGCGGGAAAACGGTCGCATGGGTCCCGGGCATGCCTCCCGGAACCGGCCCTGCAAGATGACCCTTCGCAATTCGCAAGGTCAGAAATGTTCTTTACTGGACTGAGTGACGGATTGTTGTGTCTAATCATCTTATTTGGTGGAGAACCATGCAGTTGTCTGATCCATTGCGGAGGACCATCTGGGGATGCCGCGCGTTGGTATGGCTTGCCGGCTGGCTTGTGCCGGGCGCTCAACGCGGCGAATGGCGGGCAGCAAAGATGGGCCATCTTTGGCATTGGTGCCATTTCCTGGCCGAGTCAGGCCAACTTAATCGCGAAAAAAAAATCGAATTGGCGAGGTACTGCTGGAGCTTATTTTTCGAGGCCTTTTGGACCCGCTACGAGAGAAAAGAATTCCTCCGCCGCATCGATCAGCTGCGGCGCGCGCCTGCAACCTGCCTGACGGTAATCGCCGTACTGGTCGTAGCGATTATCTGGGGAGGAGGATTTATCCCGATGGTGCGGTCGTTAGTTTCGTCGGCCGTATCTGAACCTGAGCGGGTATGCATCGTCAGCCTGAATGGTAAATTCAGGCGATTCCGGTCAGAGACGCTGCTGGACCTTACTTCTGCGTGGAAGACCAGTAAGTTGCTCGATGCGGTCGCGCCTTACTCCTGGGGACCGAGCAAACTTGTAGCCGGAAGGCGGACGGTCCCGATCTTGTCCGCCCGCGTGGCTTCTGACTTCTTCGACATTGTGGGTGTTAAGACAAGACTGGGCCGCACGTTCGAAAGCGGCGATGGGCAGAATTGTCCCAACTGCGTCGTAATCAGCAATGAACTCTGGTCCCTTCAGTTCAACAGCAGCCCGAGCGTGATCGGCCGCCGAATCGTGGTTGACGGCAACGAAAAGATCGTCATCGGAGTTCTGCCTCGTAACTTCCGCCTGCTCTCTTCCGACATAGAAGTCTGGACTTTGTTGGATTCAGCGTCGGCACCTTTCACTAACTTCGTCGAACGCATTGGCGCCGTCGCCTTGATGAAACCGGGAGCGACGGAGGCGCGAGTTGAATCCGACCTGACGGATCGAAGCGAGAATGCCGGATATATCTTCCCCGCGTCCCTCTTGGTTGTGACATCGGCCAAGGCGGAGATGCGCCGCACTCTTGTCTCCTACGTTCTGTTCTTATTATTGGCAATCGCGAGTGCGGTGGCGATTGTCTACGCGCGGCGCGAAGGCGCGGGGTTAGGAGGGGCGCCGCTAAGTTTGGCCCAACGCTTCCGCTGGTGGGCGTTCTTCGTGGCAAAGTCGGCGCTGTTGCTGATCGCTGCCTGCCTGCTGGCTTGGGTCAGCGTCCATTCCCTGGCAGTTTACCTCACTGGATCGGTTTATCCCATGGTAGATGGTGTGGCCTTATGGCTGTTTCTTATTCTTTCGATAGCTCCGTTGTCCTGGTCGATCCACGATCAACAAAAGCGTTGCCGGGTTTGCTTGTGGCGCCTTAGCATTCCCATCCGGATCGGCGCTCCGGGTAACATCTTGTTCAACTGGTCGGGAACCGAAATGGTTTGCTCAAAAGGGCACGGCATTTTGTACCTGCCGGACTCGGAGGCTAAGTGGCTGGAAGGAGATCGCTGGAATAACCTGGATGATTCATGGGCCGGACTGTTCCGCGCGGAATAAAGCTTGCGCGAGCGGATCCGTTTTCGCCGAGTGGTCAAACCGTCAGCGAGCGCTTGCAAAATCTAGGCGGTGACTGCACCTCTGGCCAAAGCGTAGTGAATTGCACTCGACAGGTCCGCGACGCTGAATGGCTTTTGTAGAAACGCACTACCTTGCGACAGGATCTCGCGTCGCGCCGCGCTGTCTTCCGTATAGCCGGACATGAATAACATCTGCACCGCAGGGTGACGTTTGGCGAGTTGGCCCGCCAGTTCGTAACCTCCCATGCCCGGCATCACCAGATCTGTGAGCACAAGATCGATTTTGCGGTTGCTATCGTCGCAAACCTGTAGCGCGGCCTCTCCGTTTTCCGCCTCAAGGACCCGGTAGCCCAACTGCTGCAAGCACTCGCGAACATTGCCGCGAATCATGGCTTCGTCTTCTACGATCAGTATGGTTTGGCCAGTCGGACGAGCGGTCGGCATGCTGTGCTCAACCGGATTTTCCAGGGGTGCGGTAATCGCGGGGAAGTATAGCTTGAACGTTGTGCCATGGCCCGATTCGCTGTAGACCCAGATGTAACCCCCACTCTGTTTCACGATTCCATAGACGATCGAAAGCCCCAAGCCAGTTCCCTTGCCAACTTCCTTGGTGGTAAAGAAAGGATCGAAGATGCGAGGCAGAATCGACTTGTCGATACCGGTCCCCGTGTCACTAACTGCCAACATCACATAGCGCCCGGGCTGGACGGGTGGATGTTCCTGGGCATACGCATTGTCCAACTCAACATTGGATGTTTCGAGATGGAGCATGCCGCCTTCGGGCATAGCGTCGCGCGCGTTGACCGCTAAGTTGAGAATCACCTGCCCAACCTGATCAGGATCGAGCCGGGAATTCTGCAGCGTGTCACACAGCTTGGTCACCAGTCGAATATCTTCTCCGATGATGCGGCGCAACATGAGCGAAGTCTCGCTCACCACCGAATTCACATTGATGACACGGACCTGCATGATCTGCTGACGGCCGAGCGCCAACAGCTGCCGGGTGAGGGCAGCGGCGCGGTCCGCGGCGTTGGAGACTTGCAACAGCGGCTTGCTAAACGGGCTATCGGGAGTGGTTTGAGCAAGCAGTAACTCTATGGAGAGCTTGATGACGACCAGAATGTTATTGAAATCGTGCGCTACCCCTCCTGCCAGCCTGCCCACCGCTTCCAGTTTCTGCCCCTGACGGACCTGTCGTTCCAGCGCGCTCTGCTGAGTCATGTCTTCGATGTAACCGGCGAAGTAGTCACCGTTTGTGTGAGCGTCGCGGGTGATCGAACCAGAAATTCGCACCGGCACCTTGCCGCCATCACGCCGAACCAGAGTGACTTCACAACCCTGAATGATTCCATTGCGCCTAAGGATCGTAATCATCCGTTCGCGATCCTTGGGATCGGAATAGACCTGAGTTGAGATTTCCAGGGCCATGGCTTCGTCAAGGCTGTATCCGCCCAGCATTTTCAGCATGGCCGGATTTAAGCTCTCGAAACGATCTTGTTCGAGTAAACTCCGAACGATACCGAAGGGTGCGTTGTCCACTAGGGACTGAAGCGAGGCTTTCGATTGCCTCACCGCCTCCTCCATCAAGGTGCGCCGGGTAACGTCATTGACCATTACCAGTTCCTGGTAACGGCCGTTTGTCTCGAATGCGAATGCTTTGATGTCGGCGAATAGAAAACTGCCATCCTTACGGCGGTGGCGCCAGATTCCAGCGCTGTTAAAGCCGGGCTGGATTTGCTTCACCCAATCCAGTAACGCCGGTTCCTCCTCGGGAGGACGGATATCCATCAGGGTCATGCTGAGAAAGTCCTCGCGGGAAAAACCATAGGTTTGCACGGCGGCATCGTTTACGGAGACAAAGCGCAAGGTCGCGCAGTCATAAACCCACATGGGACAAGGATTTGCGGAGAACAGGAGTTGCAGTTCGTTTTGCGTGTCGCTCAAGCGCGCCGATGCTCCCATGAGCTCGTGGCGCAGGCGCACCACCTCCCTATCACCGTTAAGCTTGAGTCGGAGCAGCCAAAGCAGTGAGGAAGCTAAGAGCGCGATGATGACGATAAGCGGCATCCGGCCAGATCCGCGCAAAGGTGGTGGCGTTTCCCGAGTCCCTTATCCTGCCGCAACGTGACTGCAATGTTCCTGGCGTGTCGAATGCTTTGCGGGCCGCAGATTGCGTCGGCGCTTGCCCATCAACCGGCGAATCCCGGTTTGCTGTATAGAACTCGGGGCGGCGAATGCACCTTTCAATGGAAGTCCGCCCGCGTTTGCGTGACGCGGAAAGGAACTCCTACTCTACCTAGATAGCAGTTGTACCACTGGGTAGAGTGTGATCTACGACACATTGGGGTGTACCAACATGCCACTTTGGTCGTACATATCGAGCGGGCATCCGGAATCTCGGAGGCAATCGGCCATCTGCGTTTGATCCAGGGCAGCCCAGCCGAGTAGTCTAAAGCCTGGAGGGGAGTCCCGGCGGGGTACAACTCCGCGAGTTTCAAGCCCATCAATCGTTAAGAAAAGGACGATTCGAGGAAATCGAGGTACATCATGCCCGTTATGCAGATTGGTCTGCAGATGGCGGCTGGTAAGCTGCCAAAAGTAATTAAACCTCGGCCGCACGCAATAATTGATTACGCGGTCGCCGGTTCATTCATGCTGATGGGCGCCTTATTGTGGAGGCGCAACAGACGCGCGGCCGTCAGCTCTCTGATCTGCGGAGGAGCGACCGCCGCCAACAGCTTGCTGACGGATTATCCCGGCGGCGCGTTCCGGGTGATTAGCTATAAAAACCACGGACGGATCGATACTGCCCTTTCGGGTCTGACGGCTGCGATGCCACGTCTCATGAACTTTAGGGATGAACCCGAGGCGAGGTTTTTCAAGATTCGTGCCTTGGGGCAAACTGCGATCACAGGGTTGACGGATTTCGACTACCGTAGGCACCATTGGTCGCGGCTTCGTCGAAGGGGTGAGCCTGCGGCGTAGCAGCGTCGGAAAATACTCAAGATCGGTACGCGGTGAAGTGCGCCCGAATCCTCCTGGTGCGCCCGGCCGAACAAAGTCCCTTCTCACCCCTGCTACAATGCAGGCGAAAACCATCCGCGCGTGCGGGAGTTTCTGGCGAGCGCCTGTGCGGGCGCAATCTGCCCAAATCGACTGAACGTCTGCTCGCGCCTTTCGTATAACTCTTTAGCAGTGAGTGGGATTGGGCAGAAGTCACGCCCCTCGGAGCGCTGATTGGACGATATCCAAGCCGTCAATGCCCTGGTCCGTCGCTGTGTCGCCGGCGACGCTGCGGCGTGGCAGGAAATCGTTCAGCTATATCATCGCCGGATCTATAACATCTGCTATCGCTTTTCAGGATCTGCCGATGATGCGGCGGACCTGACTCAGGAAGTATTTATCAAGATGTATAGAACGCTCAGCACCTTCGACACCACGCGGGCTTCGCTTATGACATGGGTTACGACGGTCACACGAAATCTGTTGGTTGATCACTTTCGGAAAGGAAAGTACGACCGGGTAACCGATTCTCTGGACGGGACGGCCAGCAATCAGGAAGACGGTCTGACCCTGGCGGAGAAACTGGAAGATCGTTCTGCTGGTCCCGAAGCCAGGGTGCGCAGCCAGGAGGCCCAGAAGCTGGTCCACGAAGCGCTGCGAAAGCTCTCGCCGGAGCTGCGGGAGGCGGTCATCCTGCGCGATCTCCAAGATATGGACTACAAAGACATTGCCATAGTACTGAAGGTTCCCGAGGGTACTGTGAAAAGTCGCATAAATCGGGGACGAACGGAACTTGCGAGGCTGTTACAACGTAATTACAGACAGGTGAACTGATGGACGGCGAGAACCAATCCGGAATGCAATGCGTCGAGTGCGAAGGCCTGTTGGCCGAAGCCATCGATGGCACTCTGCACGGCTCTACGCTGGCCGCGTTCGAAGCACACCAAAAATCCTGCCCCGCATGTCGGGCTATGGTCGAAGAGGCTACGGCGGGCATGCACTGGCTGAAGGGGCTGGATGAGGTCGAGCCGCCGCGCAACCTGGTGCACAATATTCTGACGCAGACCATAGGGGCGCTTCCGTCCGAGCACGCTATGGCGGCGCCGCGCGGCGATGGCTGGCTGGATAAGCTCAAGGGCCGGTTGGCGCCGATCTTCGCTCCGGTTGCAACGCCGCGCTTCGCCATGTCGTTTGGTATGGCATTTTTCTCAATCACCTTGTTGCTCAGCATCGCGGGCTTGCACATAAGCGATCTGCGGCGCATGGACTTGAGCTCCAGGGGTATCACCAAGGCGTATTACTCAACCCAAGCACGGGTGATTCGCTATTACGAAAACATCCGCTTGGTATATGAGATCGAATCACGGGTGCATGACCTGCGCCGGGTCGCGACTCCTGAGAAGCAGCAGGAGGAACCTGCCCCCAAGGCGCAACCGAAGAGCGATAACCGGCAAAACGAGAATCGCAATAACCAGAATTACAGCCGTGACGAAGGTCAGCCCGAGCTGGCCGCGTCGCCGGCTGGGAATAGACAATTGATGAATGAATTGACCAAGGAATTGACCCATCAGGCCCGGCTGAACAGGAGAACCGCATGAACTGCGCCAATCATGTCGATGTTCCCGCAGTCGCATTCTGCCGTACGTGTGGGAAACCACTGTGCAGTAGCTGCGTGCGAGACGTCCGTGGCGTCATCTACTGCGAGGAGTGTTTGGCCTCGCACTTGAGCGGCACCGTGCCGCCGCCCGGTACTACCGCCGTGCCGCCGGGCGCTGAACCGCAAACCGGAACTGGAAGTCCGGGACTGGCTGCGCTGCTGGGATTCATTCCCGGGGTTGGGGCCATGTACAACGGTGAATTCGGCAAAGGCTTCATCCACGTGCTGATCTTCGCCACCCTGATCTGGATGACCGCTCACGTGAATGGCATCTTCGGGTTGGGCATCGCGGCATTCGTAATCTATATGCCGATCGAGGCATATCAGACCGCCCGTGCTCGCCAGATGGGTTTGCCCGCGCCAGATCCGCTCGGCCTTAACCGCCTATTTTCTTCGGCGAACGCTGCGGCCGTCCCCAGCGCTGGTGTAAGTGCCAGCGCCGTGCCGACCAGCAGCGCCGTGCCCGTAGCTGGCGGTGACCCTGCCATGATGGAGGAAGGCGAACCGGACGAGAGCTGTGGGCGTTCCTCTATCCCGATTGGAGCTTTCATCCTGATCGGTCTGGGTGTGCTGTTTTTGCTGAACGAGATGGATGTACTGAACCTCGATCGTTTATGGCGGTTTTGGCCGCTCGTGCTCATCGCTATCGGCATTCGTGTGCTGATGCGCCGGCGCGGGATGGGCTGGTGAGGAGGACATCATGAGATACCGCTATAACCCCCATTGTTCATGCGCTCGTTGCCGCGCTCACGGCTACATGGGACCGGCTGTGCTTATCACCATCGGCGTGCTCTTCCTCCTTGACCAGCTAGGGCACTCGCGTTGGATGGACTTTGGCAGCACCTGGCCGGCACTGTTGATCGTAATCGGTCTGATCATGTTCCTGCAACACAACGCTTCCCCGGAGGGTCATGTGCCGCGCGATTATCCCGGAATGGCTGGGCGGCCTGTACAACCGATGCCCCCGGGGCCGCCAGCATATCCGCCGCAACCGCCGATCGTCCCGCCGCCTCCGGTTCCACCGGCTGGCTCGATCACGGCGGGGGAGAACTGGCACAATCCTAACGATCCGGAGGTGCGCAATGGCTAGCCAGAATGCTTATCCTCCGCCGCCACCACCGCCGCCGCAGTATCATGCGCCGGTGCCGCCGCCTTACCGCTATCGGCGTTCGATCGCGGGACCGTTGGTGCTGATCGTCATCGGGCTGATATTTCTGCTGCGGAATTTCGGAGTCCGGTTTCCCATCTGGCACTTTTTCGGCCGCTGGTGGCCGCTGCTGCTCATTCTGTTTGGAGTGATCCGGCTGATTGAGTATTCCATGGGGCAGCGCCAAGGTTACCGCCGAGGTGGCTTGGGAGCAGGAACCGTTCTGCTTCTGATTTTGATCGTCATCGCCGGCCTCTCTGCGCATTACAGCTCAGACATTGACTGGGGTGGCGTCCGTAACCAGATGCAGATGGACGACGACCTCGGCGGCATCTTCGGAACCGCCTACACCTTCGATGACACGGTGCAGCAGGCGTTTCCCGCGCGGGGTAATTTGCGCGTGGTGTGCGATCACGGCAGCCTGAACATTGCTCCGGCCGACGACAACACTCTGCGCGTGGTGGTGCATAAGAAGGTGTATGCGCAGAACCAGAACGACGCCAACAAATACAACGACGGCACCAAGCCACAGATCACCGTGACCGGAAATTCGGTGGTGCTGAACGCCAATACCAATGGCGCCGGCGAGCACGGAGTGCAGGCGGATATGGACATCTTCGTGCCTCGCGACGCGACGCTGGATATTGCCAGTAAGCGCGGCGATGTGACCGTCAACGATCGTAAGGCGGATGTAAAGGTGGCGTTGCAGCATGGCGATGTTGCAGTGAACGATATCGCGGGCATGGTAAGCATCAGCCTGCAGAGTGGTTCGTTGCGCGCCTCCAAGATCGCCGGGGATGTCGAGGTCGAAGGCCACATCGACAATGTAACCATCGATGAGGTGGCCGGCGCGGTCCATCTCAATGGCGACTTCTTCGACGATATACGTCTCAGCAAGATCGCCAAGACCGTGGCCTTCAAGTCGTCGCGGTCGGACATGCAGATTGCTTCCGTGCCCGGCGATCTGGAAATTGCCGGCGACGAGGTTCGAGGTACCGATCTTAGTGGTCCCAGCCGCGTGATTACACGGTCGAAGGACATTCACATGGAGAACGTTTCCGGCGACTTGCAGGTGGAGACCACGAACGGCGATATCGAAGTGCACGCGGCCGACAAACTGCCACTGGGCCGGATCAGCATCTCCAGCAAGCGGGGTGACATCTCGCTGGTGCTGCCACCCAAGGCGGGATTCCAGGTGCAGGCCACCACCAGCAAGGGCGATATCACCTCCGAGTTCGATGCCGTGAAAGTTAGACGAAAGCAATGGCTCGGCGCGGGCATCGGGCGCGGTGGGCAACGGCGTAAGCAAAATGCAAATCAACACCGATACCGGCGACATCCGGATAACCAAGGGGTGAAGTGAGTGGGTAGTGGATAGTGGATAGTTTAAGAGCCCAGCTACTATTCACTATCCCTACCACAGCGTAGCTCTATCCACTAATCACTATCCACTATCCACTTCCTTCACCAACCGTTCCACCTCAGCGACGACTTCATCAATGCTCTTGTGCGTGGTGTCGATGTGCACGGCATCATGCGCGGCGACCAAAGGCGATGCCGAACGCGTGCGATCACGGTGATCGCGCGCGGCCAATTCCTCCGCCACCCGTTGCGTCTCTTCGGCAGAGCGTAAACCGGTCTGCAAAACGCGCCGCTCGGCGCGAACACCTTCATCGGCATCGAGAAAGATCTTCAGGTCTGCGTTGGGAAATACCGCCGTGCCGATGTCGCGGCCTTCCATCACGACACCGCCATCTCGTCCCAACTCGCGTTGGCGTCTCACCATGACCTCACGCACGGGCGGGTGTATGGAAACGCGCGATGCCGCGGCCGTCACATCAGTGTCGCGTATGCGCTGGGAAACATCGCGGCCATCCAAGAGCACCCGATTTCCTTCACCACGGGGTTCGAGTTCGATCGCGGTGCCAGTCGCCAACTGACGTAGCGCTTCGCCATCGTCCAGCGAAACCTGCTGCTCCATCGCCTTCAGGGCCAACGCACGATACATCGCGCCGCTTTCCAGGTTGACGTAACCGAACTTTCTTGCCAGGCGTGCGGCAATGGTGCTCTTGCCGGAGCCTGCCGGACCGTCGATGGCGATCACCAACTTGCGGGTTGCATTCATTCCTTGTCGAGGTCCTTGGCGGGAGGGGCTGGTCTCGGTAGCGATTTCCTAGGTCGACGCTGCACCAGGGGCATGCCAGGCTGCGGTGGGTGCGGAGCGAAGCGCGGCTGAAGTTTGACTCTCCGCTCGGCTGCAGGAGGAGGCGGCACCTCCAGGGAGGAAACTTGCAGCAATACGCGGCCGGCAACATGAACGAAACTCAATTCGCGCGCAGCTTGCAGCGCGCTGACGGCCTCACGAACCCGCGCGCGACCGATGAGGTTGGAGAAAAAGTGTTCCACCTCTTCCTGCTGAGCGGCCAAGACACAGTCGAGATACTTCGAAACCAGCGCCGTCAGCGACTCGGCCACCGAGACATGCATGCCTTCTTTAACCGCCTCGGGTGACCAGCGGAAGAGGACGTCCCAGAACACGCCTTTCTCCTGGCTGTAATCCACACGGGTAATGCGGAGCTTGGCCCACAATTCATCGAGTGCGCGATCCAAGGCTGCAGCGGAGATGTCGCCGCCCAGCAATTCCCGTAGCCGGTATTCGGAGATCGGCCCTTCCTTCTGGATTATGCGAAAGGCATCAACCGCCAGTGGCGAATATTCCGAGCGCGCCCCTGCCTTCGGCGCCTGTCGCGGGTTTCGATCTCCTACCAGCCCGTAAAAGTAGGGAAAAACCGCTGCCGAGACGATGAAGTTATTTTCAGGGAAGACGTTGGCTTCGTAAGCGGCTTTATCGCGCAGCAAGCGGACCATCAGTTGCTTGGCATCGCGCGCGCTGGAATCGGCAAATGCCATTTGCCGGGCGGGCAGATGTTCGTCACTGCCGGCATACGCGCCGACGAAAGTTGGTACCAGCACCGCCGGCCGCTGCGGATAAAGCAGGCAAAAGCCAACCGAATCGATGAACTCGCGCGCGTCTTCCAGCGTGCGGACAGGCCGCCCGTTTAAGCGCCATTTTTCCCGGCGCAGCTCCTGTAGTTGCTGTTCGTGCATAGAAATCGGCTGTCGGCTCTCAGCTGTCAGCTTTCAGCCGTCAGCTTTCAGCAAAACCATAGCTGCTTCGGCTCTGCTGTCAATCGAGGACAAAACTGTTCGTCGTTGTAGAACTGGTACTTCATCCGAAATGCGTCGGACTGCCCAAGTATTTTTCCACACGAGGGAGTGACAAACCGACGGCTGACGGCTGATAGCTGACAGCTAGATTCTCTTGAACGCCCGCTGAATGTCCTTAACAGAATAACGCAGAACGACTGGCCGCCCATGCGGACAGCTCATGGGGCAATCGGTTTTCGCCAACTCGCTTAGCAGCCACTCCATTTTGTGCTGCTCCAGTGGCATGTTGACTTTGATCGCGGCGTGGCACGCGATGCTCGCGGCGATACTGGTGCGAATCTTGTCCAGATTCAACACCTGCTCCTCGCGCTCGAACTGATCCAGGATTTCATGCAGCATATGCTCGACGTCACCCGCTGTGACCCCGGCTGCCGTGGTCTTGACGGCGATGGTGCGCGAGCCAAACGGTTCCACTTCAAAGCCATTGCGAGTTCAACTCGTCGGAAATCTCGGCAAAAACCGACATCTGGCCGGGGGTCAACTCGACGATCAGCGGCATCAGCAGTTGTTGCTTCTCCGGCGACTCGGCCAGGCGCAGCTTGCAGATTTTCTCGAACAGAATGCGTTCGTGGGCGACGTGCTGGTCGATGATCCATAGGCCTTGCGGATTGATCGCCAGGATGAAGGAATCGCGAATCTGGCCAACCGGACGAAGCGTGCTCAACGAATCCAGCCCGACAGGCGCGTCGTCGTCCGCCACAACTGCCGAACATCCCTCGGCGCTCCGAGACATGGTTGCAGCTGCCGCTACTGGACCTCCAAAGGTCTGCGGAGGAAAGCGGGCCACTGGAACTGCGGCATTTCCTTCGATAGCAAATCCGCTGCCTTCGAACTGCAATCGCGCATTGAATGGCGGAGCCTCGGGCGGACGTAGGGCAAACGCAGCATCGGCCGCCGTCACCTGTAATTCGTCAGTCGTGAAGTCGCGCGCACCGGGCGTGAGCGAAGGCGAAGCCGTGGGCTGAGCATGAATCTCTGTGATGAATGCGGGCACGGGACGGGTTTTCATCAGCACAGCGCGAACGGAGTCGCGAATGAAGTCGTGCAACACCGAAGATTGCCGAAAGCGCACCTCAGTCTTGGAAGGATGCACGTTGACGTCAACCTCGGTGAACGGCATCTCCAGGAACAGCAGCACAACCGGAAACACGCTCGGAGGAATGATATTGCGGTACGCCTCGGTGAGAGCGTGTTGCACCACACGGTCGCGAATCAGGCGGCCATTGACGAAGATGAAAATCGAGTTGCGGTTAAGCTTTTGAATCTCCGGCCGCGAAACAAATCCGTGCAATTTTACGTCTCCCGCAACGGGCGCTTCGTAGTCTTCTTCGCGCCGCCACGGCGGCGGCTGAGGCAGACCCACGTGCGACAACGGCAGTAGCGCGCTCAGTGGAATTAACTGGTCGAGGGTCTCCTTGCCAAACACCTGATAGATGCGCTGTGAGTGGTCGGCGACGGGAGGCGCGATCAACATGGCATTGGTCGCGGAATGCAGCTCCCAGTGCATCTCGGGATGAGCAAGAGCGTAGTGGGTTACCAGCGATGCGATGTGCGACAGCTCGGTGGATTCAGCTTTTAGGAATTTTCGGCGCGCGGGGATGTTGAAGAACAGGTCGCGCACCGTGATGCAGGTCCCCAGAGGCAGGCCCGCTTCCTCAACTGTCAGCAGCTTGCCTCCGGCAATCTCGATCACGGTTCCGGCAGCATCTTCGGGCGCATGGGTCTCCAAACGAAGACGGCTGACGGAAGCCATGGAAGGGAGCGCCTCGCCACGGAATCCCAGAGTTGCAATGTTCAGTAAGTCGTCGGCATTGCGGATCTTGGAGGTGGCATGGCGCTCGAAGGCCAACATGGCATCGTCGCGCACCATGCCGCAGCCGTCGTCCGTTACCTGGATCAGCTTTTTGCCACCCGCCTCGACCGTGACTCGGATGCGGCCTGCACCGGCATCCAGCGCGTTTTCCAACAGCTCCTTCACTACCGAGGCGGGACGCTCGACCACTTCTCCAGCGGCGATCTTGTTGGCAACGTTTTCCGAGAGAACGTGAATGCGGCCCATAACTTTAAGAGTAATTCACCCAGAGGCACCGAGGCACAGAAAGTATCTTAATTCCGAATTTCAGCCTTCAAGTCGACTTAGTCGTTGGTACTCAACTCAGACAGCGCCTGATTTAACGCTGCTATAATCAACCTCATTCATGGCACAGAAGCGTTTGATCCGCTCCACTACTGTTCTTTGTGTTCGCCGGGATGGGAAAGTCGTGATGGCCGGAGACGGCCAGGTCACGCTCGGCGAAGGCGTCATCAAGCACTCCGCGCGCAAGATCCGTCGCCTTTATCAGGACAAAATCCTTGCCGGTTTTGCCGGTTCGACCGCCGATGCATTCTCATTGTTCGCGCGCTTCGAGTCGAAGTTGGAGCAGTACCACGGCAACATTGGCCGCGCAGCGGTCGAGTTAGCCAAAGACTGGCGTACCGACAAAATGCTGCGTTCGCTGGAAGCTCTGCTGCTGGTCGCGGACCAGAACCAGACCTTCCTTATCAGCGGGCAGGGTGACGTAATTGAGCCCGACTCCGGAATCGCCGCTATCGGCAGCGGGGGGCCCTATGCTACGGCGGCCGCGACCGCACTCTTCGAGCATACTGACCTGACCCCCCGCAAGATTGCCGAGGAAGCAATGAAGATTGCCGGCAAGATCTGCATCTACACCAACGACAAAGTGACGATCGAAGAGTTGTAGGAGCAGTTGCCAGTTGCCAGTCGTCATGAGCCAAGTAACCAGTAGCCAGTAACCAGTAGTCAGTAATCAGTTGCCGGTTGTCGGTCGGTAATCGGTAGTCCAATGTGCTGAGTGGTTGTCATCCTGAGCGACGAGCATAGCGAGGAGTCGAAGGACCCCTATGGCCGCGAGAAATCATGCCGCAATAGGGGTCCTTCGACTCGCTGCGCTCGCTCAGGATGATAACCTAATTCCGCACGCCCCTACAGGCCAACCTCGATTCGCGACCGTGGGTCGAGATAATCCCGCAATCCGTCCCCAATAAAATTGAACGATAGCACTGCCAGCATGACTGCAGCCGCCGGGAACAGCACCAGATGGGGCGAATCGAACAGGTGGGAGCGCCCGTCGTTCAGCATCGAACCCCAACTTGCTGCCGGAGGCGGCACGCCCAGCCCAAGGAAGCTCATGGTAGCTTCGGCCAGGATCGCGCCCGCCATTCCTATCGCCGCTTGCACGATGATGGGCTGAATAATGTTCGGGCAAGATGTGCCGCACGATGATTCGCAGATCGCTTGCGCCCAACGCGCGTGCGGCTTCCACGAATTCGCGCTCACGGACTGCCAGCACCTGAGCCCGAACTAATCGCGCGTAGCCAACCCATCCGCCAATCGACAGCGCGAGGATGAGGTTGAAGATGCCGGGCCCCAGGAAGGCGACGAATGCGATCGCCAACAGAATTCCCGGGAACGACATGAAAGCGTTCATCACGACGACGTTCAGCACGCGGTCGGTCACTCCGCCATAGTAGCCGGCGATCGAGCCGAAGATAAGTCCCAGTGTAAGCGACGCGGCGACCACGCAACTTCCCACCAGCATCGAGATGCGAGCGCCGTAGATGACGCGCGAGAGGATATCGCGTCCCAGTTCGTCCGTGCCAAACCAATGTGAGGCTGATGGTCCCAGAAGCCGCGCCGGCAAGTCGATTCGCGCGGGATCCTGCGGAGCAATCCAAGGCGCAAACAGAGCGCACAACAAGAAGATGGCGACCATTACGACGCCCGCAGTGGCGAGCAGGTTATATCCGGCAGCCCGGCGCAGCGACACAAGTTGAGCAGCCGTAGCCATGGAGGATTCATCTTAGCGCAGAGCGAACCCGATGGGCGCGCCTTAACTGGGCGCAAGTCGGGATTTTGGCATCGGAGTTACAATCATCTGTTCCGGATCGTCGGCCCATGCTGCCTTTCAAGCTCGTTTATAGCGAGAAGTACTTCCTGCCCATCGGCGAGCACATTTTTCGCGCCGACAAATTCCGTCTCATTCGCGAACGACTGCTTCAGCAAGGTGTCGCCGAAGACTCCGACTTCGTAGCCCCGGAACCGGCCAGTGAAGCCGATGTCATGCTGGTCCACTCGCCGATGTATGTGAACAAGTTGATGGAAGGCGGCCTCAGCGCGCGCGAGGAGTTGGAGATGGAAATTCCCTACTCCCCGCAGGTGGTGGATGCCTTCATGCTCCACACGGGAGGTTCCGTCCTGGCAGCGGAACGCGCATTGGAAGATGGTGTCTGCATCAATGTGGGAGGCGGATTTCACCACGCATTTCCCGAACACGGGGAAGGTTTCTGCATGATCAACGATTTTGCCGTTGCCATTCGAGCCATGCAGAAGCGCGGCAAGATTCGTCGCGCCATGACGGTGGATTGCGACGTTCACCAGGGAAACGGTACTGCCTTTATCTTTGGCGGTGGAAGTCCGAAGGCCAACCCGAACGCGTTGCCTTCTTTGCCGGCCGCCGCCTGGGGACCGCAACGGGCCACCATGACAGAAGGCTCCAGTAAAGATGTGTTCACGATTTCATTGCATCAGGAGAACAACTATCCCTTTACCAAGCCACCCTCGTCTATCGACGTCAATCTCCCCGATGGCTGCGGCGATGCCGAATATCTTGCGTGGCTGGATAACGCGCTGAGTTCCGGTCTACGGCAGTTTGAGCCGCAGCTGATTTGCTATGTCGCGGGCGCCGATCCCTACTTCGACGACCAGCTTGGCGGGTTGAACCTGTCGATCGCAGGGTTGAAGCAGCGGGACGAGCTCGTCTTTCGGGCTGCGCGCGCGCGTGAGATACCGGTGATGGTTACCTATGCAGGCGGTTATGCAAATCGCATCGAAGACACGGTGACCATTCACTGCAACACGGTGGTCGCGGCGGACGAGGTATATCGTAACGTGCCCAGTCAAACCTCGCGATAGAGTTTATTGCTGCACCTGATCTCTAAGTTTCTTCGCCAGCTTCTCGATCTTCTTCAGGCGTTCACTCAAGTCCTTGGAAATCACACCCTGGGAGAGCTTCTGGATGTCATCGGGTATGGCATCGCTCAATTGCTTTAAATCGTTGGCTTGCGCCTGCATGAGCTTCCAGTCGGGACCGCGCTGCAAAGCGGCAGGCGGATGACTTTTGTCCCCGAAGTCAGGTGGGTTCCCGTTATTGATTTGAGCCATGGAAGGCGCACCGAGCGTAGCGGCTAAGAGCAAGACAGAAAGGGCGCAGGCCCTCAGCATAACGAATACCCCCTTATTCCCGGATTGTACTGTGCGCCATGCGTGCCGTTTGTGAACAGCTTGTTGTCGCAGCCTCAAAAAAAAGGCAGGTCACTGCGTGATATCCTGACTTCAGTGCGGAAACTGCGGGTTTTCGCCCGCCCAGTCTGAGCTGTGGACTCCCGACAATGTTTGAGAACCTTACAGATAAGCTACAGCGTGCCTTTAAGAATCTACGTGGACAAGGCACGCTAACGGAAGAAAACATCGGCGAAGCGCTGAAAGAAATCCGTATGGCGCTGCTCGAAGCCGACGTTAACTTCAACGTGGTCAAAGAATTGATCGAGCACATCCGCGAGAAGGCGCTGGGCCAGGAAGTACTCACCGCGCTTTCTCCCGCCGAGCAGGTGGTGAAGGTTGTTCGCGACGAACTGATTGCCATCCTCGGCAAAGACGCAGCCAAGCTGAAGTTCGCCTCCCAGCCGCCCACGGTTGTGCTGATGGCGGGTTTGCAGGGTTCGGGCAAGACGACCACCTCGGGCAAACTCGCCAACTGGCTCAAGAACGGCGGACACCGTCCCATGCTGGTCTCGGTTGACGTGTACCGTCCGGCCGCGCGTGAGCAGCTCAAGGTCGTTGCGCAGGCCATCAAGGCCCATATCTACGAAGGCAAGGTCGAGGAATCGAACACCGCGACGGTCGAACGGCTGGTGAAGGAAGCGCGGCGCGAGGCCATCAACAACGCCTGCGACGTACTCATCGTCGATACTGCCGGCCGGCTGCACATCGACGAGCAGTTGATGGACGAGATGCAGTCGCTGAAGAAGATCTTGAATCCGCAGGAGATCCTCTTCGTCGCTGACGCCATGACCGGCCAGGACGCGGTGAAGTCGGCCGATGAGTTCCACAAGAAGCTCACACTTACCGGCGTGATTCTCACCAAGATGGATGGCGACGCTCGCGGTGGCGCGGCCCTTTCCATCCGCAACGTCACCGGGCAGCCCATCAAGTTCATCGGCATGGGAGAAAAGTACGACGCCCTGGAGTTGTTTCATCCCGATCGAATCGTCGGACGCATTCTCGGCATGGGCGACATCTTGTCGCTGATCGAGAAGGCGGAAGCTCATCTCGACAAGAAGAAGTCGGAAGAGTTCGCGCAAAAGGCGCTTAGCGCCGACGGCTTCTCGCTGGAAGATTTTCGCGATCAGCTGCGGCAGGTGAAGAAGCTCGGCTCGCTACAGAGCATCATGGGTATGATGCCCAAGATCGGGCCGTTCGCCAACATGCAGAAGTCGGCGGACAAAGTGGACGAGAAGCAACTGAACCGCGTGGAAGCCATCATCAACTCCATGACCCCGCACGAGCGTGAGCACCACGAGGTCATCAATGGCAGCCGGCGCAAACGCATCGCCCGTGGATCAGGAACGAGCGTGCAGGAAGTGAACCACCTACTGCGCCAGTATGCCCAGATGCGAAAAATGTTCAAGAGCATGGGCAAGCCTAGTTTCGCTCGCCGGCTGGCGGGAATGAAGATGCCGGGGGTATAGGAAGGCGGCAGTTCAGCTAAATCATGAGCCCTAAGCTTAACGATCATTGCCGGACCAAACGGTCGCTGGTAAGACGACCTTCGCAGGTGCGGGTTCCGGAACGCCGCACGACCCCGTCCCCATGCTTGACCTCACTCGTCAGTACGCGACGATCAAGGACGACGTGCATGCGGCCATCGAACGTGTACTGACCAGCCAACACTTTATCGGAGGTCCAGAGCTCGAAGGCTTTGAGAGCGAGTCGGCCAATTACCTGGGAGTGGCCGCGAGCGTTGGCTGCGCCTCCGGAACTGACGCGTTATGGCTGGCGCTACAAGCTGCAGGTGTGGGACCGGAGGCCTGCGTCATCACCACGCCCTTCAGCTTTTTCGCGTCGGTGAGTTCGATCGTGCGCTGTGGCGCCACTCCAATTCTGGCCGATATTGATCCGGCCACGCTGAATCTTGATCCCGAAGCGACGGAGAGGGCGCTGAAGCGTGGGCGCTCATACAAGACCCGCGCGGTGATGCCGGTGCATCTTTACGGGCAGTGCGTCGACATGGACAGATTCGACCACATCGCCGAGCGGTACAACGCCATCCTTATCGAAGACGCGGCGCAAGCTTTCGGCGCGAAGTGGCGCGACAAGAAAGCAGGCGCGTTGGGCAAGATCGCAGCATTCAGCTTTTATCCCACCAAGAATCTGAGCGCCTACGGCGATGGCGGATGCGTCACCACTAATGACGATGCACTGGCGGACCACGTCCGGCGATTACGCAATCATGGCAGCCGTCAACGCTATTATCACGAAGAGATCGGCTGGAACAGCCGCCTCGATGCCATGCAGGCTGCCGTACTCCGCGTGAAACTGAAGCATATTGACGACTGGAACCAGGCGCGGCGAATGCTGGCTTGTCGTTATCACGGTCTATTCGGCGGTTCCGGCCTGATGCAAGACGGCGCGCAATCGGTCAGCGCGAAAGCGCCCATCGCGCTGCTGGCGACAATGCCTGAGGCTTATCACATCTATCACCAGTACGTGGTGCGCGCTTTTCGACGCGATGAACTGAAGGCCTTCTTGACCCAGCAAGGAATCGGAACGGAGATCTACTATCCCGTGCCGCTGCACTTGCAGCAATGCTTCACTTACCTGGGCTATAAAGCGGGCGATCTTCCGGAGTCGGAGCGCGCCTCGAAAGAAGTGCTGGCGCTGCCCATGTTCCCCGAGCTGCGCGAGGACGAGCAGCAACGCGTGGTAGCCGCTATCGCGGAGTTCTACAGCCGATAGGTCAGCCTGGAGCAGTTTCACATTTGGTGTGTTGGGTGGAGACCGCTTTTAGCGGTGCAGGTTAGGACGTGGATTTAAGCCGACTTCAGTCGGCGGCACTCGCTGACTACACCAATACCTAAACCGCCTGGACCCCGTCTTCCTCTATCCCGCCTCCCCCTCCCCTTATTTTTGCATGTTTGTTTTCAATACTTTACCCCCAAAGTATTGTGTGCATTCGATTTACTCGTCATCGTAAATCATTGCTTTTCAATACTTTACAAGATTCCTCGCAAAGTATTCCGGACAAAGGGATTAGAGGTAAAGTATTACGAAACAAGGAGTTACCGATGCGCCGTTCGTCTCTGCCGATAACAGAACAAGTTTTGAAAGATCGACTACCGCCGCCCGAACAGCGCACTGCGGTGCGGGAGACTGGCTCCCGCGCTGTCAGTCTACGACGCGGAGGTGAGTTGGACCGGAAAGAAAATGCACTCCAGAACACGGAGGTAACCGCCAATTCCCAAAATGGATAGCACACACTGGGTGCCCCACTCATTCGCGGTTTTCGAATGAGTGGGCCTCGGAGATCACGAGACTCCGTGTGTTTCATCACCGACTACACATCTGACCGATAACTAAGCTCAGAGTGTGACGAAAGGTCTGGAACGCTGGTACGGCAGGCACGATCTCCATTTCATAACCTGTAGCTGTTACAAGCGGCGACCCGAGCTGGGAACCGGCGCGCGCCGCGATCTCTTCCTGCGCGTTTTGGAGCGTGCAAGGCAGAAATATCGATTTGTGGTGACCGGCTACGTCGTCATGCCCGAGCACTTTCACCTCTTGATCACCGAACCGGATGTGGGCGATCCTTCCGTCGTAATGAAAGTCATCAAGGAGCGATTCACCAAGCTGCTGCACCATGGCGGCATCCGCACGGGTCCGATCTGGCAGAAGCGCTTCTATGATTTCAACGTCGGCACTTCCAAGAAGCGGATTGAAAAATTGCGTTACATACATCGGAATCCGGTAAGACGCGGTCTGGTAAAAGCACCCGAAGATTGGGAATGGAGCAGCTTCCGGGCTTATGCCGGCGGCGAAGAGGGCTTGGTGAAGGTAAATTGTCAGGAGTGGCCGCTGACGCTAACTTATTCCGCCTCGCGGGCCCACTCATTCGAAACCCGCGAATGAGTTGGGGCACCCGGCGTCCAATAGACGGACGCGAACTTGGGCCACCAGGCCTTTCTTATTTGATCAGGCGGGGCGCCACTGCATCGCATCGCTGAAAAACATAACCTCGGAGCCCTCGCAAGCGCTTCTGGAGCTGTATCTAACACTATAGCTGAAGCCACGACAATCGTTGTACAGCTTACAGATCGAAGCAACATTGTCATAAGAGACGACCCAGTTCTTGTCCATGAGAGAGCCCACCAGCAGGGAGTGAATTTGATCGTGGTCCTTAGGCTCGTAAAAGTCGTAGTAGAGATGCCGTCCCTTTACATAGTACGGTGGATCTAGGTAAATCAGCGTCTTAGCAGGCCATTGCTCCACCTTGGTTATGATGAACTTCAAGGCATCCATTCGCGTCAGCGTGACACGATCTCGCATCTTCGCAATCGATTCGATTCGGAAGATCAATTCCTCTCGGTTGAATCGCGCATCGATCTTCCAATTCCCGGTTTGATCTCGACCGCCTATGATGCCGCCGTTGAAGATTCCAGATCGATTGGTTCTATTCAAAAAAAACGTCGCAAAGCCGAGAAGGGCAGTGCCAAAATCATCCTGATTGGCAAGAATACGTTTTTGCTTATCCCAAGACTTCACCGTCAGTGGGGTATCGCGCACCAATCTGCACAATTCGTCAGTGTGGTTGAGCACGCTTTCCCAAAACGCATACACCGGTTTACTCAAGTCATTGATATGGATGTGTGAGACGTATTCGTGAAAAAGTAACTCGAGCGCAACAGCGGCCCCCCCGCAATAGGGTTCAACGTAGGCGCAGTCCAGAAGACCATTATTCTTGATCAGCGCCTTGATATATGGCGCGAGCTTGCCCTTACCACCCGGGTATCGAAGTGGGCTGTAATGCACGAGCCGGCGAGGCCGACCTGTCGGAGTGGATGATTTCACTTCCAGATGCTCTCAAAAAAAAGCTGCGTATTGTCCCAAGCAACCTTCAAATCACGTTCGGTCGGTGAATAGAATCGGTTGTGGACATAGTTATGAAGGCTTTCCACATATAATGGGTGATTCTTGTCGTTGATCCCTTTAGACACCCCATCAAGATCTCTTTTGGGAACTCCATTCTTTACTAACTCACTGATTGCCTCTTGTACTTTGGATTTTAATGACTTGTCTTTTGTTTTGTTCCCACCCGGCGTTCTAATTGTTTCCTGCAGCGGGATTCCCGCCGTGGCCAAATAGTGATCAACCGAAGTCTCGAGAAACACCCTGAAAAGTACGGAGATTGAGTGGGGATACTCTGCTAGGGGAAGCCGGCGAAGCTCTTTCACTATTTCCGCGATCTTAGCGTTCGAGACGGTCAAATAGCAGTCGCGAGGAATGAGAGTCTTGCGCACCAGCGGCCTGGGCTTGGGTGTTGGTTTTGGAGGGGCAGTCTTGAAATCCTTGTCTTCCCAAGAATCAACCGGCTTCATGACACCGGAACGCTTCTTCAGATTGGGCAAATCTTTGCCCAGCTTAGAAACATAGTCGACTTGCTGATCTCTGGATTTGAGATCAGACACATTAACCGTTTCATTTGCGAGGTCCAGGACGATTTTTCGAAGTGGTTTAATCGCCTCGGCTGGCGGGAGGTCGGTTTTTAGCTTCGATTCGGAGATATCCACGCCAATTTTCTCACGAACCGCCGGTGTGGAAAGTAGCCGATCAAGCGTAGTAATCGGGAAGCGGTCTTCTACAACTTCCTTCTCTTCTTCCGATAGGTCACCAAATGAGAGAACGAGGTCGTAGGCTTGGAGGGCAGGGTCGCGGCCCCGGAAACGGGCAGTCGCTACGCCTCCCCAATTTACAATACCCCGACCCGCATTTTCACCTGTGTGCCGCTGAGTGAGCCAGGTCGCCGCTGCAGAGCGCTCACCTATGTCAAAGCAGTCAATCGGTTCAATGGCATTTAGGTCGAATTGGTCAGATAAGGCTTCGAGTCTCTTCTTCACCGGAGTTCGCACTTCAAGATCATTCAAGACCGCACTGTTGTACAACAGCTTGATCGTAGCGAGCCTGCGGTTCCCCTCGAGCACAATATACTTGCCCCGCTCGTTAGGAGATTTAATAACCAGCCACCGATCCATCGGGTTTAGCCCGTCTGTGACGATGCTCTCGGCGAGGACAACAAGTTTCAGATCTTGGTCCTCAATAACCTTCTGCAGCGCCTCACGCTGACCAGTCGCCCTACTGATTCGCGGGTTTTCCAAATCAAGGAGTAGTTCTCCAAGTTTAAGTTGAAGCGCTGCCATGGCAGAGTTCTCCGCTCATGGAAATCTACTCCGCAACACATGGGAGATCAACTGAGTAGTTGAGTACTGCCGGGTGCCTCGTGCCGGGCGCCCCATACATTCACGGGTTTCGAATGTGTGGGATCCAAGAGTCGGCCAAGCCGGGTGCCCCACACATTCGCGGGTTTCGAATGTGTGGGATCCAAGAGTCGGCCAAGCCGGGTGCCCCACACATTCGCGGGTTTCGAATGTGTGGGATCAAGAGTCGGTCAAGCCATTTGGACTCCCACTCATTCCAAAAACAGGAATGAGTGGGGCACCCCTGCCTCGACGGGCTGAGAGTCTTATGAACAATCCCGGTGAAGCGCCGCGACTTATTTCTTCTCAATCAATCGCGCCGTCAGCACAACTCCATCGCGGTCGTCATGCAGCTTGATGGGAAAGATGAGAACGTTCCAGTTCCAGTGCGGGCTCTGAGTAGGCAGGTGGGAGGCCCCATGAAATCCACGGCGATCGATGTAGGTCTCGCGAGTATCGGCCACGGTGCGCACGATGTCGCGCCATTCGTCGCCTAGCTGCGGAAACTGCTCGAACAGGCTCTTGCCGACAAACCAGGCTCGTTTGTGATTATTCATCGCGGCGAAGTAATCATTCACATACTGCCAGGTTCCTTCCCGGTCGAGGATTTCCAGGACAATGTCGTCGCCCATGGCCATCGAGATGCGCGAATAGTAAAAATCGCGCGCATCTACCACAACCGGGCGCCCGCGCTTCTTGGCTTCGAAGGAACGCAGCGCGGAAACCAGGTCGTCCACCGAACTGTATCCCTTGAGCAGGTGCATGTCGGCGATGCCGCCGAACTTGCGCTCCAGCGTCGCCGACAAAATGATGATGGGGACGTGAGGGCGTTTGCGGCGCAGCGTTTCAGCAACGTCGCTGCCGAATTTGCCGGCTCCCAGGTGGTAGTCAAGAACCGCAATATCGATACCCTGCAGTTTGGCTTCAGCCTCTTCGATCGAGCTCGAGGTCACCACCTGATAGCCCTTCTGGCGAAGTATGGCTGAGCGGAGCACGAGATTGTCTTCGCGATCATCGAGCAGCAAGACCCGAATCGGCGTGGGAGTTACGGCCTGAGGGCCGGCCGCCTGTTGCGCTACTGAATTCGAGATGTCTTCGTTCATGTCTATGTAGTTAGAAGCAGCCCAGGGTGCGCCAGTAACCCTCTGGATGTTTGATGCTAATAAGAGGCCCTAGACGAGTGCGCGGTGGTGCGAAATCACGGTTCTTTTTTCCCTGGAGTGGAGTCGCCTTTCCGGGTAGCCATAATCGAGCGAACCGCTTTTGCAAGCTCTGGGAGTTTATTGAATATGCCGACCGCCCGCAACCATTCTTTGTGATCGAAGGCCGGAGACCCGCTGACCATGGCGCCGGCCGGAATGTCCCCATGGGTTCCGCTTTGGGCGGTCACGATGACGCCATCGCCGATGTTGCAGTGTCCGGCAACGCCCACCTGGCCGGCCAGAATGACATTCTTGCCGACGACGGTCGATCCTGCCAGCCCCACCTGAGAGCACAGAAGGGTATGCTCGGCAACTGTGGAGCCGTGTCCAACCTGCGCCAGGTTGTCGATCTTAACGCCACGGCCAATGCGGGTTTCACCGATGCTGGCGCGATCGACGCAGGAGTTCGCCTGCACCTCAACGTCGCTTTCCAGCACCGTCGGGCCTGATTGAGGGATCTTTTCCCAATGATCGCCGTTGCGGGCAAAGCCGAAGCCATCGCATCCGACCACGGCGCCATTTTGCAGGATGACGTTGTCGCCCAAAGTGCAGTATTCGCGCACGACCGCATGGGCGTGGGCAAAGAAATTCTTGCCAATGCGCGCGCCGCGATAAATGACTACGTGCGGCAACAGCACGGCATCATTTCCAATCTCGACGTCCTCGTCGACCACCACGTAGGCCGCAATGTGGGCCTTCTCGCCAATTCGGGCGGTAGGTGCAATCACGGCCGTCGGATGCACGCCAGCCTCATACGAGGGGGATCGGTAGAAGAGATTGATGGCCTTGGCAAACGCGAGATAGGGATTTTTGCTGCGCAACATGCCGGTCGAGATGGCAGGGAACTCCTCAGCAACGATCACGGCGGAGGCCGAAGTGGTCTTGGCGGCGGGGGCGTATTTAGGATTGGCGACAAAGGTAATCTGCCCGGCGCCGGCTTCTTCGATACCGGCAACGCCGCTGATCTCCGTTTCCGGATCTCCATTTTCCAGCGTGGTGCCCAATGCGGACGCGATTTCAGCCAATTTCATAATTGATATTTCTCGAGCCCGCGAACCTCCACTAGCTACCGGCTTCAACCAAACAACGTCACCTGCCGTGTGTCTTCCGGACGGCGACCACGGCGCTGTGACTTCTTGTCGCCTATGACCGCTATCACCGTCATTTCAGCGAGGGCAGAGCGGGGTACAAAAATCCGTTGCGTGTTAGAGCGGGTATCAGGTGGAATGACGGAAAAGCCGTCTGTCCCTTCCTGCAACAGGTCGTTCGGCATCATGCCTTCAATTGTTTCATTGTCGCGGAAGCGCAGACGCACCCAGAGACCTTCCATGCGAGGCCGAGAGGTGAAGGTCTTGCGAGTGAGCGATTCTGAATCACCGAATTCGCGAACGAAGTAAACGCCTTTGACCTCGCGCAGCTCGATGGAAACCACATTGCCGGCCGTGTTCAGCAACTCGACTTTGCCGTCAGCAACGAATGCGGCACCGACGTAACCATTCACGGTGTCGCGATCCATCTTGCGGACGATCACCTTCTTGTGTGTGGTCGACATAGGAGCGAATCGAATCGCTCAGCCGATTGTCGCACTTTTGCTGAAAATGTGCCCCAACAAGCTGCTCTGTAGCCAAATCGTCAACCTTGTGTTATTGTTCGCTTTGCGGCGACACCGGTACTAAGGACCCTTAAGTTCTATCGAAAGAGTAGGTTGCAGCCGCAGGGCCACTTTTAGGGTAGTAAAACGGGTTGAATGCTTTCGCGGCCCCGGCCCTAGGGCGAAGAATCGGTCCAGCGGCTCAAGTGCATAGGTGTGTTCTGTTTTTGGGCTCTTTACCAGTCGTTATCCTTTTTAGAAACTTACATTTAGATGGCCGATTACATCTATAGTATGGAGACCCGGCTCACACCGGATCAACAAAGCGGTGTGAACCTGGTACAAGAAATTGCCCGGCATGCGGGCTTGAATCTTTATCTCACCGGCGGAGCCATTCGCGACCTCATTACTGGGTTCCCCATCCGCGACATCGATCTCAGCATTCAAGGTAATCCGCTCAAGCTTCAGAAGGAACTGGAAAAAGCTGGCATATCGGTACAGGGTGTCGACGACGAGCTTCGAACAGTTTACCTGCTGATGCCGGGCAATGTGCGCGCTGAGTTGAACATGACGCGGTCCGAGACGTACGACAGGCCCGGCAAGCCGCCTACCGTCGCTGCCGCTACCATCAATGAAGATCTCCGGCGTCGTGACTTCACGGTTAACGCCATGGCGTTATCGCTGAATCCGGGATCGCGCGGATTGCTGCTGGACCCCTTTAACGGGGTTGCAGACATCGAAGCCAAGGTACTGCGCGTCCTGCATAATTACGCCTTCCTGGAAGAACCGGTGCGCATCATCAGGGCGACCCGTTTGAGTGCGCGCTTCCACTGGCCGCTGGAGGAGCGGACGCAGGCGCGCTACGAGTCGGCCAAAGAGAACAATTACATCGAGAATATCGGCAAGCGCGCTGTCGGTTACGAATTGGAGCAACTTGCGCACGAAGATGACCCGGTCCACATCATGCGCGCTTTGGATAAAGAAGGCTGGCTGAAGGTCCTGCATCCTCACTGGACGATGGCCAAGGTCGATGCCAGCGAACTGGGGCAGGTGGTAAAGACGCGCCAGATGATGAGCGACCTGGGTTACTCGGTCGAAGCCGGACCTATTGTGATGTACTTCCTGACCCGGCGGATGGGCGACAAGGACACGTCTGAAATCCAGCGGATGATTCCGCGCCGCGATTTTGTGGACAAATGGAAGCACCTGGAAAGCGGTGCTCACGATCTAGCGAAGAAGTTGACCAGCAAAGAGGCGAGTCTGCCGTCGGGTGCGTGGAAAATCCTGTCGCACGCAACGCCGGAAAATATCTTATTTCTCAGCCTTACCACGAAACAACAGGCCGTCGACCTGAAGCTGAAAAACTTCTTCGGAAAGTGGCGGCAAGTGAAAGAGAAGTTGCCTTTCCCGGAGATGGCCGAACTCCGCATCACGGCTCAGCTGCCGGAATATCAGAAGATCATGGACCAGGCATTTTTGCTGCTGATGGATGGCAAGCTGCGATCGCACACTGAGATCATGAATTTTCTGAAGCCGTACGAACCGCCGCCGCCACCGCCGCCACCAGCGCCGAAACGAGGTCGCGGCAAAGCAGCAGCGGCCAAAGCAGTCGCACCCGCTGGGGAGACAGTAGCCCCGGCGAAGCGCGGACGTAAAGCGAAGGGGGCACAGGCGCCCGTTGCACCCGCGCCTGCGGTAGTCGCGCCCGTTGCACCAACCAAGCCGACTCCCGGTGCAAAGAAAGCCGCGCCCGCTCCCGAGCCAAGGAAGGTGCCGGCTCCTGCCGTCAAGCCTGCGACCAAGAAGGCCGAGTCAACCAAGCAGACTGCGGCGAAGAAGACAGCGCCCAGGAAGCAGGCTGCCAAGAAGCCCGCCCCAAGCAGGAAAGCCACGGCGACGAAAGCAGCAACCAAGAAGCCTCCCACGAGAAAAGGCGCCAAGAAAGGCGCCCAGAGACGATAAAGCCGTGTCGGTATAACGAAGTCGTATTAGACAGTAAGGGGCGCGCCGAACCAAAGCGGCGCGCCCTTGTTGCGGCCTGGAAGCAGCGGAAAAATCGACTTGATCCGTTCCGCAATGCAGTTGGCGGAACGCTTGTGAAACTCAAGTGACGTTACCTCTTTCCAGAAAATATGAGCCGATGGAAGCCTCGCCAGCTGGGAGCCTCCCAGTTGGAGCCGAGTGGCAATACGAGCCCAAATGGGATGGATTCCGCTGTCTTGCGTTCCGCGATCAGAAGAAAGTTGATCTGCAATCCAAGTCTGGCAAGCCTCTCGCGCGATACTTCCCTGAACTGGTCGGCGCTCTGGGAAAACTCAAGGCGGCAAAGTTCGTTCTGGATGGGGAGATCGTAATTCCGTTTCAGGGAGGGCTCTCATTCGATCAGTTGCTGATGAGAATCCACCCCGCAGCGAGCCGGGTAAAGGCGTTGAGCGAACAGACCCCTTGCGTTTTTATCGTCTTCGACTTGCTGGTGGACGACCAAGGTCGGTCGCTGGTCAAACTTCCACTCGAAAGTCGGCGAAAGGCACTCGAAGGATTTGCCAGAAAATACTTGAAGAACAAAATGATCCGCCTTTCGCCCCTTACCCAGGACCTTTCGGTGGCGCGTAAGTGGTTTCACATGGGAGTCGCTCTGGACGGTGTGGTTGCGAAGCGCCGGGATCTCGCCTACCAGAGCGGGGAGCGCAGCGGCATGCAGAAGATCAAGAAGCTCCGTACGGCGGACTGCGTGGTTGGAGGCTTTCGATTTCTCGACAAGAAGCCGCTTGTCGGCTCACTCCTGCTGGGCCTCTACGATGAAGAGGGTAAGCTCGATCACGTGGGCTTTACCTCTTCCATTAGCGCGAAGGATCGTCCCGGACTTACTCGAAAACTAGAAAATATGGTCAAGCCCCCCGGCTTTACCGGCAAGAGCCCAGGCGGCCCCAGTCGCTGGAGTACCAAGCGCTCTGCCGAGTGGCAACCGCTCGATCCGAAGCTAGTTGTCGAGGTGCAGTTTGATCATTTCACTGGGGGAAGATTTCGCCATGGCACAAAATTTCTACGGTGGCGCCCAGACAAAGATCCTGCTGACTGCACGTTAAAGCAGGTGGAACGTGAGAATCGATCGGCTTTGCAATTGCTCTAACAGGGAGTCCGTCCCAGATTGACCACCCCCACATTCTCACCGTCAGCTGGTACCTGGCGCCTACTGGCATAATTACTCCATGCCGCCTCCGAAAGATGTGCAGCACCAGATTGACGCGTTGCGCGAGAGAATCCGCTACCACGAGCACCGTTATTACGTGCTCGACAATCCCGAGATAAGCGATGCCGAGTTCGATCGCCTGATGAACGAACTGAAGGCGCTCGAGGCTCAGCATCCGGAGCTGATCACCCCCGACTCGCCAACGCAGCGCGTGGGAGGCAAGCCGCGCGAAGGCTTCGTCAAAATTCCTCATTCCACGCCGATGATGTCGCTGGATAACGCTTACAGCGAGGAGGAGTTGCGCGATTGGGAGCGGCGCGTGCACGAGCTGACCGGGGAGTCGCGCGTGGACTACGTCTGTGAACTGAAGCTTGATGGCATGTCGCTGGCCTTGCGTTTTGCCGGCGGCAAACTGGCGCTGGGTATTACGCGCGGCGACGGTTCCGTTGGCGAAGATGTGACGCTCAACGTGCGTACGGTGCGCAGTGTGCCGCTCACCATTCCCGCCAAGACCCTCAGCCAAGCCGGCGTGCCGCCAGACTTCGAAGTACGGGGCGAATTGTTGATGCCGCTCGCCGCGTTTCAACGCATGAACGACGAGCGCCAACAGCAGGGTCTGCCGAAGTTTGCCAACCCGCGCAATGCCACCGCGGGAACGGTAAGGGTGCTGGAGCCGAATATCACTGCCCAACGGCGCCTTGACTTCTTCTCTTACGCGCTGTTCGTCAACGGACGCACCTTCTTCGATCGGCACTCTGAGACGTTGAAGGCGCTGCAAGCCGCCGGCTTCAAAGTAAATCCCAATCACCGGCTGGTCCATGACCTCGATGAGGTCTGGGCCTTCATCCACGAGTGGGAAGCCAGGCGTGACACCCTGGCTTACGAGATTGACGGCATCGTCGTCAAAGTGGATCGCACACGCTTGCAGAACGAGCTGGGCTACACCGGCAAAGCGCCGCGCTGGGCGATCGCATACAAATTTGCCGCGCGGTCCGGCATCACGCAGATCGAAGACATCCTGGTGCAGGTGGGCCGCACCGGTAAGTTGACACCCGTGGCTGCGCTCAAGCCTGTGGCGATCGGCGGTACCACCGTCAGCCGCGCCACCTTGCACAACATGGACGAAATTGATCGCCTGGGAGTGCGCATCGGCGATTGGGTAATGGTCGAGCGCGGCGGCGACGTCATCCCCAAAGTTGTGAAGGTGCTGGAGGACAAGCCACGCGGCCATCGCATGTTCCACATGCCGGAACGTTGTCCGGTGTGCGGCGGGCATGTGGTCCGCGCCGAGGGCGAAGCCGACCATCGCTGCGTCAATGTAAACTGTCCGGCCAAGTTGCGCGAAAGCATTCGCCACTTTGCTTCGCGCGGAGTCATGAATATTGAAGGCATGGGCGACGCGCTGGTGAATCAGTTGGTCGAGAACCGAATGATCAACAATATTGCCGACATCTACGACTTGACCGAAGAAAAGCTGCTCACGCTGGAGCGCATGGGAAAGAAGTCGGCGCAGAACATTCTCTCTGAAATCGAGAACTCGAAGAAATTGCCCCTTGAGCGCGTCATCTACGGATTGGGCATTCGCATGGTTGGCGAGCGCACGGCGCAGTTTCTGGCGGAACACTTCGGCTCGATGGGTGAGCTGATGAAGGCCACGGAAGAAGAGTTGCAGCAGGTGAATGAAATTGGCCCGCGGGTGTCGGCCAGCATCCGCGAGTTTTTCGATGAGCCGAAAAATGTGGCACTGGTCGAACGTCTACGAGAAGCAGGGCTGACCTTCAAAGGCCGCAAGAAGCAGCGCGCCACGACACTTGCCGGAAAGACATTCGTGCTAACCGGAACTTTGGAACGCCATACTCGCGACGAGGCTAAGAAGCTGATCGAGGACGCGGGCGGCAAGGTTGCCGGCGTCGGTGAGCAAGAAAACCGACTACGTTGTCGCGGGAGAAGAGGCCGGATCGAAGCTAGACAAAGCAAAAGAATTGGGCGTCAGCGTGATCGACGAGAACGAGATGGAGAAGCTGTTAAAGGAATAGACAGACGGCACTCAGCACTGAGGCTGAAGCCACCTTGGCTCATTGCGGTATGCTTCGTGAAACAACATGCAATGAGCCCGTAGGTTTGCGATGAGCGCAAAACTCGGCGGCTGCGGTCGAATTCCCGGCGAGGAACCGGCTCCTAAGAGGGTAGGTTGGAGCCCGCCCCCATCCGCTTAGCTGCTTACTGCTTGGGCGCAGTTATGGTGATTGTGAACTGGACATTCTTGGGAATGCCTTTTCCGTATACAAACTTCTTGACGATATCCTGGCTGTCCTCGGTGTCCAGCGGGGGCTGGTAGTTAAGGTTCAAGTTCACGATCTTGTCGGCGAGTAGATAAAGCTTAGCGCTGGGAATTTCCCGCCAGAAGGTCGCCAGGCCGCGCGCCGAACCCCAGGCATCCTGCTCGCGAAAATAGGAGCGCCGGTCGAACCGCAGAGGATTGGCTAGAAACAAGCCTGACAGGTTGCCCTCGCGATCGATGAAGTGCTCGGCGACATCGCCGCGGTAGAGGGTATTGTCGGTCATTAAGATGTCGGCCTTCACCGTGGTGCGCTTGTCAGCGAAGGCAAACGGCGTGAGTACCACGTACCACTGCGAAATGTGCGGCAGCAAATAAAAATCTGCCACCCAGGCGAATATTTTGTTGCGGCGGAGTTTGCCATAGTTCCGGATGCCGAGGCCGGAAGCCAGCGCCAGCAGGAAGACGAACGCATAGTACCAGCACAGCAGTCTGCCCTGGCGTTCCAGGGACCGGTCGAGCGCGCTCCAAAACTGGCCTTTATACTCCCTGAACATCGCCTCACTATACAAACTGCCGGCCACAATTTCGTAGTCGCCGGCCCGCAGCGCTGCATTATCGGGGAAGTTGAAAGGATGGCTTCTGGGCCCAGGCAAGAACCACACCACCCAAAGAGCTGCCAGGTAGACAAAGGTCAAGGTAAAGACAGCACGGGTGACATCTTCGGTTTTGCGCTCCTGAAACAGGCGGAGCGGGACGAAGCGTCCAAGAACGAACCTGAAGATGGCGTTAGGGATGAGCAGGTAGGCGGTAATAAGCGCAGAAAATGCTAATGCAATCACTAGGCAGCAACGGTGGGCGAGATCTTGACCTCTTCGCCATTGGGTCCAGCGATGGTGAAGTCTTGCCCCGCCTGCAAAGCAGCCAGAATTTCGTCGCGCCGACCTTCAATTTGGCTTTGCAGCCACATGGGAATCGAGTCGTTGTGCAGGAATTCTGCCAAGTCGCTTAGCTTGTTGACCATAACTCCCTTTTGATGCTTATAAAGCTGACAATGACACTCGCCACGCAAATTGTCAATAGCGGTAGCCGGGATGGTTACGAGCGATGCCAGTGGTTTGCACGCGGAGATGGACAGAGGAGGCGATTATCAGGCTTCCTTATGCCCCGTCCGAGGAGCCGGTGCATCGTCTATGTTCAACGAGGTGCAACCTACGACGAAGCAAATGCTATCGCGAGCTATTTCGTCCCGTTGGGATACACCAAAATCTTGCTGGCCTCGCCGGTCTTCAGCGCTCCATGCCTGACGCAAAATCCTTCATCGCGATGCGATCGGTGATGACGGGATGCAGGTCCAGTTTGTTGGCCTTCAGCAGCGCGGTCATCTGATACCACGTCTGGTACATGCGTCGTCCGTTGATACCCTGCACGGTTGCGCCCTTGAAGATGACTTCTTCGGCAAGATTCAGTTCGACTGGTTTGGAGGGAATTCCGAGCAGCGACATGCGGCCACCCAGACGCAGGATTTTGAATCCGGTTCGGATGGCTTCGGTTCGCCCGGCCATCTCCAACACGACGTCAACGCCGGTGCCGCCGGTGTTGTCCATCACGATCTGGTAGACATCGTCCTTGGTGGGATCGAGCACGAAGTCGGGCTTCATCTGCTTGGCGATTTTGCGGCGATGTTCGTTCACTTCGAGCGCGTAAATCTGGGTGGCTCCGCAGGCTCGCGCCACCGCGATGGAGAAAAGCCCGATCGGTCCACAGCCAGTGATGGCCACGCTTTTGGCGGCGATCTCGCCGGCCAGCACGGTGTGCACCGCGTTGCCCAGCGGATCCAGGATGGACGCGTACTCCTGCGGGATGGACGGATCGAGCTTCCAGATATTCGACTCGGGAATGACCACGTACTCGGCGAAGGCGCCGTTGGTATCGACGCCAATGATCTTCACGTGCTGGCAGATGTGCGCCTCGCCGATGCGGCATTGCAGACACTTGCCGCAAGCCACGTGCATCTCGGCAGAGACAAAGTCGCCAGGCTTGACGCTGGTCACCTCGTCGCCCACGGCTTCAACCGTGCCGCAGAACTCGTGGCCGGGAATCAGCGGGGGATGAATGCGGCGCTGCGCCCACTGGTCCCATTGGTAAATGTGCAGGTCGGTGCCGCAGATGGATGCCATCTTGACCTTGACCAGCACATCGGCCGGTCCAAATTGCGGTATCGGGTACTTCGCGGATTTCCGTGCCCGGTGCGGACGTGGGCTTAACGACAGCAATCATGGTATTCGACATGAGGATGGCTCTTGGGTCGCGATAGAACGCGACGCTACGTCGGCCCTGTCTGAATAAAATGTGGCGGGCAAACCAACAATTCTAGCACGCGAATGAAAGCGGGATACCCGATTGGCGGACGTCGGCGTTCCCTGCCTGAAAGCTGCTAGAATTCACAGCCTTCTGGAGGACAACCCATGCCTTTCACACTTGCGAACGGCAGATCTAATGTGGAGCTCGGACCTTAGAGCGATACAGGGGACGGAATCTGAACCCGGAGCCGCGGCGCTACCTTGCGCAAAACAGCGATAGGCGCGGGAAAGGCCTCGGCCATTTGCAGTTTGGCGGCCGCGATTTCTTCCTCCATCGGTGGGCTGACCTGGATTACGACGTTGCTATTGGCCTCGGAAGAGTGGAGGAATAGGTTCTGATTGAGCATAATCGACTCGAGCAACCGCGCTAAATTACGCGAATGAAAACCATTGCTGAAACGTGGACCATTCGCCCATCCGGGATTCACCGAGTAGTCGCAGATCAGGCTCCAGTATCCGCGCGTGGTGTTACACCACATCTTCAGACTGTCGACCGACCGCTCACCGCCGACGTGGTATTCGATCTGCAGCAAGCCGCCGGATGCCGCCTGCACTAAGTCATTCCAGTTCAGCACCACGGCGCTTTCCAGAATTTGGCTGAGCTCGACGTTCTGAGAAGGCAGAGATTGCGGTGTCGTCGTCATCGTTCCTCCAAGGGTTATTGAATCGTTAGATAGCGAACCATGCTAACCGGCTACTTCTTCCAACATAGGCTCAACGGACGCGCTCAAAGAGTCTTCGACGGCTGTCGGCGCCGGGCCATTGTGCGCCTTAGTTGCGGCAATCCTCCAGCTTGCTTCCACGAATCCATTCCTCTGGGGTAGCGATTCGCAACTCTCCCTGACCGCATTGCGCAACGACTCTCCCCACTCCATCCCATGTTCTTCGGGAACATAGGAACCCAGGGAGGGCTGAAGGGCGACAAAATTCGGTCGACCGACCAGGAAAGCAACAATTTGATCTGGACTGTCTCTCTTGATTTCATCACGCAAGGCGAGTGCGCCATGGTAATCGCGGCGGATATCGATTAGTACCATGTCGTACCGATCCGGATGCCAAACCAACGCCGCCTCTTCGAGGTCGCTGGCGCCAATCATTTGTACGCCGTGCAATGCCATGATTTTCTTGCGTAGCGTCCGCCTTTCAGGATTGGTGTCCATGAGAAGAACACATTTCTTAGGCTGGACGGTTTTAGAGAGAAGATTTGACGCGGTTATCATCGTGCTCTTTCAATTTTTTTGCGCGGTTCCCGGGCAAAAGAAGGTCGTAGCTGCTTTGGAAGTACGCTTGTAAGGAGGGCTAAAGAGTAAACCTTCTCAGGTACCGAAGGCGCTGGCGTGAGACCCGGTAATTCGATTATACGCCACCTCAGGAAGCTGCGGTTCTAATGCTCTTTGCCGAAACCTTCGCGGCGTTGCTGGCTGTAGCGCGCTAGCGCGTCCTCGATGACTGGCAAGGCATGCTTAGCGGGCTGGATCGCATCGACCTCAACGGCTTTGCCCTCGAGCTGTTTGTAATCCAGGAAGAATCGCCGCAGCATGCTAAGCCGATGCTCCGGCATTTCCTCGGCCTCCGTGTAGGGATTGAATTCCGGATCCTGGGTGGCAACAGCAATAATCTTGTGGTCTTTCTTGCCGGAATCGATCATGGTCATCAAGCCGATGGCGCGGGCGTGAATCAAAGTGAGGGGCACGACCGCTTCCTGGCACAGAACCAGCACGTCCAGCGGGTCATCATCCTCCGCCAGCGTTTGCGGTATGAAGCCGTAGTTAGCGGGATAATAGACGGCAGAATAGAGGACGCGATCCAGCTTGATGAGTCCGCTCTGCTTGTCGAGTTCGTACTTGACACTGGAACCGAAAGGTATCTCGATGACTGAGTAGAACTCTCGCGGCAGGTGGGCGCCGGGAGAAATGTCGTGCCAGGCATGGGTCATGTAGGACGCCCTGGAAATTAAAGTCTGGCGACCATTCTAGCTGAGCGGCTGGCGGCAAAACGAAGGGGCGCGAGGAAACTCACAAGTATCGTTTCCCGCCTCAAGTTTCCCCCGCCCTAGTAGCGGTGTGGCAGTTCCCGCTCAGTGTCTACCGAGCTGGTCAATGTCCCGACCAAGTAGCTGATCAGAATCACCCCGACCACTGCAATCGTAACTACATCCATGTGACGCCTCACCCCCGGTTCGGCCCTTTGGCTCTATGAACCCCATTTTGTGGAAATACTCTTCCGGCTGACCGTGAAACCGACGGGTCGCACCGAAAGTGGTGCAGTGTTTGTAGCATAATTTCCCCCAAATTGCAGTCGAAATCGTAGTGCGGCCACTAACTTTGATGGCTACTACTCCCAATGTTGGAAGGTTGCTCCGGGCTGCCACTCCCCTTAGCCCGGTCACACAGGCATTTTTATGATGCGAATTAGCGCTTCGTGTCGATCTTCAGGCTGACGGCTCGGCTAAGTAATTTAAGTCACAGCCTGCGGACCGGTCTCGCTGATCACGCGCAACAGGGCGTCTGGTCCGTCGGCCCCCACCACGTAACGGTCTGCCTCAACCTCGGGCCACTCGCCATAAAGATGGACGATGTACACGACTTTGCCCTCGGGATGGCGCTCGTGGAAGAGGCGAATCACTTTTCTCGCAGTGGCATCGGGTAACCGGTGACAGACCAGGGCCACATCCACACGTGGGTGCTTGTCCGGTGCCTCCATCGACTCTTTTTCCGTGATTGTCGCGACCACTTCGTGGCCGGCGCTTTCCAGGGCTCGCTGGCGTAAAAGCGCCAGTTCTTGGTCTGTAGTGAGGATGAGGATCTTCATTGTGGATATGTCCTGCCGGTCCTGAAATCGTCCTTGCGGAGGATATCAAAACCAACGGCGGCCAGCAGCGCAATTTGTGATCGTTCAGTGCAGCCCAGCAGTAGCGCTGTTCCCGCTGGCCATCAAGTTCCGCAGCACCACGACCTCGGACTCGATTGCAGTCTTCAGGCTGGGCTCCATGTCGGGCGCAAAGAATGGCGAGTGATTGGACGGAAGCTGAATCCCGCTGGCCTTTGCCTCTTTAAACTTCTCGGGATCGGCAACGCCAAGCCAAAAATAGAACGAGGGCACGCCGGCCTCGACGAAATAGGAGTAGTCTTCCGAAGCCATTATGGGCGGTGCTTTCTCCACGCGTGCGGCTCCCAACGCCTGAGTCAGTGCCTGGCTGAGCCTCTCGGCCAACTTAGGATCGTTGTAGAGCGCGTCCGTGGATTCCGCGACTTGCACCAGCGGCGCTTTGGGGGCGTCGGCCGCCTGCGCTTCTGCCTTGGTGACACGCTCGATTGCTGCCAGCAGATGCTTCCGCACTTCCGGGGTGTACGAGCGGACGGTGAGGCCAAGGTGAACTTCGTCGGGGATAATGTTGTTCTTGGTTCCTCCCTGGATGTAGCCAACGGTAATGACGGCGGGATTGCCTGGCTTGATTTCGCGGGACACGATGGTCTGCAACGTCAGGACCAGGCGAGCCGCGATGACGATCGGGTCCACCGTGGATTCAGGGCTGGCTCCGTGGCCGCCTTTGCCGTAAATCGTGATGTTTACCGTGTCGGCATTTGACGCTGCATATTCCGGGGTGAAGCCAACCTTGCCAGCCGGCAGGGTATTAGTGGTGTGCAGAGCTACCCCAACGTCAGGCTTCGGGAAGCGGGTAAAGAGACCGGCGGCAATCATGCCTTCGGCGCCGCCGACCGTTTCCTCTGCAGGCTGGCCGATCAGCATCAGCGTGCCGTGCCATTGATCTTTTGTCTTCGCCATGATCTCCGCCGTGCCTACCAACGCCGCCATGTGTATGTCATGTCCGCAGGCGTGCATTACCGGCACCATCAGTCCGGCGTCATTTTTTGTTGTGACCTTGCTCGCGTAGATAAGTCCAGTCTTCTCCGCGACGGGAAGCGCATCCAACTCAGTCCGCAGCATGACCGTAGGTCCCGATCCGTTGCGAAGAACGGCCACCACGCCCGTTCCGCCGACGTGCTCGGTAACCTCGTAGCCCAACGCGCGCAATTTGGCGGCAATCGTGGCCGACGTGTTGACCTCGTGCCCCGATAGCTCAGGATGCTCGTGCAAATCCACGTATAGAGTCTGCACCTGCGGATAAACCGCATTGACTTCGGTGGAAAGTGAAGCCTCGCCCGACGACTGCGACCAGCCGCTCGCCGCTAAAATCAGGCACGCCATTACAGAAAGCAATGTTTTCATGAAGCCGCCCCTTAGTGTCATTTCGCCAATTATTCGCCATTATCAAGCCCCTATCCTACAGCAAACACACCCGATATCTGCTATCAAAAGAATCTATCGCAATTTAATCAACTCTCAACTGCGCTGAGAATCTAATACATATCTCATACATACATTTTTAGAGAGGAGCTGGGTTTGAATTTATACCAGCAGAACGATCAACCCGGACCCGAAAACATGATAGAGAAAATACTTCCTAAAAAGCGATTTATATTCGCCAGCGATTTTGACCAGACCCTGAGCTTCAACGATTCGGGCTACGTTTTGGCCGAGCTGTTGGGCATTTCTGAGGCAGAATTTGAACGCAAGGCCAGCGGAATGGCGAAGCTAAACCTCGTCCAGCAGGGCGGAGAGCTCGCCTATCTGCTGCTGCACGATCCCGAGTTTCACTCCAAAGTGCGCCCGGAGCATCTCTACGAGGCCGGCAAGCGGGTACGCCTGAAGCCGAATATCGATTTGCTCTACAGCTTCCTTTCTGAGGAAGTTGAGGGCTACCATTTTGATTTTTACGTCATCTCGGCCGGTCCGGTGGAAGTAATCCGCTCGGCGCTGGAAGGCATCATCCCTGCCGATCATATCTACGGCACTGAGTTCGAATACAACGAAAACGGCGAAATCGAGCGAATCCTGCAGGTGACGGCTGGATACGGCAAGGTCGCGGTCATCGATCAGTTGCTTGAAAACCTTAGAACCGGGCCCGACCGCATTGTCTACGTTGGCGACGGAAGCTCCGACATTCACGTTATGCTGCACGTGAACCGCCGCGATGGCTTTACGATCGCCGTTTCCGAAAACAAGTACCTTGCACCCATCGCCAAGCGCTCCGTAATCAGCGACAGCGCGTTGGCCATCCTCATTCCCATCTTGGAAGAGGTCGTAGGCTGGGACCAGCATTCGATTCGCAACCTGTTCGAAGCCAAGGGGTTGCTGATTCAGCAGTGGGACAAAGTGCAAACTGACGTCTTGACCATCGTTCCCAGCTTCGCGCCGGCTGAGGAACGGGCCGACGCCGTCATCGCGGATTGATCAACGGGCAAGTAGATTCCCTTGGGCGATCAGAAAAAATCGTTTTGGCTGCTATTCACTCTTCTTGGCCTCGGGGCGTTCTTTCTGCCACTCGCGTGGGGAGTGGCAGAAACCTTTGCGGCGTTGTTCGTCAGCTGGTGGGTCATCTACCGTAGCGGCATTTACTAGAGCAATTTCTGAGTTGCTGTAACCACCTTGAAAGGGCGCGGCTTCAGCCGCGCCGATCTGCGCTAACAGCGACTCGGCCTTTAGGCCCTGAGGTACGCTCCCTCAGCGGCTAAAGCCGCTCACTTCCCGCTATCTTTTCGGCACGCCTGAAGACATGCCCTTTCAAAGCGGATACAGCCATTGTGGAATCGCCCCAAGTGTTTGCTCGATTCCGCTATTTTGGCACATCGATTACCCTCTCGTCTGTGTATCCGAGAACGGGATCCCCATACGTTTCTGTGCTCTGGGCAAACAGCTGGCAATTGACCTTCAACTCCCGTGCGGGTTGCTCTTTCCCATTGACGCGCACGCGAACAGTTGCGGGCGAGTCAAACAGTTCCGGCCGAAGCAGTAGCCGGAGCTTACGCACATTTTTCGTCTTGATCTCGACGGTGTTGTCGGGAAGAATGCGGCCTTCGATTTCGGCAGCGCCTCCGTTTTTCTCCAGCACCTCAACCCAGTAGCGCCGGGGATAAGTCAGGCTGGTAATCTTCATCGCGATATTGCGGGGAAATGGATTGCGAGTGAATCGTTCCAGGAAAGGCATAGTGAGGCCGTCATCGTCCGACAGAGTGATCTCGTGTCCGCGGCCCTTCAAGATATGCAACTCGGGGGGTACACGTGGATGCAAGCCGCGCAATTCATCGTAAGTGGTCACCGAGGCCGATGACGGGATGAGCGTGTCTTTGTCTCCGTGCAGAAACAGCATTGGCACGTTGAGAACATTTTTCAAAGGCAAGATCTCGCCACTTGGAGAATTCACTCCCGCTCCCATGAGGGAGGCTATGGCCGCCCAGCGGTCAGGCCACAGCGTCCCGAAGTATAAGGCCGCGCTTCCGCCATTGCTGAAGCCCGCCAGGTACACGCGATTGGCGTCTACGTTGTAAGTGCGGAGAATCTCCAGAATCAGCTCGTGAACCATCGCTGTGGGTTTCTGCTCCCACCACATCGCACCGCCAGCGTTCGGATAGACCGCCAGAAATCCAGAGTGCTCGATAACATCTTGCGCCGAGAGCGCGGCATCGAAAGCCTGCCCGGCTCCGCCGCTTAGGTAAATCAAAAGTGGAAAGGCTTGATCGCCGCGGTAGTCCAGTGGCACATGAACCATGTACGGCGTGCCTTCGAATGACGGCGCCGTCATGCCTCTCAATGTAGTGCCGGGCTTCTGCCGGTCGTAATGCCGATCCGGGAGAGTGCAGGGGCCGCTCGGCCCTTCGGAACTCTTCGCCTGAAATCGTGCCGCGATACGCCGCACTTCCGCATTCTGACTGTTGAGCAATGGGACGAGCAGATTCTGCGGCGGGGTCTGCTCTTTCTGATCGTAGAGAGCCAGAGTCAGCGCCTGCACCTCCGGCGAGCCAACGCCGAGCAAGCTCGCCATCGTCTCCGAATTGGGAGTTAGACTTCCGGCAATGAGGTAAGCCGAGAGAGTTCCCTCTTGGACTTGTGCATCGGCTAGCCACGATGCTGGCGTCTCACCGTGGCGCACTTCTAATAGCTCGAGCGTCATTCGCTCGATGGTGATGGAGTCGCCGAACTCGTGGCCCTCTCCTGATAACTGCACCTTGGTCAATACACCCTGCTGCGGGCAGAACGTATAACTCAAATGCATTCCTGTGCGATCGCCGTTATCGGAGAAGAAGGCGCAGGTCTTCGCCAGAAAATGGTTCGAAGCGAGCAAGTGCACGGTCATGCCGGAAGGTCGGCCCTGCACCTCGGCGCCTGCCAGCGCAGGCCCGGCCGGCAGCGGCAGAATTTCGGGGATTCCATAAAGTAATTTGCTGGTGACTTCCCGCACCGTCGTCAAGGGAGCTTGCGGCGCCCCGGTCGCAGAAAAAACATTAGCGTCGGAGAAATGGGAGGAGCGCCTCGCCATGCGCTGGTCGAACTTTGGGGTTTCCTGCGCGAGTTTGTCCTTGCCGTGCTCACGAAACTCCAGCATCTCCGCCGACTGGCGATTACGTTGGATGCCAACCAGTACCGTGCCGCCGGCTTCGTCGAGCACGACCACGTCGTTCAGGAAGACAGACCGAGTCTTGAAGGTTTGATCCGGAGACTTGCCCTCGCGCTCGAACACCTCGCGATAGATGAGGTGGTCTCCGGCATGCAACTTGTAGCGAAGCAGCGGCGCATTGTTTTGCCCTGAAGCGGCAACACCGGCAAAGAGGATTGCGACGAAAAGGCCCCCAGAAACAGTCAACAGTCTGACCCACTCCGACCGGCCGAAGACATTAGTCCTGCAAGCCCTGACTGGGAATAGACGGAAGCACCTTGACGAACTAAAACGACGCCGCATTCCCTGTGAAGACTATCGCAGGTGGCAGCGCTTTGAAAATTGCCGCACCATGATCGCCACGGTTGTGCCGTCAAAACTGAGACGCGACCCGGCATCGGAAACCATGCCTTCGGCGTGTAAAATCGCAGTCTAATGCCGCCTCCGGCCGCACACAGCTCCAGCGAACAGGCGCCCAGTTTCTGGGCGCGCCTGCTGCGCATCCTACGGCCATCGCATCAGCACACCGCTTTTTCCGCCACATTGTTGCTGATGGGCTCAGTGATGGCCTCGCGCCTGGTCGGATATCTGCGCGAGATGTACATCGCCTGGGCTTTCGGCGCTGGGCACCAGACCGACGCTTACTTCGCCGCCTTCCAGATACCTGACTTCCTCAACTACATTCTGGCAGGTGGCACGGCCTCGATCACCTTTATTTCCATCTATACCCGTCACACCTCGCGCAATGACGAGGCCGGCGCCCAGCACGCCTTCAATACCACGATCACCATCATGAGCGGCGTCGTGTGCCTGGGCACGGTCTTCTTAGAGATATTTACGCCGCAATTGGTGCGTCTGGTTTTTCCGAAGTTCTCCGCCGACCAGGTCCAGCTGTGCGTTCACCTCACGCGGATTCTGTTGCCCGGCCAGATCTTTTTCTATGCCGGCGGGATCGTCTCGGCGGTACTGCTGTCAAGGCGGATGTTTCTGTATCCGGCGCTCAGCCCTGCGTTGTACAACGTTTTCATCATTGCCGGAGGAGTGGTGGGGGCGAAGGCGTTCGGCATTTCATCGTTGGCCTATGGCGCGCTAGCGGGAGCGTTGCTGGGACCATTCCTCATTAATGCGATTGGCGCAGCGCAGGGCGGCCTGCGATACCGCTTCAGCTTCGACTGGCACAACCTCGGCTTCCGCGAGTGGGTGCGACTCACTATCCCCCTGATGCTGGGAGTTTCGCTGGTGTCGGCCGATGATTGGATCCTGCGCTACTTCGCCTCCGGCGGTGCCGGCGATATCTCGCGACTCAATTACGCCAAGCGCCTGTTCGCGGTACCGATCTCGATTCTGGGACAAGCCACCGGACAGGCTTCGATGCCTTTTTTTGCGCTGCTGTGGGAACAAGGCAAACGCAAGCTCTTCGCCGACACCGTGAACCAAACGGTGTATCGCATATCGGCGGCGTCGTTCCTGGCGTCGGCGTGGATGATGGCGGCCGCGCTGCCAATCATCGATCTCGCCTTCCGCCACGGGCAGTTCACCTTCGCCGATGCCGCAGGAGACCGCCACCTATTTCTTCTGGTTTGCTCTCTCCTTGGCACTATGGTCGGCCCAGGCGCAGTACGCTCGAGCTTTCTACGGCGCGGGCGACACGCTCACGCCAATGATTGCCAGCACCATCGTTGTGGTGGCTTCGCTTCCCGTCTATTGGACATTGTTCCACCGATACGGGGTGACTGGACTGGCGATCGCCTCCGACGTTGGCATCCTGATGCACACCGTTGTGCTGGCTTGGTTGCTGCATTGGAGAAAGATGGTCCTGCTGAGCGAACTGCCGGGGAGAGAGCTGATGAAGGCAGTTGCTACCGCCATCTTTGCAGGACTTGTGAGTTACGGCGTCTCTCGGCGATTCACCGTACACGGCGGCCGCGCCGCCGACATACTTTCCCTGACGATGATAAGTCTGGCTTGGCTGGCGGCCGTGGCGCTTGGACTGTGGCTGACCAAATCGAGTTTGCCCCGCGACTTGCGCAGAAAGAAAGTGTCGGCAACCAATGTCATTCCGGAGCAGGTATTGGACAGTGCCGCCGGAAGCGTGGAACCGTAGCCTCACCTCAATCTGATGGCTGATAGCTGATAGCTACTTCATCACCCGCATGCGCGACCAGTCATAGTTGAAGTGTTTGCCGCAATCCAGACAAACGACATAAGGCGCCTGCTTGTTGCTGGAGACGCTCTCCCATTCACTATTGCTGGAGTCATGTCGGATTGGCGACGCCGGCGAGAAGGGTTTCGAGAGGTTGCTATGCCGGCAATGTACAGCAAGCAGTTGGAGCACGCTCTCCCACATCGGATGTCACCTTCTTTCGAGACCCTGCGAACGGCGGCAAATACCGCCGCCCGCAATTCTGAGAGTCTCTCCGGTGCGCAATGCAGTCAAGAAGAAGAACACCTTAGAGCATCGTTGGTAATCAGTTTTGAAACTGTCCAGCCCCGGTTCTGTTCCGGGACTGATTACACCCGTGCCGCTGCCGCCGAGGTATTCGTCTCGCCGGGAGTCGTCGCACTGGTCTCCTTGGATTCGCCATTAGCTTTCTGGCCTGGCTTGCGAATGTCGATTCCTCCCTTAAAGTAAGCGCCATCTTCAATGCTGATGCGCTGAGCGACGACATCTCCGGTGAGCGAGCCTTCGCCCCGGATGTCAACACGATCGCTGGCCGTCATGTTGCCACGGACCTTTCCCAGCACCACGATCTCACGCGCCGAAATGTTGGCAGCTACCACGCCATTGCGGCCTACAGTCACCCGATTGCCTGGCAGGTTGATGGAGCCTTCCACACGGCCGTCAATGTAGAGCGACTCGGAACCCGTGACCTCACCCTTAATGACCAGCGACTTTCCCAGCGTGGCCTGTTCCTGGGTATTGAGCGGAGGGCTGGCCGGACGCGGCGCGATCGGCGGTTCCGTGGCGGCCGGAGCGTAGCTGCGTTGGGGCTCAGGGTTGGGGACGGGAGTAGAGGAAGGAGAATTGGTAGGTTTCCACATAATCGGCAAAAGATTCCTTTCTGAAGTTGTAAGTGCTTTCACCCCAACAACCGCAAAACCGGCGGTTGTCGGGGACCCCGGCTTGCAGGGGCACTTGTTTTGCCAAACCCACGCTCCACAGCTCTCTTCAGAATCTGATGGTTTGGTGCGGTTTGTCCGAGCTCATCGCTTAGCACACACGCCCGGGGCGCGTCCGTTTTGCGATGTAGTTATTGCTACCATACAGCGAGTTTCTATACGAGGGAATACCCTAAGTAATTTTTCCTCTGCGCCCGGTGCGCCGTTAGTAAATGGGTTAGGGGAAAAGGACTAGACGAAGCGGAAACTTCTAATCGTGCAGCGTGCCGGGAACCTAACCAGATCGGTCTCAGTTTCTTGATTCCAGGGCGGTGCATTTCAGTCGTGGCTTGTCAAAGGACAATTCCTGATGGAAGCAGATCTCCCTTGCTCATCAGAGTGTAAGATTCATTCGCGTGATGTGTGAAACCGTGGCTCCTTACACAGTTGCGATGGATCTATGCTGACCGACCAAGCCATCCTAAGGCACATTGAAAGGCAGCCGCATCGCTCGGCGGGATTCAAGCAACTTGTCCGCGAGATGAAGGTCCGCGGTGATGAGCGGCAGCAACTCGCCGAACGGTTGCAGGCGCTGGTGAAAAGCGCGCGGCTGATCGAGACCGGACGCGACCGTTACACCCTTGCGGAACACGCGGCTGCCCATCAGAACCTTATCGCCGGACGCCTGACGATGCACCGTGACGGCTATGGGTTTGTCATCCCTAACGCCGGACAGCGCAGCACGTTCAGCGGCGACATCTACATCAACCCGCAGGCCATCGGTTCAGCCATGCATGGCGACCAGGTGCTGGTGGAACTGGGACGCAAGCGCGACACTCCGGGGTCCCCAGCGCGCGCCGGTTTTGCGCGTGCTGGGGTGGCAGACGACGGCCGCGCCGAGGGGCGCATCCTGCGCGTGCTGACGCGCGGTAATCCCACTGTGGTTGGCACGTTTCACTACGGATCGCGTCAGAACTACGTAACCCCCATCGACGAGAAGGTCACCCGGGAGATCATTATCCCGCACGGGATGGAATGGCCACTCAGCGACACCCAGGCCGAAGGCGGCCCGGTGCACCGTGGCTCTCCTTTGGCTAGGGCGCGGCAGTCTGTCGTATCTGCGAATGACCGGGAGAGTGGTGCAGTGAAACCCAAGCGCGGGAAATCTGCCGACCCGGATCGCGTCCTCGGCGACGAGGCGCGCCGCCGTGAGTGGGAGGATCTCGAAGGTCTGGTGGTGGATGTCGAGATTACCAATTGGCCCTCGCCCGCCGAGAATCCACGTGGCCGCGTCGTCGAAATTCTCGGCTACGAAGACGACTTCGGCGTGGACGTTGAGATCATCATCCGCAAGTTCCACCTGCCTCATCGTTTCCCAGTTGAGGTGTTACAGGAGGCGCAGCAGTTTGAACCGGTCATCCCGTCGAGCGAGTTGCGCCACCGGCGAGACTATCGCGCGTTGCCCATCGTCACCATCGACGGCGAAACCGCGCGCGACTTCGACGACGCCGTCACCGTGCGCCGCATGGAGAACGGCCATTTCGAGCTACAGGTACATATCGCGGATGTCGCGCACTACGTCCATGAAGGCTCGACAATCGACCTGGAAGCGCGGCTGCGTGGGACATCGGTCTATTTCCCCGACCGCGCCGTGCCCATGTTGCCTATGGAGCTTTCCACTGACCTGTGCAGTCTGCGGCCCAAGGTCGACCGGCTGGTGCTCTCCTGCGTGATGGAGATCGATCCCCAAGGCGAGATTGTTCAGTACGCATTGAACGAGGGGATCATCCGCTCGGCGGAGCGCATGACCTACACCAACGTGAATCTCATCCTTGAAGGAGACGCCGCGCTGCGCAAGCACTATCACAAGCTTGTGGATGGCTTTGAGCTTATGCGTGAGTTGGCGATGGTGTTGAATCGCAAACGGGTGCGGCGCGGCTCCATTGATTTTGATCTGCCTGAGCCGGTAATCGAATTTGATGAGAACGGATTGATGAAAGGCGTGACGCGCTCCGAACGCAATATTGCGAACCGCATCATCGAGGAGTTTATGCTGTCGGCAAATGAGTGCGTGGCAAGCTATCTCGAGCACAAGCAGGTGGGCACACTTTACCGCATCCACGAAAAGCCCGATCCCAAGCGCGTTCTTCGATTTCGAAACCATCGCCGCGACCTTCGGCTACTCGCTCGGTGTCGGCGCTCTGCCTGTGAAGCGCATGCAGATCCGGGCCGATCGGCGCGATCACCATCGCAGCGGACGCAACCCGCACGTCGTCGAGATTCCCGAGGAAGTGCACATTACGCCGCGCATGTACCAGAAATTGACGCAGAAGATTGCGGGCAAGCCGGAAGAGCGTATCTTGTCGTATCTCATGCTGCGCTCCCTAAAGCAGGCGCGCTACTCTGAGGTCAACGAAGGCCACTTCGCACTGGCCGCGCCGGTTTACACGCATTTCACCTCGCCCATCCGGCGCTATCCCGACCTCATCGTGCACCGCATCTTGAAAGATGTGCTGCGCGAATCGGCGGAACGCGAAGAGCACGGTGTTGCTGTTGGCATGGGAGAGATCGCGCACCTGGGTGAGCGGTCTTCACCTTGGTCCAAAAGACCCACTCAATCAAAGGAAGATTGGTTGGGGACCCGCAGCCGACGGTCTCGCCGGTCCTGAGAAAAGGAACGCACAGGACGGAGCACCGCGCGCAGCTTGGCGGACCGATTCCCGAGGACGCGCTGCACGATATCGCGGAGGAGTCCAGCCAGTCTGAACGCCGCGCCGACGATGCCGAACGCGAGCTGATGGAATGGAAGAAGGTGAAGTTCATGGAGGACCGCGTGGGCGAAGAGTTCGCGGGACTGATCGTGAGCGTCACCAAGTTTGGGCTCTTCGTAGAGTTGATCGACATGTTCATCGAAGGGCTGGTACCGCTCGCGTCATTGACCGACGATCGCTATCAGTATCACGAGAACACCCGGCAGATCATCGGCCAGCGCACCCGCAAGACTTACTCGCTTGGCGATCCAGTCCGCGTGCTGGTGGACCGCATCGACCGCATGCAGAAGCGCATTCAGTTCGCGTTGGTCGAGGAGCGACCCGCGCGGGCCAAGCGCAAGCACAAGAAGGCGTAGTATTGTTCGGCTGTCGAATGGCAATTTGGGGCGTCTATCGTAACGTCGATTTTTCTGGCCAGGTCATGCACAGGTTAGGAGGGATTTGTGAGATTGCAATTGTGGATACTCAGTGCGCTACTGCTCCTCTCGCCACACGTGATGTTGGCGGATGATACGCACCAGCACTATGATCCCAACGCCAAGCTTGGCGCTGTTTCGTTTCCTGTTCCGTCGTGCTCCGCGGAGGTGCAGAAACCGTTCGAGCGTGGAGTTGCGCTGCTGCACTCCTTCTGGTACGAAGAAGCCGAGAAGCAGTTCAAAGCGGTGGCAGCTCAAGACCCACACTGCGCCATGGCTTATTGGGGCGAAGCCATGAGTCTCTATCACCAGCTGTGGAACCGGCCCGACGATGCCACAGTCAAGCAGGGATGGGAACTAATCCAAAAGGCCCAGGCATGCTGGAGCGAAAACCCCGCGCGAACAGGGCTACATCGAAGCGATGGCCGCGTTTTATCGCACCGATCACAGCAAATGGGACTTCGAGAAACGGGCGACTGCGTACTCGCACGCCATGGCGAAGCTCTATGAAAGCGATCCTCACGACCATGAAGCGGCAACCTTCTACGCGCTGTCGCTGCTCGGCTCGGAGCCGAACAATGACACCACCTTCGCCAATCGGAAAAAGGCGATTGCCATTCTCAGCACCCTGTTTCAGGAAGATCCAAATGATCCTGGCGTGGCGCATTATTTGATTCACGCCTGCGACAATCCGCAGTTCGCACAGGAGGGATTGGCGGCCGCCCGTCGCTACGCGCAAATTGCTCCTGCCTCACCGCACGCGCTGCATATGCCATCGCACATCTTCGCGCGCCTGGGGTTGTGGCAGGAAGACATCGATTCCAACCTGGCCTCCATCGCCGCAGTGCAGCACAACCAGACGGGCATGCACATGGGCGCCGAGAATCAGGTCCATGCCATGGACTTCCTGGAATATGCTTACCTCCAGATTGGAGAGGATACTAAGGCCAAGGCGGTGGTAGAGCAATTGGCGACCATACGGGCGGAAGATGTCGATCCCAGTTTGAAGGGCTATCTCAACCGAATGCGCGCACATTTTTCCGCCATGTACGATTTAGAGACCAAGGACTGGAAGGGAGCAGTTGCGTTGCAACCGCCGCCTGGAGCCGAGCCTTATAACCAGGCAATCACCTACTGGGCGCAGGCGGTTGGAGCCGGTCACCTGCGTGATGTCGCCGCAGCCCGGCACGCGGTGGACCAGTACAACGCCATGATCGAAGCCACTCGCAAGAGCGACAAGCCTTTCGCAGTGGACGGCATGAGTACAAATCGTGACGAGGCTGCCGCGTGGCTGGCGTTTGCCGAGGGGCAAAACGAAGAGGCCATTGGGCTGCTGAAGTCGGTTGCCGACAAGCAGGATGCCATCGGCAAGGGCGAGGTGGAATTACCCGCGCGTGAGATGCTAGCCGATATGCTGCTGCAACTCGACAAGCCAGAGGACGCGCTGGCGCAGTATGAGAAGTCGATGAAAATTGATCCCAACCGTTTCAACGCGCTGGCGGGCGCAGCCCAGGCCGCTACGCTGTCTCATGAGCCCGAGAAAGCGGCGACGTATTACGCGGCGCTTCTAAAGAACTGCGATGGTGTGAGCTCTGACCGGCCGGAGTTGGTGCGTGCCAAGGCGTTGGTCGCCCAGAAGTGACGACTGCAGTGAAGGACTCCCAACGTACCGCTTCCGCATCCGGATGAGCGGCCATTGCAAAAATGCGTTTACAATCGCCTAGAGCAGTCACAGAAAGTCTGAATCTGCTCCAAGACCGATGCGTAGATTTACGATATACGGCCTCTTTGTCCTACTGGCGACGTCGGTTCTCGCACAAACCGCCTCATCGCCAGCCACGCCCGCGCAGACCTCACTGACTCCCGCTGCATGGCCGACCGCGCACTTCGCTTCCACCAAAGATCCCAGTGTGCAGAAGGCGCTCCAGATTCTCAATGACATGATTAGGGCCTTGGGCGGCGATGCGTATCTCAATGTGCATGATTCGAAGACGGAAGGCCGCGCTTATGCTTTCTATCACGGACAACCGAGTGGGCCAGGCCTTGAGTTTTGGCGCTTCTGGGAATGGCCTGACAAAGAGCGCATCGAGTTGACCAAGCAGCGGGACGTGATCGAACTCAACATTGGCGATAAGGGATACGAGATCACCTACAAGGGAACGGCAACACAGGACCCGAAGCAACTCGAGGACTATCTGCGCCGCCGCGATCATTCGTTAGAGTGGGTGATCCGCAAATGGCTGGGCGAATCGGACACGATGATCCTGTATGACGGAACCGCAATGGTGGAGCAGAATCTCGCCGACCAGGTCACAATCTTGAATTCCACCAACGATAGCGTGACCTTATCGGTCGATCCGCGTTCCCACCTGCCGGTAAAGAAAATCTATAGCTACCGCGATCCGCTCGATCGGCAGCTCGATGACGAGTCGGAAGTTTTTAGCAACTATCGGCTGGTCCAGGGTATTCAGACCCCGTACAGCATTGTGCGGCATCATAACGGCGAAATGAGCGGACAACGCTTCATCACATTGGTGACCTACAATAACGGCTTTCCGCCCACAATGTTTGAGACCAAGGGTCTCACCTATAACCAGCCCAAACTTGGGGAAAAGAAGTAGCGAGGCATATGGCGCCGAGGTTCTACGATAATAATGTCGCCCTTCCCCGCCTGGCGCCAAGAATTTCCGGTTCGCACGGATAGACGAACGCTGACGGCTTTCGATGACAATCATCTACTTACGGAGATCCTTGATGATCTCTCGCGCCGCATTCGCGCCCGAGGCGCCCGTCAGCCCGAGCCCGGGATGCGTGCCCGATCCACACAGATATAGGTTCTTGATCGGCGTGCGGTACTGTGCCCAGTTCAGCAGCGGCCGCATGGTGAACAATTGATCGAGCGCCAATTCTCCGTGAAAGATATGGCCGCCAGTCAGACCGTAGGTTTGTTCCAGGTCTTTCGGCGTGATTACCTCGCCGCCTTCGATCAGTCCCGGCAAGTCGGGAGCATATTCCGCGAGAGTCTTCACAACTGTGTCGCGGAGGGCGTCGCGTTGCGAGTCCCAGTCAGCGTTGCGAAGACGGAACGGCGCATATTGCATGTAGATGGACATCACATGCTTGCCCGGCGGTGCAAGCGATTGGTCCCACACTGTGGGAATGGTCGCCTCAAGATAGGGATGCTGTGAAAACTCTCCATACTTCGAAGCATCGAAGGCCCGTTCCAGGTAGTCAATGCCGGGCGAAACTTGGATCCTTCCGGACAGAACGGTCGCGTCACCGTTCGCGCCTTTGAAGGTCGGCAATCCGCCGAGAGCAAGGTTCACCTTGGCGACCGTGCCGTTCATCCGATAATGCTGAAGCTTCTGCAGGAAGCTCGGCTCCAGATGTTGAGGATCGACAAGCCCCAGCAAAGTGCGCTTCGGATCGGCGTTGGAGATGACCGTTCGGGCATCGATCTCATCGCCATTGGCGAGAACGACTCCGCTAGCAGATTCGTCCTTTACCTTGATGTTCACGACCTCATGGGAGGTCCGAATCTCAACCCCAGCCTCTGTCGCCGCCGCCGCCATGGCAGCAGTCAGCGCTCCTAGTCCTCCCACAACGTGGGATGAAGGCCCTGCCGGGTTTCCATCCGACGCGCAGCGCAAGAGCAACGTTGCACTCGAACCCGCGGACCACGGGCCTAGAAATGTCCCGAATATTCCTTGCGCGGCTATCGTCCCGCGTAACAATTCAGTTTCGAACCACTCGGCGACCAGATCGGCCACGGCCATTGGTCCCCATCGCATCATGCGATAGAGGTCCTTCTCGCCCAATCCACGCACCTTGCGCCCGGCCTTCACCAGTTCCCACAAATTACCTGCTGCCGGATCTTCGAGGTTAGGTGGCGTCATGGTCATCAGCAGATTGGCAACCTCGCCGATCCGGGCCAGGGGCTTCTGGAATTCAACGTAAGCCGCCGCGTCCTTCTGCGAAAATTTGGCGATCTCTTGCTGCGACTTGCCAACATCGCCATGCAGAACGAGTGGCTTACCGTCAACCGACAGCGACAGGACCCGCACATCCGGTGTATAGGTCTTTAGTCCATGTTTCGGCAGATCCATGTCCCGGACAATGTCTGGTCTGATTGGTCCGCCATTGTGGGATAGCCGGGAGCAGCGGAAGCCAGGATGGAATTCCTCAGTGATGGCGCAGCCGCCAACCATCGGTCTGCGTTCGAGAATGAGCGGCTTGAATCCAGCTTTGGCAAGATAGAAGGCGGTGACCAGTCCGTTGTGACCAGCGCCGAGGATTACGACGTCGCGCGTCTGCGGCATCGCTAACTTTTCCCGTTCGCGTGCTTCAGAATTTCCAAAGCCGCCAGCCTTCCCGGCGCACCCATGATGCCGCCGCCCGGATGCGTGGCCGATCCGCACATCCACAGGTGCCTAATGGGCGACTTGTACTGTGCGAAGCCTGGTACCGGGCGCAAGAAGAACAACTGCTCCAAGGAGAGCTCGCCCTGGAAAATGTTCCCCTCGGTCAGCCCAAATTCGCGTTCCAGATCGAGCGGCGTCACCACTTGCCTTCCTACAATGATGTCCTTAAGGTTAGGCGCGAACTCAGCGATGGTGTCAATCACGTTGTCTCCAAACGCCTCGCGCTTCTCGTCCCAAGTTCCTTCTCTCAGCTTGTACGGGGCGTATTGAACGAAGCATGACATCACGTGCTTGCCCGGAGGCGCGACCGAGGGATCGGTGAGGCTGGGAATGACCATGTCGATGTACGGCCGCCGCGAGTAGTCGCCATACTTGGCGTCGTCATAAGCGCGCTCCATGTAGTCCACACTGGGTGAGATAGAGATGGCGCCGCGCAGATGATGCCCTTCGCCCGGCAGGCTAGTGAAGTCAGGCAGGCCATCCAGCGCAAGGTTCACCTTTCCCGACGAGCCGCGGTACTTATAGCGCTTCACCTCGTCGCGAAATTCGTCGCTCAGATGCTTGGGCTCGACCATCTTGAGAAAGGTGAGATTGGGGTCCACGCTCGACGAGATGACGGAGGCGTAATACTCATCCCCACTCGTCGTCGCGACCCCTACCGCTTTGCCGTCGCGGACCAAAATCTGCGCGATTGCGGTCTGCGTCTTAATTTCGACTCCAAGCTCGCGTGCCGCATCGGCGATCGCGTTGGAGATCGCTCCGGTGCCGCCCCGAGCAAAACCCCACGCGCGAAATGCACCGTCAATTTCTCCCATGTAGTGATGCAGCAGCACATAGGCCGTACCCGGCGACCGCACTCCCAGGAAAGTACCAATGATCCCTGAGGCCGACATCGTCGCTTTGAGTACATCGGTTTCGAACCACTGATCGAGAAAGTCGATGGCACTCATGGTCATGAGCTGTACCTGGTTGTACTTGTCTTCGCCGCTCAGGTCCTTGAAGCGGCGGCCAAGAAAGAGCAGCTTGAACAAATCCTTCGGGTTTAGCGTGGTCGGATCGGGCGGCACCATTGCCAGAATCGGCTTCACGAAGCGGCACATCTGCAGCATCGCCTTGCCGAACTCTTCATAGGCCTCGGCGTCAAACTTGGAGTGGCGTCGAATCTCGCGCATGGTTTGGCCGTGGTCGTTCACGCGCCACAGGTGGTCGCCGTTCAGCATCGGAGTGAAGGTGCCGTCCAGGGGAAGGATTTCGAGACCGTGCCGGGGAAGATCGAGGTCGCGGATGATTTCAGGCCGCAGCAGTGAAACAACGTAGGAGCACACCGAGAACTTGAAGCCGGGGAAAATCTCTTCCGTAACGGCTGCGCCGCCAAGGACGTGACGGCGCTCCAACACCAGGACCTTCTTCCCTGCCCCCGCAAGATAGGCGGCGTTGACCAGGCCGTTGTGCCCGCCGCCGATCACGATAGCATCGTATTTTCCTGGATTCTTGGAGCCCATGTTTTTTGGGTGCAGGTTGCTACCACCGCAGTGCGGTTAAGATCGCGCTGGCAGGCGCTCCTTAGTTATGCATCACGATTTATGCGATGGGCCTCATTCTAAAGGCTGGCGGCTGATTTGTCGTTAGCGACCGGAACAGAGCGGCTGTGATGCTCCACATTTCGGACCAGCGCCAGCTTCCCTGTTGTTCTGAATCTTTCTTTAACGTTAAAGCATCTCATGCACGTAGAGATTAGGAGGAAAATCATGGTTACCGTCAGGCCATCCGCGGAGCGCGGACACAACAATCATGGCTGGTTGGACACGCATTTCACGTTTTCGTTTGCCGATTACTTCGATCCCAAACACATGGGTTTTCGCGACTTGCGCGTGATCAATGAGGACTGGATCAGCGCTGGTAGGGGCTTTGGAATGCACCCCCATCGCGATATGGAAATCATCACCTACATAATTGACGGCGAGCTGAGCCACCGCGACAGTACTGGACGCGGCGCCGCTATCAAGCAGAATGACGTGCAGCGCATGTCGGCCGGTACTGGCGTAATGCATAGCGAAATCAATCAGTCCAAGCAGCCGGTCCACCTGTTGCAGATCTGGATTTTGCCCGAGGCGGAAGGGTTGAACCCCAGCTATGAGGACCGCACCTTCCCGGTGGAAGAGAAGCGGAACAGGCTGCGACTGATCGCCTCGCATGATGGACGTGACGGCTCGACCACCATCAACCAGGACACGAGCGTGTATGCTTCGTTGCTCGAAGGCGGCCAGAAGCTGGAGCTCGAATTACAGCCCGGGCGGCATGCCTGGGTGCAGTTGGTTAGGGGGGAACTCGGCATAAACGGCGCTCGGCTGAGCAAGGGCGATGGCGCCGCGATCAGCGGCGAAACCAAGCTCCAACTGACAAGCGCAGCCACCAACGGCGAGGCTGAATTCCTGCTCTTTGATCTGGCGTAATTTTGAAGTGGAGCGCCGCTCTAGCCGAGGATCGTTTTTTTTCAGCACCTTGTGAAGCCGAGCTCTTACAAGGATGGGTTTATGCAATCGCTCTTACATTAGATCCGACGCCGCAGGGTTGTGGAGAAGAACGACACGCGCCAACGCAACCTACAACTCGCACTACCGCGCTGCGGCCTGCGACTGCGGCAACTTGTCGAGTGCCGCTCGTAGCTGATCGGGCTTGAATCCGAAGGGACCCGGCTTGGTCTTGAAGACCACCCGGCCGTCGCGATCGATCAGGTATATGCGGTCGGGCCAGCCGGTGTAGGCGATCTCGGTCCGATTGTCGAAACCGTCGATGATCGCCGGAAATTTTATGCCAAGCTTGCGAACGCATGCTCCCGCCACCTGTTCGCGCTCGCCTTCATCCTTCGGGCTGGCAAAGACGACCGACTCGCGAATGTTGCTCTCCATCTGCCAAACGTCGCTGGGATGCGCCTCCAGGATGTACACCGCGTAGAAGGCCACGCGATCACCGTACTGTTCGTACAGCTTGTTGAGGGCGGGAACCTCCCGCCGAAATGGCGGTCAAGTATAGCTGCCGAAGACCAGCACAACCGGCTGCTTGCCCCGGAACGACGAGAGCTGCACCTCGCTCTTGTGGTCGAGAGTCGATAGCTGAAAGTCGGGGGCTGTGTCACCGGGGTGGATCGTGCCCGCACGCGCGCGTGTCCAAAAGGTCTCAAAGGGGATGACAAAGTATGCCTGCATCGGCATCTTCGCCATCACGCGGCCGAAGGTCTCGGGCGGCTGATGCATCGCCCAGTTGATGAAGAGAAGGAACCCGGCATAGCCACACAGCAGAACCAGCGCGACAACCAGGAAGATCCGTTTGAATGAACGGCTCATGAGAAATTCCGGCTATCATATCATTCACGCGCGACGGTTTTGCGTTGGGATTTCGTGTGGTAGGCTTCCGTTTCGAGCGGGCAAGATATTTCGGTAGAGGGGCGCCCATCCGGACCATTTGTGCGGTTCTGGTGGTTTGAAGGGGCACGGCCTTAGCCGTGCCGTGAGGTACTTTTCATCCCGGTGGCTTTAGTCACTGAGGGACTTCGTAGTTGAGACGTGCGAGTTCCCTCGGGGGCTGAAGCCCAGATCTCAAACAACCCAACGGCACGGCAGCCGTGCCCCTTCAAAGCTGCTGTCGTTCGGCAAATTACGTAGTTGCCCCGATGTAATGAAAACGCGAGGACTGACACACAATGGACAAGACAAATAACGACATAAGGCACGCGGCGACTCCCCAACCGGCAAATTCCAAAACCAAGATCCACGTCACCGAAGACGCCGACGCGACCGGCGACACCGCGGCGGCCTACGATTATTGGCGCGCCCGTTCAGGCCGCGAGCAAGTGCCGGGAATCATCAAGTGCTTCGGGTCTCGTCCTGACTTTCTGCGCCAGGTCGTGGATTTTTCCAACACCGTCCATTTCTCCGAGGGTCATCTCAGCCGCCGCCACAAAGAGATGATCGCCAGCTATGTCTCCTACCTCAATCGCTGTCCATATTGACTGGACAGTCATGCCTACTTCCTGCGGGTTCAGGGAGCCAACGAACAATGCGTGGCCGCTATTCTGGAAGGTAAGATTGACGAGGCCAACTTGGCCCCGGCAGAGCAGGCGTTGCTGCAATACGCGAAGTTGATTACCGAAGCTGCCTACCGATCAACTGCACAAGACGTGCAGCAACTGCGCGATCATGGGTGGACGGAGGACCAAATCTCCGAAGCGGTTTACATCATCGCAATGTTTGCCTTCTTCAATCGCGTCGCCGACGCGTTTGGAGTACCAGCACAAAATTATCTAGCCTTGGGACGGATGACGCTCTGACAGAAGAAGCGCTACTTCCTTCAATCTTTCCATAGTGTTTTTGGATTATTGCGCTTGCCTTATCAAGGAGATAGGGTTGTCGCGAATGTGCGTTCCGAATTTGGGAACGTGAGCTTGAGGCCGGACAACGTGTGGGGTTCAATCTTTTGCTATTCGCCATCTCGGTTGCAAATCTGGGAGACCTTCTAAATGTCTGGAGCCCTCCGTCTTGCGCCAACGGTGATGATGGCCAGTCTGATTGTTGCCTATCGTCTCGATTGGAATGATCGGTATCAGCGTGGGTCGGCCGGCGCCAAGGGCCACAGCTTTTACTATGGGCCGCGCACCGTCGATCCCGAGCCGTTGACCCCGCAGCAGACGCAACCAACTGCGGCAGCAGACAGTGCGCCCCAGGCGTCAGGTGGGCAACGATGGTGAAGCGCTCCGCCCAGTTCGCGATCGCCGCGCTCACCATCTCGGCCATCTACCTGTATGCGTGGCCGGCGGCTAATTTGTTCTATGCCGCTGCTGTGCTCTTTCATGTCGGACTCGGAGTTGTGTTCTGCGTTGGGGGATTGTTCCTCTTGCGCGACACACTACGCGGCCCTGCACTCCTAAAGCTTGCAACTCTGATTCTTGCCGCCGGATCGGTGCTCGGTCTAGCGCTCATCTACACCGGCACGTCGCATACGCATTGGAACTTGATGTACACGCACATTGCGGTGAGTGCGATTGCGGTTGTCCTGCTTGCTGCCTGGTTCTTGAGCCGTCGTAAGGTTCCGCAGCGCAACCTGTGGGCAACAACCGCGGGCATGGTGGCCGTTGCCGTTATCGTCTCGATCGGTGCAGTTTACGCGCGCGGCTCATGGAGCAAACGCTTCACCATCAAGAATCCTTCCGTGGCGCCGTTGTCCATGGACGGCGAAGGCGACGGAGCGCAAGGCCCATTCTTTCCTAGCTCCGCCCAAGTTGCCGGAACTCGCAACATCCCCGGCAAGTACTTCATGGAGTCGGAGGCCTGCCAGCGCTGCCATCAAGACATCTACAAGCAGTGGCAAAGCTCGGCGCACCACTTCTCTTCGTTCAACAATCAGTGGTATCGCAAGAGTGTCGAGTACATGCAGGAGGTCGAGGGGACGCATCCCTCACGATGGTGCGGAGGCTGTCACGATCCAGCGTTGCTCTATAGCGGCATGATGGACACGCCGGTCAAGCAGATCATGGACCGGCCTGAAACCCAGGCGGGGCTTGGCTGCATGATGTGCCACTCCATCGTGAGGGTGAAGAGCACCATGGGCCAAGGCGACTTCGTGCTCGACTATCCAGAACTTCACGAACTTGCCGCCAGCAAGAACCCGGTGATTCGCTGGCTGCACGATTTCAGCGTCAAGCTCAACCCCGAACCCCATCGTCGCGTGTTCCTCAAACCGTTCATGCGAGCGCAGACGCCGGAGTTCTGCTCCTCGTGCCACAAGGTGCACCTGGATGTCCCGGTGAATAACTATCGCTGGTTCCGCGGATTCAATGAGTATGACAACTGGCAGGCCAGCGGGGTGTCGGGACTGGGTGCGCGCTCCTTTTACTATCCGCCGAAGCCAATGGGCTGCCAGGATTGCCACATGCCCCTCACGGATTCGCATGATCTCGGCAATATCGCGGGCAAGGTGCATTCGCACTCGTTTCCTGCCGCGAACACGGCGCTGCCGTTTGCCAACCAGGACCAGCACCAGATGGACCTGGAGCAGAATTTCCTGAAGAGCGGAGTGGTTTCGATCGATATTTTCGCGCTGTCAACGGCAGCGCCGAAAGCGAGCGCGGGCGCTACACCGCATCCCGAGCTACAAACCACTTTCGCGGTCGGCGAAGAAGCCGAGATGCCAACTACAGGCGAGGCCACCGGCTCGGCAATGCCGGTAACCGCTCCGCTGAATGAAGCAAATGCGGCCGTCCGTCGTGGCGATAGTGTCCGCGTCGATGTCGTGGTGCGCACCCGCAAGGTCGGACACTTCTTTCCGGGTGGCACGGTCGATGCCTTCGACACCTGGGTGGAATTGAAGGGCGTCGACGACAAGGGGCAGACGATTTTCTGGAGCGGCGGCGTGGCCGACGATGGCAAGGGTCCGGTCGATCCGGGTGCCCACTTCTACCGCTCGCTGCAGGTGGACGAGCACGGCAACCCCATCAACAAACGCAATGCCTGGGCCACGCGCGCCGTGGTTTATGTCCACCTTATTCCGCCGGGGGCTGCCGATACCATCCATTACCGGCTGAAGATTCCGCCCACTGCAGGGAACAAGATTACGCTTACCGCTCGCATGTGCTATCGCAAGTTTTCCTGGTGGAACACGCACTTTGCTTACGCGGGAGAATCCCGGCAGGATGCCAGCGGTCCGCAAACCACCCGGTCCTACGATGACCGCAAGTTTACATTCGATGGCGACACGTCCACCGTCTCCGGCAAGGTGAAAACAATTCCCGATTTGCCGATCGTGACGCTGGCTGAAGATTCGGTCGAGCTGCGGGTGCTTCCCAAGGGCGCGCCAGCAGAGGCTCCCAAGGTCATCACTGAGAAATCCGAGTGGCAACGCTGGAACGACTACGGCATTGGATTGTTTCTGCAAGGCGACCTGAAAGGCGCGGCAGCAGCATTCTTCCATGTCACCGAGGCGGACCCGTCGAATCCCGATGGATGGGTGAATCTCGGCCGAGTGGCCGTGCAGGAAGGCGACATGGAGCGCGCCCGCGTGGTATTGCAGCGCGCACTGTCTCTAAATCCTGACCTGGCGCGCACCAATTTTTTCTATGCGCGCGTGCTGCGCACCGATGGCGATTACGACGGCGCTCTGCAACATCTGCAGAAGGCGGCAGCGCAATATCCTAAAGATCGCGTCGTGCGCAACGAGATGGGCCGCATACTTTTCCTGCAACACAAATACAGCGACGCCATCGCGCAGTTGCGTGAGGCCCTGACTGTCGATCCCGAAGACCTGCAGGCGAACTACAACATGATGCTTTGCCACCGAGGACTGGGCGAGATCCAGCAGGCAGACCAGTATCAGAAGCGGTACCTGCGCTTCAAGGCAGACGAGTCCGCGCAAACCATTACCGGCCCCTATCGCCGTCTGCATCCCGAAGACAATAACGAACGTCAAGCGATCCACGAACATGTTTCGGCGCCGCTCGGACCAACCAGGCCCGATGGCGGCTTCTATGCACTACGAGAACCAGGGCCAATGAACCGCACCGTGACCTACATGAGACGAGTCTTCTTCCTGCTGCTGCTTTGTGCCGGGTTCGTGTGCGCCGCCAACGCGCAGGTGCGTTTTCGCGACATTACCAAGCAGGCGGGCATCAACTTCGTGCATAACAACGGCGCCACCGGCAAGAAGTGGCTGCCCGAAACCATGGGCCCGGGATGTGCGTTCATCGACTATGACAATGACGGCTATCCCGACATTCTGTTGATAAACGGTGAAAGCTGGACTTCGTCGGGCCGGCCATCGACGCTGAAGCTCTACCACAATAATCGCAACGGAACCTTTACCGACGTGACCGTGAAGGCGGGGCTGGCGATCAGCATGTACGGTCTCGGCGTTGCCGTTGGCGATTACGATAACGATGGCTTCGATGACATTTTCGTCACCGCTCTGGGGCAGAGCCATCTGTTTCACAACAACGGCAACGGAACGTTCACCGATGTAACCAAGGCTGCGGGCTTGTGGGGACCGAATGAATTCAGCACCAGCGCGGCGTGGGTGGATTACGACCGCGATGGCAAGCTCGACCTGGTGGTCGCCAACTATGTGCAGTGGAGTCCGCAAAGCGATATCTACTGCACACTCGATGGCACCACCAAGTCATACTGCACGCCCGAGTCATACAAAGGTGCGTCGCTTCGTTTGTGGCACAATCTCGGCAATGGCAAATTTGAGGATGCCACCGCCAAGGCGGGACTGCTCGATAACACCTCCAAGTCGCTTGGACTGGCGATACTCGACGCTAACGGGGACGGCTGGCCTGATATCGTAGTCGCGAACGATACCCAACCGAACAAGCTCTACATCAACACCGGCAAGGGAACGTTCACCGAATCGGCGGTCTCCGCGGGAATTGCTTTCAGCGAGGACGGCGTGGCGCGCGCCGGCATGGGGGTTGACGCGGCTGATTACGATCGCTCGGGAAGGCCAAGCATCATCATCGGAAACTTTTCCAACCAGATGATGGCCTTGTACCACAATGAGGGAAACGGACTGTTCGTTGACGAGGCGCCGCAATCCGAAGTCGGCCGCAAAAGCCTGCTCACGCTCGGCTTCGCATGCTTCTTCTTCGACTACGATCTCGATGGATGGTTGGACATCTTCGTTGCCAACGGGCATATCGAGAACGGGATCGAGCGCATTCAGAAGCGCGTGAAATACGCGCAATCTCCCCACCTGTTTCACAATCAAGGCGGCGGCAAGTTTGTGGAAACCACCGACTCGGTGGGGCCTGATCTTAGCGTTCCGCGCGTAGGGCGATCAGCTGCATACGCAGACATCGATAACGATGGCGATCTCGACGTGTTGATGACGACCAACGGAGGCCCCGCCGTGCTGTTTCGCAACGAGGGCGTAACCAACCACAGCCTCCGAATTAAGCTGGAGGGCACGCGTTCGAATCGCGACGGCATCGGTACCGTCGTAACTGTGAATGCCGGCAGCGAAAAACAGTCGCTCACCTTGCACAGCGGCTCGGGCTATCTTTCGGCCAGCGAGCTGGTGCTGACCTTCGGATTAGGAAAGCGCCAGCAGGTGGACGAGGTCGAGTTGCGTTGGCCGAGCGGGCAAGTGGATCACTTGTCGAAGGTGCCGGCGGGACAGACGATCACGGTCCGCGAAGGCGCAGGTATTGTGCAGGAACGGCCATACGGGAGGACCCAAGCGCCTGTGGCTTCGCAAGCCGCCACCCACAATCGCAAGGGAGCACAATGAAGCCGGTCACGCAGCAGTCTGCCGTCGAGCTGCTGGCACTCCTCCGCGAATCGAAAATCTCACCGTTGGAACTTGCCGACAAATACATAGCGCAGATTGAGCGGCTCAATCCCCGGCTGAATGCACTTGTCGATTTTGATCCGGAGCGCATCCGTGAACAGGCGCGCGCGGCCGAGCGCTCAAAATCGCCGCGGGGCGCACTGTTCGGGCTGCCGGTTACGGTAAAAGGGTCGATCTCTGTTGCTGGTCACCGCTGCGAGATTGGCAGCCTCATCAACCGCGACAATGTGCCTACCGGGGACGCGACCGTGGTTTCGCGGCTGCGAAATGCGGGGGCGATCCTCCTCGGTATCACCAACAGCCCGGAATTTCTGATGGCGTACGAGACCGACAATCATCTCTACGGCCGCACCAACAACCCGTGGAACCTGGATTACACGCCCGGCGGTTCGAGCGGCGGCGAATCGGCGGCCATCGCGGCAGGATTGTCGAGTGGCGGTCTGGGCAGCGATAGCGGAGGTTCGGTTCGCGCGCCTGCCCACTTCACCGGCATCTGCTCGTTGAAACCCACGCCAGGCCGGATCCCCGGAGCTGGCCATCTACCGGCATGCGTGGGCCCGTTCTCGATTCTGGGCGCAATTGGGCCGATGGCGCGCACCATAGAAGATGTGGCGCTGTTGTTCCAGGCGCTCTCCGGACAAGATCCTATCGATCCCGTCAGCCCACCTATCCCACAACGTAAGATATCGCTCGCAGATGTCAAATCGTTACGGATTGGATATTTCGAAGATGACGGTATAGTCCCGGTTACGCCGGAGACGAGAGAAGCCGTACAAACAGCAGCGCGAGCACTGCAGGCGCAAGGCTTCGACGTGCGGCCGTTCCGTCCTAAGGGGCTGGAACAAGCACGAAAACTCTGGTGGACATTCTTTGTTCGCTGCGGCGCCATGTTTGTGGACGGGCTGGTCAAGGGCCGCGAATCGGAGCTGAGCCCAATCCTGCGGGAGTTTCTGCGGATCGCCCATGCCGAGCCGCCTCTGACCGCGGATGAATTATTGAACGCGTGGGCTGAGTGCGACGTGATTCGCGGCAAACTGTTGCAACAGATGCGGGAATATCCGGTTCTGCTCTGTCCGGTATGTTCGATTCCCGCCTTCCGTCACAGCGAGCGCAAGTGGAAGGTGGAGGGGCAAGAAGTCGAGTACCTCGACGCGATGCGTTACACGCAGTGGTTTAATGTGCTGGCGGCTCCGGCAGCCGTGGTCCCCGTTGGGCGCGCACCGGAGGGATTGCCGATCGGAGTTCAGATTGTCGCCCGTCCGTTTGAAGATGAGGTCGCGCTGGCGGTGTCTTCTGTTATTGATCGTGAGTTTGGATTTGTCGCTCCTCCGCTTGCGCGAACCGCCCCGCCATAGCCAAAAGAGGGCTAGAACGGGGCACCCAGCGCAAGGTCGGATCGGTTGGCCTGGCAGCCCTCGCGTTGTATCCTCTGGGCGTGGCACGCCACCTAAGATTAAAGCGATCTCCGACGGTAGCTCTGCTGCTTGGCCTGGTCATCACCCTGGCAGCAGTGGTGGCCTACACGGCGTACATCACATACCAACTCTCCGGCCTGCGAAAGTTGCAGCGCGACGTTATCGACCGCAACCGAAGAGACTCCCTGCAACTGTTGCGCATCCAGAACGACCTCAACGCGCTTGGCCTGAGCATGCGCGACATGCTCGACACCAGCCAGCCTTACCCGTTAAAAGCGTGGGCCGGGCAATTCCGCCGCGTCCAGGGAGACTTAAACGATGCCCTGCGGCTGGAGGAAACCCTGTCGGTGGCGCATCGTACTCCGGAGCAGCGGCAATACCTGGAAAACTCTTTGGCGCAGTTCTGGGTCGCGTCCGATCGTACCTTTGCGTTGGCAGGCGAGGGGAAGGAGAAGGAGGCCCGGGCGGAGATCCGCGATTCACTGCAATCGCGGGTGGCCGCTCTCAGCACGGCGGTGGCGCGGTTGCTGGTGGCCAATAACGAAAGCGAACAACAGGCGGGCGAGCGAATCGCGCAAATCTATGATGGCGTAGAGCGCCAGGTCTATCTATTTCTGCTGGGCACGCTGATCACGATCATGCTCACCAGCGTGTACCTGATCCGTTTAAATCGCCTGCTTTTCGCCCAGATATCGGACCTCTCAGAGCAGCGCAGCGAATTGGCGCAGAAGCTGATCGCCACGCAGGAATCGACGTTGCTTCACATTTCTCGTGAACTGCACGACGAGTTTGGGCAAATCCTGACGGCGGTCGGGTCCATGTTACGTAGAGCGGGCAAACTGGTTCCCCAAGGGTCACCCCTGCGAGGCGATTTGCAGGAGGTATCGGAAGTTGCACAGTCGGCCCTGGACAAGGTGCGCAGCCTCTCACAGGCCCTGCACCCCGTCACTCTGGAAGAGGCCGGGCTGGACAGCACCATCGACTGGTATCTGCCAATAGTGGAGCGCCAGAACGGAATCGTCATACACTATGACAAGGTAGGAACGCCGTTTCCGGTGGAAAGCCGGGCGGGCATTCATATCTATCGCGTACTGCAGGAAGCTCTGAACAACGTCGCGCGTCATTCCGGAAGCAAGGAAGCTTGGGTCCGCCTGCAGTTTAAGCCCGACCGACTGGGGTTGGAAGTAGAGGACCACGGGAGTGGCTTCCGTCCAAACGGACGGAAAGGCATAGGCCTGGTCGCGATGCGGGAGCGCGCCGAGCTGGTAGGTGGGGCTATTGACTTTGTGCAGCTTGCCGGCGGTGGCACCCTGGTGCGGTTGTGGGTCCCGCGAGATGGCATCGATTCCAAGGACTGAGGATGGCATGGCTGAAAAGATTGCAGTATTGCTGGTTGACGATCACGCGCTTGTCCGCCGTGGCTTTCGCAGGCTGCTCGAGGACGAATCCGACATCGTCGTGCAGGGCGAGGCCAGTGACGGAGAAGAAGCCGTGCAACTGGCGAAAACGTTGCGCCCCAATGTTGTCGTCATGGACTGTGCCTTGCCGGGAGTCAACGGCTTAGAGGCGACTCGGCGCATCCTGGAAGAAAACAAGAACGTTGCCGTGCTCATGCTTAGTATGCACTCGGAAAATACCTGGGTGCGCCAGGCCCTGGAAGCGGGAGCCCGTGGCTATGTGCTGAAGAACGCCGTCGATTTGGAGCTGGTGACCGCGATCCGGCGCGTGGCAGCCGGGGAAGTCGTTCTCGATGCGCAGATTGACCGCTTGGCAACGCTAAAGGGCGAGCGTGAAACGGGACTGACCAGCCGCGAGTTGGAGATCCTACAACTGATTGTGGATGGCAAGTCGAACAAAGAGATCGCAACCCGGCTCAACCTGAGTGCCAATACAGTCGCCGTACATCGCGCCAATATCATGGACGCGTTGGGCATACATAAAACGGCGGAGTTGGTCGTCTTTGCGATTCGCAATGGGCTAGTGAATGTGCCGTAAAACTGCTGCGCCCTGGTCAAAAGAGGGCTCGAGCGGGGCACCCCAAGCGAACAACCGTCCTCACGGCGTGAAGGCCCGCACTCCCCAGCCCAAAAAATAGAGGGAGCCCGAAGACCCCCTCCTTCCAGAAGTACCTGCTCGGTGTCTAGAAGAACAAATGTACGCCGAATTGCAGTTGCCGCATTGTTGTGCCGAACAGGATGTCGGTGATCTGCCCGCTCGCGCCACCGCACGCGTTCGTAGGCGAGAGCGATGCCACGCAGTTTCCACCGCCGCCCTGGTTGTTGGAGTAGCCCAAGGCAACATGGTTAAAGATGTTGTAGGCGTCCATGCGGAACTGGAAGCGGAAGCGTTCCGTAAGCTGGAAGTTCTTCATAATGGCCGCCTGGGCGGTGTAGTCGCTGGGGCCGTACAGTCCGTCAAACCCAGCATTGCCGATCCCCCCGGTAGGTGAAGCCAGCCATGCTCCCCCCACAACAACGGGGGTGAAGTACTGAACGTAAGGCGAACCTCCACCGGCCGGATGAATTAGGCCGCTGGGTCCGAGCGCGAAACCGCCAGTTCCCTTGTCAGGCCGGCAGGGCGACGAGGAGTTGATAGTAGGGCACGAGCTTTGGGTAGGCGTGAAGGGCAGGCCACTACCCCAGTTATTGGTGAAACTGATTTGCCAGCCGCCAATAACTTCATTCATCGCTCCACCAACGCCGCTGGCAAACTTCTCCCCTTTGCCAAACGGCAAGTTGTACACGGCGCTGGCAACCCACACCAGCACACGGTTCTGGTCATCGGGACCATAGGCGATGGCAGGAACGTCAGCAAAATAGTTGCTGTCGTAGTGCAGCGCCCTTGACCAAGTAAAGTGAGTGATGAACTGCAGTCCGTTGGAGAAGTTTTGATTGAATTTCACCTGCAAGGCGTTGTAACTGGAGTTGGCATTGTTGCCTAAGTAGTTGTTGATTCCTGTAGTGCAACACGTGAGCGTCTTACCCGTCGACGGATCGATATATCCCGGATAGGTAAATCTGCCTGCGAAGGGGTAAGTACCGTTTGCGAATTGCTGATTCACGTTGTAGCTGGGACTATCACCGGCAAACCCGTGCCGTCCCACGTTTCCGATGTAAGCCATCTCCAGGCTGGAGTTCTTGCCGATCTGCTGCTGAACCGTGAGGTTCCACACTCCGATTGCGGGCAGAGTCTGAGTGAGGGGACGGATGTACGGTTGAGCATTGTTGGTGGGACCCAGCAGCGGCAACTGGCCATTGGCGGGAATCGCGGGGAATACCCCAGCGGGCGCGCCGGTTGTCACGCCCGGCAAAGTACTCAGGTATCCACCAGGACCTAGGTTGAATGCCGGGGCATAGTTATTGTTGGCTCCGGGGGCATTGTTCTGCTGCGCCAGCAGAACCGGCAGACTTTGGGCCACGCTATGACCGAAGTTCGACCCAAAGACGCCCATGTCGTAGCTTATGCCAAATCCCGCCCGGATGACGGTCTTATCGTACAGTTGGTAAGCGATGCCAAAGCGAGGTGCAAAGGCGTGCCAGTCGTTGCCGATGTTGCCGTTGAGACCGTAGGGTCCGTAGCCGGCGACTCGGCCGATGCCCTCAACAATATTGTAGAAACCGCCGTTGCCTTTTCCGTTAACGAACTCAGGGAAGTAAACTTCCCAGCGCAGGCCGTAGCTGAGGGTCAGCTTCGGGGTTACACGCCAAGTGTCCTGCCCATAGTAGAACATGCGCCACTGCTGGTCGGTAGCATCCGTGGTGCTGCTGACGAATCGCGAGAAAGAGGTTACGTCGCCGAACAGGAGGGTCGCCAAAGTGAGTCCGCCTATGTTGCCGTTCCCAGTACCCACTTGAGCGAATGACAATTGGCCAGCGCGGTTCTCGTCACTGGGCACCCGCAGGTTCGTCGCAAAACGGACATCAGCGCCAAACTTGAAGGTGTGGTTGCCACGGAGTTTGGTGACGTTACCCACCAACTGGTACTGATTTTCCTTTTCGGTTAGTGGGCAGTTGCAGCGTTGGACACCAAGACCGTTACCGAAATCAGAGATTGTCTGGTTACCCTGCTGGCTGTTGGTGTTTGACTGCCCCATGGCGAAGTATGCCAAACCTGAGGTAAGCAAAGGTTGCGAGGGCAGGTTGAGCCCAGGGATACCGAATGCCGTCATCGGTGTCTGCCCCTGGTCCCAGAAAGCAGTCTGCGGGTTGTACCTGAACCATCCAAAGTGGAAGTCAGCCAGAAGAGTAGGGCTGAAGGTGTGCGTCCAACCCGAAGCCAAGCTGTAGTTATGGACGTTCGAGCTTCCCGCGAGGCCAGGCCCTGGACCGAAGCCCACGCCACCCAACTGGGGAAGAGAAGGATTTCCCGACAGGGTGAAGTAGGCGAGACTGAAACGCCCGTAGATCTGATTTTTTTCGCTCAAGTCGTAGTCAATGCGGGTGTCGAAGGCGTTCTGCTTGAAAGCGCCCGCACCCGAAGCGATATAGTTTGCGAAGAGGCCGTCATTAGTCGGCGCTGGAAAGTCCTTCAGAACTGCCACCGCCTGCGGGGAAAGCTGGCTAACCGGGATCAGGTTGCCGGGTACCATAGTAGCGCCTGTGAACGTGCCCGAGTTGGCCGTATTGGGGTAGTAAACCTGGCCACCGCCCGCGACGTGGCCTAAGTATTGGCTCAGATTGCAGAGGCCCGTCGCAGCGGTGCAACTCTGCTCGACTTGTAACGTCGGGACGGTAAGCACGTTGGTTACGCCGGTGGTTTCCTTGGTGCCTTGATAATCGCCAAAGAAGAACAACTTGTTCTTGATGATTGGACCGCCGATGGTGCCGCCGTACTGGTTCCACTTGTCGGACGGAATGTATCTTCCGGTGACGGCATTGGGAGCAAACTGCGTAAATGGATCGCGGGCCAGGTTGGCGTCGGTCCGCCGGAACCAGAAGCCGCTGCCATGCAAGTCATTGGTACCTGACTTGGTCTGCGCCGTAACCAGACCGGCGATGGCCTTGCCCTGCTCAGCATCATAAAACTGGGACCCTACGGTCGCCTGACTAACTGCATCGAGGTTGGGGTTGATGACGATAATACCCAGAATGGGATCCTGATTGTCAGTTCCATCCAGCTCGAAGCCGGTGCCGCTGAAGTGCTGGCCGTTCACGAAAATCTGCAGACCGCCCTGGGGGTTTTCCGTTGCCGCATGGTTCCAGCCGGCCAATTGCTGGGTTCCGGGCGACAATAACTCAAACTGGGTGAAGTTGCGGTTGAAAACCGGCAGGTTCTCGACGTAGCGCTGGTTATAGGTAATACCGACGTCTGCGTTCTCGGTCTGTAGTTGCGGCGCTTCGCCGGTGACCTCGACGGTCTGAGACGCAGAACCAACCTGCACCTGAGCGTCGACGCGCTGGGACGCATCTGCGATTACCGTGACGCCTTTTTGCTGGAAGGTCTGAAAGCCCGGGGCCTCGATCTTGACCGAGTAGACGTCCGGAATCAAGTGCGTCACGGTATAGTTTCCCGAGCCGTTTGTGCTCGCGGTGTCGGTCGTGCCTTTGGCTACGTCCGTTACCGTCACGGTCGCATTGGCTATCGCCGCGCCTTGGGGATCCGTCACTGTTCCAAAGATGGTGCCGGTGGTTACCTGCCCGAAGGACATGGTCGGAACCAGGGAAAGAATCATGATCGTCACTGCAAACCATACGCACCGTTTCGTCATTTTGTCCCCCACAGCGTGATTCCACTGTATGCAGCACCGGCTTCTGATGTGGCCTGAAATGCTTGCGTCAGCGGTTTCGCGTTCGTGCTAGTCGAGTGATTGGAATCAGAGAGAAAGGATTGCCAAAGGAAGGAATTTCCTGAGTTTACGGCATCTGCGAACTTGTGGCAGATACTCATTATCGTTTCGTTTCCTTTGCCTAGAAACCGAACCAGAAACTCAGTCACACCGCACGGTGACTGCCGTCACATCTCAGTGTGAAGAGAAAGTTAATTGTCCTAACGTTTCCTGTCAAGAAATTTGTGATGGATTGTCAATAATAAAAATGAACTAGGGGCCGATTTTTTTGTATTAGTCGTGGTAGAACTGCCGAAAGTGCCGGAAAGGCCCTCCGCCAAAGCACCTCCAGTTGAAGGCTTTCAGCGCAGCTTCAGCGACCCGATCTGTTTGGAAACTGTAGGACCACCGTTTTGGTGATGAACAATTCGGGCGATCCGGGCGGAAATTCGATATGAAGCAGCTGTTGCGATAGCTCCGCGCCGGTCACCGTTAAGCCGTTGAGGTCGCCGGTCAGCGGAACCTCGTATTTCGCTCCCCTCACTCCGGCGATTTGCAGCTCAAGTCGGTCGTGCCCAGGGTCCCACTGTTGGGAGACGAACCGGAGGTTCGAACTTGTAGCGCCCATCGCAGGCGCGACATAAGGATAGGCAATCCCGAAATCGCGCTCCAGTCGCATGCGGACAACGGTGTGATCGGACGTTATGGGTACGATGACGGCGATGTGCTGGTCAACTTCGTTCGCGGGCTCGACTGCATCGAAGGTGGCTGGTTTGCCGTCGATCTCCGCGCTCAGAACCCGGGCCCGCGGGCTGAACGATGGCAGGAATTCAAGCTGTACGTGCTGACCGCCGTGGCGCCTGACTTCCAGCGTAATCTCGCCGGGACTGCGGTGGTACGACAGCGTCAGAGTGGTAACCGATGCCGCGGTGGTGCCTCCCAGGGGGATATTCCGAATGGCGAAATCCGACCAGTTCGCCGGGGGATGAGGCTCGAAGCGGACAGTGGAATTCAGCGCGTCGACCGAGAGCCCCATCATGCCGCGCAACAGTGGGCTCACAATCATCGCCGACGACCAGATCTGGTGCGAGCTGCTGGTCGCGACCGGCGCGTAATAGCGGCCGGAGAGAACTTCCGTGGCCCGGCCGGGCGAGCCATCGAAGACCAACTGCGCGTTTGCGCGGAGGTTGGCGTACGCCGGCAACGTTCGATGGTATCGATACTCTGCAACTGAAGCCCATCCGGTAAACAGCGGCCACACACTTCCGAAGTGGTAACCCGTCGGATCGTAGGGGGGATCGTCCTCTGCGATGATGCGCATTCCCCAGTCGGACTGATGACGCGGTTGCGCGAGTTCACTGAGGAATTGCTGGCCACGCTGTTGGTCCAGTAACCCGAACCACATTGGCACGGTGCCCAGCACGCTGGCGCGATCGATTCGTTTGCCATCAAGGTTGAGTGCATAACCATAGATCTTCTTATCTGGAGACCAGAACGCCGTCTCCATTCGGCTTTTAAGGGCTGGCAGATCCTGCGAAAGCGACTCGGCTTCTGGTTTATGCAACCACTCAGCCAGGTCGGCCAGCGATTGCTGCGCCTGAATCGCGACACCTACCTGATACAGCTCTGAGGAAACCGGCAGCAGCGGGCCGCCTTCGATCCATCCATGACCGACGCCGTAATTCTTGGGAAAGCCATTCGCGCCATAGGTGGAACGCAGCCACTGATAGGCGCGCCACAGGCTATCCCATTTGGCGCGCGCGAAGGCCAGGTCACCGCTGCTGCGAACGTAATCGGCGATGCCAATGATGTATAGCGGGGTCGCATCGGCGGAAGCGAATCCGTATGGGTACAGCTTGAACCATGGGACCAGGCTCACCGTCTGCGGCACCTCGTGAGGAATTCGTCCATCCGCACCTTGATACTTCGCCAGAAATTCCAACGCCTTGCGTGTGGTTTGGAAATCGCCGACCGAATCCAGTGCCAGGGCGGTCCACATCGAATCGCGCCCAAAAAACCAACTGAATCCAGGCCGATGATTGAAACCCGACAGGTCATAGCCGGCAATCAACCCGGTCCCCGCAAACGGATCATCCACCAGTCCCTGCACCTCGCTGATGCGCGACCAGTCGTAGGCGGTCTGCAAATCATGGTCGGGAAGAGCGAGCGACACCGTCGTTTCCAGATAGTGCTGGTAATATTCCCGCGCTTCCTGCTGGAGTTGCGGACACTGAGTGAGCAGCTTCTGGTAGAGATCAGTCGCCTCCTTCTTCTCTTTGAACGATGCCGCCAGAACAAAGTGATAAGTTGCCGAGCCCTTCACCGCCGGTCCAAATTGAAAGCCGTCGGTCGTCGCGGATGAATAGTTGGTGGAGTAGGCCTGGCGAATGTCGCTCGCCTCCGGTGATCCGGCGACCGCATAGAAGCGATGCTCCTGTTCGCCGAAGTTAAAGACTCGCGCCGTAGAATCCCACTCGACGAAACCGGCTCCCAAGCCGGCTGGCCACATCCACGCGACGTCGGGGGTGAATGACGCCTCGATCGCCACTGGTTCCGAGCTTTCGAGCTGCAGGGTGACTACTGCTCCCATATTGCGTAGCGGTGCAAACCATGTCTCGCAGACCGAGAATGAGTCGTACACATAACGAATGGAGGTTGATTCCGGACGAACGGTGATCGTCCGCGGTAAAGTATCGCCAGGGATTACATGGCCGCCAAGGTGAAACGTCAGATGGAAGTTGCGCAACAGCTTGAGCGGGTAGATCCAAGCCTCGAAGTTCCCGTCTTCAAGTCCGAACAATGCCGAGTGCGGTCCGACCGCGTCGAGAAACTGCCAATTCTGCGCGGTGCGCGAGAGGGTCAGTTCACCCGGCGAAGCCTGGCAATCGTTGAATTGCGCCTGCGCCGGGAAAGAAAGAACGGTGGCGCCGAGAATCAGCAATACAAGCGGCGGCAGCAAGGAAGTGCGTCTGTCCATGATCGTCCCGTGGAGTCTATGCGATAACTTGTGCCACCTTCAAAATCCGATGAGGTCGCCATTTTGCGCGCCGTTATTTTGACCATGGGTTACCCGGATGCACCTGAACCAGATTTATCTTCCGCAACCGTCTCATTGATGGTTGACTTGATTTTGTCCGCGTGCGTCGCTACTTTGCCGGCGGCTTCAAGCGGGGATCGAGCTCCGAGGCTTTCTTGAATTCCTGTGCGGCTTCTTTCGTCTCCCCTTTGCGCGACAACGCGATCGCCAGTTGCTGATGCGCCGGTGCATAGCTGGGAGCTTGTTGAATGGCGTTGCGATATTGCGAGATGGCTCCGTCGATATCTCCCGCGTTAAGCAAGCGATTGCCGGAATTCGTTGCGAAGGTGGCAGCCTGCAGACCGGTCTTTTGTTTGCTTAGCTGTTCAGCCGCGCGGCTTTCGGCCTCTGCCCCAGCGGCGTCGCCCATTTGCCGCAGCACGGCGGCCAGGTTGGTATGCGCGCCCAATAGATCGGGTTGCAGCCGTATGGCCTCACGCAACGCTTGCGCGGCTTCCGGCAATTTGTTCATCTGCTTCAGCACCGTGCCCAGCATGTAGTAAGCCTCGGCATAGTCCGGCTTGACCTGGACTGCGTGTTGCAACTGCTCGGCAGCCGCAGGAAAATCGCCTTTCTGCCAAAGCGTCACTCCCAGGCTGTAGTAGGCGTCTGCAAGCTGGGGATCCAACTGCAATGGCCTGTTGGAATTCGGCAATTGCCCCCGGCAAATTGTCTTTGAACTTCAACGCCAGCGCCAGGTTATAGTGCAGCGACGCATTGCCGGGAGCCAGCTTGAGTGCCTCTTGCAACTGCTCGGCCGCGGCGTCGAATTCGGACTGCTGCAACAAGGTGACAGCCAGGTTCTCCCGGAAGCCGGCGTCATCTGGACGCAGCGTCAGGGCATGCTGAAACTCCTTTACCGCGGCTGGACCTTGGCCGTACTGCATCAACGCCAGCCCAAGATTGTTGTAGGCCTCAGGATCGTTGGGCGTGAGTGCAACCACTTTTCTGAACGCCACAGCCGCACTTTCCGGATTGCCAGAGCGCTGCAACAGCAGGCCCAGCCGGGTTTGCAGAGGAACCATGTCGGGCACAAGTTGCGCTGCTTGTTGATAGGCCTGCAGCGCTCCCTTGTTGTCGTGCTTGGCTTCCAGGGCAGTGCCGAGATAGTAGAACGCGATGCCGTCCTTGGGATTCAATTGGGTCGCCTGCGTGAGTAGTTTTATTGCTTCGTCGTTGTCACCCGACCGCAATAGTGTCACACCAAGATGGAACAACGCCGGCTCGTAGTGTGCGTCGAATGTCAGCGCAGCTCGAAACTCTTTTTCCGCCTCCTCGAATTGCGATTGCTGTGCGAGCAATACTCCCAGATCGTCGTGCAAGTCGGCCCGATCAGGAGAAAGGATGAGCCCCTGCTTAATCTCCGCGATTGCGTCGTCGGTTTTCCCCTGCATGCTGAGAACGCGAGCCATTTGGCGATGCGCCTCCGGATCCTGGGGAGCCAGCTTCAAGGCTTCGCGAAGTTCCACGTCCGCTTCGTTCAGGGAGCCCTTGGTGGCCAGGGCCTTCCCAAGTTCCACGTGCGGCGGCGCCGCATCGGGCGTCAGGTGCGTAACCTGCCGAAGGTGCGCAATCCCGCCATCGATGTCGCCCTGCTGCAGGAGCACTTCCGCCAGCGCATTTTGAAACTTAGGATTGGCCGGACTGAGTTTGACCGCCTGCTCGAAGGCGGAACGCGCCTCGGCAAGGTCATTATTCTGCAAGGCGCTTACGCCACGCTTGTAGGCCGCGGCGGCAACCGCGCTGCCGGAGCGAGTTTTCGTTTGCGCGGGTGACGTCGGGGCGCTTCCGAGAATTGCCAGCAGCAACAGACAACCGAAGACAAGACTGCTCGGAGGCATTAAGGGGCGGGATCGGAACACAGTTTAATCAAGTTACTTGGTCAAGTGCTTTCCTTCAAGGCCGGAAAGCAGGGGCCAAACCCAATTTGTTTAGAATGACTCTGAGTGACGCCTAAAGGCCGTGCCCTGCTACAAAACATGGAACATGGTAGCAGGCGTCAACACCAGAGCGATCTCCGAGATTTTTCCCATGTCATACCTCAAATTGGTTCTCATTCTTCTCGCAGTTGCAGTCAACGGCGCAGTCCCGTTGCACGCCCAGACGTCACCCAGTCCCACTCCCCTGGACAACACGGCGCAATCCAATAAATCGCCGAATGCGATTTTCGCCGAAGCGCGCCGTCTCTCCGAACAGGGCAAGTTCGACGACGCCATCGCGCTCCTGCAACAGCTCGCGACCCGCAATCCGCCGCCGGCCGGACTGGCGCATGAACTGGGAACCGCCTACTACAAGAAGAGCGATTACCTGAAAGCAGCCGAGTATCTGAAGCAGGCCCTGGCGGAGAATCCGAAGGACGACGAAGCCGTTCAACTGCTCGGCCTGTCGTACTATCTCGCGGGACGGCCGAGGCGAGGCGATTCCCTACCTCGAGAAGGTGCAGACGTGGTATCCGCGGGCCAATGTCGACGCGTCGTACATTCTCGGCGTTTGCTACATTCAGTCGAAGAACTATCCTCAGGCACGCGTGGCGTTCGCCAAAATGTTCGACGTCAAGCCCGACTCAGCGGCAAGCTATCTGTTCACCGCGCGCATGCTCTTTCGCCAGGAATTCGATCCGGTCGCCGAGGAGTACGCACAGAAGGCGGTCGTGCTCGATCCCAAATTGCCTATGGCGCATTTCCTGCTGGGCGAGCTTTATCTGTACAAGTCGAGAATTCCGGAGGCAATCGCCGATCTGCAGCAGGAGCTCGCGATCAACCCGGGCTACGCGGCGGCCTACTACAAGCTCGCCGACGCGTACTCGCGGGTGCAGAAGTACGATGACGCCGAGCGCCTGTTACAACGCTCGATCTGGCTGGATGCGACTTCAACCGGGCCGTACATCCTGATGGGCAAGGTCCTGGAGAAGAAAGGCGAGGCCGCGCTCGCCGTGCGAACTTTGCAACGTGCCGTGGCCATGGACCCGAATAATCCGATCTCGCACCATTTGCTTGGGCAGAGCTATCGCGACCTGGGCAAAACCGACGACGCTGACCGCGAGCTGAGGCTAGCCGAACAGCTCCAGCAAAAGCAGGACGCGAGTCAGTGAAACTCGCGATCCCAGAAAAATATAGCTCTTTAGTGCCATATTAGCGATTTGCGGGCATTTGGGCTCTGGAGGGCCTATGAGCGATCCTGCCTGAGAAACGACTTCTGACCTGCCGTCCAATGCTGGAATCGATTCTAGGGCAATAATATACTTGACAGAATAGTAGACGTTAGGCTAGTACTCCATGAATGTAGGGAGTAAGTCTAATGGAATCACCGAAAACTCTGCAAGAAGCCATCCAGTACTTCAGCGATTACGATAAATGCCGTCGAGTTTATGGTTTCGTGCGCTGGCCTGACGGCAAGGTGCGCTGCCCACGTTGCAACTCGGAGAAGGTTGGCTATCTGGATAAGGCCCGCGTGTACGTCTGCTATGCCGGGCACGAGAAGGCGAAGTTTTCGCTCAAAGTGGGCACGGTATTGGAAGATAGCCCGATGCCTTGGAGAAGTGGCTTCCCGCCGCTCTGGATGCTTGTAAACGACAAGAATGGCATCTCTAGCTTTGGGAACTGCATCGGGCCTTGGGTGTGACGCAGAAAACGGCTTGGTTTATGTTGCATCGGATTCGGCTGGCACTGAAGCAGCGGTGATTCGAAAAGCTAGGCGGGCCGGACGGCGGGCCTGTCGAAGTGGATGAGACTTTCATTGGCGGACAGAAGCGGTTCATGCACGCCGAGCAAGAAGCAGCGATTCTCCAAGACTGCGAAGGTGGATAACAAGACTATCGTGATGGGATTGCTTGACCGTGATCTGCGACAGGTTCGCGCTAAAGTTGTGCCAAACGTGAAACGCGAGACGCTACAGAACGAAGTGCTGAATCGGAGTGGAGCACGGCTCAAAGGTCTATACAGATGAGTGCCGATTGGATACAAGAGCTCTGCACCAGCAATTCGTTCACGATGTTGTGAACAACGTCAACGAGTACGTGCGCGGTCAGGTTCACACTAACGGGATTGAGAATTTCTGGAGTTGCTTGAAGCGCACCCTGAAGGGAACTTACGTTGCCGTTGAGCCGTTCCACTTGCAGCGAGTATGTAGATGAGCAGATATTTCGCTTCAAGAATCGCGCGACCAAAGAGAATCCTTTGAACGATTCAGACCGCTTTGATACTGGCGCTGTCGCAAGTCGTCGGCAAGCGGCTGACCTACGATGAATTGACGGGGAAGGACGGGCGATGCGACGCCTTTCTAATCCTTATCGCCGAGAAGCGTGGTCGCGAAGGGCGAAGCGTTAGGTTTCGGACCGCGTTTCGGCTTGCCGCTTCGCTGCTGTCTCTTCCGCAGCACTCGGCTCATGACGATCGGCTTTTGACGCTCAGCAAGATCACATGCCGCATGGCATTCTCGAAATCTCGTGTACTCAGGCGACGGCTTGGGATTAGACTTCATGCGCCCATGATACACCGGAGGAGATTAACATGCCTGAACTGGTTCATCGTATATTTCAGTTTCAGTGTCCTCTCTGTTACGAGCATACGGTTCTCCCGCGTCAAAGCCTATTAGGAATATACGTATGTCAACAGTATCAACCCAGGGGAATGTGGCCAATAAATTTTCTATGCTTTCGCTACGGGCGATTGTGCGAGGTGCCTGCCGAAGCGATCCATTTTGAAACAATAGCGGCGCAGGCCCCAGTGTCAGGAGAAGCGGCTCTCTGGGAGATTGAATGTGAATGTGTCCACGAAAACTGCGGAGCGCTCCATGCCATATACACCAAGTATTTAGCAGACGCGAGCAGAGCAGACGTAAAACGGATGTTACGAAACGCCAACCCGATAATCGTTTGTATGCACAGAGCATTCGGTTGAGTTGCGGGATGGGAAGATGATAGCGAAGCGGTTGGAGTTTTAATGCTGGCTTGCATTGTGCGGTGCTCCATGCGATGATTTCGCGGAGCGCAACCCGCTCTCCTGACGGGCGTCAGGGTTTTCTAAAAAACTTCCGACGGATTCGCTCTCCAGCTTGCCAGCGTCCGAGCGTTCCCGCCTTAGCCGAAGTGTACCACACGGCGGAAAGGCGGACACGTGCCCTCTCATCGCTTGAATCCAAAGTGACTCTCGAAAATCTCTCTCACGATTTGCACACTCAAAAGCATCGCACGGGCCATTTCTTCGAGTCTGACTCGCGGACTCTCATCGACCATTATGTCGAGGGCGAACTGGGGATTCACGTGCAACTGCGTGCCAGGAATCCAATTTCCAATCTTGAAATCGGCGAGTTCTTGATCGTTTTCCAAAACGTGCTCGCCGGTCGTGAAGTTGCAGTATTCAAGCGTCATTCCCTCAGGAATTATCATTCTCAGAATTGCCCCTAACAATTACGGTTCCGACCAAATGCAGCCTTCTATGCCTATCCATCCGAGACCAATCGTTGAGAATAAGAAGGGTTGCTCCCAAGTCCATTCCTGACTCTCGTGTCTTCCGGTCATTCCCTTGTAAGGCTGTACCGATTCGATCAATCCGCGAACATCGTTCGGAATAATTTTCTTCATTCGCCGCATAGCATCGTCGAATTTAGCGGGATCGGATCCGAAGACAAATTCCCACTTCTCCTTCTCGGGGGGCGGGTCTTGTCCAGACTTCAGGATGGCCGCGTCATAAACGCAAGAGTCAAGAGCGCTTCGGACTTGATAAAGCATCTCTCCGAATTGGAGCGCGAATGGCAGGAGCCAATCACGCCGGACAGTCCGGATGAAGAACTTGCCTGTCCCGTCGTCATTCACCTTTCCGCTAGAAGCATAAACCTTGTCTGTATCAAGACTGTTCCATGCCTCTATGAGCGACTTGCGGTGGAGTTCCGCCCGCGCAACGCGCTCCCAGCACGTATCGAATGGTAGAGTCATGACTCGGAATCATAGCAGCGTAGAATCGTAGGCCGTGAGGGTTAATCGTGATTACCTGATAGGCGGCATTTGGTGGGCTGGCCTGTTACTTGTTGGCGCAATTGACTTGGTATGGAACTCAATCGGTTGGTTCAGGGGTGGTGAAATCGTGCGCGCCCTTCTCGGGTTTTGGGCAGCATCTGGACTCGCAATCGTGGGAGCGATAATGGTCTACACAATCTTCTCGAAAGACTAAAAGAAGCCCTGTCACGGCACCCTCAGCCTAGCACAAACATTCAGGCAGGTATATTATTGCCATTCTAGGGCCGTTTCTGGCCCCGCAATGGGCATCTTACGGTCTACCCAGAAACCTAAAACCAGAATCCGCAAATTTCCGTATTAGATAACCACTTAAGTGGTGCAAGTTTCCCAGGCGGACGGACGTTCGCCTTCCCGCAGTTTGGGCCCGGATCCAGGATGAGGACAATTTGCAGTGTCGGCCTACGCGGCGGGTTTGGATTCGAACGAGAAAAGGACCCAGCCCGCGCCCGCTTTTTCGAAACGAGTAGAGTGCATCACCTCACCCGCAAATGCCGAGATGGCTCCTGTCCAAAAATGCTGCGCCGGCGCATTCACTTGTATCACTCGCACCTCCCAGGCGCCAGGGAACCGCCTCCAAACTTCATGCGCCGCTTGCGTTCCGATTCCACGTCTCCGCCACCCGCGAAGAACAAAAAACTCCGCCATGTCCCAGACCATGTCATTGCCAGAGACTTCCGAACCTCTCTTGACCAGAACCAACCCGGCCAACTTGCCATCCGCCCTGACCAGGAACGGATGGCGGTTAGGCTGAGACCAATAGAGCGGAAGGGACGGGTAGCCAAACCTGCCATCCTCCGCGATTTCTAAATTGCGGAATTCGCTGAAATCGTGCGCGTACAACTCCAGCAGGTTCGCCAGGATTGGCGCTTGCTCCGCCGCCGCGGGAATAACACGGATGTGCGGAGATGAAATCTCGGTGCGGGTCATAAGCAGGTATGGCAGGCCATTATGCCAGCCTTCAGAGTATCAAGTGCGTGGCCAACCGTAGCATTCCAACGGTACCCCACCCAAACTGGGTTTGCGTCACCAAAGAAAATTCCGCCCGGAGAACGATGTGTCGGCCTTAACACCTCTTAAATTATGGTTCCGCGGTTTGTATCAGGGCACGGCTTCCACAAGTTGCGGAAAAAGTTGCCTTTAGATCGTTTTGTGTCAGGGCACGACTTTAGTCAAGATTATGTACTTGACACAAGGACTCAGGTGCATAATCCTGACTTTAGTCGTGCCGATAAGTCGTTTATTCTTGATCGGCCGAGCGGACTTCAGTCCGCGCGGCATTGTTCTTTAAGTTAACTTCCTGTCACAGACACTGCCACATCAACTCCATTACCTGGGAAGAGTTTCCTTAGTTCGGCAATCACCTCCTTCCTTAACTCCGGACCCTTTGCTACCTTGTCGGAACCACCAAGTTTATTGTAGAGCGCCAGTATGTAGTCGCTCATAAAGCTCAGAGAGTCATCTGACAACATGGATATTCCGCTGACACACGCAGCAATGTCAGAGCTACTCGGCTGACTATTATTTGTCAGCATACAGGCAGCCCACATATCTATGTAATAGCGGAGGTCCCGCCGATGGTCACGGCTGAGTGAGGAAGCTTCAAGATAGTCTTCCACCCTACGATCAATCATTATCGAAGCTACATATACATCGCGATTGTAGGATGTGTTAAATATCTTCTTATAGTCCTCGTCATCGTTAAGCAGAGATTGTGGCCTAGCGCGAGCATCGTTCGGCCTTTGTAGTACGCAGGCAATTACAGCTTGGGCCATAGCTCGGATACTAACTATGTCGGCCAACGGCTTGCGAAGATCGCGGTATTTACCTTTGCGGCGGTCATAATATAGCTGATACAGTTTCAGCCTATCTTCAATATCAAAGTGAATTTGGTCAGTCGCTCGCAGAGACAACGGTTCAACCGCAGTTTGGAAATTGGTCGCCTTGGTAATTCGAGTCCGCATTTGCTCGTCCAGTGGGACAAGTATGCGAATCAAAACGTTACGATTATCTTCTTTTGTAGGGTTCTCCTTGAAGTAATCGAATATCTCACGGGATGTTTGAAGGCCGTTAACCACCTCTGGAGATTCCATTGACAGCTTATTTCCACCAATCTGAGGATTCTTGGCAAGAATCGTTATTCCATTGTTTAACCACCAAAATTCTTTGTCTTCACCAGTGGTCAGCGTCTTCCTAATATCAACATTAAGGAGACTCTGATTAAGCTCTCCCTTTCCCCAGGAGTATAGGTTACAGTCACGCCAGCATGAAACAGAGGACACTGGCGATGATGACTGGATTCGAGCGGTACACGAAAAAGACCAAGCGCGCATTGTTTCTGGAAGAGATGGAGCAGGTGGTGCCGTGGCGCAAGTTGGGTGCGCTGATCGAGCCGTATTATCCGAAGGCCGGCAATGGACGCCCGCCGGTGGGCGTGGAGCGGATGCTGCGGATTTATTTTTTGCAGCAGTGGTTCAACCTGTCGGATCCGGCGGTGGAAGAGGCGCTGTACGACTCGGTGGTGCTGCGACAGTTCGTGGGCATCGATCTGGGGCAAGAGCCGGTGCCCGATGAGACCACGGTGTGCAAGTTCCGCCATCTGCTGGAGGAGCACAAGCTGGGTGGAGAAATGCTGGAGACGGTGAACGTGCACTTGCAGGTGAAGGGGGTGCGGATCACGACGGGTACGATCGTGGACGCGACCATCATCCCTGCGCCCAGCTCGACCAAGAACCGCGAGGAGAAGCGCGATCCGGAGATGCATCAGACGAAGAAGGGCAAGCAGTGGTATTTCGGGATGAAGGCGCATGTAGGCGTAGACAGCAAGACCAAGCTCATTCACTCGGCGGCGGTGACCGCGGCCAACGTGGCTGATGCCACCGTGCTGCCGGAGTTGCTGCATGGGGAGGAAACGCGGGTGTGGGGGGATCAGGGCTATGTCGGGCAGACTGAGGTGATCCACGAAGCGGCGCCGCGGGCGCGGGACTGCACCCATCGCCGCTATCGCTATAAAGACCGCATTGACGAAGTGGAGCGGGCCAAGAACCGGACCAAATCGAGTGTGCGCTCCAAAGTGGAGCATGTGTTTCAGGTGCTGAAGTTGAAGTTCGGCTTCGTCAAGGTACGCTACCGAGGACTGCAGAAGAACGCCAATCGATTGTTTGCCACCTGCGCCTCTGGTGAACCTGTTTATGGTTCGCAAGAAGCTGCTGCGCTTGGCGGCGGTGTAGGCTGAAGGACGGCATTTTTCCTGTCCGCGCAGCGATCTCAAGCCTGGCCATGCAGCCGCAAGGTTGATGCGCTGCTATGGAATCGAAGAGTTGGTCATGCGCCGCCTTGAAAGCGGTGCTTATTCAGAGTTTCCTTAACGGGATTACGCTTTCCCTGATAGTCTCGGACGTTTGGTTCCAGAATGCTGCGTTTTATTTCGCCCTTGCCATCGCTGAGAAACTCGGCGAGACTCTTCAAAGTAGCTAAGCACACGAAAGCACCATCGTCCGTGGAAAAAAACTTTGTAATGTCTAAACTTCGTTGTAACTTTGGAGATGACCTAGCTGCATTGAGCAATGCCTTGCAGTCCCATAGGAAAAAGTCTGTCAGCGCCGCGGAGAAATTCTCTTTTACGAAAGATTTCAATACCTCTACCCTCTGTAGCACCTTAGGATGCGGGGCAGAATCCGCCTTGGTAGCATAAATGTAGGTAACGCGAAATTGATGTGGAGACCCTATGATGGAATCGTAGGACGCTCTAAATGCTGATATAAAGTCCTTAGCGTCGGAATTTAGATATGTGAAACTCTCTGGCAATGCAGACCAGTTGAACAAGTCTCTGCTGAAAGAGTACAACTTCTCGATTGCATCTTCCTTAAACGAAGCCTCAACCTTGGCCTGTATTAACACTAATTGTGCGAACATCGCCGGATCGGGAGCGGTAGTTTCGGGAGTAATAAGCTTGCCGTTGATAAAAAAGTACGCACCATCAACCCCTCCGTCGTCCGGTCCGCCGATTTGTCCGGACTGCACTTCTTCATCCGACAAATCCGCATTCTTCAGTGTTTGGTCAATTGCATATAATTCAAAAGCATCGGACACGGTGGCGTTAGGGACGCGCTCTTTACGCCAATTTTCGAAGTTTGCTTCTAATGCCCGAATGTCGTGCTCGCTCATAAACTTCGCCTCTATAAGGTAGTGAGAGGATCATCGTACACCCCCTCTGCGGGGCGCACTACTGCCATCCCTTGCGCGGAGCACCCCAGGATTGAGTTTCTCTCGCCCTCAATTGCTATGCTTCTGCGCCAGCATCTGCTCCACGAGTTGCAGATTCTCTTGCGCCAGCGCATGGCCGGGTTTCAACTGAAGCGCTCGTTCGAAATGCGACTTGGCTTCCTTCAGTTCGCCCATCTGCGCTAGAGCGCTTCCCAGGTTGGCCTCGGCATCGGCGTCCTGCGGGTTCAGACGGACCGCATCACGAAATTGTTCCGCCGCTCCGCTGAAGTTACCCTGCGACGCCATCGCGCTTCCCAGGTTGTAGTGGGCGTCAAAATAATCGGGACGCGCCTTCAGCGAAGCGGAGAGATGTGCGACGGCGTCTTCCGAATCACCCGAAGCCAGCAGGGCTGCGCCCAGCGCGTTGTTCACCACCGCGTCGTCCGGACGAAGCTGCAACGCGGCCTGATACTGCGCCTCCGCGCCCTGCACATCGCCCGCCTCCTGCAGCATGGCTCCGAGGTTGTAACGCGCTTCGAAGTCGGCTGGATCGCGCTCCACATGGTGCCGCGCCAGCGCTTCCTGCAAAACCATGCGCGGATCGCGGTTGGAACCGGGCAGCGGCTTGGGCAAGACCTGCAGCCACAGATGGGCCATCTCGTCGCTGGAACGGTTTCCCGCTTTCACGCGCTTGGGCGGATGGTTCGGGTTGGCCACATTGTCCTCCGAGTTGTCATAGACGTAGCGCATCGAAATGACGGTACCCTTGGGCAGCGGCACCGGCTGCGCGTAGCGATAAACCGCCTGCCAGTTCAGGTCCCAGTGCTTGATGTGGATCAGCGTCTCGCGCGTGCCGTCGGGCAGCGTCGCCGTTGCTTCCAGGTCTTTGCCCAGATAGTGCGCGTGGGGATAAATTCCGAGTACGTCGGCGTCCAGCGGCAGGGTGAATTCATCGTGCACCACGAAGTGGTTGTCACCGGGTGGAATGTCAAGTTGCGAATCGCAATCCAATTGCACCAGCATGGGATGCTCGGTGGCGGGCTTGTCGGTGAAGTAGATCCCGATGCTCGGCTGGATTACCTCGGGCTTACCTGAAGGCTGCATGTGCGTGTTGAGCACCAGGTCGGTGCCTTTATCAAGCCGCAGCGCCATGCCGTCCGGTTCGACGTAGGGCACGGTGCCGGGCTTCCAGAAGAGGAAATGGCTGTCGGGATCGAACAGCTCCGATTCAATTCTGATTTCCATGCCGCCGAAACCCGCGCCGGGCTCGGTCTCCATCTTGCGCGAGAGTTCCAGCCGATCGACCAGTATGTTAGCGTGATGCACCAGGCGCTTGTCGCCCGGCCGGATTTCGACCGCCTTCACCCAGCGGCTTTCGTTGATCGGGATGGGCAGAATGAAATTCCAATAGGTGTCGATCCCGGACGCCGGTAACATGAAACGGCTTCGCCGCTTTGACGATCAGGTCGGGCTTGCCGAGTTGCCATCCCTTCACGAACTGCGGCTGCGGCGGCAAGTCCGCCGGACTGCCTTGGATCATGCCTTGCTCAACCCACTTCTGAATGAGCGCGAGCTGCTCGGCGCTGAGGCGGCGCTCGTCGGCGAACTTCAGCGGCTGCGGCGTCCGGCAGCCACGGCGGCATGAAGCGCGTCTGGGTGACCGCAACGATCTGGTGGCCATGCTTCTTGACGTCGTCGTAGGTCAGCAGCGGAAATGGGCCGGACTCACCCGGCCGATGACAGGATGCGCAGTAGTGAAAGACAATGGGAGCAATATCGCGATTGAACGTAACTTGGAGGCCGCTCGCAGGTGTCGAATTCTGCTGAGCGGTGTTCGCATTGGACGGGTAACCGGCGAACACGGCCGATCCCCCTGCGGCCACAATCGCGAACGCCAGCACCGATCCGGCAAGCAACTTGTACGAACGGCTCATTCGAGGTCCGAGATGTAGCAGCCTATTCCGCTGGCAGTCGTCACCTGCGGCTTGCTGCCTTTCAGAACGGCCTGCAGGGCATCGTCGAGCTCGTGGGTCGTCGGAGCCGGACGAGCATGCCCGAAGGTCACGTACCAGTTATCGATGCGTCCGTGATACACGAGCTGGCCGCCGGCGTCGAAGACCGCGACCTCGGGCGTGACTTGCGCCTGGCCCAACTTGACCAGGGAATGCTGCGGGTCATGCAACGCCGGGAGCTTGTATCCGTAGGCGTGCAGATGCTGCTCGATCGCCGCGCTGGACTCCGACTTGTCCGGATATATCAGCCAGAACGCGGCCTCGCCGGCATACTGCGCACTGAGCCGCTGAATGGTGGGAGCGTAGCGATTGGAAATGGGGCAATCGGTCCGCACAAAGATCAGACACCACCGGCTTGCCGGCATCAGCTTGCAGCGGATCCACCGGCTTGCCTGCGAGATCGACTCCGGTAAGTGGCTGATTTGCGCTGGCAGGCATGGCGCCGATCCAGCCGACCGTCATAATTGCCGCCAGGCAAGTAAAGATCAGCAAGATTCCAGAAACACGTTGCCCATCGCGGTACATAGGAACCCACACGTCGTGTGAGGAGATTCTAAACAGGATGCCGGTCAAAGTACATCAGGGCGCGCCGATGCTTGAGACAGTCCGCCGAAGCTGACCCCTGCTGAGTTGCACAAACGCTGCTTACCTTATAATCTCCGCCGAGCAACGAACCTTCTCTCGCAATGGGGTGAACGTGTCTTACTACGCCAAGATCATCGTAGCTATTCTGACTCTGCTGTTCAGTCTGCCCGGCGCTGTCTGGGCACAGACGCAACAGCCAACCGACATCTCCGACGTACTCACCTATATTGACCATAGCTGGGACGCGCTCACTCGCTCCCCGGTGGACTGCAAGACCGTGATGGATGTTCGCGTGCCCGAACATTCGCTGCTGTATCTGCCCGACGGTTATCCGGAACCGGCGTCGGTGAAGGAACTCCAAACAAAGTGCAAGATCGCCGTGGAGCACCTTCCCAAGCGTATTACCTCGCTCGGCAGTCTCAACATGGACACCTCGCCGCGGCAAGGCGTGCTCTACCTGCCCAATCCCTACGTCGTGCCCGGCGGCTTCCTCAACGAGATGTACGGCTGGGACAGCTACTTCATCATGGTGGGCCTGCTACGCGCCGGGCGCATCGAACTGGCGCGCGGCATGGTGGAAAACTTTTTCTTCGAGATTGAGCACTACGGCGGCATTCTGAACGCCAATCGCACCTACTTCCTGACGCGCTCCCAGCCGCCGTTCCTCAGCTCGATGGTGATGGCGCTTTACGACGCGCTGCCCGATCCCACAACCAAACGCCTGTGGCTAGAGAAGTCGTATCCGTTCATCCAGCGCGACTATGATATGTGGACACATGGCGAAAAGCTTGCCGGCAACACTGGGCTGTCGCGCTATTACGACTATGGCGACGGGCCGGTGCCTGAGATCGCCACCATGCACGATCCGTACTATCGCGACGTGTTTCGCTACTTGCAGGCTTCGGTGCAGGCCAAGGACTATCTGCACGAGCCGGGCAAGTCCTCGGCAAAGCTGATCGGACCGACGTTCACCTTCGAGGCGTGCCAGCAGGATACCGGCGAGAAGGACTCCTGCGAGAAGTCGCCGGTCGAGCAATTCACCGCCGACTACTACAAAGGCGACCGCGCCATGCGCGAGTCGGGCTTCGACATCTCTTTCCGCTTCGGCGATTTCAGCGGTAGCACCCACCACTATGCTCCAGTGTGCCTGAACAGCCTTTTGTACAAAGAAGAAATGGACATGGCTTCGATCAGCAAATTGTTGGGCAAGACCGCCGAGGCCGCCGAATGGACCGCACGCGCCACACATCGTAAGGAATTGATCGACCGCTATCTGTGGAATGCGCAAGCTGGAATGTACTTCGATTACGACTTCACCAAGGGGGAACAGTCGAAGTATCAATACGCGACGACGTTTTATCCGCTGTGGGTGGGCGCAGCGTCGCCCGAGCAGGCCAAGGCAGTCGTGGCAAATCTCAAAAACTTCGAACACCCAGGCGGTATCGCGATGAGTCCTTACGAGACCGGCGTGCAGTGGGACCTTCCGTATGGCTGGGCGCCGGTGAATTTCATCGACGTGGAGGGCATGCGGCGCTACGGCTTCAAGCAGGACGCTGACCGCGCCTCGCGCGAGTGGATCGACACCGTCGCCAAGAATTTTCGCCAGGACAATACCATCCGCGAAAAGTACGACGTGGTATCGAGCTCGAAGGAAGTCAACATCACTGCCGGGTACAAACAGAACGTCGTTGGCTTCGGATGGACGAATGCGGTGGTGCTGGAGTTCGCCCACGAGCTGGGGATGACGGGGGAAAAGGCGAAGGCCGCGGCGGGACAATAGGTATGTTTGATTAGCGCATGAGCTGACGTGTTCATGTCATGTCGTTCATTTGTCATCCCGAGCGAAGGGCGTAGGCCCGGAGTCGAGGGATCTGCGGTTAATCTCCGTCCACGAAATCGGCTTCCCCCACTCTTCCGAAAGATCCTGCCAAGTAGGATTCATCAATTCGATCAGTCGAATCTTCTTCTCTCTTCTCCAACGTTTAAGCTGCTTCTCACGCGCAATTGCGTCCGGCGGCGCAAACCCAGCGCCGCCTCCGCTCAGGATGACAAGCTGAGGATACTTCCTGACAACGTCGCCGCATCACATCCCGCACTTCGGCGGAGTTCCATTCAACCCATTCAACAGCTTCTTCGCCGAACCCAAGTCGGGGTTGAACTGCAGCACGCGTATGGTGATGTCACGCGCCCGATCGAGCTGTTCCGCGCTACAAAATGCGCGCGCGATATTCATGCCGACGCTGCTTCGGCCCGGCGCACGCTGAAATGCTCCCTCCCACAACTTCACCGCCTCACCCAAGTGGCCGCTGTTGGCCTCGATCACGCCGAGGTTGGTGGCCGCGTCGAGCAGATTAGGATCCTGCGCCAGCGCTCGCTGGTACGACTCGCGGGCATCGTTAATTTCTCCGCGCCTCTGTTCCACGTAGCCGAGCGACGACAACAGCGTGGCATCCTTCGGCGACTCCTGTACTGCCTTGCGTAGCAGTTGTTCCGCTTGTTTCAACACCGCGGCATCGCCGTTCTCGGCCATGTTCGCCCATGCAAGAGCCATGTCTCGACTGTCATGTTCTGCTTCGGGAGAGTCTGGAAATGGCGTCAGCTTCGGCAACGTCGAGACTGGTCGCGCCTGAGCGTCCTCCAAGACCGCGCCAGTATTCGGGCGGCGCTGGATTCGGTGGTCGGTCACTTCCGTGTGCGCAACGTCGGTGCTCGCATTGGCGGGCATGTGACATGTAGTGCAATCAGGCTGGTTGGCGTGATGCTTCGTGCTCAAGCGCAGCGTGGCAAGCCAGGCACTTCTCGCGATAATACGAAACTCGCTCCTCGGCCGGCACGGAGCGATGCGGATCGTGGCAACTCATGCACGACATCGCCGCGCCCGACTTCTTCTTGCACATGCTCTGCGCCAGTGCCTCAAACTGACTCGTCGCACGCAACCCGGGCTGTCCCTGGTCTGCGCGAACGTAGTACCGAACGTAGTCGGAGAGATCGTCGCCCGGCCGAAACTCGTACAGGTGCTTGCCAGGCCGCTCAATCGCAGCATTACCCTCCAGGTGGCACTGCATGCAAATGGCGTCACGGCGATCGGCAGATAGTTTTGTTGGATTGACGATGGCGCCGCCGTTCACGTGCGCCGCGCCCGGCCCATGGCAGCGTTCGCAAGTGACGCCGGAATACGCGAACACCGGCATCTTGTAGCGGTTCTCCGTGCCCTCGATGGGAGGCTGAATTCCGCTCACGTGGCAGTCTAGGCAGGAGGTCAGCGCGGGAAGATTCATCGGGGCTTCGCGCACATTGCCGTAAGCGGGCGCCATGTCCCACATGTGCTTGTCGGTGTACCAGTTCACCGGCGACTCGAAGACGAACCCGTCTACCGAGAAAAGATACGTCCGCCCGCGCCGCCCCTGGCCGATGTAATACAGCAGCTCGCGCTTGCCATGGACTGACGGATCACCCGGACGATCGAAGCTCAACCACACTTTTCCATCCTGGGTGTAGATGCGGTAGTCGACGCCTGACTTCTTGTGGAAGAAATCTCCCACGATCAGATTCTCTGTCGCCTGGCCGCTGGCGTGTGCCATGGCAGTGCGCTGGTACGACTCAAAGATTGCGGCATGGCACTTCGCGCAGGCCTCGTTGCCGACGTAACCGTACGCATCGGGTGTGACGGACGGGGCCGCAGGAGACTGGCTCGCGAGCGTGCCCCACGCGATCAGCAACATTCCCAATAACGTCGCGACGGTTAGTGAGCGCTGCATGGTTGGGTCCGGTGTCGGACTCTCTGACTCGTCGAGAAAACGGCTCTTTGAAGGGGCCCGGCTTCAGCCGGGCCGTTATGTGTGCATGGGGGCTGTACTTCAGCCCCCGAGGGAAGTCGCACTTCGTCGCAATCCCGAAGTCCCTCAGTGGCTAAAGCCACGATACTAAAGATTGTCTTACGGCACGGCTGAAGCCGTGCCCCTTCAAAATGACGACCTCGCTTCGCCGCCACCGCGATAACCTCACTTCGTAACTTCCGCGATGTAAACCGCAAACGGCTCCAACGAAACTTGCTTAACAGAAGAAGTATTCTTCAACGACGACTGCGTGGTCATCAACGTCTTCGCGGTTCCCGACTCGAAGCCCTGTTTCGTCAGATCGAAGCTCACTTTCTGCGGACTCGACGACATGTTGATCACGATCAGCGCTGCGTCATCCTGATAGCGCCGAAGGTACGACAACACGTTGGGATCGTTCTGGTTCAAAGCGATGTAGTCGCCGTCGAGCAACGCCTTGTCCTGATGCCGCAGCGCCAGCAGTCCCTTGTACCAGTTCAGAATGGAGTTCGGGTCCTTCAACTCATCGGCAACGTTGTAGGTCTTGTACGCGACCGGGATTGGCAGCCAGGGGATTCCCGTGGTAAATCCGGCATTAGGACCGTCGTCCCACTGCATCGGAGTGCGCTCGCCGTCCCGGCCTTTTTCCTTCGGCCATCCCCTCCGCCCGATCGGGTCCTTCACATCTTCGCGGCGCTTGGGATCGTTGTTCTGCATCCCGATCTCCTCGCCGTAGTACATGATGGGCGTCCCACGCAGCGTGAGATACATCGCCGCCATGTCCTTGGCGATCTGGTCATTGTGCTTGCCATCGCCGTAGCGGTTCCAGGAGCGGACGATATCGTGGTTGCCGATAACATACGTCGGCCACTCGCCCGTTGCATCGACTGCCGCAATATGCTGGCGGAATACAGGCGCCGAGAACTTCAGCTTGGTCAGCATCAGGTCCATGGGCATCTGCAGTTCGTCATGGTTCGAGCCGTAGTATTGCTTCAGCTCGGCGATGTTGCTCGTCCACGTCTCGCCGATCAGCACCGCCCCGTAGGGATCCGCCGCCTTGCGCAGCCCTTTCAGCACATCGTGAACCTGAGGCAGCTTGTCGTTGTACTTGTTCTCCATGTTCGGATCGCCATAGGCGTTCTTGCCGGGCAGCACCGGGTTGTTTTTCAGGTTGGGATCCTCGAATAGAGTGCTCACTGCGTCGAGACGGAAACCTGCAACTCCGCGCTTGTACCACCACACCGAGGTTCCGTACATGGCCGAGGCTACCGCCGGATTTCGCCAATTCAGGTCAGGCTGCTGAGGATAAAAGAAATGGTAGTAATACTGGCTGGTTTTACTGTCCCACTGCCACGCCGATCCGCCAAAGGTCGACTCCCAGTTGTTCGGCGGCTGGTTCGGACCTTTGCCGTCGCGCCAGATGTACCAGTCGCGCTTGGGATTGTCGCGCGAAGAGCGCGACTCGATGAACCAGGGATGCTGGTCGGAGGTGTGGTTCACTACGAAATCCAGAATGATCTTGATGCCGTGCTCCCGGCCTAACTTTTCCAGGCGGTCGAAGTCCGCGAGCGTGCCGTAGGTCTTGTCGATGTTCTCGTAGTCAGAGACGTCGTAGCCGAAGTCAACCTGCGGCGATGGAAAGCACGGCGCGATCCAGATCGCATCCACTCCGAGCGCATGCAGGTACTCCAGCTTCGAGGCGATGCCATTCAAGTCGCCATAGCCGTCGCCATTGCTGTCCATGAAACTGCGCGGATAGATTTCGTAGAAGACGGCATTCTGCCACCATTGGTGTCCGGCGGCGTCCGCCGATTTCTGAGCGTGAACAAACGGAGAGGCAAGACCAAAACCTACGAATAGTGCCAGCACTCGTACGGCAAATTTGAGCATGAAGCCCCCTTGAGAATGGTGGTGCCGTGCCAAAGGCATGAGTCTAATGCATGGGCGGCAGGGGAAGCTAATGGACGATGAGCGAGCCGGGTTATGGCACGTCCGGCTGCCCTTCGCGACGCAAGAGAGCTTGAAGATTGCGCGAACCATGCACCACTCGGAGAATGTCAACTCCGCCGGGAACCGGACGATAGAGAATGATGACTCTCTCGAAACCGGATACTCGAAAGATCCGCAGCGATTCGAGCGGCGGGTTCTTCAGCCGTATACGCCATCCCATTTCCGGTTGTGTGGCCAAAAGAGTAAAGGTTTCGTGCGCGGCGACCAAGAAGCGATGGCCAAGTTCAGGACTTCCTTCCGTGGCGTAATGGTAGGCTTGTTCCTCGAGGTCGCGGTCGGCCTTTGGGCGAACGACATACGCCGCGCTCACTGAATGCCGGTCTTCTTCAACCGTTGGTCGAGACGGCGATGTTGCTCTCCCCAATAGCCTGGGCTTATCTCGATCGGGTCGCCTGAGTGCAGCCCTTCAAGCGCCAACCGCTCAAGTTCCTCATCTGCTTGCTCCTCGGAACGGAGAAGACGCTCGACGTAGGCTTCAACACTCAGACCCTGGGCCTCCGCCTTTTGGCGAAGTTTCGCTTCGAGATTGGGATCTACCGAAATACTCATTTGCGTTAACCCGTCAGTACACTGTCGTGCCCCTAATCTACTCCTCACGAAAATGCTGGTAAAGGAGCGGCTACGAAGGCCTGCAAGTTCCAGGCTCCTCGCTTGCAAAACCACTCGGCGCTGCCGGACAATAGGCTCACTCCCAGCACAGACTCGAGCAGACGGACAAACTTTGTCATCATCACGCCGAACATTCCTGCGGTCGCTTTGCCGTTCAGCGCTGGTGCTCACCTTCTCTGATGTGCTCTCGCTGGCGCGACCGCTCTTCGGACAGTCGGCACAACCGGCCGCCGCCCCCAAAAACTCCGATATCGGCGTGACCTTCATTGACATTGCCCGTGAAGCGGGGCTCAACGCCAAGACTATCTTCGGCGGCGAGCACAAGAACAAATATCTGCTGGAGACCACCGGCTGCGGCGTCGCCTTCTACGACTACGACAACGATGGCTGGCTCGACATCTTCCTCGTCAACGGCTGGCGGCTGGAAGGCTTCCCTAAGGGTGAGGAGCCTTACTCGCACCTGTTCAAGAACAACCGCGACGGCACCTTCACCGATGTCACGCTGAAGGCCGGACTCAACCACAGCGGCTGGGGACAAGGCGTCTGCATCGGCGACTACGACAACGACGGCTTCGACGACCTATTCGTCACTTCCTACGGCAAGAACGTTCTGTACCACAACAACGGAGACAGCACCTTTACCGATGTCAGCGAGAAAGCCGGCGTCGCTGGAAAGAGAACCCGCTGGGGCACTGGCTGTGCCTTCGTTGACTACGATCGCGACGGCAAACTCGATCTCTTCGTCGCCAACTACATCGACATGGACCTGAAGACGGCGCCGGTGCCGGAGTCGGGGCCGTGTCTCTACAAGGGTGTGATGGTCGCGTGCGGACCGCCGGGCCTCAACGGCGACACCAACATCCTCTATCACAACAATGGCGACGGCACCTTTACGGATGTGAGCGCGAAGGCCGGCATCCTCAAGGTCAACGGCACCTTTGGTCTCGGCGTACTCACGGCGGACTTCGATAACGATGGCTGGCCCGATATCTACGTCGCCGACGACTCTACTGCTAGCGCCCTGTACAAGAACCTGCACGACGGCCGCTTTGTGGATGTTGGCATGGAAGCGGGGTGCGTGCTCTCCGCCGACGGCAAGCCGCAAGCGGGGATGGGTGTCTCCGCTGCCGACTACGATCTCGACGGCAATCTCGACATCGTGAAGACCAACTTCGCGGGCGACACGCCGTCGCTCTACCACAATCTCGGCAAGTGGAACTTTGAGGACGCGACTTTCCAGGCGGGACTGGGCGCGCACACGCAGTACCTCGGCTGGGGTTGCGGCTTCATCGATTACGATAACGATGGTTGGCCCGACATTTTGCTGTGCAATGGGCACGTCTATCCCGAAGTCGAGCAGTTGAAGACGGAAGCCGGATATCCGCAGCGCAAGATTCTGTACAAGAATCTGCGCAACGGTCGCTTCGAAGAGGTGCTTAACGCGGGGCCGGGCATCAATGTCCCGAATGCCTCACGGGGCGCGGCTTTCGGCGATTTCGACAATGACGGCGACATCGACGTCGTGGTCAACACGGTCAACGGCTACCCGCAGCTACTGCGTTGCGACTCCAAGCTCGACAATAACTGGATCAAGGTAAAGTGCATCGGAACGAAGTCGAACCGCAGCGGTATCGGAGCGCGGCTGAAATGCGTAAGTCATCCCCCCGACGAGTCGAAGCCGCACCCGCAGATCGACGAAGTCCGCAGCGGCGGCAGCTACATCTCGCAGAGCGATTTGCGAATCCACTTCGGCTTGGGCAAAGCCGACAAGGCCGAACTGATCGAGATTCGCTGGCCCAGCGGACAGGTGGACACGCTGAAAGACGTGAAAGCGAATCAGTTGATTGTGGTGGAAGAGGGCAAAGGCATCGTCAAGACGCAAACGTTTGAGATGGCGAAGAAGGCTGGCAAACCAAAGTAGAACTCCGGCGCCGTTTGAAAACGGACTGTGATAATCTCAGCTTGTGAAACTCACCGCCGTATTTGAACCGGCCACAGAAGGTGGATACACCTGCTTCGTGGAAGAGATCCCCGCGGCCATTTCTCAGGGAGTGACCCTTCAGGAGGCGAAGGCTAACCTCCGCGACGGTGCTGGAATGCCAGCGAGAACTTGCGGAGAAGAGTCTTTCGCCAGGAGCCCTTCGTGAGACCTTCGAACTGGCTTAGGGATGAAGCTCGCCGATCTGGAGCGCCATCTGCACCACCACTCCTGTGTGCTGTACCGTGAAGGCGGTTCGCACACCGTGTGGGTTAATCCTCAGCGCCGAAAGATAGCCAGTGTCCCTCGTCATCGTGAAATCAAAGAAGGAACCGTCCGAGCCATCTGCAAGCAGCCTGAAAATTCCACAACCGTGAGACGAGGTCATGCGGCACATCCGCCATCCCCTTCCACAGTCCCGGCGCGAAACAATGTTCGGCAATTGGAGTTCACAAGTCTGCGGCTGTACAACTTGGGAACCACCAGTGCATAGTGGTTACGCACCGCTTGGAGACGAAACCGTGCGTTCGATACCGCTGTTGGAGGTAGGAACAATGAAACTTCGCGCCCCGCGCAAGCGCCATCCGGAACCTTGGATGAGCCTGCTGGTTGCGCTATTTCTGATGTTACCGTTCCCTGCTCATGCCGTCTTGGGCGACAACGCCGCTTCCATCCTGGCCGACCAGTCCCGCATGAAGGGAACCTTGCACAGCACAGACATGAAGACTTACGTAATGTACGAAATCACCGCGTCAGGAACCGTAGTGCGGGAGTATGTTTCTCCCGCGGGATTGGTCTTTGGCGTGGCTTGGGAGGGTCAGTTTCCACCCGATTTTCAGCAGATTCTAGGCTCCTACTATGAGCAGGCGAAGCAGGCGGCCGCGCAGGATCAGTCGAGTCCACGCCGGGCGCCAATTGCCATCGATACACCTGGGCTGGTGTTTCGGCAAACCGGCCATCCGCGGAGTTTTCACGGCATTGCCTACATCCCACAGTTAGTGCCTGGCGGGGTACAAGCCAGCGATATCCGCTAAGGAGAGATCGGGTGAAGAGAATCGGCCTGCTGCTTGTAGCAGCCAGTGTGATAGGGATGGGCGCCTGCGGTTCCAGCAATTCGTCAACCGTTACCGGCGTACAGGTGGGCTGTTCGCCGACCACCATCCAATCCAACCAGCAGATCTCGTGCTACACGATCGTTAACGGGACTGGCACCTTCAATACCAGTGTCACCTGGAAGGCAAACGCCGGATCCATTAATCCCTCAGGCGTTTTCACTGCTCCGGTCGTCTCCATACCCACGCTCGTAATCATAACGGCAACATCCGTGCAGAACACCAGCAAGTCAGCAATAGCTGGGATAGTCATCAATCCGATAAACCTGGAGCCGCTCACGGTCGACTCTGGACCGCAGCCACAAACTTTCACCGCCATAAACGAGGCTTTCATCAGCGTAACGGTTTGCGTCCCCAACACCACCACTTGCCAGACCGTGGATCACGTGCAGGTGGACACGGCTTCGTCCGGTCTGCGCTTGCTGTCGTCGGTGTTGACCATCCCTCTTCCCCAGCAAAATGATGCGTCGGGCAATCCTCTTGATGAGTGCATGGTGTTTCTCGACGGCTATGTCTGGGGTCCGGTGTCGGTGGCCGACATCTCCATCACTGGCGAAAAGGCCGCTTCGGCTCCGGTGCAGGTAGTTATTGCCGACAGTGCTTCTCCGCCCGTCCCCGGCAGCTGTTCCAGCCGCACTATGGGGCCGAACAAGGGCAACAGCGTAGCCGCGCTCCGCGCCAATGGAGTCATCGGCTTGGGAATGTTCCAACACGATTGCGGCTCTGCCTGCACCCCAGGCAGCGGAACCATCCCGGCGGTTTATTACGACTGTCCAACGTCAGGCTGCAATCCCACATCCGCCACCCTGGCCCAGCAGGTACCGAACCCGGTGACGCTGTTTTCGCCTGACAACAATGGTGTAATGATCTTTCTACCATCGGTGCCCACCGGCGGTTCGGGCACGATAAGCGGCTCACTGATCTTCGGCATCGGCACGCAATCGAACAATGCGCTGCAGACGGCGACGGTCTATACCGTTCCCGACAGCGGCCCCAATGCCGGCGACATCACCACCACGTTCAACGGAGTCGGCTATCCGGCAAGCTTCTTTGACAGCGGGTCGAGCGGCATTTTCTTTCTCGACAGCTCCACCACGGGCATACCAATCTGCTCGGGAGCAAATTCCCTTTATTATTGCCCAACCACGTCGCCCGATCTTCTGTCGGCGACCAACCAGGGCGCAAACGGAAGTCAAGGCGTCGTCAACTTCAGCATCGAGAATGCCGACCAGATCCTCAGTACGGGCAATATAGCCTTCAGTACTCTGGGCGGACCGCAGCCAGGCGGCGCGTTCGATTGGGGATTGCCGTTCTTCTATGGCAGGGTTGTGTTCTTCGGGATCGAGAACATGAACACCCCCGGAGGACCAGGGCCGTACGTGGCCTACTGAGGGGTTGAAGCTGATTTTATGGTGCTTTGGTTTTTCGCGTCGATTTAGACACCACCAACGAGCGGCGTGAAGGAACTTTGAAGAAGTCCGTATTCGGGTGTGCTGGACGTCGCCAGCGTTAGAACGTCAGCTTGTTCAGGACCGTCTCAGGTATCCTGGGTTTCGCGATAGCGGACTGCCTCTGCAACTCCCATCCAGATGTCTACCAGGCCGAGCCCGCTGACCAAGCCGCGCACGAAATCTTGCATCAGGAACTCCCGGATTCGCAGGTGACCTAGCAGTAGCGAGTTCTCCGTCCAAATGCGAGTCCAGGGAAGCACCGTGAGGATTATGCCCACCTCCAGGCAGAACAGCACAAACACCACCAACCAGATCCGCTGCAGCCAGAGATGCGGTCGCTTGGGAGCGGGCGGGGGCGGCATCACTAGCACAGGACGATTGGGCTCCAGCTGATCCCCATTCTGCGGCTCCTGTGTAAAAGAACTCATGGTTTGCACCTGGTACGGCGCCTGCCGCCCGAATGGGATCGATCCTGGCACGCTTGATTCATGGAGTGACCCGACCGACGCGGTCCGGCCCATAAAGGTCGCGAAATACCCATAGCAGGATTCTACCAGTGCGCCCGCAAACGGCCTCTCTACAACACCCTGTGTCAACGTTGGTCGTATGGACGGGACGCCGGGATGAAACCGTCGCAGTTGCCGCTATCCGCTGGGTTGAAGCACTTGCGAAAGCTCTTCCCACTCCGCCATCAGCGGCCCCAGTTCAGCCCGACGCTGGGCCAGCAAGTTGGTCCAGTGCGCCGTCTCGTCGGCGCTTACAAACGACTGCAACTCGCGCTCGCACTCGGCAATCCCGTCCTCGAGTTGAGCGATTTGTTCCTCCACCCGCTTGCATCGCTCTTCCATTTGCTTGCGCTTAATCGGATTCACCCGCTTCCGCGATGCCGGCTTCTGCTCTTCATAGCCGGGAACATCTGACAATGTGGGAGCCCAGTTCCCTGTTCCATTCGACGGACCGGCGACCTCCTCTGGCAGGCCAGCTCGCTGCTTGCGCCAGAGATAGTCTTCATAATTGCCGGGGAAAACCTCGACGTGGCCATTGCCGATTTCGAAGACGCGAGTAGCCAGTTTGTCGATGAAGTAGCGATCGTGCGAGACGAAAACTACCGTGCCGTTGTATTTCTCCAGAGACTCCAGCAGCACATCTTTGGCGCGCAGGTCGAGGTGGTTGGTAGGCTCGTCGAGCAGTAAGAAATTCGAGGGATGTAGCAACATGCGGGCCAGGGCATAGCGATTGCGCTCGCCGCCCGAGAGCACTCCTATCGGCTTGAATACGTCGTCTTCGGAGAACAGGAAGCAGCCCAGCACGCCGCGCAATTCCGTCATCGACTTCTGTGCCGCCACGTCCGAGAGGTCGTCGAGCATCCGGCGCGTGGGATCGAGTTCCTTGTATTGGTCCTGCGCGAAATAATCCGGCTCCACATTGTGGCCGAGCTGGAGCGTGCCTGCAGTGAGCGGCTCGATGCCGGCCAGAAGCTTGATCAGCGTCGATTTGCCCGCCCCGTTCACGCCGACCAGCGCGATGCGGTCTCCGCGCTGGATGGTGAAGTCGACGTCACGGAAGACTTCCTTTTCACCATAGCTCTTCGCCACGCCAGCGCACTCGACGACCGAGCGGCCGCTAGGGTTGGGCTGGGGAAAGCTGAAGTGGATGGTCTTCTCGTCCGGGGGAATCTCGATGCGGTCGATCTTATCGAGTTCCTTGATGCGGCTCTGCACCTGCTTCGCCTTGGTCGCCTGCGCGCGAAAGCGATTGATGAAGGCCTCAAGCTGCTCGATACGCTCGCGCTGGTTCTTGTACGCTGCCACCAGCGAGTCGCGGCGCTCCTGCTTCTGCTGCAAATACTTCTCGTAGTTTCCGCTGTAGAACTGCACACGCTTGTTCCAAATTTCGACGATGCGATCCACCGTCACATCGAGGAAGTAGCGGTCGTGCGAGATGAGCAAATACGCATACGGATATTGCAGGAGATATTGCTCCAGCCAGTTCCGGGTTTCGAGATCGAGATGATTGGTGGGCTCGTCGAGCAGCAGCAGGTTAGGCTTAGCCAGCAGGAGCTTCGCCAGCGCGATACGCATCTGCCAGCCGCCGGAAAATTCCTCCGTCTGCCGAGTCCAGTCTTCCTTGCGAAAGCCCAGGCCGTCCAGCACGGTTCCGACCTGCGAATCGAGAGCGTAACCGTCGCGCACGCGAAACTCGCCGGTGATGCGCTGATACCGGTCAGCCACTTGCGCGTATTCGCTGGACATATGGTCCAGTTCGCCCATCTTGTGAGCGAGCTCCTCCATCTCCTGCTCCATGGAGCGCAGGTCGCTGAATACCGACATGCACTCGTCGAAAACCGTGCGGCCGGAAAGCTGCAAACCATCCTGCGGCAGATAGCCGAAGGTCATGTTCTTGGCAGCAGTGATGGATCCGTAATCGAGCGACTCGAGCCCGCCCAGAATCTTGAGCAGAGTCGATTTGCCAGTGCCGTTGGCGCCTACCAATCCAACGCGATCGCGCGGGGTGATGAGCCAATCAAGTTCATTGAACAGGAGTTTGGGACCGAAACGTTTCCCGGCTGAAGAAAGCTGGATCATGGCGAGGCGTCAGTTGCTCTTCTTCTGGCCCCGGAGAATTCGCTCGTCGATGGGTTTGCGGCCGGCAAAACCTTCCTCGGTGCCATGCCAATGCGTGAGCTTCTTTTCACCGAGCTTCCAGCACAGCAAGATCACCTCTTCCCCGACGATACAGGGAAAGTCGAGCAGGCCGATATCGAGGTCTTTCACCTGGACGCCGGTCGCGTCGATTTCGGCGACGGCATCCTTGGCGCGCTGTACCGCCTTCTCGCGCTCATTCTTGCGGCGGGCTACTGTCACCACGTCAACCAGCATGCCGCCATTAATGAAGATGCGGTTGGCCAGCGATTGCAACTCGCCATCAACTTCTTCGATCAGCGCTTTGGCCTGCATGGCGGAGCGCAGCAGCGACTCGAGTACCGGCAAGAGGGTTTGGGCTTCAGAAACTGTGAACGTACGTGCCATATCTATACTTCCCAGCTCTGGCCTGATTGTATGCCTTGCGGCGATCGGCCATGCGACGCCGATACTCCCGCAGGTCGGACCAATACCGCGGAATACGACGCCAATACTTTTCCCGGGGACGTTTGCGAATAATCACTGTGATCTCTAACATTCTATCAAGCGCCACGCGCGCCCACTTCTTCACATTGTCTTTTACCTTGATCTGATTGACAACGGTGCCGTCTACCAGGTTCTCCAGCGCCCAGCACAGGTGTTGCGGCGAGATGCGAAACATGGTCGTGCACAGGCAGCCGGAATCGTCGAGGGTGATAACGCGCTTGTCCGGATTCTCCTTCGCCAGGCGGTTCACCAGGTGAATCTCGGTTCCGATGGCGAACTGCGACCCTGCGGGTGCCTGCCGCACAACTTTGATGAGGTAATCGGTCGAGCCGATTCCGTCCGCCTTCTGGCAGACCTCCCAACGGCACTCGGGATGAACCATGACCTGGATTCCAGGATAGTTCGTTCTGACCTTGTCCACGTGCTCCGGCAGGAAACGCTGGTGCACCGAACAGTGCCCCTTCCACAGAATCACTTTCGCTTTGCGCAGCCGCTCGGCGGTCTGCCCACCTTGCAGCATGTAAGGATCCCACACCACCATCTCGTCCAACGGAATTCCACGCGCGTAACCCGTGTTGCGGCCGAGGTGTTGATCGGGCAGGAAGAAAATCTTGCCATTGCGGCGCAGTGCCCATTCAAACGCGCCCTTAGAGTTGGAGGAGGTGCAGACCATGCCGCCTCGCTCCCCGCAGAATGCCTTGATGGCCGCGGTAGAGTTCATGTAGGTGATCGGGGTGATGCCGCTTCCTTCGTCGTCAGTCAGTCCAAGATTGACGAGCTGCTCCCAAGCGTCTTCCACCTGCGAAATCTCAGCCATGTCGGCCATGGAGCAACCGGCATTCAGGTCGGGCAGAACGACCGCTTGTCCGGGCCGCGCCAGTATGTCGGCGCTTTCCGCCATGAAGTGCACGCCGCAGAAGACGATATAGCTGCCTTTGGCCTGCGCCGCCATCTGCGAAAGGCGGTAGGAATCGCCACGGCAATCGGCGAAGCGCACGACTTCATCGCGCTGATAATGATGACCAAGAATGACGCACTCGCTGCCCAAGGTAGCTTTGGCGTCCGCAATGCGGTCGTCCATGGAGCTATCCGGGAGTACAAGATAGTTTTCGAGCGAGCAGGATACCGCTTCGGTAATCGGTGCTGTAGCCACTTTTTGTCTCTGCCTTCAGTCCCAGCCGCGCGGCTCCGTTTTGATGGGAAACTCACGCCCCGGAACGGGGATGTTGAAAGCTGACCCGCGGCTTCAGTAGATCCACTACCCGCCGTAGCGGGCCCGACCTACGGGGATGTTGAAGCTACAGGTTGACGCTTCTTCACTAATCACTTCATTCGATGACCCGAACAACGCGTACGTTACAAAAACAAAACTTTCTGACCAGCACAGCTGCTCACACGCCGCTGTGACAAGCATCGAATAGATCTATTGTGGCGCTTTGAGGGGCTTTTACGCAAGACTCCCGAATCTAGTCCCGCAAAGCGGGACTGGACTCGCAAGTTCCCGCATCGAGTTTTTCGGTTGGTTTTACCGGGCTGCATCTGTTTCATCACTCCGGCCGGTCGATCTGCGCCCTTTGCAGTTTGTCCGAATAGTCCACATACACCGACTTCCACTCGGTGTAGAAATCGATCGCGCCGATACCGCCCTCGCGATGGCCATTGCCCGTGGCCTTCGTTCCGCCGAACGGCAGATGCACCTCCGCGCCAATCGTAGGCGCGTTGATGTAGGTGATGCCGGCATACAGATCGCGCATTGCCGTGAACGCCTTGTTCACGTCCTTGGTGTAGATCGACGACGACAGTCCGTACTCGATGTCATTGGCGATCTCAATCGCGCTCTCCAGGCCATCGCACGGAATGATCGAAACCACCGGCCCGAAGATTTCTTCCTGCGCGATGCGCATCTTGGGATCGACATCCGCGAACACGGTGGGCGCGACGAACCAGCCATGGTTGTACGCCTCGCCTTCCAGGCGATGTCCGCCGCACAGCATCTTCGCGCCTTCATCCTTGCCGATCTTGATGTACTTCAGGTCAGTCTCCATCTGGCTGGAGTTGACCGCCGGGCCCATGTCCACGCTCTCGTCGAGACCGTTGCCCACCTTCAGCTTCTTCGCGCGCGCCACCAGTTCATCCACAAACTTCTTGTACACGCCCTTCTGAATGATGATGCGGCTGGTCGCGGTGCAGCGCTGGCCGGTGGTGCCGAACGCGCCCCACAGCGCGCCTTCCAGCGCGAGGTCGAGGTTGGCGTCGTCGAGCACGATCATCGGGTTCTTGCCGCCGAGTTCCAGCGAGCAATGCTTGAACGTCTTGGCCGCTTCCTGTCCGACGATGCGGCCCACGGCCGTCGATCCGGTGAGCGATACCGCGCGCACCTCCGGATGCTCGGTCATCGGCGTGCCGACTTCGCCGCCGAATCCGGTCACGATGTTGACCACTCCGGCCGGAATGCCGGCGTCATGCAGCGTCTTCACGAAGTTCAACGTAGAGAGCGGCGTGTCCTGCGCGGGCTTGATCACAGCCGTGTTGCCGGCAACCAGCGCGGGGAACAGCTTCCACGACGGAATCGCCATGGGGAAATTCCACGGCGTGATCATGGCGCAGACGCCCAGCGGCTGGCGGATCGCCATGGCAAACTTGTTGGGCAGCTCCGACGGCACGGTCGGCCCAAACAGGCGGCGGCCTTCGCCGGCAGTGTAGTAGCCGCAGTCGATGGCCTCCTGCACGTCGCCGCGCGTCTCCTTGATGACCTTGCCCATCTCGCGCGTCATGTCGCGGGCGTATTCTTCCTTGCGCGCGATCAGCAGCTCGGAAGCCTTGTACAGCATCTCGGCGCGGCGCGGCGCCGGTACCAGTCGCCACTTCTTGAACGCCTGCCTGGCGGTCTCGATGGCGTGGTCCACGTCTTCCTTGCCCGATTTCTGGAAGATGCCGACCACCTCGCGCGTGTCGGCGGGGTTGAGGTTCTCAAAGGTGCGACCGGTGCGGCTTTCGACCCACTCGCCGCCAATAAAGTTCTTGAAGACCTTGGTTTTAGCGGCGGCGTGAACGCCTGCCGGTTTTTGTTCCATAGTAGCCATAAATGATTGCCTCCACAGCGAACTGCAAACCTTTAATGCTATCGGTTCCTATCAATACCGCGCAACCCGAGCCATCGACAGCTATGCCCTTCGGTAGCTAGAGTGACTTCGGTATGGCAATCGTGGAGGGAAGAAACCTTGGTGGGCTAAGAGAAGGCTTGTCGCAGGCGGGTCGGTGACGGGCGGCTCCGCGGAAACATCTCAGGGAACAATCGGTCTCTGTGCTACCGCAACCGGTTGCCGTTTCGCTGGCGGGCGCAATTGTTCACGGGTGAAGGTGCCGCCGCAGGTGCCGCAGTGCCAATGCACTCGGGCGAAGGGCAGCGTGGTGACCGCCTGTTGAGGTTGCCAGACTTTCGACAGTTCCCCTCCGCACTCGGGACAGGTCATGATGGCGCCGCTTCATTGCTGCTGACAGGCAGGATCGTAATCTGAGAAGCCAGCGTGCCTTCCTCCGTTATGCCGAGGACTTTTCTGGCATGTTGCTTCGCCTTTTCTTCGGTGCGAAACCTCTTAGGGTGATGTGGCTTAGGGGTTCCGGCCGGAAACTCAACTCGGTAGTAAGTCATAGTCTTATTATCTCACCTAAAGAGGGCCAATGCCGTTAATTCGGCGCGTCAACAAGGATAAAGCTATGCCTGCAAGTGAAAGCTGATAGCTGATAGCCAATGGCTGATGTCTGCTACGGCGTCATCCCTAACTGCCAGAATAGAAACGAGTAAATGTCTGTCCACTCTTCCACTTGCTTCGAGATAGGTTTGCCGGCTCCGTGTCCGGCCTTTGGCTCGATCCGCAGCAGAATCGGGTTCGGTCCTCCATTGTCCGCCTGAAGCAGCGCTGTCATCTTCTTGGCGTGCATGGGGTCGACGCGCGTGTCCGTATCGGCAGTCATGAAGAGCACCGCCGGATAGTCAGTGCCTTTTACGACGTGGTGATACGGCGAGTAGGCGTACAGCCACTCGAACTGCTTTGGATTCTCCGAGGAACCGTACTCCGGGATCCATAACTTGGCGATCTGGAAGTTCTGGTAGCGCAGCATGTCGAGCAGCGGCACTTGGCAGATGACGGCGCGGAACAGGTCCGGCCTTTGCGTGAGCGCCGCCCCCATTAGCAGGCCACCATTGCTGCCGCCGCGAATGGCGAGGTGCTCCTTGTCGGTGTAACCCTCTTTCTGCAGATATTCAGCCGCGGCGATGAAGTCGTCGAAGACGTTCTGCTTTTTGTCGAGCATGCCGGCGCGATGCCAGTCCTCGCCGAACTCGGAGCCGCCACGAAGGTTGGCCACAGCGAATACGCCGTTATGATCAAGCCAGGGAAACAGCGCTTTGTTGAATTCCGGTGTCAGGCTGATGTTGAAGCCACCGTAAGCGGTCAACAGCGCCGGATTGTGCCCGGTAAGTTTCAATCCCTTGCGCATGACCAGGAACATCGGAACCCGCGTGCCGTCCTTCGACGTGTACCACACCTGCTTAGTGCTGTAATTGTTGGGGTCGATGCCGGTCGGTACCGAATCCCACAGGGTGCTCTTCGCCGACTGAATGTCGAAACGGTAGATTGTCGTGGGCACCGTGAAAGAAGTGAAGAGATAGAATGCGTTGTTGCTGTCGTAGTCACCACCCAGATTGGCAATCGTGCCGAGGGTAGGAAGGTCAATTTCACCCAGCGGCTTACCGTCGGTGGTGAAACGCCGCAGCAGCGAGTGCGCGTTCTGCTCGTAGAGTGCGAACAGTTGCCCACCGATAATGCGCACTTCCTTAAGCACAGCATCGGATTCTGGAATGATCTCGCGCCACTGTTCGCGCGCGGGCGTCGTTACCGGAGCCTTGAACACACGAAAGCGAGGGCCGTCCTCATTGGTCAGGATGTACAAATCGCCGTCGTAGATGTGGACGAAGTAGAGGAAATCTTTGCCGCCGGTGATCCGCAGCGGCGTGGTATTGGTCTGCAGGTCCTTGAGAAAGACTTCGTTCTTGGTCCAGCCCTGCTCGACCATGATGCAGAGCCAGCGGCCGTCGTTCGATAAGGTTAGGTTCGGCCAATCCTGCGGGTCGCGACCTTCTCCGAAGATGAGCGCATCCTTCGCTGGATCGCCGCCGAGCGGGTGATAGAAGACGTGCCGGTTATACATCTCCTGGCCTTCTGCCACGTCACCCTTCTTGGGATACCGGGTGTAATAGAAGCCGCTGTCATCTGGTTTCCACGCAATGCTGGCCGCGCGTGTGCGTTCAATGGTGTCAGGCAACGGCTTCTTAGTTGCGGTTTCGATAACGTGCAGCGTACTCATCTCCGAGCCGCTTTCTGAGGTTCCGTAAGCGACATACTTGCCGTCGTGGGATGTCTGCCACCAATCGAGCGCCACCGTCCCATCTTTGGAAAGCTGATTGGCGTTTACCAGAACTTCGTCTTTGCCATCTACGTGTTTGCGTACGTAGAGCACGGGCTGGTTCTGCTTGCCCTCACGGCGAGTGTGAAAGTAATACTCGCCGCCCACCTGTGTCTCGCCCAGGTTCCCAATTTCGAGTAGTTGCTCGATGCGATCGTGCAGTTTCTCGCGGCCGGGCAGCTTGTCGAGAATGCTGCGGGTGTACGCCAGTTGTGCCGCGACCCACCGCTCCGTCTCCGGACTGCTCCCATCCTCCAGCCACTGGTATGGATCGATAATTTTGTGGCCGAAGTAATCGTCAGTGACCGGTTGTTGCCTGGTCGCGGGCGGCTTTGGAATAGTCATGGTAGAAGCGCTGTCGCCCTTGTTTTGTGCCACTGCGGTTGCCAGTAGCAAGAGTGAGGCGCCAACTAAAAGGAGCGAATAGCGCACGATGTCATGGGAATTCATCGCAATGAGTCTAACAGTGTGCAGGTCGGCGAGCCGCAGCTACAGCGGCGAGCGCGCCGAGAGGGTCGCGGAGGTGCGACCGATCTACGATGGATTCTCCGCGCCAAAATGGAACCATTCGTTCACGCTGAGCGGCGCAATTTTTTGACGACACCCGCTGCTGCCGCTACAATACAGCTACAACTTGAGGCGCTGGCGGCAGCGCACAGACACTCCTCAGTAGCTCAATGGCAGAGCATCCGGCTGTTAACCGGAGGGTTGTAGGTTCGAGTCCTACCTGAGGAGCCATTCTTTTCTTGGCTGCCGCGAATCGGCGAAATCGATCTGGATCAGACAAGGGTCACATAAGTTTACTAGGTAGGTACGGACCGCGAGTACTGAGAGATTGTAACCAAAGAATTTCCTGATAAGCCTCAGTACGCCAGAGGGGGCAGGTTCTTTGGACGCACCAGAGACGCCCGCTTTTCTGCCTCTTCCTGTCTGGCCGCGTTTTAAGCCCTGGGCTAAATCTTGGCCGCTGGGTACTCACCTAACTTTCATGGGTTCGGCTTGGTCAATGAAGCAACCTGGATCGTTGAAGAAGGATCAGCGAAAGTTTGTTGGGATTACCGCGACTGAAGAGCGCTACTGCGGCCCGCGACCGGGCGAGTCTAAACTGATCGGCAGCCGGTAAAAAACCGGACGTCCTTATAAGCTGAAGGGCAAGATCTTCGCGATGGGGAGAAAACCACTTTGTCACCCAACCTTCCGATGGCGCAGGTGGGTTCTCCGGATGAGCGCGGTAGTTGAAAAACGATTCGCTCCGCGTCATGGCCGGCTCCTGGAGGAATGGATTGTAGTTGCCAAGGGTATTCCCGGGTCGCGGGGCCTCGCCAAGGAAGCCTAGGCTTCTCAAAACGAGACCAATAGCAGCCTTTTGTTTAGGTGTCCGGATTCGAACTTCCCGGATCCTTCTTCAAGTCCTCGAGGTCACTGCTGCGACCTAATGCCTGCTTGTTGGCCACTAAGTCATCCAACGAGATGAAGTGCACCGGGATGCCGAAGAACGTGCTTGCGACCCTCTTCGCCCACGCATCGGGGAATCTGACGCCCGTGATCTCAGTGAGAATGTCAATGCGCAGCGAAGCAATTCCGATCTGATAGACCACTTGCTTCTCGACGAATGTTTCGGCGGTTACCTTATCGTGGTCTAGGGGAACACCGAACCTCTTGAGGGCTTCGACAACGCGGAGTGAGTTTTGCCTTGAATTGTGCACCCAGACGTCGAGGTCTTTCGTATAACGCGGCTCGCTGTACTTCATGACTGCGAATCCGCCGACAATCAGGTACTCGACCTCAAAGTCGTTTAAGAGTTGTAGCAGTTCTTTGTAGTGTGGGTTTTCTGCCATTTCTGACTTCCTCAGCTAATTCCACCAGTTCCCAAGCGGCCGCGAAGATGGCTTCATCCCCCTGCTCCTGCCAGAATTCGATATCAAACGACCGATCGGGAAACCCGCCCTCCACCAGTCGTGTTCTCCACGCCGAATTTTGAGGACCATTCATGTTCGCCTCACAGAATCAGTCTTTAAAATATTTAGGATATCAGGATCAGAGGGCCACTCTCTTTTTCCTGCATTCGGACGCGCAGGAGACGCTCGGCTTTTCTGCCTGCCCCTGTCTGGCTCCGCTTTCAGCGCTGGGCTGAAATCTCTTATGGAAGTTGTTAAGCAGGCTAATAGCGCAACTTCCGCTGCTCGCATTCCGGCCACGGATTGACAACACATAACAAATCGCAGGCCGCACCATCGAAACGGGACAATGTCCACCAGATATATAAGCTCTGTGGCAACAAAATCCTAGAATGCGGTGATGCGAGCGGTGAATTGCACCTGGCGGGCGCTGCCGAAGTGGTTGGTGTCGGGAGCGAACAGCGCCTGCTCTGCGCTGTAAATCGGTGCCCCGGGACTGCCGAAGACGCTGATTGCCTCCATCCCGAAGTTTCGATTCGAAGAGTTCGTGATGTTGAAGATGTCCATGAAGAGATCTAGATGGCGGCCTTCGCCGCGCAGCGTGATGTCCTTCACAAAGCGGATGTCAAGGTCAAAGAATGACGGCTGGCGGAAGATGTTTCGCGGCCCGACTTTTCCGTTGAGGATGGCGCGATCATTCCAATCGTTCGCGTCGTTCTGCGTATCGAAGCCGATAATCGGCGTGTAAGGCAGGCGTGCGTTTTTCCGGCAGTTCTCCAGCCTGCGGGTACCGCAACGCTACTACGATGTGCTTCGAGGCCTCATTTCGCTTGAACAGCTCTATGCCGAATTCCCAAAAGAGGCTCTTCTCGCCTCGACTGAAGCGATCCAAGCGACACTCGGTTCGACCCCATAGTCAGAGATCACTCAGCAAATCGCAAAGTGCTTGGGAGCCCCGCCCCTTGCAGAGCTTGTTGCACCCAGGTGTAGCTCAGCTGAATCCCGTGCTGCTCGCCCAGCTTCTCGTGAAAATGCTGCACGTTCAGATCGAAATAGCGATCCCGGTACAGTCCCAAGACCTGCTCCACCGTCGCCAGCGGCACCCGCTGGGGGAGGTTGTCCCCCGCCGCCGGTCGAACAACCTGTCATAGCCGTGCTCTTCGTAGCGCTGGTGCCCAGCGCCGCATCGACCGATCGCTGATGCCGATAATCTCGGCCGCCTGCCACCAGGTAATCTTCTTCGCCAGGGCCCGCAGAATCACTTCCTGTACTTTCATCGCCCGCTCCATCGCGGCCTTCGAGTAGCAATCCATGCTTGGCATGGTCTCCTACTCTCGCCGCCCGCACAGCGGACAGATCACTTGCTATCTCAACCGGACATATCATGTGCTACTGACATCGCTGCTCATCGCACTTGCACAATCGCGTGATTGCTGCCATGATGACGCAAACCCCCACTGGTGGAGTATTTCTGGACGGAGGGGTCGTCGGAATGTCCATCCGCATTCCAGCAGCGCTTGAAAAAAACTTCGGGCCCAAGCAGCTCGTGTTTTGCATTGCCTTGCTGTTTTGCTTTATGGCCACGATGGGCGCACAATGCAGGCTCCCGGAAATCGACCCTGACGCTCCGCCTAGGCCGCCAACCCCTCACGCCGATGCCGAGGAATTGCTGCCGGAAAATGGTCACCTTTCCAACACGACTTACACCAGCGACTACTTCGGATTCGCATTCGATCTTCCGATTGCCGCGCAGGGGCATCTCATCATGTTGCCGCTCATGCCCGAGCGACAACACGCTCTACTGGCCCTCGGGTTCGAGAATACTAGGCATTCCGGCACCATTACCATCACGGCAATTGAGCCCCGACCTGGGTTGGAAGCGCCGACGCCACAGCAGCAACAGCAAGAATTCAACAACTGGGCGTCCTCCGGGAGCGATCCAGGCCGAAACCTTCGTTATCCCATTCCGGATTACATGCTACACAGCACCGGCCATTTCTATTATTCGGTGCATCATAAGGGCGAAAATTACGCTGCGCTATATTCGGCGCGGATCAATAACTACAATCTCAGGATTCTGGTGGCTTCCAACGATCAGGACTTCCTGCGAAAGGCCAAACAGGCGATAGGGGAAGCACATTTCTATTGCACCCAGGACGACGGCACGCTTACCACGGTGGACGGCAAGCCGGTAAAGCCGCAAGGCGACCCTTATATGGGTCCAACGGTCCCAACATCGCTGGCCACTGCAGCCATCAAAGACAAGCCAGCCTTGGAGAGCATTCCGCTCGGCGGAGTCAGCGGAGGAGTGTACCGCAATCCCGACCTGGGCTTACAGTATGAGATCCCCAAGGGTTGGGAGGTTTCGCAGGCCGAAGGTAATGACGATCCGCCCCGCGACGTAACCGCATTGCGCGAGCATGAATTCCTGCACTCCTGTTCCCAGACCCTGCTGCGCATCGCACAACGGGTCTCTGGCAAGGATGCCCACCCGGCGGCAAAGCCCACAATTATCTTGCGAGGACTGGATCCATCTTGTCTGTCGATGCGAGTTCCTTCTTCACTCACCGACAAGACTGCAGTGGACAATATATCGGCCAGCTTGGAGGTCCTCTCTGAATTTGGCGAGATCGGATCCGATGAACTAGCTTCCATCTCCGATCATCTGTTCATGGTGTTTTACGGAACTGTTGCCTCGACTGCCTCCACCGAGGAGCTATCCCAGCGCTTGTCACAAGTCATTTACGCTACTCTTCACCACAAAGTGCTGCTGGTTTGGTCGCTAATGGCTCCGACCTCCGCCGACTTGAACGCAATGCCGACCTCCGGCATTACCCTCGATGGTGCACAACCGATCGATCTTCGGGCGTCGCTTACGGCAAAGCGCTAGGCAAATCCGCGGCGGAGTGTAGCTCCGGTACTGCAGCCCTTTCAGGTCCGCGAAAAGAGTGGCCCCTTCACCCCAACCCGCATCACCGTTCGATACCGGCCGCCTCGGAGTGACAAGGCTCACAGGCCGGAGTGACGCTATGCATAGGGCAGCACAATTTCCGGGATTACGGTATTCTTAGGGAAGGAGCTGTCCATGCTTGATAATCTGTTTCAGCCCATGCATCTGCTGGTGATTCTTTTCATCGCCTTGCTGGTGTTTGGACCAAAGAAGCTACCGGAACTCGGCAAAGGCCTGGGTGAGGGAATAAGGAGTTTTAAGGACTCCATGAATGCAAAAGACGAGGCCACAGGCAAAGCCGAAGAAAAGAAGCCCTAACGAAGACCGCGACCGTTCTCTGGCCGTGCGTGCCTGAGCTTTTCTCATGCCCGACATCCTCTTCATTTTGTTGCTGGCGCTTGTTATCTTCGGCCCCAAGAAGCTACCGGAGATTGCCCGCCAGATCGCCAAGTACGTGCTGCAATTCCAGCGGATGAGTAACGACTTCAAGCGCCAACTTGAAACTGAGATGCTAAAGATCGAGCTGGAAGAAAAGCAGGCGCCCGCGAAATCCTACCCGCTCTCGGCAGCCAATCAGTCTACCAACACCGAGTCTCTACCGCAGGCCCCTCCATCCTGAGGAAACTGTTCGTATCCCCAAAGGTGAAATTGCGCTAAGGCGCGGTGTTGGCGCTAGCGGTGACCCGCGCCAAGCCGGCCCGGGCTTGTTCGGCTTCTGCACCATCAGGGCTCTCTCGGAGATACATCTGGTATTCCGTAGAGGCATTCTCCAATTCATGTTTATTTTCGAAGGCGCGGCCGGCAACATAATGGACCACAGCATAGCCCTCATGGGGAACTTTGTGGACCTTAAGCGCACTCTGCAGCGCTCCGTCGTAGTCGCCGGTTTCCAACTGTGCAACCGCGAGCAAAGACAGCGATGACAGATCTTGCGGTTGGACCATAAGTGCCTTTTGCAATAGCTCTTGCGCGGCCGCATATTCTTTATCCTTGATCAGCAAACGTGAATAATTGCGTTCGGCCTCGGCATTCTTATCATTCAGTTGCACTGCTTGCTCGAAAGCAACGCGAGCATTGTCGGTTTGCCCCAGGTCCATGAGCGCGACCCCCAAATTGTCGTAGGCTGCGTCGTATTCCGGATAAGCGGTGGTTGCCGTCTGGAACGCATCAACTGCTTTCTTGTAGTCTTTTTGCTGTAAGGCCTCCAACCCTTTTTCAAACGATTTGCGAGCGCCGGACGGAATCTTCAGCTCCGAAGCCGAGGTCATGGCTCCATGCTCGGCTTCGGAGCTCGACTCCGGATCGGCTATAGGATGCACCTGCAGGTATACCTGCTGGAAACGGTCCGAATCGCCAATTTGCATTTGCTCCGAAACCGCAGTCTCGATGCCCATTCCCGAGACCTTCACTCGAAAGTTGCCGGATCCGGTGAGGCGGAAATCAGCCTGTCCTAAATCATTGGTAAAGGTCTCCATCACCAACGTGCCCGAGGAATTCAACAACTCGACTCGCAATTGTTGAGGCGCAGGCTGTTCATTGGGGTAGGTGACGCGAACTTGGATCTCGACTCCATTTGGTTGCGACCTGACACCGCCCCGTTGGGCGATTGCGACCCTGGTCACAAGCAACGAAAACAACAGGGCGAGAAGAATTGATTTCGACCGGAACATACGGCCTCCGGAACCTTGGTACCAGCATGTTAAAAGGGATTGTACCGCGATCCGGAAGCAACAATGTCAAAGCTTTGTGGAGACAGTGCTTGTCGCGGGGCGCAGAGCCACGTGCAGAAAAAGGCGGAGGCCTATGACTGGCCTCCGCTGCTATTGAGAGGGGGTATTGGGTTATGGCTTTGCCGTCATGAACAACATGTCACCCGGCTTGCTGGTTTCGACCTTGTAATCCGACGGAACCTGGAACAGCGACGCATCCGGTTCACCGCGCGTGACGCTGGTGACGGTGCTGCTCATGGATCCCATCATCGGATCGGTATGGGTCATGGTGAGCGGAATCTGCAGATCGGTGGAGACCCAGCGCTCCGTCACTACCAGAATCGGCTTCGTATTGCCAATCTGGCCGGCAGGAATGGTGCGGGTCATGCGTGTACCCGTCGCCTGCAAGCCAAGGATCGTCTTCGTGCCCAGTTGCTCGGTGGTTACGTTCGCCTCGCTGGGCTTGGTGAGCTGCGCTCCGCCGATAACGTCAACGCCTTGCGGCGTCGGCGGATGCAAGGGCATCTCGTGCGCCGTCTTCTTCTGCGGATTCAGCACGTAGCGCTTGCCGGCGACCGGATCCATGATGATGATCATGGTCCCTTCGGTGGCGCCGGTCGCTGGAGTAGCCAACTTGAAGGGCACTTCACGGCGAACCCGGCCCTGGGAGTCGCGATACTCGGTGCTCTGGTTGTCAGTGTGGATGGTGTTGCCATCCGACAGGGTTTGATCATGGGTCACGCTTACGGTCGCCGTCATGGGTGCGCCAGTGACCACCTTGTGGCTCTCGAGGCCAACTTCCTGATGGAAGAATGCGCCTCCCATGCCGCCTGGACCCTGCATGGTCACCACCATTCCCGCAACCGGCGGTGGTGGAGGTGGCCCGGGCTCGTCTTGTGCTGCCGCCAATAGCGACAGCCCGCACATCACCAGCCCTGAGAACAACCACTTGCAAGCGGCGCGAAGCGATACAGATTTCATTACCTTCATGGTTTCATCCTCGTTCCAAAATTCACTGCTATAGGTTGACTTCGGTTTACCTCAATTCACGATGCGAACTGCCCGCACTACACCGTCATAGCCCACCACCAGGTCAGCGGTTTGGACACTCTGGCCGGACTGCGCGGGCAATTCCATGCGCACCACCTGCGAGTCAGTGGAGCAACTCAGGGGGTCGCAGAACATCAAGGCAACATAACCTGTGTCCGCGTCGGTCTCCGACGGCTCAGCCGTATCTGGTTTCGACTGGCGAGCGGAAACAACATTACGTGTTCGTGGCCGTTTAACGCTGCCGCGGGACACCGTGGGCAACGACTCGTGTAGCTTCGGCCCCGACTGTTCGGCGACAACGTTCGGCGAACCGACGCTCGGTCGCACCGATTGGCTGTTCACCGGCAAGTTCACGGAATGCCGCTCCAAAAGCCGCACACCAAGGAAAACTCCCACCAGGATGGCCGCCGCCACAGCCACATAGGCCCCCGCTTCGAAGAACCTGCTGAGCCGCATCGCGATTGGAGTGAAACCAGGCGCCATTTCCGGTTGCACGCTCGGGGTTGGCGCCTGGCGGAATGCCTGAAGCAGCGCCACTTCAACTTTGGGGCCGGCCGCGCAAGGGGCCGTTAGCGCTTGCAACGTTTGCATCGTGGCCGCAAGCGTTCGCTGCTGTTGCAACCAGCTTGCGCATTTCTGGCATTCGCCCGCATGATCCAGGATCTGCTGGTCCGGTCCTTGCGACAGCTCTCGCAGGCTCAGGGAATCAGCTCGATGTTCAAATTCACGGCATGTCATGATATGCACCTCGCCGTAACGCTTGAGATTCCGGGCGCAGCCGCTGCCGAATGTTGCAGCTTGCGGCTTAGCATGTCGTGCGCCCGGTGCAGTCGCGAACGGATGGTCCCCAATGCACAGCCGAGCGCTTCCGCCGCATCTGCATAAGTCAGCTCCTGAAGATCGCAGAGCACCACCACCTCGCGATAATGTTCGGGCAGAGAAAGAACAGCTTTCCACAGCGCCGTCGAAGTTTGCCGGCGCGCAATCCCTTCCCCAGGATCGCTACTGATAGTCAAAGACTGCGCTTCGTCATCTACCGGGCTGCTCAACGCCGTCTCCGAATAATTGCGCTCCAACGCACGCCTCACGTAATTGCGGGCCACGCCGAATAGGTAAGCCCCCAGGGCGGCACGCGACGGATCGAAGTCGCGGCCTCGCTGAATCAGGAACATAAAAACATCCTGCGTCACTTCCTCCGCGATCGGCGTTGAACCGCTCATGTGCAGGGCGAAGCGAAAGATGGGACCCTGCCTTCTGCGATAGAGGGCAGTGAAGGCATCTTCATCTCCGGCCAGCGCTTGCGCAAGCAGCTGTTCGTCGGTTAGGTCGGTCAGCAACTCCACCTCAGTGGTGTACCCGATCTGGCTTCCATCAGCATTTCACCTCATCGAAATGTAAAGTTCCGTAAAGTTGAGATTCTTTATCGTAAGCTCAGCGGCTCGCTTATGTATAAACACGGCACGATGGAAATAGGCGCTGCACGTAGGCCGTGAGGTCGGAATTCGACCCGGACATGCATAGTGGATTAAGCTTCTCCTAATTCGAGTTGGGGATGGTGGATTACGGCCTGTTGGGGAGTTGTGAAGGTCGCGTGGATGTCCTGATACAGCGGACCCATAATGGACACGAGGTTTTGCGAAAGGGTAATCATGTCGACCAGCGACGGAGGAACCGGCTCGCTCAATGCAGCGTAATGCTTCTCAATCTCTTCCCGTAGCCTGATCGCCGCCTCCTGCACGTTAGGCGCGGGGTTGGCAATTTTCCCGCTGACCTCGTCAGACATGCCGCGCGCCGCCGTGGCCATATCTGCTTCAAAGGTGCCCAACGCCTGCGCGATTTCCGGCGTAAGTTTCGGATAGCGCCTCTCGTAGAGGTATTGCAGGCCGGTAACCTGCACCTGCAATAGCGTCCCCAGTGCGGGCTGCCAGCGCCTGAAGTCGTCGCGGATGGCGAGTTTGCGCTGGCGCGACGGTCCGAACTCGAAGAGCACAGCATCGGATTGTGCCCTGACCACGTTGAACCCATCGTTGATCTGATCGCGCAACTGCAGAGCCTTCTTGGCGACCTCGTCACTGGCCGGCTCGTGGGCTAGTTCGATAAGCTCCGCCAGCATTTGCAAATTGCGGGCGAAAGCCTCCTGCATCTCCTGTAGCGCATCCCTCACCCACAGCCGATCGAAGACCAGCCACATGCACATCAGCCCTAGCAGTACGCCGACGACACGATCGCGGGCGACGGCCAGGGAAGACTGGATGGCAAATTCCTGCAGGTTAATCAGATAGAAAGCCAGGGCCAGCTGCACCCCAAGATAGGAAAGTCTCGGAGTCGCGGTCGCAATCCAGGCAGAAATAGCAGCGACTACAGCAAACAGCACGGTGAATCCGGTGATGGAATCCAGATAAGGAAGCACGAAGACCTGGGCGCCCATGCCGAAGACGAAGCCGCCAATGATGGCCCCTCCCAGTCGAAGAAATTGCTTCTGCCTTGATGACCCGATGGTCGACAACGCCGTGATGATGCAGGTAGCAACCGCCGTGCTGAGCCCCGGCCAATCGATACTCTGGTAAACAACGTAAGCGAACATAGTAGCCGCGGCACCGCGCATCGCGAACTTGAGATGGTCATAATTGGAAAAGGCATCGGGGACGAAGAGATGCTGCCGAACCTCACTGATCGGCGGCGCCACGAACAGGTCGTCCATGTTTTCCGTTCCGGAGAAAGCATGCGGTATCAGCGCGGCTGTGCTCTCTATCTCGGGCAGAAGCGCCAGGTCGGATGGCTGCGAAGTGCCGGGGAGCTCGATTGCACGTGGCAATTTGCGTTGTTTCAAATCCTGCCGAAGCTGCGCAAGCCGGTCGGCCAGCCGCAGGCAGCGCTCGCGATCTGCTGGACCAATAGCGATGGACTGAGTGGAACGAACAATCTGCAAGCTGGACGCCAGGTCCACCAGGCGTCCCAGCAGGGCGACCGCCGTGTTCATTTGGGTGATGAATTGTTGCGGATAACCGGAGCGCAGCAACCGACTTCGCATCCTGGAGGTGCCCATGCGCCGAATACAGCGAAATCTCTTTTTCCAGCTTGTCGCCTAGGGGAAGGTTCGCTGCTATTTGCCGCAGGAGATCTTCAACCGCCTGCAGCCTGCTCTCAATGCCCTGTGTCAGCTCGGTCATGGGATGCACGCGCCGAAAAACGTACTCCACGGCCACTGTCACGGCGCACCCGACAACCACGGAAAAGCCCAGCCACAGCGTATTCTCGGTACGCTGGTTGATCGTGAGGTAGGTTTCATCCCACAGCGGAATAGCTCCCGCAAGGGTAAAGCCGAAGCCAACAGCCGTGGGGTAATCCGGCATAATGTGGATCAGGTAAAACGCCAGCAAGAGCGAAAGCGCGATCCATAGAAAGTGAGTAAGCGGATCGTCAACCAGCGTCATAACCCCAACGATGGTGTAGACGGTGGCGATCAACGTAGATTACCGCTATCCGAATTGCGCTGCGAAGGGTTACGTTGGGATTCTCGCGGCTGAGGAAAAGCGTGAAGATGGCGCCGAGGAACCCGTACGGGATGCGGAACGTCATCACCAGAATCATGGTGATGGTGGCGGCAATGGTGATGCGGCCCACTACCCAGGCGCGGCCCGGGTATGGGGCAAGCTCGGTCTTGAGAAACTGCCAGAACCACGCGCTCGCATCGTCCAATGTCGTGGGTCGCGCGACGTGAGGCAGCGACTTGGTCCGGGGATGACATCCCTACGGCGTCCTTCCCGGGCGGTCCGGTCGCATGACCACGACGGCCGATTCGCTCAGACGAAACGGTTCCGTCTCCGGCGCTTGAATGCGCACGCGGACTGGAAAACGTGTGGCCAGGTGCACCCAGTTCAGAGAGCGCTGCACATCGGGCAGCCCGGTCCCGCCGAATGTGCCGACCAGGGTTGTATCCGGCTGCACTCCGAATCCAACGCTGTCCACCACACCGTCGTAGCGCACATTGGGGCGTGAGAGCACGTAAACGTCGGCATGCATCCCCGGCTTGATGTGACGGAGCTGGGTCTCGCGGAAGTTTGCCACCGCCCACCACACGCGAGTGTCAATCAGCGTGAACATCTGCTGGCCAATGTGTGCATAGGCGCCTTGTGAAATCGTGAGGTTCGTTACCCGCGCATCGAACGGCGCATACACGCGGCAGTTGTTCAGGTTGTATTCCGCGTTGCGGATGATCGCAGCCTTGCCCTCGCGTTGGGCGGTGAGCGGATCCAGCGTCAAAACGCTGTGTTGCGACTGGGACAATTGCGCGTGGCTTTGCAGCATCGCCGCCTTAGCCTGCTCATATTGCGCTTTGGCCGACAACACCTGCGCCTGCGCCAACGCCACTTGGGAACGCGCCTGATCTACCACTTGTTGGCGCGATGTCACCGCTGTCCGGGCTTGATCGACCTGGTCTACCGTGACAAATTGCTTGGCGAGCAGTGGCTCGATGCGATGAAAGTTGTTGGAGGTGTATAGAAGCTCGGCCTGGGCGCGATCCAATTCCGCCTTGGCGGCGGCGACGTTGGCTTGCGCCTCATTGACGGCCGATGCCGCGTGATCGACATTGGCGGCCGCGCTTTGGGTGAAGGCCTGGGCGGCTCCGACAGCACTCTGTTGCGATGCAATCGTCCTGCTCTGGTCGACAATCTGGCCTTCCAGCGTCGCCAGATCGGATTGTGCGCGCTGCAGCGCATATTCGTAAGGACGGGGATCGATCTCAAACAGCAGGCCGCCTTGCTTGATGAACTCGTTGTCTTGTACCGGCAGAGTAATGATGGGGCCATCGACCTGGGGAGCGATGCCGATGAAGTTGGCAAATACCTCTGCGTCATTCGGTGCGAGGGTACTTCGTGGTCTCGTTCACCACCAGCAGACCCGTGATCAGCGCTGCCGCAATACTCGCCACGCTCACAATCTTGCCGAGACGTTTGCGCCGAATAGGAGTGTCGTTTTCAGGCATCGCATCTTCTCCCTAATTCAGCTAAAGAACAGCAGCCAGATTAAAAATGTGAAAAACGCAGCCAAACACGGATAGACCAGGATCAGCGGCGACAGCTCCTGCTCGAACTTCGTGCGTACAAAGAGAATTCGCACGCCGACGGTAAGCAATATCCCGATGATTCCGCAGAGTATCCACGCCGGGAAAAACGAACCGAGGATGTTGAAAGTAGGCGCCCGGGAGCATCCCGTCGCCAATACCATTGCGGCAGCGCACGCCGCGAGTACCGCGGTCCGCAATCTGCCTTCGTTAGCTAATGCCTGCAATTTCGCCTTCATGTCACGGACGCTTCGCATAAAGTAGATCGCCAGTCTGGTAGGCCAGAGCAGCTAACCCGGTTAACAGTTGAGTGCGCGCATTCACGTCCGCGGTGCGCGCATCCGCCAACGTACGTTGCGCCGACACCACATCGATTTGGCTGCGCACCCCGTAGTTGTACGACTCTAACGCAGCATTGTAGGACTCGGTTGCTGCCTCCAACAGCGCGGCAGCCGCTTTTTGTTGACGCAGCGCCGTACGAGCCGTTGAATACGCCGCCCACACCTGGTTCTCCACTTGATCGCGAATCGATTCGACACTCGCGGCAGCTTGCTTTTGATCAGCGTGCGCCCTGGCCAGACGATTTTCCCTGGCTAGTCCGTCGAACAACGTCCAGTTCAGGCTGAGTGCGGCATCCCAGGTTTCCTGGGTTGGCGAGTAGATTCCGGGTAAGTGTATCTGCTCTCCGTACGACCGAGCCAGTCCCGCGCTGCCGTTGACGCTCAAGGTGGGGAAATAATTTCTATGCGCCGCTTTTACTTCGGCGCCCGCAGCACGCAGCTCGGCAACTTGTTGCATTAAGTCAGGTCGCTGGGAGAGCGCTTTGTCAATGGAAGTCTCGACCGTGTCGGCAATACTGTCCGGCATCTTAATGCTCTGAATGCTCTCCACCTGAAACTGGGTCGTGGGCGAGATGCCGAGGGCCGTCGCCAGATCGCCATGCGCAATTTCCGTCGCTCCGATGGCTGCCTGCAGATCATAGTCGGCTTGCGCGGCGGCGCTGCGGGCTTCGAGCACGTCAGGCAACGTTGCCAGCCCGTTTTGGAGCCGGGCTTCAGCCGCCTGCTGCACCGTCTCCGCGTTCTTCAAGTTCGCTTCTGCGGCCTCTTCCTGACCTTTGCTGTCGAGCAGCCGATAGTACGCTGCCATGACTTGGAAGATGACTCTGCGGTGGGTGTCATTGAATTGAAAATTGGCCGCCAGCAAATTGTTCCTGCTGATGGATATCTCCTGCGAACGCAGTCCGAAGTCAAAAATGATGTAATCCAGAACAAAAACCGGAGAGAAAGTCTCTACAGTCTGTCGCTGAAAGCTGGAGCCAAAAAAAATGTCTACACGAGAACTTCCGGCCAGCGCCGCGGCCGCAAGAGTCGGATACAGGGTGGACTGCGCGATGCCGAGATCGGCCGCTCGCGCCTTAGCGTTCTCCCAAGCTACCCGGGTCTGTGGATTATTCTGTTCGGCGACGTTTACCAGCTCCGACAAGTTATAAAGCTTGGCCGGATCAAGATTAAGAGGTGGCATGAGCCGCGGCGGCGCTTTGAATGGTTGCTTTGCCGACGACGCGTCCCAGGGATGCTCGGGAACGGGAGGCGCCTTTTGAGCGAACACAATACCTTCCGCGACCAGCAAGCAGAGCATGATGACTGTTGGTCTGCGAAAACGAGACATTCGTTAGCCAGGATGCCGTATTGGCGGCCGCTCCTTTACAGTGACTGGATCATAACACGCGAAAATTTCGCCCAATTTCTTCCTCTAGTCTAATGGGACAGGCCCGATTACCCTGCTACTTACCGTTCCCATCCCCATCAGAGCTGGCCGCCGGAAACGGATTGACGGATACCTCAAGGGGCTCATTAAGTTTGGACAAAAGCTGCGTAGGTAAACCACCTTGATATTAAGTAGTCCCGCCGCGACGGGCTATAGGGTGCATCGCAGACTGCCTTTCCCCGCTCGTCTGGCAGAATGTTCGCGCTTGATATTCCGGTGGCCAGTTTGCGCTTCGTTCGGCGTCTCCCGGCATCGAAACATCCATGCCGGCGCTTGCATCGAACCACGGTGGCAATAATCTCGGTCGAGAATCCGTTGTACAGCGAGTTGAAGGACCTGGGCCGCGATCGACAGCATGCGCCGCTTCGGAACGTCAGATAATCGAGGATCATGAATCCGCCCTCTAATGTGACGTGGTACAAGGACGCCATCATCTACGAAGTGCACGTGCGTGCCTTCCTTGACAGCAACGCCGACGGTATCGGCGACTTTGCCGGCCTGACTCAAAAACTTGATTACCTCGAAGATATTGGGGTGACCGCGATTTGGCTCTTACCCTTCTGCCCCTCACCGCTACGCGACGACGGATATGACATTGCCAACTACACCGATGTCCATCCCTCGTATGGGACATTAAGGGATTTCCAGCGTTTTCTCCGCGAAGCGCATCACCGCGGCCTGCGCGTGATTACAGAACTGGTTTTGAATCATACTTCCGACCAGCATGCGTGGTTTAAGCGCTCTCGGCGGGCCGCGCCCGGCAGTCGCTGGCGCAACTACTACGTGTGGAGCGACACTCCCGACAAGTATCGTGACGCCCGCATCATTTTCAAAGACTTCGAAAGTTCGAACTGGTCCTGGGATGCGGTCGCGAAGGCATACTACTGGCATCGTTTCTACTCGCATCAGCCCGATCTGAACTGGGACAATCCCGAAGTCCGCGATGCCATGTTCGCCGCCATGGATTTCTGGCTCGATCTGGGGGTCGATGGCTTGCGGCTCGACGCGGTCCCATACTTATTCGAACGTGAAGGTACCAATTGCGAAAACCTGCCGGAGACTCACGAGGCGCTGCGCGAACTGCGAAAGCACGTTGACCAGAAATACCATGACCGCATGCTGCTGGCGGAGGCCAACCAATGGCCGGAAGACGCCGTTGCCTACTTTGGACAGGGCGACGAATGTCATATGGCCTTTCACTTCCCGGTCATGCCGCGGATGTTCATGTCGCTGCGCATGGAGGACCGCTATCCCGTCACCGACATTCTGAAGTTGACGCCTCCCATTTCCGAGAACTGCCAGTGGGCGCTGTTCTTGCGCAACCATGACGAGCTGACACTCGAGATGGTGACCGATGAAGAACGCGACTACATGAATCGCACCTACGCCCGCGATCGCGAGATGCGCATCAATCTCGGTATTCGCCGGCGGCTGGCGCCCCTGCTGGAAAATGACCGCCGGCGCATCGAGCTGATGAATGCCTTGCTGTTTTCCCTGCCCGGTACGCCCGTCATTTATTACGGAGACGAAATCGGAATGGGCGACAACGTTTTCCTGGGCGACCGAAATGGAGTGCGGACTCCCATGCAATGGAGCTCAGACCGCAATGCAGGGTTCTCGCGCACCAATCCTCAACGCCTGTATCTGCCGGTCAATATCGATCCTGAGTATCACTATGAGACGGTCAACGTCGAGGCGCAGCAGAACAACTCTCATTCGTTGCTATGGTGGATGAAGCGTCTCATTCAACAGCGCAAGCGATTTCGCGCTTTTGGCAGCGGCAGCCTGCAGTTTCTGTATCCCAGTAACCACAAGGTGCTGGCCTTCATTCGGCAGTTCGGGGACGAAAACATTCTGGTGGTCGCTAACCTCTCGCGATTCACGCAATGCGTGGAGCTCGATCTTTCAGCCTTTCAGGGCTCTGTGCTGGTGGAAGTCTTTGGCCGGACCAAATTTCCCAGTATCACCGAGCACTTTTACCTGCTGTCCCTCGGGCCACATGCTTTCTATTGGTTCCATCTCCAGCCGCGAGAGGCGACACAGGAATCCCTGAGTACAAGCACGGCGCCACAGCAATTGCCGGTTGTACAGGTCGAATCGGCTGCTAACGTTTTCTCCGAGACGACATTCCGCGGCTTGGAGCACATCATTCCCAAGGCACTGCAGAGCCGGCCCTGGTTTCCCGGCAAGAATCGTTACATCACCGGGGCAGAAATCCACGACATCGTCTCGCTACCCGACACCGCAGCGCATCTCCTCTTTCTCGATGTCACCTACGGGGATGCTGAGCCCGAAACCTATCTCGTCGCGTTATCAGTTGCGACCGGGGAGAAAGCTGACGCCTTGCTGCACGATCGGCCGGATGCCGTGCTGGCGCGGTTGGAAGGCATGGGCACCGAGGCGCGCGCGATCCTCTACAGCGCAACCCTGGACCGCGATTTCAGCGATTCTCTGCTGCGCGCGATCGTTCGCCGGCGACGTATTCGGGGAGGCTCAGGCGAACTGGTCGGTGCTCATACTCGCGCCTTCCGCAATGCATGGACATCGGTGCACTCCAACCTGGAGCCGCAAGCGCAGCCCACAGAGCCCTGTTATACGGTCATCAATTACGGTGACGATTTCGTGCTGAAGCTATATCGCAAACTGGAAGAAGGCATCAACCCCGGACGCGAGGTTCCCGAGTTCCTCACCGAGCAGACAGAATTCCAGGCCGTGCCGCAGGCCTTGGGCTCGCTGGAATATCGCCGTTATCACACCGACGCTTTACACGAGATGAGCCTCGGCACGCTCAGCAGTTTCGTCCGCAACTCAACCAAGGGATGGGGCTACACCCTGGACCATCTCGGACTATTTTTCGAGCAGGCATTGGCAGTCCCGCAGGAGGACCAACGAGTACACGATCTGGCACTGACCGATCCTCTGGCGCAAGTGAACTCGCCAGTTCCCCAACTCATGGCCGAGTTGCTGGGCAGCTATCTGGATGGCATTCGAGTGTTGGCGAACCGGACGGCGGAGATGCACATCGCTCTGGCCAGCTGTCCTGATGTACCTGACTTCGCGCCTGAGCCGTTTACCACGTTTTACCGGCAGGGCATTTACCACGGGATCATCGGTCAATTGAATCGTTCTTTCGATACTTTGCGAAGCCGCTTACGGCTGCTCCCAGCCGACGCACAGGCCGATATTTCAGAGGTGCTTAATCGTGAAGGCGCAATTCGCGGTCAGTTATTGCTGCTGCGTGACAAACGGCTGTCGGGCAGCCGGATTCGACAACACGGCGACTATCAGTTGAACAACGTCTTGTACTCGGGCAGTGATTGGGTCATCACCAATTTCGAAGGCGATCCGTACCGGCCGTTGAGCGAGCGGCGCATTAAACGTTCCGCACTGCGCGATGTTGCCACCATGCTGCGATCCTTTCACTACGTTTCCCATGCTGCACTGTTCGGTGACGTTCCCGGTATCGTTCCTGGACCGGAATCAGACTCTCGGTTAGAAAGGTGGGCGAGATCCTGGTATCAGTGGGTTAGCGTCATTTTTCTCGCGAACTACCTAAGGGCCGCGTCGAGCGGTCAGTTCCTGCCTCAGCATGAGGACGAGATGAGGATCCTTCTTGCTTCCTACATGATCGAGCGAGCTTTAACTGAGATTGAGTACGAGCTTGAACACCGGCCAGAATGGATCAGCATTCCCATCTCAGGGATACTGGAGCAGCTCAGGCCCTTAGACCCGACGGAAACAACACAACAACAAAGCCGGAAATGACACCGCAAAGCCGGAAATATCTGGGCGACCAGGTTACTTGTTGGGGACGAGCCTGGCATTCTCGTACTGGCTGAAGACGGCATTTGCGCCTTCATGCGCGGGCGTTCCGGACAGCAGTTGCTCTTTCCGGTAAACCAGGCTGCTGGCGTTGTAGGTTGCCAGCTCGAAGCCATGGCCGTGCGTGATTGCGTCCGTGGGACAGGCTTCCACGCAGTAGCCGCAAAAGATACACCGGTTGTAATCGATGTTGTAAACCTTGGCGTAGCGCTCGGCGCCGCTTACGCGTTTCTCCGCCGTGTTTTCGGCGGCTTCGATGTAAATGCAATTTGAGGGACAAGCCGCGGCGCAAAGGAAGCACGCAACACACTTCTCCAGTCCATTCTCGTCGCGCTGCAGCACGTGCATTCCCCGAAAACGCTCTTGGAAAATCGCTCCCCTGGTGGGTCCCGGACCGTCAGGATAATTCTCCACGATAGTCGGGTTGAACATTTCCCGGAAGGTCACGCTCATGCCCTTGGCGATCGCCGCAATGTTCTTAACGATTCCCATGCTCGTTTTCAGTATAACAATCCAGTCGATGTGATTGCTCGGTGAGCAGCCGCTACCTGCCTGTTCCCACCCGCTGGATAAGACCTGCTTTCAGCGACTCAAAGTGATGTTGCGCATGACCGGCTGCAATATACGCCAGCGAGCGGACGGTAACTGGATTTCCGTTGGCGATGCCAGCGCGCGTCTCCGCCTCCGGAGGCAATGAACCGAACAGGGCGATGGTAGCCTTGCGGATGCTTTCGAGTTCGGTCAGCAGGTCGTCCACAGCTGCGCGAGTTGGAATGCGCTTCGCGCACATAATCGTCTTGCTCGAAGCCGCGCAACTCGCCCGCATCGCCGCGCGCGAATCGCAACGCCCGGTACGTTATGACGCGTTCGGTATCGCAAAGGTGCCCAAGTACCTGCTTGATACTCCATTTCCCGGGTGCAAGCGCCGCGGTCGCCGCCTCATCAGACACGCCGACTAGGAGTTGCCGGTAATCTCCAAGCTGCCTGGCAAGGAAATCGAGGACAGGGCCTTCGGGAACGCGGGCAATGTAGTTCTTGTAAAACTCAGCGTATTCGGTGGGGTCCGGACGGGTAAGCATAGGAATACTTTGCCACGATCCTCGGTCAGGTGCAAAATGGCGAGAGGAAATGCAGAAAGCGGCAGGCTCCTCCCGCTGGTCCGAATCTGACGGCCGATAGCTGACGGCCGACAGCTCTAATCACTCCAGCCCGAACTCCTTCCACCGTTTCGCCACTTGCGCTTTCGTTTTTTCGTCCATGCGGATTTCGTCGGGCCATGGGCGCGTGAAGCCCTCGCTCGGCCACTTGCGTGTGGCATCGACGCCCATTTTCGAGCCGAAGTCGGGCAGCCGTGAGGCATGGTCGAGCGAATCGACGGGGCCCAGGGTGAACTGAATATCGCGCTCCGGGTCGATATTGTTCAGCACCTTCAGTGTGACATCGCCGATGTCCTGAACATCCACGTCTTCATCTACAACAAGAATGCACTTTGTGGACATCGCCTGCCCGAGCGACCAAATCCCATTCATTACCTTGCGTGCTTGTCCCGGATAGGATTTCTTGATCGAGACGATCATCAGGTTGTGAAATATGCCTTCGATCGGCAGATTCACATCCACGATTTCGGGGATGGTGATACGCATCAGCGGCAGGAAAATTCGCTCCACTGCTTTGCCCATCCACGCGTCTTCCATCGGAGGCTTGCCAACGATGGTGGTCGAGTAGATCGGATTCTTGCGATGGGTAATACACGTAACGTGGAACACCGGGTACAGATCCTCCGGCGTGTAGAAGCCGGTGTGGTCGCCGAACGGTCCCTCCATGCGCAGTTCATCGAACAGCACGTAACCCTCGAGCACGATCTCCGACGTGGCCGGCACTTCCAGATCGACTGTTTCGCACTTCACCAACTCGACCGGCTTCTGCCGCAGGAACCCGGCAATCATGTATTCCTCGATATCAGGCGGCGCGGGCACGATGGAGGAGAACATCATCGCGGGATCGGTGCCGATCGCGACGGCTACGTCCATCTTTCCGGCGACCTGCTTCCCTTCCGCTACCCGCGAGCCTCCGCCTGAGCGCGCCATCATGTCCAAGGCTGCGGTGGCAGGATGCGCCTCGCCGACTGCGGCGGCCCGGCGCATCTGTTGGCGATAGTGCTCCGCTCCCTGCTTCTGGCGCTGCCAATGCATGCCGGCACTGCGCTCGTCATACACGTGCATGCGATAGGTGCCGGAATTGCGTTTCCCTGTCTTGGGATCTTTAGTGATCACCGAGGGCAATGTGATGAAGCGTCCGCCGTCCAGAGGCCAGCATTGCAGGATGGGAAAATCGAGTAACGAGAAATTGTCGCGCTTGATGACTTCCTTGCAGGGACCGCTGGAAACTTCCTTTGGAAAAAACTTGCCCATCTCCGCCAGCATGGGGAGCATCTTGATTTTGTCCAGCAGGCCTTGTGGCGACTTCACATCCATGAAGTACTTAATCCGCTCGGCAATCTCGTCGAGCGAATCCACGTCCAATGCCAGCCGCATGCGGCGTTCGGAGCCAAACTGGTTAATCAGCAGCTTGGCGCCGCGATAACCCTTGACGTTTTCGAAAAGCAAAGCCGGGCCGCCGGGACCATGTTTGCCGCGAGGCCCCCATTTTGAGACACGATCCGTGATCTCAGCGATCTCCAGAACCGGATCAGCTTCCGCCTTAATACGCTTCAACTCTCCCGCTTTGTCCAGCGTGGAGATCCAATCTCTCAGGTCGTAGTAAGCCAATCCACCCTCGTTTCGGTGAGACCGCGAAAGCGGTCTGAACACCATTGCCATTGCAGAATCGGAGTACCTGACGATTATAGAGGGCACCAGCTCTGAACGAACCGCTGCCAACCAACTCCGTTGTCACAGTCCTCATCTAAGTTGCGAGAACGATGAATGCCCATTCGCTGGGCAAATCGGACGGTTGCTTAAGGATCCCCACAACAAAAATGCCACACTCAGACAAGGTCGGCTCGGCGGAGATTCACGCCCTTTCGCAATTAACGCTTGCTCGGCAAAACGCGGAAGAAGCGATTGCCTTTGTCGCCGGTCTCAGCGATGTGCAGCGTGACAGGTTGGTCGCGCTGGCTGACGCCAACCATGTTGTCATTCGGGCCTTCAGTGTCGTCGCTCAGCAGTCCGGCACTGACCCGGCGTTAGCAGAGTGGGCAAGCGGTGTGGCCGCCAAAGAAAGCGACCGCATCCAGAACGCGCTCACCTCCCTGCACCACATCTGCAGTGAGTTGGAGCTCGGGGGCTGTCCGACGACGGTAATGAAGTCGCTTGATCACTGGCCCGATCTCGGCAATGACCTTGATCTCTATACCACGGCGGACGAGCGCCGGGTGATCCATGTAATGTTGAACCGCATGGGGGCGCACATCGAGGCGCGCAGTTGGGGCGATCGCCTGGCGAATAAGTGGAACTTTGCCATTCCGGGGCTTCCCGAGTCGGTAGAAGTCCATGCCAAGCGACTGGGCCAGACTGGCGAACACACGGCGATGGCGAAACGATTTGTCTCACGCCGTATTCCGAAGACGCTGATGAATCTTACTTTCATGGTTCCCGCTCCAGAAGAGAGTCTCATTGTTGCGACGTTGCAGCGCATGTATCGCCATTTCTATTTCCGAGTTTGCGATATCGTGAACACGTCAGCACTGTTGGAGTCGGGACAACTGGATTTCGACGAACTCAAACGGGCGGCCGACCTGGGAGGAATCTGGTCCGGCGTCGCAACTTATCTGAAAATCGTGTGCGACTACGTGCGTGAGTACCGTGGCTCTGCTCCGGCCCTGCCGGACGATGTGATCTCGGCGGCGCGTTTCGGAGGAGAGATAATCCGGGTTCGCGGCAAGTTCTTGCGCGTTCCCATCCTTCCCAATGGCGCCGATCTCTACACCCGCCAGGTTACTCAGGTCGCGTTGCGCGGCGACGTTGCGGCGACGCTGCGTCTTTCCCTGCTTCCGTATCTTGCCTCGGCTGCCGCGGTGGCGTTCAGAATTACGGGCAGCGATAAAGGGATTTGGTAAAATTCTCCGCGGCCCGCCGGTGACGTCCATCACCCCGCACATGAAAATCGGCGACTATCACCTGACCGCGATCTCTGCTAGTGTCTGATGTCGGACACTGGTACCGAACCTCGCTGCTGCGCCAGCAAATCCTTTGCCAAAAAAAATTTCCTGTGCCCCTTGAATCCCAGCGCGTAATTGCATAATCTTGACAGCATTGGGGAGAGCGACAGCGCAAGTCTTTTGTCGCTCATCGGTGTCCGCAGCAAGTTAAGTCCGATTTTGCAAAGATAGTTTTTGCCGTGAGAGTTTTCACCTACTTCGGCCATCTCTGCAATCCTCACGCCCCCCGTGTGTCCTCGTGGCCTTCAATAGCTGAGAATATAATCAACCTGAGGCCAACTGACAAAAGCAACCGAGAATCTACTGCTCACAACAGAGGAAGGTTACTATGCCCGTGACTCGCATCGATTTCCCCATAGACGAATTGACGCGCTCTCAATCCGAAGAGGAGATTCAACGGAAGGTGGCGCAGGAACGTGCACGACTGGCCAGCATGATGGGCCTGGATAGTGGTCCGGTTCGCCACTTTCGCCGCCCCGTGGAGCGGCCCTTCGGCGCCGAAGAGCGCAACAAGGTGACCATCCTCTTCGGCGGCCTGACTTGGAAGCACGAACGCGTCATCCAGGCAGTATTCGAAGGTTGCGGCTATCGCTGCGAGATCATGCCCGTGCCCAATGTCTCGGCGTTTCAACTGGGTAAGGAATACGGTAACAACGGGCAGTGTAATCCCACGTATTTCACAGTGGGAAACCTGGTGCAACATCTGCAGGGCTTGGAGGCGCAGGGCCTGACCAAGTCGGAGATCATCAACAACTACATCTTCTTTACCGCCGGCTCGTGTGGTCCATGCCGCTTCGGCATGTATGAGTCGGAGTATCGCCTGGCATTGCAAAATGCCGGCTTCGATGGCTTCCGGGTCTTGCTGTTCCAGCAGAATGACGGCGTGAAGGCCGGCTCGGGTGAAGCCGGACTAAAGTTTACGGTTGATTTTGGGCTCGGCATGTTCAACGCCCTCAACCTGGGCGACATCATGAACGAGATGATCTACCGCGTCAGGCCCTACGAGGCCGAAAAGGGCAAGACCGACGAAGTCTTCCAGGCATCCGTGGACACCTTGTGCATGATGCTGCGCGAACGCAAGCCGTTCGAAGATCACGAAGATCTGCCGGAGTGGATGGCGAAAAAGATTCGCGCCAACAAGGGCAAGAAGTGGGAGCTCTGGGTCAACTCGCTCGGCAAAGTCCGCGAGCAGCTCTACGGCAATCCCTACAAAGAGGCGCTGGCGGCTGTCCGCGAGCAACTCTCCAGCATCGAGGTGGACCGTCTGCGCGTGAAGCCGGTGGTCAAGATCATTGGCGAGTTCTGGGCGCAGATCACCGAGGGCGATGGCAACTTCCACATGTTCGAGTTTCTGGAGCGTGAAGGCGCGCAGGTGTTGGTCGAGCCGATTGGAACCTGGGTAATGTACATGATGTACCAGGCCAAGGCGCGCGCCGCCGCCCGCCGGTCGCTCGATGCTCCCTACAAGAAAGTTCAGTGGTACGAGCTGCATAAGAGAGCGGTCAACGAGCTGAAGTTCCGCCAGAAGCAGTGGATGTGGGGTGTGGGCGAGCGTATCTACGCACGTCAATACCATCGCGTCGTAGAGGGCTTGGGCAATGTCGCTCACCATCTCATCGATCAGAAGGAAATGGCCGATATGGCGAATCCCTTCTACAACCAGTTCGCGCGCGGTGGTGAAGGACATCTCGAGGTCGGTAAGAACGTCTGGTACACCAAGAACCGTCTCTGCCACATGGTGCTGGCGCTGAAGCCCTTCGGCTGCATGCCGTCATCGCAGTCAGACGGCGTACAGTCGGCTGTGGCCAATCACTTCAAGGAGATGATCTTCCTGCCCATCGAGACCTCGGGTGAGGGCGAGATCAACGCGCACAGCCGCGTGCAGATGGCGCTGGGCGAGGCTAAGGTGAAAGCCCGCATGGAGTTCGAGCAGGCGCTGAAGTCCACCGGTAAACGGCTGGAGGACATCAAGGGCTACGTTACTGAGCATCCGGAGCTGCGCAACCTGTTCTATCCAGTGCCGCACGTTCATGGATACGCTGGCGTGGCAGCCAATTTCGTGCTGCATGTCAACGATCTCATGAATGGCAAGAAGCGCCTGGCGCGCGTACCGGTGACCCCGCAGCGTAAACTTGAGGTGGCCGCCGCCTACGGCGATTAGTAGCCAGTCGAGCTTTCGATGAAATTTACCAGGAAGGAAGGTCACAGACCCCATGCCGGAAGTGCAGGTACCGGAAGGTACGCAAGCTGCTCCGACGTATCGTCTCGACGTTCAGTTACACGATCTGCTCATGAAGCCGCCCGAGCAGCCGCGGCTACTGCCACCGCCTTCGAACGGCAAAGAGCAGAAGCTGCCTACACCTGTGTTCCCGCAGCATCCCGAGTTGATGTCGGCGGCGGACGAGGATTTCTTCCCTAAGAACGGCCGCCGCAAGTACAAGGCGAAGTACGTCTACCGGGCCATGAAGGGGTGGGCATTCCCGTTCCTGCGCTCGCGCGTAATGCCGGGAGAGTTCCACCCGATCATCGCTTATCTCTTCAACGAGTGGAAATGCAACCTCGACTGCCATTACTGTTGGGCGTTCGACAACAGCGTTCGTGGAATGACCGAAGACGTGGCCAAACGCTCCATCGACTGGCTGCATGATACCGGATGCCGTGTCCTGGCTCTCATGGGTGGCGAGCCCCTCCTTCGTCCCGATTTCGCGCATAAGATCGCGTACTACGCGGCCAAGAAGGATTTCTGGATCTACCTGCCAACCAACGCTCGCCTGTTGCGCACTGACGTAATCGACAAGTTGGCCGACGCCGGTGTCGCCACCTTCAACATCGCGGTGGATGCATGGGATGTCAAGCCCGGCCTGCCCAAGGCGATGGTTCCGATCCGGCCGTATTTCGACTACCTGGTCAAGAAGCAGTACAAGTACGGTTACAGCGTCTTCCTCAACATCAACATCTGTCACAACAACATGGACGATGTGCGCCAGCTAACCGAACTGGCGCACGACAGCGGCATTGCGACCGACTATCACATCTGCGAGTCGCCGATGACCGAGCAGCCGCACTTTAAGCACCTGTACTCGAACCCGACGTTCATCCGCGAGGAAGATCATCCGATGGTGTGCGAACTGGTTGACTGGCTGATCGCGAAGCAAAAATCGGGTTATCACATGGTGAACTCGGTGGAACGGTTGGCGCAGATGAAGCAATTCATTCAAGGTGAGCTGGAAGATTGGAATTGCCGCGCCGGTCACAATTCGCTCATCGTGCGCGTCGATGGGACCCTCGCGCCGTGTTTCCCCATGTACTCGGCGGGGTATGATTGGGGAACGATCGAGAACCATAAGTTCGAAAGCAAGCAGTTGAAAGACATGAAGAAAGAGTGCCAGAAGAGTTGCTTTTCTACCCTGAACCATATCCTGGCGTTTTGCTACAACGATCAGCGCGTGATTCGTTGGATGTTCACCCAGGCCAAGAATGGTTTTCAGGGGGTTAGCGGGAATTTCGGCGACTGATGTTTTCCAGCGCCGATTCGTTTTTTTGGGAGGACTAGTGGCTTCGCATTCTCACCAACACGGCTCCTGCGACAACGCTCCGGATAAGGTTGACGTTCAACTGGATACTCTGCTGAATCCTGCGCCGGTTGCGGAGTCACTTCCTGCCCGCATTCTCGCCAAGTCGCGCGAGGTTGCCGGGCAGTCGGGCTTCAAGGCCGTGTACACGGTCGGCATGGATGTTGGCTCAACCACCGTCAAGGCGGTCATCGTCGACGCCGCAACTGACCAAATGATCTGGCAGGATTACCAACGCCATGAGACCAAGCAGCCCGAAAAACTGCTGGAATTCCTCAAGCGCATGGAGCAGGAAGTCGGCATTGCTCCGCACAATTGCCGCATCTTCATCACCGGCTCGGGCGGAGGCGCGCTGGCTAACCTGGTCGGCGCCAAGTTCGTGCAGGAAGTCACCGCGGTTTCGCTCGCGGTCGAAAAGATGCACCCTGAAGTGAACTCGGTCATCGAGCTGGGCGGGCAGGATGCCAAGATCATCGTCTTCAAAGAGGACGAGAACACCGGCCGCAAGAAGAAAATCCCTTCGATGAACGATAAATGCGCGGGAGGAACCGGCGCTGTCATCGACAAGATCAATGCGAAGCTCAAGATTCCAGCGGCGGAACTCTGCGACCAGGGATACACGGGCATCAAACTCCATCCGGTTGCGGGCAAGTGTGGCGTGTTTGCCGAAACTGACATCAACGGGCTGCAGAAGCAAGGCATTCCGCCTGACCAATTGATGGCGTCACTGTTTGATGCCATCGTTCTGCAAAACCTCACGGTCCTAACCCGCGGGCACACACTACGTCCGCATGTGCTGCTGCTCGGAGGACCCAACAGTTTCATCCGTGGCATGAAGGAAGCGTGGCAGCAGAACATTCCCCGCACCTGGGAGGAGCGCAAGGTACAGCTTCCCGAAGGTGCCAAGCCGGAAGAACTGATCAAGGTTCCGGAAAACGCACAATACTTTGCCGCGCTGGGTGCTGTGGAGTTTGGCAAAGACGAAGAGTCCGAAGTAGGAATGTACATGGGCACCGAGTGCCTCGAGGACTACATCTCCGTCGGCCGACAAGCGGAGAAGGCGAAATCGGGGGCGGCTGGTCTGAGCACTTCCGAGGAAGAACTCGCGGAGTTCAAGCAGAAGTACACGATCCCGAAATTTGTCGGCGCCAAGTTTGGCGTCGGCGAAACGGTACGCGGATTTGTCGGTCTTGACGGCGGCTCTACCTCGACGAAAGCTGTACTCCTGTCGGAGGCGGGCGATGTAGTCTGCAAGGCCTACCAATTGTCGGGCGGAAATCCGATCCAGGACACCATCGATATGTTTGTCGCGCTCCGCCAGCAGGTGGAGTCGCAGGGAGCGACGCTGGAAGTACTCGGGGTCGGTACTACCGGATATGCCAAGGACGTTTTGAAAGATGTGCTCAAGGCCGATGTCGCGTTGGTCGAAACCGTGGCGCACACCGAATCGGCCATGAAGTTCTACAAGAATCCCCATGTCATCGTGGATGTCGGCGGACAGGACATCAAGCTGATCGTCTTGAAGGACGGCCGCGTCAAGGATTTCAAACTTAATACGCAGTGCTCCGCCGGCAACGGTTACTTCCTGCAAGGTACCGCCGAGTCGTTGGGCTACAAAGTTGAGGACTACGCCGATATCGCGTTTGCCGCCAACACCATGCCGATCTTTGGCTACGGCTGTGCGGTGTTCATGCAGTCCGACATTGTGAACTTCCAGCGCCAGGGTTGGCGCGGCGAAGAGATCCTCGCCGGGCTGGCGAACGTTCTGCCCAAAAACATTTTCCTCTATGTCGCCGGCATTCCGAACCTCGCGAAGCTGGGATCCAAGTTCATCCTGCAAGGTGGGACACAGAAGAACCTCGCTGCGGTAAAGTCGGAGGTGGACTTTATCCGCTCTCACTTCCACGGCGTTGACCACGAGGCTGAAGTCATCGTGCACGAGCACTGTGGCGAGTCGGGCGCGATCGGCGCGGGCGTGGAGGCGATTCGTCTCTACAAGAACGGCCACCGCACCACCTTCATCGGACTCGATGCGGTCCAGAATATCGGCTACCGCACCACCCGCAATGAGGACACGCGTTGCTATTTCTGCAAGAACAACTGCCTGCGCACCTTCATTGATGTGACTGTGGGTGACGTTGAAGCCCCGTCGCCGCTGCCGGTATTTAAGTCGAAGGTACCTCTGCAGATGGGCGAGCGGCGCTTGATCATCTCGACCTGCGAAAAAGGACAGGTCGAAGACGTGGGCGCGATGCGCGGTATTAAAGCGGGTTTGGACGCAATCAAGAACGCGAACCCGAATTTTGTGGACATCGCCGCCCGCGAGGTATGGCGCTCGCGCAATCCGCAGAAGGTTGCCGATCCCATTCCCACTCGCGCCTGGACCTCGTCGGCCAAGCAGCGAATCGCGCTGATGAAGAAGCGCTCGAGCTATCGCGTTGGCATGCCGCGCGTCTTGAACATGTACCTCTACGCGCCGCTGTTTAGCGCCTATCTGGAGAGTTTGGGACTCGAGCCGGAGAACCTGGTGTACTCCGAGTTTACTGGCCAGGACATGTACCGCGCCGGAGCAGGCCGCGGCGCCATCGATCCGTGCTTCCCCTCGAAGATCGGCATCCCGCACGTCTATAACCTGATCTTCCAGAAGCACCAGAAGAAGCCGCTGGACGCGATCTTCTTCCCCATGATCGATACCATGACTCAGCCGCTGAAGAACTGCAGCGGCAGCAATGCGTGTCCAACCGTGACCGCGACACCGAACGCGGTGAAAGCTGCCTTCATCAAGGAAAATGACGTCTTCAAGGAAAACGGAATTCAGTATCTCGATCCCATCCTGAACCTCGACGACAAGAAGATGTTGACCTTGCAGATGTTCCAGGCATGGGCACCCGTGCTGGGGCTTTCCGAAGAGGAAAACGAGCGCGCAGTCGAGGCCGGCTACAAGGCCTTCGTGGATTTCGACGCCAGCATGCGCAAACGGACCCGCGAAGTGCTGGACACGCTGGAGCGCGAGAACCGCTTGGGCATCGTCATGCTCGGCCGTGTCTATCATCACGATCCCGGCCTGAACCACGAAATCATGGAGGAATTCCAGAAGCTTGGTTATCCGGTGTTCTCGCAAAGTTTCCTGCCGACGGATGAAGACATCCTTGACCGGCTATTTGGCGACGAGCTTCGCGCCGGCACCATCGCCGATCCACTGGACATCCGCGACGTATGGAAGAACGCCTATTCTGGCAGCACTAACATCAAGATCTGGGCGGCGAAGTTCACCGCGCGCCATCCGAACCTGGTGGCGCTGGAGATCAGCAACTTCAAGTGCGGACACGACGCCCCCATCTACAGCGTGATTGAGGACATCATCGAGAATTCGGGTACGCCCTACTTCTCCTTCAAAGACCTCGACGAGAATAAGCCTACCGGGTCGATCAAGATCCGTGTCGAAACTATCGATTACTTCCTGAAGCGCTACCAGGAAAATCTGCTGAAGAAAGCGGAAATGGCTACGGACCTCGACCGCCAACTCGCCGAGTACGAACGCTCTTTGCGAATGCCATTGACGCAGGAATCGCGGATGCAGGAAGATATTCCGATAGGATTTCCGCACGCAGCGGCCGAACGGCAACCTGCCTCAGCGGCCGGAGACGATTAGTCATGCCCCTGACGACCGATACCAAGAAGGTGATGTTCGAGATCTATCGTGAAGCCGACTATAGCGGCCGTTACAAGGTGGTGTACTTCACCGAACTCGGAGAACACGATAAAGAAACCGAGATCCAGGATGCCATGCGCGGCGAGCACGTCTACGATGGCTTTCTGCTGCATCGCGAACGGAACCAGGCCAAGCAGGTTGTCGACGAGATTCTTGAGAGGCTGAATCGCGGGGAGGACGTTGACCAGTCCACGATTGAACAGAATCTACAGCCCTATCTCGCCTGAAGGTCGCTAAGGTGTGAAATGCATACCGCCGGATATGCGAAGCCGTTCTTGGGCCGATAGAGTGGTCAAGAGGGTACAAGTCCTAACACGCCCTGAAGCGATGCGACTTTATCCGCGAACAGGCACTACGCTTATCGAAACCGCCAAAGAGATCTGCTTTTAATGCTGATTTTGCGGGTTGTCGCCGGCAGAGGACGCCGGAGGCTGGCTTGCGTTGTGATGATGTGGCTTGGCGGTCTTTCCTTGTGACTTCGAAGCACTGGTCGCCCAATCCGAAAGTGCCTGCCACTGCGAGCATGCACTGCCCGACTGCTTAACGCAAACATCGAAGGCATATACCGGATGAATCTCCCAGCCGGAGAGCCGGTGAGGGTTGTCGGTGGGAGAGAAGCCCTGCTCCCCGCAAATCTTGTGGTCCGCGTCGTACATAAGCTGCCCCGACACGCGAACCAGCGTAGTGTGACCGACCTTATCGAGATTGGCGACGGTCCAGCTTGCGGGCCGGTAATGCGGTGTCATCTCTGCGCTGTTGCTCTGGCATTCGTCGATGGTTCCTGACTGCGGTACCAAGGCGATGTGAATGTCATTGGAAGCTTCGTCGTCCTTTATGTCGCAATTCACACTCTCGCCACTGGTGAGATCGGCATAGTGGGACTCCAGCACGTAGCCAACAAACTGCACAGGCGTACCTTCGCCCAGAGTCACAAAGTCCGAGCGGCTGCCCGGCACGTTTTCCGGAGACCATTCCAGGTATCCAGAAAGCGCTGCTACCTTTTCTTGTTTGCTGAGCAAATCTTGTTGCGAAATCGACAGATAACTTGTACCCGCGCAGAAGTTATTCTTGGTCTGGTTTTGCAGCGCGGATCCCTCCTGTCCTTTACCAGTCAGCCCGCATGTGCTATCGATCGGGTGTTGCAATTCGATTGCCTTGAATGGGTGGCAGGTCATAGGAAATTTTCCCTGCCCAAGAGCGAACGTGCAAAGTGCCATCGTCATTGCCGGCAACCACTGCCACCTCATATAGCCTCCTTAAGATAAGGCCGGTTAAGCTTCTTGTTTGGACTTCCTTGTTCACCAATCGAGTCGCTCAGTAAATACCGGCAGTTATCAGTGGCCTAATCTACTATGAACAGGGTTAAGTCACCAGCAAGAAATGCCAATGAGACATGATGCCGATGTAATCGTGGTTGGGGCTGGGGCTGCTGGCTTGGCGGCGGCCTCCGAACTGGCCGAGAGCGGACTATCGGTCTTGGTGCTGGAGGCACGGGATCGCATTGGCGGCCGAATCTTCACACACCAAGATCCACGATTGCAATTTCCTATCGAACTCGGCGCCGAATTCATTCATGGTCGTCCTCCGGAAATCTTTAATCTGCTTCGAAAGCACAAAGTTCCAATTACCGAGGTGGAAGGAGACAACTGGTGTGTTCGCGACGGCCGCTTCTCTCCTTGCGATTTTTTCTCAGAGGTCGATGACATCCTGCAGCGGATGGACGATCGCGGACCGGACGAGTCCTTCCAGAGTTTCTTGCAGCGTTGCTGTCCTGAGGCTTCGCCGGAGGCTAAGCAACACGCTCTCAGTTACGTCACGGGCTTCAATGCCGCGGACCCGGCGCAGGTTAGTGTTCACTGGCTCGTTCAGGAAATGAAGGCCGAAGAGAAATTGACGGTGCCCACGCGTTCCGCGCACGTAACGGTTATTCGGCTTTGCTGGAGATACTTCGCGAGCGGTTGGCGAGAACAAGCGTCAGGATTAAAACCAACACTGCAGTTGAGCGTGTTGCATGGAGTAAGGACAACGTCTCAATCAATGCCGTCTGCCTCGGCAGTCCCGTTTCGTTCCGCGCAAGGCGAGCCTTGCTGACGGTGCCTCTCGGCGTTTTGCAAACGCCCGCAGGAGAGCCAGGCGCGATCGAATTCCATCCTGCGCTTCCTGAAGAAAAAATGAAGGCACTCGGCGGATTGGAGATGGGAAACGTGATCCGTATTGTCCTTCGCTTTCGAGAACGTTTCTGGGACCAAGTCTCTCCAGATGGCAGCCGGACCAAGACGCTGGCCCGCATGAGCTTCTTATTCTCCCAGGACGAGTGGTTTCCCACTTGGTGGACCACAATGCCCGAGCAAGTTCCGTTGATTACCGGTTGGGCTCCTTTTCGATGTGCCGAGCGGGTGGCATCAGGGGAAATGTCGGTTGTCGCACGTAGTTTGCAGAGCCTCAGCGCACTGCTGAAAGTGAGCATGAAGAAGCTCGAGCATCTATTGGAAGACGCATATTTTCATGACTGGCAGAACGACCCATATTCGCGAGGAGCATACAGCTACGCCAAAGTAGGAGCCGCTCATGCATCAGAGGTTCTAAGCCGGCCGGTAGAAGATACCCTCTTCTTTGCTGGTGAAGCCACGGATATTTCAGGGAATACTGGCACCGTGCACGGTGCAATCGCAAGTGGTCAACGTGCCGTTGCTGAGATCATCCGAAAGGACAGGGAGACTGGTCGACACTGAAACCTGTGCTTCCGTTGTAACTAAAATAGCCCACGCGCGCTTTTTCCCCCGTCCATGCAACAACGTTCGATGGCATTTTCTTCATCCAAGTTTGTGCTGTGGCGTCTGAAACTGAACTACCGGTCAGTACCTCCCTGCATCCGGACTTCCCGCCAGAGATGCGCGCACTCTGCTGTGAAGTGCTCGGTCACTTGAACCGCGTAAACCTGCCTTACGTCGTCGCAGGCGCATTTGCGTTGCAGCAACACACTGGCATTTGGCGCAACACTAAGGACCTCGATCTTTTTCTTCCGGCGCAGGCCGTGCCCGAGGCGCTTCAGCATCTTGCGGAACAGGGCTTCGAAATCGAGATATGTGATCCAGTATGGCTGGCCAAAGCGCACCGCGACGGATACTATGTCGATCTCATCACGGGCATGAGCAATGCTGTCATCACGGTTGACCAGTCGTGGATCGATCGCGGCGCCGAGTCGATGGTACTTGGTGTCAAGGCGCGGGTGCTTGCCGCCGAAGAGCTGATTGCGTCCAAGCTGTTTGTGAACTTCCGCGAGCGTTTCGACGGCGCCGACATAGTCCACATAATCTATGGAACGAAGGGTCGTCTTGACTGGACGCGCCTACGGCAACTTGTGGGTGAGCACTGGGAGCTCTTGTTGTGGGAGTTAATCCTGTTCCACTATGTCTATCCGTCCCAGCAGAAACTATGTCCCCGACGAGGTCTGGAGCGACCTGCTTGCACGCTTGCGCTCTCAGCTCGACTCGCCTCTGGCACACTCGGCATTTCGCGGCAGCTTGATCGACGAAAAAATGTTCGCCATCGACGTGCAGGAGTGGGGCCTGGAGAACCTGCTGGAGGACGAACGCAAGCAGCGAGAACCCAAGATAGGGGAGCCTCGCAACGTGCTTTCGGTAGATGAACCACCCAAACGATGAGAATTGCCGCCATCGCCGATTTGCACTTCAGCCACCAGGGATATGATCGCTTTCGCGATCAGATGAGCCACGTGCGCGATGAGGCCGACGTGCTAGTCCTCGCCGGCGACCTCACCAACTTTGGCGAACCGCACGAAATGGAATCACTGATGAACGCGCTGGTGCGGTTGCGCATTGCCACGGTGGCCGTCCTCGGCAACCACGACTATGAGAGCGGACGCGCCGTCGAGCTAATGAAAATGATGACTGACCAAGGCGTGAAGGTACTGGATGGAACAGCCTATGAGCGCGACGGCGTCGGCTTTGCCGGTGCAAAAGGATTTGGCGGCGGTTTCGGGCGAGGCGCACTTACAGCCTTTGGCGAGCCCGAGGTTAAAGCCTTCGTGCAGGGAGCCATCGATGAGAGTTTGAAACTGGAGCGGGCGCTCTCGCAGCTGCGCACGCCCAAGCGTGTAGTGGTGTTGCACTACGCGCCTGTAGCGGCAACCGTTACCGGGGAGCCGCCGGAAATTTATCCTTATCTGGGCAGTTCACGTTTGGCCGAGGTCATCGACCGCCATGGCGCCGATCTTGTTGTTCACGGCCACGCCCACTCCGGCAGTCCCGAAGGCAAAACCACCGCGGGCTGTCCGGTTTACAACGTGGCCATGGGGCTCAATCAGGCACAGCCTGCTGGCCGGGTGTACCGCGTCTTTGACGTGTGACGTCTGGAGCGGCTTTCCCTGAGGTGAGGAGGGGTGTGTCGACGTTAGTGGAAGTCATGCGAGCGGACATCGGCATCGGTGACATCGACCGTCTCAACAGCATAAGCGTCGCGCATAGGCGCAAGCCGGTCGACCTTCACTGAAATCACGCCTTCCTGATTCTGCAACACTCCTTCCAGCAACAGAAACTTTTCCGACTGAATCAAAATGCGGTTCTGCTCCATCACATCGGGCGAAATAATCGCATTGCTGATTCCAGTTTCATCCTCAAGGCTGAGAAAGACGAAGCCTTTGGCGGTGCCCGGTCTCTGCCGCGCGATCACACATCCGGCCGTGCGCACATATTGACCGTGTGCGACTTGCGTCAACTCCTTCGCGGAGAGCACTCGCGCCCGGCGGAGGGCGGCCCTGCGGTACGCCATGGGATGAGGACCGACGGTGAGTCCGGTGCCATGGAAGTCGGCAACCAGACGCTCCTCAGGTGTCATGGGCACAAGTGGCGAAGCCGTATCGCTCTCTGGAATGCTCTCCAGTAACGGGCCGGCAAAACGTACGGCGCGCTCTACCTCCCATAGTGCGTCGCGGCGATGCAGGCGCTGCCTGGAACCAGCTTTGCGCGCGGAATTAAGATCCGTGGGCAAGTCTTCTTCTCGTGCGCAGCCAATGGAATTGAGCGCTCCAATCGAGGCCAGCAGCACGAGTTCCTTGCGACGCAATTCGGGCACGCGATGAGCAAGGTCCACGATGGATTCAAATGGCCGCTTACTGCGCTCTCGCACAATAGCTTGTGCCGCCGCCTCCGGCAATCCTTTGGCATAACGAAACCCCATGCGGAGCGCGAAGCTCGGCTTTATGCGGTTTTCAGGCTTGCTGTCAGAGCCACTGCTTATAGGATTATGGTTTTGGAGGGGCGCGTCTTCAGGCGCGCCGCCAAACCCACCACCACCGAGTGACTTTAGCCACGGAGGAACTTCGCGATTCGATGTACTGCGAGTTCCCTCCGCTGCTAAAGCCGCACCTACTGTGAGTTGGGTGCGGGGCGGCTGAAGCCGCGCCCCTTCAAAACACTCCAGGAGCAGTGGTGTCGCAACTTCGTCATGAGAGGGGTTGGTTTTTGAAGGATGTAATAGCCGATCGGTTCCATCTGGCCTTGTAGCAGTCTCTTCCTCCTCCAGCGTGCATGGCCATTCCGATCGTGTAATGTCCACCGGCTTCACTCGTAACCCGTGTCGCTGTGCGTCTTTCACGATGGTTGAAGGGCTATAGAAGCCCATGGGCTGATTGTTCAGCAGCGCTGCTGTAAAAGCCGCCAGGTAACGACACTTGAGGTAGGCGCTGGCATAGGCGATCAGCGCGAAGCTGGCGGCGTGCGACTCAGGAAATCCATAGAGCGCGAACGAAGTAATCGAAAGTATGATCTGCTCCTGCGCTTCGGGCGGAATGCCGTTACGCTCCATGCCCGCGCGAAGCTTGACCTCGATATCGCGCATGCGTTTCTCGCTGCGTTTGAAACCGAAGGCCCGCCGCAATTCTTCGGCTTCGCCGCCGCTGAAGCCGGCGGCAATCATCGCCATGCGCAGCAGTTGTTCCTGAAAGAGCGGCACCCCCAGCGTGCGTTTCAGTACCGGTTCCAGTGACGGATGCGGATAGACGACGTCCTGTCGCCCCTGCCGGCGTTGCAGAAAAGGGTTCACCATTTGACCGACGATGGGACCCGGACGGATGATGGCGACTTGTACCACAATGTCGTAGAAGCGTTTGGGATATAGGCGTGGCAGGCACGACATCTGCGCCCGGCTTTCGATCTGAAACATACCCACCGTATCGGCCTTCTGTAGCGTGTCATACACTGTGGGATCATCGGGCGGCAATTTTCCCAGATCAACCTCTTCTTCATAATGATTGCGGATCAGAGTGAGGGAATCTTCCAGTACAGCCATCATCCCTAGTCCTAGCAAGTCAACTTTGACGATACCAAGGTCAGCACAATCTTCCTTGTCCCACTGCACCACGACCCGGCCAGGCATAGTTGCAGGTTCTAGCGGCACAACGGCATCCAGTTGTCCCTGGCAAATCACCATGCCGCCGGAGTGCTGTCCCAAATGCCGGGGCAGGTCCTGTACCGCCAGGCAAAGCTCGAAGAATTTGCGCATACGCGGATGCCGCAGGTCGAAGCCGGCATCACGAAACTGCCGCTCCAGAGTGTCACTCGGGTCCTTGTATTCCCAGGAACTCACCAATCCGGAGAGGCGGTCGAGGGATTCGCCATCAAAACTGAGCGCCTTGCCAACTTCGCGCGCCGCCGAACGTCCGCGATAGGTAATGACGTTGGCCGTCATGGCAGCGCCAAGTTTGCCGTAGCGCTGATAGACGTACTGGATGGCTCGCTCGCGCTGATCGCCGCTGGGGAGATCGAGATCGATGTCAGGCCATTCGCCGCGCTTCTCCGACAGAAAGCGCTCGAACAGTAGATCCATGCCCACCGGATCGACGGCGGTGATGCCGAGGGAATAACAGACCGCGCTATTGGCCGCCGATCCTCGTCCCTGCACCAGGATGCCCTGCTCGCGGCAGAAACGCACAATGTCCCACACAATTAGGAAGTAGCCCGCCAGATCAAGCTTTTTGATGAGCGCAAGTTCGCGCTCGATCTGGCGTTGCGCGCGCTGCCAAAGTTCGCTTTGTCCGGGACGCAGATAGCGGTCGCGTGCGCCTTCCATGGTTCGCGTCCGCAGAAATGAGTCCATGGTTTCGCCTTCCGGCACGGGGTAGCGCGGGAACTGATATCCCAAATCTTTTAGCGTGAATTCAAGTCGCGACGACACCTCCAGGGTGTTCGCAGTGGCTTCGGGAAGATCGGCGAAGAGACGCAGCATCTCTTGCGGTGTCTTGATATAGCGCTCGCTGTTGCGCGCCAGCAGGCGTCCGGCCGTATCGAGCGTGCGATGGTTACGAATGCAGGTGAAGACATCCAGAATCTGGCGCTCTTCTGGCTTGGCGTATTGCGCACCTTGCGTGGCCAGCAATGGCAAGCCCAGGCTGCGCGCTAGTTCAATCGCCGCCTGATTGCGGGCCTCCTGCGCACGGTTGTAGTGACGTTGCAGTTCGACGTAAACATTCTCGCGCCCGTAGATCGCGATCATTTGTCCAAGTGTGCTGCGGCCAGCTTCCAGGCCTCCATTGCCCAGCGCATGCGCTAGCGGACCTTCGTCGCCACCGGTCAGACAAATCAGTCCAGCTGCATATTCACCGAGGTCTTCGAGGGAAGCGATGGCTTGTGAGCCAAGAACGGCCTCGTTATCGGGGGCTGCCTTCGCACGGCGGGGCAGTGCAGCCGGATACTTGGGCGCACGCAATTTCATGCGAGTCAGCAGACGGCAGAGGTTCTGATAGCCTTCCCGCGAGGCACACAATAATGACACGCGCGAGGTTACAGGTTCGCCGGTCTTGGATGGCAGCAAGGAGGTGATCTCTGCTCCGATGTGCGCCTGGATTTTGAGCTTCTTCGCCGCCAGATGAAAGCGGGGCGCGCCATACACCCCATCGCGATCGAGCAATGCCATTGCTGGCATCTGGTATGCGGCACACATCTCAACTAGCTCCTCGGGAACCGAAGCTCCTTCAAGAAAGCTGAAAGCAGAGCGGGCGTGGAGTTCGATGTACATAAACAACAGTTGTCAGTAGTCAGTGGTCAGTTACGAATTACGCTAATTGCTAATTGCTAAGCCCCTCCTCAGTCATAACTTGCATTCGCAAACCATTGCCCGCTCGCTAGATCGCGATAGATGCAATAGAGGGCCACAGTGCCGCTGTTTCCATTAGCAAGCGCTACATCCCATTCTTCGCGGTCCCACGGGCATGCCTGATCTTGGCTTGCGCTTTCCTCTTTCGCGTTCTCCGTCCACCAGTCCCCGGAGGAGCGCCACGGTCCTGCCGACCATAAAATTTTTCCTTGCAGTTCTCCTCGCCAGGCTGGTTTCGTCCCAGCTGTCAATGCGACCGGACGTCCTTCTGCCAGCCTGACCTGCAGGTGCAATGGCGGGCGAAACATGCGCAAAGCTACTCGGGCTTGCTCCTCAATGTCTGACATTGTGGCAGCATGTGTCTGCTTCAATTCTTCTTCGGTAGAAGCCACAAAGCGATCCATGAGAAAGCCATCTCGCCTGTGGGTATTCAGCAGACGGGCGATTCCGGCCCGCCGCTCGCCCACAATGCCGCTGATGCGGGCAAGCGTAATCTCCAACTTCTCTGCTTCGGGAGTAACTGGCAGGAAGAGTCCGCGCTGTGCCGAACGGGGCGGCGCAGGCTCGGCTGCGATCCATACTTTTGTAATGGGAGCCCCCGGCGGGTGCGCCGTTAGTTCCAATTGCAGTAGCTTGAGAAAAACTTTGGTATCGCGCATTGCTACCGGTAGGCGTAAAATGCTCTCTACGGTGTTTCTGTCTCCCACATTGTGGGATGAATCTCCAGCTAATTCCTGTGCAGTCGTTGTCTCCTCATCGGCGACTCGCCGTTCCAGCTTTAAACGCAAATGCAATTCCTGTACTGCCAAGGCTCGGGCTTCCAGTCGGGCACAGAGTTGTTCCAGCAGCCGGTTCAGGACAAACGACAGCGGTTCGAGCGTTTCCACTGGAGATTCCAGTTCCATGGCCTCTTCAAAATGGGTAACTGGCTCGCATAACGCCAGCGTGCGAGTACCTATTCCCTTGGCCAAGCGCTGCAAACACCTTCCCGCTTCGCCCAGTCGTGAAGCCAGAGCGTGCTCGGGCAGTAACGCCAAGGCGCGAAAATCGCGTACGCCCCATCGTTCCAGGGTGTCGAGCATCTGTTCACACAGTTTCTGGCGTTCGCGATCGGAGGCCGGACCGTTTTTCAGCGAGATATCGAATGCATCCAGCAATACCTGCAACGGCAACACTCCCAGGCGGTGTGCCTCTTTTCCAGCGGGAAGCACGGTAGTCCCGCTGAATCCCCGCGCAGCATGCAAGGCCGCTTCAGGATTAGCGGCCAGCGCAATGTTTGCCTCCAGCGCAATCGCGTTTACCCGCGACGCCAGATCGCGTCCCATGGCTGGAGGCGCACCGTAAAGCCTTTCCAGGCCAGCCAAGTCGAGCAGCAATGTGTCGCCGGCAGTATCTTCCACGCGCGGCGTAAAAGCGTGGGCAACATCGAGCAGAGCTGCGTGTGCCGAGTTTTCCTGTTCGGTTGAGCGCTGCCGCAAGATTGCAGGACCAGGCTTCGGCTTACTCGTTTTGCGCCGGGTAGAAAGCTTGTTCTGCATAGTCTTGGAATTTGCCACCCTGGCTTCGCTAGATTGGACGATCCCATTCGCCGGAGCCGAGAAAACAGCGGCCTGCAACTTGGTCATGCCCACTTCCATTCCCAGGCAGCGGGCTTTTTCATTGAGAGCGACCACCCGCACCAGTGGAGGTTTGCCTTCCAGCACAGCTACCGCCTGTTCGCGCAACCAAGGCTCCACGCGCACGATGGCCCCCACGGGAAAATCGGGAATGTAGATGCAGGCAAACATTCAAACCTCAATCGAAGATGAAGATCACCTAGCGGCGTACAAATCAAAATTGGTGTTGGCTCGCTGCGCTGGTTTGCGTTGCGTCCACGAGCCGGGACACCCATCGGGCACCGATTTTGTGCTCGGTGGGGTGGAGGAGCGAACTATCTCGGCCCGCAATTGCATTCCGTGCAATAGCGTGGCATGGCTTACAACAGTGTTCTCAGGAATTCCTGAGCCGCCCTGCGACATAATTTGCCAGCTTTCCGTTCCAAGGCGTGGGGAGGCTGTCACCGAATCGCGAGCACACACTGCTTTGCGTTCCAATCGCACAACCAGGGAAGCGCAGGTCTTCGCGCAGGACTCCCGTTCGATGAGCAACAGCACAGTTGCCGTAGGTTCCACCGCACGGCGAAAACGAAACCACGAGGTGAGCGGCACGCGACGCACACTTTCGGCAGGAACATCACCGAGATCGAGCACTACCATGCCAAAGCCACCTCCTTGCAACAGGAGGTCCGTAACCTTTAACACTTGTTCGAGGCGTCCCAGTGCAGCCCCCGGCGGATGGTCCTTGCGCGATGACAAACTCGAACGCTTACTACAGCGCACCCACAGCAACCGATCGAGATTTACGCCAGCGGCTGCCGCTGAAGCCGGATCGAAGCTGTCGCTGGCGTCTACCAGCGCGCACACCTCCCGCCGGCGAGTAGCCTGCGCCAGCGCTGCCAGCATTACCCCAGTACGTCCCGAAGAAGCCGGCCCGGTAATTTCGCTGAGCGCTCCCCGCGGCAAACCTCCGGTAAGCTCATCGAGCGCAGCCAATCCGGTTGAGACCGTCAGCGGGATGACGCGCTCGCGCAGCAACAGCGTGGAGGAGAGGTGCTCGCCTAGCGAAGACTCGAGGCGAGCACGAAGCATAGCAACAGACGGCATAAGGAACCTCGAGCGAAGCAGTGCATGGGCGGAGAGCGACTTTCGCTTTTTATTCGCCTACAAATGGGATTCTGCTACGGGGGACCAAGGTTGTCAACCCCTCGAGGAAAACCGCTCTAAAAGCGGAGTTTCACATGTTGGAAGAGAAATCACGAACTAAGGACAGTTGTTATCGGCAAACTCGATGGTAAGCGGCACGGTATCCCTTCTGCTGCGCCTCCAATTGTTTCATATAGACGCCAGACTTCGTCGCTCCATACCAGTGCGTGTTCGGACAATGATAAATGCCGGAGTGGGTGTTGACCCAGACTTGGACATCAGGATTGCTTTGGATCGAAGAGGATTCTTGAGGCGCAATCGGTTTTGCTGACGACGTTTGAGGGGTGGGCACTGGAGCAGATGGTGCTTGCCCTCGCATTGTCGCGGGTACGAATAGCGCGAACCATAAAACCAAAAGCGCAATCGGCCACCTCATTGTGAGCCTCTTTCTCTTAAAACATTGGATTGTTGCCGTACTTCCTCAATGCCGAACGAAAGAGACTAACACTCGTGGATGACGTTCGCGGTGATGCAATGCACCGAATCGTGTGTTCTGACGAGACGCATGAGCACTGTGGAACACTTATAAACGCTGGCGATTTGTTATAATTCAGAGGCTTTTCGATGTGGCGCTATCGTCTAGGGGTTAGGACGGAAGATTCTCAATCTTCAAACCCGGGTTCGATTCCCGGTAGCGCTACCAGTCATCATCCTCTAAAGCCCGCTAAATCAGCGGGCTATGTTTTTGCTCAAAAACGGCTCTGACCCGCCCTAGCGCTCAAAAGCGCGTTTGCTGGCACACAAAATGGTATACACCCCCATTTACCTCCAGAACTGGAGGGCGATCTCTTGCCCGCTCTGGAGTATCTTGGGTACATGCTCACCTGCTCTGAATTCGTGGCGTGGCTTGGCGCGCGACGATCTGCTGGTCATTTACTGCGATCTTGGCGTGAGTCGCCAAGCAATACAGCAATGGCTAAGTGGCGCTACGGAGCCCTCCCGCATGGCCCTAACGCTGGCCGAGCAGCTTTGCCGCGCGCCGTTGGAGTTGGCCCCTGGCCTGCCGCTGGGCCGCTGGGCGAGTCCCGAACCGAGTTAGTTGTCCCGGATTGGGGGGTATGCCGCCGACTGTGACGCCTTCTTGCCCGAATTCGCAGGGCTGGGAAAGACGGCAAAACTGCTGTGAAAAACTGCCGTGCTGTTGTGAAAAAGTGCCGTGCTGCCGTGCTAGGTCCTGGCGGCCACGTCGTAACGACAGTGGTTGGCGCGATCGTACTGGCGAAAATGCACCGGCGCAACAGCGCAGATTACAGCGAGCTGCCTTCTGTGTGTAAAGGACGATCTGACATGCGGGGTTGAAATTTTCCCGCCATGTAAAATTCAAACGGTACCTAAAAAAGTAACAGGCTATAAAAATTTACACACGACTGTCAGATTTTCGGGTATAGTGGCAACTATGAACGGCTTTGAACCATGGGTCAAATACCCAGACCTCACTAGGAGTCGGCTCTCAACAATCGCCAACATCATTCGCAATGTGCGGCACGATGCGGTACTCGCTACACGAACCGCAAAATGGCGATGATGCTTGGTCGCTTGGCTGTCGCGCATATGCACGTACCCGGGATGCGATCAAGAAAGCGGCCGTCACTTACGATTGGCTGAAGATACTTCCAGAGACCACTTGGTTGGGCTTCAGCTTTGCGATAGGGGCTTCTCCATGCCGCTTCTATCGTGGAGACCCGGAAGAACCGCCGTACCATTACCAAAGCAAGAGCTATGGCGAGATCCACCAGATTCAACTCTGCCTTGACCTCGAGCGGGGATTTCCTCCCGTTGACGGAGCGCTCCGTCTTGCTGTTGAAACGGACGGGAGCGGTGAGGTTCTGGCCGTAACTTTAGTTGAAGTGGACAAGGGCGGCAACGCGAAGAACTCTTGGCAAATCCCGTTCGACCAGGCCGAAAGCAATGTGATTTCCATCCAAACTCCTCCGGTTGAGTTTCCGCCGGTTGTTGCTGAACCTCTGGAAAAACCGGAGGACGAGAAGCGAAAGAGGAACGATGGGATCGGTTCTATTTCCTAGCGAAGTTTTTTGGGGGGAACGGCTTCGCCTTGCGAGGGAGTTTCGGGGACTGACGCAGACCGAACTCGCCGAAAAGGTGGCGGCGTCTTGTGCTCTGATTTCGCTTTGCGAGAATGGGAAGAGAAGGGAACCTGCTCGCGATCTCATTGAAGCCTGCGCCGATATTCTCGGCTTCCTTCCAGAGTTTTTCTATGGGCCGCTTGAGGACGTGTTCCGCGAAGATGAATGCAGTTTTCGGCACAGGAGAACCACGCCGGAAGGGACCAAGACGAAGATTCGCGCGCATGCCACACTGATTGGCATGGTCATTCAGCGTCTGCGTTCATCGTTCAAATTTCCTGTGCTTGACGTGCCGCACATCCCCGTGCGCTCGATTGACGATGTGGATAAAGCTGCGGAGGAATGCCGTAAGCATTGGAAGATCGGTTTAGATAGGCCGATCAAGAGCATTGGAAGGCTTTTGGAGCGCTCCGGCGTCTTCATTGTCGGACACCTCGTTACCTCGACTAAGGTCGACGCCTTTTCGCGACACGGTAGGACAGCAGTGATTTTCCTAAACCGTTCTATAGCTAGTCCGTCGCGTTGGCATTTCGACATTGCGCACGAGTGCGGGCATCTGGTTATGCATCCTGGCATTCCGACTGGAACGAAAGACACAGAAGCGGCAGCGGATAGATTTGCAAGTGCGTTTTTGATGCCAAAGGCGGCGTTTAGCCGGGAGTTTTCTGCCGCTGCGTTTTCTTGGCCTCACGTATTTGATCTAAAACGCCGATGGCAAACCAGCGCTGCAGCCATCGTACACCGCGCCTACGATCTCGGTTTAATCAGTGCGGTTGATTATAGGAGGGGATTTCAGTACCTCTCCGCTAAAGGGTGGAATAAGGGCGAGCCGCACGAGCTGGAGTTTCAGGAACCGGAACTACTGTCTACCACTCTTAGTGCCCTAGGAACTAAGGTCGAGCTGACGCTCCAACAACTCTGCGCCGATCTGAAATTTAAGCGAGAGACATTCCGAGAAATCACAAATGTCGCGGTTCCAATGCCGACGCCCAAAGCAAAACCAACGGAGGTAATTCCGTTTAAGAATTTTGCGTGATGTGGACTGGAAATATGCGGAGACCACGACAGGCGGGGGCAAGGACCGGGGGACCAATTGCATCAGACCTAGCCGAAGGGAAAAGGAAAAGTAAGTGACAACACGGGGCTGGCCCGTTTCTCAGTTCGCAATAAAAAGCGGAGGTAGGACTAGAAAGTGTCGGTATTCTCAACCCACCATCAACGGGATAGAAGAGACCATTGGCTCCCACAGGGATACTTACGCGGGTTTGTCGGGCCATCCCGCAGCTCTCGGAATAAACCGCTCTGGTGCTTCGACAAGGATACTCAGGAATGGAGCGAGGTGAGTCCGAGTCAGATTGGGTGGGACAGGGGCTTCTACGATTATGCCGAAGGTACGGACGGCTCAGCGGTAACAGGTGCAGACTCCGCCTTCGCTCGCTTGGAGCGCGAGTTTCCGTTGTACCGGGCGGCGATGGCGGCCAGTGGCTTTGCGAATTGGCAGGAGTATAAGCAATTCCTGCTAGAGTTCATGCAGATGCTCCGCGCAAGGTCCCCGCTTGGATTGCAACATTTTGAATTGAACGCCCGCAGTACTTTGGCCGCACGTATCGTTGGTGTCAATGAAGACCGCCGCACTGTCACCGTGGACTCGCTCGAAATGCGACCGTTACCGGAGCCAGCAGTTAGAAATTTCACGGTCTCCACGATGTTGCAGGACGTGGCAGCCGGTGCTGGTTGGGCTACACAACTTGATTGGTGTTTGCGGTATACCACTAACGAGAGCGAAGGGTTTTGCACTACTGACCAAACTATCTTCGCTGAAGGCCCACTCCCATCTACCGATGCACACGGAAGGATGTCACTGGATATGCTCCGCCATCCAGACACGCTGGTTTTCTTCCCGTTGTGCTGGCAAGCGTGCCTGTTCGGGAGTCCGGTCCAGTTTGACGTGGCGTATGACTGCGCTGATCCAAGAGACATCCACACCCTTCGCGCTAAACAAAAACGGTATGCCGACAGGTTTTTAGTGTCGCCTATAACGTTCTGAGACTCAGTTTCCAACCGTGCACAGCAGCGCCCTTGGCTTGGACGCCTCTCCGTGCCTCATTGAGTCATGCCTGATGCATCATCGCGATTGTCGTAACGACAGGCGAGGGGTATCATTCGCGGTGTCGCCCCTTTTCTAGTCTTGCCGTTATCACTCGCACCTGCGGGAGAGGTCACTGACAAACCGCAGTCTGCAAGAGTGAAATTGTGGTGGAGGTCGCGGGGAGAAGGGACTGGCAGATAGGCGGAAAGTCCCCCCAGCCAGACAAAGAAACGGGGACTATACCGCAGCGTGAATATGGAGAGTTTGCTCCGACGTGCTTATCTCTGTATCAGCAATATCCATCAGGAGCAGATTCAGGAGCGTACGTTTCCGACGATTCCGACTCTAACTGAGTAGGTCAGACTACTGCCCGCGACTGTATCTCGGCTCCGGACGTGGTACGGATTGCTATGTTTGGATGGAGTACAGCGCCGCTCGTCAACGGCTAGGACTAAGACAATGAGCTCCAAGAGGGAATGTCGTATGTTTCGCGCGACCGCTCGGGTGGTTGTTAGCATCGCCCTGACCGCTATTGCAGGGCAAGGGCAGACTTACCAGTCTAGCCGAGTGCAGCAACCCTCCCCAAAGGATCATGCAGTCAAAATATCCACAATCACGAACGCCGAAGAGCCAGCATCGGCCGAGGTTATGAAATTGTTCCGCCAAAAGGTGGCTGCGCATCCGAACCTCTTCGGTTTAGTGGGCAATGAAGACCCGTCCCTGGGGCTGCTGTTTACGGCGGATTGTATGCACCGCGACACGCCACAAGACGCATACGTTTGCTTTTATACGAACCACTACGTCGGCGGGTCCTCCAAGACGTTTATGGGCGGCGGGATTTACGCGTCGAAGTCTGCGGATGGTATAGCTGACGCTTTGCTGTCCTCTGTAGCCCAGGACATCGTAGAACGTTGGGATGGGACTATGCGGACCAATGCCATTGAAACACTTGAATCTTGCTTGTTCCTGACGCAGTCGAGCTGCGCTGTTCCCGGAGCCCTGGTGCCTGAATTGAAGAGCAAGACCTTAAATCTCTCGCAGTACTTGCAAAAGGGGGGACTCAAGAAATGACCGAGGGGGATTGGGCTCCTTCGCGGCGTCTGTTCGATGCCGAGTTCCATGAGCAAGTGACGAAATGTCGCTCCGCTGTCAATCATCTAGAGTAGCTTATCCAAGAAAGTTTGCGGGAGCGAAAATTGTGTGGAGGAAGGGCGGGCGTACAATTCCACTCAGAACAGTGAGGAAACAGTGGGCAACTCGCAAAACCTCAAGCCGTGGCCAAAGGGCGTCAGCGGCAACCCTGGTGGACGACCGAAAACAAAGCCGCTCACCGAAGAGCTTCAAAGGTTGTTAGAAGAGGAAGCGCCCAAGGGCAAAGGCCAGACCTGGGCTACTGCGATTGCTAAAACGCTTCTCGCGAAAGCGCGCAAGGGGGATGTGAGAGCCATTGCGGAAGTGGCAAACCGCGTCGAAGGAAAGCGTTTCAAGCCGTAGGTGTGGATGTAAACGCGGATTTGGAGCTTGTTAGGCGTTTACAGGAAGGTCGAAAGCGCATCGCTAGGATGAAAACCGACGAGGAAATCAGGGACGAGATCAAAGACCTCGAAGGGCAGCTAGAAACACGGTCAAACGAGAGGGAGAACAGCAGCAAAGCCCCCTAGAAACCTCCTTCACAGCTTCGCACCAAATCAACAATTCTCACGCCCAGTGTGTCCGCGATGATTTTCAGCGTCTGAATCGTGACGTTGCTTTCCCCGCGCTCAATCTCTCCCACATGCGCACGGTGCAATCCTGATCGTTCTGCAAAGACATCCTGGGACAGCTTTCGCTTTCGACGCAACTCCCTGATCGTCGCTCCGAGCTGCTTTTGAATGTCTTGCACGCCAAGCAGTTTCGGATTAGGCTGGCCAAAACCATACTGGTTATAACCAGAGGCCATCGAGGCTCGATGCGAACCGTGCCGGATCGCTTGTTCGACAGCTCACTTCGTAAAGGGGAAACTACCCGTATGAAAATGGCGGCCTTTATCGCTGTCATCCTATCCGGCTCAGTAGCTCTGGCCGCTGATCGCCAGTGGAAAGACGCCAAAGTAACTCGAATTGCTTCGGGTACAGAAAATAACGGTGTTGTTGTTGGGGCAACCGGAACGACGACGGTTGGCGGAGTCGTCAAGAGCAACACGATGTATTACTGGATTGAAACGGAAGACATGATTACGTTCTCGACTACTCCTATAACCCGGCAGTTAAGGCGCCTTTGCCCGGCCAACACAGCCGAGGTCGCACGCCCAAGTCACACTGAATGGAACCACTAAAATCTCCATCGAAGGCCACAATGCACACATCCTCGATGACGACGGAGGGACGTTAAGCTTCCCATTTCGAGAAGATTGCACGCGCCCCTGCAGAAGCCACCAAGTAGCGCGCCGCGACATTTAGTGTTATGGGTGCCACCAATGAACCGACTCTTGGCCTGTATTTTGACATTGTCAACCTGCTGCTACGGTCAAACTTCCAAGAAGCCTGATCCATCGATGTCGGCAGAGTCAACCTTGCGTAATCGTGGCACGTCATGTTCACAAGTTCGGCGAGAATATGTCACGATTGCATCCGCACCGGCCTTTCGATTACGTGGAAGGCGATTACCCATCAGGATTCAAATGGCGTTCTGAACTCAGCGAAGTGATGTTCGAGAACTTCAGCAAAAAGGCGGGAAGATGGTAGTTCTGAACCCGATTACCAAGCCTCCGACCTCGAAGACGCCAGAAAACAATGCCAATCCCAGACTGTGAAATAAAGTCGCGCGTGGGGTCTGGAGGACTTGCTTCACGCTGCGCCAAGATTTCGGCATCAGCGCGTGGTAAAGCTGAGCTAGCGCCACCTAGCCTTGGCCGGGATTTTCAGCGAGCCTTTCCTCGGCGCAATCCGCGCTTCCTCAGAAAGCGGTCACCGACGCGCTAAAATCGAGCACCCCTTGCCGGACCAAGGTCCTTGAGAATATCCGGAAATGCTTTCTCAATTCTGCCCTTCGGGAAAGGAGATGTAGGTTAAGCCAGCGATGTTTGAGAACTGGAGCGGTGTCCTTTCTGTTTGACGATGATGGCCTTCCTAAAACCAAGCCTTCCCTGGAAAAGACCGATCTCGTGCACGCACGTTTTCGCGAGCATGCGTCTTGCCATCATCGTGCACATCCTCGGCGGTCATGACCAGCAAAGCGAAACAAGTCTTGATTGAGCATGTCAGAAAGCCGTTCTGTCGTGTGTACGCCTGCAAATTGGATCTCGGTTGAACTCCTCGAATATCCAGTTCTACCAATTCAGTATAGAAATGGATCAAGCATCTTCCAATCAACGGAGTGTCCGTGCCCGACGAAAACGAGCGAGGGCGTCTGGTACGCGGCCTACGGATGGCGAACTCTCGAACAAAGGCGAGAATACTGAAAACCGCTTCAATCGCGTTATCCGGTACGCCCATTTCCGACAGCCGTGCTTCGCATTCAAGCGCACAAATGAGCCGCGACCAAACCCAATCGAAACTCTCTCCTGCCGTGACTTATAGATCAAAGACACATCCCTCGCAGCTTCTTGAGGTGCTGCCATCGCGTCTATTTGTTCATCGGGCAGGTGTGCCATCGAAACGCCGCTAGACGCGCAAGCAAACTCGTATACGAGGTAAACCTTTTCTAGCGGTGGTGCGGCGATTACGCAATCCCACTGTGCTGTTGAAGCGATCCAAACGTTCTCCAGATTGAGAAGTCAAACCATCCTCCCCTTATCGGGTTCTGGACCACCGCTAAGTACTGGCCGCTTCGCGTATCGCTTACGTATGACTCTTTTCTCGGTCGCTCTCTCTAGCAACCTTCTTCTTCGTGTTGTTCGGCAGCCAATCAATCCGGCTCAATATCTAAGCGGAAATAGGACTGAAGGCGGTTCACGATCATCGATTGCTTCTTCGATGGAGGCTTTCTCTTTACACTTTGGGTGGACCAAATACGGAAAGGGTCATTCTAGATGCCTTTGGCACCTTCGCTAGAGCGCCTGGAGGCTAAGGGCACTGGGCTTCCTCCGCATGATGTTATGCTGAATTTCGAGGGTAGTATAACCCCACTCGGCACAGGGAGGAAAAGGCGCTCATCGAGGCTGGTCACCGCTTTCAGGGACGATGTCCTCGCCCCTCAACCTCGAACGTCAGCAGGGGGCTGTGAGCGTCAGCGGGTTGGTGAGGTCAAATGCAAAGAAACATTGCGGATCAATTGCTCAAGACGGTGAATCCTTACCGCAAACCAGCGGTGCTTTATCACTACACATCTGGATCTGGGTTTCTCGGGATCGTGAAATCGCAGTCGGTGTGGGCAACGAACATACGATTCTTAAACGACAGCACGGAATACAGCTTAGCGGTAACCCTGATCCGCGGCCTAGTTCAGCGCCGTTTGGATGAAGCTCGGAAACGCTTTCGACCGTGGGCTGTACAAAGTGATGAGTGAAGCGCTCAATGAAGTACAGACAGAGGTCTACGTAAGCTCCTTCACGACGAAACCAGACCAATTAAGTCAATGGCGAGCATATTGTCCATCGACTGGTGGATATGCCATTGGGTTTCGTCGCAATTGCCTAGTTCAGTCTGCCAGTTCAGATACGCTGCAATTTCTTGCACGCTGTATTTATGATCCTAGTGATCAGGAAGACCTTATCAATCAGCTTGTTGAGAAGGTCGCGGAATTCGCGTTGAAAGGCGTGCACGACCGACTCCTGCACGATCGGATTTACCGAGAATCATACAAGCTGCTTGGGCACCTGATACCAATTGTCGCTCCTGCACTTAAAGACCCCAGTTTTGAGGAGGAGGCGGAATGGCGTCTCGTCAGTCTCGCGGACTTTTTCGAGTCTAAATCCCTGAGTTTTCGCGACGGTCGGTCAATGTTAGTCCCGCATTACGAGCATTCATTTCGTGGCAAGGTTAATTCGGAGTCCATCGAAGAAATTGTGATTGGCCCGACTCCGCATCCGTTGCTGGCAATTGAAGCCTCGGAAGCGCTCCTCGCATCTGTTGGCCTCATTTCTACCAAGGTCCGCTCTTCATCAATTCCTTATCGCTCGTGGTGACGAGTGGACTCCTACCGTTTGCAGGAGTTGAAGTCTTACCGAGAGCAGCCCAGAGCCTTTCGTTCTCCTCCTTTCAGGCGGGTTACCTCGATTTGAAGCTCCCCGATTGCAACGGCATGGTTTTGCAGAGAGAATCAGCAGTGGCGCGAGCTTGCGTTATCTCGGGACTCACGAGTAGTACCCTATCCATAGCCGCCTAGCCTTCGCGGGGCAATAAGCCGGATACCCTGTCCGGTTGGCGGCAACCCCCACTCAGGGAATCGCTGAGGGAGCGATGCCTAAGCCTAAGCCACCTCAAGTCTCTTCATTGCTGGGTAAGACGGTTACGCTTTCTTCGGCAATGCGTCCTAAGAAGCTAGCTCGGGACACTGAAACATTGCGGCGCGAGTACGCAGAAGCGCGAAAGGTAATTCAACTGTTCCGTGTGCGTAACGGATACGGCCAGAGAAGTGGCCCTGGGGCGCTGCAGCTGAATACCTCTACCGCGCTCTAATACGTGCCCTCGATCTTGAGCACGTTGAAGACGAGTTGCTGCAGCTCGCAAAGTCAAAGCCGGGCCGCAAAGTGAAGCAAGAGCTAGCCGCCAGTATTTTGTCCTGGAAAGCGGAAGGGAAAACCGTTCGTCAGATTCTCGCAATTTTCGAGGCTGAGGGCGAAACCTGCGGCAAAGAGCAAATCGAATCCTACCTAAAAACCCGCAAAAAAGCGGCCCAGCTTCTAAGCACTCAATACGTGGAAATCCGTTCATCGATTCTCCACGTGTGGATTATCGTCCCACGATTATTCACGTTTACAGGTGCGCCTCGCGATTCATTATGCGGCATAGCTGTTGCAAGAACGAGAGGCTGCGATTGCAACGGCCAGAGAGGATAAAAACTGTGAATGAACAGCAGAACGCGTTGACACCCCGCCGGCAGGCAGACAGCGGGGAATCAGTGAGGCCGCGCTTCGGCTGTGGCGTTCGCGTGGGGAAGGGCCGCGCTACTTCCGGGCCGGAGAGAAGCTGGTTCGCTACCGACGCGCCGATCTCGATTCGTGGATTGAGTCGAGGCTGGAGCGGAGTCGAAGCCGAATCCCGACAGCCTATCAGTGTGAAGGGCCGCGCGCGTGGTCAAACGCGAACGGCCCTCAACGTCAACCCGAGGCGGAGCGCCCCTGGGGGACTCGGAATCGATTGCCAGTGTACCCCGCCTCACATCCCCCGTGCAAAGCCACGAGAAAGTGAGCGCTCGCTTTGGGAAACATATTCCGAAACCAGAAGATCCCTTTTTTCCCAGTACCCAAGAGGTTGTGCGTTCCGAAAAGCTTACTGAGCTTTCTGGGGCGCGGCCAAGCTGTATTCGGCAATCTGCTATGAAGCCCAGCGAAAATCCAGTCCGGCTGTCGAGCTGCCGAATTCGACAATAAAACGCCTAGTTGGACTGTCGCCAAGCGCGATTCGCTGTGCCCGAACTCAACTCTGGGAATGCGGGCTAATTGATGCGGCCCCTGCTCCTGGTATGCCGACCCTCTACATCGTGTTGAATCCTTATACCCGGCAGCCGGCGGACAAAGTCCCGGAAAAGCACCAGCCGCGATACAGCAGACTAGGGGAGAGATCGCCCGAATACTGCAGCGCACAAAGCTCCCCGAGACGATCGGTTCAGCTCTCAGTTGGCGCGAGTTTGAATGAGAACCGCCAGTGAACCCGGCTCATTTTGACAACTAGAGGTAGCTGAATTTGCCAAGTACCCCGCGTGATTTTGACAACACCGTTTTCTGTAAGTTGTTCTGAGCGCAAGTTCAGTTAAGAAGCGTCTCTTAAAACATTCTTAGAAGGAAGAACATTCTTGTCTGGGCTTTTTCTCTTCCTTGCTGTTGGTATTGCTTTCTTTTTTGCAAGCGCAAATTCGAGCTTGATTTCTCAACCCAACGTGATAGGATATATCCATGAAGTGTCCGATTCACAAAGTCGAGCTTATCTGCTACTGCCCCGCGTGCCGTGGAAGTCCGTCACATCAAGAGCGAAAGCGAAAGCATCCCGCGATAACGGCAAGTTGGGCGGAAGGCCGAAGGGTAGCAAGAACAAACCGAAACCTAGAGACCGCTTGGAAAGTGAGACGAGACGAATGATCTACAAACGAGGAAAAACGTACTGGTACAACTTCCGATGGAGTCTCAGGAATGGTGACGGCGCAACCGAGAACTTCCGCATCGTGAAATCTGCCAAGACACAAAACAAGCAAGACGCCAAGGACATTGAGGATGAACACCGGCGGGCCTTGCGACTCGGGGAGATTCACCCGCGCGATCCGTGGCCGAAACCGACTGCCATTGCCCCGCCGATCTTCCGCGCGTTCGCCAAGGAATTCCTGCAGTGCGCCAAAACACGACACGAAGCCGGGAACGCACAAGTTTTACGATGGCTGCCTGGCGAGGCTGCTGGCATTCGCTGCCATCGCAGATGCCCCGTTAAACGCGATTACAGGCGATCTGGCGAGCAGGTACGCCCGCCATAGGCAAGAGGTAGCCAAAAACTCCATCGTCACCGTAAACGGCGATCTGCGCACGTTGCGGCGCATTCTGAAAGTCGCAGTTGAGTGGGGCAAGCTCGACCATGCGCCCGCCATCCATGAGCTGCCACAGCCGAAGGGCCGTGACCGCGTGCTGAGCTTCAAGGAAGAGGCGCTGTATTTGGCGAAAGCTTCCGAGAATCTGCGGGACGCAACCATTCTCGCCGTAGATACCGGGATGCGGCCGAACAGCGAATTGTTCCCACTGCTGTGGGCCGATGTGGAGTTGACCGCCCGCCCGGAATCTCCGCATGGGGTGATTCACGTTCGCCAGGGCAAGACGGCGAATGCACGGCGCAGCCTTCCGCTGACTCCGCGTGCTGCTGAGGCGCTACAGCGGCGCAAGCGAGAGGCGGAAGCGAAGCCGAAGAAATCCGCGTTCGTGTTCCCCGGCGCGGGCAATGCGGGACACATCATCTCGTTTCAGCATCCGCACGAAAAGGCGGTAAAGGATGCCGAGCTTGAGCCGTTCGAGTTCTACTGCTGGCGTCACACGTTCGGTACGCGGGCCGCTCAGTCGGGGATGGACAGATTCTCACTTGCCCGGTTGATGGGCCATAGCTCGCCCGCCGTGGCTGCTCGCTACTATGTCCACGTCACAGAGACACACGTTGCAGCCGGGTTCGGGAAGTTTGTTGAGTACCAGACCCACAACATCGCGGAAGGAATCAAGGCCGCATTTCCTGAGGGGAGCGAAGCTGTGCAGTAAGGCCTGATATCTGTTTCCTACGCATATACTCGAATTATGACTGTTGAGCCAGGCGTCACGGAACGAGGGCTCCGGGGCGAGCGATTGACCGCGTCGGTCTTTTTGAACGGATGACAGCGCCTCCGGCCAATCCGAAGCTCTACCACATTGTCCACGTGGATAAACTGCCTTCGATCATCGCTGATGGTAAGCTCCTATGCGATGCAACAATGGCCACTCGCACGAACGCGGGCACTGTAATTGGCATGGCCGACATCAAGCAGCGGCGGTTGCGACTGCCGGTCAAGTGCCATCCGGGGCTGCACGTTGGCGACTGTGTTCCGTTCTATTTTTGTCCGCGGTCGGTGATGCTGTATCTGATCTATCAGGGGAACCATCCAGAGCTGACTTACAAAGGTGGACAAGGCCCAATCATTCACCTTGAGTTCGATCTTCAGCGAGTGGCCACGTGGGCAGATACACAAGGCCTCCGGTGGGCCTTCACCCTTTCCAATGCAGGGTCGTTTTATTTCGAAGACCGCAATGATTTGGGTAATCTTCACGAAATCGATTGGGAAGCTGTGAACGCCCGGAAGTGGTCCGGAGGTCTCAAAGAGGGCAAGCAAGCCGAATTCCTCGTAGAGCGGGAGGTCCCTTGGAATTTGGTGGATAGAATCGGGGCACTCTCGAATGGCATCGCTCAGCGGGCAGGCGCGGCGCTCGCGGGGGTATTCAATCATTCAATTATTGAGCTGCGAAATGACTGGTACTATTAGGAACCGGAGCCGTAGACCCATGATGGAATTCACAACGGGCGACATCCTGGACGCGAAGACGGAAGCGCTGGTGAACACGGTAAACTGCGTTGGGATCATGGGACGTGGTATAGCGCTTCAGTTCAAGAACGACTTTCCTGAGAACTTCAAGGCATACCAGATGGCGTGTAAGCGCCACGAAGTGCAGCCTGGGCGTATGTTCGTCTATTCCACAGGATTGATGAATGGTCCAAGATTCATCATCAATTTCCCCACAAAGCGGCACTGGCGGGGGAAGAGCCGAATCGAGGACATCGAGGCGGGGCTGGTGGCACTCCGGTACGAAATTGAGTCGCGCCGCATTCGTTCGATTGCGATTCCTCCACTGGGAGCCGGTCTGGGCAGTTTAGACTGGAAGCGGGTGCGGCCGCTAATCGAACGAACCCTCCAAGGGCTCCATGATGTCCGCATCATCGTTTATGAGCCGGGGCTCAGTACGGAAAAACGTATTGTCACCGCCTTACCCCAAACTCCGGACATGACGCCAGGGCGTGCCGCTCTTGTAGCGCTAATCCGGCGGTACCTGGCAGGCCTTCTCGATCCGACGATTACGCTCCTAGAAGTTCATAAGCTCATGTACTTTCTGCAGGAGGCGGGTGAGCCGCTGCGCTTAAAGTTCGTCAAGGCAGCCTACGGCCCTTATGCGGAAAATCTGAGGCATGTTTTAAAAGCAGTGGAGGGCTACTACGTTGCAGGCTACGCGGACGGTGGGGATTCACCGACCAAGGAACTGCGGCTTGTGCCCGGAGCCGTGGAGGACGCGCAACGCCAGCTTGAACGCGACGCGACGACCAGCGAACGGATCAGCCGCGTGGCTGATTTGGTTGACGGTTTCGAGTCGCCGGTCGGGCTGGAGCTGCTCTCCACGGTCCATTGGGTAGCCGTACACGAATCTCCGAAAAGTGCAGACGATATCGTCCGTTACACGTATGCTTGGGGTGATCGAAAGCGGCAGTTTACAGAACGGCAAATTAGGCTGGCTTGTCATGTCTTGGACGAAAAAAAGTGGCTCACCGCCGCCATGATTTGCTAGGACCGATTCGCTTGCGCCTAACATTTTGACTGCAAAATATTTTGGCGTTGTGGTACACAAAGCGGTACACAGTATTCTTACGACTGCTCGCAACCGGTTGACGGCATTACGTAGATTGCAA
>CAVYZB010000013.1:0-154866 GCA_963772895.1 uncultured Acidobacteriaceae bacterium
CTTGAACTCGTGAGCGCCCAATGACGCCATGGGTGGCAAGTGGCGCGAATGCCTACAACTTCAGCCCGATTCCCCCGCTTCTACTTCACAGTAGTCCGGGTCCCTGAATAAGCTCTCTTTGAGAGCACGTGTCGACAGCTTGAGGAGGACGGTATGGCGCTCCCGCGCGGATCCAATCTTCTGCGCCGTCTGAGTCATCATTGGTTCGCGCTAGCGGCAGCCGGCATCATCGCCATTGGAGTGGCGTTGCGGGTCGTCCTGATTTCGTTTTGGCTGGCCCTTCGGCAACAGCGAGGAAAGGACCATGGGCCTCGAGGCCATGCACATCTTCCTGCTCGGCGCACATCCCATTTACTTCTACGGACAGAACTACCTGGGCATGGGGCAAGCCTACGCCGGCGCAGTGATGTTTCGTCTCGCAGGCATCTCGGTCTTTAGTCTGCGGCTCGGCTTGATTGTGTTTGACACTATTTTTCTGCTAAGCCTATGCTGGCTCGCAGTCCTCCTGTTTTCACGGACCATCGCACTCCTCTCCATCGCCATTCTCGTCCCGGCCTGGCCGTTTCTACGCGATGTGGAGCTTCTCGCGGACGGCGGTAAGCCCGACATCATGGCAGCCAGCGCGCTGATGTTCGCGCTGGCCTCCTGGCTGGCACTCTCACGCCCTACGAATAGGCCATCAGGCAGGCAACGCTGGCTTCGCTACGGTGCCTTCGCCGCCTGGGGCCTGGTGGCCGGCTTCTAAGCTCTACACCTATCTGGTCGTCGCACCATTTGTCCTTGCCAGCGCCCTGCTGCTCTGGATCACCTGTAGACGGGAGCTGCGAGGCTGGGCGCTTGCATTCGCCGGTGTGGGCCTGATCATCGGTTTCATGCCTTCGATAATCTACGCCGCAAATCTGCCCTCCTCGCACAATCCGATCGAAGTCTTCACGTACTTATTCATACACGGATCGGCCGACAAGAATGCGTCCGGCTGGTTGGGCTGGCTCGTGCTGAGGAAACAGGTGGACGCCACACTTCTCTTTTCCTTACCCACGGTGACCGGGCTCGCAATGCCGTACTCGTTAGCAAATATCCCTGTCTATGGCCCTTTCACTTCAGATACCATCACCGCCGTTGTCGTCGGCGGCACCTGGAGCCTGGCGTATCTCTCACTCCTGGCAGTGGCAACCTATCGTCCGTTCAAGGCCATCTACTCGAAGATGAAGATGAAGTGGGGCATAGCGCGGAACAAGACCGAAGATGCGAGTAAATTGGCGGCAGCAGATGCTCGAGTGGATGCCCGTGACGTCGCTCGGCTGATGCTGGCGGGAGCGGCCTGGCTCACCATCGTCGCCTATATGGCCAGCCCGGTCTCTGAATCGAATCCGAGCACGGGGCGATACATGGTCGCCATCTCTACCGCCCTGCCGGCGGTTCTCTGGCCGCTGGTTGAGGCCATCCAAAACGTCTGGTCACGACGTGAGGTGCTCTACGGCGTCTGGGCGATAGTGATCCTGTTCATGCTTGGTCTCTCCGTGGTCAACGGCACGATAAACATCTTCCAGTCGGTGCCGAGTACCATAGCCGACAATAAGCAGGACATAAAATTTGCCAATGACCTCCAGAGAGATAGAATAACAAGATTCTATTCCGACTATTGGACCTGTGATCTCGTCACATTCCTCGACAAAGAACACATCATTTGCAGCATCATAACACAGGGCCAGCTGCCGCCCGGTCACAGCCGCTACAGGCCGTATGACGCCGAGGTCTGGGCAGATCCCTATGCGCCCATCGTGCTTGTCCGTAAATCGATAAACGAGACCGCCTTCGTGGCGGTCGCGGCCGCCGATCACCTGCGTTTCACCGAGAAGCCTCTGGATAACTACGATGTCTACACGCCGGTGGCGCCCCTTCACTAGGCGGCACGTGGTAGTCTGGAAGATGACACAAGACACGGCCAGCCATCGTGGCGAGAAACGGAGAAGTCGATGGGAGAGACGCCACCCAACCCGTATCGGCAGATGCAGTCGGACGTGCTGCTCCGCACCGGCATTACCTTCTTTGCGGCCCTCACCGGACTTGCCTGCTATTATGGGGCGAAAGCCATCGGACTCAACCAGACGATAGCGGTGGTCGCCGGCTTGCTCTTTGCACTGCTCGTCTGGATCGCGGCCCGGTCCCTGGTCCGAGAACTGCGCGCCGAGATACGGCGGGAGCAATCCGAGAATCAAGACCGAGAGACACCGCTAGCCAGTGTTGTTTTAGCGAGCGGTGTCAGATACATAGCCTGGGAGCCAAGCCGGGCGCAGCTCACCGAGGAATGACGGATTCGCCATACTCGTTATATTCGAGATAGGAGACGTCGCGCACGTAGGGATGCTCGCGCAGACGCACGCTTATGTCCGACTCGGTCCCAGGAGCCACCAACGCCAGGAAGCCCGTGCTTCCGCGGGATCAGGCGGGATGGGCCGCGCCCGCGTGGCTGAGAGCAGTGATTGGGCCTGGCCGATGGTGACGCCCTGCTTGAAGAAAACCGCGATGCGACCTGGGCCCAAAAGCGGCGCCTGCTGGCGTGACTCCGGAGGCTCCAGTTTCTGGACCAAAGCGCTGGCGGCAGTCTCCGCCTGAGCATGCAGCTCCTGCAGCCGTGTAATCCTTGGAGCCATAACCGATTGGGCCCGGCCGGTCACCTCACGCGCTGTAGCCGCCAGGCGGCCGAAGGCGTCACCCAGGCGCGATCCTGGGGGCAGGAACGTAGGCCGGTATCGGGTGGTACCTGGTCTCCCGTGCCTCACGCTGGTAGGCCAGCGCGCTGTTCAGATTGGGGCGCAGGTCGCGCCACCACTGCCGCACCATGTCGGCAATCGGCCGGGCGTCGCCTGGCCCTCGGACACCGTCGTCATGGGCAATGCGCTCCTCGCGCAGATACTGGAAGCGCTCCATGCGCGGGTCGCGGAGCGGCGCCGGCCGTTCGCGCGGTTTCTCGATCGGCGGTGTCGCGCCAGGAACCGGACGCTTTGCCGTCGTCCCGGAGGCCGGCATTCGGTTGCGTTCGCGGGCAAACCGGTCGCTCAGCGGAGTCGTCGTAGGCCGGGAAGCCGGCCTCGACCACGGCGGCGGTGTGGATTGTCGAATCTGGGTCGGGGCCCGCGAGAGCAGTCGAGGGGAGAGGTAAACGGTGGGCTGATCGGCAATCGACCACTCGTCCACTTCGTCTTCCAGTTCGTCGGGAATGACCGGATCCGAGACCATGGGCTGTGCGGGGATCGATCTTCGGCACCCGCCTTATCCCAGAGGAAGCAGGCGAACCGAACGGCTGGGATGAGTCCGTAGGCGGCGCCGGCTCTATTCTCTGCTCCGGCTCTTTGGCGATCGGTGAAGAAGGGGGCCTGGTTATGGCCATCGCCAGAGTCGTCCGACGCGGTCGCGCGCGCGGCACCGGATACTCCATGGTGGCATCACCCTCGTCCTGGGCAATATCCTCCGGCGGGGTGCTGGTTCCCTCATCTATCACCGGAACCGGAACCTCTCGGGTTACCGGCGCATCTTGTTTCCGCTCCCTTGCCACCGGCCGTGCGTCAGCCAGCTCCACTTCTACCGTCTCAGCCTCGGCCGCTTGCGTGCCCGAGAGAGTGGACGTATCGGCGTTCACTAGTTGCTGTTGTGGCTCGGAATCGGCCGGAACCGCATCATGCGTGGACAGCTGAGACCGTTTCGGTGGTTTTGTCATCCTCAATACCTCTTAACCACATACCTGGCGCTTAGACTCATGTAAGCATACGTGCATCCAGGGATATGATCTATCCCGTGTTCAAGGTCTTCCTCTTTTTCTCCTGATAGCATACCCTGCGGCCAGTTGTTGTCGCTCGTGCCACCGGCCGGGCAAGCAACAGGGATAGTATAGCCTTCCCGGTCATTCGCTTTACCAAATCCCTGGGAAGAAAATACTAGTTGCCTAGTTCTGTCCGAGGAACTCGTCGATGAGCCGGGCGGCATGTCGCGCGATATCCGGCTTGAGCGCATAGTATGTCATGCGGTCTCGCTCGAAGAGAATGACGAAGCCGGTGGCCCGCAAGATCACCATGTGATGCTTCGTGGTCGCCTTGGTAACGCCCAGGCGTTCGGAGAGCTCGGTAAGATACATTTCGCGCTCAGCCAGTAAGCGCAGGATACGCAGTCGCGTCTTATCGCCAAGCGCGAGGAAGAAGCGGAGGATCTCGTCGTCGGGCGCGCGTGGGTCTAGATACCCAGTCTCCAACTCCAGAATGCTGGTCTCGACCGGGATACAAAACGTCAAGGTTCCCTGCCACTCGTGGTAATAGACGGCAGGCCGGCAAAAGTAACTTGGCGTGAAGAGAATCCGACGGAAGCGGGTCGGTACCTGCCATTCGACTCCTCGCATCGCCAGCTTCATAAAGCGGTCCGCCGGCATCTCCGCGCGCTGCCGCTCCAGCAGCGCCGCCTCCCGCTGTACAAAAGGCATGACGCGCAGCTGTTCTACGATAAACACCGCGCTCTCCCAGACCCGTAGCGCCTGCACCAGCTCTCTCCTGCTGGCCTCGGGATCGAAGAGTATCTCTTCAACCGCCGGCCGCACCTCCGCCGCGAAACACTCGAGTAACTGGGGTAACGCCTCGCCGTCGCCGGTGGAGACGCCACCCTCGCTGAGCACCGCCGGGCAAGCCGCTCCTGCCACCCAGTGCCCTGGCCGGCATGATCTAGCAGCACCCGCAACCAATCGACTGATCGGTATCTCCGCCAGCCAGTTGAGGAAGTCGGTGGGATCTCGCGGGGGGCGGACACTCTGCCACCAGCGAGATGAGGGTGGCGTGCAGCGCATAGGGAAGCCGGTGGCCCAGGTAACGATCAAGTATAGGCAGAGCGGAGCCGTCGGCCTCTTCGCAGCGGTTGCGTGCCCAGGTCGCCCAGTCCTCGCCGACATCGTAGTCGGCAAACGCGTACTCCGGTGACGCCAGCGCTACCTGCAAGCTCAACAGAAAATCGTAGGTGGAGCAAGCCATGATCTCGATGTCCGGCGTTCGCGGACGCCGCAAATCTACCGCTGGCGGCGGCGCCGTCCGAGGCGGCAGCGGCTCAGATTCTCTCCCTCGTTGCTTATCCACCAGAGCTATTTCGCCTTTTCCTGCCCACACCTATGGATGCTTGGGGCTGGAGTATCTCCCAGCCACCGCATCACGCCACTCCAGGTCTAGACTCATGTACCTGTCCAGTATCCATGCACAGCCCTATTTTCTGGGTCTATTCTAGCTCGTGCAACGCAAAACGTCGAGAAGCCTGATCTTCATCTTCCGCGGTATGCCAGTACCTGGGTTACGCCTACGCTAAGCGAGTGTGCCCTCCTGCGCCTTCTGCAGAGTGACCGCGGCATTGATCAGACCGATATGGGTGAACGCCTGGGGATAGTTTCCCAGTTGTTCGCCGGTATCGGGGTTGAGCTCCTCCGCGAAGAGCCCGAGCGGTCCCGAGAAGTGAATGAGCGACTCGAAACGCTCGCGGGCCTCATCCACCCGACCCAGATAGCAGAGATTTTCAATCATCCAGAAAGCGCAGGCCAGGGAAAACGAGCCCTCTTTCCCGTCGAGGCCGTCATCGGCGGTCGCGAGCGCCACTTGGGCCGACTGCGCCGATGCCGAGATATCCTCCGGGGGCATAACCGTACAGTAGCGGAAAACGAGCCCATTCTTGCCGGCAAGGTAGCGATTGGTCGCATCCACCGTACCGGCTATTCGCGAGTCCGACCACGGCAGGAACCGAGCCAGCGATATTCGGAGGTTGGAGGCGTCGAGCGCGGAAGAATCATAATACTGCACGAAGCTGTTGAGCTCACCGCTGAATCCGTGCTCCACTACATCGTCCCGTATCCGCGTACTGGCAAGGGCCCAGCGCTTTCGCTCGGCGAAATGCCTGTGTTGATCCGACATGCGGCAAGCGCTCTCGAGCGCCAGCCAACACATGACGCGGGAATAGACAAACGCCTTCGGATCGGAGCGTATCTCCCAGATACCCCGGTCGTATTTCTGCCAGTTCGCCACGACGTAATTCGCCACCTGGGCAGAGAAGTTGCGCAGATCTCTCGGCGGCACGTGACGCCCATGATTATTGAACCCTTCGTGCTCCACGTACCGCCAGGCTGCTGCGAGCAGCTCTCCATAGATGTCGAGCTGCTGCTGGGTGGCAGCGCCATTGCCTATGCGTACCGGGTCGTGATCCCCGGTAGCCCTCGAGGTGGGTCAGTTCATGCTCGGCAAGCTCCTCGCCCTGCTCACCCCGTATGCCATACATGATGCGCAGGTCGGTGCCCCGCTGTATCTGCAAGTCATGGAGAAAATGGAAGAAGCTCCGCGAGCCTCGCCGACATAGCCCAGCCGGCCCAATGCGTCCAGCGTGAAGGCGGAGTCCCGCAGCCAGGTATAGCGGTAGTCCCAGTTTCGCTCGCCGCAGATGGCTTCGGGAAGCGAGGTCGTGGGGGCGGCGACGATGGCGCCGGTGGGCTCAAGGCGGGCAGAGCTTGAGTGCCAGCGCCGAGCGAGTCACTACGTGCTGATACGTCCCAGTGTACTTGCAGCTGGCCGACCATTCGCGCCAGTAGCCCATCAAGCACTGTCCGCTATCCAGCCCTTCCAAGTCGCTCAGGATTTGAGTAACGATTTCCTTGTGCTTCCCGTTGCGCCCGGTGGGGACGTTAGCGCGATCCGAAACTTTGAACTTACGGTGCGGAGTTCGCTTGGCGTTGTTGGGCATCGTAATCCTCGCGCTAAAGTATCGCTAACGACATGCTAAAATTACACAAACTTCAGCAAGTTGGCAAGCTAAAATTGTTCTGCCCATAAGTTGTTCTGCCGCTGGGGTTTCGTTGATTCTCCTGCTAAGAAAAAGTCCCCGTATCGATCCTTATGGGCTAACTTTTCTCTATGAGGTGACTCGTGAAAAAAGCTACACGGCGATTTGAGACGGTTTCGCTCGCGGAAGTGTTCGAGAAGGCGGTTGAAGTAAACGGCCGCCAAAAGGTTGAGAAAACCATCAAGAAAGATGAGCCTTACTCGATGCCCAAAGTTGTCAGCGCCAATGCTGTGGCGAGCACCGATGAGAGAGGAGGAGCCCAAATTGAAAATTCAGTCGGAGAATATGCCCCTCGAACGGCAGTCCAAAACGGCTATGAAGATGGAAGCACACCCGAAGCGAGTATTGGTGGTTGACGATGAAGCTTGTATTGCCGACACGCTGACCGCAATATTCCGTAATGCGGGCTACGAAGCTGTCGCCGCGTATGAGGGATCCAGTGCTTTAGCGCAATGCGAGTCTTTCCGTCCAGACATGGTTGTCACCGATGTTGTAATGCCGGGTATGAGCGGGGTCGAAATGGCCATCCAGGTGAGGCAGCGTTACCCTGCTTGCAAGATTTTGCTGTTCTCAGGGCAGGCCGCCACGGCCAACCTCCTCGAGGAGGCTCGGCGAAGTGGACATGATTTCGAATTACTGACGAAGCCTATCCATCCGGCAGAATTGTTGGCAAAGCTTTGCGCCTGAGCGAGACCAAGTGCCAGCCAGCACGTCCGCCGATGCCGCAATACAAGATGAATCGCGCCGACGCCGAGGCCGTGGTGGCGTACCTGGAATCGCTGAAGTAGCGCGCTCTCTTAGGCGATCTCTCGCACCAGCCAGCGAGCATAGGCAGCCATGTCGATAGCCGGAGCGGTGCCCATTCTTTGTAGCCGGGTGATGAGTTCGAGGAGAAAGCAGGTGGTCGCCTTGTCATGTGGGGCCGAGGAAACGCAGTTGGCCCCCTCGCAACCGAAGGTTCCATAGGCAGCGATGCAGCCGAGATCGAGCCGACCTTCTTTCTGGTCGGCGGCGAGGATGGGCGAAAGATATTTGTCGATGGTCGCTGGTTTCCATGAGTTTTCAAAAGCTAGAAATCCCGCCAGAATAGGCTGCGGCTTTGCCGTGCGACGCCCATCGATCGTCTGCACCGGCGCGCTCGTGCGATGGAGACGGCGTACGGTCGCAACCTTGTGCTGTGCATATCTCACATACGCCGCCTTAATCTCCTGCTTGGCTTCGAACAGGGCGTAGACGGCTTCCGCCGGCACAATGATCTCATTCTGGTGCTCGAAAATCAGTGGCGTGTACTGGCGGTCGAAGAGCACGATGTCAATCTGATCGCTGAACTGGCCCTTGCTGTCCACGATTGTCGCTTTATCCACGGCATAGCGTTGCGGCAGATATTTCCTGAAAAGCGTAGTCCAAACCGCTTCGCTCCCGTCGCCTTTGGCAACCGGATGCCCGAGTGCCTCGCGGGCTGTTTTCAAATCTTGCGCTACGCGTTCATGCAGGGCCTGCATGAGTCTTGGCAGCGACCAATCGACTTTAAAGCTCATCGCACAATGTCCTCCCAGGACGATGCAGCGGCTTCCCTCGCAGACGTGGCGGCCGCGCTAACTCTTGCCTTTTCCTGTGCCGTGAGATCATCCGAGATAATGTTGTTGGTGTTTGCCGGATCGGCGATTCTGGCTGCAGCAAATGAGTCGCGGAGGTAATCGAAGACCGTCATGACGCGCTGCGCTAACGTGGGCTGAGGGTGGTAGGATACAAGGCCCGGCAATGGTCTCGCCGACAGAGCGCGGATGACCGAGAGTTCAAGATAGAACGACGGGAAATCGAGCCCGTTCTGATTTCTCCAGAGCTTCAAAATGCGTATCTCGTTCCCTCGCCCCGCGCCAACTACTGTTCGGGCATGTGTAAGAACGTTGGTTTTGGTCCAGGTGTCGGCTTTGCGCCGGTAGAGGCTGTGATCGCCCGAAAGCGCGTTCTGGCGTTTCCCCGGCACCAGATCCACGGAGTACCTGGACACGGTTATATTCAGCGAAACATTCTGGCGCTTGGGCGAGTAGCCAGCGGATGTCAGGCAGTCGAATAGTTTGTTGTACACCTCTTTCAAGGTTTCGCTCGTATGCTCCGACAAGGATAGAAACAGGTCGATATCCGTCCCGCTGCGAACGGCAGTGCCTTTCATGAAAGAACCGCTGGGATAGACACCCAGAAGGTTGTCGCCTGCCCATTGCCGCAGGGTGGGCATTAGGGTAGTTTGCACGCCAAGTAGCGGTGAGTTTGGGCCCGCATCCACCGCTTCACGCAGAAGGATTCCGTGTAGATATTGGTCTGCGGTCATGGTTAAGGGTGAATTGTAAGGCGGTGGGTGTTCTATCCGTTGTGCGTTGTGTCACAGAGCCTGCCCTGAGCGCAGTCGAAGGGTTAGCCCAAAGAAGGACGCGAACTTGGAGCACCAGGCTCCGTTCCCTGATCACGACCAAAACAAATCGGCGGTTCTGGACCGTCTGACAGGTAAGCTCTGCCTTTTCCTGAAGCGCGAGACAAACTCTGCACATCCTAAATTAGTAAGGAGAAATTCCATGAAGATTACAGTTACCACTCCTACGGGCCACATCGGCAGCAAACTCGCCAACATACTTCTTGACCGCAAGTCGGATGTCACGCTGATAGCCCGACATCCCGAAAAAGTGAAAGATCTAGCCAGCCGCGGTGCAAAGGTCATCGCCGGTGAGCACAGCGATCCCGCGGTTGTTGAGCAGGCGGTGCGTGGCGCCGACGCGCTGTTCTGGCTGACGCCTGCGGAGATGACCTCGCACGATCCGTTGGGCGCGGCCCGCCGCATGGCCGAGGCTGGAGCCAGCGTGATCCGCAACCATCCCGATCTGCACGTGGTCCAGCTTTCGAGTGCAGGAGCGTTCCTGCCCAGTGGCACGGGGCCGATTGTTGGACACTACGAAGCGGAAGAGAAGTTCCGCGCTGCCGGGAAGAACATCGTCTCGCTGCGCCCAAACGAGTTCATGGAGAACGTGTTTTTCTCGCTGCCGACGATCATCGGACAAGACAGCATCTACACTTCGCTCCCGGGATCCGTGAAAGCGCCGATCATTGCCACGCAGGACATCGCTGAGGTTGCCGCTGAGTTTCTGCTCAAACCGATCGACGGCCATCACGTGGTCGATATCGTGGGCCCGCAGGAGATTTCGTTGGACGAGTGGGCTCGCATCGCCGGCCAGGCCATCGGGAAACAAATCCGCGTGGTCACCATCCCGGGCGACAAGTTGAAGGCCGCAATGAGCCAGAGCGGAATGTCGCCGGAGATGGCAGCGCTGCTGGTTGAAATGGAAGAGGCAATCCCCAAAATCCAGCAATTCAAAGGCGACCAAAAACGCACCGGCAAAGTTACATTCTCGCAATTTGCCCGGGAGGTGTTCGCCCCCGCATATAAGAGAGCCGCGCAATCGGCGGCGTAGTCAGCCTGGTGCCCCAGTGCCCGAGATTAGCGTCCATCGTTTGGACGCTAACCTGGGTTCGGGAAGGTCGTAGTGAACAGCCCCAGAGCCCGGCCCTGAGCGCCGTCGAAGGGTTAGCCCAAAAGAAGGGCGAGCCTGGGCACCGGGCTCTGGACCCATTCCAAAGCCGCGGCAGAGCGTGCACTCGGCCGGTTAGAACCTATACTGTCGGTAGCATCGCGAAAATAGCCGGGTAAAATATCCCGAATTCGAAAGAGTGCGATGGCCTTTCAGGCAAACGTACTGCGAGTGATGATCGCCTCTCCGGGCGATGTTGCAGAGGAGCGGAAAGCTGTCACCGAGGAGATTCTCCGGTGGAACGATGCGAACGCCTTCGCCCGTAAACTAGTTCTCTTGCCCGTCAAATGGGAGACACACAGCACTCCTCAACAGGGCGATCATCCACAAGCGATCATAAATCGACAGCTGTTGGATGATGCGGATATTATGGTCGCCATCTTCGGCACGCGGATCGGAACCCCAACCCAAGGGTTTATCAGTGGGACGGTCGAAGAAATCAAGAAGCACGTTGCTGCGGGCAAAACGGCTAAAATCTACTTCTCCGACGTACCAGTTCCGCCCAGCTCACTCGATCCAGAACAATATGCTCAGTTGCAGGCCTTTCGTAAGGAATGTCAGATCACCGGTCTGTATGCGACCTTTAGCAGCGTTCAGCAGTTGAGAACTGACTTCAGGCATCATCTCGATCTTGAACTGAATCAGCCTCGGTATCTCTGGCTGTCGTCACCCCAAGCTTCGACAGTGGATAAAGCGGACGATTTAGGCCCCGACGGCATTCGCCTCATCAGAGCAGCAGCATCCACAGACGGCGTCGTAATTCTGCAAACTACGTTAGACGGATATGGTCTCTCCGCAGGATCAGAGGAATTTATGGAGCCCACTCCTCGATCTGCAGCTAAATGGCGAGCAATAGTCAACGAACTCACAAGCAGAGGACTCCTTGAGGAGACTGCACTGGGGTCAGGCGTTTACAAACTCAGTGAATCGGGTTACGAGGTCGCGGATGACATTGAATCGAAACAGCCGACCGAGATCGAACTCGCCATCGGGGGACCAACCGACGCCCAATATCTTGAAGTCAAATCGAACCGAGTTCTCCGGCTCGGCCAGCTTGACTACTTGACTTCGACTGGAGAATCAGTGGCAATTCAAAAACTCATCGAAGAAGGCAAGGAGACCAGTGTCAACCTCCTTCACGAACGAGTCACTACCTTATTCAACACGCCTCGGCCGGATCGAAATCCCTCTGATCACGCAGGTCCCGCGAAGTTGCGGTTGCGTTTTGTCGTGAATGATCACCCTGATGAAATCGTCTTACCCGTGATACTTCAACCCAAGATGTTCCAGAACACCCAATGGATAACGCTTATTGGATCGGAGAACTATCAGCTCCCGGTATGAGTCTAGTCGGGCCTGGTGCCGTTAGCCCAAAAAGAAAGGCGAACCTGGGGCACCAGGCCTCAAAAGCTATGACGAAGTAAAATGGCAGATTGGGAACGGAGATCACGGTGACCTTGTCTCAATCCTTTGCGGCCGTACGTCCTTCTGTTGTGGCCTTCATGCCATCCGTGGTTCAGCGCAGCCCGGAAGAACGCGGCGAGATGTTTCCGATTATCGGCACAGGCGTGATTTTGGATGACGGCTTCGTCGTCACTAACGCTCACGTTGTTGATGCATTGCTCACAATGCCACGGCCTCCCAACTTCCCGGAAAATAAATTTCCATTCGTGGCTGTTCTTTTTCACTCGGTAAAACCGGGGGATAATTCGGCGATTTCCGTCGAAAGTGTCGCTGAAGTCCCGCTCGAGGTTCTCGGTATTTTCAGCGTTGACGGTCTCATTCCCAGGGGAAAAGGCATTTATTACGGCCCGGAGAAACCGGATTTCAATATTGTGTGTGTAAAGGCGAGGGGCCTGCCCAAGGTGGAATTGGAAGCGAGCACGGATTGCTTGGTCGAAGGTGTGGAAGTTGGAACAATCGGATATCCAATGGGAACGGCCGCACTGCGAGCACCCGGATGGTTTCACCAATTTGGCCCGTTCCTCCAGCGAGGCATTATCAGCGCGATACTTCCGACGCGGTGCAAAGCACCCCATTCCTTCGTCATCAATTTACCGAGCTTGGGCGGGGCAAGCGGCTCGCCGGTTTTCCTAGGTGAAAATGGCCACGTTGTGGGGGTACTTAACTCGGGTCTAGTAGAGACCCGTCCTACTTACGGCAAGGTCGGAGACCAATACGAAGTGAATGGCTTTACTCAAGGCCCAACAAACTTCACGTACGTTGTGCCCGCATATTATTTCGCTAGCGCGCTTCGCCACATTGCAAACGACAGCCGGTTCAAGCTTCCATCGGATACGCTCACGCTGCAAGAGATCATAAAGAGATCGCCCGCATCCGAGAGGAAAGGTTCTGGGCAAATCAAGGCAGTACCTGAAACTTGCGATTCTCCGAACGTGTTCGATGTGCATGTTGAATCCGTTTCTTTCAGTGATGGTAATTCGGGAGATATCTCGAGGATAATTCGAGGAAAATCGAGAGAGCCTGGGGCCCCAGATTAGCGTCCTTCTCTTGGAGGCTAACCCTTCGGCGGGCTCAGGGCAGGCTCTGGGCGTCGGCCTAAGTCGGGCAGAGGAACACGCGGGGCTGGCCACCCGTCACTTTGAGCTCGCGATCTCTTCCCGTCCACTCCGAAAAGAGAAGGGCGAATCTGGGTCAGCGGGCTCGCTTAAACAAGGGCGACTTCGCGGTCGAAATGAGGCTTCTTTTCGGCATGGAGTTTGAGAGCTACGCCACAGGCCATTGCGATGCGCTCCAGCATCGTAAGCGAGTGTCCGGCGTACTCGGCATCCTCGAGACGCGCGATCACGGACTGCGAGGTGCCAACCTTCCTGGCAAGTTCGGCTTGCGTCAGAGCCGCATCCTCTCGCATCTCGCGGACCAGGAGAGCGAGGTCAACTTGATGCAGGGTGCGCTCGAAAGTCTTGCGGTAGGTGGCGCTTTTTCGCGCACGCTGTTCGACAATCTGGCTGTGTCTGTCAAGCTTGGCGGTTTGCCTCATAGGCCCAACTCCTTCAGGATAGCTGCTCTTTCCTTTTGCGATCCCGTGTAACGGTTTCGGTACTTCATCCAGAGCTTTCTTAGCTGCTCTGCCCTCGTAATCTCGGCCGGTGGAGTCTCTTGCGTCTTCTTCTGAAATCCTGACGTAACCACGATCAACATTCCCGGCTGATAGAAAAATAAGATTCGAAAAATCCGGTCGAATTGCTTGACCCTTAGCTCGAATATGTCATCCGTGAGTTTCTTTGCGAACTTGCCTTGCATCCGGTTCCCATAGACGCGTAGGCGCTCGATAAAGGCGTCGATCCTGGCAGACGCTTTGTCATCCAGCGAATCCACGAACTCGCGCGCGGGCATCCGCCCGTTCGGCAACTCCACATACTCAATAGTGAATTCGCCATTCACGCGCCCTTAGATTATCGCATTATTGCGATAGCAGGTCAACAGGTAAGCGGGACCGCAAATTGTGGGGATGTTTTCGTCCAGTAGGATCTTCACTGCGATTGAGGGATGTGAGAGCTGGCGTAGGCGAGCAACTGTCTGACCTTTTCAAGGGTGAGGGATGGATAATTCTCTGCGATCTCGTCGATGGACCTTCCGAGTTCGGCCTCTTCAACAACTTGATCGGCGAGGACACGCGTGCCCTTGATCACCGGTTTCCCGGAGACCTTGCCAGGAACAATCTCCACGAGTTCACATTCTGACCAGTCCATCGCAACCTCGAGACCAAGTGTGGCATAGTCCGATTCGATATTCAATGATTGCGTGACCAATGAAAACGGGGCGCTCGTCGCGCCCCGCGCCGGGCTGAAGCCCCGGACTCAAATTGTTCAGCCTTGACGCGGGCCTGAAGGCCCGCTCTACCTAGTCCGCGCGGCCGGCCGTCTTCCACGGCAACTGACAACTGCTCAGTCGTGCACCCCATCCATAAATGCGCGCAGCTTGCGCGAGCGCGAAGGGTGCCGCAATTTGCGCAGCGCCTTGGCCTCGATTTGGCGGATGCGTTCGCGAGTGACCGCGAACGACTGGCCCACTTCTTCGAGTGTGTGCTCGGAGCCGTCTTCCAGGCCGAAGCGCATCTTGATCACCTTCTCCTCGCGGGGCGTGAGCGTGCGTAGCACCTGCGCCGTCTGCTCCTTGAGGTTGACGTTGATCACCGCTTCCGCCGGCGAAACCACGGCGCGATCCTCGATGAAGTCGCCCAAATGCGAATCTTCCTCTTCGCCGATCGGCGTTTCCAGCGAGATCGGTTCCTGCGCGATCTTCAGCACCTTGCGCACCTTGGCCACCGGAATGTCCATGCGCTTGGCGATCTCTTCTGAAGTAGGCTCGCGGCCGAGTTCCTGCACCAGCTGCCGCGAAGTGCGGATCAGCTTGTTGATGGTCTCGATCATGTGCACCGGAATGCGGATGGTGCGCGCCTGGTCGGCGATGGCGCGGGTGATGGCCTGGCGAATCCACCACGTCGCGTAGGTCGAGAACTTGTAGCCACGGCGGTATTCGAACTTGTCCACCGCCTTCATCAGGCCGATGTTGCCCTCCTGAATCAGGTCGAGGAATTGCAGGCCGCGATTGGTGTACTTCTTGGCGATGGAGACCACCAGTCGCAGGTTGGCTTCGATCAGCTCGCGCTTGGCGTACTCGGCATCCACGTCGCCCTGCACGATTTCGCGCTGGGTGCGCTTCAGCTCGGCGAAGTTGGCGCCGGCATCGTGCTCCATGCGCTCCAGGTCGACGCGAATCTGCCGCGCCTGCTTGCGCAGTTCCTTCTTGGCTTCCTCGGCGCGCGTCTGATCGACGCGTTTCTCGAAGTTCGTCGCTTGCTTATCGAGCCCGCGCATGCTATCGACGGTCTTGTTGACGCGGTCGATCAGGCGCTTGCGCTCGGCGTTGGTGAAGCCCAGCCTGCGAATGACCCGCGACACCGCAACCTGCTGGCGCCCCAAGCGCCCAACGATAACGGCGATACTCTTTGGGCCGCTTCTTCTGCGGAATTTCAGACAGCCGCTCGAAGAGCTGCATCGACTTCTTATAGTGTTTGGCAAGCTCATCGATCCTGCCCGTGATCTCCTTCAGGCGATTGAGGACCACTTCTTCCGTGATCTCTTCTTCGTCAAAGAGCACGATTTCCTTGATGGAACGAACGCCGCGCTTCAGGTCCTCGCCGATGCCAACGATTTCGTGAATGACGATGGGCGAGCGGGATAACGCCTTCAGTACGCGTAGCTGTCCGCGTTCGATGCGCTTGGCGATTTCGACTTCGCCTTCGCGGGTGAGCAGCGGAACCGTGCCCATCTCGCGCAGGTACATTCGGACCGGATCATTGGTCTTTTCCAGCGCGCCCGGAGTGAGGTCCAGTTCAACGTCCTCGCCGGCCTCGAGCTCGGCATCGAACTTCTTGTCGAGAGAGCCGGGGATCTTCGGACCTTCGAGCACATCGATGCCTTGCGTGCCGATGGTGGTCAGCAGGTCCTCGAGGTCATCGGGCGAATGCATCTCGCGCGGGATAAGATCATTGACCTCGTTGTAAGTGAGGTAGCCCTTTTCTTTTCCGGCATCGATCAATTTTTTAATGTCTTCGAACTTATCATCAAGAGCCAAAGCGGAGTTTCCTCTAAATGGCGCCGGTTAGGCGGCGCGCCTCTTCCATGCACACCACGGCGGGAACGGCACTGCGGTACCGACATGCGCACAAACTTTCAGATTTTATCATAGGCAGGGCCCGCTTCCTAGCCTTTTTACGAATCATAAAACCCTGGTAACCACTCGAACCCTGAATTGGACCACGCCTCAGAGGTCGGAAAGTACCCTGAAAATTAGATGTTGGTTCCAGGCAGTTAGCTTCATCCTTTTGAATCAGTTGCTTAAAAGTAATCGCCGCTTACCGCTGAGGGATCTTTGCCCGGCGTCGGCGCGTCGATAACCACTACGCGCCTTCCGCTGTTGCGCTCATCGCACGCCGGAGCTTTACCCGTTCTTGAAGCAGCCTCGCAGCCGATGCCGAATCCTGTTGCCGCTCTGCCTCTTTCAACTGCACCTGAAGATCTTCCAATTGCCGACGGAAAACGCGGCGGCGCAATGACCGGATTGAACTCTCTAACAACTCGGGCGTGAGTTCTTCGTGCTCATCCATCAGCACAGACGCCAGCAAGCTGCGAGCGTGTTCCTCTAGCGGCAGTGACATTGGATCGAGGCCCTGTTCGTGCGCCAGCAAGAGGGAATCAAGCAAACCTTCCGCCGCGGTTCCGCTGTGCAGCCGCTCACGGGAAAGCGCAAAGTGCGCCTGCCGCGCCGGCTCAAAGTCGAGGTCCTGACCGCCGCGGTCGCTGACCGGGCTGCGGGACAACTCTTGGCTGGCCAGCGCCCGTATCAATACGCGTTCGGCATCCGTCAGTACCATCGCGGCGGGAGCATTCACTCGCGAAGCTGAACGCGTGCCCGCGGCGTGGCGCAGTTCCTGGCGTAGCACCGCCGATTCGATTCCAAGCCGGTGCGAGATCTCGTTTGCCCACTCGTCGCGCACGATGCGGCTGGGGACGCGCTGAATGTGCGGCAGCAGGTAGTTCAAGGCCTTCACTTTGCCTTCGGGAGTGCGAGCGGGAAACAGCCCGCGCGAGCGCTCAATCAGGTAATCGAAGTATTTCTGCGAATGTGCCAGCGCCTCACCATACGCTGCCGTCCCCTTGCGCCGAATGTACAGGTCGGGGTCGAATCCCGCCTCGAGGGTAAGAACCTTGATCTGAAACTCTTCGCTCACCAGCAGCGCCAGCGAACGTTCCGCCGCCGCCGCGCCGGCGGTATCCGGATCGAAGTTCACCACGATGTTCTTGCTGAATCGTCCCAGCAGCCGCGCTTGCAGTTCGGTGAAGGCCGTGCCTGAACTGGCGATCACGTTGCGAAATCCTGCCGTGTACACCGAGATGCAGTCCATCTGGCCTTCGACCAGGATGGCGTACTCCAGCTTGCGAATAGGCTCTTTGGCTTTGTCGAGATTGAACAGCACCCGCGACTTCGAGTAGATCGGCGTCTCTGGCGAGTTCAGATACTTTGGGCCGGACTTCTCATCGCTCGCCAGCGTGCGGCCGGTAAAGGCAATCACCTTGCCCGATTCGTTGGTAATAGGAAACATTACCCGGTTGCGAAACCGGGAATACATAGTTGCCAGTTGCCGGCTATCAGTTGTCGGTGGGACGGTTGCCTCGGAAGGTTCTGGCGACTGACTACTGGCAACTGACAACTGCTCTTTGCCCTTCCATGAGAACAACCCGGACTCGCGAAGCAAAGCGTCGTCATATTGTCCGCGCAGCGCATCACGCAGCAGAAAGCCCGACTCGGGCGCGTAACCCATGCGAAACTCGGCGATGATCTCGGGACTGATGCCTCGCGAAGCAAGATACTCGCGCGCATGCGCCGCCTCAGGACGGCGCAGTTGTTCCTGGAAGAACTTGCAGGCGCGCTCGTGAATTTCAATGAGCCCGACACGCAGGCCAGCCTGACGCTCCTCCTCAGGCGAGGAGTAGCTCATCTTGGGCAGAGGAATCTTGAGCTTCTCGGCGATCAGGCGAACCGCTTCCGGAAAGCTGACGTTCTCGATCTTCTGTACGAAATTGAAGACGTCGCCCGAGGCGCCGCAGCCAAAGCAGTGGAAGAATTGCCGCGAGGCATGAACGGAGAACGACGGAGTTTTTTCCTGGTGAAACGGGCACAGTCCCTGAAAATTTTGTGCGCCGCTTTTGCGCAGCGTCATGTACTCGCCCACAATGCGGACGATGTCAGCCTGCTGCTTGACGGTGTATGCAAAATCCCCAGGGTTTGCCACGTTGAACTAGTTTAGCCATATCTCGCCATTCCACCAGCGACTTATCTAGAGCCCTGCCACCGATACTTGAGGAAAGACTGTGAGAGGTTGTGCAAATCGATGCCGAAATAGTCGCGGGTTCTGAATGGCCAGAGCCTTACGCGCCCGCAGACACCTCGCCCATCAGCATGATCGGCGAGGTCGGCTTGTTGGAACCTTCTTCGTTCTCCACGGTGATCGCGAAAGCTTTCGCTTCGACACCAGCGGGCATCTTGTGGTCCATCATCATGGCATTGCCGTGCTCGTCGGGCTTGAAGACCCCCGCCGGCATCGGAGCGCCGTTCATGGGAATGATCCACAGCTCGTAAGCCTTGCCTGCCGGTACCTGAGGCATGTTGCTCGCCATGAACATCATTCGGTTCCGGGAGGGGCTGAAGATAGCGGTGCCATTCGGCTGCTTGGGGGACTTTTGCGGATTCAGCGACACGTGAACTGCGTCGGGCGCGGTGAGCAACCTCATCTCTTCGTTCAGGCGGTCAAGCTGGATCGCCTGGTCCTGGTTGTGACCGGCCAGTTCCGCAATCTGATCGTGCATGTAGCTGTTGTTGCGCGCCAGCACGAAGACGACTAGCAATAGGCCCAACGCCGCGAAGGCCGGAATTAAGGTTGCCCACAGCCTTCTCCGAGCAGGAGAAGGCGATGAAGAAACGCCCCGCGGTTCGGCGGCGATGGCCCGCATCAACCGGTCCTTGCTGCGCGCGGGCGGCTGCGGCCCGCTGCTCGACAAGCCGAGCAGTCCCAAGTCACCGCGCAACGCCTGCAACTCGCGACGGCACGCAGCACAGGTGTCCAGGTGCGCTTCCAACTCCTGGCGCTCGGAGCCGGTCAACTCATCGAGCGCGTACAGGGCCAGGTCTTCCGCGAATTGGTCGTGTGTCTTCATTGCGCAAACTTCGCCCGCAACTGCTGCAGTCCACTTCGAATGCGCGTCTTAATCGTACCCAAAGGCTCACCTGTTTTCTCCGCTATTTCCGTATGCGTCAGGCCCTGAAAAAACGCCAACTCCATGGCTTGGCGTTGCTCGGGACTCATTCCTTCCAGTGCGCCGCGCACTTTCTCGATGATCAAGGCCCGCTCGGTCTCATCGCGCAAATCGGGACCGCTGGCGATAACGCAATCCTCAATGTCAGTCTCTGGACGCCGCTTGCGCAACCGGTCGATCGAGCGATGGCGGGCGATCACCGCCAGCCAGGCGGCCAAGCTTCCCCGGCTGGCATCGAAGGCATCTGGATTTCGCCACAGCTGCAGAAAAACGTCCTGGAGCACATCCTCCGCTCCCGCAGCATCCTGGAGCACGCGCAGCGCAACGGCATATACCACCTTGGAATACCGGTCGTAGAGCTCGGACATGGCCTGCTGGTCCCCGGCGCGGATGCGCGCCACCAGCCGCATCTCGTCCCCCGGATCGCGAGTCAATGCGCTCTTTTCGATCGGCTCCATATCGTAATACGTTCCGGAAACGCCGACAGATTGTTCCCATCAGCGCTATCCAGCAGCGTTAGATGCCAGAAAGACATCGCGACAAATTCTACCGAAGAAACAGGCAACTGACCGGCTACTGGCTACTGCTTCCTCCGCGCCTGCATTTCGTGCAATATCTCCGCACGAGCGTTCTCGGGCAAAGCCTGGCGAATCGCCGGAAAGATCACCTCTTCTTCCATCTGCAGATGCGCTCCCAAGATTTCTTCCAGGGCGTTCGTGATGGAGCACATCTCGCCGCCAACATCAGCCAAAGCATGAGGGTTGTTCCTCACCAACACCAGTAATGGCAGCAGGCGCTCGATCAATTCATCGATTGCCTGATGCTGATCGCCCATCGCCAGCAGTGCGTGTTGGATCTGGTCGCCGCCAACCGCGCGCAAACGAGGTTCAAGACTCTGGTCCTCATCCGCCTCATGTAACGGTAGCGAGACGCTGTAGTAGCGATGGAGACCCGCCGCGGCTTGGACGATCTCGTCCGTAGAGGCACCGTGCGCATGCGCCAGTTTGACGGCGACGCCAGTGAAATGACGTATGCGCTGATGACAGCCGATAAGCAAATCGACGGCATCTTCGGCGGGCTTCGGCTGCGAAGAGGTAAGCGATGTAATCTGATTCAGCATGTAGCTTTATTATCGCGCAGAAGTCAGGATCCAGGGCCCGGGCCCAGGGGTCAGGAACTTGAAGAGATCATCATCCGTTCGACGGAGACTGCCAGGCCACCTAGGCCCTAATCTCTAGCCCCTAACCCTTGATTATTTCTCGAATTTCATCTCCACGGTCACCTGCACCGGCACAGTATGTCCGTCCTTTTCGGCGGGACGAAACTTCCATTTCTTCACGGTGTTCACGGCGCTCGTCTCGAAAGCATGTTCGTCACTGCGAAGCACGCGAACCGCCTCAACACGCCCTTTTGCGTTTATGCCTACCAGCATGACGACCGTGCCGCGCTGCTCCGCGTCGGGCGGCAAATCAGGAAACGCTGGATCAAGCGCATGAATGGCTTTCGGCGGCTTCATGCCCTTGGTGACCCGCTGAAATTGCGAGAACGTCTGGTCGCCGGAAAAGTCGGCTGAGGACGTTGAGACGGTCGATGACGACTCAGGCCGTGCACTGCTGGCCTGGGCCCAAGCCGTGGCAGCGAGAAGTGACAGACAGATCGACAGAGCGATCAGCGTAAGAAGGCGCATCAAGGTCCCTGGGAATGTCGAACGGCTGGTTCGATTCTAAATCAATACAGTCTGAAGCCCATGTCTACATTCTCCTGCACGGCCACGGGTTTGCCGTTCTTGGTCGCGGGCAGAAACACCCATTGTTTGGCGGCATCGATCGCGTTCTGCTCGAATACCTGGTTCGAGGAGCTGACGATTTTAACGTCGTCCACATTGCCTTTGTCATCGATCGCCAGCGCCAGCACGACGCTTCCGTTTAGCTTGGCCTTCCGCGCAGGCTCAGGGTACTGGGGATCGGGAGCGGACACAGGCCGTGGAGCGTGAACTCCTGGTCCGAGCGCGAGTGGCCAGTACTTGCAGGTATCAAACGGATTCACGGCTGTGGGCGCTTGGGACTTGCATGGCGCGCTCTGCGACTCCGAAGTGGGGGACGACTGGGGAGTTTGATTGCCGGATGTGGCAGAACTCTGCCACCCGGCCGCGGAACCGAGCAACAGCAACGCGGATGCCAACGAAGGAGCAGCCCTCGATATGGTCCTCTCCGTCACGGCCTTTCTCCTCCGTGCTCTCTGTGTTCTCCGTGGTGAATGAGTTCTACGGCGCCTATTGTAAACTGATACTGGCCCTATTACCCCTCCGTTTGCCTCATCGCACGCGGTTTTCCCAACAGGAAGGACGTTAGTTTGAGCAAGAGTCTTCGCAACATCGCCATCATCGCGCACGTGGACCACGGAAAGACCACCCTGGTTGACGCCATGCTGAACCAGAGCGGTACCTTCCGCGCCAACGAGACCCACGTCGAGCGCGTGATGGATTCCAACGAATTGGAGCGTGAGCGCGGCATCACCATCCTGGCCAAGAACACCGCCATCTTCTATCACGACATCAAGATCAACATCGTAGACACGCCCGGCCACAGCGATTTCGGCGGCGAAGTTGAGCGCGCCCTCAAGATGGTGGACGGTGTGATGTTGCTGGTGGACGCCAGCGAGGGTCCGCTGCCGCAGACGCGTTATGTGCTGAGCAAGGCGCTGGAAGCCAAGCTGCCGCCGATTCTGGTGATCAACAAAATCGACCGCCCCGACGCACGTTCGCAAGAAGTGCTCAATGAGGTGTACGACCTCTTCATTGACCTGGACGCCGCGGAGGACCAGCTCGATTTTCCCGTGCTCTACACCAACGCCAGGGTCGGCACGGCGACCACCGACATAGATCGTCCCGGGGAGAATCTCCGTCCATTGTTTGACGCCATCGTTGACACCATCCCTCTGCCGACGGGCGATGCGGACGGGCCGCTACAGGTGCTGGTCGCCAATCTTGACTACAGCGATTATCTTGGCAGGCTGGCTATCGCGCGCGTATTCAACGGGACGCTGCGCACCGGAGAAGACGTTGCTATTGCCAAGCGCGACGGATCGATGGAGAAGATCAAAATCACCAAGCTGTTCTCGTTCTCCGGCCTCAAGCGGACGGATATCGTCGCCACCGAGTTGGGCGACATCGTCGCGGTCGCCGGCGTGACAGGCATCAACATTGGCGAGACCATTACGGACATCGAGAATCCATCGCCTTTGCCGGTGACGACGATCGACGAGCCGACGATCGCGATCCAGTTCATGGTGAATACTTCGCCGTTTGCCGGGCGCGAAGGCCAGTACGTTACCTCCCGCAATCTCCGCGATCGCCTGGAAAAAGAGCTGCTGACCAACGTTTCACTTCGGGTAGAAGACGCCGAGAGTACCGACTCATTCAAGGTGATGGGCCGCGGTGAACTGCAACTGGCGATCCTGATCGAGATGATGCGGCGCGAAGGCTTCGAACTGGCAGTGGGTAAGCCCGAGATCGTCACCAGGCAGGTGGACGGCAAGCTGATGGAGCCGGTGGAGCGGCTGACCATCGATGTGCCCGAGTCATTTGTGGGCGTGGTGATCGAAAAGTTAGGCGCGCGCAAGGCCCAGATGCAGAAGATGCACAACCACGGCTACGGCCGCGTCCGCATGGAATTCGTGATTCCCAGTCGCGGGCTGATTGGGCTGCGCAGCGAGTTGCTAACCGACACGCGCGGCACCATCGTGATGAACTCGCTGTTCGACGGTTACACCGAGTGGCAAGGCGATATCCCACATCGTGTGACCGGGGCTCTGGTTGCCGACCGTGCTGGACACACCACCGCATATGCGCTCTGGGGCCTGCAGGAGCGTGGCGAAATGTTTGTTGGCCCGGGCGTAGAAGTTTACGAAGGGATGGTGGTGGGTGAGAATTCCCGCGATAACGATCTGGTGGTCAACATTGTCCGCGAAAAGAAGTTGACCAACATGCGATCTTCTACGGCCGACGATGCCATCCGACTGGTGCCGTTCAAGAACCTCAATCTGGAGCAAGCGATCGAGTTCATTGCCGACGACGAGCTGGTCGAGATCACGCCGAAATCATTGCGCCTGCGCAAGAAGATCCTTCAAGAAAACCGTCGTCCGCGACGCAATGCTCAGCCGGCGGGCGTGGAAGCGTAATGATTCACCTTGGCGCATAGGTTATAGCGGCCTGCGCGCTCTGGCGCCTTATCCGTTCAAGACACTATTTGCTGGCGGCCCAGCCGAGGATTCCGAACGCTGCTGTTTGGGACTGTTGGTGCTGTTGAAGCCGAAGGCAGCACTGATCAGAGCGATGTGGGAAAGGGCCTGGGGAAAATTTCCCAATTGACGTTTTGCCTTGGGATCGTACTCCTCCGCAAGTAGCCCAACGTCATTGCGCAGGTTCAACAGACGCGAAAACAAGTTCCTGGCATCATCAATCCGGCCCAGCATCCGGAGGGCGGTCACCATCCAGAAGCTGCAGGCAAGAAAGGCCCCTTCCCCGGCCGGCAGCCCATCGTCCACTCTTTCCGTCCGGTAGCGTAGAACGAAGCCATCGGCCATTAAGTGTTTCTCGATGGCTTCAATTGTGCCGCGGACACGTGGATCCGTAGCGGGCAGAAAGCCAACCTGCGGGATCAGCAGCAAAGACGCGTCGAGTTCCTTGGAGCCGTATGCCTGGGTAAAGCAGCCGAGTTCGGGGTCGTAGGATTTCTGGCACACCTCCGCATGGATCTTGTCGCGTACCGCACCCCACCGTTCCACTACGCCTTGCAGACCGAATTTTTCCGCCGACGTGACCGCCCGGTCGAAGGCCACCCAGGCCATTACCTTGGAATAAGTAAAGTGCTGCGGGTTGCCACGCACCTCCCACATTCCCTGGTCTGGCTGCTGCCAGATCGTTGCCAGATGATCGGTTAAGGATGTCTGCAACGCCATATCGGGGTCGCTGGGAGGTATGCCGCCCAGGTGAGCGTGCAGCAGCGCGTCGGCAACCTCGCCATAAACGTCCAACTGGAGTTGCTCGGCGGCTGCGTTTCCCACACGAACCGGCTTGGAACCCTCGTATCCCGCCAGCCAGCCGACTTCCCACTCCAGCAAGATTCCGTTCTCCGCGAATGCCGTACATGATCTGCACTTGATCGGGACTCCCCGCCGCGGCCCGCAGCAGCCAATCGCGCCAGGCGCAGGCCTCCTCGAAGTAACCCGCATTCATCAAGGCGAGCAGTGTTGCGGTGGCGTCGCGGAGCCAGCAGTAGCGGTAGTCCCAATTTCGTGGCCCGCCTGATTGTTCCGGCAGCGACGTGGTAGGAGCAGCAACGATTCCTCCCGTGTGCCGGTAGGTGAGCGCCTTCAGCGTGATCAATGATCGTTCCACGGCATCGGCATACTCGCCGTGCAACTTGGCGCGTCCGGCCCACTCTTCCCAAAAGCTGACGGTCTCGTGCAGCGCCTTTTCGGAATCGATAGGCTCGGGAAGGTCGTCGTACGAAGGCCCGTAGGTGAGCGCGAAGGTCACCGACTCTCCCGCGCCAATAGCGAATTCGCTGAGAGTCTTAAGATTCTCGCCGCGCAACCGTGCAGTGGTATTCAGGACGGCCATATCGGGGCCGGCAATCGCCCGGAGCCTGCCATCCTGCAAACGAGTCACCCACGGAACGGAGCGTCCATAATCGAAGCGCAGGACCAGCTCCACGCACATTGCAATGCTGCCGCGAATGCCGCGCACAATGCGAACCAGGTGGGGACTGCCGTTGCGGAGCGGCATGAAGTCGAGCAGGACAGCGCAACCCCCATCGGTCTCAAAGGTGGTTTCCACGACCAGCGTGTGATCGAGATAGCGCCGCGTGCAGCGCGCCTTCTCTTTCGGGGCAATTGACCAATGCCCGTCGTCTTCGGTGCCTACCAGAGCGGCGAAACACGCCGGTGACGCGAAGTGTGGCAGGCAGAGCCAGTCAATTGAGCCGTGACGGCTGACCAGCGCTGCGGTTTCGCAGTCTCCGATTAGGGCGTAGTCCTCGATGAGAGCAGACATATCGATTCAGCGGAGTGCGAGAAGGTATCCGCAGAAAGTTTGACGCTATTACTTCGCCGCGGGATACTGCTGAAACATCTTTTCGACAGCGGTATTGACCTGCTTCACCAGCTTCTGTTTGTTGTCGCTGAGCTTCTCGGTCGCCATGCCGCGCCATACCAGCTTCTTCTGGCTGGCATCGAGGACGTCAACCACGAGTTGACCTTTATGAATGGTGACCGCGGTGGTTCCTCCCGGCATGTAGCCCCACATCACGAAGGCGGTGCCAAATGGAGGGATACCACCCATACCCATATACAGCGGGTCGCTGTAGCTGACGTTCATGTCGGAATCAACAGCTCCATACATCTGGATGAAGAGATCGGGATTGCTCTCCACTTTGTGCAGTCCCCGCTTGGTCAGTTCCTCTTCGATGGCGCCCGCAATGGCGAGGGCCAACGTGGGGCGCGAGACCGCGTCATGATGGCCCCACGCGTAGGTCTTGAATTTGGAGAAGTCGAGATCCTTGTTGTATTCGACCTTGATCTTTTGCGCGTGAGCGCCGGCGGCAAGGAGGCACAGCAACATAAGCGATTGCACGAGTCGAGACAGCATTTTGGATGATGATTTCATGGGGCTCCGTGGTTAAAGGGGTATTAGATCACGAAGGGCGAACGTCGGAAGGTTCGGTGATCAAATGGCAGACTTGGGAAAGAAATGTGCCATCCTGAGAAGACGCCATTTAGAAGGCTCAGCAATCATTCAGACACAAACCGAGAGAGTGCCGGAACCGACAGATACTTAACTCACCAGGAATGGAGCTCCAGTACTTAGCCCTGTGAAGGCGCAATGCGTCCGTAGTTGGCGGCTAATCAAGATCCGGAAAGAAAGCTGATCGACAGACTGCCTTTTACACAAACGGCGTTCGGCTGATACGTGTTTTCCGGTGGATCAAACATGGGATAGAAATAGGCGCTAACTCCATTGCTGCAATTAGGTGTGCCGGTTGCACAGATTGCATTCGGATTTCCACACTTGCTAGGGTAATTTTCCGGACCGTATGTGCTGTTCGTTGGTCCCTGGCAGGTATAAACCGGCTCTGCCGCATTGCCACTGCAAGCAAGGGTCACTGGCAAATTGTAGGAAGCACCCCCTGTGTTGGCACACTGATTTTGTTTCCAAAGAGTGTCGGTGCAGGTTGAGGGGATGACGCTAATGTCATACCAAACACAGGCAGCGCCGGAACTGAAACAGCCGGGATTGCTGGCGGCCTCAAAATTGGTTTCGACCATGGTCAGGTGTTGCGTCTGGGCGCTCATGCAGTTCGCGGGCGCTTTGTCCAAGGCGGCACAAAAGCGTGACGAACTACTGGACGTGTCAGCGGACGCGGTACAGGTTTGTCCAGCGTTAATTTGAGTGTAGGCTGCATTTGCACTCTTGCCGGTGTTGACACATCCGTTCCCGGATGAATTCCACGTGATAATACCCGGAGCTTGGTTCAGCGTGGTAAAGCTGACATAGATCGCAGCGGCTTGGCTATTCACAATACTGACGGTTACGGTATCTGCCAGCGCCATTGACGAGATGCCGAGTAACATCAAAAGAACAGTATATTTTCTTCGGAAAGCCCGCCGGTGACAATTCATCGCTTATCCCCTTCCAGCCGGCAAATCATAATGGAGTCGGCACGGCCGTGCAACATATGGCCATTGAACCTCTCCTTAAGCAGTTTCACCTTGGCTATATAAGGTGCAGCACCGCTTCAGCTGGATTATTCATCAGCTTCGGTAGCAGAAGGCAGCAGGGTTTGAAGGGGCACGGCTTCAGCCGTGTCGTAATCTGCTCTCATCACACCGGCTTTAGCCACTGAGGGATTTCGGTGTTGACGCGAACTGCGAATTCCCTCAGGGGCTGAAGCCCAACGCTCCACGCGCACTCAACGGCACGGCTGAGGCCGTGCCCCTTCAAAGCGTGAGCCTCATGAACAATTCAGGTTCAGCCACTACTCGTACCGCAAGGCCTCGACGGGATCGAGGCGCGAAGCTTTGACGGCGGGATAGATCCCAAAGAACAAGCCCACGCTCATTGCCATCAACACTGCGGCTACCACCGCCCAGATGGGAACCGAGGTCGGCATCGAAGGGAAGATTAGAGGCAGCGCGGCAGAGGCAGCGATGCCGAATAAGACTCCCACCAACCCGCCCAATCCGGTCAGCACCACGGCTTCGGTGAGGAATTGACGGATCACATCGCCCCGGCGGGCGCCAATCGCTTTACGAATACCGATCTCGTGCGTGCGTTCGGTTACCGACATCAGCATGATGTTCATCACGCCGACGCCGCCAACCAGCAAGCCAATGGAGCTGACGACGATGGTCATCAGCGCCACTGTGCTCATGATCTGGCGAAAGTTGTCGGCAATGGCCTCGGCGCTGCTCAGACCAAAATTGTCGGGCTTGTCGAAGGGGACGTTGCGCCGCCGTCGCAGCAGGCCACGGACCTCGTCTTCCGCTTCATCCTTGTGGCCGGAATAGGCCTCGGCTCCCAGGAAATGCTCGTCGGCTGCAGGGTAATGCTTCTTATAGGCGTTGTAAGGAACTTTGACCACGCGATCGGCAGTCTCATCCTTGAAGAGCTGCCCTTTGCGCTTCTCCAGCACGCCGATCACCTTATAAGGAATGCCTTCCACCAAAATAGTTTTGCCTAGGCCGTCGTGAGCGGGGAAAAAGTTCTTGTCGATTTCATCGCCGATGACCGCGACATCCATGCTGTGGGAGTCTTCAAACTCGGTGAAGAAGCGGCCTTGCGTCACGTGCGCGTTGTACACATCAGGATAGGAAGGGGTAGCGCCGCTGTAATCGAGGTTCGAGATTTCCTTCGAGCCGTAGCGCGCGACCTGCAAAGCTCCCGGCCCTCCCTGTTGGTCGGGATCGATGCGAGGAAAAACTTCCGCCGTCACGTACTTGACGTGCGGACACTCTTGCTGGATGGCCTTGGCGTCTTCCAGAGTCAGCGGCTTGCGCATGCGCTGTTCCGCGCTCATACGGCCGAAAGAAATACCCATGTCCCAGCGAAAGATGAAGAGCGTGTTGGTGCCGTAATCGTCGAGGTAGCCCGACACGTCGCGGCTGACGCCAACCAGAATGGAGGCCACAAAGATCATAGCGGCCACACCGATCACCACGCCGAGCACGGTCAACAGCGAGCGGGTCTTGTGCTCGCGCACCGTCTCCAGGGCCATCCGCGAATTTTCACCAAAGTGCAACATAGAAAACCAGTGGCTAGTGGATAGTGGTTAGTGGATAGAACATCGAGTTTAATTTTGAGTCCTTCAGAGCATCAGCCGTCCAACGTGGAAAGGGCGTTTTGTCATCTCGTTAGCAGCCCGTCGTGGAAGGCAGTTTTGTCACCTCGTCGATTTTTACTATCCACTATCCACCAACCACTATTCACCTAATTCTCATACCGCAGCGCCTCAATCGGGTCCAGTCGCGCCGCTTTGCGCGCTGGATAGACGCCGAAAAATATCCCCACCGCCGACGAGATCACGATCGCCACGATCACCGCCAAGATGGGCACCTCCATCGGTACGGGGGTTGTACTGCGCACGATGGCCGACAGAATCCAGGCGATGAGCACGCCGATGGCGCCGCCCACCACCGCCATCACGGTGGATTCAACCAGGAACTGCAGCAAAATGTCGCGCTTCTTCGCTCCCAACGACTTGCGTATGCCGATCTCGCGAGTCCGTTCAGTGACCGACGCCAGCATCACGTTCATGATCACCACTCCGCCAATCACCAGGAAAATTGAGACCAGCCCGACCATGCCGGAAGCTAGCGTGCCCGTCAGGCTCTGCCATAGGCCCATCAAACTGTCGCTGGCCAGGATGCCGAAATTGTCTTCATCATTCGGACCGAGATGACGCCGCGCCCGCATCAAGACCCGGGCTTCTTCTTTGGTGCGTGCCATCCACTCCGGCCCGCGGGCTTGCACGTTGACGCTCAAGGTATTGTTTCGCCCGTACATCTTCAGCCAGGTCTCGATGGGTATATAGACGAAGTTGTCCTGCGATTGTCCGAAGGTGTTGCCGATTTTTTTGGCCACCCCGACCACCTGGAACTCTTCCCCATCAACGGCGATGGTTTTGCCTATAGGATCGGTATTGGCAAAGAGCTTGTCGGCCACATCGGCGCCGATCATGCAAACCATGTCGCGATGCTGATTATCGCTGTCGGTAATATACCGGCCAGTCGCGACCTCTTCCACGTCCATGTCGCCAATATTGGCCGTCACTCCCCGGATATCGACATCCTCCAGGTTTTGCCGCTCGGCACGGACTTTTGCCGTGCGCCGCACTTCCACGCCAACGGCCTGTGCCAGCTTGAGGTTGTCGCGTAGCGCCTCGTAGTCTTCCCAGGTAATGTCGCGATTACGCCGGGTCGCCTTCAGCAACTCCTTGGAATCGCTGATGATGGGAAACTTGTGGATCAGAAAGACGTTTGCCCCCAGATTGGCGACGCGGCTGGCGAAATAGCCGTTCATCCCGCTGATGAGAGCGACCACCAGAATCAGCGTGGAGACCGACAGAATAATGCCCAGCAACATGAGGAACGAGCGCAGCTTGTGTGCGCGCATATTTTGCAGCGCAATCAGCGTCGGCTCGCGGAAGAAGCCGCCGTGACGAAGCGTGCGCTTAGATGTCGAAGAATCCATGGACCAAACCGCAGTGTTGGGTCTCTTGCGTTTCACGCCAACGGGAACGCATTCCTAGATACGTGAAGTCCGGGCAACTTGTTTCAGTGGAAACAGTTTAATCTTTAGACCGCCCAGCACGACAATCGATAGCCCCAAACGTTCGGTGACGCAGCCAGCCCTAGTTCCGCCCGGCTCCGCCCATCTGGGCTTCCATTGCGGGGGCTGCGAGCGCATCCTGCCCTCCAACCTCCAGTTTTCTTCCCTCGGGGCTGAACCGGGGAAGACGCATCAGCCCCCACTTATTGAAGGCAAACTGCAGGGTCGTAGCCATAACTCCCAGGCCATAAGTCACACTGCGGCGAAAATTAATGGAAGACGCCTCTTCAAAATACTTGGTTGGGCAGGAGACTTCGCCGATGCGAAATCCGAAGTGCACGCATTGCGCCAGCATCTGGTTATCGAAGACGAAGTCCGGGGAATTCTCCAGAAGCGGCAGTTCGGTCAAGACTTTGCGGCTGAAAGCACGATAGCCGGTGTGATACTCGGAGAGCTTTACGCGCAAAAAGAGGTTTTCGAAAGCGGTTAGAAAGCGGTTGGAGATGTACTTGTACAGCGGCATGCCGCCATGCAACGCCTGGCCGCCTATGATGCGCGAGCCCAGCACCACGTCGTACACATCGTAAGCCACCATACTCGCCATGGCCGTGGTGAGCAGCGGAGTGTACTGGTAATCGGGGTGCACCATGATGACGACATCGGCGCCGGCGGCGAGGGCCTCGCGATAACATGTCTGCTGGTTGCGGCCATAGCCGTAGTTGCGGTCATGCACGAACACCTGCAGCCCCAAGCCGGTGCGCCAGTTCAACGGTTTTGTCCTTGCTGTAATCGTCCACCAGGATGCGGATGTCGACCAGTTCGGGTATCTCCCGAACCGTCGCCTCCAGCGTCTGTTCAGCATTGTAGGCCGGCATCACGACGGCGACGCGCTTTCCGTTGATCATTAGGATGTCTCTAAGCAGGTTTCCAGCAATTCTTGTACATCATACCGCGCTTAACCAGTGGTCACCTGCCACTGAAATGCCCGAAATTCGGCGAGCCGACGGTAGTCCCGCTCATTGGCGGTGAGCACCCGGATGCCCAACCGCCCGGCGCTCATCGCGATCAGTGCGTCGTTGGTTAGCCGCCCCTGTCCGATTTGTTCGTAATCGTACTTAATCGCCAAGCGAGCCAGCACTCGACCGGCCTGGGTCCAGTCGCTGAGACTGGGTACTAACAGTCGCTTCACGCGTTCAAAATCTCGCTCCAGTCGCTCGACCAGGCGCCACTCCCGGTCACCAGCCCCAGCGTAGAGTTCTTCGAGCACTACCGCGCTCAACCACAATGGTGCGCCAGCAGCCAGGCGCCTTAGGGCGAGGGCCGCATCATCTCCCCGACGCAAAGCGGCTATATAGATGGAAGTGTCGAAGAGGGCTGGCTGCATCTAACCAACCAGAGTGCCGTAGACGTCCTTAATCTCAATACCACTCTTGATAAAACGCTCTGTGGCTTGAAGCACCAACCGGTCCTTCTGGTGTTCCGCAATCGCGAAGTCCAGAGCACGCTCGATGGCTTCGGTTTCCGTCTTGGCGTGCAACGCTTTTTGCGCACGCTTGATCTTGGAGGCGTCCAACTGAAAATGTTTGTGAGTTCGTTTGCTGGCAGTAGTCATCGAATTATCCCCCGGCTAAGTATACCAGTATGTACAGAAAAGGAACCTTCGTGTACATTGCCTAACAGCCGCCGGAAACCCCGGCTCCGAACGCTCCCGCTTCTGTCACCTTATCGCTCGGTATGGAGGAGCGAGAGGTCCGTTTTTTTTGCCTTTTCCGCCGAACAGCAGATCGCTCGCGCCCAAACCCACGCGCTGCTCACGACAATTCTTAAGTGACTGGGCGAGGGCCTTTTCCTTCTTCTGCTAATCTGAAAAGCCTCGATGCATTCCGCGCTCACCGCTGTTGCCGCGCTATCCGCGCTGCTGGCTCTGGCTGGCGCGGCATATTTCACGATGTGTATTTTCGCGGCCAAGCGTTTTCAGCGCGAGCGCTCCCACCCCAGCGAAACGCGTTTCACTCCTCCGGTTAGTATTCTCAGGTCTCTAAAGGGGCTTGATCCCCACATGTACACTGCTTTTCGCAGCCATTGCTTGCTCGACTATCCCGAATACGAAGTGTTGTTCGGCGTAAGCGACCCTAACGAGCCGGCGTTAACGCTGGTAGAGAAACTATGCGAGGAATTTCCCCAGGCGAAGCTGCGAGTCGTGCATTGTCCTAACGTGCTGGGCCTCAACGGCAAAGTCAGCAATCTTGCTCAGATGCTGCCGCAGGCTCAGTACGAGTACATCATCATCAATGACAGCGACATTCTGGTCCCGCGCGATTACCTGCGCCGCGTGGTTGCTCCGTTGGCGCAGCCTGAAGTCGGCGTGGTGACGACACTCTATCGCGGACTGGCGGGCAAGACGCTGGGCTCGAAGCTCGAAGCGCTAGGGCTCAGCACCGACTTCAGCGGGGGCGTGCTAGTGGCGCGGGCCATGGAAGGTGGCCTTCGTTTCGGCCTGGGGGCAACCATCGCGACCACGAAAACTGTGCTGCGCGAAATCGGTGGCTTCGAACCACTGGCAGACTACTTGGGCGACGATTACGAACTTGGCGCGCGTGCCGCCGCCGCGGGATATCAGGTGCGCCTCGCCGATATCGTAGTTGAGACCGCATTGCCCGATTACAGCTTTCGTGATTTCTGGGTGCACCAGTTGCGTTGGGCGCGTAACGTCAGAGACCGGCGTCCCGGGCAATACTTTGGCTTGATCGTGACATTCGGGCTGGTTTGGTCGATGCTTGCTGCGGCGCTTGCACCTGATACATGGTGGTCGTGGCTGGTCCTTGCGGTTGCTGCGGCTCTGCGCATGATATCAGCCATCGTGGTCGGCCGGGGAGTGCTTGCAGACCCTCAGGTTTTGACGCAACTATGGCTTCTACCGCTGCGCGACGCGGTGGGGCTGGCAATTTGGCTGACCAGCTATTTCGGAGATGAAGTGGAATGGCGCGGCCTGCACTTCAGACTGCACGACGGAAAACTCGAGCGATCTTAGTGACATTTAGTCGCGGCCTTGCGGCAAGCTCTGACCAAGCAAACTGACAGGACGCTGCTCCGGCATAATTCTGCCTTGGTCGCCAAACTGGTAGGTTTCGCCGCGCCAGAAAAATGTCTTGCCGTAGAAGCTGGCCGCCCACACCCCAAATCCCAGTAAGTCGCGTAGAGGGTATAACCAGCACAGCCACAGAGAACGGCGATCGCGCATGATGCCCCATCCCACCGCCAGGGCCAGTATCATGCGATTCAGCCAAGCCACGATGAACAGTTCGAAACCAGCATGCAGACGATGGCGGCTACCCAAACCCAACAGCAGCGCCAGCAGGCCGAACGGGATCGCGTACGTGAGACCCGACCCAACATGTCCCAGCGGACGTGAGAAACGCGTACTCTTCATCCAGCGCAATTGGTCGCCGAGCGTTCTCGGCAGCGAGCGGCTGGCCAGCACATGCCCTACTTTGTAATGCGATAGCACGACTTCATATCCGGCCTCCGCTACGCGGTTGCCGAGGACAAAGTCATCGGAATAAAAGTGGGCAGTCTCGCGAATGCCACCGATGGCTTCTACCGCGTCCCGTCGCACCGCCATCACGGCGCCCAAGGCAAATTTCATGCCGTCCACCATCTCAGCCACAAGCACGCCCGCCGGCATCTCGATCGACATTCCCAGCGCCTCAAGCTGCGACCAGAGACCGTGAGCAGGGATGCCCTCGTAAAGACATGTCACTAATCCCACCTTCGGATTCAGCAAGGGCGGAATCACATTGCGTAAGAAGTCGGGGCGAACCAGGATGTCGCTATCGCTGATGACAAAAAACTCATCGGTGGCAGAAGCGATCATCTTGCTCAGCGAGTAAACCTTGGCGTTAGGCCACGAAGGGTTACCCGAGACGACGATTCGCGTTCGGACCTGCGGGTACTTGGCCTGCAGGCGATCGACGACCGCGAGCCCGCGATCTTCACAGCTGCGGGCGCCGAAGACAATTGTAAAGTCAGGGTAATCCTGGCGAAAGAAGCTCTCCAGGTTCTCCTCGAGCCGCGGCTCCATGCCGTGAAGCGGCTTTAGGATAGTCACCGAAGGCAGTTCATCCAGCGCCACGCTGAGTGCTCGCTTCCGCAGGCCCCGGCACGTCATGATGTAACGGAGGGCGGCGAACAAGACCATCCCAAGAAAGACGGTCGAGGTCAGCGAGCCCAGCAGGGCGACACACCACAGTACTTGTCGCAACAGGTGCCAGGTCGGAATGGCGCCCGCCATCGCAAACAAGACTGGGGCTATAGGGATCAAAGTGTGCTTTCTCAGGCCGCTAGGTCTCCGTTTCTAAACGACCACACAGGGACGAAAGCCGATTCGTGCCCGGCTCGAACCCGAGGCGACGTTCCCGCCGGAGCATAATCGTAACGAGTGCTTGTCAGTATCTCTCAATTTGCCGGCTAAGGCTACTGATTCCGCGGCAGCGCCTGGTTCATGAGAATCAGTTTTCCCCCGCTGCGTGCCAGGTGATAGCCGCCGCTCTGCTTAATAAACAGCGGAATATTGTCCTCTTCCACCCACAGAAAAATGCGCTTCGGGCCTTTCCACAAGGTACGCAGTGATGCATCGTCTTCGAAGATCGCCGGAGCATCCGGGAACAGCGCTCCATAATACATGTTGCCCTCATCGCGCGAGTTCACAATGTGGATCGGCTGGCGTGTATAAAAGTTTAATGTGGAAGCGTCCTCGTAAGTTCCATTGACGACCAGCACATCCCCCGGCCGATATTCCTGCTCGATCGCGTCCGCCAGTTTCTTCGAGGAAAGGATGGGAGAGAATATCACCAAACCCTGATGCACGGCGAACAGCACGAATACCATCATGATGGTCAACACCCAGTTGCCGGCTTGGGCAAAATTGCGCCGCCGGTACAACAGATTCAGCGCAGTGCCCACGAACAACGCAATCGAAAATATCGTCAGCGGCTCGCGAAAAAGCCCCAAGGCCCGAGGAGTCAGATCGAAAATGTGTCCAAGAGCAAGGGCGTATTCGTTCGGGTTCTTCTTGAGTAAGTCAGCCAGATCGCTATCGGCTGGCATGCTCTTGCTCTGCACCAGCAGGAACATCGCGGTCACAAAGACAACAACCGACACGACCAGCAAGACCATCGAGCCGATTCGGCCACTGCGCCGCGAATTGGAGGTTGCGGGCGATGCATCCTCCTTTTGCAGCCAGCCACCGATCAGCAACGCGAGCCCTGGCAGTGCGGGGATGGCATAGTACTCTTGGCGAGTCGAGAAGCTGAAGAATACCAGTATTACTGCCGCCCAGACCGCGTAGAGCAGCATTGCGCGTCGTCGCCGGTTCATGCCGCTGTGCCACTCGCTCCAGCGGTGCGGGACCTGCGCCAGCGACTGGAAGACGAACGCCGACCAGGGAAACAGCCATACCAGCATCAGTCCCCAGAAAACTATAAGAGGGACGGTGTCGTAATCGGGTGGAATGCGCTTGCCCAGGTACCGAAGAAACTGCTCGTTGATGAAGTAGAACCAGAGAAAACCTCGTGACTGCCCGGCAGGCGGGTTCTCCAGCGCAGCCGCGATATGCCACGGCGCCGCAATGACCAGCAAGACGGCAAAGCTCGAGAGCAGCCGCATTCGCAGCAGGTGCTTGAGACTTCCGGTCAGGATCAGATACAGACCGATAATCGCCGCCGGAAATACCAGACCGATCAGACCTTTGGTGAGTACATTCAGGGCTACCGTCGCCGCCAGTCCCCAGCACGACAGAATTGAGGGAGGTTTCTCGTCCAAAGTTCGTAGGAAAAAATCGAGGCCGAGCGTGAGCCATAAGCCCACCAGCAGGTCGGGAATGATGAAGCGCGTGAAGATGTATGGACCGACCGAAACGGTAAGCACTACTGCTGCCCAGAAACCCGCGCGCTCTCCTAGCGTTCGCTTGCCCAGCGAGTAGGTAACCAGCAGGAGTGCCAGCACACCAAGCGCAAGCGGCAATCTGGCCGCCCAGTCCTTCGCCCCAAAAATAACGTAGCTGGCTGCCATTCCCCAATACATCAGGGGCGCCTTTTCCAGGTAGCGTACGCCGTCAATGTAGAGCGTGGTCCAGTCGTGGCGGACAATCAATTCGCGCGCTGCCTCGGCGTGGATCGAATCAGCATCGTCCAGTAGCGGCGGCGAAAACAGGCCCGGGACGTAAACGATGGCCCAAAGCAGCACGATCCAGATCCACTGGTATCGTGACGAGGCCGAGTAAGTGGGACCTTCGTTCAAATTTGAATTGGCAACTGCTGTTCGGACTAGAGAAGAGTGCATTCTTCGTTCGACAGAAATCCATTATAAGAGAGTCGTGCCTGGGGAGAAGTTTAGGCTTGAAACTTGTAACTCGAAACCTGAGACTCGTGGATTGATCAGGCAAACTTTTGACGTGATTATTCTCGGTGGCGGCGCGGCCGGCCTGATGTGCGCTATCGAAACGGGTAAGCGAGGCCGCCGGGTCGCCGTGCTGGAACATGCCGATCGCGTCGGCAAGAAAATCCTGATCTCGGGCGGCGGGCGTTGCAATTTCACCAATCTACATTGCCGGCCAGACAACTTCCTGTCAGAGAACCCACACTTCTGCAAATCGGCGCTCGCCCGTTACACGCCCGCGGATTTCATTAGACTCGTCGAGAAGCACCGAATTCCTTATCACGAGAAAAAGCTGGGTCAACTCTTCTGCGATCGGTCGTCGCAAGAGATCGTGGAAATGCTAGAGGCCGAATGCTGTACTGCCGGAGTGCAGATTTTTGTAAAGACGAGGCGGCTGGAAGTTCAGCAGCGCGACGGGTTTGTCGTGCGAACCGAAACCAGCGAATTCCATGCGCCCGCGTTGGTGGTCGCGACCGGCGGATTGTCGATACCGAAGATCGGCGCAACTCCGTTGGGATATGAAATCGCGCAGCAATTCGGGATCAAGATTCGCGAATGCCGGCCCGCCTTGGTTCCCCTGACCTTCAATCCAGAAGATAAGCAGGCCTATTGCGATCTGGCAGGAGTCGCTGACGGAAGTGGTCGTGTCAACCAGCAGTCAGCACTTTCGCGAGAAATTGTTGATTACCCATCGCGGATTGAGTGGACCCGCCATCCTGCAGATCTCCTCCTATTGGAATCGCTCCGAGCCAATCGCGATTGACTTGGCTCCTGGGCTGAAGATTACGGCTGGATTGCGACAAGACGGTGCCCGCCGCGATCTTGCGACGGCCAAATCCGCATTGCATGCAGCGTTGCCCATTCGACTGGCCGAGCGCTGGCTCGAACTGCATCCGCCTAAGCGGTGGACCAATTCCGCTCTCGACGAAATGGAAAGTCAGCTTCATCGCTGGCAAGTTCTGCCAGAGGGGACGGAGGGCTATGAAAAAGCCGAGGTCACCGCTGGCGGGATCGACACCGATGAACTTTCGGCAAGAACCATGGAGAGCCGCAAAGTGCCAGGATTGTTTTTCATCGGCGAGGTGGTCGATGTGACCGGCCATCTCGGAGGTCATAACTTCCAATGGGCCTGGGCTTCGGGATTCTGCGCTGGACAAGCGCTCTAGCAGATTGTCAGCTGCTTCCAAGTCCTGAAATTCTTTGTCGCCTCCTGGCTTGGTAAACTGCTGTCAACCGTTTGGAATCCACAACCTCATTCGAATAGCGGAGAGCCGTGAGCACGCCAGCAGACCTGATTGTCAACATTCGAGAACTGGTCAAGACGTATCCCGGTAAAACGCCGGTTGAGGCGGTCAAGGGAATCGATCTTTCCGTTGCGCGTGGCGAATTGTTCGGACTGCTCGGTCCGAATGGCGCAGGCAAAACCACGACCATCAGTGTTTGCACTACCCGTGCGCTTCCTACCAGCGGCCAGGTGACGATTGCGGGTGTTGACGTAGTCGCGCATCCCGCGGAAGCCCGCCGCTTCATGGGGGTGGTGACGCAATTCAATACCTTGGACCGGCAATGCACGGTTTGGGAGAACCTTTACTTCCATTGCCGCTATTTCGGATTGAGCCATGCGCATTCTTCGCAGAAGACGGCGGAACTCCTGGAGCTGTTCAAGCTCAACGAGCGTAGCAAAGCTTTTCCCCGCGAACTGTCCGGAGGGCTGGCGCAGCGTGTGCAAATCGCTCGCGCCATCGCACACGAGCCGCTGGTTCTCTTTCTTGACGAACCCAGCGCAGGCCTGGACCCTCAGACGCGTCTGGCATTGTGGGACGTCATTCGCGGGCTTCGCGAGAAGGGCATCACGATCGTTCTGACCACTCACTACATGGAAGAAGCTGACCAACTGTGCGAGCGGGTGGCCATCATTGACCACGGCAAAATACTGGTGTGCGACACACCCGACCAGTTGAAGAGCGCCGTGGGCGCGCAGAAGATTTTCGAACTGCACCTTCAGGATGCGCAAGCGGACAGTTTGCCAGCTCGTTTGCGCGGCTTGCCGGGCGTGACTGCGGTGGAGGGCCACGCGTCTGGACTGCGAGTGTTCACTGACGGAAGAAGTGGCTTGCTGCCGGAGATTGTGGCCCTCGCCGGAGATAACTTGCGCGACATGTCAGTCAGCGAAACCAGTCTGGAAACGGTGTTCATCAAGTTGACGGGAAGGGAGCTGCGTGACTAATTCTGTCTTGTATTGGCGCGCCTTCTGGGGATTGTTTCTGCGCGATATCAGCGTGTTGCGAAGGGAATTCGTCGCCTTCCTGATTCGCACCGTGATGAACCCGCTATTTTTTGTCTTCGTCTTCACCTACCTATTTCCGAAGGTCGGACAGGGCTTTCAGAGTTCGGCGGGGGCCAGCTTCGGTACGTTGGTGCTGCCGGGACTGCTCGCTGTCGGCATCTTCATTCAGGGCATTATGGCCACGGCCTTGCCCCTTTCCATGGAGATTGGGGCCACACGCGAGATCCACGATCGCGTCATGTCGCCACTTCCCGTTACCTGGGTTGCGGTAGAGAAGATTTTCTTCAGCGCCCTGCAGAGCATCCTCGCAGCGCTGGTTATCTTCCCGATGGTTTACTTCATTCCCGTGTCACCAGTACAGGTCCATGTATCCAGCTGGCCCACGCTCATTGGCATTTTGCTGCTGGCCAGCCTGGTCTCCGGCGCGGTCGGTCTGACCATCGGAACGGTCGTGCGACCCGAGCAGATCGCGCTGATGTTCGGCATCGTCGTTGTGCCCATTACGTTTCTCGGCTGCGTCTATTATCCCTGGGCAATGCTGGCGCATGTGCGCTGGCTGCAGATACTGATCTTGATCAACCCCCTGGTTTACATGAGCGAAGGACTGCGCTCCACGCTGACTCCTAGCTTGCCGCATATGCCGGCGTGGACATCGTTTCTGGCTCTCACCATTTGTCTAGCCGTTCTCGGATATGTCGGCCTGCAGGGATTTCTGCGGCGGGTTCTAACCTAACCGCGCCAATACCGGCTGCATTAGAAGGGGCGCACTAGGTGCGCCGTTAAGCCCTTTATTTTTGTCATGAGGGCTTCAGCCCGCGAGGACCTGCACCCCCCCCGGAGCCTTCATCACATCCTCAAGGGACCGACCGTCTTCCTGGCTGCCAGGTATTTCGTTGAGTTGTTCAACTCGAGGCGCCGCGGATGATGCAATCTGCGGTGTGCTGCCTGCTAAAATTGGCGTTCATTCCGCGATGAGCACCCACGAGCACATCACGCACTCGGCCGAGGAAACCATGGCGCTCGGACGCAAGCTTGCGCCCACGCTGAAGGCGGCGCGAATGGTGATCCTGCGCGGCGATCTCGGCACCGGCAAGACCACGCTGGTGAAAGGCATCGCGGAAGGCCTGCATGCCGCTTCGCAAGACGATGTCACCAGCCCAACGTTTACCCTCATCCACGAGTACCGCGGTCCCGAGGTGAACCTGTTCCACGTCGATCTTTACCGCATCGACACGCCGCGCGAGCTCGACACGCTTGGTCTCGACGAACTCTTCGCCGAGCCCGGCAACCTGGTGCTGCTGGAGTGGGGAGAAAAGTTCGCCCGCTTCGAGAGGGAGCGGGACGTGGAAATCTGCCTCGAGCGCAAAGGCGACCAGGAGCGGAAGATTGTGGTGAAGAGAAAGTAGCGGGGAAAGCTGGCCGGAACGCCGACGAAGCGACTACGCCCTGCGACGTTTTCCGGCCACCTTTGACGATCGGGTGCTTCTCATAGCATGTCTCAGAAGCAGATTGGCCTTCGTCTGGTAACCGGGTCCGTAACTCTTCAGCCATTCGACCACGTCGGCATCCAGGCGCATGGTAACTGGTCTCTTCGGGGGGCGATAGAACTTGCCCATCTCGGCATCGCTCCAGTCGACGACCTCCGGCATATCAGAAAGATCAATGTCTTCGTCTTTCTTTGCCGCGATAACCGCGATTTCGCGTTTCTGTTCTTTTGTAAGCCTCTTCATAACTTTTCCTCTCACGAGCTGTTGCGGCGCGGGCGGAGATAATCCGGATCACCTCCGCTTTTTCCACGCTCTCATGGTTCACGTGTACTACGAACAGGATTGAGCCGGGACCAATCGCTCCGAGGGTGACGAACCGCTCCTCCTCGTCATGTTCCAAATCCCGTTTCGTGAGGGCGTACGGATCATCAAATACCAGCGTAGCCGTTTCGAAACCTATGTCATGCTTCCGGCGGTTGTTTCGGTTCTTGTCCTCATGGCATGCTTGCCTATAATCAGCTTACCAGTTTGTACGTACACATGTCAATACATCTACTGGATTTGGTTTGGGAGCCCAAAACTGGCAACTGACCACTGACAACTGCTTTTCAAAACCCCATGATGTTATATCCGCAATCGACGTAGATGGTTTCGCCGGTGATGCCGGTGGCGGCGTCGCTGGCGAGGAAGACAGCGGTCGAGGCGACCTCTTTAACATCTACGTTACGCTGCAGCGGAGCGCGCTCGGCCTGAGCGCTAAGCATGTCACCAAAGCCGGAGATGCCGCGCGCAGCCAGGGTCTTGATCGGCCCGGCGGAAATGGCGTTGACGCGAATCTTGTTCTTGCCCAGGTCATAGGCCAGATAGCGGACGCTCGCCTCCAGCGCGGCTTTGGCGACGCCCATCACGTTGTATCGTGGCACGACTTTTTCGGCGCCGTAATAGGTGAGGGTCATGATGCTGCCGCCCTCGGTCATCAGCGGGCGAGCGGCGCGGGCGAGAGCCACTAGCGAATAGACGCTGATGTCGAGCGCAATGCGGAATCCCTCGCGGCTGGTGTCGGCGAACTCGCCCTTCAGCTCTTCGGCGGGCGCAAATGCGACGCTATGCACCAGCGCGTCGAGTTTGCCGTAGCGCGACTTCAATTGCTCGAACAGATTCGCGATTTCTTCGTCGCGGCTGACATCGCACTGGAACGCCTGCGAGTTGGGCAGCGCCGCGATCAGGTGATCGGCTTCCTGCTTCAGGCGCTCGTTCTGGTAGGTGATGGCCAGTTGCGCTCCGGCCTGCTGCATTTGCTGCGCAATGGCCCACGCGATGCTGCGTTTGTTGGCGACGCCGAACACCACCACGGTGCGGCCCTCTAAACTATTCGACATTCGATGCCATTCCTCCGCAATAACGCCAAACGGTTGAGGATATCAGCCACCGCGGGGTATGTCTCGCGGTGACTGCGCTCAACTAAACAGCAATTCCTTGGCGCGCTGCGAGGCCTTGACCACCGCCTTGATGAGCGTTACACGGAGGCCGCCCTCTTCCAGTTCGAGAATGCCGTCCACGGTGCAACCGGCAGGCGTGGCGACGGCGTCCTTCAGCAACGCGGGATGATCGCCCGTTTCCAGCATCATCTTGGCTGAGCCCATCACCGTCTGGCCGGCGAGCTTCATGGCGATGTCGCGCGGCAGTCCCATCTTGACGCCACCCTCGGCCAGCGATTCCAGGATCATAAAAACGTACGCTGGCCCGCTTGCCGACAGACCGGTAACCGCGTCCATGTGCTTCTCGTCAACCCGCACCGTTTCCCCGACTGTCGCAAAGAGTTTGCGAACCACTTCCAGATCGGCGGGCTTCACGGCCTTGCCGCAGCAAAAGGCGGTCATGCCGGCTCCGACCATCGACGGCGTATTGGGCATAGCGCGAACCACAGCGATGCCAGCGGGTACGCGCTGCTCGATGTATGCAGTAGGAACAGAGGCTGCGATGGAGATCACCAGTTGCTCAGGACGCAGGTCATGCTCAATCTCCCGCACAACGTCACCCAGGGTCTGCGGCTTGACGCAGAGCAAAATGACATCAGCATTGCGAATGGCAGCACGGTTGTCGGTGGTGACTTCGATGTCGTACTTCGAGGAAAGTGAGGCAGCCCTTTCCGCGTGATTTACGGTGGCGGCAATGTTCGCGGGCTGCAGCACCTTCTGACGGCAAAACGCCTGCATGAGAATGCTGCCCATTTTGCCGAGTCCAAGAATAGCGATGCGAGTTTCGGACACGCTTTCACGTCCTGCCTGATTGGATTCCGGTGTTCCGGTATGCACTCGATTGTAAATTGCGCGAGAGCACGATCGAAAAATCGAAGCCGACGGAAGAGCGTGCCGGTCCTAAAAGCGCAGTAAAACAGCCCGCGAAACGTGGCCCTAATTTTCTGTTCGCGTACCCGGAAATTCCACTTCACATCGGCTTAGCATTCGGAATATACTCGCTTCCGCCTACGCTCCCGAGGGTTAGGCTCGCCCAGGGAACCGGAAGTCGCCACTTGCAAAGTCACCGGCGTCGCAGAGCCAAAGTACGGGTCCGCGCGAGCACGCGGAGGTAGCGCTCGGCGGAACATGGCCTTGCATGGAGGGCACTATGGCAACCATCCGGGAGCTGCTGAGCAGTCGCACAATTCACTACGTCCAGCCTGATCAGACCGTGTTCGAGGCCGCCCATTATATGGTGGAGTGTAATGTGGGAGCCGTTCCCGTCCTCGACGGCACGCAACTGGTCGGCATCTTCTCCGAACGCGATCTTATGCGCCGCGTGGTGACGGAGGGACGCGATCCGTTGTCCACCTATATCGCCGAAGTGATGAGCACCGATCTGCATACGGTTGTTCCCAGCAGCACTTCCGACGAAGCCTTGTGCCTGATGCAGACTTACGGCATTCGTCATCTGCCGGTATGCGATGGCCCTATGCTGGTCGGCTTTCTCTCGTTGCGCGATCTGCTGCGCTGTCATCTTGACGAGAAATCCGTTGAGGCCGATGCGATGCGCGCCTATATTCAGACTTACTCGAGTTGAGAGTAACATCGTAACAGCCCCGAAGGCGGTGCTACCTTGCCTGTGAACTTGCCCGGCCTTGTCGATGATCTCCGCAAGATCGCCGGACGGGATGCCGTCCTGGACCGCCCCGAAGACCTCATGCTGTACGAGTACGACGCGGGCATCCGCAAGTGTACGCCCGGAGCTGTAGTCTTTCCGCAAAAGACCGAACAGGTTTCCCAAATCATGCGGCTCGCCACGGCCGAGAACATCGCCGTGGTGGCACGTGGCGCCGGCACCGGACTTAGCGGGGGCTCGATTCCGCAAGAGGGTGGCATCGTGATCGCCTTCTCGCGCATGAACCGCATTCTCGAAGTCGACGTCGAGAACCAGCGCGCCGTGGTGCAGCCGGGCGTGGTGAACCTGCAACTGTCGGAGCACGTCGCCCACCTTGGGCTCTACTTTGCGCCCGATCCTTCCAGCCAGAAAGCTTGCACCATCGGTGGCAACGTCGCCGAAAACTCAGGCGGGCCGCACACCCTGATGCATGGTGTCACCGTGAACCACGTCACCGGTGTGGAAGTGGTATTGCCAAGCGGCGAGATCGTGCATTTCGGAGGCAAGGCTGCCGAGTCCTACGGCTACGACATGACCGGTTTCTTCGTCGGGACGGAAGGGACCGTCGGCATCGCTACTGCGATAACGGTGAAACTGTTGCGCAAGGCGGAAAAGATCGCCACCTTGCTCGGGGTTTTCGAATCGGTGGACGACGCCGCTCTTACCGTGTCTGCCATTACTGCCGCTGGCATTACTCCCGCTGCGCTGGAGATGTTGGACGGATGGACGTTGCGCACCGTGGAGGCGTTCTGCCACGCCGGCTACCCGCTGGATGCGGGTGCGGTCCTGCTGATTGAACTGGAAGGATTGCGCGAGGTGGTGGAAGAGCAGGCTATCGCGGTGACGGAGGTATGTTTCGCTCAGAAGGCGCGCGAGGTGCGGCGCGCGAAGGACGAAGACGAGCGCGCCCTGCTGTGGAAAGGGCGCAAGATGGCTTTTGCCGCGCTTGGGCGGGTCAGCCCGTCCTATTACACGCAGGATGGGGTTGTGCCACGCAGCCAGATACCTGCGGTGATGCGACACATTGGGAATGTAGCTAAGAAATACGGCCTGACTATCGGCAACATTTTCCATGCGGGAGACGGCAATCTTCATCCCTTGATTCTTTTCGATATGCGAGACGCGGAGCAGTTCGAGCGCGTATTAGCGGCGAGCCGGGACATCCTCGAGTTCTGCATTCAATGCGGCGGCTCCATTACGGGGGAACACGGCGTCGGGATGGAGAAACGCGACCTGATGTCGCGCCTATTCACCGAAGAAGATCTCGACGTCATGATCAGCCTGCGCAATGCGTTCAATGGAAGCGGCATATTGAACCCGCAAAAAATCTTTCCCACCCCGCGCATGTGCCGCGAGATCACCGGCCCGTCGCAGAATCCGGTGCTGATGCAGGAGGGAATGTGAGCGCGACCACAACTGCCTCGCGTCTTGCCCCGGAACTGCGGGCAATCTGCGGTGCAGAGCATGTGGCGGAGCCACCCGAGCGGGTACGACCGAGCTTTGACAACCCGGCTGTCGAGGCGTTCACGCACTCAATTGATAGGCCTCTGCCAATCGCCGTGACTCCTGGGTGCGTGGATGAGGTAGCAGCCATTCTGCGCCTTGCAAATCGGCATGGATTCAGTGTGTTTCCGGCCGGCTCCGCAGGAGGTCCTCCGTTCAGTGGAGACGTGGTGCTGTATACCACTCGTCTCAGCGATGTTGAACACTACGATCCTGCCGATCTCACCGTCGGCGTCGGCGCGGGTATGACGGTCGCTCAACTGAACGCGATGGTCGGAGTCGATCGCTTGCTGTTTGCGCTTGATCCGCCTTTTCCGGAGCAGGCGACGATTGGCGGCGTTCTCTCTGCGGCTAGCCATGGCCCCATGCGACACGGCTATGGCGCACTGCGCGACTTCTGTCTCGGCGTGCGCTTTGTGACCGGGGACGGGCGCAAGTCGAAGGGCGGCGGCCGCGTCGTCAAAAACGTTGCCGGATACGACATGATGAAGCTGCTGATCGGCAGCCACGGCACACTGGCGGTCATCACCTCAGCCAGCTTCAAGCTTTTTCCCGCGCCCCGGCAGACGAGGACGTTTCTTGCTGAATTCAAAACCTGGCAGGAGGCGCTGAAGTTTCGAGACGCGGTTCTGCGCTCGCCGCTGTCGCCGATGTGCCTGGAACTGGTCTCACCAGAGGCGAGCCGATTGATGCGCCTCGAGAACAAGCCTGAGTCATGGAAAATCTATGTCCGTGCATCCGGTAGTGACGCCGTGCTGGCACGCTACCGTAAAGAGCTGGGATTGGCGGTGACGCGAGAACTGGAAGGGGAAGATGAAAAAGAGTTGTGGCGGAAAATCGAGAACTGCAGCGACGTTTCCCGCCTTGACATCATGGTTCCACCCATCGGAGTGGCGGACGTCCTTGAATCGCTGGACGGGCTAAAACAGCGCCTGTTTGAGTTCGCCGTGCTCGGGCGCGTCGGGATAGGGCATGTACAGGTGCACGCAGGATTCGGCGAGGTTGGCGGTCCCAACCAACCGCAGGGCATTATCGACCACCTGCACCAGCAGGTAAACTCTGATATCACTTTCTGTGTGAGCGGGAGTACAAACCCTTGGCCGGTTGCCCCGTCTGGTCTCCAAAGCATGCGCGCAGTCAAAACGGCGCTCGATCCTAACGACATTCTGAATCGCGGGAGGTTTCTCTTCTGACAGTCGCGACTCCAGTAGCGGAAAAGCCGGTCTCCAATTTCTCCTCGGGCGAGAAGCCCACCTGGGACCTGTACTCGAAGTGCGTTCACTGCGGACTGTGCCTGGACCAGTGCCCCACCTACCGAGTGCTGGGAACCGAGATGGATTCACCGCGCGGACGCATCTACCAGATGGTGCAGGTTGACCAGGGCAGGTTGGCGCTCGGCGATTCCTTCGTCACCCACATCGACCGCTGCCTGGGCTGCCTGAATTGCCAGACCGCTTGTCCCTCGGGCGTGCCCTATGGAAGCCTGCTGGAGCGCGCCCGTTCGCAGATCGAAGAGAACTACCAGCGTAGCTGGCTGCAACGCAAAGTACGGTCACACTTTTACGGGAAGGTGTTGCCGTCATTCAGCAGCCTGGCACGGAATGCGCGACTGATGCGTTTTTATCAACGCTCTGGATTACAAAGCCTGGCACGTGGCATCGGATTGCTGAAGTTGCTGGGCGTCGCAGAGCTCGATGCGCTCTCCCCACGGATCGATAGCGACTTCTCATTCGCCGATCTCGGTCGCGTGTATCCCGCCGAAGGTGAGCAGCGTGGGCGCGTGGCGTTGCTTATCGGCTGTATCGGCAGCGTCGCGTTTGCCGGAACTGAATCGCGCCACGATTCGCGTGCTAACCAGGAACGGCATCGAAGTCCACATCCCAAGCAGTCAGAGTTGTTGCGGAGCGTTGCACTTACATGCCGGCTACCTCGAGCAATCACGCACGATGGCGCGCCACAACATCGATGCAATGCTCAAGCCCGAGTTCGACGCTATCGTTACCAACGCCGCTGGTTGCGGCTCGGTCATGAAGGAATATGCGGCGCTGCTGGAACACGATCCCGAGTATGCGGAGCGCGCCCAGCAGTTCGTCATCAAGGTCCGCGACATTAGCGAGTATCTCGCGCAAGTTGGCCTGGTCGAACCAGCGCACAAGCTGAAGGCGCGCGTCACCTATCAGGACCCGTGCCACCTGGCGCACGCGCAAGGCGTACGCAGCGCGCCACGGCAATTGCTGAAATTCATCGGCGCCGAGGTGGTGGAATCGCCGCGGCCCGACTCGTGCTGCGGTAGCGCAGGGGTTTACAACGTTACGCAGAACGAGATATCGATGAAGATTCTCGACGAGAAGATGGGTTACATTGCCAGCGTCACGCCTGAAATCGTGGCCACCGCGAATGTCGGCTGCATGCTACAGCTGAGCGCAGGAGCAAAACGCAGAGGCCTGAACAGCCGAGTGGTGCATGTAGTGGAGCTGCTGGACGAGGCGTATTAGACAAATAAACCTGTATGGCCTCGACTCTACCCAGTGTCGGGAGCGGCTTTATTTCACATGCCGTTGCAGCCATGCCTTCATTTCAACGATTTGGCTTTCCTGCGAGGACACGATACTTTCGCACAGTTTCCGGATTTCCGGGTCCTTGCCGTATTGCAATTCCACTTTGCACATATCGACCGCACCCTGGTGATGCGGGATCATACCGCGCACGAAATCGATATCCGCGTCGCCGGTATATTGGAAATTCATGCCCTTATCCATTTTCCGCATGGCGGCCATATAGCCTTCGGTCGAGGCGGTCATGAGGGTGGCCGACGCGAGCTTCACGCCTTTACCCTGCGTCAAGGCGGGCGTGCATATCAGAACTGCGATCAAAAGAAGAACCAAGTGCTTCATGTTTCGCCTCCCCACGATCGGATCGTGCCCTTAGTTTGGCCCTGCTCCTGCATCGGACGGCATTTGGATCGCCGCAGTTTAACACGCTCTAAACAATCTTGAACTTACCATTAATCGTGATGGCGCGCAGAATTTCAGCTCCTACTCGCAGCTCGTGCGAGCGCGGCGGCAGGCTGCTGTTTAATGTCGCCAGCAGCAACGTGTCTCCATTGGTAAGCACCTCGATCCGCCAGTGATCGCCTTCGAGGTCGCGGAAGCGCGATTGGGCACGCGAGGGACCGCTGTTTCCGGCCTGGGCCCGACCTTTCATGGATGCGCTCTGGAGAAAGTGCTCCAAGTAGGCGCGCGCATCGAGTTTTGCCACACCATTTTCTCGCTGAAAGGCGGTCACGATCACCGAGGTCTTGCGTGACGGACTTTCTACCTCCAAGTCGTCATTGGTCTGGCGCAGCGTCCAGAAGGCAGGAATCCCGATGGATACGTTTCCTTTCGGTGTGACGTACGTGCCGCCGTGAAAGCCGCTGGGTTTCTTTCGCGCGGTGGCTTCCGAGGAAGCAGAATTCTTCTTCGGCGGATTAGCGGCGTATTTTTTGGCGGCCCTGCCAGCGGTTAAAGAGTTGCGCAACTTTTTGACAGCGCGAATAGTTTTGGCGGACGTCTTATTTCTTAATTTGCGAGGCAAGATGATTGTCCTGAAACTGGCATAAGGATTCCAATAGATATGCACGGGCGACGCCGTTTTGCGCCGCCCGCTCGCTTTGACTCAGCCGGGACGGTTGTATCCGCTCCCGGCTGACCGCTCTCTCACCGTTGCTTTCTTTATCGGCAATTCTGCCCACATCTTTAGGTTCCCGAGATTGCGTCCCGTAACATCCCTGCCAATTCCTCTGCATTATCCACCGGCGGGCGGCAGGCAAAGTTCGTGCACACAATCGCCACCGACCGTTTGGCCTTCAAAGCGGGGAGATTGGGGATGGTTCCCGCCAGAACCGGCGGCAAGTTTTGCGCCACCGCTTCGCTGTCGGTCAAACGGACCACCGACTTGTTGACCGCGAACGGTGCGATCGCGGCCTTCAATAGTTCCGCCGCCTGCTGGTCTTCGCCGACGACGGCTACCTGGGTGTGCGGCCGCGACATCCAGGTCGCGGCGATTCCATAGGTTCCCGCGTAAATACCGAACTGCTCCGCCATTCCGGCAAAAACCTGCAGCGTGTCTTCGGCCTTGTCGCGATACTTCGGATTGTTGGTGTAGGCATGCAAGCGCAACAACGCAATCGCCGCGCTTGGATTGCCGGCCGGGGTGGGCGCATCCTGAAAGGGTTTGCGCCGCGCCGACAGCGCTCCCAGCTTCAGCTTGTCTTCCAGCGTCGCCTCGGTGTCGAAGAAGCCGCCCGAGGTGGCATCGCCAAAACGGCGGACCATCTCGTCGGCGATCTGCTGCGCGAACTTGAAGTAGCTGATGGCGCCGGTGACTTCATACGCGTCAAGGCACGCCAAGGCTGTGAAAGCATAATCGTCGAGTAGGCCACGCACAAAGCGCGGGCCAGATTTGACGCCGCCGTAGGCGATGACATGCGCCAGGCCACGTTCCGCTTCCCAACCTTCCGACAAAATACGGTCCAGCGAGCGCAGTGCAAACTTGCGGGTGTCATCGAGATCGAGGACGCGGGCGGCCTGTAGATAGGCCGACACGCACATCGCGTTCCAGTTCACATACACGGTCTTGTCAACGAAGGGCGTGGGCCGTTTGAGGCGCGCGGCATAGAGCTTGGTCTTCGCCGAGGCAAGCAGGTCTAGCGCCTTGGTGATGTCGATGCCCATGTGAGACGCAATTTGCTCTGGCAGGGCTTGCATCCACAGTACATTCTTTGCCGGATTGTGCTGCATCTCGCCAGGTTCCCCAATGTCGAAATGCAGTGCGGCAGCCTGGAATTCTTCATCGCTGAGGACCGCTTTGGCTTCCTCGACGGTCCAGGTGAAGTAGTCGCCATCGTCATCGAGATTAATGTCGGCGTCCTGCGAGGCGTAGAAGCCGCCGCGCTCGCGGTCGCTGAGCCACTCGTCCATCCACCGGATAATGTCGCGGGCCACCTGCGCGTAGAACTCATAGCCAAACACCTGGTAAGCGTGAACATAGTTCTTCAGCAACTCGGAATTGTCGTACGACATTTTCTCGAAGTGCGGCACAATCCAGCGCTCGTCGACCGAGTAGCGATGGAAGCCTCCCGCCAGTTGGTCGTAGACTCCGCCCTGCGCCATCTTGGTGAGCGTTGTGGTGACGACCGTGGCGACGCGCTCTTCACGGGTGCGTACGTACCAATCCATCAGCAGATCGAGCGACGCGGGATGGGGAAACTTTGGCGCGCTGCCGAAGCCGCCGTTCTTCTCGTCGAAGATGGGCAGCGCCGACTGGACCATGACGCCGACCAGTCGTGGCGAAAGCTCGGCCTGACGCCCGGCATAACCCTCGGCAGCCGCCAGCATGCTCATGGTTTCGTCGGCAGACTTCAGTACCTCGTCGCGGCGCTCACGATAGGCGTCGGCGATGGCCAGCAGGATCTTCTTGAAACTGGGCCGGCCCCAACGGTCATCGGGCGGAAAGTACGTGCCACCGTAAAACGGATGGCCATCGGGCGTGAGAAACACGGTGAGAGGCCAGCCACCTGTGCCGGAAATCGCCGATACCGCCAGTTGATAGCGGCTGTCCACGTCGGGGCGCTCATCCCGATCCACCTTGACGGCGACGAATTGCTGATTGATGATCGCAGCGGTGTCAGCGCTCTCGTACGATTCGCGATCCATGACATGACACCAGTGGCACCACACCGCGCCAATGTCGAGCAGGATGGGCTTGTTCTCGCGTTGCGCCGTCGCAAACGCTTCCTCACCCCACTCGTGCCATTGGATGGGCTGATGCATTGCCGAGCGCAGGTACGCGGAGGACGCTTGCGACAGTGAGTTGGCCAGCTCAGGCATAAACTTTGAGTCTAGCAGGGATGAACGTACCGCGTGGTCGAACGCAGTTTGCGTAATGGAGCGGGTTGTGAAGAGTCAGGAAGCCTTAGCGAAAGTCGTGGAAGGTGTGAAGAAGTTTCAAGCCGAGGTCTATCCGGCTCAACGCGAGAAGTTCGCGAGCCTGAAGAGCAGGCAGCAGCCCATCGCGATGTTCATCACCTGCGCCGATTCGCGCGTTGTTCCCAATCTGTTCACGCAGACCGGGCCGGGCGATTTCTTCATCGAGCGTAACCCGGGAAATCTTGTGCCTCATTACAGCGAATTTGTAGGTGGCGTTTCGGCGGGTGTCGAGTACGCAATGCTGGTGCTGAAGGTGCCGCTGGTCATCATCTGCGGACATACCGACTGCGGAGTCATGAAGAGCCTGCTCCACTCGGAACAGACGAACGGGCTGCCGGCGATGCAGCAATGGATGCGCTACGCGTCGGAGGCCCAGCACCGAATCATGCGGGATCATGGTGAGGCGGCGCAAGAGGAGAAGCTGCGCCTGATCACGGAGTACAACGTGCTGGCCCAGATCGAGAACTTGAAGAGCCATCCCAGTGTGCACTCGCGTGTCATCAGCGGAGAGTTGGACATTCGCGGTTGGGTCTACGACATTGGCGATGGCTCGATCTGGGCGGCCAACCCCGAAACCGGGCGATTCGCAAGAATCGGACAAGAATCCAGTCGGTAGGGCCAAGTCTATTTCGCCACGAAAATCGCCACGCTGTGCGCCTTCACCAGGTAGCTCTCCTGCGACAGCAGGGGGAACTCCAAACCCTCTTCGGCGATGTCGAGCGGAGAAGCCAGTGCGGTGTCGGCGAACCGGAACCACTCGTGCTCGCCGATCTGCGGCAGGTCGAACTCGAGATCGCCGGAGTAGGCATTGGCGATGAAATGCACATCGTCGCGCGAACCGTCTGCGTGCAATTGCGTCAATTGCATCGCGATCGTGCGCGAGGTTTCTCCCCAATCGGGTTGCGCACGCTTCACGCCATGCCAGCTAATATGAAAGCCGCCCTCGCCATGAAGCTGGAAGCTGTCGCGCCGTAGTAACGGACAGCGCTTGCGAAAGGCGATCATCTGCTGGAAGAAGTGCAGCAGATCGGCATGACTCTCGGTCATGCGCCAATCCAGCCAGCTTACTTCGTTGTCCTGGCAATAGGCGTTGTTGTTGCCCTGCTGTGTGCGTGCAATTTCGTCGCCCGCCAGAATCATGGGGACGCCGTGCGAGAACAGCAAAATGGCGGCGAAGTTTTTGCGTTGACGGTTGCGCAACTCATTGATGGCGGGGTCGTCGGTCGGACCTTCAACGCCGCAGTTCCAACTATAGTTGGCATTGGAGCCATCGGTGTTGTTGTCGCCATTGGCAAGATTGTGCTTCTCATTGTAGGAAATGAGATCGTTGAGCGTGAAACCATCGTGGCAGGTGACGAAGTTAATGCTGTGGTAGGGTTCGCGCGCACTGGTTTCATAAAGGTCGGGACTTCCCAGCAAGCGCGTCGCTACCGCCGAAGTCATACCGGCATCGCCCTTCACGAACTTGCGCACATCATCACGAAAGACGCCATTCCACTCTGCCCATCGTCCCCAGGAAGGAAGCGTGCCGACCTGGTACAATCCGGCGGCATCCCAGGCTTCTGCGATCAGCTTAGTATTGGCAAGCACTGGATCGTAAGCCAGACTTTCTAACAGCGGCGGATTCTTTAGCACCCGCCCATCCATTCCACGACCCAGGACGGATGCGAGATCGAAGCGGAAGCCGTCCACGTGCATTTCCATAACCCAATAACGTAGGCAATCGACGATGAAGTCGCGCACCACAGGATTGTTGCAATTAACAGTGTTGCCACACCCGGTGAAGTCCACATACTTGCCGGTTTCGGGATCGAGGATGTAATAAGTGGAATTGTCGATGCCGCGGAAGGACCATGTCGGCCCGGTTTCGTCACCTTCGGCGGTGTGGTTGAACACCATATCCAGAATGACCTCGATACCGGCTTTATGCAGGTCGCACACCAGTTGCTTGAACTCACGCACCTGTTCGCCATCGGCGCGGTTGGATGAGTAGGCGGCGTTAGGCGCAAAAAGTGCCGTGGGCTGATACCCCCAGAGATTCAGCAGAGGCTCGCCGGTAAAAGGATTGACGCGATTGGTGTCGCTTTCCTCGAACTCGTTGACAGGAAGAAGCTCGACCGCTGTCACTCCCAGTTGTTTGAGGTAGGGAATCTTCTCGATGAGTCCCGCGTAGGTCCCGCGATGTGCGACCGCGGAGGACGGATGTTGCGTAAAGCTGCGGACGTGCGCTTCGTAGATGATGCTGTCGACCAGCGGAATGTTGAGTGGCTGATCGTCGCCCCAATCGAAATCGTGCTCCACCACGACACTGTTGCGATAAGGGCGGTTTCCCGGCGGATATTGTCCCCATGCACCACCATTGGAGAGCACGCGGGCGTAGGGGTCAAGGAGCACATGCGACGGGTCAAAGCGATGCACGTTCGGATTGGGATTGGGCTGCATGTCGAAGCGGAAGCCATACTGCATGCCGGCATCGAGTCCCTGAACAAATGCATGCCACACTTGACCGGTGCGATTGGAGTGGGGATCGAGAGGATACTCGGCAAAGGGACGCTCGGCTCCTGGCTGCAACAGAACCAGCGTGCACGACGTCGCGTGTTTCGAAAAAATGGCTAAGTTGACTCCCGTGCGGCGCAGCGTTGCGCCCAACGGAAGCGCAACTCCACGGTTGACGCGATAGGCGGCGACCGAAGTCGCGGAAGATTCTCGAGGCTGACTTCGGGTAAGCGGTTTGGTCGGCATAGTGGCGTCGCCCATTGTGCGCTATGAAGGAAGATCGGCATAGCAAAAAATGTAGGACAGGTTCCATCATTGATGTAACCGCCGATGCGGGTAGTGTGTGCCTTCGACCGTTTCAGTCACGTGACAGAAGCTCGCGTGCAATGCGGGCGTACAGATCAATGGCGTCGAGCAACTGTTGCTTCTCGATGTACTCGCCTTCGGTGTGAGCTACGTGAATTGAGCCAGGGCCGATGAGCAGCGGCTTGCCCCAATTCGTGAGCGCGGGGATATCGGTGGTGAAGGCGGCGATCATGGTCTCGATACCGGGCACGGTTGTGAACTCCATGTAGGGGATCTCGAGTTTGAACTCAGCCTCGGCTTTGTCGCCGACGGCGTTTGTGATTTGTCGGCGCAATTCTTGCGCCGGACCGACGAGTCGAAAGAGCAACTGTGCAACCGCATAATCGGGAATAACGTTGGGCGCACGGCCACCTTCAATCAGACCGATGTTCATGGTGCAGGGGCCGGCCTTGGGATTGTTGGGCAGATTCAGCTTACGAAGGCTCTCCAGGGCATCGAGCAGCTTTTCAATGGCCGACTCGCCCAACTCGGGGTAGGCCGAATGCGCCATCTTGCCACGTGCAACCAGTTCCACGCGCAGCGTGCCTTTCGACGCCACCGCCAGCCGGTTCTCCGTAGGCTCGCCATTAATGAGGAATTTCGCCCCGCGAGGCTGCTGGTTGGCGGTCTGTGCACCTTGGCTGTCGCGCTCTTCGCCGACCAGGAAGAGCAGGCCCACATGAATATTTTCAGCCTTCAGCTTTTCAGCAGCCGCGATCTGGGCCACGATGATGCCCTTGGCATCGCAGGAGCCGCGTCCGTAGATGCGATCGCCAGTCTCCGATGAAGGCACGAACGGCGGCACTGTGTCCATGTGGGTGGAAAATACCAGCTCCGGCTGCGGATAACCACGATGCGTCGCCCAAAGGTTGCAGCGATCACCTTCGGCCGGCATGCGCTCGACTTCGTAGCCAAGCTGGTTCAGCTCACTCGCGAGTACCTCGGCAACCGCGGCTTCCTTGCCGGTGGTGGACTCAATATCGATCAGCTTGCGAGTGAGGGCGTAAACGTTCATCTCCGAAGGATAGCGTATTGTTTCGCCGCAAGACACTCAGGAAGGGCATCGGAAGAGAGGAAGGGTCCAGGCATACGGAGCGGTGACAAACGCATCCTATGCAGTTCAAGGGAGGATTAATGCGTTCTTTAGCTCTGATCGGAATTGTTGTACTCGTACTGGGGATTCTGTCATTCGTTGTGCCATTCCCTACGAGCCATTCCCGCGGCGTCACAGTCGGAGATGCTTCCGTGGGCGTTACCACTCATCGTGACGAAAAACTCTCACCCGCAATCGGTGGCGTGTTGTGTGCCGCCGGAGTCGTATTGCTGATAGCGGGGTCGCGGAAGGCCACCGTCTAACTAGATTGTCGGACGGACTTTGCAGCCACAAAAATAGCGAGCACGGAACTCCTTCGGGCTGGCTGGCCAACCGGTCGCGACGTGCGATTGCTGTGTTAAAGGTCCGGCAAGGCGGCTGGCGTACGGACAGGTCTGGGCCTCAATCACGAGACCAGATAAAAGTTCCGTTCCTCGTCCGGCGTGGTAATTTCCTCAGGCAAGCGGCCACCATTGTATTCTGCCAGACGGTTCTTCCACTTTAAGAAGTCCGTGATCGTCTGTGGTTGGATCCGTACTTCCACTCGCCGCAGGCTCGCCAGCAAGAGATTCATTTCCTTCATTAGACCCACCGAACTTCTCAGGTCCTGTTTTCCTGGTTTTACCGATACCTGCACCTCCCGCCGCCCTTTGCATTCAAGCAGACCCCAATGCTGGGGTAATTCTTCACGCGCAATCAAGCCCACGGGAGCCATATAGAATCGTCGGCTTCCCAGACCGTCTTCCGGTTTTAAGCGAAACGGCTTGTTTGCATCGGCAAGGAAATCGCTGCGCGACACCTTGCATTCCACAACTACGGACTGACAGGACCCTTTCCAGCCGATCACATCCGGGACTTCGCCGGTAACGCAATACTGCTCCGACAGGATGATGCCGCATCTGTACGTGTAGCGCAGCCACTCCACGGCCCGCTTCACCAGCTGCGCATGCTTCGTCTCGGACGGTGCTCTCGGCATGCTGCTGTTGTAACCCGAATTCCGCAGCTTGGGTAGTATCGGAGCAGTGGCTGGCAGGCGCGTGCCGCTGGCTCCGGAGAGCAAATCGTTTCGTGTAATATCAAGGATTCGCATGGCGTGGATGATCCAAGCTGAGAGTGTTCGCAAAACTTACCACATCGGCAAAGTGGATGTGCCCGCGTTGCGTGGCATTTCTTTGCAGGTCGAGAAGGGCGAATTCATCAGCATTGTCGGTCCGTCGGGAAGCGGGAAGTCTACACTGTTCTACATCCTGGGCGGGCTGACGCACGCCGACTCCGGGCGGGTCCTCATCGACAATATAGATTTCACAGCTTTATCAGACTCGGCGCGCACGCGCATGCGCAAATCAAAAATTGGGTTCGTTTTCCAGAAGTTCAACCTGCTGCCGACGCTGACGGCGCAAGGCAACATCGAGATTGCCCGGGATATCGCCGGCAAAGGCAACGGCCGCCACGAATACATCGATCGAATCACGCAATTGCTGGGGATTGACAACCGTCTCGACCATCGCCCTTCCGAGCTAAGCGGTGGCGAGCAACAGCGAGTTGCGCTGGCGCGCGCGCTGGTGAATCAACCTGCCATCGTGCTGGCCGACGAGCCTACCGGAAATCTCGATTCGGAGAATTCCGAGATTGTTTTGAAAATGCTGCGGCAATCCAACCAGGAGTTGGGGCAGACGGTATTGATGATCACCCACAATCCCGAAGCTGCGTCCTATGGCGACCGCATCGTTCATATGCGCGATGGTTCCATCGTGCCACCCGAGAAGGACCCGCAATGGAGCCTAGCCCATGACTGAAGATCTTCGTTCTCCCATCCTGCCTGGAAAGGGCGCCTCCGATTACGAACGCTACCTTCGCACGGATGAATTACTGGCGCTGCAAAAACCGCCGCAGGAGATGCTGCACCCTGACGAGCTGACCTTTCAGGTTACGCATCAGGCATCGGAATTGCTGATGAAGGGAGCGGCATGGGAACTCGATCGTTCCCGGCAATGTATTCACGAAGGAGACCTCAGGAATGCAGCGCGGCTGCTGCGGCGGGCCAACAAGATGCTCGATCACCCGCTGCGCATGCTCAGCTTGCTCGAGAGCATCACGCCGTATGAGTATCACATCATCCGCGCCGGGCTTGGCCACGGCAGCGGCCTTGACTCGCCGGGATTTCTCGCGCTGCTGCACATCGCGCCTCGGCTTGCCGATGCTTTCTTCGAGCAGGTGAAGAATGCCGGGCTGACGCTGGAAGAGTTGTACCGCCGGCACACCGAGTTCTTCGAGCTACACGATATCGCCGAGGAGTTAGTTGACTACGACGAACACATGCAGCTCTTCCGTTATGCCCATCTCAAGCTGGCACAGCGGATCATCGGTGGCGGCGTAGTGGGCACAATGGGCACACCGGTGGAAGTTCTTAAGCAGAGAATGGAGTATCCGCTGTACCGGGCGCTCTGGGATGTCCGCAATGAGATAACCTCGCGAGTCAACGCCGACCACGCTACGGGACACGGCGGAGTGTATTGATTTGCCTCAAACGGACCGCGCCTTTAGCAGTCCTTGGACTACTTAACTCCGCAGCCGTTCCTCCTCCCTTGGAGGCAGAAATGCATACGTCGCTCGGCTGTGAGCCAGTGACGCGCTTGCCGCGCGGCGCTCGCGATAGCTATAATCCGCGCACGTCGAAGCGAACCAGGGAGTCTGTGTGCCCATAGGAACGGCAGTTCACGAGCGAACCTTCCGACTCTGCCAGAGCCTGAGCTACCGTGAATGGTCGGGGTTCTATGCGGTCAGCGTCTACGAAACTCATCACGAACATGAGTACAACGCCATTCGCAATGCGGCTGCTCTTATCGATGTAACTCCGCTGTTCAAATACATGATCTCGGGACGCGACGCCTCCCGATTCGTCAATCGCATCATCGCTCGCGACATCAACAAGGTCGCCGTCGACCAGGTGATCTATTGCTGCTGGTGCGACGAGGAAGGCAAAATAATCGACGACGGCACAATTACGCGATTGGAGGAGAACCGCTATCGTTGGACCGCCGCCGATCCCAATCTGCGCTGGTTCCGCCAGAACGCCTTTGGAATGGAGGTGCAAGTCGAGGAGATAACAGAGCAAGTCGCGGCCCTGGCGTTGCAAGGGCCAACCTCAGGAAAATTGCTGAAGAGCGTTGCTGATGCCGATATCGAGAACCTGAAGTATTTCCGTAAAACCAGCGGCAGGATCGATGGCGTGCCAGTGGATATCTCGCGCACCGGCTATACCGGCGATCTGGGTTATGAAATCTGGATCTCATGGCAAGACGCGGTCAAGGTGTGGGACACGCTAATGGAGGCAGGTCGCAGATTCGACATACATCCCACGGGGATGCTGGCTCTCGATGTGGCCCGCATCGAAGCCGGGCTGATTCTCGCCGACGTGGATTACATCAGCAGCAAGAAGGCGCTTATCGCTTCGCAAAAATACACTCCTGCGGAAGTTGGCCTGGGCAAGCTCGTTCACTATGAGAAGGAAAATTTCATCGGCCGGCAAGCGCTTCTAGAAGAAAAGCAAACCGGACCTCGGCGGCTTTTGATGGGGCTGGAAATCGATTGGAGCGAGGTTGAGGGCCTGTTTGACCGGATGGGACTCGCGCCGCAGACGCCGGCTACCGCTTCGCGCGTGCATGTGCCGGTGTACAAGGGGCGCGATCAGATAGGGAAAGCAACGTCGACTACGTGGTCGCCGTTACTGAAGCAACTGATCGCATTGGCAAGCCTGGAACCTCAGCACGCAATCCCCGGCGGCAGAGTGCAGATGGAAATGACCGTGGAGGCGGTCCGACACAAAGTGTCAGCTACCGTCCGTTCCTTGCCGTTCTTTAACCCACCGCGAAAAACTAAAACACCGGTGTAAACCCGGTCTCACGAGATCCTATTGCAATCAGCGCAGACAAAAACGCTGAGCTGCGGCGGATCCGGCTACTACCGCGCAAATTATCAGACTAGGATCTAGTGCCAGCCGACGCGCTTACCTTCACTTCACCGTTAGGATAAAGCAGCCGTTCGACTGTACGATCCATCGTGTCCAACAAGCTGTCGGTTGCAGGCTGGAACCTGGCATCCTCCAAGGCAGAATTCCACTCGGGGGAGCGAGTTGCAGCGAGCGCGCTGCTGCGTACTGGCGCCAGCGCGGTATAGCCAAGCCAGAGGAGGGCAGCTATATCGTAGGCAGCACAATTGATCCGGCGCAAAAGCAGGCCGTGGCCCGCATGCGACATCCCGGTCGCCGTCAGCATGTTTACAGACGCGAACAAACCAAATCCCAGGGCGATACCGAACAACACATGACGCCGCGAAATACCGAGGTATTCACTGAAGAACAGAAGAAAAAATACCAACCCGCATTGCATCAAGCGCACGCTACGGTCGGCCAGCAAAACCACTGCATTGAAGAAGTCAGCGTGGTCTGCATGAGGAGTATTGACAGCCCACATCCCGCCGACAAGAAGAAGAACCAAAATAGACCAACGGAAGAGGATGACGCTTAGGTCACGCAACGCTTCGTAGGGTCGAAATGCGTCCTTGAAAATTTCCTGCAAGACAGCGAACGAGATCAGCACACTGATTGCGGAGATACCCCAGTAGCCGTAGTAGTAAAGGTATGGCGAGCCCTTGACACACAAGAGAAAGATTACCATCAGCACCTGAAGAATCGTGTAATTAAAGAAATACGGGTATTCCCGGTGCAAGCCACGCCTGAACAAAGAGATTGCCACCCCCACCTGGAAAAGGGCGGACGGCAGCCACAGGATGTAGTCGATCAAACTGAAATGCATGGCAACTTCAGAAGCATATCTCTGAATGCCCTTATAGACAAGCTGGATTTTGCCGTGCCGAATTAACCCAGTGTTTGGCTGCGGTTAGGAGTCCACCCCATTGCGGAACTGTAAATTAGATTGCCAACGATCGCCCTTTCCTGGTCATCATTGCAGCCCTGCGTACCCGGACGGCAGCTCGGCATCGGCGAACCATCCCCAGCCCGCAGCTTCAGCTGATCGTCATTGCAGCCCTGCGTGCCCGGACGGCAGCTCGGCATCGGCGAACCATCCCCAGCCCGCAGCTTCAGCTGATCGTCATTGCAGCCCTGCGTGCCCGGACGGCAGCTCGGCATCGGCGAACCATCCCCAGCCCGCAGCTTCAGCTGATCGTCATTGCAGCCCTGCGTGCCCGGACGGCAGCTCGGCATCGGCGAACCATCCCCAGCCCGCAGCTTCAGCTGATCGTCATTGCAGCCCTGCGTGCCCGGACGGCAGCTCGGCATCGGCGAACCATCCCCAGCCCGCAGCTTCAGCTGATCGTCATTGCAGCCCTGCGTGCCCGGACGGCAGCTCGGCATCGGCGAACCATCCCCAGCCCGCAGCTTCAGCTGATCGTCATTGCAGCCCTGCGTGCCCGGACGGCAGCTCGGCATCGGCGAACCATCCCCAGCCCGCAGCTTCAGCTGATCGTCATTGCAGCCCTGCGTGCCCGGACGGCAGCTCGGCATCGGCGAACCATCCCCAGCCCGCAGCTTCAGCTGATCGTCATTGCAGCCCTGCGTGCCCGGACGGCAGCTCGGCATCGGCGAACCATCCCCAGCCCGCAGCTTCAGCTGATCGTCATTGCAGCCCTGCGTGCCCGGACGCAGACAGCTCGGCATCGGCGAACCATCGCCTGGAACTAATAAGGCGTGATTAGTGGCGCAGAAACCGCCTGCGTCACAGGATAATGTCGACCGAACACCTTCGCTCGCCATAGGCGGTTGTGCCGAGGCAGCGATGGAATTTGGGTTTTTGGCGGCGCACGGAATACCTGCGAACAGCAGCGTGCCAATGACGACAGTCAGAATAGTTTTCATAAAATTTCTCCTTAGGTCTCTTTCGACCTGAGTTCTTTAAAAGATATGGGGGCGATGCCGAGTCATTTCCCTTCATCGCAGGGGGGCAAAGTCGCAGGCATGGGTGCAGAACCTTCTCCAATGACCACGACGGTATTCAGAGAACTTACGGAGGTCGCACCACTCACGGCACTGAGAGCTCCTGCTAACATCAAGGCGGCTAAGGCTACGATCGTTGCTTGCTTCATGGGTGTATTACAACCTCCTGAATCGAATCTCTTTTCAGCATTACCGAGTTCAGTCCCTGTGGCTGGTCCTTGCCTGGGGCAGACGCTCTCCGCCTAATGCAGCGCGGTTTTAGTAATACATTAGATATTACTGTTTCAGTAAACAAAGCTCTTCTGCATCTCCCCAGGTCCGCACGCGCTTTTTTAAGTTCTGTGGGGCTTTTTCGGTCGCGCGTGTGAGGCTTCGTGGACCTGTTGCCACGCTTCGCATTATAGAGACTGCTGTGTAAAATCCTACAGAATTCACGGCGGTCGTTTAATGACAGAGGTACATGTACTAATAGGGTAGTGGATATTCCCAAGTTACTCCCCTTGAGGCAATTTGTACCGCCGCCGGGTAAGATTTTCCTTTATTCTGGGACCAGCAAAACGTCCACCTATGCCGAACGCCGCAGATCAGAATCCGAATCCTATGTCGCGCGCCGAATCTGCAACGAGGAACGCCCAGACTGCCCCGCTGCAGCCGTCGGAAGTTTGTCCCAACTGCTCTGCCACCTTGCGGCAAAATCGCTGCAAATCAGTTTGTCCGCGATGCGGATATTTCCTCAGTTGTTCCGACTTCTACTGATTTCATTGCAAGCTGACCTCCACATTCCCTCAATGAGTATTAATTAAACTGAGGCCGAGCGTGGAGATACAATTGACTGGTTCCAAGGAGGACCGCATGCAACGCACAGCCACTGCCCATTGGTCAGGCGGTTTGAAAGATGGAAAGGGCACCGTTTCTACACAGAGCGGCGTCCTGAAGCAAACGCAGTATTCCTTCAGCACGCGTTTTGAAAACGGGGTCGGAACCAATCCGGAAGAACTGATCGCGGCCGCGCACGCCGGTTGTTTTTCGATGGCATTGTCGGCGCAGCTGGGAAACGCGGGTATGACCGCGGAGAGCATCGATACCAAGGCGACTTTGACCCTCGACAAAACCGATGCCGGCTTTTCCATAACCAAGGTGCACCTCGATGTGGAGGCAAGAATTCCCGGAGGGGACCAGGCCAAATTTGATGAAGCCGCCTTAGGTGCCAAGAAAGGATGCCCGGTCTCCCGAGTGCTCAATGCCGAGATTACTATGGATGCGAAGCTAATTTCCTGATCTTCTCCAAAGCCGCTGGCTCGAACCCGTTGCCATCATGACGTCAGCGACGCTGGCTGAAAATTTGGATATTGCTGTAAGAGATGTATTTCTCGATTTAAAATAGTGGGGTACTCTGCTGAACTGCAGGTAGTATTCCCGTTTCCCGGTTGTGCAAATGGTGCCGCTGCTTTAAAGTTCTATCGGGTGTCAACGAAGGATTTCCATGACAAAGGAGATTGTCTCACTGAAAGAAGATTGTTTTACTGATGGTGTGCTTCGCAGTTGCGCTGCCCCTTTCGCCCAGAACAAAATGTCGAAACGTTTGTCCGAGTCGACCACCGTTCTGAAAACCATCCTCGGTAAGCAGGACATGCCGAAGAGCATTGTGGACAATTAAGCACCTAGGAGAACAAAATGGAAATTTTAGCCAAGAGATCCGTACCTATTCTGCTTGTATTAGGGATTGTATGGTTGGCCCTGCCCGCGTGGGGCGCCAGCAATACAAAAGACGAGGAGACCATTAGAAATGCCGACACCGTGTTACGGGCAATGGTCGGCAGCAAGGACATTCCAGCCAGCGTAGTTGCGAAGGCTGATTGCATCGTCATTCTGCCCAGTGTGAAGAAGTTCGCCGTGGGCATTGGTGGAACCGGAGGTCGCGGTCCGATGACTTGCCGTGAGGGCGCGGACTTCACTGGCAAGTGGGGACCGCCCGCCATGTACAGCATCGGTGGCGCCAGTGCCGGCCTTCAGATCGGCGGCACGGCTAAGGACTATATCGTCCTGGTCATGACGCCGACGGCGGCAAACAAGTTGCTGGACGGCAAAGTCAAGGTCGGCAGCGACGCGACCGCAGCAGCCGGTTCCGGAGCCAGCGCGAGTACGGGTACTGCTGACATGCTGACCTATTCCCGGACGTCCGGACTTTTCGCTGGCGTGTCGCTCGACGGCGCCTCTCTCGAGCCCGACAAAGATGCTAACCAGCGGCTTTACGATAAAACGGTCAGCGCCCGGGAGATCGTGGGCGGCACTGCGGTTAAGCCGACGCCCGCTGGCGAGCAGCTGGTTTCCCTGCTCAACAGCAAAGCCGGCAAAAGGTAGCAATTAGGAAACGAGCCCCATATAAGCTCGGCGGAGACGTTTCGTCTCCGCCGGCCTGGTGGGCAGTACCACGTCTGGATGTGCGGCCCTTGAATCCAGGCTAGTTCGACGCGGCTGCCATTCATGCCAACTCCCACCTTACAGGGTGGGCCAGCCAGCGAGCTGGCGCGAAAGCACCCGCGCCGACTTGCAAGCATGAGGGCGCGACTGCCAGCAACGATCTGGTGGGGTCACGCGTGTCAGGGTAGCGTGTAGGAAAATTCTAACGCACTACCGGCGTTTTGCCCTCTAGAGTTGACAGGGCCAACTTCGCCGGATAAACGACGATAGTCAGTTTTGCGAACGTAGTATCTCGCGAATCTCGCGGTTGACCCGGGCCGCATCCTGCACGGCTTTGTCGATTAAGCCGAGCCACTTCTTACTGTTGTCGTCGAGTTTGGCCTGAGCCAGAAGATAGGAAGCCTGCATAATGGTTTCGATGTAATTGCTGAGGTCGTGCGACAAGACACGCAGTTTTGTGACCGTCTCGCTTTGTACGTTCTTGCTCTGTTCCATTGCCGGTTGAGCCACTTGTCCTCTCCTGCTTTACCTTACAACCACACGTCGCCCCTGCCACCCGAGAGTGGACTAGGGGGGTGGATGCAAATCTGAGGGTTTCCGTTGTTCACCTGTTGCAACTCTCTTGCAACCTTATCATGCCGATAACATCAGTCCTTACTTGCCGTTTCACTAACGCCTTGCAAATGTGTCGCTTACCCAGGATAAGGATACTCAATGGATGGCAAACTTTGCCGCGTCCGCTGGGGCTGATATCATTCCGGCAATAAGCCGCGCACCCCGAGTGTCTCCATGACTCAAATCCGTCTGAAAACAAAGCTCGTCCTTGCCATCAGCGGTATGGTATTCGCGCTGGTCGCGGCGTTTTCGTATTTGTACGTCTCGCATGTAGTTCGACAGCGTACGGCGCAGGCTTATGACAATGCCTCCTTCGTGGCCAAGGAGATCCGGGAGAGCGCACGCGAAGCCTCACAAGTCGACCTCAGTGGCGCCTTTGTAAACACGAATGATCCTAAGCAGGTCGATGCGGTGCTGGACGAAGCTTTGCAAACGGATCCTGGGCTGAACACTTTACTGCAATCCATCGTTGGCTATTCGCCGACCATTGCCGACGCTGCTATTACTGACGTGAACGGACGAGCCATCGTCCATACCGACCCCTCCGCGATCGGCACTCAACTGGAGTCACGTGAGGATTTTGAGGATGTGCGCAATGGCAGTTTCCGACGCCAACTCGACGTCGTATACGGGGCTCCTAAGGTTTACGACGTTTATCTGCCCATCCAGCGTGAGGGTCAACCGTTCGGCGATATTCGCGTCGGTATATCCACCGTCCTGCTGAAGAGCGAGATCAAACCGCAGCTCACGCGGGCTCTGTTCTTTTCTGCAATTGCCATCCTGATGTCGCTCGCGTTGGCAGCGGGCGTATCGAACATTGCACTGCGCCCGCTGGAGGCGATTGGCCGCCGCCTGGACCAGATGACCGCAGGCGTTCCCGACATTACGCCCGAGCCGGATCCTCGCCAAACCGACGAGTATGGGCTGGTCAGTACCAAGATCGATCGCTTGGGCCGTCAGATCCGCGACGTAAAAGAAGTTTTTAGCGCGCTTAAAGAAAACCTGGACCAGATTATGGGCACGCTGCAAGACGGACTCGTTCTGTTTACGCGTGATACCAGGGTGGTACTGGTGAGCGCCTCGGCCGAACGGTTCGTAGGCCGCCCACGGGGAGAGATACTGGGGAACGTTGTCGAGGAAGTCTTTAGCGACGCCAACAAGCTAGGCCGCATTGTACTGGATGCCTTCGCCCTGCACAGGCCGATTCCGCAACGTGAAATCGAACTGGAAAACGGACAGCGTATACAGATTGCGCTCGATTTCATCGCCGAGCGTGGCGAGCGTATTGGGGCGCTTCTCACCATGCGCGATTCCGAGTCGGTGCGCCGCATCGAGAACGAAATTGAACTGTCCCGTCGGCTGGCGGCCATTGGCAGGCTTACTTCAGGTGTGGCCCACGAAGTAAAAAATCCCATCAACGCCATCGTGGTTCACCTGGAGCTGCTACGCGAAAAGATGCGCGAGGTCGATCCCGACACGCGCCGCCACATGGATATCATCGGACGCGAGATTCACCGTTTGGACCGTGTAGTGCAGACGCTGGTGGACTTCAATCGCCCATTAGAGTTGCGCCTTGCCGACTTCGATTTGCGCCGGGTGATGGAGGAGGTTGCGCTGCTGGCGGCCCCCGAGTCGGCGCGCCAAGGCGTAAAAATCGAAACCAACCTGGGCAGTGAGGTGCTGCCTGTGAGGGCCGATGCCGACCTTATCAAACAGGCGCTCCTGAATGTCGTGCTTAACGGAGTACAGGCAATGACCGACGGTGGCGTCCTCAACATGACGGCATGTCGCGACGAAACCGCAGCCATCATCGAGGTCCGCGACCAGGGCACCGGGATTCGCCCGGAGATTCGGGACAAAATTTTCAACCTGTATTTCACCACCAAGAAGGCTGGCAGTGGCATCGGCTTGGCGATGAGCTATCGCGTGCTGCAGCTACACAACGGTGCTCTTCATTTCGTGACCGAGATGGGCAAAGGAACCACCTTCCGCCTGGTGCTCCCTTTGGCAGGTGCGCCGGAGCTGAAAGACGCCGAGATCGCGGCCCGGACCTGATGCCCGGAATTGGCTGGGCGGAAGTCCGTAACACTTCGGTGTCAGGTATCGTGTCCTGAGGTTTATGATGGAGGATAGCTGTTCTGCTCGCTCGCTCTTGAGCGTCGTCCATGCTAGAGACTAGCGCGGCAGCGATATCGCAGAACTTCGCATGAACATTTGGCGCCAATTCGCTGCTTCGGTGCTGGTCTTGTTGTTATTGCTGAGCGTGGCGTGCAAAAAGAAAAAGCCACAGCTCCCGCCGCAGGCTCAGGCCCCAACCGTCTCGGTCCCAGTACCGGATGAAATTTCCGAAACGGCTCCTCCTCCTCTTCCTCCGCCCAAACAGGAAGCTCCGGCTCCGCCCCCGCAGAAGCCGAAGTCTCAGCCCCATCATCGGAAGAAACCGACGCCTCCTCCGGCGACCACCCCGGAAAGCACTCCAGCGAATGGCAACGGCAACACTACAATTGCCGCTGCCCATCCCCCAGCTAACTCCGGCTGAGGGCGCACCCGACACCGCGATCGCCGCTGACGTCAGCAGCCAGCAGGTGAGTCAACAGAAACAGACAACTGCTGACTTGCTTGCCGCCGCCGAGAAGAATCTGAAGAGCCTGAATAGCAAACTGAGCCACGACGAGCAAGCCATGGTTTCGCAGATCAAAACCTATATTGATCAATCGCGTAAGGCCACATCGGATAATGACTTCGAGCGCGCTTATAACCTGGCGACAAAAGCCCGCCTGCTCTCGGATGCACTGGTCAAGAAATAGATAAGCGGTCGCCCGCCGCGGCAGAGGCGGCCTCGACAAAGCCAGTGATCAGAGGGTGAATGTTCCCTTTGAGGGCAGATCGTTCAGGCTGAAACAAGGTTCCGAAGAAAAATCGGTGGCCGGACAGTTCGATGGCGCGTACCTCTCCGTCAGGTCCCGTGGCGCCAACCTTCAATCCGCCATCCGTCAGGCGCGCCACGTAGGCGGGATTCGGACCGAAGCTGCAACGATAGGTCTCTCGAATCTCGTCGGCGCCGTAGATCTGACGAAGCCGGCTTCCCGGCATCAGATGCAAGGTTTCGTCCACCTCAACCAGAGAACAAGTTAGCTTGGCGATCACCGGCTCCGCGCTTGAAGGATCACATTCGGCGTGTCCCGCTTCAGTGATGTGCGACACGTTCCGCGCAAACTCCACAATCGCGTGCTGACATCCGCCGCAAGTTCCAAGGAAAGGCCGCCCTGTCTCGCGCGCGAAGCGAATAGCGTGGAGCGCTCCCTCCATCGAACGATAAGGGCTTGCCGGTACGCACCAGAAGCCGGCGTATGCCTCCAGATCAGCACCCAGCACGCGTTCGGTACCGAGCCACACCGGATCGACCGGCTTTCCATCCGCTGCCAAGGCTAGCGCCTGCGGAACGGCTTGGTGCGCCGTTACCTCCTGGTCGTAGTCGCCTATCAAGGCGATGCGTACTTTATGCGTCCTCACCAGCACGATCCTCCCTGCGCGCCCAAAGTGCGTCGCACCCTGCGCATGAATCGCCATTCACCCATGCCCTGTGCGCTTTCAACGGCATTGTTCGCGGCATCACTATATCGGACGGTCATGCCGCGCCGCGACTGGGTTACAGTTGAAGTATGAGGGAGATGTTCCAGCACCGTGGGATGCGGCTGATCTTCATCGCCAATCTCATTTCCATGATCGGCAGCGGTATGAACGCCGCCGCCGTGATCTGGTACATCTTACAGGCTACGCATTCCGAAGTGTCGCTAGGGACTCTGGTTGCATTGCAGACCGTGCCCTCGCTGCTCCTGTTGCCGTTCACCGGGGTGCTCATCGACCGTGAAGACCGTCGCCACCTGATGCTGTGGCTCGACTCCGCACGCGGGGCGATCATATTCATCGTCGCCATGCTGGTATTTACCCATCATGTGCGGTTGTGGCACCTCTACGCCATGAACATCCTGGTCGCCATCGGTTTCTGGATGTTCTTTCCGACGGTGAATGCTCTCATCCAGGAGCTGACGCCGGACAGCAAGATGCTGGATTCGAACTCCCTGCTTCTCGCCGCCTTGCAGGGCGGCTGGCTGATGGCGGGCGCCATGGTTGGCTTCATGTACAACCACGTCGGGCTTGGCGGCGTACTGCTCATTGACTGCGCCAGTTACGCGGTGTCTCTGGCGTGCATCCTGCAGGTGCGTAAGGGCAGAGTGACGGTTTCGCGTCCGATAGCGGAGACTGCGGCGTTGGTTTCGCCCTCTCCGGTACGGTCGCGCGCTACCTTCATGAACTTCGGGAAGGCTATCGCTACGTTCGGGAGAACCGCCGCGTGCTGCTGATCGGCATCGCCTGGGCGTTGTTTGTCGCGGCGATGATGACCCAGGGCGTACTGTCCGCGCCGTTGAGCGAGCGGATCCTGCATGGCGGAGCCGTCGGCTATGGATGGCTGAATGCCGGCTGGGCAGTCGGGGCTTTCGTCAGCGTGTTCTATGCCGCGACGTTTATCCGGCGGCACGGCGCCAACCGCTCGGTATCGCTGACCATGTCCATCATCGCCTTGTCGCTGTTCTTGCTGCCAGTCTCGCGTTGGCTGGCGCTGGCGGTGCCGATTTACTTCATGATGGGCTCCAGCCGCGGAGTGGGCGGCATTGCTCTCTCCAGCGAGATGATGGAGATGGTGCCGCGTCACTTCATGGGCAGGGTGCAAAACACTTTCTACTTCGCTGCCAGCGCCCTGCAAATTGCAACCTCGCTGCTGGCGGGTGAGGCCGCTCATCGCGAAGGACTGACGTATGGCTTCTGGATCGTGGCCGCCATGTATCTGGGAGCTGGACTGGCGGCGTGGCTGCCGGTTCGCCATTCCCCGGCCCAGGCTTACGAAGCGGATAATTCCGCTGCGGACTAGGTGACGGCGTTTTGGCAAAGCTCCCAACAAACATACCCGGCCTCCGATCTGGCTGCCTCACTACAACCACTACACTCCGCATGCTAGTCTCAACTGTGCTGCCCGATCACTCGCCCCCGTCGTGAGCGGAACAATCAGTTGAGACACCACAGCCAAGATCGTAACCGCTCGTGGGCGGGGAAATGTATCGCTCTCTTGGGGACTGCTGAGACTCTGCAAGTCGGGCCTGGAGGAACGCACTTTGCCATGAACCTCATTTCTGCTCTTTTTGTCTGTGTTCTCGTAGCTGCTTCGGCATTCGCCCAATCCCCTTCCACCGATCCCTACAAGCCGGTCCTCGATCGCCTGCAATGCATCACGGTGATTCCTCTGCCGAGCTGGCAAACCCATGCGGCTGATCTCCCACACGGGGAAGACCCGGCATTGACCACTTCCGACTGGCAGCCGGTGAAGCTGAAGGAAGACTGGAAGGGCTCCCGCTGGCTACGCCTGACCTTCGCGATTCCAGCGCAATTGAACGGATACAGCCTGGAGGGCGCGAACATCTCTCTCGATCTGCACGTCAGCAGCGACGACGCCATCCAGGTCAGCGTCTTCTCCAACGGCAACATGGTGGCGCGTACCGATGAAGATGGGCAGGTGCCGATCACGCTTATCGAGAACGCTCAGCCGGGACAGAAGCTTGTGCTGGCCGTCCGCGTGCTCGATTCCGGCGGTGGCGGCTGCTGTGGAGGGAACTCCACCCGCATCGAACACGCTGAGCTTCAGATTCAGCCGCCTTCAAACCGTCCCGATCCCGCGCTGATGCGGCTGCAGATTCTCTCGGCTGAGCCGGTCGTCGCCGCATATCCCGACGGCAAAGCCGAGCGTCAGCAGCAACTAGACGCAGCTGTGAAGACCATCAATGTCGCTGCACTCGATCACGGCGACCAGAATGGCGTTCGACAGTTCTTTGCGCGACGCCCAGGCCAAACTCGGCGTGCTCCGCCCGTACATGAAGCAGTTCAGCATCGCTGCCGTCGGCAACAGCCACATCGACATGGCCTGGCTGTGGCCGTGGACGGAAACGGTCGAGGTTGTTCGCAATACCTTCGGCACCGCGTTGCAACTCATGCGCGAATATCCCGATTTCAAATTCACGGCCAGCACCGCGCAGGCCTACGAGTGGATCGAAGAGAAATACCCCGCGATGTTCCGGGAAATCCAGCAGCGGGTGAAAGAAGGCCGCTGGGAGGTCATCGGCGGCATGTGGGTCGAGCCCGACCTCAACATGCCCGATGGCGAATCGCTGGTGCGCCAGATTCTCTACGGCAAGCGCTATTTCCAACAGAAGTTCGGGGTGGACATCAATATCGGCTGGAACCCCGACTCGTTCGGCTACAACTGGCAACTGCCGCAAATTTACAAACGCGCAGGAATCGATTACTTCGTCACGCAGAAATTGTTGTGGGCGCACGAGTACACCACGTTCCCTTATCGCCTGTTCTGGTGGGAGGCGCCGGACGGCAGCCGCCTGCTGACCTACTTCCCTAGCGACTACGCCAACCAGATCGATCCGCAGAAGATGGCACGTGACGCGTCCATCTACGGCCCGATGATGTGGAAGTACAACGGGGGGGCCGACTCGGCGCCGGCCGGCGGGCTGGACACGATGTACCTGTACGGCGTCGGCGATCATGGCGGTGGACCGACGCGCCAGGATCTCGACACCGCGCTGCGCTGGCAGAAAGGCGACCTAGTCTATCCGCAGATCAACTTCTCTACCGCGGCGCAGTATTTTGCCGACCTGGAGAAGAGCAAGAGCGAGCTGAAGATTCCGACGTGGGATGGCGAGCTGTACTTCCAATATCACCGCGGTGTGCAAACCACACAATCGGAGGAGAAACGCCGCAATCGACAGAATGAAGAATTGGTGCTGAACGCGGAGAAGGTGGCGTCGATCGAGACGCTGTTCGGGGCGGCGTGGCCGCAGCAGAACCTGGACACTGCGTGGAAATACATCCTGTTCAACCAGTTTCACGACATCTTGCCGGGCTCGGGCATTCACATCAACTACGTGGATGCGGCGCGCAAGTACGCCGTAGCTTCGCGCATCGATCGCGACATAATCGAGTCCGGCTTGGCCGACATCGTGTCGCACGTAAAATCCGATGGTGTGAGCGTGTTGGTGTTCAATCCGCTGTCGTGGGCGCGAACCGATGAAGTCGACTTCGAAGCGCAGTTTCCGGCGCCGGCGAAGGACGTTGGCGCGATTGGGCCTGACGGCAAAGGCATGCCGCTGGAGGTACTGAGCACCGATCCACAAACTGGCCGCATGAGATTGCGTCTGCTGGCGGAAAATATTCCCCCGACCGGCTACAAGCTGATCCGACTGGTGCCGGAGCCAAGCTCATCCGAGGCAAAAACCACTTTGATCGCCACTGCCGACTCCCTGGAAAACGAATTCATTCGTCTCAAGGTCGATCCCAAGACGGGCTGCATCACCAGCCTCTTCGACAAGCGCAGTAACACCGAAGCGCTTGCGTTGCCGGTTAAGAGCGAAGGCTCGCCCGCGGCATCTCCCGATGGCTTGCCATGCGGTGACCTGCTCCAAGCCTTTGTTGACAAGCCAAAGAAATGGGACGCATGGAACATCGACGCTGACTTCGTCAAGCAACATTGGGACCTGATGAAGGCTGATGAAGTGAAGCTAGTGGAGAACACACCGTTGCGCGCTGTCATTCGCGTAAAGCACCACTTCCAGAAGTCGAGCTTTGTGCAGGACATCACCATGAACCTAGGTATCCCTCGGGTTGACGTCCACATGCAGGCCGACTGGCACGAGCAGCACATTCTACTGAAGGTCGCGTTTCCCGTCAGCGCGCGCAGCGACAAAGCGACCTTCGAGATTCCCTACGGCACTGTTGAGCGGCCCACCACGCGCAACACTCCAGCCGAAAAAGCGCAGTTCGAGGTTCCGGCGCTGCGTTGGGCCGATATCTCTGACTCTACGCATGGCTTCAGCCTGCTGAACGACAGCAAATACGGATACGACGCCAACGACAATGTGTTGCGCCTGTCGTTGCTGCGTTCGCCAACCTGGCCCGATCCCGAAACCGACCAGGGTCACCACGAGTTCACCTACTCGCTGTATCCGCACGGCGGGACATGGCGCGAGGCGCTCACCGTGCATCAGGGCTACGAACTGAATTATCCGCTGATGACGGTCACGACGGGACAGCATCCCGGCACGCTGCCAGCCGAGAAATCGTTCTTTGGAACGACCGAAGATAACGTCGTTATAACCGCGATCAAGAAACAGGCTCCACAAAAGCCTGTCCAAGCCATCTACGACGGCCAGCCGCGAACTGTTCATCCTGAGGAGGGTGGGCTCATCATCCGTTTTTATGAATGGGCAGGTAAGAAGGGCGACGTTCATCTCAACCTGCCACAGTCCGGCGTCGCAGCGTGGGAGATGAATCTGATGGAGGTTGCGGAGAGCCCTCTATCGCTGGCCGCGAACCCCAACGTCCTGACCGTGCCCACGAACCCTTACGAGATCAAGACAGTGAAGGTAGACTTCGGAAAGTAGAGCTGCGCAAGAATGCGGAATTGCCGCGAACCAGCGCCCGTGGGATGACCTCACTTCGACAACCAGCCATTAAGGTCTAGAATTCACCTAGAACAAAAACGGGGAGAGCTTTCACTCTCCCCAATTTGCGACAGAGGCGATATCGATTTCTATGATTCTCTGACCGAACCAATTGGTTGCACGACATGGCAGAACTAGAAACAGCCGAGCGGCTTGCAGGGATTCCGGAAGTCGCCAAGATTCCCGGAACCGAGGAATGCAGCTTGACCCTCGACGGTGTGCGCTGGCGCTACCTTCGCGCCGGTTCAGGTCCACCGCTACTGCTGCTCCACGGATTCATGGCCTATTCGTTTTCCTGGCGCTTCAACATGCAGGCACTGTCCCAACACTTCTCGGTCTTTGCGATCGATTTGCCTGGCTGTGGCTTCTCCCAGCGTCCCGACGCACCGCAATGCGCGCTGGCCGACGATGCCGAAGGCGTGCTGCGCTTCATGCAACATTTCGAGATGGAGCAGGCGGACGTGCTTGGCACCTCGCGCGGCGGCGGCCTGGCGATTGTCCTGGCAGCCATGGCCGCACAACAGTCGATGGCGCACCGCATCCGCCGGCTGATACTCAATTCCGCGATCAATCCTTGGTCCAGCTACGGACGATTCTTGACTCGCGTGCTTTCCACTGCGCTTGGCGGCCTCACGGTTACGCAAATCCTACCCAGGCAACACTGGCTGATCCTCCGTTACTTTCGCAAACTGTACGGCGATCCGAGACGTATCGCGCCCGGCAGCGTCGAAGGTTACGCTGCGGGATTGAACGTGCCTGGAAGCTTCGAGCACATCCTGCGGATTGTGCGCTCGTGGCATGGCGACCTGGCACTCATCGAGGAGTCTTTGCCGCTGATCAATGAACTCCCCACGCTGCTGCTCTGGGGTTCGCGCGACAGGGCGGTGTATCCGTCGTCAGCTTATGAGCTGCAGCGCCGCCTCAAGAACAGTGCGTTGGTGATGCTTGATGGCGTCGGCCATGTTCCTTACGAAGAGGTGCCTGACGAGTTCAACCGCGTGATTTGCGACTTCCTGCTACACGACACGCCGCGAACGCCACTGGAAAATATGACCGCATTGCCACCCTTGTCGCCGACCACGTCCATGAGTGCTTTCCCAACGGATTGATCCAACCACCAATATCCGCGTCAGCTAGAGCGCGCTGTGCCATACGCCGCCTTCTCGGATGCCTTGCCGTTGATCAGCAGACAGGAAGTTAGAAGTCTGTCCCAAGAGATGCATGTCAACCAGTAGTCCCAGCATCTGGCGGACCGTTTCGTCTCTGCGCTCGGATCGTGGGATCTGATAGTGAAGGAAATAGCGCTTCTCAGATTCGACTTCCCGCTCTTCTAATACGCGCCAACCGGCCCGTTGATACATGGAGAGCGGCCGCCACGCCGAAGTCGCATAGCCGGCGTAGAAGCCGCACGCGCTAAGTAAAGCGACGCAGCGCGCCCAGAAGTCGGCACGCACGCGGAGCGTCTCGGCGGCAACGGAGAAAAAGGTCAGCACCTCGAAGCCCCCTACTTTCGTCTGGGGAGCAGCAAAGTCATAGGTCGCTGCCTGGAATTGACGAAGCGCCACATTGAAGGCCATCGCCGAACGTAAGCTACCGGATGGATCGCGCAAGACGCAGATCAGTTGATCCTCGTAAGGGACTCGCGTCTTGAGCCTTCCGGCCTCGTCATCCCACACCCATAGCTTTCGCACCAGCTGGTTGGTGCCGACCTTCGAAAACGACTGGTGAAACGCCGCTTCGTATTCCTGCACGGCGGCGGGGTTTGACGTGTCAAGCAGTTCAAAGTTGAAGTCTTTCACTTTCTCACCTCTAAATGGATCGGGATCTCTCGCGCCGGGACCAGCCCGAGTTGTGCTTTGGCTTTTACCGGTTCACAGTCGGCGCGTATTAACTGGTAGCGTTGGCCGAGTATGGCGAGCGTGGTGATCATTTCCGTCATGGCGAAGTCGTTTCCCACGCAGATATGCTTGCCGGTAGCAAACGGCATATACGCCGTCCAGGGTACGGTTGCCTTTTGGGCGAAGCGGTCTGGACGAAACTCCTCCGGGTCGCGGCCCCAGATTGGGTCGCGATGGATTCCGTACACCGAGATCAGGATGAGCGCTGACTTTGGAATCCTGTAGCCGGCGATCCTGTCTTCCCGGACACACTGCCGCGCGAGCGTGTATGCGGGTGGGTACAGGCGCATGGTTTCTTTTAGAACCTGGCTAATGTAAGAGAGCTTGGGCAGGTCATCCACCTGCGGCATGCGGCCTTGCAGCACGCGATCGACTTCTTCCTGCCACCTGGCCGCGCACTCAGGATGCGAAGCCAGGAGATACAACGCCCATGCCATCACGCTTGCGGTGGTCTCAAAGCCTGCGATGAAGAGGGTCTTGGTTTCGTCGATGAGCGCCTGCTGCGGCAACCGCTCTCCGCTATCGGGATCCTTTGCCGACATCAGCACGCTGAGGAAGTCGGGCTTCTCGGGCTGTCCGTTCGCTAGCCGTAACTTGATATGCGAAGCGATGAAACTGTCCAATATTTCGCGGTGCCCGTTTAACTTGCGATTCCGGTGGACGGGACAAGACAGCGGAATCGGAAATAACGAGGTGTTGTACTCGCGTAACAACCGCATTGCTTCGCGCATGGCGGTTCCCAGACGATACGACGTATCTTGACCGATGTCGGTGGAGAGGAGCATGCGGCTGATTGCCCCCATGGCCAGCCGATGAGTCTCTCTAACCAATTCAACCGGAGTTCCGTTGACCCGCTTGTCTTCCCAGTCTCGCAGCACTTCGCCAACCGAATCGCACACGGTTGGAACCAGCTGCTTCACGTGATCTCCCCGCAACAATGGATTAATCAGAGCTCGCCGCTTGCGCCATGTAGAACCCTCGCTGGCTGCCAGGCCGTTCCCAATGACTACCGCCAGTCGCTTGTAGTGGGCGCTTCTTTCGTAGTGCCCGCGATGCGTAACCAGAATTTGGTGGGCCACGTCTGGGCTGGCTGTCGCCAGAAACCGCTTGTGCAGAATTCGAAACTGGGTCAAGCCTCCGTTCCGCCCGCCATGCTCGGCGACAAAGAGATGTGGAGCACGTGCAAACTCACGGGCGCTTCCCAACAGCCAATGGGCATCCGCGCTGGGGATTGACCAGACCACACCTGCAAGCGACTGGGGCGCGTCTGCGCTAGGAATTGACTGGGACAGGATGGCGCTCAAAGCTAGTCTCCTTCATCAGCTCTCGAGTTTCTTGCACAAAGTTTTCGTCGAGTCCGGCGCCGGTCTCTAGCAGACGCGCGACCATATGAGCGCAGTGGGCGATGCCCATGCCGTCGACAATGTCGTGATCGGCCGCGGCTGAAAGGCAAAGCATTTTCCGCGACACGATGTTCCCTTCGCGGTTCAGCTGCAGGCGTGGCGTGATGTTGCCGATAGCGACCGAAAAGGTGTGCACGGTACCGGCTAGCGCGAACATAGGGTTGGTGGCAGCGTGGCTTTGGACATTCGTTATCAGCAGTGTTCCCGCCATTCGCTTCAGCCAATACGGATTGCGTTTGCATTGCCAGGCTAGGATGCGCCGTATCCACCATGGCGAGCGGGCCAGCTTCCGGCGTGCTTTCACAGCTTCGTCTTGGTTGAGATCGGTGGCGCGCACCCCCTGACGTATCTCCCAATTGATTTGCGCCAGTGTCTTGTTCTGCGCGGCGCGAATGATATGGCCGACCGGAATTCGAACTCCACTGGGAAGCCGCTTGTCGATCGGCGAGAGGATGTCGATGTCCTCGAAGGTAAGCAGCTTCTTGCCGTAGCGATAGGTATGCATGACGGGATGCAGCATAACCGCCTGCACCACGCAGTAAACGACAAAGGCATGAAACGAAACGGCAATCCGCAGCTCTTTCTCTCGCTGTCGAATCGTTGCCAGACTGTCAGTGACGTCCACCTCGGTCGTACCCTGGATGACGTGTGTCCTGCGCTGCCAGAAAAAAGCGATCATGGCGTTGCGAATCTCGGGCCAAGGGGTTTCTCGAACCACAGGTTGAAGCTTCATAGCGTCTTGCCCTCCGGGGTGTTCTTGGAGCCTCTGCCGGTCCCGGGCGGGACTGTTTTACCGAATCCCGCGCCGGGCCTCATGCAGCAGATCACCATGCCGGCGAAAGTAGCCTTGGTGGCGCCCCAGAGTCTTTAAGAGAAGCTTAGAAATATGTTGGAAAGATGTTGGTGAGAATAAAGCACTGGAGTGACGCAACTTAGCATTTGCCGAGAGAGTCCCTGCCAACGCCCGGCGAAGCAGCAGCTCGCTTGCGCAGCGCCTCACTACGAGGCGATAAGGTCTATCTCCCGTGGCGGCGTTCGCCGTTAACAGACCCGTCGCGGTCCACGGTTTCGCGGGAGGCGTACACTCTGGGGCTGCTCCAAGTGACACTTGGAGTTGCTGCAGAAAACCAGGGTGGGGTGACCAATTTCCTATTCCCTGCGTCTAATAATGCGAGAACCGCCTGTGATTCCCCTCACAATTCAGCCGCAAAGTCGCGACAACTGTATAATTTTTATTTGGCTTGTTAGCCGGAGGAGACGTAATGGATCCGCAAGTTTCAGGTTTTAGGCAAAGGTTTAAGGGCAAGCGCTTTGCCTCAACCTTGGTAGTTTTAGCGACCTTGACGCTGGGCATTCTGATTGGCACGGTTGTCTCTGGAGGCGTGAAGGGCAAGGAGAAGAATTCTTCTGCCGACGCGACTCCCCTGCAGATTCCCTCGCCGGTACAGTTGTCGAGTCAGTTTTCTCAGATCGCTCGCCAGATGGAGCCCTCGGTGGTGAACATCAGCACCGAATCTACGATTAAGAACCCGCATCGCGGTGGCCGTGGCATGCCTCCCGGCGATGAAGGACCCGGTGGTGGCGATGAAGACAATCCGTTCCAGGACTTCTTCAACCGCTTTTTTGGTGGCCAGGGCGGCCAAGGTGGACAAGGCGGTCCTGATCAGGGCTTTGGCCCGGACGACCTTCGCGAGCGCTCCCTGGGTTCTGGCGTGATTGTCGATCCCAAGGGCTACATTGTGACCAACAATCACGTGGTCGAAAAAGCCGATAAAATTCGGGTCAAGCTGATGGACGATCCCGCGACCGTGACCTACGATGCCACCGTGGTTGGCGTGGACAAAGAGACCGATCTCGCAGTCATCAAGATTGACGCCAAGAAGGCGTTGCCCGCGGCGAAACTGGGCAACTCTGACAGCATGGCGGTTGGCGACTGGGTTCTTGCGGTGGGAAGTCCATTCGGTCTCGATGAGACGGTCACTGCAGGTATCGTTTCCGCCAAGGGCCGCAACATCGTTCCCAATCGGCAGTTCGAATCGTTCATCCAAACGGATGCTGCCATCAATCCCGGCAACTCGGGCGGCCCACTGGTGAATATGGCTGGCGAGGTCATCGGCATCAACACCGCCATCTATACCAGTGGGGGAGGATACCAGGGCGTCGGATTCGCGATGCCGTCCAACACCGTGGTGCAGGTTTACAACCAGCTGATCGGGCCGGAACACAAAGTGTCGCGTGGTTCGATTGGTGTGGAGTTTAACGCCGTTCCGAATCCGGCGGTGGCCCGCGTTTATGGAGTCACCAGTGGCGTCACCATCGCTCACGTTACTGCCAATGGCCCGGCCGACAAGGCTGGTCTGAAAACCGGCGACACCATCGTTTCGGTTGACGGGAAGCAGGTGAAGACGGGCGACGAGCTGGTCGCGGAGATTTCCGCTATCAAGCCGGGGAGCACCGCCAAAATCGGCTACATCCGCAATGGCAAGACCGCTTCGACCGACGTTACTATTGCTGACCGGTCCAAGCTCTTTGCCGCTCGCCTCGGCGATCAAGAAGAAGGCGGCGAACAGACACAGCCGCAGGAAAGTAAGTTCGGCATTACCGTTCGTAATATCACACCAGACATAGCCAGCCGCGCTCAGCTGCCGAATACCAAAGGGGTTATGGTTCAAGACTTGAAACCCGATGGCTTTGGCGACACGGTTGGATTGAGCCGCGGCGACGTCATCCTGGAGATCAATAAGCAGCCGGTGAACAGCGAAGAAGATTTCCAGAAGGCCGAGTCGCAGGTGAAGAGCGGACAGGACGTTGTCTTCCTAGTTCGACCGCGCGGTACGCGAGATAACACCACGGTCTTCATGGGAGGGACTCTCCAGTAACAGTAACTGCCAGGTAACGCTTATTGGCAGTGGCCTGTTCGCAGTTAAGCAACCCAACCGGCGGCATTGGCGCATCGAACCAAAAGCGACCAATGCCGCTGCTGTTTCATTTTAGGATTCTGGCCACTTTTTTTGTTCCCATGAGGTTAAAGCTTCATTACAATGAGGCGCATACTGGAATTCATAGATTTGTCCCTGAGGTGGTCGTTGCCTATCGGAAATCGTACACTTCAATTCGGCGGTGTGCTATTGGTGCTGATGCTGGTGGCCAGCATCGCTTCAGCGACCACAACCACCAAGACAAAAACCAAGCACGCACAAGTCACCAAGACACATTCCTATCAGTCACCATTCTGGCAAATCCAAGACGACAAAAAGCGCTTCACGGTCCCACGGTCAACGGGGAATCGACGAACAACGCACCTTGGAAATCCAGAACGCCTTGATTAAGGAGCATTACCTTACCGGTGAACCTTCCGGCACTTGGGACGCCGCTACCCGCGACGCCATGACCCGCTACCAGGCGGCCAACGGCTGGCAGACCAAGCTGACCCCCGATTCCAGGGCGCTGATCAAGCTGGGTCTGGGACCGGATCACAAAGGCCTGTTGAATCCCGAGACGGCGAATATCGCTTCGCCGCATGAACTCGGCGTGGACAGTGAAACCCAGCCCGGAGGCTCGACCGACCAGCAGTAAGTGGGCAAACAGATTAGGCGAGAAGGCGCGGAGACTCCGCGCCTTTCGCTTTTTAAGTGTCTGCGCCCGAGACATCGACGATGCAAGCTGTGAGCGTCGTCCTGGCAAGTGACGCGGTTCATCCAGATCGCCGAACCGCCAAAACTCCGTTGTGCTAATCTCCATTCTTCGAACTTCAGCCAACGCCGAAGCGAGGTGCTATGAGCCAGCAAGAACAGAACTTCCGCATAGACTACATCGAATTTCCGGCGAGCAATATTGAGGCGACCAAGCGCTTCTATCACCAGGTTTTTGGCTGGGAGTTCACCGACTACGGCCCAGGCTACACCAGCTTCAACGACGGCCGTCTCGGCGGCGGCTTCAATAGCGAGTCGCAACCGGCGGGAGCCGATGGCACTAAAACGCGCGGCGTGCTGGTCGTCCTCTACGCGACTTCGCTGGAGGACACCCGCGGCAAGGTGATGGCGGCGGGCGGAAAAATCGTGCGCGAGATCTTTGAGTTTCCCGGCGGCGAGCGCTTCCACTTCGCTGATCCGAACGGCAACGAGTTGGCGGTGTGGAGCGAGTAAATTGACGGTGAGCCCCGGACAGCAAACTGCAACTCGGCCCGGCGGTAACCCCCGACTCAATGCTTTGCTGATCCGGAGCATCGTGGTCGGCGCCCTGGGCGGCTTGCTCTTCGGCTTCGATACCGCGGTCATCGCCGGCACCACGCAACAGCTCAGCCAGGTTTTCAACCTGACCCCGAAAGAGCTGGGCTTTACCGTGTCGATCGCGCTGCTGGGGACGATCATCGGGGCCATGTTCTCCGGCATTCTGGGCGACCGGTTAGGCGGGCGCGAGAGCCTGCGCATTCTGGCTGGCTTCTACATCATCTCCGCTCTCGGCTGCGCCTTCGCCTGGAACTGGCCTTCGCTGCTGATCTTCCGTTTCATCGGCGGACTCGGGATCGGCGGCTCTTCGGTGCTTGGGCCGGTTTATATCGCTGAGATCGCTCCCGCCCGCTGGCGAGGCTTGCTGGTGGGCTCGTTCCAGATCAACATCGTGATCGGAATCCTGGTTGCCTATCTGAGCAACTATCTGATCGAGCTGGGCGGGTTCGGGCTGAACGAATGGCGCTGGCAGCTTGGTATCGCCGCTGCTCCGGCCATCCTGTTCCTGGTCATGCTGTTCGGCATTCCGCGCAGCGCGCGCTGGCTGGTGACGCAATACCGCATTCCTGAGGCGCGCCAGGTATTGGAGAAGCTGGGGTCGGATAATCCCCAGGGCGAACTGGACGAGATCGTCGCCTCCGTTCACGTGGAGGACGCGCCGCACTCCGAGCCGCTCTTCCAGCGTAAGTATTGGCTTCCGATTTATCTTGGCGTTCACCGTCGCGGCGTTCAACCAACTGGCCGGAATCAACGCCATCCTGTATTACCTGAACTATATTTTCGCGATGGCGGGCTTCAGCAAGGTCTCGGGCGATCTGCAAGCGGTCGCCGTGGGCGCGATGAACCTGGTGGCGACGCTGCTGGGCATGTCGCTGATCGACAAGCTGGGCCGCAAGACGCTGTTACTGATCGGCGGCCGTGGGAATGACATTCTGCCTGAGCGGTGTAGCTGTAATCTTCTTCAGCCATCAGCACCAGGGTCTGTTGGTGTGGTTCCTTGTCGCCTATATCGCGTTCTTCGCGATTTCGGAAGGCGCCGTCATCTGGGTATACATCAGCGAAGTGTTTCCCAACCGCGTTCGCTCGAAGGGGCAGAGCCTGGGCAGTTCGACCCACTGGATCATGAACTTCATCATCTCGCTCGTCTTTCCCTATTTTGCGGTCCGTTTCGGTGGCGGCTATCCGTTTGTGTTCTTCGCCGCCATGATGGCGCTGATGTTCTTCGTCGTGCTGTTCACCTTTCCCGAGACCAAGGGCGTCACGCTGGAGCAGATGCAGCACAAACTGGGGATTGAATACTAAAGCAGGTTCCCAATCGGTGTATCCGCGAAGTTCTGGGTAGAGCGGCGCTTTAAGCGCCGCGTCAGGGCTACTCTATAGCTTGTAGGGTCAGCCTGGACGCGGACCTGAAGGTCGGCTCTACCCGGACACGACCACTCAGGAACCGCTCTAGTTGGGCCTTGAATCAGTCGCTCTCTCATGGAGTTGATTCGTAGACTGTCTTACCTCCGACCACGGTCCTAAGGACGCGCGTCTTCAGGATATCCGGCGGCGTCACCTTGGTTAGATCGCGATCCAGGACCACGAAGTCGGCCAGCATGCCCGGCGCCAGCGTTCCCTTATCCTTCTCTGCGAATTGGGCGTAAGCCGAGCCGGTGGTGTAGGCGGCAATGGCCTGCTCGATGGTTAGTTTCTGCTCGGGAAAATAGGATTTGGTGCCGGCTTCGTTTTGGCGCGTCACTGCCGCATAGATTCCGCGAAACGGCGTGATCGGCTCGACAGGGTAATCCGTGCCAAACGCCAACGGCACGCCAGCATCAAGAAACTGTTTCCAAGCATATGAGGTCTTAGCGCGCGCGGGGCCGATGCGCTCCATCACCCAGTTCATGTCGGTGAGCAGATGGCAGGGCTGCATGGAAGCGATGACTCCGAGCTTCTTGTACTGCGCGAACTGCTCTGGAGTAAGAACCTGATTGTGCTCGATACGGAAGCGGAAGTCGCGCGTCTTGTCATTCTCTTTGGCGCTGCGCTCAGCCTCAGCGAAAGCGTCGAGCGCCATTTGTGCTGCGCGGTCTCCAATGGCATGAAAACCGATCTGGAAGCCGGCCAGAGTCCGTTCGATGGTCATGCGATTTAATTTTCCTTGCTCATACCGCGGCAGGCCGGAGTTGCCGGGATCATCGGAATACGGCGCCAGCAACGCCGCCGTGCGCGAACCCAGCGATCCATCCATGAAGCCCTTCAGCATGGCGGTGTGCAGCATGGGGTCATCTGGCGGAATGAAGCACGCGGTGCTTCTCCAGCAAATCGACCGAGTCGTCGAAGTCGAGCCATTCACTGATGCGCAACGTGAGCTTGCCTTCGCGCTCCAGATCTTCGTAGGTGAGAAAGGCTTCCCACGTTGAGTAATCCTGCGCCGAAGTGACACCCCACTGCGCAGCATTGGCGATCGCGTACTCGGCGGCGCGCCGCCGCTGCGACAATGTGGGAGGTGGAATCTTTGACCACACCAGGATCTCCGCCGGCTCTTCGCGGATGATTCCTGTCGGCTCGCCCTTGGCATCGTGATCGATTTTGCCGCCAGGCGGATCGGGAGTTTGCGCGGTGATACCCGCCGCCTTCAGAGCGGCTGTGTTGCCGACGGAGATATGACCATCCACCCGGCTGAGAAATGCAGGGTGATTGCCGGTTACCGAGTCAAGGTCTTGTCTGGTGGGCAGCTGCTGTCCTGTCCAGAGCGTGTGGTCCCAACCGCCGCCCACCACCCACTCTCCGGGCTCGCAGGGTCTTTGTGTGCGCCGCGATCCGCTGCTGCATCTCCTGCAGCGACTCGACTGCCCGTCAGATCGACCTCGAAATGGCGAAGGCCGCCCGCATGCCAGATGAACGTGGGCATCGTTGAAGCCCGGCATCACAAAGTGGCCGCCAAGATCGACAACCTGCGTGTGAGCGCCCTTCAGCTTGCGGATATCGTCGTTCGTTCCGACGGCAACGATGCGGCCATCGCGCACCGCCATCGCCTGCGCGCGCGCTGGCGTCGCCTGCGTGTAAATGTCGCCATTGAGGAAGATGATGTCGGGTGGCTCGCTGCTGGACGCCTTACCTGAAGGCGGCCCGGAGTTTGCGGATGAATTTGTGGTTATAGCCATCACGGCGAGAACCATCAACAGAGCCAATTTCATTCGTCCGCCACTCCGGCGAGTGTGAGCAGGAGCAATAAGATGCGCTTCAGTCCGAGGTCCCGGCCAATGGGGTCGTACCATTCGCTGATGGTATGGGCGCCGCCGCCACTTCCGCCGGCGCCGATGGCGATTGCTTCCCGACCGAGCGAGAGCGGGACGTTAGCATCGGTGGACGCTCGCTGAATGCGCGCTGTATTGTTTAACTGCGTGTCCACCGCGCGGATGGCTTTCAGCAACTGCGACTCCACCGGCAAATCAGCCGCCGGTCGATTGCCGATCAGGCGGACCTCTGCCGTCAGCAGCTCTTGTTTCTTGCGGCCTCGGCTGTCGGAGATGATGGCGTCCACCGCTTCGTGCAGAGCGTTCTCCAGCCGGTCGAGCTGTTCTACCGACGCCGATCGGGTATCTACCTTCATGGTCGCCGCTTCAGGAATGGAGTTGACCGACGTCCCCCCGCTGATCATGCCGATGTTGTAGGTGGTCTTCGGTAGGCTGGGTAGCGGCGTTCGGGTAAAGCGATCGATGATTCGCGCCAGCGCAATGATGGGATTGGCGACGCCGAAGTCGCTCCACGAGTGTCCACCGTGGCCGCGTACCGTGACTTCATAACGCCGGCTGCCAAGGCCTTCGGCAATGATGGTGTCAGTCCCGGCGCCATCGAGCACCAGCAATGATGCTATGGTTGCCGACCACTTCGGCTGCTGAAAAATGTGACGCATGCCGCGCAGGTCGCCTTCGCCTTCTTCTCCCACGTCTCCGATAAAGAGGACCGGAGCGCCAGTGGGCAGGTTGGCCGCCTGCATAGCGCCGGCAATTGCCAGCAGAGCGACGATTCCCGAGGAATTGTCGGAGACGCCAGGCCCATAGAGTTTGCCGGCATCACGGCGCGCTTCGATTGGCGTTCCCGCGGGAAACACCGTATCGATATGTGCGCTCAACGCGATGTAGGGAGCGTTCGGATCGGTACCCGGCCGGATGGCGAAGACGTTGCCTAACTCATCTTGGTGCACATCGGAAAGGCGCCAATTCGCGTGAAGCGCTCTTTGAGCCACGCACTACGTGCAGCTTCGCCCCACGGAGGCGCGGCGATCGAGGTCACCTCCAGTTGCAAGTCTTCCAATTCGCGAGCGTGCGAACGGAACCAGGCAAAGGCCTCATGGACCGCGCGCAATTCGGCCGCTCGCGCTACCTGTTGCTGGGCCGAGCGCGACGACTGGGATTCACTGAAGGACAACGCTTCGGAAGACGCACGCACTGGAGGACCGGGGGCCATGACCGATGCCCAATACTAATACGGCGGTTGGAAGGAGCGAAAGCGATTAAGAGGACGGCTCGATGAGCACGGTCTTACGACGCGAGGCTCGACCGCACACCCGGCTCAGCCTGGACGCACTCCATGATCTCGGCGTCGGTCAGCATTCGGTCGGAATTCTTGGCCCGCTGATAGATGCGCTCCACCAGTTCATCGCTGGCGGCGATGCCGTGACGCTCCAGCCAGAACACGCACGTTCGACTTGCCGCTCATGGGGCCGACCTCGATGATCTGCTCCATGCCGAAGTGATGGGCGGGCACGCCGGAATAAATGCTGTTGGCCAGCAGCACATCGTTCTTCTTGTAGGCTTTGATGACCGCAGCCGCGTGAACGCCGGTACCAGTGCGGAAAGCATCCTCGCCAACGACAGGGTAGTTCTTGGGGATGGGAACTCCGGTCGCTTTCGACACCGCTTCGCAATAATCCTTCAACTTCGTGAGGTCCTGGCTCTTCCATGGCTCGATGCCGAGAAGCTTCAGGTTCACCAGCATCTGGTCCATCTGGGTGTTGCCCACGCGCTCGCCGATGCCGCATGCAGTCGCGTGAACAACTTCGGCGCCAGCCACCAGCGCCGCGATGGCATTGGCAACGGCGAGGCCGCGATCGCAGTGCCCATGCCACTCGACGCGAATGTTTTCGCCGGACGGCTTCACCACTTCGTTGATGACAAAGTGCATGAGCGCGACCACGCCCATGGGAGTGGCGTGTCCGCAGGTATCGCAAATCACAATGGATTTCGCGCCGCAAGCGATTGCGGTGCTGTACAGCCGCTGAATGGTCTCGGGATCGCAGCGCGTGGTGTCCTCGGTCACGTACATGACTTCCAGGCCCTGCGACACCGCATACTTCACCGCGTTCTCCGTAGTGCGCAGCAGGAAGTCGTCGCTCCAATCTTCGGTGTAACGCCGAATCGGACTGGAGCCGATGAACGTCGCGGCTTCGATGGGCACACCCGTCTTCTGCACGATCTCAGCGATCGGACGGATATCGTTCTGGTGGGTGCGGGCAGCGCAGTTCGGTTTGATCTTCAATTTCGCCCGCCCAATCTCTCGGGCCAAGGCTTCACAATGCGCCACCGCGCGAGGCCCGGCGCCGGGCAGACCAATGTTCAGCATGTTGATGCCGACCCTTTCCATCAGATGGAGGATCTCGATCTTTTCCTCGATGGAAGGATCGCGCACCGATGGCGACTGGAGTCCGTCGCGCAGCGACTCGTCATTCAGCAACACTCTGCCGGCCGGCACCATCGACCGGGCATAGATCGTGTTCCAGTCGTAGATCAGATCAGAAACTTTGGCAGACACGTTTCGTTAGTTCCCCACTTCCGGCGCCCCACAGCACCAGACCCGCTATTTCCAATTATCTCGCAAACCCGAGCTATTGCTTCTCTTTTTCCTCACCCGGCTTGGCAGTGAGGGTCAATCCGAAGATGGATTGGCTGCCCACCCCGGCGACATTGCGCCCACGCGGCTCTTCCGGGCCCGGCAGATACAGCGTCTTGCAATGCTCACAACGATAGATCTCCATTTGATCGCCGAAGGTTTGCCGCACATCGCCACAGGTTTGCTCCAGCACGTCAGCCAGGTAGAACCAGCGCTTCAAATGTCCGCCGCAGAGCTTCCCTTTTTCATTGGGCTCGTTGCAGGCGCGCTGCAAGGGCTTCTTGTATTTCACTTTGTGTTTCGGGAGCTGCGGGACCCCTGTCGGCTCGGTCTCAGACATGATGGCAGTATCGCATGTTGCGCGAAATATCTCGAACGATAGGATAGTGCTCAATTTGGGCGTTATATAAAACAGCCGGAGGGTAGAGCGGGCCTTCAGAGACGGTATCGCAACCCCTGCCGTCCCTACGGGACTCGGTCGTATATCCCACTCTACCCAGCGCTGAAGCGCTGGGCTAAGATCTTTCGCCCCTGCGGGGCTAGTTTTTGCCTGCTTCATTCCGCTGTGCCAAATCGACATGGGTCGCGACACAGTCTCTTCAGGCCCGCGTTGAAGCCGCCCCTGAATCGCCTTTGGCAGCCCTTCCGAACGACCGGGTCCTCACCCCCGGTGCGGCCACCCCAAATTCGCGTGGCGCCATCCAATTGGTAACTAACTCGCCACCTCGTGTTCCTGTTCGTTGGGCTGATCCGGAGGGCCTTTGCCTACTTTGCACAACAACCGGCGTCTCTGCCGAGCGTTCGCCGGACATTCGCGTCGGCATGAACTGCGGCGATTCGGTGCAGCTTTGTTCGTCTCGATTGCGTTGGTGCTCCCGGCATTCCCGGTCGTAGGACAAACATCTGCAGACAGCGCCCTTTCTGAGTACACCCGTGCAGTGGCGCGCGCGCAGCCAGCCGATCGCGTACGCGACCTGCAAAGGTTTGCCTGGAACGCATCTGGGCGGTTACGAGTGGACGCCTTGGAATTCATTGTCTGGGAATATCTGCGCGCCGGTAACCGGGCCCATGCCTTGACGTGGGCCAACGAACTGCAAGCGGCGGACAAGGATAATGCGCTGGCGCTGGCGGTAATTTGTGACGAGATGCGAAACCAGACACGCAGCAAAACGAATACGGACCGGTTGTTCGACACCGCCAAGCAAGGGACCAATGCGCTTCCGCAGCTCCGGCGCCCGCTGGGCATGAATGAGTCCGATTTCGCCCGGTTGCAGCGACAAACTCTTGCCATGCTGAAAGGTGCAGCCGGGTATGCCGAACTGCAGCGCAAGAATAATGTCGCCGCCCGCAGCGATTTGCACGAGGCCTTGACGCTCGATCCTGGTCGGACATCCGACATATACGCCTTGGCGCTCGCCGACCTCGATGGCAAGAATCCTGACGTGAAGGAAGGGTATTGGAATTTGGCACGTGCGGTGCAGTTGTCGCGCGGCACCCCGCAGGGTGCCGAAATCGCGCAATATGCCCGCAGTCGGTATGTGAACAATGGTGGTACGAATGCCGGGTGGGACCAATTCCTATTAGCTGCTGCGTCGGCTAATCGGGACATGGTTCCCAAAAGCTATGTGACAACCAATGCCTTTGCGAACTCGCGGACTACACAGGCGCGGGCGACCGCGGTCCAACAGCCGCCCAAAACCTCGAAGAGCTCGTCCATTGCGAAAACGTCGAATCCTCCGTTGAATAACGGCGGGACGAAGTCGAACTCGAACTCTACGGTCGCCGACAGCAGCATCCGCACGCAACCCATCATTCGTCGGCATCGAGTTTCGAGCGGCCCAATTTCGCTCGGCATCCTCATTGAAACATCCCTGACCCAAAAAGAGAGCCGCAGCGCGGTAGTCGGCGCCCTCACCGACATGCTGCGCCATATGAGTGACGACGATGAGGCCTTCATCCTCACCTACGATAACCATCTTGTATTTGAGCAGGACCTAACCACAGATCCGCAACAGCTTGACGAGGCCATGGAAAACATCAAGCCGGAAAAGGGCGCAGTCCTTGATGAGGCTGTTGCCTTCGCGTCGGGTCACCTCGCTCGGATCGCAAAATATCCCAACCGCGTGTTGTTGGTTATCTCCGATGGCCGCAATGTGGACAGCCACGACTCTCCGCTGCGGACCTCGGCCGAGATCAACGCCGCAGGAGTCCGCATCTACTGCATCGGCATGGAAGTGAGTGAACTCGGCGGCCGTTATCGTCTGCAGGCGCTCTCCTCGAGCACTGGGGGGCGGTCGGAATTCGTTAGCGGTCCCCGGCAATTCCGCCAGGCCACCAAAGAGATTGCGCAAAACATGGGTATCAATTTTCCTTTCTGAGTCACCAATCCAGATCCCAGCCTTGGCGCCGTCCGTGGGTAATGCAAGCAGTTACATCGACCCTTAATGCGCAGCTGCTGTCCCGTCCGCTTGTTGCTTTACGGTCTGCGTGGTTGCGGCCTTGTTGATTGGGTTTCGCACAGCTAACCCGCAGGCTGCCGGGGGATTTGTCATTTGCCTGGCAAAGATGCGATAGCTCTTCCGCCCAGGCTGCAGAGTGGACCAGTAGGAGGTGCGCGTGAACAGCGGTTTATGCTGGTCGATGATCTGGTTGGACAGGATCTTCACCCCACACTCCAGGTTGTTCCTGGGTTGAAGAATGGTCTTCTCCGGACTGTTGGCCGGTAGCTTGCGATCAGCTTCCCAGTTGAAGTCACAGCCGTATAGCTTTCCGTCTCCGTACGAAAGTTGCAGCAGACCTTCGCTGCGCACGGCCTTGCCTGTGACCTTATCGATCTTGGCCACTTCCGGATCGGTGTGGTGAACACGCGTACGTGGATTCAGTCCAGCTTCGGCGCCGGCGAGCGCCTGGAAGAAGTACGCCCAGAAGGCGCGCTTGTCGGTATCGTTCATCGAGGAAAAACGCGGACAGAAGCGTGCCACATCATGGGCTATCTCGGGGGATAGCATTTCCGGGGGAATGGCTTTCTCAACGATAAGGTCCCAGTCAGGATTCCATACCTTGCCGCCTAAGTCGGCTTTCTTTACGTCGATGGGAGTCGGAGGCGCAGGCTTGGTCTGTTGCGCATGGTCAGTGCGAACCGCCAGAAAGCTCGCTATCAATAACATCGTTAAACTTGTGATCCGCAAGAAGGTACTCACCTGCCAGGTTTAGATGCAAGTCCGCAGGACGGTAGGTACCTCAATTGGTGAATCTATGCCAGGAAGCAAAGGTTACTACGCTTCCGATATGCGTACCATCTATATTTCGCGGCAATTCGAAAGCGTTAACTGCCGCTCCAGGCCTGAACCTGTTCTCTGCCGGCTGGTCTTGCACTTGGTGATCTCCGAGCCCACGAGAGATTGTAATGCCGGCTTCCGCAGCGGGTGCAGCGATATGGCTTCATGAAAAGAAGCGGCAGCACAAACAATTCGAAGTCATCAGCTTTTTTGCGAGTGGCGACCACTGCGTGGCTGGCGCATTGTGGACATTGGCGAGTTCGCGAGATATTGAATGCAGAACGCATAACACACTCCAGGTTCTAGCTATCAATAGGGGATGAGCAGTAGTGTACAGGAAGTTGTACTGCTGGCAATAATCTCGCAGCAATATTTATCCAGTAGAAATATAGTAGTTGGAATTCTATCGGTCAGATCCACGGCCTACTCCTTGTAGGGTCAAGCCTCGACACGGACCTGAAGGTCCGCTCTACCCGGACACAACCACTGAGGAACCGCTCTAGTTTAAAGTCCGCTGGCGTAGAAAACAACCACTCCACCCTTCCCTTGAAAAATGAAGCAGTGATTTGGTATCCGCAGGCAACACATAAGTGCTGCGGGTCATCTACTCAGCGACTTGGTACGAAGCTTCACTGCTCAATAGGGGACCCTGCATGTCTCGCAGCCTCACTCCACTTCGTTTGTCAATCGTTACCTGTATGCTTTTGTCGATAGCTGGCTGCGGAGGTGGCAGCAGCGGCGAAAGTGGTGGAACAGGCAGTTCGCCACCAGCGACGATTGCGATCACAATCTCACCAACCTCGGCAACAGTTGCGGCCGGAGGAACGCAGCAGTTCCAGGCGACGGTGACAGGTTCCGGCAATACCTCCGTGCAGTGGCAAGTGAACCAGATAGTCGGAGGGAATTCACAATACGGCACTATTTCTACCAACGGGCTCTACACTGCTCCGGCCACTGGTGTCTCGCTGCAGGTTACAGTCACGGCAGTCGCCACCGCTGACACAACGAAGACGGCCAGCGCAACTGTGACCGTCAATCCGCTCCCAGCGCCGCCACCGCCCCCACCACCACCTGCCGTCATGGTTACCATCTCGCCGACCACGGCACTTTTGGCGGTCTCCACGAGCCAGCAGTTCACCGCGACCGTCACTGGAAGCAGCAATACGGCGGTGACTTGGTCAGTGGACGGTGTCAACGGCGGGAACGCGACGGTGGGCACCGTCAGCACGAGCGGGCTGTACACAGCGCCGGCGACTCCTACTGCTCACACGGTGACGGCTACCAGCGTGGCCGATGGTACCAAGAGCGCGAGTGCCGCGGTTACCGTCATGCTGCTTACCATATCTCCGCTAACCGCTGACGTGGCTCCCTTGGGAACGAAACAGTTCACAGACATGGTCGAGGGAACAAGCAACGAAGACGTGACCTGGTCGGTGGACGGAGTGATGGGGGGCAACAGCAGCGTCGGGACCATCAGCACCAGCGGACTCTACACGGCCCCCGCTAATCCGGGAATGCATACCGTGACCGTGACCAGTTCCGCGCTGCCAACCTATAGCGCCAATGCTTCGGTTACAGTAACGACAACGGCTGGAATGGTCTCGGTTCTCACCTACCACAATGATGACGTGCGCGACGGCGCCAACCTAAGCGAGACCATTCTGAACACCTCCAACGTAAACTCTCAGCAGTTCGGCAAGTTGTCGGCGTTGCCGGTGGACGGGCAAGTTTATGCCCAGCCCCTGTACTTGCCGAACCTGAACATTGGCGGAGTTCAGCACAACGTCGTATTCGTGGCTACGGAGAACGACACGGTGTATGCCTACGACGGCGATGGTCTCTCTGATTCGCCGCTATGGAGGCAGCATCTTGCAACTCCCGTCCCGGTACAAGATCAGGAAGGAATTGACCCGCTCTTAGGAATTACCGCAACCCCGGTGATCGACAACGTCACCAGCACGATTTACGTGTTGACCGACGGCATGGAAAGCGGGCACAAAGTTTACCGCCTGCATGCTCTTGACGTCACCACGGGCAACGAGAAGTTTGGCGGCCCGGTGGTGGTCACCGGCACGGTGCCGGGCAGCGGCTGGGACAGCGATGACGGCCAAATTACGCTGGAGAGTAGCTGCTATCAACGCAACGGTCTCGCGCTTGATCCTGCGAGTAATGCGATTTACATAACCTTTGGACATTGCAGTCACGGATGGATTCTGGCCTACGACAAAGCAACCCTGCAACAGACTGCGATCCAAAACATGACGCCCGACGGCGCTGGCGGCGGACTATGGGGAGGAACTCCGGCCATCGACGATAGTACCGGGGACCTCTACCTCATCACGGGTGTCGATCTCGGCGATCCTGCGCCGGACTATAACGATTCGGCTATGCGCCTGCAGGCAAGCAATCTGTCGGTCCTCGACTATTTCAAGCCCTCCAACGAGAGCTTCCTGCGCGACAACGATGCCGACTTCGGCAGCGGATCGCCAATTATCATGCCGGACAATCCGTCGCAGTACCCGCATGAACTGATTGGCGGCGGGAAGGATGGACGAATCTTCGTTATCAACCGCGACAACATGGGTCAGTATCAAACTACCGACCATGTGATCCAGGTAGTTCAGACCGGCACACAGGAATTCGACAACATTTTCTCAACGCCAACTCTATGGAATGGCATCATCTACTATCACTGCGAGAATGATGTGGTGAAGGCGTATAGCTGGGATGCAAGTACCGGTCTGCTTTCGACTACCCAATTTCGCACGGAACCATAACCTATGGCACCCATGGAGCGACTTCTTCCCTATCGGCTAACGGAACCTCCGATGGGATCCTATGGGAGATTGAAAGTACGAACGTCCATACCGGTGGCCCCGCGATCTTGCATGCCTATGACGCCACTAACTTGGCCGATGAGTTGTACAACAGCCAACAGGCAGGCAGCCGCGATAAAGCCGGCCCTGCGGTAAAATTCACGGTGCCAACCGTCGCCGATGGACATGTGTACGTTGGGACCGGAAGCGAAGTGGACATCTATGGCTTGCTGAGCCAGTAGGGCAGGAATGACTGCGAGGCAGTGTACACTGTTCACCGGGTTCGACCTCCGGAGGAACACAACTTGATGTCACGCTTTGGCCTTCTGGCGCTTGCGATTGGGTGTGCGCTAAGCGGCGTCGGTTATGGCTCACCCCAGCAGCCCTCCGCGCCTTCGGCGTCGGGTGCCAGCGCACAAAGCTCTGCTGCGATGCTTCCCAGTACCACCGCGGTGCCGATGACGGCGGCTGTTCTCAGGCTGCAGGGCGCTTGCAAGCCGGAGACAGCCGCTGCAGCATCGCCTCCGGGATGCGTAAGCTCGCTCACCCGCGAGCAATTCGAAAAGCTGATCGCTTCGCTGACTCCGCCCGACCGGCCGCCGATGCCTCCGGATAAACGGCGCATGTTCGCTACGCAGTATGCGAAACTTTTGACGTTTGCGGATGCCGCGCGCGCTATGGGTTTGCAGGACGATCCGCGGGTGCAGGAGATCTTTGAGTTCGCCAAAAACCAGATCCTTACCGAAGCGCTCAATCAGAGGATCATAGAGGAATATTCTCATCCGACTGACCAGCAGATTACGGATTACTACAACCAGAACAGCAGGAAGTATTTGGAAGTAACGCTCGAGCGGATCATCATCCCGCGTCTTACCGCGAAATCTGACAAGCCGGCGCCAAGCGCGGCCGAAGAGCAGGCTTATGCGGAGAAGATCAGGGAGCGCTGGGTCGCCGGTGAAGATGCCGACAAGCTGCAGAAAGAAGCGTCCGAACATGCTGCGTCGCCCGGTGCTCCTCCGGCTACGCAAATGGGTGCGCGTCGCCCGGGCTCGCTGCCCGAAGCGCATGAATCGGTATTCAATCTGAAGGCTGGCGAGATTTCAGGATTGTTTTCTGACCCCGCGGCGTTTTACATCTATAAGGCTGTTTCGGTGCGGCAAGTGCCGCTCAGCGAAGTGAAAGCGAGCATTAGTGCCGCGCTGCAAAAGCAAATGGTCGCTGACCGAATCCAGCAGATTCAGAACTCAGTTACACCCGTGCTGAATGAAGCCTACTTCAGCCCCATGCAGCCGCCAAGTGCTCCTGCCGGCGCGACTCAGTCAGAGCACGGAATCGCTCCTCCTTCAGGAGATGGCGGAACACGACCTTCAAGCTCGAGTAGCGCTCAGCAGCCGCAAAACCCGCCGCCCCCTCCGCGGTGATCCGCCCAAGAACGGTGGGCATTGCTTCGTGTCCTACTTAGACTGCGCCTCGGCGCGCGACTTCAGGAAAACATCGACGTTACTCTTGTCCACCAAGGACACACCGGTATCCACGAAAGCCGGGACCGGTGCAAAGGAATTCCACGCGTAATTGGTCTTTAGATCGATCGGATAATGATGGATATCATCCAGCGCCTTCAATCCGTAGTACGCCATCGTATAGGGCTTCTGCGAAATAGTGGAGTCGATCACGCCATCCTTGATCAGGTTCAGCGTCGCCTCATCTACATCCATCGCGACGATCAGCCGGTCGGTCGCCTTCTCTCGCTTTACCGCCTCGGCAACGTCCTTTCCTGAAGAAGCTTCCAGGCAGATGAACGCGTCAACTTTTTCGGCGCTCTTGTCGCGCAGGTAGTGGGTGGTTCGATCGAAAGCGTTGCCCGAGTCTCCTTTGATGTTGAAGACTTCGACAATCTTGATCCCTTCGTGGTCGGCGAACACGTCCTTGTAGCCTTTGAGACGCTGCTCCATGTTCGTTTGCGGCATGGTGTAGAACACAACATTGCCTTTACCATGCAGCTTGTCGACGACGCGCGCCCCGCCCAGGCGTCCGGCTTCCAGATTGTTGGTGCCGATGAAGTACAGCCGTTGGCTGTCAGGTGCATCCGAGTCGATGGTGATCACCGGAATCCCGGCATTCATGGCGGCGTTGATTTCCGGCTTCATTATTCCGGCGTCGGCCACCGACACCAGAATGCCCGCGGGTTTTAGGGCGACAGCGCCGCGGAATTCGGCAGCCTCCGCCTGCGGATCATAGGTCTCAGGGCCGCGGACATCCCACTTCACGCCGTACTGCACAGCGGCCTTGGAAAGGCCGGCGGCGGCGGTCTGCCAATAGGGTAATTTGGAATTTACCGTGACCAGAATGTAGCGTTCCGAGTTGTCGTGGCGCGAACAACCCAGAACAAGAGACATGGTCAAAACGATGGAGGTCAGGAGTATAAACTTCGCAGCAGCTTTCATAGTCGCCTCGCCGGGGAAAAGACTTTCAAGTCGAGCCGCAGTCGCAACCATCACGACTGTGCCGGAACATCCTGCTCGGCAAAGCCGGATTGTAACTCCGGGAAACGAGATGTGGGAACCCGAATCTTATCGGACCGCCCCCGGTCCTGGTGGGCGTCAACCAGGGTGGCCCGCTTCCTTGACTCTCATGGGGCCGCGCCCTAGTATCCGAAGTCAGCATGTCTTCGGTCCCAGGTCATCGTTCTTTCCGGCAGCTCACCGCCCGGACAGCCGACTTTTCTCTTTCTCCTGCCTCTGGCAAATGTCGTGTTTGCCCAGCAGGCCGCGAAGCTCGCCGCCACCGCCAAAACAGCCCATCGCCAACTTCGTCGATATCGCCGAGAAGGCCGGTCTCACAATGTCGGAGATATTCGGCGGCGTCGACAGCAAGAAATACATCATCGAGACCACCGGCACAGGCGTTGCCATCTTCGACTACGACAACGATGGCTGGCCCGACATCTTCGTCGTGAACGGCACCACTCTGGAAGCGGCGAAGGCCGGCAAGGGAGGCCCGACGAATCATCTCTACCACAACAATCATGACGGCACATTCACTGACGTGACCAAGCAGGCAGGGCTTGCGGACGCGACTGGCTGGGGACAAGGGGTTTGCGTCGGCGACTACGACAACGATGGATGGGAAGACCTGTACGTCACCTATTACGGCAAGAACCGCCTCTACCACAACGATCACGGCGTCTTCACCGATGTGACCGACAAGGCTGGAGTCGGCGGATCGGGAAAGGCGTGGGGCAGCGGTTGCGCGTTCGTTGACTACGATCGCGACGGCAAGCTCGACCTGATTGTCGCGAATTATGTTGACTTCGATCTCTCGACCGCGCCGGCTCCCGGCGATCGTCCGTCGTGCATCTGGAAGGGCGCGCCGGTGATGTGCGGCCCGCGAGGACTGACGCCGGCGAAAAACATTCTCTACCACAATCGCGGCGACGGCACCTTTGAAGACGTGACCACGAAAGCCCACATCGACCAGACCAACGGCCATTATTCGCTCAGCATCTCCACGCTCGACTACGACGACGACGGCTGGCCCGACATCTTCGTCGCCTGCGACAGCACCGCCAGCATTCTGTACCACAACAACCATGACGGAACCTTCACGGACGTGGCCGTGACCGCTGGCGCCGCGTTCAATGAAGACGGCCGTGCGCAGGCGGGCATGGGCTCGACCGTGGCCGACTACGACGGCGACGGCCGCCTCGATATCTTCAAGACCAACTTTTCCGACGATACTTCGACGCTGCTGCACAACGACAAGGCCGGGACCTTCACCGACGCGACGACTGCCGCGGGTCTGGGCCTGAACACCAAGTATCTTGGCTGGGGCACCATGTTCTTCGACTTCGACAACGATGGCTGGCCTGACCTCCTGCTGGTAAATGGCCACGTCTATCCCGAAGTGGACAAGTTTCACCTGGGCAGCGATTTTCAGGAGCCACGGCTGCTATATCACAACAACGGCAATGGCACGTTCACCGACATTTCGGATTCAGCAGGAACCGGCATCACCACGCGAGCGTCGTCGCGCGGGCTGGCAGTGGGCGATCTGTGGAACGATGGACGAATGTCGGCGGTCATCAGCAACATGAACGCGCGGCCCAGCCTGCTGGAGAACCAGATCAAGTACGCGAACCACTGGATCGCCTTCAAGACCATCGGCACTAACTTCCAATCGCGACGGCATCGGCGCGCGCATCACGGTCAAGGCAGGGAAGCGGCTGCTTGGTGGATGAAGTGCGCAGCGGTTCGAGCTACGTCTCCAACAGCGACATGCGCGTGCACTTCGGTCTCGGCAAAGAGACCAAGGTTGACTCCGTCGAAGTGCGCTGGCCCAGCGGCCTGACCGAGCGCTTCGACAATCTGCCGGTGGACAAGATCAATGAGGTGAAGGAAGGGAGCGGCGTCGCGGTGAAGACTGAGGCAGTGAACAAGACGCAGGTGGCTACCCCCAAGCCCTGAAACCTGGATTATTCATGAACGTGAGATGTCATCCTGAGCGCAGCGCCCGCAAAGGTTTTCCGACTAGCCTCTGTTGTCGGGGGGGCGCGGAGTCGAAGAAGCCCTATGACACCGCGAAATCACCGTGTGGCCGCATGGCGCAGCAACTGGTTTTAAGATCGCTGGCGGCAAAAGGGTTTCTTTGACTCCTCGCTATGTGGTTTATGCTGGAATGTTGACATGTCAGCAAGCAAGCAATTAAAAATGCTCTCGGTCCGATTGCCCGAGCTCGAACTGCGCCGCATTAAGAACCTGGCTGCGAATCGTGGAGTAAGCCTGCAAGAAGCTGTGCAAGAGGCGCTCGAAGGCTGGTCGGCACAGATCCAGACAGCATTGCCTCCTCTCGATGCGCTGCAAGGCTCGCTTGCCGGCGTTGATTTGGAGCAACTGAGGCGCCGGGAGCGTAAGGCCGAACGCGCCAAAGAACGGCGCTGGTCCTGATGCACGAGCTGGCGCTGGACGCATGGGCAATCATGGCGTGGCTGAAGGGTCAGCAACCGGCAGCCGATCGGGTGCGCGCATTGTTGGAAGAGGCCGGGGATCGACGGCGCAAGCTCGCGATGAACATCGTCAATCTGGGTGAGGTTTTCTACCCTTTGTGTTAAGGCGAAGAACCACGCCTACGGGCACCGCGTGCTGGAGGCACTGCGTCCGCGGGTGATGAAGATTTCGGCCAGTGACGAGTTGGTCATGTTGGCAGCGACGCTCAAGTCGCGGAATGCGATTTCCTACGCCGATGCTTTCGCTGCGGCAACCGCCATCTTGCAAGAGGTACTACTGGTGACTGGCGATCCCGAACTCAAAGCAATGGCTGCGGCGGAAAAGGCGTTGCGAGTAGAGTGGATTGGCCGGTGACGGCAGCGGTAGCAAGTGAGGGCCTAGGAAAGGACTCATCAAAAGCCGGGAATGCGCTGGTTCATCCTCAGCTACTTGTGTACATGTTTTCGCATCCAACATGCATCTCGTCGAAATTTTCGATGGATTGATCCACCAATTCGATGACTGACAAGACCGAAGAGCATCTTCGCCATAATCGATCGCCGCTGGCCTATGAGAACAAGAAATTCCTCAACGGGCCAGAGGGTCGCATCCTCCGCATTCTTGCTGAATACCAGGAACCACTGACGCGGTTTCGCCGCGAACGCATTCAGGACACCATCGTGTTCTTTGGCTCGGCGCGCTTTCATAGCCGGTCACAAGCGGAACAAGCTCTACACCTGTTGGACAAGCCGGGCTCGGCCAAGTTTGCTCCTGAGGAGGAGCAGCTGCGCATTCGCCGCGCGCGGGCCGATGTCGAGATGGCGCGCTATTACGAGGACGCTCGTAAGCTAGCCTTTCTCGTGACCCAGTGGACGAAGACCATCAATCAACCGCGGCATCGTTTCGTGATTACCACCGGTGGTGGCCCGGGAATTATGGAAGCGGCCAACCTGGGTGCTTCCGAAGCGGGTGGCAAGACGATTGGGCTCAATATCAATTTACCCTTCGAACAAATGCCGAACCCGTACATTTCCCCGGAGCTGAACTTCGAGTTCCACTACTTCTTCATGCGCAAGCTGTGGTTCGCCTATCTGTCGAAGGCCCTGGTCGTGTTTCCGGGAGGGTTCGGCACCTTCGATGAGCTGTTTGAGTTGCTTACCCTGGCCCAGACCGAGAAGCTGGCCAAGCGCATCTGCATCGTGGTCTATGGCAAGGATTATTGGGACCGCGTGATCAACTTCCAGGCACTGGTGGATGCGGGCACCATCTCGCCGAAGGACCTGGAGTTGTTTTACTGGGCCAATACGCCCGAGGAAGCTTTCGAGTATCTGCGGAAAGATCTGACCACCCATCACATGGACCAGTGGAACGCGCGTGAGAAGCAACCCGAGATCGCCAAGACCAGACCGTAGGGTGTCAGTAGGCAGTAGTCAGTTATTTCTCGTCAGCGTCCTTTAACAAACAGATTGATGCGACCTTTCTGACCAGAACGTCTTTGGCACAGACTGATCGCCACTTAGTTCTGGAGTCCAAGCGGAACTTTCGTCAGAACTGACAACCGACAACTCACTACTAGCGCCTTTGTGCCTGCTGGGTTTACGTACTAGTCATGGCACCTTCGGTGCTCGCGCGATTTTGCCATACAGCGTAAACTGTTGCCCGAATGTCATTAACATTAGAGGTCGCTGGCCGCAGCGATGTGGGACGGGTGCGCCCGTCGAACGAAGACAATTTCGGGTACGACCAGCGGCTGGGCATTTTTGTGGTATGCGATGGCATGGGCGGTCATGCCGCGGGCGAAATCGCCAGCCAGATCGCAGTCGATACCATTCTGGCGTACTTTCGGGAGCACGCGCCCAAAGTCGAGAACAACGCTTTCCTAGACGACGCGCCGGTCGGCGCGCGGCTGCTAGCGGAAGCCGTCAAGAAGGCCAACGATGCCATTCTGGATTATGCCGAGGAACACAAGAACACGACCGGCATGGGAACCACGCTGGTGGCGGCACGCTTCTCGAATGGTGTTTTCAGCATTGCCAATGTAGGCGACAGCCGCATCTACCTGTTTCGCGAAGGACAATTACTGCAATTGACCGAGGACCACTCGCTGGTAATGGAACAGGTACGCCGCGGGATGCTCACTTTGGAAGAAGCCAAGCGCTCATCGGCGCAGAACATCATCACTCGTGCCTTGGGTACCGACGAAAGTACTCTTCCCGATCTTGGCGAGTTTCCGGCCCAAGATGGTGACGTCTTGTTGCTTACCACCGATGGCGTAATGCGGCACGTCGCCGACGAAGAGATGAGCAACATTCTGCTGCAGATCCCATCGTTACAGGCGGCCTGCCAAACCCTGATCGATGCAGCCAATGAAGGCGGCGGCGAAGACAACGCCACGTGCGTCCTTATCCGGGTGCGAAAGCAGAAAGCCGAGTGACGACCAATAGAGCAAAAGCTGATCTTCTTATGATGGCATGAACTGCGTCATCTGCTCTGCTACACTCAAATGTTTTGTACTCTCCCTCTAAGCCTGCCAGACAACCAGGTCTCAAATCGGCCTCGGCCACGAGCTTTGCGGCATATGCAATCGCCATCCTGCTTGGCTTGTTTTCCGGTTGGGTCAATGAGAAGGTTGATGACGCTCTGCTCACCGCGCTTTGCGTGCTCGCCTTCACCATGATCCTCGGCGTGTGGAAGTCGCGGCGTCCGTGGCGCTGGGTGCTGGTGGTGTGGGTAGGCGTCCCGCTTGTGCTTGCCTATTATCAGTTCATCGTGAAGTGGCCACACGATCGCGGCCAGGTGTATGGGGCTTTTCTACAGTTGCTGGCCGCCAGTGCGGGAGGCTTTGGCGGCCACTTCATGCGCCAGATGATTGACCATGTTTTTCTGAAACAGGATGACTGACGCTTCAGCTGGTTTGGTATCTCTTGATAGCCGGCGGATAAAGCATTTGAACCGGTGCCGAGGAAGACGCGGCCGCTAATTGCACGGCACTTAGCACGGACGCAAGCGATTCGATGTGACAGACTGCATCCACCGGAGGCGCCATGGTGGTTAGAGATTCCGTTCCGCTGCACAGAAGAATGACGGGAGCGGGAGTACCGGCAAGCAACTTCACCCTGGCAATCCAGGCGTTGGCGTGACGCGGGCTCAAGATAACGACAACGTCGGCCCGCTCGCCGCGATGCGCGCTGACCTGATAAAAGCTGTGCGCAATGTGCAGCCGAAATCCGCCTATACGCAACGCTTCCAGGACCGGAGCGCTGGCAACACAGTCGTCACATAAAAATAAGACCTTGTAAGGTGGCATGGTGCCTCCACCTACCGGTTCTGAGAGGTGTGGTTATTAGAGCATCGCAACGAACGTCACGCCGTGACGGTAATCACATGCGCTGGTGATGCCACCGCGGCAGCCTAGGCGTCGCCGTCCAACTTACCTGCGCCCGTAGGACCAGGCAGGCATTCTCCCTCCACGATAGCTGCCGGATTTTGCACAAATAACGCGTCAGCCACTTCTGCGCCCGCCAGTTCCGTGACTGCTCTGCGAGCTTCCGATAGCACCGGCCGGCGGCGCGTGGAATCGTGTGCATCGCTGGCGATCGCGTGAATGGCTTGATGCTTGAGCAGCCATTCGGCCATGTCCTTTGAGCGGCTTCCCCAATGTCCCGTAAAGGCGTTGGCGGTCACCTGCACCAGGCAGCCTTGCTCCACGAATTCCAGAACCATTTCCGGTTTCTTCAGCAGCGGCTGGTTGCGTTCCGGATGGGTAATGATGGGAACCATGCCATTGCTGGCGACGAACAACAGGCCCTGCTTCATCTCGGCTGCGACGCCGAAGTCGCTGAACTCAACCAGCAGATACTGCGAGTCGCCGATGGTATATCGCCGCGGATGGTCGAGAGCATCTTGAATGTTGTCGTAGGAAAAATGAAAGTCACAGCCCAGGCTGAAGGTTAGCTTCCCCTCAGCCGCATCGCTGAGCTCGCCCAACATGTCGGTGTAGCGCTCGCGATCGTAGGCGAACTTATCATTGCAATGCGGCGTTGCCACAATGTGCGTAATGCCGTCGAGAGTGGCTATGCGGCACATCTCAGCGGTCAGCTCCCAGGAGCTGGGCCCATCGTCGATGCCGGGAAGGATGTGGCAGTGAATGTCAACCATGTGTCTGTGCAAATGCTGAACAGATGCCTATTGATTCCTGCAAAAGAAATGTCCGCAAGACGGTCGAACGCACGGCTTCACGTTATCATCACACAACATCCTTCCGAGGAGAATCCACCGATGGAATGGGAACGGTTTGCCCGGTTCGTGCTGCTGGGAAGTGGGGAGCTGGAACAATACGCGATCCTGCTGGTGCGAGTATCGCTGGGGCTGTTCTTCGCCATCTCGGGCGCGAACAAGCTCTTCGTCGCCAGCCGAACGCAGGCCATGTATGAAACCCTGCTCGAGGCCAAGGTCCCGTTTCCACACGCGACGACTTACTTCGTCTCAGCCGTCGAATTCGGCGGCGGATGCCTGCTGGCCGTGGGCCTGCTTTCCAGCCTGGCCTGCGTCGCCCTGCTGATCGACATGCTGGTCGCCATTCTGACCACGAAACTTTCCGCCATGCCGAAGGGACTTTCGGCTTTTAACTGGCTCGACAATTTCCTCTACCTTCCCGAAGTCCTGTACGTACTCTTCTTCGTCTGGCTGATCTGCTCTGGGCCGGGCAAATTCAGCGTCGATAACTGGCTCGCCGGTAAGTTGGGGAGATGAGCCTGCGTGCCCCGTTCTAGATTTGGGTGCCCCGTTCTTGTCATCCCGAGCGGCGCGAAGCGAAGTCGAGGGACCTGCTGTTCCGTCTAGGGCGGGGATTTTCGCTTCAAAGTCGAACGATGCGGTTGCCGCATTCCTACCCCCTCCCCCCGCCATTTCCGCATCTTTGTTTTCAATACTTTGCCTGCAAAGTATTCATAACACGCGATTTACTTGATTCCGTAAGTCCTTGCTGCTGAATACTTTGCGCGATTCCCGCCAAAGTATTCTATCGAAAGCAGATACACGCAAAGTATTTCGAACAAAAGACTTATCGTGGCTTGGCCAGTGGTTGGGCCGCTGATTTTCAAAGATCGCTGCTGCGGCCCGCAAGCCGTTTCACTATCACAGCTATATAGCGCAGACGGGCATTTGCAGCGCTGGAGTCTGACTCCGGCGCAACCATTCTATTTTGTGGATCGAAGCAGGGCCGAGGAGAAAACGCATTCCGCAGAACGAAGGTAACCGCAATCTCCCAAGCGGCACACACTGTGTCTCGCCCGTGCCTGGCCTACGATGCACGCGTAGCCCACATTCGCGGTTTTCGAATGTGTGGGAAATCGACAGTCAATTCTTACGAGACGCGTGCTGTAGGCGGAATCGATTCCCACTCATTCCAAAGCCAGGAATGAGCGGACACCCGGCGGACTATGGTGTCGGAGTTGGAGTTGGCCCTGGGGGAATTAACGGAGGGGGCGGGGGCAAGCATCCGCAAGTAGCGGCCTGTGTCCACCAGATGAGGTACGCTCTTGTGGTGACCGGTTGACAAAAAGTCCGTGCCGGGCATGTGCCGATGCACGCATCGGGGAGCAGTGGATCGGGCACTAAAGCACATGGCGCAGTCAGCTTGGGAACCACTCTCACGATGTAGACGAGCATGTAGATCATGAATAAGATGCCGGCTATGGCAAAGCACCAAGCAACGATGACCCACATGCGATCAGACCTCCGGAATGGGTATTTTCCGAATTAGATAACGCGTTTGGCGAGAGATGTCAAGAACAGAGTCGTGATCCAGCACTTGGGTGCATGATCCATTTGACTGATCCACCGCCTGGGAGAGCAACGACAGTGCAAATCGCGGACGATTCATCGGGTGCCCCGTTCTAGTCATCCGAGCGAAACTCTCGTCTCGTTTCTCATCCTGGACGGAGAGAGCGCAGCGAACGCAGTCGAAGGATCTGCGTCACTGACAACCGGCCACTGACAAGTGCTGTCTGTCGTCCCGAACGTAACCCTTCTGCTCTCTGTCATCCCGAGCGGAGCGAAGCGAAGTCGAGGGACCTGCTGTTCCGTCTAGGGTGAGGATTTTCGTCGGTAGATGCGAGTGCCCCACACATTCGCGGTTTTCGAATGTGTGGGAAATTGACACTCAATTCTTTCGAGACGAGTGCTGCAAGCGGAATCGATTCCCACTCATTCCGAAGGCAGGCATGAGTGGGGCGCTCCGCGCATACGCCTCACTAGCCCTTCATAAGCTCTCGGACCTGAGCCTGTATTGAATCCAGATCTACGTCCTTCGCGAGAACTTCCTCTCGGGACCATTTCAGGTTGTCTGACCAATAGAGTGACTTATCGCCGAGGCGGAGAGCCAATTCGCCGCTCGCATGACGTGATTTCACTGCAGCCTCGGCCCATAATTCAGATAACTTGAATTCGCGGGTTCTCTCCGCACAGTTGGCGCCACCGCTCTCTTCGAGGTACCTCTTTGTCTCAATGAGAGCGTTGTTTATCGCGCTAAGCGCAGCGTCTTTTTTGTCGTCCCGATAGTGGCGTTCGCTTTGAAAGAGGTTGATAAGGCCTTGCAAGGGGCCGAGGAAAGGGGTGATACCCATGGCGCTTCCTCATTTCGGTAGAGCTGGGAAAGACTGTTTCAGAGTACATCGGTACCGTCGCAACCACAAGAAAACAAACCGGGTACCAGACAATCTAGATCGCTCGAGACTCACGGGGTTGGATCCTTCGTTCCCACCCTTTCGCAAAAGCCGCGAAAGGATGGGGCACCCATTTTTGTCTATCCGAGAAATGGTGGGCCACAATCCGCCGGGTCACTACTCGGTTCCAATTGGCTTAATAGTTCGAGATTTGACTCGCGTGAGATCGCGCTCAACGTCTTGCTGTTTCTGTTTCAGCTTTTCAAGTTCGAGCCTGCCATTCCACATTTCATATAGCTCAATTGTGCTCTTATACATGGCACGTCTTTTCTCGCGGTAGTACCAGAATGCCGGCATAAAGAACGCCGAAAGCTCGCAAAAAGCAATTGCAGTTTCTCGATAACCGATCTCTTCGTCGGCCAAGCCGGTCACGAAGAACATCGCAAAACCCTCCAGCATGTTCAACGCGGCTGTCGGATCAACACGCGCTACTGCTACCATCATGTCCTGTAATTTAAAGTCGTGCTTGACGATCGCGCCATCCTCAATTGAAAAGGTATGCCCTTCGTATGCCGTCAGCCCACCTGCCCGAATCGCGTTAACCATGTCTATAGCCTTGAATCCGATTACGGTACCGAATGACTGGCACTGCTCATGCGCGAGCCTATACGCGTCTCGCCGGGCCGCCTTTTCGGCGATTCCCTTTGTGAGCTTCAGCTGCTCCAGGCCGATGTTAATTTGCTTCAAACCTTTGGCTGCAATAGCAACGAGGGCAATGGCGGATGCAAAATACAATAGCTCTAAAGCGTCCCGAAGTAATACGTACTTGTCGTTCCATGTCATTGTCGTAAGACTGCCCTGCCCGGGAACATCAAAGAATGTCCGGACGCGGGGCTATAGTAAAGCCTCGGTCTACCTCTATTCTCGCCTTGCGCGCTGAAGAAGAAGCTGTGGGTTTACGCATAACGTGAGAATGGCGAGGCTGTAAAAACAGCGCCTTAGATTGACCGTGTCCCCATAACGTGAGAATCGAGGACTCCATGAGATGAAAATATCACCACAAATTTACGCATGAGATGAAAACGTGAGATCGGTTCACAGCTGCCTGACTCCTCGGTGAAGGACCTGCAAGGACGCGAGCTTTCTTCGGCCGACCTTCGTAGCAAAGTTGTGCTGATTGACTTCTTGGCCACATGGTGTGAGCCGTGCAAGCAGGAGATGCCGGGCTATCAGAAGCTCGTGGATTTTTATGGCCCTCGGGGGTTCACAGTCGTCGGATTCAAATTCAACGACATTGAGGATACGGAAGATCCCGTTCAGTTTGCCAAGAAGATCGGCGTCCGCTCCCCGCCGGCGGTCGCTCCCGACGGCTTGAGACAGAAGTGTAGCGGCATTGAGGGCTTACCCACCACAGTGCTTTATGACCGCCACGGTGTACTCCGCAATAAGGTCAGCGGGTTCGAATACGCGGATGTCATCGAATCCGAGATCAAGCCACTTCTTTGAACTGCGCGCCAATACAGACATCGGAACACCGGTGCGGACGCTTGTGACATGATTGGCTGGTGGCCCGCAATTGCCCTTCGGAGAAGTTGCGGGTTTGCTCGGGTGCTCCAGCCTCATCGCGCGCTTTTTGGCCGTGAACTCCGCTGGTAGCCCTGCAGACTGCGAGGTTGGTTCTGAACACGACAAGATGGGTCTTGATGGCGTGTTTGTGTCTCTCCTTTGGAAACGCCTTCGCGCAGGCGGGGGAGAAGGAGCCTGCCGCAATCGTGGAGCTTGGGGGAGCTGCTAACTGGAATGTTAAAGACGGCGGATCGAGCTTCGGCCCTACCGCCGCGGTTGAAGTTACGCCGATAGAGAACTGGCTGGAATTTGAGGCGGGAGTGACGCCGCTTTTCGCCCGTCACTCGACAGAATGGAACATCGACCTTCTGTTCAAGAAGCCTTGGACGCTCTCGAACAAAGTGGAGTTCATGTTGGGTATTGGTCCTGCGTGGGTCCATACGACGACATATGGCATGACAACCAACTCCGCTAGCGCTGAAGTCGTGTTGGATTTCATGTTCTGGCCTTCGGCGAAGCGTCGATTCGGTTGGTACCTCGAACCGGGCTATGAATACAAGTTTGGGCGAGGGCATGAGCAGTCCCTTGGCATAACCGGCGGCCTGCTGATCGCAGTCCCATGAGAGGTCGCAATCATAGCTCCAAAACAGAGCGGTACCGTAGCTGCCGATAACAGGTTCAGCATGACGGTCTCAGTCTATGAGGTGCAGTGGGTAGGGGGTCAACGATAACGCACATATGACCTGCGATGTTGCGCGGTCCTGCCTTACTCCGGCTTTCCTGTGTAGTGTTCTTTCGCATGCACGGCCGCGTGGTCTTCCGCCGATTCCAAATGCGTGAACACTTCTGCCGGCACGCTGAGTTCGAGCGGCAAGCGTTCTTCCAGCAACGTCGCCAGTCGATGCGCCTCGCCGACGGCCATTGCGTGCGGAAACAGCAGATGCACTTCGATGATCTGCCGATATCCAGTCGTGCGGTAACGTACACCGTGATATTGCATGCCCAACTCGCCGCAGATGGCATCGAGCTTGCCACGGATTTCTCTGCCAACTTCCGGATCCGAGTGGTCGAGCAATCCCACCGCCGAGCGCCACACCAAGTGCCCACCTGCCCACAGAATGTTGATCGCCACCGCAATCGCCAGGAGCGGATCGAAGGGCTTCCAGCCGGTCAGCATCACCAGCCCCAAGCCAGCGACCACGCCGAAACTGGTCCAACTGTCGGTGAGTACGTGCTTGCCATTCGCCTCTAGGATGAACGAGTGACTGCGTCGTCCCATGCGGATCAAGTACCACCCCAAACCAGCGTTGAGCACCCCTGCCGCCAGCAGCAGGAGCGTGCCGGCTCCTAAATTCTCGAGCTGCAAGCCCCTCAACCATTTCTCTATGGTGGCGTACAGAATGAAGATTGCAGCCAGCACGATCATGGCGCCTTCGAATCCGGCCGAGAAGAACGTTATGCGTTCGTAGCCGTAGAGGAAACCCGGCTTTGCTGGCTTGGTGCTAAGGCGCAAGCTGAACGCGGCGAATGCCACCGCGACCACGTGAATCACAGACTCTGCTGCATCCGACAGGATCGCAGCCGAGCCCGTCATAACGTACGCGGCCATCTTGCCGACCAGCATCAAAACGCCGAAGGCAAGCGAGATCCGCATCGCGAAGCGCATCGCGCGCAGTTCGCCCTCATCGCGATTTGGGGGGAACCTCTGAGGGGGGAGCATCTGAGGCGCGATCCCCTTCGGATCGGTTGGGGCGGACGTGTGATCTGTCAGTTCTTCCACGGTGTGTGGCTCCCCAGAGATGCGGTGTCCATTCGATGGTTTCACGGTTTGCGGGGATGAGGATGTGACGGCACTCACAGGCGAAATGGCTAGCATGCAAGAAGCCCCGCGTACTACGTGACCTATTCCATCATGGTTGGGACCACCGACCAGCTCACAGCCGCAATTCCAGGTTCAAACGACAATCGGGTCACGACCTGTTCGACCGTGTCGTGCTTTGGACCGGAGGTGATCACCTCGGCGCGAACTGTGGTTCGATCGGTGCCTTCAATGTCTTCGCTGCGAATCGACTGCAATCCCATCGTAGATTGGCTGATTGTGGTCAGGAGCAAGGTCCTTATGTGAGCTTCGTCAGAAGCGCGACAGATCATGTTCAACTCGTAGGTCGTTTCTATTGGCGCAGCTTCGGGCAGCGTGGGGTGGATTCGATAAGCAAGGGGGCGCAGCCCTATGTTTGCCAGCAGAACAGCAATCGCTAACACCAGAGAGAGATGGAAAGCACCAAGCCCCGCCAGCACTCCAATGGCCGCCGAACACCAGATGGTGGCGGCTGTGTTCAGACCGCGAATGTTCGCTGAATCTTTGAAGATGACACCTGCTCCGAGAAAGCCAACTCCGGAAACCACGTAAGAGGCCACTCGCCCAGTCGCAGACGGATCGTTCACCAGCAGAGAGCCGGCCATCACGAACGCTGAAGCCCCTGCCGCAACCAGGGCGTTGGTACGCGTTCCTGCCATCCGCTGGCGCCATTGGCGCTCCAACCCGACGGCCGCTCCCAGAAGTAAGGCCGTGAACAGTCGCAGAGTGAACTGGATCGTAGTGATGTTCATCTTCTCGTCTCCAATAGGTCTGCGGATGGTCGCTGTCCATAGATGGGCGGTGCGAGTTCGGCAAGCAAACCCGGCGCAACTGGCCGTGACGCTACTTCAAATATGCGCGCACCAGGGCGATCAGGTCTTCACCCAGCTCTTCTGGTGACTCCATCTCATGGTCCGGGTTGATCATGTGCAGACGGATATGGTCTTCGAGAATTTCCGCCATCAGCCCGTTGACCCCGCCTCGGATGGCTGCCAGTAGCATCAGAATGTCCGCGCATTCATCACCCGCCTCCAGCGCGCGCTCTACGGCGGCGAACTGGCCCCGAATCCGCTTGATGCGAAACAGTAGCTTCTGTTTTTCTTTGGAAATCTCCGGAATCTTATCCTTCATTTTTGTTTTCCCGCTTGACATTACCCTAGGGGGGTATGATATAAGATTCTCGACGGGAAATCCACAGCACCCGTCAAGACTAGGAAAGGACGTATGAACGCAGTATTTGGAACAGAGCCTCCGAGCAGCTTCGGCGGCATTCCGGTGTAGAAAGAGCGGTAAGGTGTCCCGATAAGCTTTCCTGCCTATCGCCTCACCTCTGCTTCTTCTGCCTGACAACTGAAGAACGAGGGATCGAGGCCAGTGCCGCAAGGCACAAGTTCTCAACCCTCAAGAGCGAAATTGGACAGTAACACGGCTGAGCTGAGCTTTGTCGCGCTTGCGATCCGCGATTTTTTGTGCGCTGAAGGCGAAGGTTTGCCCGGCTTCGCACGACTGGCATCTTGTTGGTTCCGCGCGCCAGCGGAAGGGAGTTGAGAGATGCAAACGAAAGTGATGGCTATTTCTACCGCAGGCACCGACGCCGAAGTGACGCTGGTCCGTGGCAAAGTTGTGCGCTCCAAGTGGGCCCGCAACATTCTCACTTTCTTGATGGTATTTGGGCCCGGACTCATCGTCATGGAGGCGGATAACGACGCCGGTGCAGTATCGACTTACATTCAGGCGGGGGCGCAGTACGGAACCCGGCTCCTCTGGCTGCTTCTGCTCCTTTTGCCGGTAACGTATTTCATCCAGGAGATGGTCGTTCGGCTGGGCATCGCTACCGGCAAAGGCCACGCGGCGATGATCTACCAGCGCTTCGGCAGGTGGTGGGGAGCGTTCTCGCTCTTTGATCTGCAGGCAGTGAATTTCCTGACGCTGGTTACCGAGTTCGCCGCCATCGCACTGGCGGTCAGCCATATGGGCGTGTCGCCCTATCTTGGCGTGCCGTTTGCGGCGGTTGGGCTGATCGCCATGGTCATCACCGGCAGCTATCTCCGTTGGGAACGGATCGCGGTCTTCCTTTGTTTGTTGGATCTGGGCTGGATCGTGATGGCACTTGAGCTGCGGCCTGCGTTCGGCGTGCTGACGCACGACACGCTTGTGCCTGGTGTCCCGGTGGGTGGCCTGACCGCGAGTCTGACGTTCCTGGTCATAGCAATCGTCGGAACCACCATCGCGCCCTGGCAGTTGTTCTTCCAGCAGAGCTGCATTGCCGACAAGAAGCTTCGTTTCGCGGATTTGAAGTGGGGGCGGCTGGATACTTTCATCGGAGCGGTCTTCACCATCACGGTTGCGGCCTGCATGATGATCGTGGGCAATGCTTCCAAGCTGCATGGCATCGAGTTCGCGGATCCAGCGCAGATGGCCAATGCGCTGCACGTCTTTACCGGCGAGGGTATTCGGGTCGGCATCCTGCTGCTGATGATCAACGCCGCGGTACTAGGCACCACCGCCATCTCGCTCTCTAGTGCTTGGGCCTACGGCGAAGTCAAGGGCTGGCCGCACAGCCTGCAACTGCCCTTCAGGCAGGCCAAAGGCTTTTACGTAACGTATGTGGCTTGCGTTGGGCTCGCCGCTGGGCTCGTGCTAATTCCACGCGCGCCGTTGCAACTCATCATTCTGAGCGTTCAGGTATTGGCAGGAATCATTCTGCCGTCGGCCATCATCTTCCTTCAGCTTTTGCTGAACGATAAAGAGCTGCTCGGCGAGCAGTACGTCAACAAACCGTGGAACAACTGGGTGAACTGGACCATCATCATCGTCCTGTTCGTCCTCTCGCTCATCCTGGCTGCGCAAGTCGTTGCCCCCAACCTGTTCCCGTCGGCCTAAAGGGACGGATTTTTTATGGAGGTGAGTGATGCATTTCATGCCCGTGACTATGGACATCGATCTGAACGAACTCCCGGAGAACCATTACGTCGTTGTGCATCCGCTCGATGACCTGCCGGAGGAGAAAGTGGACACCGAAACACTTGGCCCCATGCCCATGACCATCAGCGTCAAGCTGTCGCTGCTGGCGTTGCGCAGCTACCTCGTGATCATGGTGCTGCTGGTGCTCTATCACGTGCTCGACCTGGCCGGGTTATTCGGCCACCACAGTTAAGGAACTAAGGAAAGTATGAAACGACCAGAACCGCTACGAAGCTCCCCTCGGGACTGAGACCGAAGTTGCAGGCTGACACTCGCCTGCCTCGCCAGCCGCGAGGGCAAAGATTGAATTCAGGCACAGGAGGTTAGCCATGTCAGCCATCAACGAACTCACTTTTCCCTCCATCTTCGCTTTTCCGCACACGTGTTGCGAATGCGTTTGCGAACGCGTAGACACACACGTTCCTGTCATGCGCGTTCCTCACGTGAGTGCCCGGTGGACGGTGGAAACCAACAGTGACGGAACCCGGCGACTGGTCGAGCGGTGGTCCGTCAACCAGCAGGAGGCTGACCAGTAAAGATACATCTGCCACGGCGGCGATACCGCCGACAGGAGGCATACGATGAAAGACATCCTGTGCAACCCGGCCAAGCGCTGGTTCTGGCCTGCCTTGGTCCTGCTCGTGTACATGCTCGCTTTGCCGAGCGCGGTGCTGGCGCAGGTTCCCGAGATCACTGAGACCGAGAAGGCGCAACCGGAGGCACGGGCCGAGACGCAGCCGGAAGCGGGGCAGACGCAAACCTGGAACTTCTACATGCAAAGCACCACGATTGTGGAGGCCTATCCCGCGTTTAGCGCGAAGTATTCCGGGCCGAATAGCCTGCCCACCAGCAGTCAAGGCCGGGAAACAGTCTCGCTGGATCTGTATAGCGGGTTCCGGTTGTGGTCGGGCGCGGAGATGCATTTCGATGTTTTGACGTGGCAAGGCTTCGGGCTTGGCGGCACGCTCGGCCTGGACGATTTTTCCAATGGGGAAGCGTACAAGATAGGCACGGGTCCTCCTCGTGCGAATATCGCGCGCGTGTTTATTCGCCAAACCATAGGCCTTGGTGGGGGGCAGGCTTTCGTATCCGGTGATCCACTGACGCTCGCTGGCAAGCAGGACCTTTCGCGGCTCACCTTCACCATTGGGCGGTTCAGTTCCAAAGACCTGTTTGATAACAATCGCTATGCCAACGACCCGCGTACTCAATTCATGAACTGGGCGCTAATGGCCAACGCTGCCTGGGATTACCCATCGGACAGTTTGGGTTATACGACCGGCATAGCGGTTGAATTAAGTCATCCGAAGTGGGCCCTGCGCTATGGATTCTTCCAATTGCCGAATCAAAGGAATGGGTTCACTGCCGAAAGCCAATATCTCATGTGGCCGGGCGACGGTTCTGCGGGCGATGGCCGATTCTGGCAGGATTGGGGAATGGTGGTGGAACATGAACGTCGGTTCACCATCAACGCGCACCCGGGTGCGATCCGCGTTCTTGGCTATCTCAACCAAGGACCCTTCGGCAACTATCGAGCGGCACTTTACGTGCCGGATGCAAATATTTCCCTGACGCAAGCCCCTGGCCGGCATACGTATGGTTTTGGGTTCAACCTCGAGCAGGAAGTCACTAAGAATATCGGCGTCTTTTCACGTCTAGGCTGGAATAACGGACAGAACGAAGCATGGATGTTTACTGACGTAAATCACACGGGCTCATTGGGTATCGTTGTCAAGGGTGAGGCCTGGCATCGCCCCGACGATACGATCGGCGTGGCCGCGCGTAATAAGCGGGATTTCTCACGACAATCAGCTTTACCTGGCCGCCGGCGGCTTGGGCATCCTGGACGGCGACGGCGCCTTGAATTACGCCAAAGAGAAGGTTCTGGAAACGTACTACGATGGCAAAATCACCAAGCAACTGCGCGGAGCACTGGACTACCAGTTTGTTGCTGATCCCGCTTTCAATCGTGCTCGCGGCCCAGTCTCTGTTTTCGGGATGCGATTGCACTTCGAGTTTTAGCGCTGGAAAACCGCGAACGTCCGGGAAGCAAGTGCCCCAGAGTTCTAGGCTGCCCGTTTACCAATGAGCTGCGCGCCCTGTGCGGCGATACTCTCCGACTGTCGAGGCTGATAACGCGCCAGTAGTCGAGTGGAATTGAGGATAAAGGTCAGTTCAGAAGTGACATGAATAAACGCTGCAAGCAGGGGGTTAAGAAGACCTATGCTGGCGAGGATAATGCCCACCGCGTCCACGCCGAGGGTTCCATAGAAGTTTTGATAAATGATTGACCGGCACCTCCTCGCGATACGCACCGTTTCAACGAATTTGCTGAGATCATTGCCGATCAAAACGACGTCTGCGCTCTCCCGCGCGACTGCTGTGCCGCTTCCCATCGCCACGCCGACCTGGGCACGCGCCAGGGCGGGGGCGTCATTAATCCCATCACCGATCATAGCGACGGTTTTCTTCTCAGCAATCAACTCATCTACGCGACGAAGTTTATCTTCGGGCAGCATCTGCCCGGAAACCCGATTGAAAGCGGCTTGCTTCCCAAGTTCCATCGCTGCCTGTTGAGTGTCTCCCGTCAGCAATTCCAGCCAGAGGCCCATCCCTCGCAAAGCAGTCACCGCTTGAATGGCCTCCGGGCGAATCGTGTCGGCAACCACGACGGTTCCCAGGAAATGGCTGTTGTCAGCGACCAGGAGCGAAGTTCCTTCGATGATTGTTTCGTCGGGCACGCCTATTCCGTTGCCGGAGAGAAACGCAGCGCTGCCCACCAGGACAGTCCTGCCATCGATGGAAGCCGACACCCCGCGGCCGACGATATATTGAAAATTCGTGGCTTGGAAGGGTTCAAGATTCTGTTGCTTCGCTGCTGCCATGACAGCAGCCGCGAGCGGATGCTCTGACAAATGTTCCACCGAAGCCGCCAGTTGCAGCACTTCACTCACCGAGCGCCCGGGAGCAGGGACTACCTCGCGAACACTGGGAACGCCGAGGGTCACGGTGCCTGTCTTGTCCAGCAGGACAGCATCGATGCGCGACAGGAGTTCCAGGTATAGGCCGCCCTTGATGATTGCTCCCTGACGTGCGGCACGGCCAACTGCGCCAAGAATGGCCAGCGGAGTACCGGCGGCAATGCCACAGGCTCCGGCAACGATGATCACTGAAATCGTGGAGCGGGCGTTGTGGGTTAGTAAGAAGGTCAGCAGCGCAGCGCCTAATGCGAAATAGACAAGGTAGCCGGCCAGGCGATCGGCGGTCTTCTGGATGGGAGCGCGACTGCGCTCGGCTGTCTCGACCGCCTCAACAATTCGTCCGTAGGTCGTTTCCCTCCCGACTTTCTCTACCTTGACCTCAAGCGCTCCCGTCTGGTTCATCGTTCCGGCGTAAACCGAACTGCCTTGTGCCTTCTCTTGTGGAAGGGGCTCTCCTGTAATGGCTGCCTCTTCGACGCTCGAGGTTCCCACTACAACCTTGCCATCCACCGGTATTCGGGAACCCGGTCGTATGAGGACTCGGTCGCCAGGACTGACGGCCCCGATCGGGCACTCAACGAACTCACCGTTGAGCAGCACCACGGCTGTGGAGGGCAAGTACTGCAGCAGGTCCGCAATGGCTTGGCGCCCGCGATTTACCGTCAGACCTTCGAGTACTTCGGCAACCAGGACGAAAAGCGTGATGATCAGCGCGGTAAAGAATTCTCCGATGACTAGCGCCGCCAGAAGAGCCAGAGTCATGGAGAGTTCCATAGTCATCCGGCGCTCACGCAGGTTCTCGAAGGCTTCGGCGAAGATGGGGAATCCGCCAACAAGCACCCCAGCAATCCCCAGCCATCTCAGTTGAGGAGCGAACCAGACAATGCCAGCTACAACGATGACGAAGGCGATTCGCAAGAGGTCTGCGCGCTCGATGACGGCGTGATCCTTGTGTTCTGATTCGACGTTCGAGTCAATGCCAGTTGTACTTTCAATCGGCGCATGTCCTGCAGACGTGCTCATAGATCAGCCTTTCCCGAGGCGCGCTATCCGAGATAGCTGCGTATTACGGTCATTACTTCTTTAATCTCGCGATCAACATTGGCCTTCGACGATTTGCCCTGCAGTGTGTGAGAACGGAGGTGGCCCTCGATCAATTCCGACATCAGGCCATTCAGCGCACCGCGGGCTGCCGCGGTTTGCTGCAGAACTTTGTAACAATCCCCACCGTCGGACACCGCGCGCTCCAAGCCCTCGATTTGTCCCTTTATTCGTCGAATGCGACTTAAAAGCCTTCGATCTTTGGCGACATGTGACATACTAGGGGGTAGTATACCATTTCAGATGGGTATCCCGGGCGACATATGCCTAATCAAGGTCCACTTTTACGTCCCATTCACACTCCGCATAGGGGACAATGTCACCACAAGGGGTGTGGAAGAGTGCCCTCAGGGATTCACATCAGTCGATCCAGGATGCTATTGGTTTGGAGCCAGATGTTCTTCGTCGCCGTCACTTCGCTGATTTGTGTGGCACAAAGCGGTATGAGCGGCGTTAGCAGCACCCCACAAGTTGCAATAGCGTCTTATCCGACCGGTAACCCAGCAAACAGCGGCAATGGGCCCCTCAAGACTGATGTGGATCTGGTACTCGTCCCTGTCACCGTGACGGATCAACTGGGGCGTCTGGTGTTAGGGCTGGAAACAGAGAACTTTAACGTCTACGACGCGAGCGAGCAGCAGGCCATACGGCACTTTTCCAGGGAGGATGCCCCAATTTCATTGGGGGTGATCTTTGACACCAGCGACAGCATGTACCAGAAGATCGAAAGATCACGCGAGACTGTAGTCGAGTTTCTTCGCAGCACAAATCCGGAGGACGAGTTTTTTCTGGTCGCTTTTAACGACCGCCCCGAACTTCTGGTGGACTTCACAAGTTCTGTTGAGGAAATCCAGGACCAGCTTGCTAAGGCCACGCCAACTGGATGCACGGCTCTGCTGGATGCAGTTTACCTCGGCTTGAATATGATGAAGAGGGCTCACAATGAGAGAAAAGTGCTGTTGATTATTTCCGACGGCGGTGACAATCACAGCCGCTTCAACTTTAAGGAAGTTTGGTCGGTTGTCGAAGAATCCGACGTCCAGATTTATGCGATGGGCATTTTTGACGAAACTCCTCGAACCAAAGCCGAGCGTGCGGGGCCAGGCCTGTTGAAGGCCATTACATCTGTTACCGGCGGGCGCACATTCGTCATTGACAATCTTAAAGAGCTTGGGGATGCGGCAAGCAGGCTTTCTACCGAACTGCGCAACCAGTATGTAATTGCCTATCGCCCGAGCAATCTAGCGGGCGATGGCCGCTGGCACAAGATTAGGGTTCGGCTGGCGCCACCGCCAAACTCTCCACCGCTGCGCGTCCATGCCAAAGCGGGCTACTACGCCCCCGTGCAGCGATAAGAGTTCTCTGCCCCCACCCGGTCATCAGCCTGTGGCTTGCAGCGTGTATGTTTGCCCATTTTCCGAAATGCCACCCAAGGAATAAAAGATCACTTGATATAGCGATGCAGTATTTCGATAAGATTGTCCGCGGCTTTCGCCTGCTTGGAATCAACCTTTGCACTGCCATCCAAAACGTGAAATCGGATTTCGCCCTCAACGATTTCCACTAACAGGCTATTAACGGCCCCCCGACACGCAGCAATCTGCTGGAGCACATTCTCGCAAGCCGCGTCTTCTTCAATAGCTTTGCGAATGCTTTGCAATTGCCCCTGAATTCGGTTTACCCGGACCAACAGCTTCTTCTTCTCGCCCGAAGTGTGAGACACGAAGCGCTCCTTGACATACTATACTGGGCATAGTATATCAGAGATTCGTTTAACGTTCTATTCATGGACGACGAATTTAATAAGGGCCAGATCACAATCCGTCCAAGAACGCAGGCTACGGCTTAGACAAACCCTATGGGGTAGGTTGATTCGCCCTGATGGACAGGCCGATCTTGCTGGTTTCGTGCTCAACGACGAATGCGGAATGCTGTCGCATGGTACGTTTTGCGTACCCCAGGGTTCGCTCTTAATTAATGGAGGGTAAGGAGGATACATGCAGCGGATCCTGAGACGGCTGTGTCTTCTAGGTGTGCTGCTCGCTTCAGCCTTCGCGCAGATCGGCTTCGCCCAGAGGGCAATGACGTGGCAGGAGGTTCGAGATAGATTTCACGCCAGCAATCCCACGCTCCGTGCGGGACAAATTGGAGTCGAGGAATCTCGCGCACAGGAGATCACCGCATACCTCCGCCCCAATCCCAACCTCACGATTATTGCTGACCAGATTGCTCCTTTTCCCGTCGGCCCACCGCATGGAACGTTTGCCTATTTTCTGCCGTTGGCGAGCGGAAACTACCTTCTCGAGCGCCAACATAAGCGCGAGCTACGACTGGAGAGCGCGCAGCAGGCGACCAAAATTGCGGTTTCGAGTCAGGCAGACCTGGAACGAACCCTCCTTTTCACCTTGCGCATGGCCTTCGTCCAGACACTTTTGGAAAAGGCGGTTCTCGACCTCGCAAAGGAGAACCTTGCCTATTACGACCGGGTGCTAAATGTCAGCCGAGAGAAATATCGGGTCGGCGGTATTGCCCGTGTGGACTTGGATCGTCTGGAGCTACAGCGTGTAACGTATGAGTCTGACTGGCAAACCGCCGAAGTAAACCTGCGAACTGCGAAGATCCAACTGCTGGCATTACTGAATGACCGAACACCGGTTGATCAGTTTGATGTTACGGGTCCGTTTGATTTCTCCGACCAACTTCCGTCTCTCGCTGAAGTTCGTCAATCGGCCCTGGACGCCCGTCCCGACCTTAGGGCAGCTCTTCAAGCGGTGGACAAAGCCCAGACCGACCATCGTCTGGCGTGGGCGAACGGATCTACAGATCCAACGATCGGCTTCGACTTTGGACGCAACCCCCCAATTGATGCTTATTTTGGAGTGAGCGTCAGCTTTCCGCTGCGCATCTTCGATCGCAACCAGGGAGAAAAACAGCGAACGCAACTCGACATCAGCCGCAACGAACAATTAGTGCAGGCGTCACGAGCACAGGTTTTCAGCGATGTCGATTCCGCATATGCAACCGTCAACAGCGCCGTAATTCTTCTCAAGCCGTATAGAGAGCGATACCTGAAGCAGGCCACCAACGTGCGCGACACTATCGAGTTCTCGTATCAACACGGCGCGGCATCGCTTCTCGATTTCCTGAATGCCCAAGCAGATTACCGTACGGTGCAGGTGACCTACCTGAACCTAATTGGTTCTTATCTGGATGCCGCGAACCAATTGAACCTGGCTGCGGGCCGTGAGGTAATCCAATGAACTACTCAAGATCCACGGCAGGCGCAATTTCTATCGCTTTGCTTGCGGGAGTTACTGCCTGCAACAGCGGTAAGACAAATCCGGAGACGGAAGCGCCACCACCTGTAAAAGTCGAGAAAGTGGAAGACCGCAATACATTTCAGGTTGAGCAGCCCGAAAGATTCAAACTGGCGCAAGCCGTGGAATACCTTGCAGCTCCAGAGCTAAAGGTGACAGGCGTGGTCGCTCCGGATATTTCCCGCGCGGTACCGGTGATTTCGCTTGCAACGGGACGGGTCGTGGAAATCGATGCTCGCCTCGGAGACACGGTCAAGAAAGGGCAGGTTCTGCTCAAGGTACAAAGCGCAGACATTTCCGGCGCTTTTTCCGATTATCAAAAAGCACTCGCTGACGAGAAATTGGCGAACACTCAATTGGAGCGCGCCAAGATCCTCTATGATCGCGGCGCTATTTCCCAGAACGACCTTCAGGTTGCCGAGGATACAGAAGCTAAGGCTAAAGCCGATGTTCAGGCAACCGTCGAAAAACTGCGCGTCCTAGGCAATGCAAGTCTCGATCATCCCTCCGGCATCGTGGAAATTCGCGCTCCGATCTCCGGCTTCATTACAGATCAGCAGGTGACGAACGCTGCAGGCGTACCGGGCCTGGGCTCGCCCAATCCCTTCACCATTTCAGACCTAAGTTATGTGTGGATTCTCTGCGACGTATATGAAAACGATCTGGCCAGTGTCCGCTTAGGAGATAAAGCCGATATACGGCTTAACGCTTATCCGAACCAGGTGTTCACCGGAACGGTTAGCAATATCGGTCCAATCTTAGATCCCAATATTCGAACCGCCAAAGTACGGGTTGAAGTGGCGAACCCGGGAATGATGCGCCCAGGCATGTTCGTCACCGCGACCTTTCATGGCCGTGAGAAAGAGAAACATGCGTCTGTACCTTCGACTGCGATCCTGCACTTGCACGACCGAGACTGGGTGTACATCCCGCAGGGCAATACGCAGTTTCGCCGAGTAGCTGTAGTTGCAGGCAACATGCTGCCCAATGGAATGCAGGAGGTCATTTCCGGCATCGCTTCGGGTCAACAAGTCGTAGCAAACGCGCTGGCGTTCCAGAATTCGGTGGAACAGCAATGATTCGCGCGCTCGTCGATTTCGCCCTCAACAACCGCTTTGTCGTTCTCGGCATGGCCATCTTTCTTTTTGTCTGGGGAATCGTCGCATTCCATAACCTGCCCGTCGAGGCGTATCCGGATGTAGCCAATACATGGGTACAGATTATTACGCAATGGCCAGGGCGGGCCGCAGAAGAGGTCGAGCAACAGGTCACCATTCCGATTGAAATCCAGATGAATGGGATTCCCCACCTGGTGCACCTGCGTTCTGTTTCGCTTGCCGGCTTGAGTGTGGTTAACCTGATCTTCGATGACAATTCTGACAATGACTGGGACCGCCAGAAGGCGTTGGAACGCTTGCAGCAAGTCACCTTGCCACCCGGGGTCACCGGAGGCATTGGTCCCGACTTCAGTCCGATCGGGTCGGTCTATTGGTACACGCTCAAGAGCACGAATCCAAACTACGACTTGATGGAGCTCAAGACCCTGCAGGATTGGGTGATCAGCAAATATATTCGCTCCGTACCAAACGTGGTCGACGACTCCTCCTTCGGCGGCTTGACTCGTGAGTATCAGGTTCGCGTAGATCCCGACAAGCTTATTGCCTACGGTTTAAGTCTCGCTCAATTAGAGCAACAGCTCACAAACGGCAATGCGAACGTCGGTGGAAGCTTCGTCGAGGAGGGCACGCAACAAATTAATGTGCGTGGCGTTGGTTTAGTCAAAGACATCGGCGACATCGAACAGATCGTCGTCAAAACGCAAAACGGCACTCCGATTCGTATCAAAGATGTTGCTGTAGTCACACAAGGGCCGAAGATTCGTCTTGGTCAGATAGGCAAGGCTGTCCATCGAGCCGATGGCGTGGTGCAGGATGATAACGATGTGGTGGAGGGCATCGTTTTTCTCCGCAAGGGGGCGGATACCGCCTCGATGCTCGAGAACCTGCACGCCACGGTTGAAAAGCTGAATGATCACATTCTTCCACCCGGCGTGAAGATCGTTCCTTACCTCGACCGCGACGACCTGGTGCACTACACCACGCACACCGTGCTGCACAATCTCGCCGAAGGCATGATCCTGGTGGTGATTGTGCTCTTCATCTTCCTAGGAAACATTCGCGGTGCCCTGATTGTCTCGTTGACGATTCCGTTCGCGCTGCTGTTTGCCTCCATCTGCCTGGACCTGCGCCATATTTCAGCAAACCTCCTTTCGTTGGGCGCATTAGATTTCGGCATGGTGGTAGACGGCGCGGTGGTAATGGTCGAAAACATCGTCCGCCATCTGAACCGCCCCGATGAAGCGCCACGTCCCCTGCTGGCGCGGATCCGCGAAGCCGCCCACGAAGTTCAGCGCCCAGTTTTCTACGCCATCGCCATCATCATTACAGCGTATCTTCCAATCTTCACGCTTCAGCGTGTCGAAGGAAAGTTATTTAAGCCCATGGCCTGGACGGTTGCCTTCGCACTGCTGGGTGCTCTCATTTTCTCCATGCTGATCGCACCTGCGCTGGCGAGCCTGATGTTCCGGAAAGGCGCGAAACAATGGGAAAACCCAGTAATGACCTTTCTGACGAACCACTATCGGAGAAGCCTGCACTGGGCCATTCATCACCGTCTTTTTACGGTCGGCGCTGCCCTACTTGCACTTGCGTTGGCAATGCTGTTGACCTTCAGCGGAGTGATTGGATCTGAATTTCTGCCCCATTTGGACGAAGGCGCGATCTGGGTGCGCGGGACACTGGCCCAGAGTGTAGGCCCTACGGAGAGTGCTCGTGTCGCGGAACAGGCGCGTCAAGTTCTAGCCTCCTTCCCTGAAGTTCCACAGGTTGTCAATCAGATAGGGCGTCCCGATGACGGCACCGACACGACTGGCTTTTTCGACATGGAGTTCTTCGTTGACCTCCTTCCTAAGGAACAATGGCGGCCCGTTTTCCATCAGGACAAGGACCGACTCATAGTGGCAATGGATCGCGAACTGGAGAAGATCCCTGGGGTATTTTGGGGCTTCTCGCAGCCGATATCCGACAACCTGGAAGAGGCTGTTAGTGGCGTCAAAGGCGCACTCGCGATCAAAATCTTTGGCGACGATCTCAAAACACTTGAGCAGAAGGCGGATGAAATTGCCGCTGTTATGGGGCCCATCAAAGGCGTAGAGGATTTGGGAGTTTTTCGAGTTCTTGGCCAGCCGAACATGAATTTCACGGTCGATCGAGCGCAAGCATCGCGTTATGGAATGAACGTGTCGGATGTTGAAGATGCCATCCAGACCGCTGTAGGCGGAAATGCCCTTACTCAAGTGTTGATTGGAGAACAGCGCTACGATTTGGTTCTGCGCTATCTCCCGGATTACCGTGACACCAAGGAGGCAATCGAGAATATTCGCTTGCTAGCATCTACCGGCGAACGAGTTTCACTCGCTCAACTGACCAAAGCTAACGTGATGGATGGCGGCTCGGAGATCTACCGCGAGGCGAACTCCCGTTACGTTGCGGTCAAGTTCAGCGTGCGCGGCAGAGATTTGGGCAGCACGGTCGAAGAGGCGATGCAGAAGGTTAATGCGGCAGTTAAACTGCCGACCGGCTACACCATCGATTGGTCGGGTGAGTACGAGAGTGCCAAGCGCTCGCAGCGGCGCCTGCTGTTTGTGCTGCCGCTGACCATCCTGGTCATTTACGTCATTCTGTACACCATGTTCAAGTCCGTGAAATGGGCGCTTCTGATCCTAACCAATGTAGCCATGGCTCCCATCGGAGGGTTGCTTGCCCTTTGGGTGTCCGGCACGCATTTTAGCGTGTCATCCGGCGTTGGATTTCTTGCGCTGTTTGGAGTCTCAGTGCAGATTGGCGTCATCATGGTGGAGTACATCAACCAACTTCGCGCTCGCGGATACGACATTGAAGATGCTGCGGTGGAAGGCGCGGTGCTGCGGCTGCGGCCGATTACCATGACGATGCTGGTTGCTACGCTCGGCTTGTTGCCGGCGGCGATGTCGCATGGCATTGGATCAGACTCTCAACGCCCGTTTGCCATCGTCATCGTAGGCGGCTTGCTCGCCGACCTCATTATCGGTGTCATTCTGTTGCCGACTCTGTACACATGGTTTGCTCGCGAGACTGATCGACTGCCGGAAGCGGATGTAAGCGAACCGGTCTAAGAATCTGTGAGTACCGCAAGTGCGATCGTGCGGTTACGCACGAGGAGCTGCTATTTATGAAGAAAGATGAAGTTTGTGCTCTGATCAGGAAAATAGGAGTAATACCCGCTGTCAGGGTCTGGTCCGGCGACGATGCTCATTTCGCTGCTGAGGCCGTTACGACCGGCGGAATTCCAATCGTAGAGATTACGATGACGGTTCCCGGAGCGGTGGAGCTGATTTCGCACCTCTGTAGGTCAAAAAGCAAAACCTTGGTGGGTGCGGGCACCGTGCTGGACGCCGACACGGCGCGAAAGTGCATCGATGCGGGAGCGCGCTTTCTTACCGCACCTGTGTTCAATCCTGCGATTGTGGAATTTGCCGCCAAAGAAAATATCGCGGTTTTGCCGGGAGCGCTGACGCCCACCGAGGTACTCGCAGCTTGGAACTCAGGGGCGGACTTCGTTAAAGTCTTCCCGTGTGGGCCGGTTGGAGGCGATAAGTTCATCAAGTCCTTGCACACGGCACTACCGCAGATCCCTTTGATTGCAGCTGGCGGTGTTAATCAACAGACGGCTTCCAGCTATATTTTGTCGGGCGCCGTCGCGATTGGTGTTGGAACAGAGCTGATCCCCACCGAGGCGATCGAAAAGCGACAATCACATCGCATCAACGAATTGGCTCGCCGCTTTACGCGACATGTCAAGGAAGCCAGAGAGGAGATCGAAGCTTGGGAAAAGAGTCTTGTCGTTAAGACCTACACCGGAACGGAGGAGTGCCAGAAGTAGCTGGAAGATCACGTTCTACTGCGCAAGCAAGAAGCGGTCCTGATACCCTTCACAAGCACTTGCCCTATTCTCATCTCATGCGGTCCTCATTCTTACCTTATGGGGTCCCATTCTCGTCTCATGCGTCCACCCACAACGACGAGGAGTGTGGGTTGACTCATAACGTGAGAATGGCAGGGCAGCAAAAACAACAACATAGATTGGCCGTGTCCCCATAAGGCGAGACTCGGCGGCCCCATGCGATGAAAATATCGCCAAACATTAACGCATAAGATGAAAACGCCGACCAGCAGGGAAATGAGAGTAAGAGGTTGCCACACTGTTTAACGCAATAACGTAAACTCTCTCTTACCTTCCCCTCGGAGGCTTCCTTGGCTCGTGTTCCCAACATCTCTCCCGCCCTCAAGAAGCGCGCCGCGCAAATCAAAAGAAATCCTTCAAAAAGCGGGCGTTTCCGATTCCGCTGTCTCGTTTATCGGTGATGACCTTCCGGATATTCCCTTGATGCGCCGTGTTGGTCTGGCCGTTGCCGTGGGTGATGCTGTGCCTGAGGTGAAAGAGGCCGCGCACTACACTACGAGCGCCCTCGGCGGAGACGGCGCGGTCCGCGAAGCCGTTGAACTCATTCTCAAATCCAAAGGTATCTGGGAAGCGATGATCGATAAAGCGCGTGCGTGACGCAGTGCATTTTAGGGTTTCCAGTATCAGGCTCTTCCCCCCATTGCAATCGGCGGCGGTTTTAAAACCCCCGTTTGAAAACTGGGACGGAGCTCGGCGCGATCTCCCCTACCTGTCGCGACGTCAGTCCGTAACTGTCTACTCCAAGCAGCCGGGAGAAATTGTGATGGAAGTCGATGAGATTGAAACTGACGCGCGGATCCCCCCTGCTTGAGATAGCCACTTGTCGACCCCCAAACCTGAGTGATCGCAACGCTGACTTGCGAATCATGGCGCGACGTGGACCCAGCCGGCTTCGATCCTCGCCTCGTAGGTGCGGATACATTCCGTGCGAACCGGCTTCATCAGCATGTCGATGTGCTGGAGGTATGCGGCCAGTATGGGCGGAGGGTTCTCGTTGCCCACGTCCACTGGAACCGGGCCGGACAAGGCTTGGCCAGTGGTAACGTCGAACTGGGCGCAGTGCATGGCGCAGGTAACGATCTTGCCGTCGAGTGTGCCCAATTCTAGCGGCGCATTCATATGTCCACAACGTCGCTGAATGGCGTAGTAAATTCCGCCGCAATTGCAGATGACGATCTCATGTCCCTCGAGTTCGACGGTTTTCATCCCACCGGGTGCGAGCTCATCGGTTCTTATTGCGGGCATGAACTTGTCACTCAAGGCCCACGTCCTTTGGCGACAGTTGAGGCAGACTGTCCGGGTCAGTGACATCCTTGTGGACGAACAGGCCGCACCAACATCGTTTTATGGAATCGAAATACTCCCGGTGAAAGGGGATGCATGGGCAAACGATCTGCATGTCGCGGGCGCGGTCGTGGCGCAGCGGCTGGCAGGGGCAGAATGGGATGCCGTGCTTGTTCTCCAGCACGACCTCCTGCTCGAGCAGAAAGTCCTTCAACTCCACGTCGGGCGTGAACTTAAAGCCCAACGGCCCGACGACCTTATCGAAGAAATACTCGAGCGCCTTTTTTCTTGATTCAGTTTCCATCCAGCACCTCCTCACGATTCCAGCGCACTCGTGTAGCGTTCCGGCTGATAGCCCACGATGACTTGGTCTCCGATCCTGGCGTAGGGAAACCCGGTGGCGCCAGCGGCATCAAGCTCCTTCAAAATCTTCCCCTGCGTCGCCTCGTCGGCTAGATCGTAGTCGGTGTCGGTAAACGGGATGTTTCGATCGGTGAAAAACTTCTTCGCCTTGCGGCACCAGGGACAAGTTGAGAGAGTATAGAGAGTGACCTTTTTCATGCCATTTCCTTTCAACCAAGCTTAACGAACAGTTTGCCCGCCTCGAGCCTTGTGGGGTACACAGCGAGGCCGAGTTCCGGCGCGTTTAGGAACCTGCCTGTTCGGACGTCGAAACGCCAGTCATGGCACGGGCAGACGATCGTGTAGCCCTCCAGCCTCCCCATGAACAGCGGACACGCCATGTGAGCGCACGTCCCTGAGACGGCGTAGACCGCGCCGCCGACGCGCGCCAGAACGACGTTCACTCCCCGCGGATAGGCTGGCGCCATGCGACCTTCTATCAATGCGCTGTCGTCCAATGCGTACATCCAGTTGAGCGCACTGATTGAGGTGTCTCCCGTGTTTTCTGGCGATTGTGGTTCGTGGGTGGAGTTCATCTTCTGGCCTTCGTGATTAACAAGCCGGGAGGAGCCTTCTCGCGTCTAGACCATTCCCCACCGTTTGACCGCAAAGTGCGCGGAAGCAGTGTTGGTTGGGATTTCGTGGCTGCGATAAACAGCAAGCCACCTACCATGGCTGTGTTCTTGAGGAAATTGAGGAGCTGCGGCGTAAAGGAGGCTGTGCCGGCAACCTGCCAGAAGGCGTGCCCCGCGAGCGTTGCAGGGAACAAGAAAGCCAACGATGCCACAGCTGCCAGTCGCGGATAGATGCCCAATGCCAAACCAAAGCCTGCAACAACTTCAAGGCTTCTAGCGCACAGCATGAGAAAGGGCACCACGCCGGCGGGAGCGCCACGGTCGACGAGTTCTTTTGCGGCAGCGGCTTGGCTGATGATCCCGAGGCCATTCAGAAGAAATATGATCGCTACGAGAACACGAGAAAGGGCTAGAACATATCGCTGGAGAGAATTCATCGGCAACTCCTACGATGCGCGGCCGAAATTACAGATTGCACGTTCGGACGTTGCTGCTGAGCCTTGCGTTCACCGACAATGTGGGCTGAAGTCACGTTGTTAGCTTGGATCTTCTTTGTAAGAAGCCATCCTCCAGCCGTCAAGTCGGATCTCACAGTTCTTATCCCCTAATATTCCGTCCTGGCGTCGGCCACTCCTACAACATTTGAGGTTCCTTGCCCCAATGCCGTGCATGAAATAGGACTCCCGCTGTTCGTCGCCAAGTCTCAACCGGTATTCGCTAGCTTGGTCGGAATAACTTGCGCTTTTAGTATCTCGCTCACGAGAAACAGGTCGGTGAGCAGAGCGCGAAGATGGATCGATGCGTTCAGGTTGTCGACCAATTGAGAGCTGATGGCGGGTTGTGCCAGAACCAGCTCGATGGCGGCAAGAGAATCGCGAGCGTCGCGATCGAGCACCGCAAAGAACGCCAAGTATTTGTCGGCTGGCTCAAGGCCTTCCTCTTTGACTGCCAGCGCACAAGCCTCGGAAAGCCCCGCCAGGGCTTTCACGGCGCGATGCAGGAACTCACGGACTTGTCCGCCCGATTCGCTGCCTTGGTCACTGGGCAGCCCCTGGGCCGCATAGGCCAGCATAAACTCGTAACACTCTTCCACAGCCTCACAGCGATTCCAGATCTCAGCCAGCATCGGTTAACCCCTCGATCTTCGCTCCCCGGGACCTCGCAGGCGGCGCAGAGGTTTCGACTGCAGAAGTTTCGACCGGCCATCGTACCGGATCGTGCTCTTTCAGATAAAAGTCGCGGTCCATCCAGCCGAAGATCATTGATTTCGTGATCTCGCGCTTCTCCGGGCGGAGCCCGAAGTAGACGTGCATCATGATTAACGCGATCAATCCGACGCCTGCCAGCCCGTGCAGCACGTACATCATCCCCCAAGTCATGTCGCTGAAGAGATACGGATTTCGGGGAAAGAAGACCGTACGAACGCGAAACATCATGAAAACGCCAGTCACGATTGCAGACAGACCTGCGGCGATGATGGCGGTATGGTAGAGCTTGTTCTCCAGCGGATACTTTGCAAACCTCTCCGGGGGTGGCGCGGGCTTGCCCATGAACCGCAACATTCTTCTCCTCGCGTCCCGCAGGTCAATCCGGTCAGGCCATATCGACCAGAAGTCCATAAAGAACGAGGCATGGATGATGTGAAAAATAATGGAAACGGTCAGCACAGCTCCAGCGATCCAATGGTAGGTAACCCAGTCAAACTGAACACCTACTTTCGGCAGGAAAGCGGTAAACAGCAGCGTGAACATGGCAACCGCCATGATCCAGTGAAATGCACGGGCAGTCAGCGAGTGCCGGGGGACGTGTTCGGGAATCTGGGCGGGGAGTACGGGAGCAGCATCAGGCGCGAACTGCTTAGTTTTCGCGAAATACCGCACGTAAATCGCATGGACGATAATGAAGAGCAATCCCGCGATCACCGCCACCCATATCAAGAACCACGCAATGTGGATGGGGACAATTTTTCCCCACGGATCTATTGCCCATTGTAGGGGGTCCATGTTGCCTCCTCCACGCCTCCGATGGCGCGCTTCACCAGGTTCCTCATCAGCGGGATCTTGTAGGCGTTGAACTGCAAGGGGACAGCGCCCTGCACCGCCAGTTTCCCCGCCATTTCCCCGGTTGTTGCATTTGGTGGTTTGCCCCGGACCGCGTCTTCGACACCCTTCAAGCGTAGAGGACGAGCAGCGGCGCCGTTCACCGCTATGCGGATTCGCTCAATGCTGCCACTTGACACCACCATGGCTGAGGCAACGTTCAGCAGCGGAAAGTCCCACACATTCCGGTCTCGCACCTTCTCAAAATAGAATTGCGCACCGGCCCAGGTTGAAGGAATACGAATGGCCGTCAGCAGGTCCCCGGGGTGCAGGATGTGCAGTCGCGTGATGTCGATATCAGGGCCGATAAAGTAGTCCTCGGCGTCCACCATGCGCTCACCCTTGGAAGTGCGAATCACGAATTTGGCATCGAGCGCGATCAGTGCGGGAGCAGAGTCAGAAGGATTCACCGCCACGCAGCGGTCCGCATGCAGAATCGCGTGCTCGCGGTTGCGGCCCTCTGGTGTGTCGGCATAGCAGATGTTCCCGCCGGCGCGGTAGCACGGCCAACCCGCGCGGTAATACCAGCAGCGCGCGTCCTGGGACACGTTGCCCCCGATTGTGCCCTGGTTTCTGATTTGCGGTGACGCCACTAACTCCGCGCTCTCCGCCAGCAGCTTGTACTTTTCTCTGATGACGGGATGCTCGACTACTTCCGTTAGCGTGGTCATCGCTCCGATTTCGATGCCATCGGGGGTGACCCGAACTCCCTTGAGTTCCGCGATCCCGCTCAAATCGACTACCACCTTCGGTTTCTTGATGCGGTCCTTGAGCCAGTCGAAGCTATCCATGCCTCCGGCCAGCACCCAGCCGTTCTCGCCCTGCTGCTCCAGAAGCTTTTGCGCGTCAGAGATTGAGTTCGGCTGAGCCAGCTCAAAAGCCGGCATGACGTCTCGGATTACAGCCATGGTCCCTCCTTTCGCATCGCCGCTAAATGTGCGCCATTAAGGGATGTTGCATGGGACGTCCCGCTTCGAGGGAAGTGAGTATGGTGTCAGCGTTGACGGGCGCGCGCTGAAAAATCTCATCACCAAGGGCGTCCGAAAGCGCATTCAAGATAGAGGCGCACCCGCCTCCAACGGGCGGCTCGCCCACGCCGCGAGCCCCGACTGGTGTCTCCGGATCCGGAATATCGAGTGCCGCCCATTGCATATCTACGGGCACGTCCAATATTGTTGGCGGCTTGTTCTGGTAAAAGCGCGTCGAGAGCATGGCGCCGTAGTGAGGGTCGTACACCCACTTCTGCCCAATCGCATGTCCCATGCCCAGAACGGAGCGGCCGAGCACCTGGCCACCAAGCGCCCGGGGATGAATTACGGAGCCCACGTCGGCATAGGCGAGGAAATCCACGATGTAATACTTGCCCGTTTCGACGTCGACCTCAACCTCGGCAAAGCTGGCAACGTAGGAGAATGTCGCGCCATCACGGGGGTAATTGTCCTTGGCGGCTGCTACTAAACCTTGTCCAGCAAGCGCTGTTACCGATGCCTTCGTGAGTTTGTGGAGGTCGGGGGACGTTTCATGGCCATCGTAGATGCCACCCAATTGAACGGCGTACTTCGCTGCCTGCGCCAGACTCATGCTGGCGCCTCCACCCTTACGGAATACGCGCTCGTTGGCGACATCGTAATCCTCTGGCTGGCCGCCGAGTTTCTTCGCCGCAATTTCCTGAAGCTTCTTCTTGGCGTCCATTGCGGTCGCGTAGGCAGCCCGTGTCATCGCGTGGGTCGTCTGGCTGCCCCCGGAAACGCAAGTGAACGGAAGGTTGTTCGACGAGTCGCCCCATGTAACTTCGCACTTCTCCCACGGCACGCCCAGAACCTCGGCGCCTGCACGGTGAACGTCGATCACCGACTCTGTTCCCAGGTTGCCGATTCCGGACTGGAAGTTCACGCGACCATCCGGCTTGATAACGAGGAGCCCATCGAAGCCGATCGTGCCCCCGACAAAACAACTGAGCGAGACACCGACGCCGCGCACCTTGGTACCGATCCGCTTCGGTGTGCGTGAAACCCTTTCGCTCCATCTAAACTGTTCCGCCCCGCGGTCAAGTGCGTCTTTGAGGAAGGCACTCGTGGCGTGTGGCCTCTGCCCCTGCACCGCTGGTCCGAACGGCGCTTTGCCCTCCGGACAATTGATTCGGCGGATGGCTACCTGGTCGAGCCCGAGTTTGCGCCCGGCTTTCGCGATGATCGGCTCCATGATTGCAATGCCCTGGATGCCGCCAGGCGAGCTCTGCGCGCTCCGCGGGGGCGTGTTCGTTAGAATCGTGACTCCACGCCAGCGCATGGCTTGAGGTTGGTACAGCAGCGACACGATACGGCCCGATGTCGGGGCGTCACCTACTGCGTCGTAGGGACCGTTGTCGCAAATAACGAACATGTCGAGCGCGATGATGCGCCCGTCCTTTGAAAAGCCGACTTTCATCCGCCCCAGCAGGCTGGGCCGCGCACGGCCAATGAAGGTTTCCTCTTCGCGGCTGATGCGCATCATTACCGGCGCGTTGGCCTTCTTCGACAACAGCGCCGGAATAATCAGAGACACGCCGGCTGTGATCTTGCTGCCGAAGCCGCCCCCCGTGTATTCGCTGATGAGGACGACTTTGCTCACGTCGATGTTCAGCCATCTCGCGATAGCAGGCACGGTTTGAGCGGTGCTCTGCGTCCCGGTATGAACGTAAACCTTTCCGTTCCGCCAGTAAGCCAGGGCACTGCGAGTCTCGAGCGTCTGGTGGCTCGTGTCGGGTGTGACGAACGTTTCATCGAGGACCAGCGCGGCGCTTTGGAAGCCCGCTTGTACGTCACCGTACGACCATTCGTCGGGCGTCTTGCCCATCGGCAGACGGCCTTTCTTTTCCTCTGCGAAGTCCGCCTCGGTCCACTTGAGCACTCCGATCGTGGGAGGCGGCGGAGCCGGCGGCGGAGCTCCCGCCACGGCCGCCGGCGTCGGAGACTTCACCCAGATGTTGCCGTCGGTTCTCGGATTGGGGCCGCCGGGTCGCAAGGTCACAAGCGGATCGATGGCGAAGGGCAGCGGCTCAAACTCGATTCGAATCTTTTCAATCGCATCGGCGGCAGTGAGTTCGTCGACTGCCGCGACGGCCAGAATCGGTTCACCCTGGTAGAGCGGTTCCATGTTAAGCCCACGCTCGCTCTTTGGGTTGGCTTTAATCACTGTGCCATTGTCGGTGAGGGTATCGGCTGGAGGCGGAAGTTCGTCGGCCGTGAGAATCGCTTTCACGCCGGGCATGGCAAGCGCCTGGCTTACATCGAGGTGCTTTACCCGCGCATGCGGCAAAGGGCTCAGCAAGAGCTTGCAGAACAGCATGCCTTCAGCGTGATAGTCCTCGGCGTACTTCGCCTGTCCCGTGACTTTCGCATACAGGTCGGGAGTTTGGTAGTTCTTGCCGATCAATTTGTGGCCCGCTCCGTACACCCGCTCGGTGGTTCCGGGAGATTTATCAGGTTTGTCAGGCACGGCTCGCCCTCCTCATGTTCTCCGCACCTCGCATCATCGCTGTCAGGATCTTGTCGTAGTCCTGGCAGCGGCACAGATTGCCCGACAGGCCCTGCGCCAGTTCGATCCGCGCGGGATTGGGATTCGTCTTCAGGAATGCCACCCCTGCCATGATGAAGCCAGGCATGCAGAACGCGCACTGGAAGCCTTGTTCATCGATGATGCCCTGCTGGACTGGGTGCAGCGTGCCGTCGGGGCTCGCCAGCCCTTCGATGGTGAGAACTTTCTTGTCGCGCACTGTGTATGTCAGCACCGAGCACGAATAGTGCGGCACGTCGTCGATAAGAACGGTGCAGGAGCCGCATTCGGCCCGGTCGCACCCCAGCTTCGTGCCGGTGAGCCCCAGTTTGTGGCGCAGCGTCCACGCCAGCGTCTCTTGCTTCATGACATCGACGCGACGCTGCTGGCCGTTGACGTTGAGCGTAAGTAGGCGCTCGCCCGCACCCAACGGCTGACCATGCAGGAGAGATGAGGCTCGAAACAGGTACCCTGCCGAGGAAACTGCTGCGCCGCTGGCGATGACCCCTTTGATGAAGTCGCGCCTTGAGACAGCTTTTGGCGAGTCGTGGATAATCTTGAAATCTGTCTTATCCGCCATGTTGCGTTACCTCTTATCGCGTGCGGCAGATGCTAGCGCCATGTGGGATGCCTGCATATGAGCTATGGTCGCAACCGCGCGTCCGGTTCCCACGGTGTTGGCACCGGCACATTCTCCCTGCTTTCCAGATGGGGCCGGGCAATCCCCAGCTTCTGCATTTTGTGGATCAGCGTAGTCCGCTTCAATCCAAGTTTGGCGGCTGCGCCTTTAGGGCCACCGATCACCCAGCCGACTCCTTCGAGCGTGCGAAGAATCAGAGCGTGTTCGGAGTCCCTCAGAGTCGTTGCAGCCGGGGTCGGGTTGACGCTCTGAGTCCCTACGATCGGCAAAGGATTAGGAAGCACGCCATCGTCTGAAAGGATCACGGCGCGTTCGATCAGGTTCTGCAACTCACGGATGTTCCCCGGCCACTGATACGAGCAGAGCGCAGCCATCGTTTCCGCAGGAATGTGTTCGATTTGCCGACCCATGCGGCGGCCGTAGATCTCGACAAAATGCGTCACCAGGGCCGGAATGTCTTCACGGCGCGCCCGCAACGGCGGCAGCAGGATCGGAAACACATTCAGACGGTAGTAGAGGTCGCTACGAAACTCCCCCTTCTCCACCATATCCGTCAGATTACGGTGGGTTGCCGCTACCAGCCGAACGTCCACTTGGTGAGTTCGAGCACTGCCCAAGCGCTCGAACTCCTGCTCTTGTAGTACACGAAGCAGCTTGGGTTGCAGGGCCGCGGGAATATCGCCAACTTCGTCCAGGAAGAGCGTGCCTTTGTCGGCCAGCTCGAAACGGCCAATCTTTTGTGCTATCGCGCCGGTGAACGCACCTCGTTCGTGGCCAAAAAGCTCACTTTCCAGCAGATCCAGAGGAATGGCAGCGCAATTCAGCTTTACGAACGATCGTCCGCACCGCGAGCTGATGTTGTGAATCGCACGCGCGATCAGCTCCTTGCCGGTGCCGGTTTCTCCCTGGATCAACACAGTGGAATGGGTTGACGCTACTCGTTCCACTTGTTCGAGCACCGATTCCAGAGCAGCACTGTTGCCTATCAACTGCTCGAATCTGCGTCCGCAACAATCCCGCTCACCATTGCCGAATCTATCGAAATCCCCCACGCAGAACCTCCTCGCGCCACGTGCACGTTCCTGATCGCGATCAACTTTCCAGGGCCGCTCGAACACTCTCGAGCAGAGCTTCGTCATCGAACGGTTTTGCCAGGAACTCCACTGCGCCTGCGCGCAACGCTTGCATCCGCATTTTTGCATCGCCGTGTGCCGTGATGAAGATGGTCGGAATCCGGCAATGCTCGGCGTTTAGCTGGGCCTGCAACTCCAGGCCAGACATTCCCGGCATACGGATGTCCGCGATGAGACATGCAGTCTGGTACTGCTGACCAGACTGCAGAAATTCCTCCGCCGACGCAAACGTTCGCGCCGGCAATCCAACCGCTTTCAGCAGGCCCTGCAATGCGCCACGCATCAAGTCATCATCATCGACAATCACAACCATGTTGACCTTTTCCCCAATCGGCATAATACGAAGCTAGCTGTGTCACCAAGGTGGCGCAATCATACCTTGGTATAGGGTCTCTAATACCGGCTGATAAGAGACACGCTGTGCCAACTTCTTTCCATAGTGGAGGTGCGAAAACGGGAGTTCGCAGGAGAAATAATGGAAGGGTGGCAAGTTTGTCTGATGCAACCGCGGTCATTAAACTCAAAAGTGGCGTTTGATCAATGGCGAGCCGTGGGGGTTACGTGGTCTTCAAAGAAGGAGCGCATACTCATTTCATACCGCTGCGCTCGTAAAGCTGCTGCTCGCTGTTAATTCGTATCGACGTAGTGGACCTCTTGCTTGATAGGAACTGCCTATGAAAGCCGTCGTCCTTGAAGAGACACGCAAGATTTCGGTGCGCGAAGTTCCTGACGCTGAGATGCAGGACACCACCGACGTCCTGCTGCGCATCACGTCCACTGCTATCTGCGGCACTGACCTCCATTTTTACGAAGGCCGCATGCGCGGCATCGAAGGCGGGGTCATCGGCCATGAGCCCCTCGGCGTGGTCGAAGAAGTCGGCTCTGCGGTAGTAAACGTCAAGAAAGGCGACCGCGTCACCGTCCCCACGCACATCTGTTGCGGCTTCTGCGCCATGTGTGTAGAGGGCCATTCCTCCGCCTGCCTCACCACCAACCCTGGAGCTGCCGGGGCGGCTTACGGCTATCCGAACAAGGGTGGGTACCAGGGCGCTCAGGCGGAGCTGCTTCGCGTGCCGCTCGCCGATGCCAACTGCCTCAAGCTCCCGGGCGAACCCGGCGACCATTGGGAAGATGACTTCGTCCTGCTCGCCGACGCCTTCACTACCGGCTACCACGGCGTTGCCATCATCGAAACCGCCACCAGCGACACGGTTGCCATCTTCGGCGCAGGTGCAGTCGGGCTGCTTGCCGCGTACTCCGCTCGCCTTCGCGGAGCGGCACGCGTCTACGTCGTCGATGCCATCGCTGAACGCCTCGAAAAGGCAGGCGAGCTCGGCGCCATCCCCATCAATTTCCTCCAAGGCGACCCTGTCGAGCAGATCAGGACGCAGCAATCGAAATGGCGCTCCGGCCCAGCCTTTCGGCAGGAGAAGCCGCTCGGCGGGGTCACCTGCGCCATAGACTGCATCGGCTTCCAGGCCCGCTCCAAGACCGATTACTCCCGGGAGGACCCGCTCTGGGTTACCGAAGCCATCGCTGATCTGATTAATCCGGCTGGGCGCGTGGCAATCATCGGGGTCTGGCCGCTCAAAGATCCAAACGGCATCGAGCCATCACTCAAGGAAGGCAAACTTACGGTGCCCTGGTCCAAGCTCTTCAACAACAATGTTCGCATCGCGATGGGCCGCGACGACGACAAGCGCTGGAACAGCAAGCTCCGTGACATGATCATTAACGGCGCAGCCAATCCCGGCCAGATCGTCAGCCACCGCCTTTCTCTCGACGAGGCCCCTGACGCGTTCGAAAAATTCGACCGCCGTGAGGACGGCTACACAAAGATTATTCTTAAGCCTGCCTGACCCAGTCTGCATCGGAAGGCTTGACATGACTACCGCGCCAACCGGAGCAGCACCGGCGTCGCCCGACTCGTTCGCCCGGCAGGACTTGATCGTATTGTTGCTTTCCCTTGCCGGGGGCAGTGTGGACGCGGTAATGATTCTCGGCTTCAACGTCCTGACTGCGGCCCAGACCGGCAACACGATCCTTCTCGCCGTTTCCCTTGCCCAGGGCCGGTTCGCGACCGGGTTCTACTCGGCGGTCTCGGTTATCGGGTACATGGCCGGTGCAGGCGTGGGTGAGCTGGTTATAGTCAGACGTCGCGACTCTGCATCCTGGCTATCGCCGGTTGGCTGGGGCCTGGTAGTCGAGCTGGTTGCCCTTTGCGGGCTGCTCGTATGCTGGCGCCTGGCAGGACGCAATCCGCCTGTGGGAATGTCTGCGGGGCTGGTTGCTTTCGCTGCTGTTGCCATGGGGATCCAAAGTGCCGCTGTGTTGCGGCTACACGTCGGCCCGACGACCACCTACGTCACCGGCACATTGACTACCTTCATGACGGAGACAATACGGCGGCTGCCTCTCGTCGAGAGTGCATCGGCCATGGCGCCCGAGGCGCAAGGTCCGGGCTCTCCCATTTTGTCGCCGAACGGTCCCGTGCTCTACGGCGTAGTCTGGCTTGTCTATGCTGGAGGAGCATGTGCTAGCGGGCTTCTCTTCCTCCGGATTCGCGAAGCTGCACTTGCCCTCCCCATCATTGCAATTGTCGCTGCTATTGCAGCTGGAGTTCACATCACTGAAATAAAAATCCAGAGCGGTGGTGGAAGCGGGCCGGTGGATAAAGGAAGTGCCGCTTAAACCTACTTCTTGCCGGCCGGAAGCCGAAGCGTTGCCGCCATTCTTACCAATTCCGCCAGTGATTCAGCCTGCATCTTCTGCATCACGTGCCCGCGATGGATCTTGACGGTAATTTCACTATTCCCAAGCTCAAAAGCTATTTGCTTATTGAGCATGCCCGAAACCACCAGGCCCATCACCTCGCGCTCGCGTGTGGTCAGCGACTCGTAGCGCTTTCGCAATTCGGCAACCTCACTCTGCTGTTGGCGCGTAATCCGGTCGCGCTCCAAAGCCTGGTGGATCGCATCCAGCAGGTCCTGGTCCCGAAAGGGCTTGGTCAGGAACTCCACCGCGCCGGATTTCATGGCCTTCACCGTCATAGGAATATCTCCATGCCCGGTAATGAAGATGATAGGAATCCGAACGCCCGCGTCAGCCAACTGGCGTTGAAAGTCCAGACCGTTCACTCCAGGAAGTCTCACGTCCAGCACAAGGCAGCTCGGCACGTCGGGCCGCTTGCTTTGCAAGAACTCTTGCGCCGTCCCGAAGGTTTCTGAGTGCAAGCCAACCGACTTCAGCATGCCTTGAATGGCGGCCCGCACTAAGGCATCGTCATCGATGACAAACACTTTGGGAGTGCCCGCGGGAGTCACGGATGGCCCTCGGTTTTAGTAGGTAGAGAGAAATGGAAAGTTGCCCCGCGCGGCGAACTGGGACCAGCCCACAGGCGGCCGCCATGCGATTCCACGATGGAGCGGCTGATGCGAAGTCCCATGCCGGTGCCGTGAACCTTGGTGGTAAAGAAGGCATCAAAGATCTGGTCCACCTGTTGTGCCGGCAGCCCCACGCCGGTATCGCTGACGGACACCACAACGTGCTGGTTCTCCGCTCGCTGCGAGTTTATGGCGAGCTCACGTAATCCCTCCACCTCTTTCATAGCATCGATGCCATTGATGATGAGGTTCATCAGCACCTGCTGTAATTGCACCCGGTCTCCCACGACTTGGGGAAGGTCTGCCGCCAATGTTGTCCGGACAGTTATGGAGTATCGCGTTGCCTCGGTGCTCAGCAAGACGATCATCTCTTCGATGACTTCGTTGATATCAATCAACTCCGGTTCCGGAACACCCTTCTTAAAGAGGAGGCGGACCCGGGTGACTATTTCCGCCGCACGGGTTGCGTCGTTCACGATTCTCGAGGCAGCATCCCGTGCCTCTTGCAGATCGGGCAGATCGCGGCTAAGCCAGCGCAGGCACGTATTGGCGTCGGTGACGGCAGCAGCAATCGGTTGGTTCACCTCGTGCGCCAGGGAGGCGGTCAGCTCTCCCATGGCGGTCACCCGGTTGACGCGTGCGAGCTCCCCCTGCGCTTCTTCGGCACGCTTACTGGCGGTTATGTCCATCGAGCTTCCCACGAATTCGAGCAGATCCCCGGCCGCGTTCAAAACAGGATGGCCGACGGTGTGGATGTATTTGACCACTCCGTCTGGAAGCAGGATTCGGAATTCCACTTCGTAATCCGACTTTTCAGTGATGGCTCGATCGATTGCCTCCTGCCACTTGGCTCGATCCTGTGGGTGAACGCGTTGCAGCCGTTCTTGCCAAGCCGGCATACCGTCTTCCGGATCGAAGCCATATATGCGATACCATTCCTCGGACAGGTGCAAGGCGTCTCGTCCCGCTACCTGCCAGACCCAGCTGCCCGTATGTGTAAGCCTCTGAGCTTCTACCAAATAATTCTCGCTCCGCCGCAACGCTTCTTCGGCCCGCTTGCGGTCACGGCTCTCCGTTTGCAATGCCTCGTTGGTTCTCTCGAGGTCTTGTACGGTTCCTTTCAACTCATCTCGGGCACGCCTAAGCGATTCCGTCGCGCCCCTTTGCGCCGCGGTCAGCGACCCGACAAACAGGACTGAAACCATGAAGACGACGAGACGTGCTATTTCCTCGGGCTTTGCAACCAACGAATACGTCGGGGGCAGGAAGCAATAATAGAAAGCAAGCGTGGAGAGAACCGCCGCCCACAACCCAGGGCCAGTTCCACCAAACCACGCACTGAAAATAACAGCGCAAAGAAACAGTGAAACGGGAGCAGCTTCCAGATGGAGCGGCGGCCACTTTGAAATGACCAGCGCCGTGACAACGGACAAAACAGCAAACCCGTAACTCCAAATCACGGGCGGCTTCCGCCACAGAAGAGGCTCGAACCTGGACATACTTCTGCTCCGGCTATGTAAGGGTATCGATCCGACGCGAGCAAAATCTTAACATCAGGAAGTGTTGTTACAGGAGTCGACCGTGACGGTTGGAATTACGGGGCTTCAACGTCGCGAGAAATCGGGTTTGCAGTGGCAGCACCCCTCGGCTCGCGGAGGCAGTCAGAAGCATCTGGATCAGGGTCGTGCGCTGTGCGCTTCGAGGCGAGCAGCCTCCCAACTTCGGAGGTGAGCTCTGCCAGCGGCTGGCTGGCGCTGACGAAAGCATCCACAGATGGCGGCAAGCAGTCCATCTGGTCGCGGCACACCAGGACGATCGGAACATCTGCCCGAACTGCCTTCAGGCTTCGCGCCACGTCAACGCTGGCCCCTTCCGTCGCTCGGTGATCGAGCACGACGGCAGCAATGGGGTGCAGGAGGAAGAGCAGCGCGATGGCTTGCATTGAACTATTGGTGCTAACAACCTCGTAGCCAGCGGCCCTGAGTGCGGCTAATGCCGCATCGCTGTCGCTCCCCGAGTCGAATATGTAGAGAATTCTTTCGCGCGTCATGCGTTCACGTCTTCGCCTTCGGAGAAGCACGCGAGCTTCCACACGTCCGGCCGTGGGAAAGCGAGAAGTTTGCGTCCTAAGAAGCACATCCTGCGCGAGATTACTTGGCGCCCGTGTCCTGCTGATGACACGAGGCTGTCAATGGTTGTCGACCTAGTTGACAGTGCGACTTTGCGTTCGCCATCGAGTAAGACCCGGAGATTCATCCTAAGTTCAGCGTTGCTAAGAACATGTGAAAGCACAACCGCAGCCTGCAAGAATGGCGAGGCGATTGCCCTATATCGAGGTGATCACCGATCCTGGATCGGGAGCGATGACGCTCTTCTTCCAAGGTTGGGTGATCACAAAAATATCAAGGAGAAAAAATGAAGTACAAGGCAATCCTCGCGCTAATGCTAGTGGTCCCGATGGCCCTCTTAGTAGCAGCGTCCAAGAACTCGGCAAGTGTAACGTTTGCGTGAAACTGTGACCGTCAACGGGACCCAGATACCGCCGGGCAATTATCGCGTTGAATGGCAAGGGACGGGTGCAACAGTGGAGGCCAGCATCCTTCAGGGAAAACAAGTTGTTGCAAGTGCGCCGGCCACCCTGGTCAATGCCAAAACCAACTATGACGGCGCCGTTGAGACAACTGGAGGACCAAACAGCTCGAAGATTCTCCAGGCTATCGACTGGAGTAACCAATCATTGCGCTTTGATCAGGCAAACACCAGTTCACCCAGCACTGGCTCGGCAGGCGCAGCGGAGTGAATTTAATGCAACGGGGGCGCCGGATAATTCCACGCCTGCCAGGCGGAAGCGCCCCTGGTTCTTATTCGAGACAACAGTCCTCTTTAGAACCGCAGGCGACATGATGACATCAGAAGGAACAAGAATGCGACGCCCGAAGCGTGGCAGAAACGGAGGAAGCAGTTATGAGTTTGCCTAAGCGTTCGCTAGGCTTGAGTGGAGTCCCAATCACTGTAACCGGCTTTGGAGCCTGGGCGCTCGGCGGTGGCGGGTGGGCTTACGGTTGGGGACCGCAAGACGATGACGAGTCCATCCGGACCATTCGACATGCATTGGAACAGGGCATCAATTGGATCGATACCGCCGCTGTGTACGGTCTCGGTCATTCCGAGGAGGTTGTTGGCCGCCTCCTGCGAGAGCTACCGGCATCCGAGCGGCCAATGGTCTTCACCAAGTGTGGCCTGGTCTGGGATGAGAGCAATCCCAAGGCAGAGCCGCGACGGGTCCTCAAGCCGGAATCGATTCGCAAGGAGTGCGAGGCATCCCTGCGGCGGCTCGGCGTCGAGCATATTGATCTTTACCAGTTCCATTGGCCTGATGAAACGGGTACGCCGGTTGAAGATTCCTGGGGAGAGATGGCGCGACTGATCGAGCAAGGCAAGATCCGCATGGCCGGAGTCTCCAACTTCGACGTGTCGTTACTCGAGAGGTGTAAGGCAATCATGCATGTAGATTCCTTGCAACCCCCCTTCTCGCTGATTCACCGTGATGCTGCTGCACGCGAGATTCCCTGGTGCGCCGAGCACGGCACGGGAGTGATTTGCTACAGCCCCATGCAATCGGGACTGCTAACCGACGGCTTTACCGCGGAGCGGGTCGCAAACTTGGCCGAGGATGATTGGCGCCGCCGCAATCCCGAGTTCCAGGAGCCAAACTTGAGCCGCAATTTGGCGTTGCGGGACTCCCTGCGTCCTATCGCGCAACGCCACAACACAACCGTATCCGCTGTAGCCGTGGCGTGGGTGAACGCGTGGCCAGGCGTCACCGCAGCCATCGTCGGTGCTCGCTCACCCCAGCAGGTGGATGGCTGGATCGGCGGCGCGAGTCTCGAGTTGACCGCGGCGGACCTGGAGGAGATTGCAAACGCTATTGAGCGCACCGGTGCAGGAACCGGCCCGACGATGCCGCCGCAACCGCACGTTCAACGCAAGAACACGTTACGTGTTGCCTAGTTGGCGAACCCGGTGATGGCAGCTAATTAACCATACCGCCACCCTCGCCAGCTTTCCCACATGAGCCGGCGCGACCACCGCCGTCTTCGCTAAGACTTCGAGCAACCGGTCGCGATCGAGACCAGCTTTCTCCCCCAAGACCACAGCCTCAGCGATCGCCTGCATGCCGACACCCAGCAGCGTATTGACGACCAACTTCATGGTTGTTCCAGAGCCAGAACCGCCCAGAAGATGGGATTGTTTTGCGATCGCCTGAAATATTGGCTTAGCGGCGCGGAAGAGTTCTCGGTTGCCGCCTACCAGCAGCGTCAGGGTGCCTTCGTCAGCGGCAGGAGTGCTGCCGGAGATGGCGACATCCATTACTTCGATGCTGCGTTTGACGCCGAGCCTGTGCAGTTCGCGTGAGGTTTCTGGAGAGATCGTACTCATCTCGAACACGATGGTTCCTGGCCGCGCCCCGGCAAAGATTCCGTCGTGCCCTGTAAAAACGCTCTGTACTGCTTCATCGTTGGTCAGGCAGGAAAGAAGTACATCGACCTTCCCCGCCAGTTCGAGAGTGTTCTTTGCAAAAGTGCCGCCTTGTGCAGCAATGGCTTGCGCCTTGGCAGGGTCCAGGTCGTAGGCGGTGAGTTGGTATCCATGATCGAGCAGCCGTTTTGCGATCCGGCTTCCCATGTTACCCAGTCCAATAAATCCGAGTTTCACCTGATCTACTGTAAGACGTTTCATAGTATCTCCGTTTCTCTCCGAAATGCTGGAGGCTGCGCCGATTCTCAACAGGGATAGCAGTTATCCCCCGGAGATCACTCGCAGCAAATCCAGTACCAATCGCAAAAGGGAGCGAAGTCAACATGCCGCAGCCCCGTTCGGCCCGGTTGAAACGGAGGCCTGTCGAGATGCGGACACTTATGTCACCCGCACGATGCCTTCTTGAGCTTCATAAAGCCATCCCAACCACCCCCTTCGACTGATGCCACTGCAATTACGCAGATTAGTTACCTCGCGATGGATTGGCGAACGGCGTGCTCTTTGTCTAACCGCATCGGGAGCGACCCGTTGATGTGGTCATGAACAAGGTGGAGGAAATCGATGGTCGGACTAAGGCGATTGGTTTGCTTATTGTTATTGATTGGAGGGGCCGCCGTGATGGGGCATTCGCAGGAAACCGCAAGCGAATATGTCGCGCCGGCAGCAAGCCGTTCCCAAGGGCAAAGCTCCCAGGATGCAGGTGCAATTGCTGAATCCTGGCGACCAGACGAAGCAATATGCGGTCATCTTCTACCAGGGAGACGAGGCTTTCTCCGGATTGCTGGAGTTTGCAGAGAAGTACCACGTTACGAGTGCGCATTTCACCGCTATTGGAGCGGTGAATGGGGCAACCCTGGGGTGGTTTGATCCCCGGCGCAAAATGTACAAGAAGATTCCCATCGACGGTCAGCACGAAGTCATCGCGATGAGCGGTGACATCGCGCTCTATCAAGGGAAGCCAGTGGTCCATACGCACATGGTGGTGGGAGGTCCAGACGGAACAGCGCAGGGCGGCCATGTTCTCAGCGCTGTTGTATCTCCAACGCTGGAAGTGATGGTTACAGTCGATCCGGTGACGATGCACAAGCGATTTGATCCGGACACGGATCTGACATTGATTGATCCAACTGCGAAGTAGCAGGACATCTTGCAGGACTGCAAAGTAAATATGAAGGATGAGGTTGAACAACGATGCCTGAAGTGATGGTGATTGCAAGGTCCGTGGCGCTAAAGGGAAAGGAAGATCAACTCAGAGCACTGCTGCGCGGCATGCTAACTCCCACGCGTGCAGAACCGGGATGTAAATTGTATGAACTCTACGAATCAGGCTCAGGCGGGCGCTTCTATTTCTACGAGACGTGGGAAAGCCAGGCTGCGCTCGATCAACACGCAGCAAGCCCCCACTTTAAGCACTTGGAACGGAGCATCGGCGAATTGGTTGCGGAACCCTTCGAGGTAAATATCTTGACAAGGATTCTGCCCGGTACCGCCCCGGGATGACTCGCAGGTAAGTGCCCGAATCCGAGGACGGTGAGCGTGTCGAAATGCCGACGTGGTGTCAACCGCGGGACGCAGTTTCACAAGGTTCACACCTTCCCAGGTGACTCATGCCTATGAAAAGACACAGCTAAGACCGCCCGGCGGTTGACTGAAAGCGGTATGCATTTTGCGGTATGGGCCGGGACAAGCTAAGCGACTTCACGGGCTGGCTCCAGGGAAACTGGCAAGCTCGGATGCCACCCGGCCGGGGGTAAACAACATTTCTGACGGCCAACCCAGGGTCGATAGCATCTGAAACACCGGAAGAAATTCTATGTGGATTGTTCGACTCGCGTTACGGCGGCCCTACACATTTGTTGTGGTCTCCATTCTCATCGTGATCATGGGTGGGCTCGCAATCGTTCGCACTCCAACGGATATCTTCCCCAACATCAACATCCCGGTCATTAGCATTATTTGGAGCTACAACGGTCTCGTCCCTGAGGACATGAGCGACCGGATCGTTAGCGTTACGGAGCGGGCGCTTACGACCACGGTCGATAACATCGAACACATCGAGTCGCAGTCTCTGTATGGAATTGCGGTTGTCAAAGTCTTTCTGCAGCCAACCGCGAACATTCAACAGGGTATTGCTCAGATCACAGCTATTTCTCAGACTCAGCTCAGGCAGTTACCTGCGGGAACGACGCCGCCGCTCATTATTTCCTACAGCGCATCAAGCGTACCGGTTTTGCAGTTGGCCCTCTCGGGAAATGGCCTATCGGAGCAGCAACTCAATGACTACGGCCTAAATTTCATTCGGACGCAGCTCATCACCGTGCCTGGCGCGTCTGTGCCTTATCCGTACGGCGGAAAGCAGCGCCAGGTGCAGGTGGACCTGAATCCTGCCGCTCTGCAATCAAAAGGCTTGTCCGCACTGGATGTGGTCAATGCCATCAGCTTACAAAACCTGATCCTGCCCACAGGCACGTCCAAGATCGGCCCCAGGGAATACGATGTTTCCATTCCCAACGCAGCGCCGCAGACGATTGCCGACCTGAACCGAATCCCCATCAAGACGATTGGTGGCACCACGATCTACATCAAAGATGTCGCCTGGGTACGCGATGGCTTTCCGCCGCAAACTAATATCGTGCGCGTTAACGGGCAGCGCTCAGTGTTGCTGACGATCCAAAAGGCCGGGGAGTGCGTCAACGCTGAACGTGATCGCAGGCATCAAGGCCCTTCTGCCTCAAATCAAGACCACGGTTCCACCCCAGTTGGATATAGCACCCCTGGCGGATCAGTCGATCTTTGTTCGCGGCGCCATCAGCGGAGTGGTAAGGGAAACGGTGATCGCCGCTTGCCTGACGGCTTTCATGATTCTCACTTTTCTGGGCAGTTGGCGAAGTACGCTTATCATCGCAACTTCAATCCCTCTGGCGATCCTGACCTCGATCATTATCTTCAGCGCGCTGGGAGAAACCATCAACATCATGACGCTGGGTGGACTAGCGCTCGCGGTTGGAATCCTGGTGGATGATGCCACGGTAGAGGTCGAAAACATAAACCGCAACCGGGCTGCCGAACCCGACAAGGACATGGACGAAGTTGTCCTGGACAGCGCATCGCAGATCGCGACGCCCGCCTTCGTCTCCACGCTGTCGATCTGCATCGTGTTTGCTCCCATGTTCCTGCTGACTGGCGTCGCGCGATATCTCTTCGTGCCGCTCGCCGAAGCAGTAGTGTTTGCCATGCTCGCATCGTACTTTCTCTCGCGAACCATCGTCCCGACGATGGCCAAATATCTTCTGCGGAACGAGACGAGACGAGAGGGCGAAAACGCGACCGTAAGCCGTAATCCGCTGGTCCGACTACAGAGGCGCTTTGAGGAGGCTTTCGAGAGCTTTCGTCATAGATATCGCGGGGTGCTGGAGAGCTGTCTCCACCACCGGCGCGTATTCCTGATTGGGTTCTTCGCAGCCTCCCTCGGCTCTTTGGCAATTCTGATCCCTTGGCTGGGCCGGGACTTCTTCCCCAGCGTGGACAGCGGCACCTTCAAACTTCATCTCCGTGCTCCCACCGGAATGCGCATTGAAGATACGGCCTTCCTGTGCGATCTGGTCGAGCAGTCGATCCGACGCCAGATTCCGGCAGGAGAAATCCGGAACATCATCGACAACATAGGCTTGCCGTACAGCGGCATCAATCTTTCTTATAGCAATTCTGCCCCGGTTGGCACGTCGGACGCCGATATCCTTGTCACACTGTCCGCCAACCACCATCCCACGGACGACTACCTTCACCAGCTTCGTCTAACGCTGCCCAAGCAATTTCCGGGCGTGAGCTTCTACTTTCTGCCCGCTGACATGGTCGGGCAGATTCTGAATTTTGGACTGCCAGCCCCGATCGATGTTCAGGTCGTGGGAAACGACCTGCAAGGCAACCGGCGTTATGCCGATGCGCTGCTGGCGAAAATGAGATATGTTCCCGGGACAGTTGATTTGCGGATTCAGCAACCCTTCGATGAGCCGTATCTTCGCCTCCGAGTCGAACGCACGAAAGCTGAACAACTGGGTTTCAGTGCTCACGACATTGCCCAAAATCTGCTGGTATCGCTTAGCGGCAGCTTTCAAACTTCACCCACATTCTGGGTTGACCCAAAGAACCGTGTGAGCTATCAAATCGCAACCCAGACACCGCAATACCGCACGGACACATTGCAGGATCTGGACAACATTCCGGTTACAGGCACAGACCCAACGGCTCCTCCATCGCTCATGGCCAGTCTGGTATCGACGCAACGGGGGACGGGCATGGCTGTGGTTTCTCATTACAACGTGGCACCGGTGATTGACATCTTCGGCGCCGTCGCAGGACGCGACTTGGGCGGCGTGTCCACCGACATCAACCAGATCATTGACGCCTCACGCCCGCAGTTACCGCGCGGCTCTCAAGTTGTTGTCCGTGGCCAGGTTCAGACAATGCGGTCCTCCTACATCGGCCTGCTCAGCGGGCTGGCGTTCTCGATTGTGCTGGTCTATATGCTGATCGTAGTCAATTTTCAGTCCTGGCTGGATCCGTTCATCATGATTTCAGCCTTGCCTGCCGCGCTCGCCGGGATTGCCTGGTTCCTGTTTATAACCCACACAACGCTGAGCGTACCCGCGCTGATGGGAGCCATCATGTGCATGGGAGTCGCGACCGCAAACAGCATCCTTGTAGTGAGCTTTGCTACGGAAAAAATGATGGAGGGAAATGATTCCGTCACCGCCGCATTGGAAGCGGGCTTCACACGTTTTCGTCCGGTGCTGATGACCGCCCTGGCCATGATCATCGGCATGGTGCCCATGGCTCTTGGATTAGGCGACGGCGGTGAACAGAATGCTCCTCTCGGCCGGGCGGTGATAGGCGGACTGATTTTCGCGACGGTTTCAACGTTGCTATTTGTTCCGGCATTTTTCAGTGTCCTGCAGGGTTCACGCCGTCCTCCGGCGCCAACTGAAAAGCGAGGGCTAAGCCATGGCATTGGAGTTACCTATGTTGCCTCAAGCCGAAGATAGAATACCGACCGGAGGACAAACCCTCTCGTCGAAGGATCGGGGAGCACGGAAACGCCCGCGCAAGCCGTGGCTTGTGCTGGCGATTGTTTTAGTTGTGGTTGCCGTCGTCCTGTTTTGGGGAATCTGGTCGCGTGTCAGGGCCGGCAGGACCGTGCGCGCGGAGGCGGCACAATCAGCTGTAACACCGGTTTCGGTGGTATCGCCAACACCAGCCGCTCCTGCGCAGGAGATCATCCTTCCCGGAAATGTACAACCATTTAGCTCCTCACCGATCTATTCACGCACCAACGGCTATCTGAGAAGGTGGTATGTCGACATCGGAGCGCGCGTCAAGCAAGGACAACTGCTCGCGGTGATCGATGCTCCGGAGGTCGACCAGCAGGTGGAGCAATCGATAAGCAATCTCAACACTGCCAAGGCGAACCTCGCGCTCGCCGAGATCACGAAGAACCGCTACCAGGCTTTACTCCAGAAAAAAGCCGTTTCCCAGCAGGACGTCGACAATGCAGTGGGCACCTACAACGCCAATAAGTCGATCCTTGAAGCCGACCAGGCCAACGTCAAACAGCTTCAAGCGCTGCAATCGTTTGAAAAAATCTACGCTCCATTCGACGGTGTTGTGACGGCGCGGAACACCGATATCGGCGACCTCGTTAATTCCGGGAGTGCGGGCGGGGTCAAGACCGATCTCTTCCACATCGCTCAACCCGGGACGTTGCGGGTTTACGTAAACGTCCCGGAGGAATACTCGCGAGGTATCAAAGACGGCATGGCACCAGATATCACTCTGGCGGAGTTTCCGGGCCGTAAATTTCAGGGAAAGCTGGTGCGCACCGCCGATGCCATCAATATGACAACCCGTACGTTGCTGATCGAGATAGACGTGGCCAACCCTACCGGCACGCTGCTCACGGGCTCTTACGCGGAGGTGCACCTGGCCATCCCGACGCAGGCTTCCACCTTCGTGATTCCGGTCAATACTCTGATTTTCCGCAGCGAGGGCTTACATGTCGGCGTGGTGAAAGACGGGAAAATGGTGCTTACTGCCGTAACTCCTGGTCATGATTTTGGCAATACGATAGAGATCGTCTCCGGCCTCAAAGCGGATGACCAAGTCATCGTCAACCCGCCAGACTCCATTGTTTCCGGGCAGGAAGTCCAAATAGTTCAGGCAACGTTGCCGGGGGATGTCAAGTGAAGACGGATCGAAAAATGAGTGCGGGGAAGAATGCCCGAAACGTACGCTTGCTGGAGATTCTCCTCGCAGTCGCAGTGCTCCAGCTCGGTGGATGCACCGTTGGACCTAACTACCACCGACCTCCGGTAGAGATGCCTCCCACGTATAAAGAGACAGGAAACTGGAAGACGGCCCAACCCAACGATCAGAAGCTGTCGGCTAAATGGTGGGAAATCTTCCAGGATGCCCAACTCAACGCGCTGGAGGAGCAGATCGACGTCTCCAACCAGAACCTCAAAGCAGCTTTTGCTCAGTACCAGCAGGCGCGGGCCGTGCTGCGATACTACCGGGCGGATTATTATCCAACCGTGACGGCCGATCCGTCCGCCGGCCGGACGAGGTACTCAAACAATCGCCCACCCCACAGCCCAACCTTTAGCGGCGTCACATTTAGCGACTTCGTGTTGCCGCTTGAGCTGAATTACGAAGCCGATATCTGGGGTCGTGTCCGCCGGACTGTCGAGTCCTCTCGCGCCCAGGCGCAGGCCAGCGCGGCTGATCTGGCAGGTGTCAATCTCAGCATGCATGCCAACCTGGCCTTCGACTACTTCGCAGCACGCAGTTTGGATGCGGAAGAGAAGCTTCTGCAAGATACCGTCGTCCAATACGAAAATGCATTGCAGTTGAATGAGGACCGCTATCAGGGAGGATTAGCCTCCGAAGTGGAGGTCGAGCAGGCGAAAACCCAGTTGGAAACAACCCGTGCTCAAGCTATCGACGTCGGCGTGGCGCGGGCACAGTTTGAGCATGCGGTTGCCGTGTTGATCGGCAAGCCTCCGGCAGAATTTACACTTCCACCGCTTCCGCTTACTGCCCCTCCACCGCCTATTCCCGCTGGAGTGCCATCAGAATTGCTGGAAAGGCGCCCCGACATTGCCTCTGCTGAACGCCTGATGGCATCCGCGAATGCTCAGATCGGGGTCGCCAAGGCAGCGTATTATCCCCTCGTAAATCTGACGGCTTCGGGAGGACTAGAAAGCGGCAGCATTACGACACTCGTGCAAGGACCCAGTGCATTATGGTCAGTGGGAGCATCAGCATTAGTGACAGTGTTTGACGTAGGACGCCGTCGCGCCGTCACCGATCAAGCGATACAAGGGTACGACTACGCCGTCGCGTCCTATCGGCAAACCGTGCTTACAGCCTTTCAGCAGGTTGAAGATAACCTGGCTGCCTTGCGGATTCTGGAGCATGAGGCAACCGTACAGAATGTTGCGGTGCAAGCGTCGCTGAGCTCATTGGAACTTTCAAACATTCGTTACGCGGGCGGAGTCACGAGCTATCTCGAGGTGACCGTAGCGCAAAGCATGGCGCTTGCGGATGAAGTGACAGCGGTAAATCTCTTGGGACGCCGCATGGCAAACACCGTGTTGCTGATTCAGGCTCTGGGTGGTGGGTGGGACCGTTCCGAGCTGCCGCAAAGACCGGAATGCTGCGGTAAATTGGCGAGCAACGTATCGCCTAACTAACTTAGTTCGGACGCAGGAGAATGTCTGCAGGCAGAAGGCTTTGATCACGTAGTCCTGGGTGTCTGGTCACGCTCGCGGAAAAAGGAGGTCATTAGGCCATGCGCAGTCGAGCTATCGCAATATCCTCGGTCGGGCTGCTGACTCTTGGCACCCTGCTCCTTTCAGCTGGGAGTGCATCTCGGCGAGACACTGCAGAGCTCGCCGCCGGCTCCGGGGTGCAGGGCGTCGCAGGACGGATGCCCCAAGGTTTCGACCAGGACGTTGCCCGGGTTGTTGCCGAGATCGACCAGATTGAGGCCGACACGCTACGGCAGATGAATCGCACTACACTTGATCCCCAGGGACAGATCCATACTCTGGGGAAATTACTAATCTTCGACAAGCATCTTTCCGTCAATCAGAACGAGGCATGCAGTTTTTGCCATACGCCGGAGACAGGATTCACTGGCCCGATTCAATCTTTGAATCTAAGCACGGTGTCGTATCCGGGATCGGTGCGGACCCGATTCAGTCAGCGAAAGCCGCAGAGTTACATGTACGCAACGTTCGCACCTGTGCTCCATTACAACGCGCTGCAAGGCGACTTCGTGGGTGGGAATTTCTGGGACATGCGCGCCAGCGGATATCGCCTACAAAGCCCCAGCGCCGAACAAGCCCAAGGACCACCGACCAATCCTGTGGAAATGGGTCTACCTGACTCGGCATGTCTGGCGTACCGGCTTTCGAAGGCTCCATACCGAAAGCTATTCGAGATGGTCTGGGGATCCGAGTCGTTCGCTATTAACTGGCCTCCAGACGTGGAGAAAGTTTGTTCGACTCCAGGTCCTCCTACTCGGGACAATCCGCAACCCGTCCATCTCAGCGCGGCAGACCGCCAGCGTGCTGACCGCGTCTATGACGACTTCGGACTGGCGGCAGCCGCCTATGAAGCTTCGCCGGAGGTCAGTCCATTCACTTCGAAATACGACAATGTGCAGGCAGGCAACGACCAGTTCACCCCGCAAGAAGCAAGGGGGTATGCGCTGTTCCGCGGTAAGGCAGGATGCAACCAGTGTCACCGCGATGGCGGGCCCGGGGAAGAGCCGCTCTTCACGGACTTCACCGCCAGCAATCTCGGAGTACCCAGGAATCCGGGGCTACAGTATTACTACGAAGCTACGTCCGACCGGCCGGGCTATAGCCCTAATCCATCGGGAGCGGCTTACGTTGACATCGGCGTCGGGGGTTTTCTACGAACGCTGCAAAGCGATAGCGGCCAATTGAACCCAGATTCGCAGTGGGTCGGGCTGGCTCCGAAATTCGACGCCAAGTTCCAGGTACCCACGTTGCGCAACGTCGACATGCGTCCGACACCTGACTTCGTGAAGGCCTACATGCACAACGGCTACTTCAAGAGCCTCAAAGAAGTGGTGCATTTCTACAACACCCGCGACGTTCTACCCAGGTGTAAGGCAGGAGATCCCGGCGAAAAGGTGACATGCTGGCCGGCGTCCGAAGATTCCACCAATCTCAACAAGAAACAACTCGGCAACCTTAAGCTGACAGACCAGGAAGAGGACGATCTCGTCGCATTCTTGAAAACCTTGACCGACGGCTACAAGGTTCCCAGCCCGCGAGCGGCAAGGTAGGTGGCAAGCAAATAAGGAAGCAGTACGAAAAGCAATTCTTCGCGGACAGATGGTCGAGGTGCGTCCCCTTGGCAACGAGGACGCGCCTGTGTTCGGCACAACAGTATCCACGTGAATAGGAGATATTTCCATTGAAAGACTTCGATAGCTTGTCGCAGAAGGAAATTCTTGCCCTGGCTATTTCGCTGGAGGAAGAAGACGAACGCATTTATTCCGATTTCGGCGAGAGCCTGCGGGAGAACTTTCCCGGCACGGCGCAGGTGTTTGAAGAGATGCGCCAGGAGGAGATCGGGCATCGCCGCCGGTTGATCGAGCTATACAAGCAGAAATTCGGCGAGCACATCCCCCTCATCCGCCGCCAGGATGTGCGCGGATTCGTACAGCGCAAGCCGATCTGGTTGAACACGCCGATTCGCCTGGAACAGATCCGCGCCCAAGTCAGCGCAATGGAAGTGGAGACGCGGCGTTTCTACGAGCAGGCCGCGACACGCGCTCAGGACGCGAGCATTCGGCAGTTGCTTGACGACTTGGCAGCAGAGGAGTCCACCCACGTCGAGCGCGCTGCCGATCTGGAGAAAACCGAGCTCAAACCCGAGGTCCGCGAAGAAGAAGACAAGGCCAAACGACGGCTCTTCGTTTTGCAGATCGTGCAACCCGGTCTAGCGGGCTTGATGGACGGCTCAGTTTCGACACTGGCGCCGGTCTTCGCGGCGGCATTCGCCACCAAGAACACATGGGATGCGTTTGCCGTCGGCCTGGCCGCATCGCTGGGAGCGGGCATCAGCATGGGCTTTGCCGAGGCGCTCTCCGATGATGGTAGTCTGACTGGTCGCGGCACACCGTGGCTGCGTGGCTCAGTCTGCGGCGCGATGACTGCGCTCGGTGGCATCGGCCACACGCTACCGTATCTCATCCACAACTTCAACGTCGCGACGACGGTGGCGATCTTGGTAGTGGTGGTCGAACTGGCAACCATCACCTGGGTGCGTCATCGGTTTATGGATACCCCTCCATTTTCGGCTGCCATGCAGGTGGCCCTGGGCGGCGCGCTGGTATTCGCCACTGGGATCCTGATCGGGAATGCGTAGCTGCGCATTGACTGGCGACGAGCAAGTTTTCTCACACGGAAGGGAGTATGGAGATGAGATATAGGAAACTGGGGAATACCGGACTCATCGTTAGCGAGGTGGCCCTTGGGACGATGCAGTTCGGCGGCAAGATGAACATGGGCAACCTCGGCCAGGAGGACACAACGCGGATGGTGAAGGTCGCCCTGGACAAGGGAATCAACTTCATCGACACGGCAGACGTGTACAGCCTCGGGGAAAGCGAGACGCTCGTGGGTAATGCTTTGAAAGGCGTTAGGGACGAGATCGTTCTGGCCACCAAAGTCCGGCTCCCGATGAGCGAGAATTTCAACCGGAGCGGCGCAACCCGCGTGAACATCATGCGCGAAGTGGAGGCCAGTCTCCGACGATTGCAGACCGATTACATCGATCTGTACCAGGTGCATGGATGGGACAGCAACACGCCGCTCGAGGAGACACTGCGGACCCTCGACGATCTTGTGCGCCAGGGGAAGGTCCGCTACATCGGGTTCTCCAACTTCATGTCATGGCAGGCGGCCACTGCGGTTATGCTGCAGGAGCGCCTGGGATTGGAGAAATACGTGACGGCGCAGATGCACTATAGCCTCGTCGGTCGGGGTCTCGAATACGAGTTCCAGTCGTTCGCCGAGTACTACAACATCGGTATCTTGGCCTGGAGCCCGCTTGCCGGCGGGTTTCTCACGGGTAAGTACAGCCGCGCCAACCCTGCTCCTGCCGGCACACGATTCGCGGAGGCAGGTTCGTTCGTGCCCTTCGACAAGGAGATGGGCTACCGCGTGGTGGAGGCGCTGAAGGAGGTGGCCGGTCGGCATGGCACAAGCCCGGCCTGTGTGGCGCTTTCGTGGGTGCTAGGACGGCCAGCCGTCAGCAGCGTGATCGTCGGCGCCCGCAAGGCCGAGCAACTGGAGGATAACATCCGTGCCGTTGAGCTTCAGCTCTCGGACGACGAAATCCGGCTCCTGGACACTGAGTCGGATCCAGGCGTTCCGTATCCGAAGTGGATGGTCCTTCAACTCGACACTGCGGAAGACCCTCGTTCGAAGGTCCTGTATCCCGAGCGCTACGCGGATGGCGGTTCGTGGAAGGACCTTCGCCGGACGCGGTGGTCAGGATGACAAAACAAAAGCTCGAAACGAATACGGCAGAGCGCAGCACGAGTGCAACTCCGGAGCACGGTCACCTCTCAGAATAATTAACTCTAATTCCGTCCAAGTCGCCATGGAATTGGGCGCGGGATTGAGCTGGGATTACACTCCAAAGTGGACCGGCCCTCGGCAACGGCCATGGTAGCTCGACTCGCACGCTTCCGTTCATGGTGTACCAAACAAACGCTGAAATCCTTCATGCGATACGAGTAGCCCTGCAACCGTTCCATCGACGTTGCCAACGACCGGCAGCTCTCTCGACAACACGGCTCGCACGATCTTTGCCTTGGATTCAACGGAACCATACCGCCCGCGAGCAACAATTGCGAAACGGCCATAGTTGGGCGAGCGCAGATCCGCAGGGTTGGGAGGTGCTAGCCCCTTCAGTTTCTGAATGAATGCCTCAATGTCTAACTCGTGAAATCCCGGTTTCGTCCTCATCTGGTGGTGAACTTGGAAATCGCCGCTCGCTTTCAGGCTTTTCAGCAATCCGACAGAGATCCCTATCATGGCTGCGGCCTGTCTCACCCTATAGATCTTGCCTGGGATTGTAGGGGACAACCTTGCTGCCGCACTGTCAATTAACTTGCGTTCCGACTTCCCCCATCGAAATGTCCTGGACGGGACTCCTTCGTCTTCCACAAAACGAGCCGCTGTTCTAGTGTCGATGCTGTACCGTCGAGCAAACGCGGCTCTGGATATGAAACGTTCGGACTGGCCTGTTCTCAAGCGCTTCATCAGTTTCTGATCAATGAAATCAGGCCTCCAGTCATTCCTTATGAAATCTAGGAATGCGATTCTCAAGAAGTCACCCTGTTCGGTCGGCATGATCCGTCTAAGATTAAGCAGTGAGCGGTAGACTCCACCAAGCCTCCCTCGCGCGACACCTCTCGAGGAGTCCGTCGGCACGCCTTCTGTGATTCCGCGAAGGAGGCGGAAGAAGTTATTCGGCCAGTCAGCCAGGACGCTAGCGGCCGCGAAAACAATGCGCTGCGAGTTTCTTCGATCGGAATCGTTATCAACCACCATGCGGCGTCTTCCCAACATTCCGACCAATGACAAAAGTGGCTGGAGATCCAGAACTTCCAAATAGGAACCAGGGGGGCCCGAAGCATAGCCCCGGCCGGCGCCGAGGCCGAGTATTTTTCGTCGCATGATGTCGAGCAGATCAGCTTCAGCTCCAGAGATCACCGGCCGATAGGCGTTTCGCAGACTCGCGCCACAGTGACATTCGAGCAACCCCGGCCGGAACCAGCGCAATGGCTTCATGCACCCGGGGCAGAGGGAAAGTAGTGACCTGCTGTGGACAGGGCATCCAGTCATGAGCGCCAGGTCAAAGTGAGCTTCAATGAACCCCTTCTCCGCGACGCATTCGGGACACAGTCTCGGCCGGGTTACAATCAACTCCCATGGGGTCAGCAAATGCCCAAGCAAACGACAGGACCTCGGATGATCGCCCGGCCATTGGTAGGAAATGGACTGCAGTTCGGCCCGGGACCGATTGCATACTTGGGCGACCTTCGCCGCTTTCATGCCGGTGGACCGTGCCTCATGCTGTCTGATCTGTGCAAGCAGAAACAAGCTCCATGGCGTCGTATAGCCATTCTCCTCGCTGAGTCGCAGGATGTAGCCGAAAAGGCTTTCTGTTCGGAAAGGAGCGGGGTGACGCACCAACAGCGGCGTGGTCATCGCGCCACCAGCCATGCAGCCGCCGACTCGCCTCCAGGCTTGCGGCGGTCGGATCTCGCGGGCTTTGCCGGGGGAATGTCGGACTCGTCCGCAGGTACGTGTACGGTTCCAATGAGGCTCACCTCTCTCAATAAGTCAACCGTCAGTATGAGTTTGAAGTTGCGTGCGAAGGGTCTTGGAAGGCGCTGTGGGACCCGTCCGCACCACACGGCTTTCTCGTGCGCATCGCACAGGTCTTCAAGCGTGATCTCCTTTCTCTCCAACGCAACCGCGTGCCACACCGATCGCCGCAAGATCTTCGTCAAGTATCCGATTAACCCTCCGGTGGCGCAGTAGAACCTGAACGCCATAGCCTCCTGCTGGAACTCGGGCGCTTGAAAGTGCTGGCTCAGGACCTGGTGGAAGGCCCGCAAAATCCCGATAAACTCTTCCCGTTGTTCCACGTCCTGCCACGAGAATCGCGGCATCAGGATGGGTGCGTGAAACCGTCCCGCCAATTGCTCGTTGGAATCGATGACAGTCTGACAGGATGGAAGCCCGGCGACCACCAGTGCACACCGGGTTTCATCTACCAGAATCTTTAGCCAGTCGGCGACGTGGTGCATGATTAGTTTCGTGCCCTTGTCGAAGAAATGCTGAAACTCGTCGATCATCAGCATTCGGGTTCCCGTGTTGCGCATCAGGCACTTCACGCGCCGGGTTCTTTCGTTCTCCGTGCCGCGGGTTGCGTCTACCGCGCCCATTCCCTCCAACAAGACTTCGGCAAGACCTTTTACTGTGGGCTTCGATGGGGTGGTCACGCGCAGGATGGGAACGTACATTCCATCCTCGCGACGGACCTTGGGATGCTGCCGTTCGAAAACGTCCAGCACCCGTGACTTTCCCGTGCGCGAAGGTCCGATGAGTGCAACGCATATCGGTTCCGAGGCTTCCAAGGCAAACTCAAAGCATGTTTCAATCTCCCGAACCGCCGCTTGAAAAGGCGCATGGGAAACGAGGGTGCGATCGACCAGGCTGGCAAGACTGCTCATACGTCACCCTTCCTGGATGGTGACCGGAAGGACTTTCACCTTCGAGGCACGCTCTTCGAAGGCTTCCCTTGGACACTCCGTGCCGGCCTCGACAAAGGGCGGCACGGTCTGGCTTGGAACCGAACTGCCGTCCCACTCTGTCTGACCACCGGCCGACTTGCAATCTCCCCAACGGGCAACCCGCTTGTTGGATCGCTTCCGCTTCAGCCGCGTCTCACTCTCGATAATCTCGACGATCTCTTCTTTGGCCTGCAGCCACCCGTCGGGACCTGGTTCCAATCTTGCGTGTCGTTTCTGGTAGCGGCGAATCACCCTGTGCTGGAATAGGCCAATCCCTGTTGCGTAGTCGCGTCGCAGGGCGGGCACGGTAAACACTTCTTTCTCCTCCGGCGACACAAGGAAAATGCGCCCCAGGTCGCTTTCGTCCACCCGAATCTCTACCGGTAGTTCATTGCCCTTCCGGCAACGCAGTTCATGCAGTTCGGGCGAGTTGTAGTAGAGTCCCTGGAACTCGACGCCTTTGTGGGTCAGCG
>CAVYZB010000014.1:0-270033 GCA_963772895.1 uncultured Acidobacteriaceae bacterium
GCTTCACAGAGTGCTGAAAAACTCACGATGCGTTACAGAAAAAATGATGTAAGAAGCAAGCATGCGAGGAAATGATCAGCAGCAGGATGGAGTTTTCAGCTACGTGAGTCTGGAGCAGCGGGTGCCCGCCGAGTCATCCCTTGCGAGCGATTCGCAAGATGGTGGATGCGGCCTTGGGCGCTGTCGGAGCGTTTCGAGGGCTGTACGCCAGCACGGGGCGGCCTTCGATTCCGCCGGAGAAGCTGTTGCGAGCCCTGCTATTGCAGGCGCTGTACGCCATTCGCAGCGAGCGACTGCTGATGGAGGAGCTGGATTATAACCTGCTGTTCCGCTGGTTTGTGGGGCTGGAGATGGATGACGACGGTGTGGGACGCGACGGTGTTCAGCAAGAACCGGGATCGCTTGATCGCGGGCGAGATCGCCAGCCGAGTTTTTCCTGGCAGTGCGGGGACAGCTTGCAGCAGCTCGGGGCTGCTGAGCGACGAACACTTCACCGTGGACGGGACGATGCTCGAGGCATGGGTGAACCGGCGCAGCTTCCATGCCAAGGCGGAGCCACCGGAGCGCGGCAGCGGTCCTGGGGGCAAGCGCTTGCTGCGCGACACCCATGAGAGCCGCAGCGATCCGGAGGCGCGGCTGTATCGCAAGTGCAATGCGGGAGCCGCCAAGCCCAGCTATCTGGGACACGTGCTGACGGAAAACCAGCATGGCCTGATCGTAGGCGCCTGTGTGAGCGAGGCGGGAACACGAGCCGAGCGCGAGGCGGCCCTGCGGTTGTTGGACGAAGCCAGCGGTAAGGCCGGGCGGACGCTGGGAGCCGACAAGCAATATCAGGAGCGGGAGTTTGTGGAGGGCCCTGCGACAGCGCGGCATCGTGCCCCACATTGCCGAGTACGAACGCGGCCAGTTGCAGCAGCGTAATAGCCTACGGGCGGAAGAACGCAACAGTCCGCAGTTTGTGCAAAGTCAAAGGAAGCGGAAGTTGGTAGAACAAAGCTTTGCCTGGATTAAACACTGGGCTGGGTTCCGGCAGGTGAAACTGCGCAGTCGCCGACGGGTGGAGTGGCTGTTTCAAATCGCGGCCGCGGCCTACAACCTGGTACGGATGAGTCGGCTGCAGGTCGCCACGGGATGAACGAAGTCACTGCCTAGGGTTCCGTCGCGATGGAGTGCGACATCCCAGACACGGATCGCCCTTGCAAAAAGCCCGTTGGCAAAGCATTGGAGTGGAATTACCGAGTTTTTCAGCAAACTGTTTAGCCAAAGGTGCGACCGCGTTTTTGAGCCGCGAAAGTCAGGCGAATAATCCAGTTTCTGCGCCACGTCCCCGCTGATCCTTCACAACAAACTGGCTTGAGCTAGCGGCACTCGCCGCGGTTCGACTACACCAAAAGCTAAACTGGTTTAGCCGGCGGAACCTTTCGCTCACAAGGTGGCGAGGCGAGATGTTCGGTATTCGTGCAGGCGACCATCGCTGGCGCGGAGGTGTTTTGCATGACCGCCTAGAAGGCGGTTGGTTCACGATCCGCGCGTTGGCGCAACTGCCGCTCGATTGTTATAATTCAGCTGCCGCAGCATCAGTTATCTTTGCGCACTCGCGCGTCGTGGCCAGGTAGCTCAGCTGGTAGAGCGCAGCCCTGAAAAGGCTGGCGTCGGCGGTTCAACTCCGTCCCTGGCCACCATCATTCCAAATAACTTAGCGGCACGGAACTCGGTTTCAAATCTCAGGGACGCGTCCACAACCATTTAAGAACACAATGGGGAGTAACCAGTGGCCCTATCCTACTGCCGCACTGTTGAAAGACAATATCTGGCATGAACGTCTTTGTACTCAACTCCGGGAGTTCCAGCCTGAAGTTTCAGATTATTGCAACCGATCTTGAGCGGATCCAGCAGCATAAAGATGAACGGATCTGCCGCGGCGAGGTGGAACGTATCGGTGGGGAGGCGATTGTCACCTTCCAGAAGGCCGCCGACTCGAGGCAGAAGTTCACCGCTCCTCTGCGCGATATTTCGGCGGCGTTGGACTATGTGATCCGCTACATTGCGTCCGACAAATCTGGAATCACCAAAATTAAGACTTCCGGCGACATTCACGCAGTTGGTCATCGCGTTGTACACGGCGGTGAAATGTTCTCCGAATCGGCCCTGATCGACAACAAGGTCTTGCGGGGAATTGAGGACTGCATTGATCTTGCGCCGCTTCACAATCCCAACAACATCAAAGGCATTGTGGCTGCACGAGAAGTGTTTAGCAAAGACGTTCCTCAGGTGGCGGTGTTCGATACGGCGTTTCATCATACGATTCCGGAACCAGCATACTTGTATGCCGTCCCGTATCACCTCTATCGACGGTATGGCATCCGCCGATACGGATTCCACGGGACCTCGCATCGTTACGTTGCGTTTCGTTACCGTGCGCTGCGCAATCTGAGGCGAGAGCAGACCAACATCATCACTCTTCACCTGGGAAACGGCTGCTCCGCGACCGCCATCCGAGGAGGCAAATCGATGGATACGTCCATGGGCATGACACCTCTGGAGGGGCTGGTGATGGGCACGCGCTCGGGTGACCTGGATCCAGCAATTGTGAATCTAATCGCGACCAAAGAAGGCATGGCGGCGTCCGAAGTTGACACGCTGCTTAATACGCAGTCGGGGTTGCTGGGAATTTCCGGCCTGACCAACGACATGCGGGAGTTGCTGGCCGAGCTGAACGAAAACAAGGATCGGCGGGTGCGGCTAGCGATTGAGGTCTTCTGTTACCGGGCACGAAAGTACATTGGTGCCTTTCTTGCCTGCATGGGAGGTGCCGACGCGGCTATCTTCACCGGAGGCATCGGCGAAAACTCGCCAGAAATCCGCGCCCGTATCTGCGAGGGCATGGAGTGGGCCGGCCTTAAGATTGATGCCGCGAAAAACCAGCAGACGATTGGGCGGGAAGGCCTCATCAGCGCCGAAGATTCCAATTTGCTGGTCTATGCCATCCCCACCGATGAGGAGTTGCTCATCGCCCGTGACGCGGTGCGCGTCATAATGGGCGTGCCGCATCCTTCCTGAGGTGCAACCTAGTACGGCCACACCCAACTCGCCGCATCGGGTTTGTCGATACCGTACCGATGCGCATAATTGCGGCACTCGATTTGCTGGTTGAGGAAGCGCTCCTTGGCATGACCGCCGATCCTCTGCAATCTTGGCACACGGTCGATGACATCCATGGCCAGGCTGAAGCGGTCGATATTGTTGTTGATGGCCAGCTCCAATGGTGTATTGATGTTGCCCTTTTCCTTGTAACCGCGCACATGCATGTTGTCGTGATTGTGACGGCGGTAAGCCAGCCGATGAATCAGCCAGGGATACCCGTGGAAGTTAAAGATTACTGGCTTGTCCATCGTGAACAATGAGTCGAACTCCCAGTCCGATAGCCCGTGGGGATGTTCGGTGCTGGGTTGCATTTTAAAGAGGTCGATCACATTGATAAACCTGATCTTGATGTCAGAGAACTCGTGCCGCAGCAGCGCGGTCGCGGCCAGGGCTTCCTGGGTAGGAATGTCACCGGCGCAAGCCATCACCACATCGGGTTCTCCGCCCTCATCATTGCTCGCCCAGTCCCAAATGCCAATTCCCTTGGTGCAGTGCGTGATGGCAACATCGATGTCCATGTACTGCAGGTGCATCTGCTTGTCACAGACGATCACGTTGACGTAGTTTTCGCTTCGGAGGCAGTGATCGGCCACGGACAACAGAGAGTTGACGTCAGGCGGCAGATAGATGCGCGTCACATTGGCGCTCTTGTTGACCACCACGTCGAGGAAGCCCGGATCCTGATGAGTGAAGCCATTATGATCCTGGCGCCAAACGGTTGAGGTGATCAGCAGGTTCAGCGACGCAATCGATTCGCGCCACGACAAGTGCTTACAAATCTCCAACCATTTGGCATGCTGATTAAACATCGAGTCGATCACATGAACGAACGATTCGTACGTCGAGAGGAACCCATGGCGTCCCGTGAGAAGGTAGCCCTCGAGCATGCCTTCCATGGTGTGTTCGCTCAGCATCTCAATGACTCGGCCATCGTTGGCAAGCTCGCCGCCATCGGCATCTTCTGGAAAGAACTCTTCAATCCAAAACTTCTTGCTCACCTCGTAAATGGCATCCAGCTTGTTGGAGGTGGTTTCATCGGGACCGAAGACGCGAAAGTTGCTCATATTTAACTTCATTACGTCGCGTAAAAAAACGCCCAGAGGCCGGGTATTCTCGGCCTGCAATTGACCTGGCCTTTCAATCTCGATCGCATACTGGCGGAAGTCGGACAGGCGCAGGGCTTTCTTTAGGCGGCCGCCATTGGCGTGAGGATTCGCGCTCATGCGTCGCGTATCGGTGGGTGCAAGCTCACGGAACTCGGCGGCAAACTTACCAGCGCCATCGAACAGTTCTTCGGGCCGCTGTGACCGCATCCAGCTTTCGAGAAGGCGGAGCTGCTCGGGATCTTTCTTCACATTCGGCAGCGGAACCTGGTGGGCTCTCCAGAAACCTTCCAGCCTGTGCCCTTCGACTTCGGGCGGAGCCGTCCATCCCTTGGGGGAGCGCAACACGATCATCGGCCACCGGGGACGGCTTATCACGTGGTTCGCGCGCGCCTCCTGCTGGTGGTTATTGATTTCAAGAATGCAGTGCTCCACCGTGGCAGCCATCGCCTGATGCATGGTGTCGTGATCGGAGCCTTCCACAAAGTAGGGTGTCCAGCCGTAGCCTCGCAGCAGGTTTTCCAGTTCTTCATGCGGGATTCGCGCCAGCAACGTCGGATTATTAATCTTGTAGCCGTTCAGATGAAAGATCGGGAGTACCGCACCGTCACGTTGTGGGTTTAGGAACTTGTTGATGTGCCAGGAAGTCGCCAGCGGACCTGTCTCCGACTCGCCATCGCCGACTACCGCGGCGACAATCAGGTTGGGATTGTCGAATGCTGCACCGCACGCATGGGAGAGCACATAGCCCAGTTCTCCGCCCTCATGGATGGAGCCTGGCGTTTCAGGAGTACAGTGGCTCCCGATGCCTCCGGGAAACGAAAACTCCTTAAAGAACTCGCGCAGGCCCTCGAAATCTTCGCTCTTATCCGGATAAACTTCGGAGTAGGTTCCTTCCAGATAGCCCGGCCCAAGAACTCCGGGTGCGCCGTGTCCTGGGCCGGCGAGAAAGATCATATCGAGGTCGTACTTCTTGATCAGCCGATTGAGGTGGACATAGATGAACGACAACCCCGGGCTCGAGCCCCAGTGACCGAGCAGCCGGTTCTTGATGTGCTCGGGCCGCAGCGGTTCGGTGAGCAGGGGATTGTCGAGCAGGTAAATCATCCCGAGGCTGAGGTAGTTGCAAGCGCGCCAATAAGCATCCGTCTTCCGGAGTGCATCGGCGCTGAGCGGCACGCCATTCACAGTCGATCGGGCCTTGCCATATGCGCTGAGAGACGCGAGGTCGGTGGCGGAGGCAACAGTACTCATCATCGAAACTCCCTGTTAAAGGCTATGCCGCGGCTTCGGGATACCGGGTGGCAAGTTCATTTGACCTGCTCCCCGGAAATTAGTCCATTGGAAATGTGACTTCTCCCCTTTAGGATGGCCCAGGGCCAAGAGGTCCGCATCGTTGTATGCCACCTAACTAGAGTTTTCTGTGGCCGCCAAGGGAGCTGAAAACCGTGGGAGATATTGATCCACTTAAGCATATTCCGGAGCTTTATTACCGCAACCTACCATCTATCCTGGAGCACGGCGGTCTTTATCCGATGACAGAACTTCGACAGAAGAAAATCGAGGCTACAGCGCCGGGAAGAAACGAATGGAGCCGCGAAGCCGACGGCAGAAAGGGGTGGACGAGTACGTTCACCTTTGCTTTCGTCGTGCTGCGCAATTGGCGCGAGTATCCTGCGATCTTGAACCCATCGAGGAGGGACAGCTCTTCCAGCAGCCTGAGGGGCGGCCGTTGATTTTTCGACCTCGCGACCAAGAAAGGCGTCGCTTGATCCCACCGCCCAACGTACCCGTACTATTTGATGCTGTCGAGCATCTCCAGCTGTCGGGTGGCTAACTCACGAGGCAGCGGCGCATGTCCCAACGCGGAACACTGCTTTTGTCCAGAGGTAAGAGCCCATCGAAGAAAGGCAATGAGAGCCCCCTTCTTCGCGCCGTGGATGCTTTCCAGCGGCACAAGCAGCCAGGTAAACGTCAAAATGGGGTAAGCGCCCTTGCCTGGTGAATTGGTAATGGAGGCCAGAGAGTTCGGATCTGCGCCCCAAGTCGCCGCCTTGGCCGCTTCAGCAAGGCTGTCGAGATCGGCTCGGATGAACTCACCGGCGCTGAAAAGGCTGGCGTCGGCGCTTCAACTCCGTCCCTGGCCACCATATTCTTCAACCAGTTGGCCGTCATTGAATCCACCGCGTGTCTACGGGGATCGAGCCGGCTGAAGCAGATTGAAGACCTCGGCATTAGCTAAACTGGAGTATTCCCACGGCATCAGGGCTGCGTGAGAGACGCGCACCCGACGAAAAGATGATGGACCACGAAGGACCAGAAGTACAGTTCCTTGCCGTGACCAAAGGCATAAGCACGATGGGCGGGCCGCTGGCTGCGCTTCATTCCGTATATCGGAAGCACACTGTTGCCGGTGTCGACTGCAGAGTGAAAAAACTCTGCCAGCATTGCCGAACTGCTGCTGAAAATGGCTACGACCAGCTTGGTGATAGTGATAGCCAGGTTGATAGCTAAGCCTGCGTAAACAACTTTCCGTGACGAATGCATGCCGATCGGCTCACAAGAGGGCTGTTCTTATGATTCCTCAATAACCGCCGGACGTGGTTCCTCCAGTTGGCGGCTCGTCAGTCTCCAGTGGTAGCCGCCAATTTGCCGCCGACGCACGACCAGCTTGCATCCACGCGACGCGAGTCAACATGGAACCGATGATGCTGGAAACAGCAGCCGCGCGGCGAAGCTGGCGCGAGCGGCGCCTTCCCGCAAAACTGGCTGCAACCCGCAAAAGCAGGGGAACCGGCCCGCTCATGACACCTCCGAGTCGGGTGACCAGGCCGCTGCGTCCGCGCTTCAGCGGATCCATCACGGGCTTGCGCGTCCTCTCGATGTGAAGCCCTTCGAGTGCCTCGATTGCCGCGGCGCCCATCCCGAGAGTGTTCAATGCTCGATTCTCATGTCCCATCAATTCGAGAATTGAGACCGCCGAACTTAATCCCGACATACCGAAATGGATAGGCAGAGTTTCGACATTCTCGTTCCACACCGGGATTACGCTGGCGCCAATCAGCACTCCCGTGTAGTTGGAAAATGGGAGGCCGGCAACCCCGGAGATACCCTCCGACAAATTGCCAAGAATTCGCAGCGGCAACCATGAGAACCGTTGATCCAGCATTTCTGCGAAGGCCGACGCGGCAGCGAATGTGCCGAATACGGCCAGGGTCCATGCCCCCACCGACATAGGACTCTGCTTCTTGAAAACGCGCATCATCGCCAGGAAGCGCGATGGCCGTCCAAGATCGGATATAAGCAGCGCGCGTTGATGCAGCTGTGCCGACGGCCGCGATGTAACGGCAGTCGCGAGCCAGACCGGGATCCCGGCCGATCCAGCGCGCCACCGGTCCAATGACCGCAGCCGACCCCGCAGCCCCTCCGGCGAAGAAATACAAAGGGATCTGCCAGGTCCACGCGGGCTGCTTAAGCAGCGGAAGGCCATAGTAGCCGGTCTCGGGCGAGGCAACGGGAAACGGTGCGCCCGCCGGCCGAATACCGACTGCCTCCACGCGGCCCTTCGACTCGGCCTGGCGACGAATTTCGAATAAGCGCTTTTCGCGCAGATCATCGGACGCAGGGCGCTGAACTGGATCGCTCATCGTCTCGCACTCCCCAGAAAAGCGAAGATGCTGCCGAATAGAAGTATCCCGGCTGCAACAGCCGAACCGGTCCAGCCGGCTCTCAGGTAGGTCGTCGGCACTTCCGGCTTAGGAGGCAGGTTGTACTGGCGTGGATCGCCACGCACGATAAACATGGCATGCGTGCCGCCCACGCTGCTGTCTTGCGGGTCGTAAAGCTGCGCATCTTCCGTGCCCCGGCTCCGCAATTCCTGCATGCGCTCTTGCGCGCTGACGCGCAGCTGCTCCAGGGGCCCAAACTTGATCGACTCCGTGGGACACGCCTGCGCACAGGCCGGATGCAATCCTGCTTTCTGCCGGTCGTAGCAGAATGTGCACTTGAATACCCGGCCATCCTCCGGATTGCGTTGCACGACTCCGAAGGGACAGGAAACAACGCAGTAGCCGCAACCATTGCAGACATCGGGCTGGATGAAAACGCCCCCGAACTCGGTGCGGACAATTGCGCCGGTGGGGCAGGCTTCCAGACATCCAGCGACTTCACAATGCTTGCAGACGTCAGACGAGAACTCCCACGACAGGTGCTGTCCGGCATTGCCGCCCCAACCCGGCTGCGGCTTGCCTTCCACAAACTTCACATGTCTCCAGGTAGAATGCCCGAGCGTGCCGGTATTGTCGTAGGAGTATCCGGACCAGTTCAGTCCATCTTCGGTAATGCCGTTCCACTCCTTGCAAGCGACTTCGCAGGCCTTGCAGCCAATGCACAAGGTCGAGTCGGTAAGGAATCCCGTAGTAGTTGCGCTCATGCCGGCTTCTCCATATGTTCTTTCCATTGCTCAAGCGCCTCCGGTCCGCGACGGCGACGACCAGGTTCGATGTCGCAGATGAGTGCCTTGGTTTCCATGATGCGCACGTTCGGCTCCTCCGAGATTGCTAACAGGTCGTTGACGACATCGCCCGTCACTGTGCCGTTGTAACCCCAGTGATAGGGAAGGCCAACCTGATGGACGGTGCGCCCTTCAACCCACAGCGGGCGCATGCGCTGCGTCACCATCACGCGGGCCTCGATGAGGGCGCGCGGGGTAGTGATGGTCGCCCAGCCTGCGTGCTCCAGACCAATCTCTCCCGCGAGTTCAGGCGAAACTTCGCAAAAGAGTTCGGGCTGCAGTTCGGCAAGATGGGATAGCTGACGTGACATCCCGCCGGCGGTATGGTGTTCCGTTAATCGATAGGTGGAAAGCACATAGGGAAAACGCTCGTCGCCGGGAAAAGCGTAAGGATTGTCAGGCCGCTCCTTGCGGTCGGCGGCTGGATTGTAAATGTGCTTGGGATACAGCGGATTGCCGACCGGCGTTTCCAGAGGTTCATAATGCGTCGGCAGAGGGCCATCCTTCAAACCGCTGGTGACAAACAGCCAGCCAACACCATCGGGATGCAGGATGAATGGCTTGTCGCCAGCGATGGCGTCCATGCCCTTGGCATCCTTTGCGGGACGATAGTCGGGCGGCTTGTTCTTGTCGAAGTCAGGCACGTCGAGTCCGGTCCACTCGCGCTTCTCGTCGTCCCACCAGACAAGCTTCTTGCGCTCGCTCCAGGGCTGGCCATCAGGACGTGCCGAGCAGCGGTTGTAGAGGATCCGGACATCATTGGGCCAAGAGAATCCCCATCCGTGGCCGAGATAATCCTGCGACTCGCGCTGATTGGCTTTGTTGAGATGCTCTTGCGGATAAACGCCGCAATAGATCCAGCAGCCCGATGCGGTCGTGCCATCTTTTTTTAGCTTCTTGTAACTCTCAAGCAACTCGCCGCTTTTCAAATCGCGGCCGTTGATTTCTTTTAGGATCTCGCTAACGTTCGGCTCGTCGTGTATGCCGTGCGTTTTATAGGGCCAATCCAACGCATTCAAGGGTGCATTACGCGCGCTTGGATCGGCGGCAGCCTTTGCCTTCAGACGCCGCGCCAGATGATGCATGAACCAGGTTTCGCTGCGAGCATCACCCGGAGGATCAACCGCCTTGGTGCGATACTGCACCAGCCGTTGGGTGTTGGTCTGACAACCGTCTTTCTCCGCCGAACCAGCAGCGGGAAACAAAAACACTTCCGTCACAATCTCTTCCGGCTTAAGTTCGCCGCGTTCGACCTCGGGCGAGTTGTACCACCAGGAAGCGCTTTCTACCTCTACCATGTCGCGCACTACCAGCCACTTCAGCTTCGACATTGCAGTGCGTTGCAGGCGCGAATTGGAGGCACCGACGGCGGGATTCTGTCCCATGATGAACAGGCCTTCCATCTTGCCGTCCTGCATATCGAGCCAGTAGCCGAAGTGCGAGTGATCGCCAGTGACACGCGGCATGTAGTCAAAGCACCAATCGTTCTCCTTTGTTGCATTCTTGCCGTACCAGGACTTCATCAGGCTGATGAAGTAGTTGTCGAAGTTGGACCACAGCCCCGCGGTGGACTTGTGCTTTTTGATGTAGCTCTGCAAGTCATTGGCATCCTGCTCGAAAAATGGCATCGGAAGATAGCCCGGCAAGATGTCATACAACGTGGGAATGTCGGTTGAACCCTGGATTGAGGCGTGGCCGCGCAGGGCGAGAATTCCTCCGCCCGGCCTGCCGATGTTGCCGAGCAGTAATTGCAGAATCGCCGCCGAGCGGATGATTTGAACCCCTTTGGAGTGCTGCGTCCATCCCACGGCATAGCAGATCGCGCCGGTCTTCTCCGGCCCCGACGCGTTGCAGAAAGCTTCCGCGACCTTGAGAAACAACTTTTGGGGAACGCCGGCATGGCGCTCGATCAGCTCTGGTGTGTAGCGCGCGAAATGCTTTCGCAAGATCTGGAAGACGCAGCGCGGATGTTGCAGCGTCGGGTCGGCCTCATATTCGCTCGTGTGTCCTGCCTCGCCACCGCGATCCTTGCCGTGGCCGCCGCCGGCTTTTGAATGACCAGTCTGCCCGTCGCCCGACTCTTTCTTCGCCGATCCTTCGTAGCGCCAAGAATCAGGGCTGTACTTTTTCTCCTGCCGGTTCCAACCGGAGAAGATGCCGCCCAGGTCTTCGGTATCACGGAAATCCTCGCGGATGATCATGGGCGCATTAGTGTAGTGCTGGACGTACTCGCGGAAGTACTTGTCATTCTCTAGCACATAACGAATCAATCCGCCCAGGAAGAGAATGTCGGTGCCGGGACGCAAGGGCACCCATATATCGGCCATCGCGGAGGTGCGGGTGAAGCGCGGGTCGATGTGAATAATGGTCGCGCCACGTTCGCGCGCTGCCATCACCCACTGAAACCCCACCGGGTGGTTTTCCGCCATCGACGATCCCATGATCAGAATCGCGTCGGAATTCGCCAGGTCAGTCTGCGCCGTGGTCGCGCCGCCGCGGCCGAACGATGTGCCCAGACCGGGCACGGTGGAGCTGTGTCATATCCGGGCTTGGTTGCTGATGCAAACCATGCCCAAACCTCCGCAGAACAGTTTCTTGATCAGGTAGTTTTCTTCGTTATCCAGGGTCGCCCCGCCAAGGTGGGCGACGGCCTTGGTGTGCATTACCTTCTCGCCATCCTTTTCCTCGACGAAGGTCCGTTGACGGCTCTCCCACAGCCGGTCAGCGACCATGTCCATGGCGGTTTCCAGATCGAGTTCCTCCCACTTCCGAGCATAAGGGCGACGATACTTCACCGTCATTAGGCGGTTGGGATGGGTGTGTAGCTCGTAGGTGTCCGCTCCTTTCGGGCACAGGTGACCACGCGAGATCGGCGAACCGGGGTCGCCTTCAATGGAGATCAGCGCGCCGTCTTTGTGGAACACCATCTGTCCACAGCCGACGCCGCAGTACGGACAGATGGAGCGGGTAAACTCGGCGTCGTGATGCTTCGGCAACAAATTCTTTGTCTGATGGCTCATCGCTTCCGGACCGGTGCCGTCGGCGCCCGTACGAAGCTGATGAATCAACGGCCAGCGCTCCAGGAGTTCCTTAATCATGATGGCTCACTCGCTCAGACTGCTTGCTTAAACTTGATGAGGATTTTGGTGTATCCCTCAATCTGCTTGTCGAACTTGTCATAGGCCTCGGGAACGTCATTAATGTCGATCCGGTGACTGACGATCTGACTTGGTTTGGCTCTGCCGGTAATGATGAGGTCACGAAGATATTCGGCATCGGTCGGAGACTTGATTTTCGGTTTCGGATGTTCCGACACAGAAACTTTCCGCGGGCCTTCGTAGCTAACTGCTTTCATGATTAATCCCCACCCTTGAGTGGAGTCTAAAGACTACGATGGCCAGGGCATCTGCTGCGATGCCCGCTCGCGCCGGTCGACGGAAGTATTCTCCCGCTCCCCTAACGAGATCTCCTGCATGACCCATATTGCTGTTTTTTTTAAGGCGCCGAACGTTACAAGGCCTTCTTGTCAATGACGTTCGCTGCTTTAGCTTCCTTACCAGGCGGACAACAGCAACTCTTTCGTACTACGGTAGAAAAAATTCTTGACTCGTTCTGTCCATCGATGACGAACGCTCATAACTTGCGCCCATCGGGATTACACTACCAGCATCCATCATGTTCCACCCCATCGATGACCTTCGCATAAAGTGGACCCAGGTCGTGCTTCCTCCGGTTTTCTTGGAGGAGGAGATGCCCACGACCGAGACCGCTTCGGCCACCGTCTACCAGTCTCGCCATGAAATTTGCGAGATTCTCGGTGGCAGAGATCGCCGTCTCCTGGTGGTGTGCGGGCCATGTTCGATTCACGACGCTGAAGCTGCCCGGGAATATGCCGGTCTGCTCAAGACCGCCATCGCGGAGTTCTCGCAGGAACTGCGTATTATAATGCGCGTTTACTTCGAGAAGCCTCGGACGACGGTCGGATGGAAGGGATTGATCAACGATCCGCACCTCGACCAATCCTACAAGATCAATGACGGCCTGCGGCTGGCAAGGCGCCTGCTGCTCGATCTGGCGGAAATGGGAGTGCCTGCCGGAACTGAGTTCCTCGACATGATTACTCCCCAGTATTTGGCAGGCTTGGTCAGTTGGGGAGCCATTGGTGCTCGTACCACCGAAAGCCAGGTCCATCGGCAACTGGTTTCGGGACTCTCCTGCCCTGTGGGATTCAAGAACGCCACGTCGGGAGACGTGCAGATTGCCATCGAAGCGGTTTTGTCGGCGTCACATCCGCATACATTTCTGGGACACACGAAGCATGGCCAATCGGCCATCTTCGTGACGACCGGTAATCAGGACTGTCACGTGATCCTGCGCGGGGGAAGGAAGACGGTGAACTACACCGCCGATGCGGTCGCCCTAGTATGCGAACAGCTACAGGAAGCCGGACTACCGCTGCGAGTCATGATCGACTGCAGTCATGCCAACAGCAACAAAGATCACGCTCGTCAGCCCGCGGTTTGCCGCGATGTCGCACGGCAGATTGCAGCGGGAAACAAAAGCATCATCGGCGTCATGTTAGAGAGCAATCTGGTCGCTGGAGCGCAGAAGCTCGTGCCAGGAGAACCGCTAGTGTATGGCCAGAGCATCACCGACGCCTGCATGGGGTGGGATGAGACATTGGAATTGCTGGCGGGGCTTGCGAAGGCCGTTCGGGCGGGGCGATGAAGGAAAACAGCGCCTGTCACCGTGAGCGAGCGGCCGACTTTGCCGCGAGTCGACCGCCCCTATTCAACGCAGCATGGGTGTTGGACAGCCCGCCCTAGCCAAAAGAAGGCCAGAACGGGCACCCCAATGTAAGAATTTCGGTAAGAGGTTGCTGGGCTGGGCCATGCACCCAGTCCGCTCGCCCGTTGTTGCCTCAGACATTCCGATCACGCCGCCGCGGCACCCTGTGCGCGTTCTGTCTGATCGGCGGAACCACTCGGCTTCTTTCCCAGCACTTCCGCCTCGGCCTGGAACCAATCGTCCAGGTCATGTCCGTGCTCGCCACCGCGCTGTTCGAACAACTGATAGGCGCGCATCTGGATAATCTCCTCGGTCAGTTCCTGGGATCCCACATCCGAGAAAGAGTTTTCTTCAGGTTTCCTTGGCATGGCTTGCCTCCTGGGATTTTTGTCGTGCTGAGCACCGCAAGAAGAGATGAAACCAACTGTTGACTACGGGAGCACAACGCCACACTGGCGTCCTAAAGAATTGTAATCATGTTCCGGCCTTTCGTCGCTAGGACGAACGTCACACCTGGGATGTGCGTCAAAGGCCAGGGCTGAATTACAACGTGGTCAGCCGGCGGAAGCAACCGCGCTGCCCTTCTCCTCCAAGGGCACGCCCATCAGATACTGATTGATCGACTTCGCCGCTTTGCGCCCCGCGCCCATGGCGAGAATCACCGTCGCGCCGCCGGTCACGATGTCGCCGCCCGCGAACACGCCCGGCTTCGAGGTCGCGAGGTCGTCGTTGGCCGAGATGTATCCGCGCTTGGTCACGGCCAGTCCCGGAGTGGTCGACTGAATCAGCGGGTTCGCCGAAGTGCCAGCCGCGATGATTGCAACATGGCACGGTACCACGAATTCAGAGCCCTTGATCGGCACTGGGCTGCGGCGTCCTGAATCGTCCGGCTCGCCCAATTCCTGCCGGATACATTTGACGGAGGTGAGATTGCCCTTCTCGTCGCCGAAAAATTCTACCGGATTCACCAGCATCTCGAAGTGAACGCCTTCGTCCTTAGCGTGATGTACTTCCTCCACACGAGCCGGCATCTCCTTCTCGGTTCGGCGATAGTAGATACTGGCGCTCTTGGCGCCCAGACGTAGCGCGCTACGCACCGCGTCCATCGCAGTGTTGCCGCCACCAACGACGATCACGTCGCGGTCTTTGCAGGGATAGAGCGGCTCGTCGAATTCGGGGAAACGATACGCGCGCATCAGGTTTACACGGGTCAGAAACTCGTTCGCCGAGTAGACGCCGTTGAAGTGTTCACCCGGAACATTCAGGAAGCGCGGAAGACCAGCGCCGGTCGCGACGAAAACGGCGTCGAATCCTTCTTCCTGCATCAGTTCGTCAATCGTCACCGTCTTGCCGACCACGACGTTGGTTTCAAAGACGACACCACGGCGGCGCAGCACGTCGATCTCGTGACGGACGATATCTTTCGGCAGGCGAAACTCTGGAATGCCATAGACGAGCACGCCGCCGAGCTCGTGCAGAGCTTCAAACACATGCACCTGATGCCCCATCTGAATGAGGTCGCCGGCGCAGGCCAAACTTGCGGGACCGCTGCCAATGAGACCAACCTTCTTGCCGGTCGCTGGCGCGGATACGGGAGATCCGAACTGTCCGGTTTCGCGCTCCCAATCCGCTACAAAGCGCTCCAAGTATGCGATTCCGACCGGCTCGCCCTTTTTGCCTAAGCACACAGCCCGACTCGCACTGATCTTCAACCGGACATACGCGTCCGGTAATCGCCGGCAGGGCATTGTCTTCGCGAACCTTCGATGCCGCGCCGAGATAATCACCGGCGAGTATGAGATCGATCACCGCGCGCACGTTCACCGACACTGGGCATTTCTCGACGCAGCCGGGCTTAGGACACTCAATGCAGCGCAGCGATTCCTGCCGTGCCTGCTCGGCGGGAAAGCCGAGGTTCACTTCGCAGAAATTGTGGGCGCGCACCTGGGCGTCTTGCTCGGGCACGCGCTGCCGCGGCAGCTTGATACGCTCTTTGTTGGGCAGCGGATTATTGCTGGCGATCTTGTCAGTCATGGCTCACCTCGACCGGTTCCAATGCGCATGCGTGCGCTTGATTGCTCTCGCGAAGCCTCTTCAACTCCGCTTCGGGGTCGGCCTGCAGGCGTTCGATGCTGGCTCGCTCCTGTTCGCGATACATGTTGTTGCGCTGCATCAGGACCTCAAAGTTGACCTGGGTGGCGTCGAACTCGGGGCCATCCACGCAGGCGAATTGGCTGCTATTGTTCACCAGAACGCGGCAGCCGCCGCACATCCCGGTGCCGTCCACCATGATCGAATTCAAACTGACGATGGTCTTAATCTGCTTGGGGGCGGTTAGGTTGGCCACCGCGCGCATCATCGGCACCGGACCGACGGCGAGCACATAATTCACGTCCCCGGCAGCAACCAACTCTCTCAGCTTGTCGGTGACCAGACCTTTCTCGCCGTAGCTGCCGTCGTCAGTGACGACGTAGGTTTCGTCGCTGACGGCGCGGACCTCATCTTCCAACACCAGCAGGTCTTTGCTGCGAGCTCCGACGATCGAGACCACTTTGTTGCCGGCGCGCTTCAACTCGCGAGCGGTTGGATATGCCATAGCAGTTCCTACGCTGCCGCTGACCACGACCGTGGTTCCAAACTTTTCGATTTCAGAGGGCTTGCCGAGCGGACCGACCACGTCGAGAATGGAGTCGCCAGCCTCCAGCATGCTGAGCAGCATGGTGGTCTTGCCGATGGCTTGCACGACGATGGTTACCGTGCCGGCCTTGGCGTCTGCGTCAGCGATGGTCAGTGGGATTCGTTCCCCACACTCATCCAGCCGCACAATGACAAACTGCCCTGGTCGCTGCTTACGGGCGATGCGGGGAGCCTTGATCACAAACAGCTTGATACCTCGCGCCAGCGGGCGCGCTTTCACAATCTCGAACACGGTATCCTCCGCATTTGATTCTGCTGGGGTACGCACACTCAGTCTGTGGCATACGTCACACACACGGCGGACATAGCGCACACCGCTGCCAAGCCAGTCCACTGGGGGTTTGCGCCAAACCACCGCAGCTCTTTTCCTTACTTTGGAGGTCCCTCCAGTCTTGAACAGCTGTTGCTTCAATCCCGCCTGCATTACAAATCTGTCAGGATGGCACACTTCCGTCGCCAGCCCGAATCAAAATTGGGTTGCATGCATGAGTCAAGTAATGGATAAGAAAACGCCATGAGCCATTGCGCAGGAATCTCTATAGCGTCGCGATCTAATTGTCCCTCGCTGTTATGCAAAGCGGTTCCGGTGGGGATGCTTGCGGTTGTCCTGTTGCTGCCAACCCGGGCGACAGCGCAGTTACAGACGCTCCCGGATGACGCGATGATAGGAGCGCCGAATTCAGCGACCGATGCAGGCCTTCCAGACGCACCTTCCGCCGCGAAGGAGCCAAAGTCGGGCTCGTTCGGAAAGTCGTTGGGAACCGCGGCCAAGACGATCGGTGAGGACGAGCTTCATATCATCAAGTCGCCATTCTCGGTCAGTGCCATCAAATGGGATGCGCTTGTCGTTGGGGCCACGGGTGTCCTGATCGCGAATGACGAAAGCGTTTTGTATCAGGGGCCGCCCAGTTGGCACAATACCAGCATCAATATCTCCGATGCGACCGTGTATGGACTGGGGGCGACGGCTGGAGGAATCCTTGTCACAGGATTGATTACTCACAACGATCATGCTATCGACACCGGGATACGCAGTGCCGAGGCAAGCGTCGACAGCGTCATCCTCTACGCCGCCCTGAAAGCAGTATTGGCGAGGCAACGGCCCTACAGTGGCCCTGGCGAGGGAAAATTCTTCTCCGGCAATTGGACGAACGGCTCTTTTCCCTCGGGACACGCAACCCTCGCCTGGACCCTCGCCTCGGTCATGGCCCACGAATATCCGAACTGGCCCATGCGTTTGCTGATGTACGGCGCAGCAACCGCTGTCAGCACAACCCGCGTGACGGGTGGAGTGCACTTTCCGGCGGATGTCTTTTCGGGGGCAGTGATCGGTTATGGCGTGGGAACCTACGTGGCGTATAAAGACCGGCAAAAACTGATGGTGCCTCATTCGCAGAATCGCTTGTGGCGCGTTGAGAATGCGATCCTCGAGCACGTGGCGATTGGGGGGCAGTAACAACGCTGCGAAAACTTTACTTGAAGGCAACGCGTCCATGCAGCAGCCGCGCCGAAAGCGGGCGCAACTTCGCGTCCCGTTTTCTGCGAAAGCTCTCAACGTGACGCGAGTTGATGACATCCGCGGTGATGACGGCATAATTCTTATTCGAGGTCACCAAGAAAAAACTCGCGAGCAGATTTGTTACGGCGCTGCAGCTTGCAACCATGACCTGAAGAACCCCGATCTGAAGAACACCGAACTAAGAATCTAGACCACGAAGTACTTCGCGGCAGGATGATGCACCACGATCGCGGAAGTGCTTTGCTCGGGATCAAGCAGAAACCCGGTGGTCAAATGCACACCGATGTTTTCGTCCGGATGCAGCAGCGCGAACAGCTTCGTCTGGTCTTCCAGATTGGGGCATGCAGGATATCCAAACGAGTAACGCGATCCCCGATACTTTTGATGGAACAGATCGCGGATGTGCGGCGAATCATCGTTCGCGATGCCCAGTTCCTCTCGAACCCGCTTGTGTGCCAACTCCGCCAGAGCTTCGGCTGACTCCACGCTGAGCCCGTGCAGATAGAGATACTTGGTGTACTCTCCGCCCTCGAAGAGCTTCTGGGTTTCGTGCGAAGCCCGTGCTCCGATGGTCACGCAGGACATGGCGAGCACATCCATGCGCCCGCTACTCTTGGGCAGCAGGAAGTCGGAGATGCATAAATGCCGTCCTTCACGCTGGCGCGGGAAGGTGAAGCGCAGCGTTTCCGGCGGAATTGGGTCACCCTGCTTCCAGCCTTCAGGAAGGTTGTACACGATGAGGTCGTTGCCCTCGCCCTGCGCCCCGAAGTATCCATACACAACTTTGGGCTCGAACCAGCCCGCCGCAATCACGTCCTCTTCGAGGTCTTTCAAGATGGGACGATACTTGGTCTCGACCAGCCGGCCGTAATCATCCTGAGATGCGGTCTTCAACTGCCACTGGTTCTTAAACAGCGCGGTCTCGTTGATGTACTGGAAGACTTCGCGCAAATCGAAGTCTTGCGGCTTCAGCACCCGAATGCCCCAGAAAGGCGGCTGGGGAATATTCGGCGCAGGCGCAATCTCGATGCTTGGCGCGGTGGCTACGTCTCCATCACCCGCGGCGACCGCTGCGCGGGCGAACTCTTTCACCACCTTACCTTCGGCGATACGTTTCTCGCGTGCGCCATTGGGCGAGGCAAGGTCCTCCATGAGGTGCAGTCCGGCAAAGGCGTCATCGGCATAAAAAATGCCGCCGTTGTATTCGCGGCGCAAGTCGTCCTCCACGTACTTGCGCGTCAGCGCAGCGCCGCCGCAGATCACCGGGAAGTCGAGCTTCTGGTGATGCAGGTCCTGCACCACGTACTTCATCTCCAGCGTGGACTTGACCAGCAAGCCGCTGAGCCCGATGGCGTCGGCTTTCTCCGCCAGCGCTGACTTGATGATGGTGTCTGACGGCTGCTTGATGCCGAGATTCACAACTCGATAGCCGTTGTTGGTGAGGATGATGTCCACCAGGTTCTTGCCGATATCATGGACGTCGCCCTTCACCGTTGCCAGAACGATAGTGCCTTTCTGGCTGCCCTCCTTCTTCTCCATCTTGGGCTCGAGATAGGCAACGGCCGCCTTCATCACGCCCGCCGAATCGAGCACAGATGGCAGCTGCATCTTGCGCGCGCCAAACAGGTCACCTACGGTGCGCATGCCATCGAGCAGCACGTTATTGATGAGCTCCAACGGCGTATAAGTGCCGAGCGCATCTTCCAGCAACTCGGCCAGTGACTTTTTGTTCGCGCCGTCGCCAATCGTCTTTTCGCCATTGATAATCGACCACTTCAGCTTATCCTCGATCGAGAGAGTGTCGACATGCGCGGTGGTCGTCTCTTCCTTACCCTTGGTGCCGGCGAAGTGCGCCATGTAAACCTGGAGCGGGTCGCCGTTCGACTGGTCGTAGTAGATCAGCTTGCGCGCCAGATCAACTTCCGCTTCGGGAATCTTGTACAGCGGATAAATCTTGCTGTAGTTCACGATGGCCATGTCGAGACCGTGGTCCACAGCTTCATGCATGAAGACGCTGTTCAAGACGCGGCGTGAGTACACGTTCAGCCCGAAGGAAATGTTACTGACACCGAGGATCGTCTTGACGTCGGGCAACTCCGCCTTGATCGCCTTCACCGCTTTCAAGGTTTCGACGCCAGCTGCGCGGTAGTCATCCTGCCCGGTCGAGATAGGCAGTGTCAGCGCGTCGAAGATGAGATCGACGGGCCGAATGCCGTACTTGTTGACCGCCAGATCGAAAATGCGCTTGGCGATGGCCAGCTTTTTCTCAGCCGTGAGCGCCATGCCATCTTCATCGATGGTGAGCGCGATGACAGCCGCGCCGTAACGCTTGGCCATGGGGAGAACTTTGGAGGTGCGCTTCTCACCGTCCTCCAAGTTGATGGAGTTGATGATCGCCTTGCCCGGAATGCGCTTCAGCGCCTCCTCCACAACATCGGCCTCGGTGGAATCAACAGTGATCGGCGCGGGCACGCGCGTGGCGATCTTCTCGAGAATGTTGCTGACGTAGCCCTTCTCATCCTCGCCAACGATGGCGCAGCACAGGTCGAGCATGTGCGAGCCTTCGTTCACCAGCTTCTTGGCCAGGGTCAAGATCCCATCATAGTTCTGAGTGCGAACCATGTTCTTGAAGTGCTCGACGCGCGTGGTGGTGTTCATCTCCTCGGCCACGATTAGCGGCTTGGGGTCAAGGTCAAGCGGAACCATCGAATAGGCACTGGCTGCCGCTGCGGCGATCTTGACATCTCGTTTTGCAGGCTCAAGATTGGCGCAGGTTTCTACAACAGCCTTCAGGTGCGCAGGCGTGGTGCCGCAACAGCCGCCGACGACGCGCACGCCGTACTCTGTGATGAATTGCTTGTGATAGTCGGCCAGCTCCTGCGGTTGCAGAAGATAGACCGCGCGGCCACCCTGGTTTTGCGGCAATCCAGCATTGGGTAGGACGGAAACGTGCTTGGGCGAGTTCGCTCCCAGGTAGCGAACCGCATCGTTCATCTCTTTTGGCCCGGTAGCACAGTTCAGACCGATCGCAGCAACGTCGAACATCTCCAGCGTAGTCAGGGCTGCGCCGATCTCGGTGCCAAGCAGCATCGTGCCGGTTGCCTCCAGCGTCACCTGCACCTGGATCGGCACGTCCTTGCCGGTTTGCTTCAAAGCATCGAAAAGTCCGACCAGCCCGGCCTTCGCCTGCAGAATGTCCTGGCAGGTCTCCAGCAGGAGAACATCAACTCCGCCTTCGATAAGCGCAATTGCTTGCTCCGTATAGGAAGCAGCCATGTCGTCGAAGGTGATGTGCCCGAGCGACGGTAGTTTTGTGGTGGGACCGATGGATCCCGCTACAAATCGCTTTCGGCCGTTCGACGAGAAACTCGCAGCCACTTCGCGCGCCAGTTTTGCGGCGGCGAGATTGATCTCGTGTACTTTGTCCTGCAAGTCGTATTCGGCCAATACCACACGAGTCGCGCCAAACGTGTCGGTCTCGACCACATCGCTGCCTACAGCGTAGAAAGCGGCGTGAATGTCCTTGATGATGTCGGGCCGGCTCAGCACCAGCAGTTCGTTGCAGCCCTCTTTACCCCAGTAGTCGTCCACCGAGGGGTTGCGGGCCTGGATGCTGGTCCCCATGGCGCCGTCGTAGATGACGACGCGTTCCTGCACGGCTTTTAGAAAGTCGCTCATTCGTTCCGTATCGCAGTCTTCCGACAGGCCACCGCTGCGGCGTGCCAGTCGAGTGCGATATCGCCAACTGGATCAAACGTCGCTTGCAACGGGAAATAGGAAGGCTCACGATCCTAGTTTAGTATCGCAGTTTCTCTTGCTGGACGAAAGTTCGGCACAGTAAAGTGCAACCTTCGCAGTCGGTTCGGGCTTTCCACGCATTGGGAGGCGGTGGAAGCTGCTGGCGCACGAACGTGCAGTTAGACCCAATGGCATCGACAGCGTGTCAATCTGCTCCCTGATCATAAGATTTGTCTTTTGCAGCTGACGTACGTATTGCGCACCTCAAAGCGGTTATATCGCGACCGAGCACAGTGGTTATTGTGACCGGCAGCCTGCTCAGGTTAAGTTTCCTTGCGTCACAACGGATCGCACTCGCTTCGGTGTAGTCCGTACCGCAGTCCTCAAACACGTTATCGGCCTGCCGACGGAAGGTCCCGCGGTATATGGAAGGATGGCGAGCGCCGGCTACGCACTCTTCTCGGATGAATCAAAGGAGACAGTAATGGACGTCAAACACTTTTGGGCTTATCTCATGTTGTGCAGCTTGGCTGTCGTATTGCAACCGCTTCCAGGATTCGCACAGCAGAATTCAAATGCCTCGACAACTAGCCCTCAACCCACTTCTGCGGAGCGCGATGGGCAACACGATTTCGACCCCCTGATTGGTGCATGGAAGTATCACCTCAAGAAGCGCCTGAACCCCTTGACGGGTTCCAATACCTGGGTCGAATTTGAGGGCACAGGAGTCTGCTACAAGATTTGGGATGGCCGCGCCCAACTGGACACGATCGAGCTCGATAGTCCTGCCGCCGGCCACATTGAAGGTCTGACCCTGCGTACGTACAATCCTCAATCCCACCAGTGGAGGCTCTATTGGGCCAACAGCAAGAATGGCATCATGGATCCACCCCAAGTCGGCGAATTCAAGAATGGACGCGGTGAGTTTTTCGCCCAGGATACGATCAATGGCAAAACCATTCTTATTCGATTTGTCTGGACGAACATGACCACGAATTCGCCACACTTCGAACAGTCTTTCTCCGATGATGGAGGCAAGACCTGGGAAGTGAACTGGATTACCGACCAGACACGCGTAAACGACGAAGCTGACAAAGCGCACTGAACTGAAGCTCATCCTCCGATACAGAATTGCACCAGTCGGAAACAATTAACCGAATTTGGTGCAGGCCTTCTCGCTCCGGTCGCATCGCGTCGATGGCCGGGCATTTGTCATTCCGACGTTTTACGACCCGGGCAGAGAAGATCGATCCGTGCAGGCGCCTGCAGGTGCGCCCGTTCAAGGCACGCGTTGCCGGACTCCAGCCGCTACAATCGTTCAGAGTGATTTGATGAAGCGGCATGCCACCAACATTGTGCGTGAGCTGCGCAACCGCGGCTTCCAGGCCTATTTCGCCGGGGGCTGCGTGCGCGACATGCTGTTGGGACTCGCGCCCACCGATTACGACGTTGCCACCGACGCCACGCCCCAGCAGGTGATGCGCATCTTTCCGGAAACCTACGCCGTGGGCGCGCAGTTCGGCGTGGTGCTGGTGCCGATGAAAATCCCCAGCCAAGAAATCAGATGAGGTGGGGCACTTGGCACCCGATGATGCGCCGCCTTCCGAGCACCCCAACTACGTCGAGGTGGCCACCTTTCGCAACGACGGAACCTACTCGGACGGGCGCCATCCTGACCAGGTGCGGTACTCGACCGATCCCCAGGAAGATGTGCAGCGTCGCGATTTCACTATCAACGGGCTGTTGATGGATCCGTTGGACGGCAATCGCGTGCTCGATTTTGTCGGTGGCCGCGACGACTTGCGGGCCGGATTGATTCGCGCTATCGGCGAGCCGGAACTTCGGTTCGCGGAAGACAAGTTGCGCATGTTGCGGGCGGTGCGCTTTGCGGCGCGTTTTCATTACAGCATCGATCCCGCGACCTTTGCGGCCATCCAGCGGCTGGCGCCAGGGATCGAGCAAGTGAGCCGCGAACGCGTGCGCGACGAGTTGACCAAGATGCTCACCGAAGGCAGCGCGCGGCAGGCGTTCGAGTTGCTCGACAGCACGGGCCTGCTGAAGGAAGTGCTGCCCGAGGTGGACCGCATGCATGGCGTCGAACAGCCGCCGCAGTTCCATCCCGAGGGTGATGTGTGGGTTCACACTTTGTTGCTGTTGGAGAAACTGCCGCCGAGGTGTTCGCGCACCTTGGCATGGGGCACGCTGTTACACGACGTTGGTAAACCGCCGACTTTTCGTGTGGCGCCGGACCGTATCCGCTTTGACGGACATGTCGAGGTGGGGGTGCGCATGGCGGAGGAGATTTGTCATCGCCTGCATTTCTCGAATGAAGACACCCGGCAGATCGCTGCCTTGGTCGCCAACCACATGCGCTTTGCCGATGCGGAGCGGATGAAGGAATCAACCCTGAAGCGTTTCATTCGATTGCCTAAGTTCGAAGAACACCTGGAATTGCATCGCATGGATTGCCTGAGCAGTCATGGCGACCTGACCCTCTACAACTTCGTTCGCGAGCGCTTCCGGCAGACTCCTGCGGAAGAGATTAGACCCCAGCCGTTGCTGACCGGAGATGACCTGATTGCCCTGGGGTACCAGCCCGGTCCGCAGTTTCGCGAAATTCTTTCGGCGATTGAGGACGCGCAGTTGGAGGGAAAGCTCAAGAACAGGGAAGAGGCACTGGAGTTTGTGCGGAGGGAATTTCCGCGAGCGGGATAGCCCTGCGACACGACATTAGCGATGCTAGAATCGAAGTTCCACTACCATGCAACATGCCCGGTCCATATTGCACAAGATCTTTGCCGACACCGTGCGCCGAGAGGGTGGAGACAGCGCACCTCTGCTGGCTTGGCCGCTGGCCTGCGGTTCGGCGACGGCTGCGAAGACTAACGCTGTGAGCTATGCCGAAGGCGTACTCACAGTCGAGGTTGCGGACGCCGGCTGGCGACAGCAATTGCCGAGCCTGGTTCCGCGATATCTGGCAGCGCTGAATCAAATCAGCACCCAACCGGTGGACAGCATCAATTTCGTCGCGGCCAACCCGCGCGATCGATCGTCGCGCTAAAAGAGGCAAGTCAATGGTTACCGATAAAGATGTCTCCTACGTCGCCGAGCTCGCGCATCTCGAACTGACCGCGGACGAGCGCACTCGCATGCTGAAGGACCTGAACTCCATCCTCGGCTACATTGACCGCCTCAACGAGTTGGACACAGCCAGCGTGGAGCCCATGGCGCAAGTCGCCGTCCGCGCTGAAGACGGCGAGACGAGCGGATTCACTTACGCTCTGCGGGCGGATGAACCGCGTCCTTGCTTGCCCCGCGGGGAAGCCTTGCGTAATGCGCCGGTCTCGGACGGCGTTTTCTTCAAAGTGCCTAAAGTGATTGAGCGATAGGCGAGGCTTGCGAAAACAGCGGACTCCTGGAGCTCCATGGACATCAACGTATTGACGGTTGATTCGGCTCGCACGGCGGTGCTGGAAAAGCAGAACACGGCGACCGAACTGGTCGACGCTTTTTACCAGAAGATCGACGCCGAAGATGGCGCCATCGGCGCTTATCTCACCTTGTGCAAGGAGCGTGCTTATCAGCAGGCGGCTCGCGTTGACTTGCTGGCCGACAAAGGGGACGAGCTGCCGCCTTTGGCAGGCGTTCCCATCGCCGTGAAGGACGTCTTCACGACCAGGGGCGTACGGACTACCGCGGGCTCGAAGATTCTGGCGAACTTCGTCTCCCCCTACGACGCCACCGTGGTGACAAAGCTGGAAGAAGCTGGCGCCATCATTCTGGGCAAGACCAATTGCGACGAGTTTGCCATGGGCTCGTCGAACGAAAATTCCGGCTTTTACCCGGTACACAATCCGCACGATCACTCTCGCGTGCCGGGTGGCTCCTCGGGGGGTTCGGCGGCCGCAGTCGCCGCCGGAACGTGCGGTGGCCTCGATCGGTTCCGACACAGGCGGCTCAATCCGGCAGCCGGCGGCTTTCTGCGGCGTCGTCGGACTGAAGCCGACCTACGGACGGGTATCCCGCTACGGACTTATCGCCTTCGCTTCGTCACTCGATCACGTCGGACCTTTTTGCAAGAGCGTGAAGGACGCGGCTTTGATGTTGCAGTACATGGCAGGCCGCGACCCACTCGACTCGACATCCGCCGACCTTCCCGTACCTGACTATCTTGAGCAGATTGAAAAGCCGGTCCAAGGCTTGCGAATCGGAATGCCGAAAGAATATTTCGGGAAGGGACTTGATTCGGAAGTTGGCAGCGCGGTAGAAGCTGGTATCCACGAGTTGGCTATGGCCGGGTGCGAGATTGTTCCCATATCGCTGCCCAACACCAAGTACGCAATTCCCACGTACTATGTCGTTGCCACCGCCGAAGCCTCGTCGAACCTGGCGCGCTATGACGGAGTGCGTTATGGATTCCGTGCAAGGGAAGGGAAGACACTGGCCGAAATGTATCGGCGCACGCGCGACGCCGGTTTCGGGGCCGAAGTCAAGCGCCGCATTATGCTGGGCACCTATGTTCTCAGCGCCGGCTATTACGATGCGTATTACCTGAAGGCGCAACGCGTACGACGTCTGCTGGCGAGCGACTTTGACCAGGCATTCACCAACGTGGATGCCATCATCACGCCGACTACGCCGACGCCCGCCTTCAAACTTGGCGAGAAGACCGACGATCCGCTCGCCATGTATCTGGCAGACATTTACACCGTGACGGCAAATCTGGCCGGCATTCCCGGGATCTCTATTCCCTGCGGCAAGAGCAGGGAAGGTTTGCCGATTGGAATGCAGATATTGGGAAAGTACTTCGACGAGCCAATGGTCTTGCGGGTGGGGCACGTCGCGGAGCACGCCCTGGCGGCGACGCTGGCGGGGTAGAACGTGTTTGATATGTCAGCACTCGTGCCTCGCGGAATGGATATGCGGCGTTCAATCGTCGTAAAGCCAACCAACTGTCCAAGCCAAGGGAAAGTCATGACGGCATAATCGAGCGGGCTTGCTTACGAAACCTCTTCGTAATAGCGTTCCCCCGCGCAGGCGTGGCAGAGCGTTTTTCCCTCGCGCTTCACCTCGCGCTGGAAGTTAATGCCTTCGCCGCAGTGCTCGCACACAATCCGTTCGCCCTTGTAGCCAGGCAATTCTTCCGGCGGCAGAAAAACCTTGACCCACTGCACGGTGAACAGGTCCTCGTTCGATATCTCACGGTAAGCCAGCATCTGCTGCTGGTTCTTGTTCTCAATTTCGGGATGCATTTGCCGCGCCAACGATTTTGAGCTTTCGCGGGCGCAGACTCGCACCGCCCGCCCCGAAGCGAGATCGACAAACGTTGCAGCCACTTTGCCCCAGTCGCGGAACTTGAGGGCGCGCTTGCCCAGCCGGCATCCGGTTACGACGGCAACCGCGTCGGTGGCGCACCGATCAATCTCCACAAACGTGATCAGACGCTTGCGATCTTTCCCGTGCGGGTCGTTGATGGCGAGCAGCTCCAGGCCAAGCATGGCGAGACGAACGCCCAGCACCTGACCCGCGCAAAGATGTCCATGCGCTACCTCCGCGTCACGCAGCAGTTCGTCAAAGGTTTTCAATGTAAAGCTGCACTCCGTCTCAGGGCTCGTCTGAATCGTCGTCGGCTACTTCGTCAACAAAGCGGCCCCGCACGGTAACGCTGAGCTTGTCACCAGCCTTAGGAAGAAAGCTCACGCGCGCCGGTTGACGTTCCCACTGCGGGGCAGCACAGTCGGAGTCGGGCTGGTCTCCGCCATGCGTTTTTCCTAGATCTTTGCGGTACAGCGGCTTCTTGACGCCAATTTGCATGACCACCGCATCCAGCTTTTCACCATTGGCAGTGGTGCCGCAATAAGCAGCATAGTCACGATACCAACTTACCTCCGAGTAGAACGGGTCAAAGTCGGGCAACCCAATGGCCGTGATCTTTCCAGAACTACGGTTGACCAGCAGCCACCCGCCAAGTTGCCAGAGCCACTTCGGAGATTTGCGTGCCTCGTCGGGCAGCGCGTCATTGATGCGAAAAGCCCGGCGTATCACGAACTCGCGATCGGTAACGTCATGTTGCTTACCCGTCGTGTACTCTTTCAATTTCGCATCCACGAACAGCGGGCAGACCGTAATATCCATCGTCTTGGTTTCCGAAGCGCCGATGAATAGCTTGACCGGCTGCGGCTTTCCGAGGCTTACAACGTGGATTTTAGAAGCAGCGCCGACGGCAATATTCAACAGCGTCAGAACGACGAGAACGTGAACAGTACGCATCGCTAAGGGAAGGCTAGTCCCGTCGGGTGTTCGCTGCAAGTCCCATTCCCTAGAAACGAGTTACGCTGGTGTCTGCTAGCGTAAAATTCCGAATCGAGCAGCCTGGGGGGTGGGAATGACATTCATTGATACCAATAAACTGCCAACCATCGAACGCTTGCCGGGCTGGAGGGGCCGTTATTTTGATTCTGCCAACATGACATTTGGGCACTACGAATTCGAACCTGGGGCCTCAATTCATGAGCATTCCCACCCTCAGGAAGAGGTTTGGGAAATCCTCGAAGGAGAACTGGAAATAACCATCGGTGGGGTAACGGAACGCGCAGGCCCTGGCTTTGTCGGAATCGTTCCGTCGAACACGCTGCATGCCGTGAAGGCAGTGTCACCCGGGAAAGCAATTGTCATAGACTACCCTTTGCGGGAGCGTCCTCCCCGTCCGGCGGCTGCGCATTAGGGAAATTCTGATTAAGTCAGCCCGAAGTCCCTCCGCGGCAGAAGCCCGGTCTAATATCCGGCGTTTGCGGACGGGCCTGAAGGCTGTCCCCTTCAAGTACGGGGCTTAATCAGAGTTTCCTTAGGCCATCACTAGCCCTGGAAACAAACGTTCGCTTGGTTACAACTGGAATACAATAAGCCAGCGTCTAAGTTGCAGATGATCGACTTGTCTTACAGCTTCATAATCCCGGCTTACAACGAAAGCGAGCGGCTCGCGACCTCGCTGCCCAAAATCTTCGCCTACATCCGTGAACGGCAACTGCAGGCTGAAGTCATCGTCGTGAATGACGGCTCAAGCGACAACACTGCCCAGATTACGCGCAGCTTTACCAGTCAATATCCCGATCTCCGATTGTTGGAGAACCCTGGAAATTGCGGCAAAGGCTACAGTGTGCGTAACGGCATGCTGCATGCTAACGGTGACGTTCTGCTGTTTACAGACGCAGACCTGTCCTCCCCGATTTACGAAGCGACAAAGTTGTTCGCGGCCCTCGAACAGGGCGCGGACGTCGCCATCGGCTCGCGCTGGCTGCAGGCTGCACTGCAGACGGAACGCCAGCCTTGGTACCGGCAACTGTATGGGCGACTTTTCAATCTGGCATTGCGCATAGTCCTGGGGTTGAAGTATCGCGACACCCAATGCGGCTTCAAAGCATTTACCCGGACGGCGGCCCAGACCATCTTCTCGCGTCAGCGGGTAGAGCGCTGGGGATTCGATCCGGAGTTGCTGTTTCTGGCCGACAAATTCAATCTGTGGACGGTCGAGGTCGCGGTGGAGTGGGCCCACGACCACCGTTCCAAGATCAGTCCTCTGCGCGACGGGTTAAAGATGAGCATGGAGATGCTGGATGTTCGCCTGAACGATCTGCGAGGGCTATATCAGCATCCTTCGACGACCATTGAAGAGCCGCAGATTCAGCCGGTAGCTCCCGCCGAAATCGCGAAATAGAATATGCGGAAGGGGCTGACGCGGCGCTCCATCCCTATACAGCAAGTGCGAAGGGTCTAAGAGCAGGCATCGGCACCCTCTGACAACAGCACCCTGCGCAGTTGCAACAGCGCCCACGCAAGTGCAGCCAGCCCTGCACCCCAAACGGCAAGTGTCACATTGACCACCCAGCGCGGAGCTTCTCCGACCCGGCGCAGCACGAAGGGCAGGAAATTCCAGGTGTCGATGTGGACGTAGTCCCAAGGGTCGTAGGTCATCGAATCATTGCTGAGACCCCAGGCATGCATTTTTCCCAACGCAAAGGCCGCGATGTTCTTGAAGCGCAGGAAGACGACGAACGTTGGATGACCTAGCGTATCCTCCTGGTAGATTTCCAATGGCAGCCAGAAGGCGAGCGAGCCCAACTGGATGGCGGTGCTGAACGCGATCAGCGCGATTCCAGTCCACCACACCAGCCTTCCCAGCGACGCGCGCCAGCGCAGCAGCAGCGGCACCGAGATAAACGCGGCCAGCTCAACCGCGGTGGAGACATAACGGTCGCCCCAGGCGAAATCGCCGCTCCAGACCGTGTATCGCGCGTAGAAACTGATGTAAGCCAAGACCAAGAGGAAGGCCATGATCAGGTATGCCCGGACGTCAGGACGAAAATGCTTCCACGCGATTACCGCGAGAACAATCGTGAGCACCAGCAGCGGGTCAAAGAGAAAGATCGACTTCTCCGGCATGATCAATGGCCCGAGAAAGCCGACGTGGAACGGAACTTCCCACGGATAATTCGACGGCAGCGATGGATTGAGTTGGCGTTGTTCTCGACCGGCAATGGTGATGTAGTTCGTGAACAGCGAGCCAAAACGGTAGAACTGGTACAGGCGATCGATCAGTCCAAAGAATCGCGTAGACAGGCAACGCCGTCTTGACGTAGGTCAGGAAACGCTGCCACAGCGCGCGGCCCCGCACATTCTCGAACCAGAGGACGAGAAGGAGAAACACTCCTCCGGCGATCAGATCGAGACCGGTCGTCAGGCGGGTCAGCAGGTTGAGCCCGAACGCAAGCGAGCCGATGAGTAGTGCGCGCGCGCTGCCGGTCCGGAGCCATTCGTATTGAAACGAGAGGCCGGTCAGCGTTAGCAGCATGATGTAGTTGTTCTCCATCATGTTCTGCGTGTAGTGCAGATGCGTGGTGCAGAACAGCAGCGCCAGAACACCCGCGATGGATTGTCTAATGCTGAATCCCAACTGGCACAGAAAGCGGAAGCACACCAGCGCGGTGAGAACGTTGACCAGGATGTTGGTTGTGTAGCTAACGAAAATCGCGCGGACCGTAGGATCGGTGTCGTTGTAGTTGGCAAAGATCGGCAACTTTGCCAGGCCGGTGCCGATTATGTCCGCCGGAAGCATGAGCAGCGATTGGCCCATGCCATACCAACTATAGAGTTTGCCTCCGCGGCCGTGAATGCCGAACTCGGGATATTCCTTGGGGAAGACGGGCGGCTGGGAAGTCCACCATGAGTGCGTGGTCTGTAGGCGGTGAGAGGTGTCGGAGGTACCAAGCTCGCCGGATTGGATTACGAACGCGCTGAGTGCGGCGATGACAATTAGTAGCGATAAAGGATTGCGATACCAAGGTCGGGGAGCGTGAAGCATGTAGGAGCAATAGTAATGGAGGGCGGAGCGCGTTCGACTGAAAATCGTTCACCACAGAGGCACAGAGGACACGGAGGTTCTGGTTTCTATCGAGTTCTCGCCGTGATCTCCGTGCCCCCCGTGGTTAATCCTACTTCGTCCGTCCGCCTTCGATCTTCAGTTCGGCGCTTGCGCCAGCCTGCGCTGCCGCCAGTCGCGCCGTCAGGACGCGGAAGGGCGAGCAGGAAACGTAATTAAAGCCGAGCTGCGCGCAGAACTCCACCGAGGAAGGTTCGCCGCCATGTTCGCCGCAGATTCCGATCTTGATGGTCGGACGCGTCTTGCGGCCTTTCTCGACGGCCATCTTTAGCAACTGCCCAACGCCTTCGCGATCGAGGACTGCGAACGGGTCCTGCTTCAGAATGCCCTCTGCAAGATACGTTGGCAGGAACTTGTTGATGTCGTCGCGCGAGAAACCGAAGGTCGTCTGCGTGAGATCATTGGTGCCGAAACTGAAGAACTCAGCTTCCTTGGCAATCTCGTCGGCGACCAACGCGGCGCGTGGTAACTCGATCATGGTTCCGACTAAGTACTCGACGGTGTGTTCCTTCTCAGCAAACACTTCTTCCGCAACCCGGCGCACGATGGCCGCCTGGTTCGCCATCTCCTTCAATCCGCCGGTGAGCGGGATCATCACTTCCGGTTTCACCTTCACGCCTTCCTTGGCGACCTTGACTGCGGCCTCGAAGATGGCACGCGCCTGCATTTCGGTGATCTCCGGATACGTAATGCCAAGACGGCAGCCGCGATGGCCAAGCATGGGATTGACTTCGTGCAATTGCTCTACGCGGTTCAGCAGCGTGCGCAGCTCTTTCAGCTTGGGCGATTTCGGCTTGGTGACTTCCAGCTTGCCGATTTCGACCATCAGGTCTTCGCGGCGCGGCAGGAACTCGTGCAGCGGCGGATCGATGGTGCGAATGGTGACCGGAAATCCATCCATGGCGCGAAAGACGCCGACGAAGTCGTTGCGCTGCATGGGAAGCAGTTTGCGCAATGCAGTGCGACGATCTTTCTCGCTGTTGGCGAGAATCATAGTCCGCATGTGCGGTAGGCGGTCCTCGGCGAAGAACATATGCTCGGTGCGGCAGAGGCCGATGCCTTCGGCGCCGAATGCACGCGCCTGCAGAGCATCGCGCGGAATGTCGGCATTGGCGCGCACACCCATGCGACGGAAGGGCTCGGCCCAACCCATCAGCTTCTGCAACTCGGGATCGTCAGGTCGTGCCGGAACCGTGTTGAGCTTGCCGTTGATGACGCGACCGGTTGTGCCGTCGAGTGAGATCCAATCGCCCTCCTTCAGCACCTTGCCGTGAGCGCGCATCTCGCGGGCTTTCTCATCGACATCAATATCACCGGCTCCTGCGACACAGCATTTGCCCATGCCGCGCGTCACCACGGCGGCGTGACTGGTCATGCCGCCGCGCGACGTAAGAATGCCGGCAGCGACTTCCATTCCGCCAATGTCCTCGGGCGTAGTTTCGCTGCGCACCAGAATCAGCTTCGCACTGCTGTCCTTGTTGAACTTCTGCACCGCCTCGTCCGCAGTGAAGACGATTTGTCCAACCGCCGCGCCCGGTGACGCCGGAAGCCCGGTCGCGAGCACATCGATGTCCTTGCCCTTCTCATCGAGACTGGGAACGAGGAAGTCGTAAAGCTGGTTGGGCTCGACGCGGAAGATCGCTTCTTCCTTCGAGATCAGCCCCTCCTCGACCATCTGGATGGCAACCCGAACGGCCGCGCGCCCGGTGCGCTTACCGTTGCGCGTCTGCAGCATGTAGAGACGTCCGTCCTGAATGGTGAACTCGAAGTCCTGCATGTCGCGATAGTGTTTTTCCAGCCGCGTCGTGATTTCGCGCAACTGGTTGTAGACCTCAGGCTGGACCTTCTCCAGTTCGGAAATGTGTACTGGCGTGCGGATGCCGGCCACGACATCCTCGCCCTGTGCGTTCATCAGGAACTCCCCGTAAAATTCCTTCACGCCAGTCGCGGGGTTGCGGGTAAAGCCGACGCCCGTACCACTGGTCTCCCCGAGATTGCCGAAGACCATGGCTTGCACGTTGACGGCGGTGCCGAGCATGTCGTCGATGTTGTTGATGCGGCGATAAGTCCGGGCGCGATCGTTCAACCAGGAACGGAAGACGGCGTCACGGGCCATCACCAACTGCTCGTGTGGATCCTGCGGAAACTCCCGCTTGGCATGCTTCTGCACGACCTTCTTATATTCGGCGATGACCTCCTGCAGTGCCTTGGCATCGAGATCGGTGTCGAGCTTGGCCTTCTTCTGCTTCTTCTTGCCGTCGAATACTTCCTCGAAAGCGTGTTTGGGAATGTCGAGTACGACCGAGCCGAACATCTGAATGAGGCGGCGGTAGGAGTCATAAGCAAAGCGTGGATTGTTGCTACGCTTAGCCAGACCCTCGACCGATTTGTCGTTCAGGCCCAGGTTGAGGATGGTGTCCATCATACCGGGCATCGAGAACTTGGCGCCCGACCGCACACTCACCAGCAGCGGATTGTCGGCGCCTCCGAGCTTCTGGCCCTGCAAGTCTTCGAGGCGGCGCAGCGCCTCATCCATCTGATGATTAACTTCGGTTGAGACGGAATTGTTCCGCATGTACTCGCGGCAGGCTTCGGTCTGGATGGTGAAGCCGGGAGGCACGGGAAGGCCGGCGTTGGTCATCTCGGCCAGGCCGGCGCCTTTGCCGCCGAGCTCGTCTTTCATCTTTCCGTGGCCTTCGGCATGTCCATCGCCGAAGAAGTAAACGTATTTGACAGCCTTGGCGTTAACCGCCGTAGTTTCAAGTTCGGTTGTAGGAGTGCTCATGGGAAATCCTTTACATAGTCGAATTAGAGAAACCGTGTTTCACAGATCATGGCAGGTCTTGTGTGTGTCAAAGCCCGCAGGGCGGGCACAATCGTAGCCCAGGACGTAAGTCCTGGGTACGCTGCATCCGTTGTAGCGAGTCCGACAGGACGGCACAAACCTCTACCGTCCCCGAAGGGACTCCGATCTGTTTATGACGTCTACCCGGGGCTCCCGCCCTGGGCTAAATCCACCTTAGCCAGCGCCCAACCTGAATGATTCATAAGAATCTCGGGTTTTGAAGGGGCGCGGCTTCAGCCGTGCCGTAAGCTGCTGTCATCATGTTGGCTTCAGCCGCTGAGGGACATCGAAGTTGAAACGAAGGTGCGAATTCCCTCAGGGGCTGAAGCCCAACTCTCCACGCCCTCGTAACGGCACGGCTGAAGCCGTGCCCCTTCAAAGCCCCCTATCTCAGCTACCGAAGCAGAGGAATAATCCAGGTGCAACGGTGGGCTAGGTTCTTGCGCCCCTTTCGGGGCTCGCTTTCGTGCCTTCGGTAACGATCTCGCTAAAATCGGCGATGGTCGAAAACCTGCTCAGAACGTCGCGAAGTAGCGCGAGCCGATTTGCCCTAATGCCCTCGTCATCCACCATCACCATGACTTCGTCGAAAAATTTGTCAAGCATGGGACGCAAGCGCGCAAGACCGTACAGCGCTAAAGCATACGAACGCTGCGTAATCCAGAGGTAATATTGAGCGCCTAGGTTCATGATCCCATCCACCCAAAGAGCCTCCTCGGCGGGGGCACTCATCATGAGGTCTCTATTGGCCTGGTCGGCGATCCTAACTTGTCTTTCGCCAGCTTGTTTCAAAATATTCTTAATGCGCTTGAACGAGATACATACAGCTTCGAAATCACCGGAACTTTCCGAAGTTCTCGCTAACGTAATTGCTTCCGCCCGCGCAATTGCGTCCACAATGTCGTCGCTACCCGCGGCGAGCACCGCGTTTACAACGTCGTACGCGAAGCCGCGCGCATCGCGCAGATAAAATTCCAGGCGCTCACGCATGAAGGTCGCAATCGCTTCGTCGAAGTTAATGTCTTTCGCAAATCGCCGTTCGGCGTCGGAGCCAGCATATTCCGCTCGCGCGTCGGAGAAAAGCTTCGAAATCGGCAGCGGCAGTTTATGTTCGGCGATAATTTTTACGATGCCATTGGCCGCGCGGCGCAGCGCAAACGGATCTTTCGATCCCGTCGGCTGCAGACCCAGCGCAAACATTCCTGCAATGCTGTCGGCCTTATCCGCGATCGCGACCACCGCCCCCTCGACGGAACGCGGAACGCTGTCGTCCATCGACTCAGGCTTGTACTGATCATAGATCGCGTCGCCGATAGCTTCCGCGGTGGCGGCCGGCAGTATCGGATCAAGTTGCTGTACCTTGGCGTACAAACCGCCGACGATTCCCTGCAACTCGGTAAACTCCTTCACCAACTCGGTGGTGAGGTCGGTCTTGGCAAGCAGCGCCGCCTTGAAGACGACGCCCGACCTTACTGGCGTGCCAGCATTGCGCAGCGCCTCGGAAATCAGGCTGCCTAGCTTCTGCACGCGCATGGTCTTGTCGAAGTAGCTGCCCAGATCTTTCTGGAAGGTCACCGCCTTCAGCATCTCCACGCGCTGGCGCAGCGGAATCTTCTGGTCGGTCTCCCAGAAGAAGCGCGCGTCGTTGAAGCGGGCGCGCAGCACGCGCTCATTGCCGTGACGAATCAGCCCATCCGGATCGCCATCGGTGTTCAGAACGGCCAGGAAGTGCGGCAGCAACTTGCCGTTGGCATCATCCAAGGCGAAATACTTCTGGTGGTCGCGCATCACCGTAACCAGAACTTCGTCAGCGAGCGCGAGAAATTCCGGATCGAAGTTGCCGAGGACTACGGATGGAAACTCGGTGAGATTCACAACCGTGTCGAGCAGAGATTCGTCCTCGCGCCAGCGCGCGCCGGGAATGGTTCGCGTGGCGGCGTCGAGCGCCTTACGAATACGCTGCTCGCGCTCAGCGGCGCTGACCACTACGAAAGCCTTCGCTAACGTGGACGAGTATTCCGACGGCCGATCGATCGGCAGCAATCCCGATGACAGAATGCGGTGGCCTTCGCTGGCATTAGCGGCGCGAATTCCGGCGAACTCCAGCGGCACGACTTCGCCGTCGAGGAGCGAAACCAACCAGCGTACCGGGCGCACAAAGCGCTCCGCCGATTTGCCGCGCCAGTACATGCTCTTCGCCCAATAAATGCCTGCGATTTCTTTCGGCAGCGACTCGGCAAGAATCTCTGAAGCGGTCCGACCCGGCTTATTCTTTTGAGCGACTACGTATCTACCCTTGGGAGTGTCTTCCTGTTCGAGTAAGCTGACATCTACCCCAACCTTACGCGCGAAGGCCTCCGCGGCAGCAGTAGGGACTCCATCTTTGAAGGCAACTTTCACAGAAGGTCCCAGGATCTTCGAGGTGTCGTCCGCCTGCTTATCAGAAACGTCGGGGACCAACACTGCAATGCGGCGGGGTGTAGAGTAGGCCTCCGCAGCGGGCGGCGATGTGAGGCGGCCTATCAGGCTCTCACGCTCCAGCAAGAGGAGAACGCGGCGAGCCAGTTCATCGCGAGCGCTGTCAATCATCCGCGCGGGAATCTCTTCCGTACCGATCTCGAGAAGGAAGTCAGGCATAAGAGCAATTAGCAATTAGCTGTTAGCAATTAGCAAAAACAAGAACGAACAACCATTCTGACGAACCACCAACTTTTTCGATGTGATTCGAGTCACAAGAGAAAGACCGGGCTGGCCATCATCGTCCTATCCCGTCCTTTCGCCAAATACGGGCGAAAGGATGGGGCACCCACCTTCTAAAGCGCCATATCGCTGGGTCAATGAGACGGCCGCATGTCAGCCAACAATTGCCGCACATTGTCATCGAGGGTTGATGCAGTCTCTGGAAGCCGTTCCGCTAACTCCTGCTGGGTTACGTAGGCTCTCGCGACACCAACCGCAAGCGCACGAACCCGTGCAATAACACCAACTCTCTCCGTTACGGAAATCGCTCCTCGAGCGTCCAGGATGTTAAAAAGGTGAGAACACTTGAGGCAAAGGTCATACGCCGCAAGCAGAGGCTGACGCAATCCGCGCGCTGCGCGCCCTTCGCCCCCTTCTTCGACGTCTTGCAATACTTCCGGAGAAATCGCACCGCCGCGACCGTCCAAGGAATTCAGGTTAGCCTGAACGCGTTCGAGAAGTTCTTTGCATTCAGATTCATATAGTTCGAAGTGCTTCCACGCCTTCTCCACATCGGCACATTCGAAGTTGTAAATCGAGAACTGCAATTCCTCCTGCAGGCGGATCTCGCCATACTTCACTGGCCGTCCGTCGGGCCCGACCACCCACGTGATGTCGTAAATGCTGTCCACGTCCTGAAGAAACGCGGCAATGCGCTCCAGTCCATAGGTCAGCTCAGCGGAGATGGGATCGAGATCGATGCCGCCGCATTGCTGGAAGTAAGTGAACTGCGTGATCTCCAGCCCGTCGAGCATCACCTGCCAGCCAATGCCCCACGCGCCCAGCGTTGGCGACTCCCAGTTGTCTTCTTCGAACTTGATGTCGTGCTTGCGCAGGTCGATGCCGATGGCGGTCAACGATTCGAGATAAAGCTCCTGCACATTGACCGGCGGCGGCTTCAGGATGACCTGAAACTGCAGGTGCTTGAACAGGCGGTTGGGATTTTCACCGTAGCGGCCATCGGCCGGACGGCGCGATGGCTGCACATAACCCACGCGATATGGCTTGGGCCCAAGCACGCGGAGAAAGGTTTCGGGCGCCATGGTTCCGGCGCCGACCTCGACGTCATAGGGTTGCTGAAGAACGCAGCCGTGGTCGGCCCAGAAATTTTGCAGGCGCAGCACCAGTTGCTGAAAGGTCAGCGGATTTTGCGAGGAAGGCAAAAGGTTTTCCTGATCAGAGCTGCGTAGAGTGTAACGTGCCGTCCCTAAAGGGACTCGCTAATTCTCGCCGCGCCACCCAGGGCTTACGCCCTGGGCTAATGTTGTTTCGCCCTGCGGGCTTGAGTTTGCGCAAACGCTCAAGCGTGGCAACTCAAAATCACCATTCACAGCTTTGCCAGCATGCTTGCGGTCACCAGCTTCCGCTCGATATGGCGTTCCAGAATCTGCACCAGAAACCGTCGCAGATCGGCGCCCTGACCCGCCGTCCAAGATTCCTCTGCAAACGTGTCGACCGGTGCACGAAACATCTGACGCCGCCAACCCTCGCGATTCCGCCGAGAGTTCCGACGACGCCAGTCGTTTGTGCTGCAGGCACATCAGGCCATCGGCCAGCGCATGATAAAACGCCCGACTGCCATTGAGCGCCTGTCCGCAAGCGCTGCACTCGCTCAGTTCCGGCAAAAATCCAACCAGCCGAACCAGCCAAAGCTGGAAGTAAGTCAGCGGCATCCAGATGGACCCTGAGCGCAACTGGTGCAACACGGAAACCGCCAGACGAAAGATGGCGTCGTTCGCTTCGCGGTCCGGCAACAACTCATCCAGCGCTTCGGCGACATGCTCCAGGGCCGCAACCCGAGGGTAGTCCACCGTCGCCGACAGTGGCGACTCCAGAATGTCGCACGAATCGAGCCGCGCCAACTCCTGGCCCTCGCGGTCGTCGTAATACGCCCGCACCCACGTCAGCGGCTCCAGCGCTCCGCCAAAACGCCGCTTCGACTTCTTGGCCGCTCGCGCGACGCCTTTAACTTTACCCTCAGCCCGCGTGAAGAGCGTTACCAGCAGATCAGCCTCGCGTAGCGGATACGTTCGCAACACGATCGCTTCCGACTGCTTCAGTGGCATGGAATTTCAATTGACTGCCGTCAACCTTGATTCTACTGGCAGCAATTGCGATGTGCAAAGCGCACGCGATCACGGCCCGAATCTCTGCGTGGCGCGGGCCTTTGCCTTCGCAGCTTCCTCTTCGCGGTTCTTGGGCGCGGCAGTGGTTTCGAGAGAGTGGAGAAGCCGAGTCGAAATGCCGGCGATTTCATCGACGGCAGCGTGGAATGCCGCTTCGTTCGGCTTCGACGGCTTGTTGAAGCCGCTGATCTTTCGCACAAACTGCAGGGCGGCGGCTTGGACTTCTTCCTGCGAGACGGGCGGGTCAAAGTTGAAGAGGGTTTTGATGTTTCTGCACATGGCGCTTTGCTATCAGTGCTTTCCCCACCTGTGATCGATTTTCGGTGGATGCTCCAGGGTTTGCATTACGACACAATATTGTTCCGTTTTCTCCTGCAATGCGCTCAACTGCTCGTCGGTTGCCTGCGGTGCGCGGACGTCGAAAATGACCCTGATGCTCTCAAATCCGACGGCCGCCTCTTTGGAAATTCCCAACGTGCCTTGCAGATCAAGGTCACCCTCAACCGTAACATCGATGCCCTCCGTGGGTATGCCCATCGCCGCAGCCACCATTTGACAGGTGATCTGTGCGCATGCGGCTATGGCACCCAGCAGTAAATCTCCGGAGCAGGCACCGGTACCCGTCCCGCCGACGCCCTGATGGGCTTGTGCCTTGTAGATCTCCCGACCCAGGTCAACAGAGCACGTGATAGGAGCGTCGGTCTGGCTGCCGCGTGCCTTCAGGGTGATCCGCGAACTCGACGGATTTTGGCGATACTGCTCCTTCAATGGGCGCTGCAGAGTTCGAATATCCATGAATTCCCCCAGGATTTTGAGTATTATAAGCGCACTAGGGGTGGTGCCGGCGTCGCGGCATCGATTTAAGGATCAATCCCACGCGATCACGTAGCGTCGATCAGTCAGCTTGGCTGTTCCCGCTGCGCCAACGAGGTTCATGGGCCCGCCGCACACGCCAGATTCAGTTCCGTCCACCTTGTCGCCGGGTAGCCGCTTCGGCGCGTACGAAATCCTCGAACAACTCGGCGCCGGCGGCATGGGCGAGGTTTATCGCGCCCGGGACACGCGCCTGGGCCGTGAAGTGGCCATCAAGACAGTCTCGCTGCACGATGGCCATTCGCAAGCGGAAGCCTTGACCCGCTTTGAGCTGGAAGCCCGTTCCGCGTCCGCGCTCAATCACCCTAACATCGTCACCATTTACGAGCTCGGTTGCGTGGACAACACGCACTTCATCGCCATGGAACTGGTTCGTGGCGAGACCGTGCGGGCGTTGCTCGAGTCTGGGCCCATTCCATTCCGTAAGGCAATCGCCATCGCGGCACAGGTTGCCGACGCTCTGGCGCGGGCCCACGAAATCGGTGTCGTTCATCGCGATTTGAAGCCCGAGAACCTCATGGTTTCCGTCGACGGCGGCGCCAAGGTCCTGGATTTCGGTTTGGCGAAACTGCTTGCGATCGACCACCCGCCCGATGCAGATGCTTCCACCTCCATCAGCAATGACGGAGCGGTGGTGGGCACGCTTGGCTATATGTCACCGGAGCAGGCGAACGGCGCGAAACTCGATTTTCGTTCCGACCAGTTTTCGTTCGGGTCGGTGCTGTACGAGATGGTCACGGGAGTTCCTGCGTTTCAGAAGAAGACCACTGCGGAAACCGCGGCTGCCATCCTTCGCGACGAGCCGCGAGCGTATTGCTTCCAAAATGCTTCAGGCGCCTGCTCCGTTCATTTGGATTGTGGAGCGCTGTCTGGCCAAGGACCCGAAGCAACGGTACGCATCCACTCGGGATTTGGCCCGCGACCTGGCGGCCGTGCGCGACCGGCTCGCCGATGCGCCCGCCCACCATTCGGAACCTCGCCCCAGCAACCTTCCGGTGCCGCGTACCGCATTCATCGGACGCGAGGCCGAGGCGGCTGCGCTCCTCCAACTCCTGGGCCGGGATGATGTGCGGCTTGTGACCCTCACCGGTCCTGGCGGCATCGGCAAGACGCGACTTGCTTTGCAGGTGGCAGGCGAAATCGGACAGCAATTTCCATCCGGCATTGGCTTCGTTTCGCTGTCGGTGATTGGGGAGCCCGGCTTGATCGCTTCCGCCATCGCACAAATGGTGGGAGTGCGCGAGACCGGCAATCAGTCGGCGCAGGAAAACCTGAAAGACTACCTTGGCGGGCTGGACCAGCCCATGCTTCTCCTGCTCGACAATTTTGAGCACCTCGTCTCCGCTGCCCCGCTCATATCGGAACTGCTCTCGGCGGGGCCCAAGCTCAAGATCGTAGTCACCAGCCAGTCGCCGCTGCACGTTTATGGCGAACATGAATTTCCGGTGCCACCGCTGGCGCTTCCCGATCTGAAGTCCTTGCTGCCCCTGGATGTGCTCTCGCGTCTTCCCGCGATCGCGCTTTTTGTGGAACGCGCGCGGGCTGTGAAGCACGACTTCGCCTTGACCAATGAAAACGCGTCCGCTGTCGCTGCCGTCTGTGCTCGCCTCGACGGTCTGCCCCTCGCCATCGAACTGGCGGCGGCGCGCATCAAGCTGCTGTCGCCGTCCGCCATGCTGGCGCGCCTGGAAAGCTGCCTCAACCTGCTGACCGGGGGCGCCCGCGACCTGCCAACCCGTCAGCAGACTCTTCGCGGCACCGTCGACTGGAGTTACGGCCTCCTCAACCCTGCCGAGCAAACTCTCTTCCGCAGGCTTTCGGTGTTCCTCGGCGGCTGCACGCTGGAAGCGGTGGAAGCTGTATGCGATACCACTGGCAATTTAGGTATCGACGTCCTCGACGGCATGGCTTCCATGGTGGACAAGAGCCTGGCGCAGCAGGTGGAAGAGGCAGCGGGCGAAACGCGCTTTGTCATGCTTTCCACCATCCGGGAGTACGCGCTCGAACGTCTGGCCGCCAGCGACGATGTAGCTGCCACTCGCCGGTCCCATGCCGCATATTATCTGGTGCTCGCCGAAGAGGGCGCTTTGGAAGCGGCCGCTCATCCCGAATGGCTCGATCGTTTCGAAATGGAGCACGATAACTTCCGTGCCGCGCTCGATTACCTCATCAAAACCGGCGACGCCGACTGGGCCCTCCGCCTGGGCACGGCGCTGTTTCACTTTTGGGAGACGCGCGAATATCTTACCGAGGGCCGCGACCGCATCGGCAGGCTGCTCGCACTGGAAGGAGCCGCTGCGCGTCCGAAACTTCGCTCGCGCCTGCTGTTCTGTGCCGCGGTCCTGGCAGGCGAGCAGGGCGATTACACTTCTGCCCACCAATTGTTCGAAGAGAGTCTTGAGACCTGTCTGGAGTTAAACGATAATCGCGGCGTTGCAGTTGCGCTTAACGCTTTGGCCGTAAATGCTCGCGATCGTGGCGAACTCCCCACGGCATCCCTCCTGTTTGAAAGATGTGTGGCCATTTGGAGAGACGAGGGAGATCCAGCCGACGTTGCTCGTGCTCTCAGCAATCTGGCGAACGTGACTAAGCTGCAAGGCGAACCGGTGCGCGCCTCCGCGCTCTACGATGAATGCCTGATGATTTTCCGCCAGGTGGGTGACGTGGCCGGTATCGCCTGGACGTTGAACTACCAGGGAGATGTTGCCCGGGAAAGCAACGACTTGACGGCTGCTCGTTCCTTCTATGAGCAGAGCCTGGCAGCATTCAGCCTTTCGCGGGATGGCTGGGGAATCGCCAGCGCTTTGTCCGATTTAGCCAGCCTCAGTTGGGACCAGGGTGACAATGACGAGGCCCGACGGCTCTACGGTGAAAGCATCCAGATGTTTCAGAATCTGGGTCATAAGCGGGGCATCGCCAGGGTGCTGGAGTGTCTTGCCGCAAATGCCGCGGCGCAATCTGGCGCGGTGCAGGCGCTGCGCTTCGCAGGGGCCGCGGCCGCCCTGCGCGAGCGATTGGTTACGCCGCTCACGCCCGCCGAACAACATAAACTGGAGAAGGTCCTGGAATTCGCCCGTCGAACCCTGGGTAATGCTGCCGGTATGACGGCGTGGATGGAGGGCTGGGCCATGCCCGTAGAACAGGCCATCCAGGAAGCGCTTAGTTCCGGCCCAGGGTCCACTCTTCGAACTGGAAGCGACGGATAATTCAACCCGCGGTGTCGGGATCCATCATTCGCCGCACCGCCGAGATCCGATTGGCCGGAAAACCTCCGCGGCGCGCATGTTCGCGAACCGTTTCCTCATCTGGCGCCAGGTAGACGCAATAAATTTTATCGCCCGTGACGTAGCTGTGAAGCCACTTGATCTCCGGTCCCATCCCTTTCAGTACGTCCACCGATTTTCGGGCGACTTCCTGCAGCTCCGCATCCGACAAGTCTCCTGCGCCCGGGATTTCCCGTTCGATCACATATTGGGGCATGACCACCTCAGCGAACGGCCCATGGTAGCAGATTCCTGGCGTGATTCGGAAGTATGCGAGCTCTACGCGTGCCTAAACGCGTTCTGGACGATTGACACCTGTTCTTACAGCGCACTCATGTTCGACAGGAACTCGCTGTTGGAACGCGTCTTGCCCAGCTTGTCGATCAGCAACTCCATCGCTTCCACCGGCGAGAGCGGATTCAACACCTTGCGCAGCACCCACACGCGCGCCAGATCTTCCTTGGGAATCAGCAACTCTTCCTTGCGCGTACCCGAGCGCTGGATGTCGATGGCCGGGAAGGTGCGCTTATCGACGAGCTTGCGGTCGAGAATGATTTCCATGTTGCCGGTGCCCTTGAACTCTTCGAAGATCACGTCGTCCATGCGCGAACCGGTTTCGATGAGGGCAGTCGCGATGATCGTCAGCGAACCGCCTTCTTCGATGTTGCGGGCCGCACCGAAGAAACGCTTCGGACGTTGCAACGCATTGGAGTCGACACCGCCCGAGAGCACCTTGCCCGATGGCGGAACAATCGTGTTGTAGGCGCGCGCCAGGCGAGTGATGGAGTCGAGCAGGATGACGACATCGCGCTTATGCTCGACCAGGCGCTTGGCCTTCTCGATAACCATCTCGGCCACCTGAACGTGGCGGGCGGCCGGCTCGTCGAACGTGGACGAGATGACCTCGCCCTTCACCGAGCGCTGCATGTCGGTTACTTCTTCGGGCCGCTCGTCGATCAGCAGCACAATCAGCACAACTTCCGGATGATTGGTGGTGATCGAGTTGGCCAAGTTCTGCAACAGCATGGTCTTGCCGGTACGCGGAGGTGCGACGATCAGCCCGCGCTGGCCTTTGCCGACCGGTGTCAGCAAGTCCATAACGCGAGCACTGATGTTTTCGCGCACCGTCTCCAGCTTGATGCGCTCCTGCGGATACAGCGGCGTGAGGTTGTCGAACAGGATCTTGTTGCGCGCTTCCTCGGGCGACTCAAAGTTGACCGCCTCGATCTTGACCAGCGCAAAATACTTCTCGCCCTCATGCGGAGGCCGCACCTGGCCGCTGATGGTATCGCCGGTCTTCAGATCGAACTTGCGAATCTGCGAAGGCGAAACGTAAATATCATCAGGACCGGGCAGGTAGTTGTAATCGGGAGAGCGCAGGAAGCCGTAGCCATCGGGCAGAATTTCCAGTACGCCTTCGGCAAAAATGTGGCCTTCTTTTTCGCTTTGCGCCTGGAGGATCTTGAAGATGAGGTCCTGCTTGCGCAGGCCGCTGGCGCCGGGGAGCTCGAGGGTCCGAGCAATCTTGGTCAGCTCGGTAATGTTTTTTTCTTTTAACTCTGAGATAGTCATGTTCACCTACGGGGAATGTGCAGAAGGGCGGGCTGGAAGGAACTGCGGGATGCGCCGAAAGGCGCGGCGCGTTATGCTGCGCGCCGCTGCGCTTCGGTAGCCGTCTCCGGTTCGATTAGTACGTCCTGCCGTTCGGAATCGGCAATAAGGTTTAACACGTCGTTGGTGGTGTCCTGAATCCGCGTGTTGGGTTTATGAAATTTGCGCGTTGCCTTCGAAGCAAGCTGACACAGCGTGTAGCGGTTGCGCAGTGTGTGGACAGCCTCAAATACTAGTTCAGACCGCATCAATTTGTTCTCCTCGTTTCTATGAATGAGTGTTCCCGGAGCCCGGCCAGAAAAGAACCACTGCTCCTGCATATGAAAAATGGGCGGTAAGGGTCACCGAATGCGACGGCCCGGACAGGAGCTAAACCTTTGATGCCACAGTCGCCGATTCGATTCGTCTTTTCTTGTCTTTTCCGTCCAGCCCTTTTCAGAACTGCAAATACCTCTAAAACAATTACTTACCTGACCCTCGTCATAGCTCAGCACAATGCTCTTGCCGGGATGTGAATTCCTGATTGCCGGGTAATGGCGTTCAGTGTGTGGCCGTTTTCGGGCAGGACGCCTTGGACTGGTACCTAAGGAATGACGCCTTACGTGAAAACAGTAAGGTAGTCGCCCGGCGGTGATCAGTCAAGGAAAATCTTGCCCAATATTCCCCTTTGGTAACCTTCAGCCTGCCCCTTAGACGCGGGATCGTCGGAAAGGTTCGCAACATTTTTGTAACCCGCTGGAGATCAATAAGTTGCCGTGGGCTCAAGATTCCCTTTGGTCAAGATCTTAGCCTCAAGTTCGATGCCTCCACTCGTAAGTTAATGTTTGCAAACCATTTGCGATCAGAGTTTTACTGATTGCTGATGATTGCGGTCGTCCCGTCGAACTTCGTGATGTTGATGGTAAACGGCTCATTGTAGGACTTGGCGCGGTCCTGCAGGACGCTAAGCGCGACCGCCTCGCCTAACAAAAGCGACTGCAGGCTCGAGCTGCGGAAATGGATTCCGGCGTGAATCCCGTGAGCAAACGTGGTATTGAATCCGAGCTTGGCCAGTTCTCCGTTGACGGTCATGCTGTCTCCATCGGAGCCCGTGTAAGGGACGAGCGAGAGGCCGTCCGAGCTTGGCACAACCACGTCCGAGCCGGTGGCCTGGAGCAGCGGCCGGATCCTCTGGCTTCCGTCATAGAAGAACTTCAGCGCGGTGATGCAGGCACCGGCAACGGTGCCATGACCCGTCGGGTAGCATGGGTGAGTGGGCGAACCTTCCGGGAACGCCTGCGGCAGCAAGTAGGTGTGGTTTTGCGCGTAAATGATGGGGAGGACCGCTGAATTGAACACGTCGTGATGCAGCGCTGCCGCGGCTTGCGGCATTGGATGTTGATGGGTAAGGTTGGCATGCACCAAGGCCCCGTACTCCTCCGGCCGGTTCCGCAGATTGACGATCCACTTGTGGAACCAAGCGGCTTTGAGGGCTCGTGTACCCATTTCAGCCATGGTGGCCACCGCGTCTGAGTTGCAAAATACGCTGCTGAAGGTGACGAACCCGTGTTCCGTCTGCGAAACCCCGTTGGGGGCACCATAGGGATTGCCTGGATTCACCGGTGTCCTCATCCTCTGGAGTATAAGCAGGGCAATCAGGTACTCCTGCGAGAGCACATCCACGTGGGTGTAGGCGGCAAGGTCTCGCCCCATTCGCATGAACCGATAGGTCGGATCAAAGGCAAGTTGCTGCGTTGGTGGAATGCCGTTTTGGACGGCCTGATAGTCGCTGACCGATGTCATGTAGTCGGCTCCGCCTTCGCTGACGGAAAGGAACCTTTGACATAGCTGACTCATGGGCTCTACACCCAGAAACGTCGGCTGTAAAAAGAACTGCGAGACGTACGGGCCCTGAACATTAGCGTCGCCGGGCGAGAACTGTCCCCGGAACAGGTTCTGCGGAGTGACCGGATAGGGGTACTCGTTATTCTGGTGGCTGCGAATGTACGACATGTTGTTCAGGTCGGCCGCGGCTTGGGCCGCCAACGAACTGGTTGCATAATCCGTGAAGTTCACGTCGCGCAGGAGTGCGGCCCAATAGTGCTCAACCTGCTCGGCGGCGGTCTGCGCACTGGCAACGCTGGGTGCGGGCGGGATGATGGTGGCATGGGAGTCGCGGCCTTCCAAGTCGTAGGCCAGCGCACCCTGCGGTCCATTCAATGTGGAGGTGAAGCCTGTCCCGCCAGGATTTCCCACGAGGATGTTTTCAAAGTCTGAAAACCGGCCGCTCTGAAGCGCATAGAGTAGGCTTTGGTATGAGGCATAGTTCGGTATGCCGAGAGCGTCGTGCTGAAGGCATTTGCTCCAGTTGCCGCTATAGTCCGTGTATCTCTGCGAATCGCCGTTGTCCGGAAGTACGCCAACATCGATCTTCTCGGCCTGGGCGGTGCTTTTGCGGTAATTCCAGCTGTCATTCGTGCGGTTGTTAGACCTGTAGGAAACAACCGACGCCTCAGCCTCGCCATGCTTCCCCTCAAACATGGGTTCCAGCGGAATGCCCACCGCCAAAGCGACGGCGGTTGCACCGCCGACTCCGCCCAGAAACGAGCGTCGGCTGGAGTCAGCCGGTACGTTCCGGTCGCCCCGTTTCCGGCCCTTCTCCTGATCATTCCGGGTCTCGTCGTCGTGGAGAGGCATGGTATCCACCGAACACTCTTGCGGATCTTTCATGGAGGTGCTCCCTTCGATTCTGGTCCCACAAAACGGACCCCCCCGGACCGTATCCGGCGTGGTACGAAAGTATAGTGGCAACTTACCGGTTTGGGCTAGACTTTACTGAAACGAGGAGAGGAGTGTCTGAAAGGCCTTGTCCTCCCCGCGCAGATGCGATTGGAGTCAACAGGAGGAATTTCGATCCTCTGCCAGCGTATCCGGTTGAGCTTAACGTAAGTACGGCCGTTTGTCAGTGCCGCTTTTAACCCTCGCGAAGAGCCGGGTGCCTTAACGATTACTGTCATGCCCAAAACGTGCGGTCCAACGTCCGGTACTGGATGGCCTCCGCGATGTGCCCCGGCTCGATGGTTTCGGCGCCGGTAAGGTCTGCGACTGTGCGCGCAACTTTAAGAATGCGGTCATGGGCGCGGGCGCTGAGGCCCTGCTTCATCATGGCCCGCTCCAGCAGGTGCTCGGAATCGGTGCCCAGCTCGCAGTATTTCCTGATCTCGCGCGAGCCCATTTGCGCATTGGCGTAGATGCGTTCGCCCTCGGTACCGAAGCGCACCAGCTGCGTCTCGCGCGCGCGAATCACCCGGGCGCGTATGTCGGCTGAGCTTTCCGGCACAACGCCGCTTCTCAACTCGCGATAATTCACCGACGGCACGTCGATGTGGATGTCGATGCGATCAAGCAGCGGGCCTGAAATCTTTGACACATAGCGCTGGATGATCATCGGGCGTGCAGTGACATTCGCGCGAGCGATCGTTGAAATATCCGCACGGGCAGGGATTCATAGCCGCCACCAGCATGAACCGCGCCGGAAAACTGAGCGACATGGCCGCCCGAGCGATGGTCACCGTGCCATCTTCGAGCGGCTGCCGCATCACCTCCAGGACGTTGCGCGGGAACTCGGGCAACTCGTCCAGGAAAAGCACTCCGTTGTGGGCCAGCGATACCTCGCCGGGACGCGGGATCATGCCGCCGCCGATCAACCCTGCGTCAGAAATGGTGTGGTGGGGCGAGCGGAAGGGACGCGTTCCCACTAGTCCGCTGGTAGAGTCGAGAACGCCTGCCACGCTGTGAATCTTGGTGGTTTCGAGGGCTTCGTCGAATGTGAGCGGCGGCAAGATGGTGGCCATTCGTTTGGCGAGCATGGTCTTGCCCGAGCCCGGGGGGCCAATCATCAGCAGGTTGTGTCCTCCCGCGGCGGCGATCTCGATGGCGCGTTTGGCGGTCTGTTGTCCGCGCACATCGCCGAAGTCCACCCCAAACTGCTGCGACGTTTCCAGCAGCGCGCGGGTGTCAACCTTGATCGGCTGGATGCCGTTGCCGGTGTTCAGAAGCTGAACAACTTCGATCAGCGAGTGAACCGGATAAACATCGACGCCATCGACGAGAGCAGCCTCGCGCGCGTTGATCTCAGGAACAACAAGCCTGCGGATTTTATTGGCACGCGCGGTTACGGCAATGGGTAATGCTCCACGAATGCCGCGCACTCCGCCGTCGAGCGACAACTCGCCCACAAAGAGCGCATCGTCGGGCGGCTTGTTATTCAGGCCGCCGTAAGCGCCGAGGATTCCCAAGGCCATGGGAAGATCGAATCCCGAGCCTTCCTTGCGAATGTCGGCCGGAGCCAGATTGATAGTGGTAGTGGTGGATGGAACGTCGTAACCGCTGTTCTTCAGCGCGGCGCGGATGCGCTCGCGGCTTTCGCGCACCGTGGTGTCGGGCAGCCCGACGGTCATGAATGTGTCGTGGTCGCCCTTTACGGGGGCGATGTCGACTTCAACCTCGATGAGGCTGGCGTCGATGCCGTACACTGCGGCACTAAGTGTTTTATAGAGCATGCGTGGGAGCGCACGCCTACCACGTGGTAACAGATAACAGATTATGGGCGGGAAAGGTGTGACGGCACGCACGCGGCAGGGTGACGCGACCAAGGCAGATTTCGGTAATCCTGCTGCGCTCTGATGTGTTGACAATCGTAATTGTCATTGTAAAGTGGTGCTTTGTTTTTGAAGGTGATTCTGTGAATCCTTACAACTTGCTTCGCGATTCCATCCGGGCGGTTCCTGCAATGAAGTACGCCTTGGCCGTGGCAGGATTAGCCGCTGTTGTTGCAGTTGTATTGGGATTGAAGCTGAGCCCTCAGGTAGCCGTCTTCGGTGCTTTGATAGTCCTGGGGCTCATGTTTGTGCTCGTGGTATTTACTGGGTACGCGGGACACCCGGGCGGTGCTATTGCCGGCCCCGCCCGCGTCCTAGTGTGGTTCTATACGATCGCTGTGATCATGACAACCCTGCTGTTCATGTCAGCTTATTTCTTCCATTGGCCGCCCATAAATTTCGGCGGGGGCGCTGAGGTCACGAAGGCTTTGGATGTGAATACCGTTCGATTCAGACGAACATTCAAGTTTAAGGGCAGTTCATTCAATATCGCCCCTTCACCTTCGTTGGCATTTGGATTTTCGTCATTGGAGCGTAACGCTTCTTTGGTAGGAAACGACATTAAAGTTGACAAACTGAAGGTGACTGTAGATACCGTCAATCACTCCGATCAAATCTGTTGTGATATTTGGATGTTTCTTGGTCCGAGTCCATTCGAGTTTCCAGAAGGAGCGGCAACGGTGAACCAGGTGGGATATCCCTGGGACATCAATCACGATGCCCCAACGCAGGTTAAGCTAAACGCAGGACGGCCAGGATCTAATCCGAATAGTTATTCCTATCGCGTCACTTACGATTTCGAAACTGGAACGTGCACGGTGGAACCTACGATGGGCTGCAAAGTCAAGGCGTTTATGAATCAGCCCATGGCGCTACCGAACGGCCTCTACGCTCAGGTTCTGGTATGGACGGGGTTCGCGGGGGCTAACTTGGATGTTCGTGGGATTTCCCTAGATGTGGAAGGGACAATGCCGGCGGACCGACGAGCCCAATCCCTGCGCGATATGACTATCGCGCAGTCGAAACAAGCTGCCATCAATTAGCTGTCGAGGCTTCCTTGTTTAGTTAGAGGTATTCTTGCAGACCCTGAAAACTGAGACCAAAAAAGGCGGAATTCTGACCGGAAGCGCAGCGCCCAGTTGCACGTCCGAAGACCGTAACGGCCCAGAATTCCGCCAACCCATTAAGGAAATGAGCACGGAGGATGGTGTCGTGAATCCTTCGCTATCGCTAGCCTTTCCTATCTGCTGCTCTCTCAGCGGTGTTCCTAATGATGCGATTGTCACATTGCAAATGAGACCGGCCAATCCCCCGTACGCAGTACGGTGCGTACCACTTCCGTCGTATAGACTCAGTGTATTCCGGGACAATAGCGATTCCAGGTTCTGTTTCTTGGGACTGGGCACCACATAACTTCGCGGGCTTCGGGAAAACTCTGCTCAAAATGCGAAAGTACGCTTCTGGTGGGAGCCCCCGCATTCATGCGGGGGGAAGGAGCGCTTCAGCGCACCCTATGCTCCCTCGGACAACCCAACAAAGCCATAGTGCCGCGCCTCGGCGCGAGTCTCAGATAGAACCATGGTTGGCACATCGCCACCTCGGCTTGTGTAGCCAACACCCAGGGGCTGGATGTTAGAGAACTGCCTCCTCCTCCCGTCGAAGGAGAAGTGTTTTCTCTTGACATCCGTTTTATAGAACCCGGCACCCTAGACTAGAATTCTTGACTGGGCTACGCACCGATTTCACGAGACCTAACCGTATTCGGCCGTTCTTGTCCACGCCAAAAAAACGTAAATCAGCCTACGCGACTCAAAGGAGCAGCAGGCTCCGCGGCTAGAGCCGGCAAGTTCTCCGACGGCGTCTGCAGCTCCGGCATCGGTTTCGCCCGAAACAACTTGCTGCAGTGTCTGCCCGTCCACCGGGCCCAGGTCTTGGACTTTTTCCTGCGGGCGCTATCGGCGGAAATTCCGGTTGCCGCATACATCTGCCGGTAGAGCTTGGAAAGCAGGACAAATGCCACCCTGGAGCGGAGTCTGGGCGCGCAGGCCGACCTCTGCCACACCGCTTTCCAGGTATAGAAACGGTCCCAGGCCTTCTGCGTCCGTTCGGCAATCTCGCGCGAGCTCATCGACGGGTGAGGCGTGAACATCTTTGGCCGAACCTCCGCCGGAATGAGCCAGTAGCGGGTAACAGGCACATCGACGACGAAATCCGGGCTTTTTCCCTGCTCTCGCTCCCAGCGGACAAAATCCACCGTGCCAGGAAACGGCGTCATCATTAAGAACTGAGCGAAGCGTATACCGGACTTCATGGCCATCTGCACTGTGGCATCGAAGGTTTCCGGCTTGTCGGTCGGCAGGCCGAAGATGAACGATCCCAGCACGTGAACGCCGTGCTGCTCGAAGCTGAGCAACTGCCTGCTCAGCGCCTCGCCGGACTGGTTGAAATCCTTGAAGACGGCCTTGAGACCCTCCGGGGTGACAGCCTCGACTCCCACCAACGCGCCCTTGATGTTGGCGCGCCGCATAGCGTCCAGGTAGCTGCCGTCCTCAGCCGCTTCCATTGTGATCTGGGTAAAGAACACCATGTCTTTCGGCAGCTTGGAGAGCTGTTCCATGAGTCGGAATCGCTCGTGGCGGATGGCGCTCAGCTCCGCCAGCCGGGCGGCGTTGTTTTGCTGCCGGGCCAATCGAAGGTCGGTGAGCGTGACCGGGTAGAAGTTATCGTCGGCAAGGGCGATGAAGCGAAAACCCATCCGCCGCAGATTCACGATTTCCTGGATTACCGCCTGATACGGCCTTTGCCGGGGCTGCTGGCCGTCGGTCCGCCAGACGCTGCAAAAAGAACAGTGCTTCGGGCAGCCCCGGAGAGTCTGCACCGACGCCCACATATATTTACCCGGCGGCATCAGGTCCCAGCGCGCGGCGAGAAAGCGGCTGCCTGCGATCCGGCCACCCTCGTATATCCGGCGCGGTTTGCCGGCAATGCAATCGGCGACAACCATGCCCCAAGCGACGTCGCCGTCGCCCTTCACGACCGAGTGGGCGTGCCCGTGCTCGAAAGCCTCGTCGGGGTACAAGGTGGCATGAATGCCGCCAAATACGACCCAGGCGCCGCGTTGACGCGCCATGCGGCCAACCTCATACCCGCGCAGAGCGTTACCGGTATGAACGCTGATGCCGACAATGTCCCCCGCCAGGATGGTTTCCGGGACAATCTGTTCCAGCGACTCGTCGACCAGAATTGGGTCGCCTACGGCCTGAGGCGTCGCCGCTGCAAGTACGAATAGCCATCGCGGCGTGATTACCGCCGTGCCGAAGGAGTTATCGCTGGGATTTACGAGATGAACCCTCACAGAATCCGCCCTCCTGCTGTTCATACGTTGCTTCCGAAAGCCTCGTCACAATAGGGCCGACCTCTGAACGGTGGACGTGCTTGTGAGATCAGGGTGTGCAGCAGTCTTGTGCAGCTGTGCGATTTCGACATGGCGATCTCTCCGCTGGTTCGGCCAATTGATCGAGGTCGTGTTCGCCCCTTGCGCTTAGATGCCAACAAGCCGCTTCGCGGCGTCTCCCGTGTCAGGCTGGCGATTTCTCGCCCCACTTATTGCGGAAACGCGTCGACGCATCGTGGGTGATAGGCCCGCCGTGGCCGAACCCGGCAGCATCGAATGAAAGACTGGCAACTTTGCGCTGGCTTGCACGACCTTCCTGCAAACTCTCGAAGCCGATGGGGTCACCGAGGCCCATGATGTTCATGCACACGTCGCCGGCGAACAGCATTCGTCCCGGACGCCACAGTAGAGCGACCTGTCCCGCGCAATGCCCAGGAGTATGAATAACTTCGATGCCGCCAGCGATAGGCAGCATTTCCCCGGCGGTCAAAGGCTGGTTGATGGCTACCGGCTCCAGTCGCTGGTCGGGATGGTAGAGCAGCTTGCACAGCCCTTGCCGCAACAGACCGGGTGCCGCCCTCAGAGGCCGAAAAGGACCTCCACTTTCGGCGATTGGGATATCGAGCGGGTGCATGTAGGTCCTCGCACCGGTTTCCCGTACGATCGCAGCCGCGCTCCCGATATGATCAGGGTGGCCGTGAGTGAAAATTAGGTGCTTGAGCTGGTCTGGCGAACGGCCAAGCCCGCGGATGGCTTCGAAGACGGCTGCCTCCTTACGCGGGTAGCCGGCGTCGATCAGTGTCAACCCATCGTCGCCCTCGATCAGAAAGGCATTTGCCATTCCCATCGGGACGATGTGCACACCTTTGATCACACGCTTCACAGCCATAGGCTGAACCCCTCGTGCTGTTTACCGGGCAAAAGTGCTGTCAACATTCATACTGACCCCCTACCCAAGCGGCACACACATTGTCGCACGGGGTGCCCGTCCTCAGGCTGGATAGACAAGCGGTCGTACGCAACCGTACTATCTTCTCGCGTCGCAATCCTCACGAACCCGACTTGTCACCTTCTACTTTGCGATGCACGAAAATTGAACCCTTAGACTGGAAAGTGGAAACTCCCTGGAGAGAGAATGAAAAATCTTGTGATTGTGTTGGCGACGGGAGTATTGGCTGTTGCGACGCTGAGCCATACTTCGGCTGCTCAGACCAAAAGCGACTCCAAGCAAAAACAGATAGCCCACGGCGAGTACCTGGTTAAAGTCATCGGCCAGTGTGGCGACTGCCATACTCCGATGAATGAAAAGGGCGAGTTCATACAAGGCAAGTGGCTGCAGGGTAAGAAACTCGATTTCGCGCCGACGGTTCCGATGCCGGTCTGGGCCGACACCTCACCCAACATTGCGGGACTGCCCGGCTGGGACCACCAGAAAGCCGTCCAGTTCTTCATGACCGGACTGGCGCCCAATGGACAGCTAGCGCGGCCACCAATGCCTGCATACAAGATGAATCGTGCTGATGCCGAGGCCGTGGTGGATTACCTGGAATCGTTGAGATAGTCTGGACGTACAAGGGTCTTGCTTTGAAACCGGTTAGATTCGTGTGTCTAGAATGCGATATCTATGTGGAGGCCGAGCCAGGAGCGCGGGCCGTGCGCTGTCCTACGGGCCATCCGGTTAATCCCATCGCAGGAACCAGCTTTAAGAAGCAGCTCGTCAAGTTTGCAGTTCTGGCCGCTGGTATTCCTCTTGCCGGCATCATTGTGTTTTCGAGGGTTGTCGTCGTCAGCCCGTGGTTCGGTTGGTCAATTATTGCCGTTCTCACGGTCCTCATGCCCTTGATTTTCGTAGCGTTGGGTATTGTCTCGTTGGCACGATGGTCAAAGGGGCGACAGGCGACTGGCACGCCTTCAGCGGAATATGCCAAGGAGCAACGAGCACAGGGCATCGGGCTGTTGGCTGGTACCGCCCTGATCGTCTTGACAGTGTTTATCCCCGTTCTTCTAAAAAGTAAGTAAGCTGGAAAAATTCCTAAAGTGCCAGCTGATCCGACCTCATATCAAACGAACTACCCAGCTAGATAAACGCTGGTTATTGGGTTGGCAGGGCGCACTTTGAAGCCTCTTGCGGCCATCACTTGCGGGATGCCTTAACTAATTTGCGCGATGAACTCTTTGCCGCAGGCTTCGCCTCCAACGCCTCTTCTTGGGCGGCGCGTCGTTCCAGTGCTTTGGTCACGACATAAGCCATTTCAGCGATGGGCGCGGGCTTGCCGGTCCATATCTCAAATTGCCGCGCACCCTGCTGGACGAACATCTCCAGTCCGGGTATGACTTGCAGGTTCTTGGCTCGCGCCATCTTGATGAGCTTGGTCTCGGCCGGGATGTAAACGAGATCGAAAACGTACTTCGCGTTCAGCTCTTTCTCTTCCAGTGGAGATTGTTTGCTGCTGGCCATCCCTACGGGAGTTGCGTTGATGATCACGTCGAATGCAGTCTTCGCGATATCGCCACGTTTTAGGTATTTCACTTTCGCTTGCCGTGCCAGCGCCTGCGCTTTTTCCGGGGTGCGATTGCTGACGAAGACCTCGGCGCCTTTCGCTTTCAATCCGAAAGCTGCGGCGCGCGCCGCCCCGCCCGCGCCCAACACAAGGATGCGTGCGCCAGCCAAATGAAGCCGCTGCTCCAGCGGAGCTACGATGCCGCCGACATCGGTGTTGAATCCATACAGTTTGCCGTCAAGGCTGCGAACCAGCGTGTTGCAGGCACCGATTTGACGTGTCAGCGGATCGGAATTCTCTAACTCCTCTACAATCGCCTGCTTATACGGCATGGTGATGCTGAGACCGCGAATCGGTATGTCGCGGACGCAGGCCAGCAGATCTTTCAGGCTCTTGGCGTGCAGCGACAAATAAACAGCATTCACGGATTCGCGTCGAAACGCGGCGTTCATCATGATGGGTGAGAGGGAATGTTCAACTGGATCCCCCACCACCCCGTAAACTTGGGTTGCGGCATCCACGTTATCGATGCGGTAGATGTCCCTTAATTCGTTAAACGGTACTTGTCCTGGAGCGGTCTCTTCGCCACTCTTTGCCGCTCCGAAAGTGAAGATGCTGCCCGCCCGCACCCCCAGCACCCGGCTGATGATCCCCTGTTCCCCCATGCACAAACCCACCATCTCGTGCTTGGCCGAATTCGCCTCGAGGAACTTCATCATCACCACGTTGTCGGAAAGATTGGTCGCCGTTGACACCACTTTGTAGAAATCGGCCGGATACTCGCTCATCCCGGCAAACTGCTCTTCCAGTTTCTTGGTGGCACGGAAGTCGTGGTAGGAGATGATCAATCCAACCCGGTCGGTGAGCCCGCGCAGCTGGTCGGGCTTCAGACTCTTGGCGCTTTGTAACTCGATGTCCACCAAGGGGAAACCCACATCCGCCGCCTTCAGCAAGATCGCCAGTTCAGCCGCGACCGAACCCTTGAACTTGCCGCCGTTTACTGCCCGCCGGCAGGTGGCGATCACCGTCGCCTCCGGGTGCATTTCAAGGAAGGTCTTCAGCTTGGGAAAAGCGGCTGCAGGCTGTGGAAGGTAGTCTAACCTTAACTCCAGAAAGGCATTATCACGCACCACCGACTCCGCACGTTCGATCATGGTGGAGGCATCAGCACCGACCACCGGTACACAAACCCGGGGCAACCGGAAACGATGGATTCGAGATGCGTAACTGCTTGCAGACGCGCGCATGTAGCTGGACGATGTTACAGATGCACAAGAAGAGTTGCAACTATCTTCTTACAAAATGTTGTAGATAGGGCAGGAAGGTCTATCGACGGGCACGAATCAGCCATGCAACTACGCTGTTATATTATTGCTATGAAATGACTTATTGGTAGATGCGTCTTCGGCTTGGCCGGCTATGCTTCGCCAAACACCTCGGCGGTGAATGCCTGCAGCTGGGCACCGTGCTGCCAGACGTCGGCTGGCAGGCCGGCCTTGAGGCAGGTCTGCGCCAGATAAGTTTCGCGGTCCCACTCCCACTCGAGAGCAACTTGCGGCAAAAGCAATCCGCGGTGACCGCCTTGGCTGACAACAAGTCCGTGTCGGCCCACCGTGACCTCCTCGGGCCGAATAGGCTGCAAGGGCGAAAGCACGCTGATCTCAACCTTGAGGCGCGGCGCCTCTTCCGGCGTTACCGGCAGAAAACGCGGGTCGTCCAGGGCCGCCGCTCGGGCTGACTCGGCAACCGTCGCATAGAGAGACTGGGCTGGTAACACGTATCCGATACATCCGCGAAGTTTGCCTTCCAGATGCAAAGTCGTAAAAGCTCCGCGAGACTCTGCGAGGTGGGGAGTTGGCGCCGTCGTAGCGACACTGCGGCCTTCCAATGCCAGCTCAATCGACCGATGCGCCAGCCGCAGAAGCAGCTCTCGTTCCTCGGGGGAATACTCGCATGACTGCACCGCAGTCGCGGGTTCGTCAGAGAACGGGGACATCGTTGCGCTTCCTGCGCCGGCTCAGCACAAACGAACGCCGCTTGCGGCGCTTCTCGGCGTGGCGATCAATCTTTCGCCAGAATCCCACGAAGTAGTCGATGGCCGACAGCAGCGACAAAGTCACCATCAGCCAGATTGATACGAGGGCGATGGGATGCACCGGCAGGCTCAGGAAGTACCAGGGAAGATGCGTCCAGTGATGATCAATGATCGCCGCCACCACCGACACAATCTGCACCAGCATTTTGGTTTTGCCTAGCTCGCTGGCCTGGATGGTGAAGCCCTCCGAGGCCGCGATGGATCGCAACCCACTCACGAGGAACTCGCGCCCAATAATGATGACGGCCATCCATGCAGGCACCGTGCGCGGATTGAATTGCACCAGCGTGATGAAGGCAGCGGCGATGAGGAGCTTGTCGGCTACCGGATCGAGTAGCATCCCAATGGTGGTCACCTGCGCCCGCTTGCGCGCGAGATAGCCGTCGATGGCGTCGGTCAACGAAGCCGCGATGAAGACGAACGAAGCCAGCAGTTCGCGGTCGCCGTTGGTGGAGTTGAAGCGGCTGCTCGACAGTATCCAAATGAGGACCGGAATGCTGAAGATCCGGGTGAGCGTGATGTAGTTCGGGAGGTTCACAAGAGAGAATCGCCACACCACGGCGCTGGCTGCGGCCTAACAGCCGATTATCCTCCACCGCTTGGATTGAATGCAATTAGAGAAAGGTGGCCCAGCGATCTACTCGTCATGGTGAACAGCGATTTCGTCCAGCATCGATGGCGCCTGATAATGCTCCCAATAGCTGTAACCCACCGGGATCCCCTTGGCCCAGTCCAGCACACCCATCCACACTCGCAAAGGTGGATGAAAACCGGTCCGGACGGTTGCGATCGGGTGAATCGCAATAAGGATGACGATGTAGGTCAGGATGACCGGAAAGGCCACCGCCACCGCCAACAATCGCAGACAAAAATAGATGCCTTGCATTATGACCCTACAGGAAGAGTTCCGTACAGGCACGACAGCTTGGGCGATATTATGCCTCAATTCGAGCGGCGAATTGTGACTGTCGCAAAAATTTATTTTGTCCCAGAACGGGAACAGCTTGGAAGTGGCGCAACTTGCCGGAGTCGAGGTGCGAAGCTTCGACGAACAACGGCACAACTCCCGTGCTGAATTTTTTAAGCTTGACTAGTTACCTGACTAGTCATATTGTCTATCGCAGGAAAACGGAGGTGTCGTTTGGCTTCATGGCAGGTACAAGACGCCAAAGCTCGATTCAGCGAGCTGTTGGAAATAGTCATCAAAAAGGGCCCTCAGATTGTCACACGGCGCGGAGTTGAAGCTGCGGTGCTGGTCCCGATCGAAGAGTGGCGTCGCCTGCAGAGGTCGGCTCGCCCCGGTCTGAAGGCGCTGCTTCTAGGAGAGGGGCCGCGCTTTGAAGAGCTTGTTCCTGCGAGAGGCAGACTGCGGCGGCGGAAGCCGGTGAACTTCAATTGAAAAAGTACTTGTTGGACACCAACGTGGTTTCAGAAGTGCGAAAGCATAAGCCTCATGGAGCTGTGGTCGCTTGGCTCGCGGACTTGCGCGAAGAGCAGGCATTCATCTCGGCGGTGACTATGGGCGAATTGCAGGCAGGCATTGAGTTGGCGCGACGCCAGAATCCAGAGAAAGCCAGCGAGATCGAACTATGGGTTGACCAACTGGCAAACTCCTATCAGATTCTTCCTATGGATACAGCTTCCTTTCGCGAATGGGGCCGCCTTCTGCATGGCAAATCGGACCACCTGATTGAGGATGGGATGATCGCAGCCACAGCTCGCACGCATAGTCTGATTGTGGCCACACGCAACGAGGACGACTTCAAGCAATTGAATGTTCAGGTATTCAATCCCTTCAAAGCCAATGTCTGATACACCCCTGTTGAGCGAGGCGCTCCGGAACTTGAGTCCCCGTTCCAGCCCGGCTTTGGCTAGGGCGGGGCAGGTAATCGCATCCCCTTCTACGCATAGATCCCGCGCTGCCGGATGGTATACGCCACTCGATCGATGGCCAGCATGTACGCCGCAATTCGATTGTTTACCTTGTGCGTCTCGGCATAACGGACCACATCCTCGAACGACGACACCATGATGTGTTCCAGTTGTTCATTGACCACCGACTCTTTCCAGAAGTAGCCCTGCCGGTCCTGCACCCACTCGAAATACGATGCGGTGACGCCGCCGGCATTGGCCAGGATGTCAGGCATTACGAAGACATGCTTATCGCTGAGGACGTCATCGGCGGCCGCCGTGGTGGGCCCGTTGGCGCCTTCGACCAGGATTTTCGCTTTTACCTTGTGGGCATTCCCCGAGTTGATGACATTCTCCGTGGCCGCTGGAATCAGGATTTCGCAATCCGTGATCAACAACTCTTCGGTGTCCGCACGTTCAGCGCCTTTGAAGCCATGGATGGTGCCTTCCTTCTGGCGATATTCCCACAGTGCCGCAACATCAATGCCCTTGCTGTTGTACAGGCCGCCGTCCCACTCGCCGATGCCGACCACCTTGTATCCGGCCTGATGCATGAGCACGGCGGCATTCGAGCCGACATTGCCAAAGCCCTGGATGACCACGCGGGTGTTCTCGCGCGTCATGTTGTTCTTCTTGATGGATTCATCGCAGATGATCATCACGCCGCGGCCGGTGGCTTCGCGCCGGCCGCGCGAACCGCCCATGTTCAGCGGCTTGCCGGTCACCACCGCCGTTACCGTCTGGCGCATGTGCATGGAGTAGGTATCCATCATCCACGCCATGGTCTGCTCATTGGTGTTGACATCGGGCGCCGGAACATCCTTCTCGGGGCCGATAAACTCGATCAGCTCAGAGGTGTAGCGGCGGGTCATACGCTCCAATTCGCCGCGCGACATGTTCTTGGGATCGCAAATAATGCCGCCCTTGGCCCCGCCGAACGGGATATTCACCACCGCGCACTTCCAGGTCATCCAGCTTGCCAAGGCGCGCACTTCGTCGAGCGTCACATCGGGCGAATAACGCACACCACCTTTGGCGGGCCCGCGCGCGATGGAGTGCTGCACCCGGTAGCCCGTGAACACTTCCAGTTGCCCGTTGTCCATGTTGACCGGGATGTGGACGATAATCTCGCGGTTGGGCTGTTGCAAAACCCGCCACAAGCCTTCCTCGAGCTTCAGTTTCTCCGCCGCCAGATTGAAGCGCGCCGCTTGTTGTTCCCAAGGATTGCTTTCCTGCTCAAGAGTGTGTGCTGTAGCCATAGATTTCTCCGAATTATTGTGGGAGTCTTGCGGCACGATTCGGTGGACGCTCTTGTAGACCTGCGCATCCAGCATCGGCGGGCAAACCTTCAAAGTATATGCAGCCGGATGTCTTGCGCGCAAGGAACGATTGGCAGCGGTTAGTTTGTAAGATGATGCCCCGTCCTGCCTACCGAGCCAACCATGCAGGCTTATCGCGCGGTAACAAGGGTCGCCAGCTTGGCACCGGCGCCGCCTTTGCTTCTCCTGTTACGCTATGGCCGGATCCTCCGCGCCGCCTTCGCTGTCGAAACTCTCTCATACGCTGGGCGTACAAGCAGAAGCGTTATCAAAGCATGAAGCGCACACGCCGGCCATAGCAGGTATCCGGCGAAGCCCCCGCCGACTCTGAGATAGCCAAGATAAAGAGCTGCCAGTAGATTGTAGGTGAACAGTCCCCAAGTGACAGGCGAGGTAGCTTCATCTCTGCTCGGCCAACACGCCAGCCCCAGAGAGAGCAGCGCAACCCCGGTCAGTCGGCCGACCGCTACGCCGCTGTGGGAAAGACCGTCGCCCAACAGCACATGGGCAACAAGGTCAGGATTGGCGATCAAGACAACTCCGGTTGCCAACTCGATAGCCGCTGACAGAACTACCAGCGTTCTTGTTGTCATGTGTACTCCAGGTTTCGGGGTGTTTCCGGCTCCAGCAATTACGCAGTCACAACACTCCGTGCTCACCCGGTCGTCCCTCTCTTTTTGCCTGCCGCTCAAAGTAAAACGCAATTCCTAATGCAAGAATCAGCGCCGCGATCCCAAACAAGGTGACGCCGGGCACGGTGTTCGGCTCTTCAATAATCACCTTCCGCGCCATGGCGATAAGCGCAACTTCCAGAACAACCCGCACGTGAATGACGTCTTTCCTCACGTAGGCTTTCAACGTTTCCAGCAATTCCACGCCGATCAGCACCAGCAGAAAGAATCCAAAAATTTCCAGCAGGCCTTGCACCGGAATGAGCCACCGCGGTGGTCTCAAGATTTCCTCGCCGATCAGCCAACCCAAGTGCACCGTGGAGAGCAGCATGACGACGATAAGCATCACCGCGAGGGCCATGACCGTCAGCTTCTGCACTTTCGTGATCAGCGTTTCCAACGCGATCTCCTTCGGGCTAGGCGAGCTCCGGCCAGCCGGCACTACCGGTGGCTGCATCCCGTCACTCACTTCGGCCATTGTTTGAACATCTTCTGCACGGCCTTCTCCACCATCTGCTGGTTCTTGTTGCCATTGTTGTTCAGGGTATCTTGCGCAATTCCGCGCCAGATCAACGATTGCGTCTTCGCGTCATAGAGGTCCACGATCATGGTGCCCTCCACGTTCTGCTCGGGAGTGATGCCGCCCATGCCTCCGCCAATTCCGCGCATGCCCCACGCACTGTAGGAAGTCTGCTGTCTCATGCCGCCGTTTGCGGTGAGGATGATGTCAGGGTTCTGCGATTCCTGCACCATCGATAGACCCTTGCTTTGCATTGCAGAGTTGATGTCCTGTTGCGCTACCTGCGCCAGGATGGAGTTTTGGATCTGGTTGGCATTGTTGCCGCCCCAGGCATAGGTATGATATTGCGCGAAGCTGGCACTGTGGTTGTAGTTGACGGAAACCTGTTGCCCGACGGCAATCGTGGATGCGATGCACAGTAGCATCGCGCAGAATGCAAATGTCGATTTCATGATCATCATCCTTTCGTAGTTTGGATTGCTGCCAGCGCAGCGGCTGGCAGCGCACTTGATTTGGAATTTGCAGCAGTTGACTGGCCGCCTAATTGTTCACTCTGGCCATTGCGTCGTCCACCTTCTTTTGGTCCTCGGCCGACAACTGCGACGGCCCGAGCTTATAGTTCAGCTTGTCGATGGTACCGGTAAACGCGAACGGCACGTCGTAACTGAAATCCACCGGCGAGCGGGTATCAAGTCCGATGTCGAAGGTCTCGTCGATTGACATCAGCAGTGGAATGGTGTGCTCGATCGTCTTGCGAGCAACCTCTTTGCCATCCACGCTCAGCACGCCGGTGCCGCCCTTGCCGGGGCCGGGGCCATTGTATTTGAAGTCGAACACGATGGTGTGCTTGCCCTCGTCCAGCGAAGAAAGTCCTTCCCAGCGGAAGCGCTCCAAGTCCAACAAGTTGTAAACGAACACCGGTCTGCCGCGGCCTATGTGGAACAGGTCGGTGGCGAAAGCCAGAACGAGTCCGACGGCGGCGATGGCCAGTACAGCGTAACCGAAGCGTTTTCTCCAGCGGCCGGCTGTGCCAATGAAGAGCAGAAGCAATCCGAAAATCAACAAGCCCAGACCGAAGTACTTGACGGGTTTGCTGCTGAAGAACCAGCTCGCGCTCGGACTGAGCATGAGCGCATAGCCGCCGAAACGGCCGCCTAAGGTTGCAACGACTCCCTCCGCGCCGCCGCTGGGGATCGTCACCTCCGCAGTGATGGTGTAGTCCTTGTTCAAAATGCTGGGAGCGTTGCCTACCGGAATGCCAGGATTCACGCCCGTATACGTGAAATCGGTTTTTCCGGCGATTGCGCTGGGACGAGGCGTCAGCAAGCGTACGAAGGCTCGGTTATCCAAGGGGAAGACCTGATACTTTCCCGCTTCTTTCTGGAACAGCGCCTGCAGCTCTTTCAGCTTGTCGGGATTCTGGGCCGCCAAGTCGTTGAATTCCGAATAGTCATCGGCAATGTGGTAAAGCTCCCACTTGTATTTGTCTGGCGGAGGCATCGCACCCGTACCCAGCTCCCAAACCGGGGCGGGCGGTGTGGTGGCGGCAATCCAACCATCGTGATAGATGGCGCGGTTGCTGGCCATCTCGAAGTACTGCGTATCGCGCTTCGAGGGCGCATTGGCATTGGCCGAGTCAAAGGTGTAGAGCATGCTCACGCCCTCGATCGGCTTTTGCTTGATGCCTTTGACCTCCTCCGGTGCCTGGATGCCGGCGGCTTCGAGGATGGTCGGAACAATGTCGATGACGTGGTGGAACTGGGTACGAATGCCGCCGGGATCTTTGATATGGCCAGGCCAGGAAATCGCCAGGCCCTGCCGGGTCCCCCCGAAATGCGAAGCCACTTGCTTGGTCCACTTGAAGGGTGTATCAAATGCCCAAGCCCACTGCACCGCCATATGCGGGTAAGTTTTGTCCGAGCCCCAGTCGTTGTAATGCAATAGGTTCATGACCTTGACGGGCTTGACTTCCGGCTCGTTCAGAAGGCCGTTGTATGCGGTCAATGTATTGAATGTGCCGTATAGGCTGCCTTCCGCGCTGGTGCCGTTGTCGCCGTCGATGTAGATAATCAGCGTATTGTCGAGCTTGCCCATCTTCTGGACTTCGTCAATCACGCGGCCAATCTCGTAGTCGGTGTAGGCGGTGTAGGCGGCAAAGACCTCCGCTTCGCGGGCATACATTTTCTTTTCCGCCTGGCTGAGCGAGTCCCACTTGGGCAACTTGGCTCCCGCATACTCCGCCTGTCCGTCCGGCCACGGCGTCAGCTTCGTGTTCGGCGGAATCACGCCCAGCCGCTTCTGGTTTTCGAAGATCTGCTCGCGCAGTTTTTCCCAGCCCATGTCGAACTTGCCCTTGAACTTGTCGATCCATTCCTGCGTTGGCTGGTGCGGAGAGTGTGAGCCGCCAGGCACATAATAGAGAAAGAACGGCTTGTCTGGGGCTGATGCGTTCAGGTCCCTCAAATACCGGATGGCGTCGTCTGCCATATCGGTGATGAGGTTATAGCCGGGATGCCCAATCCAGGGAGTGACCATCTCCGTATTGCGAAACAGGTAGGGCTTCCACTGGTCGGTCTCGCCGCCCAGGAAACCATAGAAATACTGAAATCCCATGCCGACCGGCCATTGGTCGAAAGGCCCGGCTGTTGTGCTGTAGGTGAATGCCGGCGTGTTGTGGTCTTTACCAAACCACGAGGTAGCGTAGCCGTTTTCCTTCAGGATCTCGCCGATGGTGGCGCTCTCAGGACCGATGACGGAGTCATAGCCGGGGTAGCCGGTGGACAATTCGCCGATGACGCCGAAGCCGACTGAGTGATGGTTGCGGCCGGTGATCAGCGCCGCCCGCGTCGGCGAGCACAGCGCCGTGGAGTGGAACTGCGTGTAGCGTAGCCCCGACTTCGCAATGCGGTCCAAGTTCGGGGTGGGGATAACGCCGCCAAAGGTGCTCGGCACGCCATAGCCCTGATCATCGGTCATGATGAGCAGCACATTAGGCGCGCCCTTGGGCGGCACGATGCGCGGTGGCCACCAGGGCGTGGAATCTGTTGCCAGTTGCTTGATTACGCCACCGAACTTCGGCGGCGGCGGTGGAAGTTGTTTTCCGTTGATGGTGGTGGTGGCGTCGGCCTGACCCAAAGTGCCTGTGACCTGCTGCGCGGACGCACTTCCGCCCGCGAAAAAGCTCGAGACGGCAAGGGCTCCCAAGGCTAGCTTCCGAATGCCCGCTCCCAAATCCATACGTATATCTCCTTACGGGTGGTGCTGGGCTAGTCTCCGCCGCGGAGAGTAGGGACCGAGTCGATCCCCACGATCAACTCAGCGGTAAGAGCCACCTGCGACGAATCGAAGGCAAACTCAAAGGCTTTTTAGAGATGGAAGGAATCCTAGTCGCGCCCTCCTCCTCGGGTCTACTGGCAAAAGTGCTAGCACCGCGGTGTCTTTACTGGTAGGTGCTCCGGTACAGCTCAGCTTCGTTGACGGGAATCCAAAGCGCAGCCTAGATTGGGAGGGAGGAGAGCGATCTGTGATCGGCCAGGTTCTCGGTCATTGCCGCGTCGTCGCGAAGATTGGGGAAGGAGGAATGGGGGTTGTCTATCGCGCTTATGACGAGGTGTTGCACCGCGATGTGGCCTTGAAGGTTGTCAAGAAGGACGCAGGCCTGGACGCCTCGGCAAGCCAGCGATTGCTGCATGAGGCGCGTGCCTCTTCTGCTCTAGCTCATCCCAACATTTGCACTATCTACGAAGTTGGCGAGACCGACGGCGAACTCTACATCGCAATGGAGTTGGTCGAGGGCAGGTCTCTGCTCGCGATGAGTGCAGACGCGGGACTGGCGCCGGAGGCAGTTGTGCGATATGGAGTGCAGATTGCCAGCGCTCTTGTCCGCGCTCATGACCGAGGCATCATCCATCGCGATTTAAAGACGGCGAATATTGTCGTCGCCTCCGACGGCCTGGTTAAAGTCCTGGATTTCGGCCTGGCTAAACAGGTAGGAAGCGCAGCATCCGAGCGCGCCACGCGGTCCTTTGCAACCCTGCAGGATGCGTCCAGCGTAAGTGGCACGTTGCCGTATATGGCGCCAGAACTCCTGCGCGGAGAGCCGGCCGACTACCGCAGCGATTTATGGTCGCTTGGAGTTGTGCTCTATGAAGCGGCGTCCGGACGCCTTCCCTTTGAAGGACGCACTGGCTTCGAGGTCAGCTCGGCGATCTTGCGCGAACCGCCGAACCCGCTTGGCCCTCCCGTGCCTCCCGGCTTTTGGGCAATCATCCAGCGCTGCCTGGCCAAGGAACCGGCGCAGCGTTATCAACGCGCGGGTGAAATTCAGGCGGCCCTGGAAGCGGTGCAGTCGGGCGCCATCGCCGCCACTGATCCCGGCGCCGACATAAGTCCGCCCAAGACCACGGTCTTGCACAGTGTGCGGCACGCTCACGTTCGCAAGGGAGACTTTCTTTTGTTAGTGGGAACGACAAAGGGAGCCTTCATCCTTCGCTCCAATGCTCGGCGCAGCCGGTGGGAGATCGGTGGTCCCTATTTTCACGGCCACAACGTTTACGCGATGGCCTATGACGGCCGCGGCGGCCAACACCGCATCTGGGCTTCGACGCAGAGTTATTGGGGTACCCTGCTGCGATCAAGCGATGATTTTGGGAAGAGCTGGACCAATCCGCAACAGGCGAACATTCGATTTCCCTCCGATACCGGCGTCTCGTTGAAGAACATCTGGCAGATAACGCTCGGCCGGCCTGAGGAACCCAGCGTGCTTTATTGCGGGGTCGAGCCGGCCGCACTTTTCGAAACCCGCGACGCCGGCGAAACCTGGTCGCTGGTGCGCGGTCTGTTCGATCATCCCCATCGCCCGCGCTGGATGCCGGGCAATGGAGGCCTGGCTTTGCACACCATTTTGCTCGACCCCGCGGACAATCAGCGGATGTACGTGGCGATCTCAGCGGGCGGGGTTTACAGAACTGACGATGGCGGACGTAGCTGGACCGCGCAAAACCGCGGCATCCGCGCCATGTTCATGCCCGACAAATATCCCGAGTTCGGACAATGCGTACATAAAATCGCGCTGCACCCTGATCGTCCCGAACGCCTTTTCCTGCAAAACCATTGGGGACTGTATCGTTCTGACGACCACGCCGAAAGCTGGACCGACATTGCCAATGGAGTGCCGTCAGATTTCGGTTTTGTCACGCTCATGCATCCCAGAAATCCCGACTGCGCGTACATCGTTCCAGTTGAATCCGATCAGTTCCGCTGCGCGTGCGACGGCCGCCTGCGAGTCTATCGGACCCGCAACGCCGGTGCATCATGGGAGCCCTTGATGCATGGCCTGCCTCAAAAACGCGCCTATGAAACTGTCCTGCGTGATGCCATGACAGCGGATTCATTCGACCCCGCCGGGATTTACTTCGGTACCCGCAGCGGGCACCTCTTTGGCTCACGCGATGAAGGAAAGACCTGGCAAAAGATACTTGATGGGCTGCCGTCAGTGGTCTGCGTACGGGCTGCAGTCGTGGGAGACGGCTCCGGCAGCCCCAGACCGAGCTTGCCTAAGGCGACGCGGGCATCGCAAACCAAATCCCGGTCTATGAGCAAAACCAGATCGCGGTCCGTGACCAAGTCGCGTCGAACGAAGCGGTGAGCCATGCCGGTCACTTTTCACATTCCAAGCGCCTTGCGCGAATTTACCGGCGGACGCCGCACGGTCGAGATTGAACAGTCACCGGCGACTTTGGCCGAGGCGTTGGCGGTCCTCTGGACACTCCACCCAGGCGTTCGTGACCGCGTCGCAAATGAGCAGGGACAAGTGCGCGAGCATATCAATATTTTCATCGGCAATGAAAATGCCCGCTATACGGGAGGACTGGCGAGTCGTCTCCCCGACAAATGTGAGATTTCGATTGTTCCTGCAGTCAGCGGTGGCTGAAAATTCCTGTAATGTGTGGGCTGAAGGGAATCGCGTCAGCCCTGCTGCTGGTTCTCTTCTTGAACTCCAATAGGGCGAAATTGATCGATCACGATGAAGACGACCAAAACCATGACCGGGAGATACAACGACCGCAACTCCCACCTGCGTTTGCTGAGTGTCCCGATTGCCGCTCCCACTACGTAACACATCCAGGTCGCAGCCAGAAATGCGGTTTCGCGTACGTCCTTTTGCTTTGGCGACAGTCTGACAATGTCAGACATACTCGTTCCGGCCTGTTTCGCTTGATCGTAGCTCCAGAACAGGACACGGGTGAGCGATTCGGTGAATTTGGTCAGCGTGCCGGTGACGAAGGTCGTGTAAACGGTCAGCGCACCGACGTGAGTAAGGGTCGCTGTCTGTACCCCCATGGCAAATGCCAGCAGCGCCACCAGGGAAAAGTAAACGGCCGAATGGAGGTTGACCACCTGGCCGAGTTTCATGGCGGGAGTCGCCTGCGCGAACAGCACCAATAGCAAAGCTTCCAAACCCAAGGTCCAGGTGGCAACTCGATGTATGCCTTGCCGGGCGCCCGCCATAAGCGCAATCCGGGTGAGCAACAGTGCCATCACGTAGGCAACAATGGCACACGCCGGACGCAGCAGTTCAGGGAAATTCAGCTTTCCGATATAGATGCCGGCATGGACGCTGTTGCCGCTCATGTTCGCGGTGAACACCTGGAACAAGGCAATGTAGCCCACTGCGTCAACGAAGCCGCCAATCGCGGTCAGCGAAAGCGCGGTCCCCAATCTTTCCTGCGGCGCCGAGTTCCGGTGGATGGTTCACAGTCGTGAGAGCGCCAATCTGGCGGCGTTGTAGCCACACATTCCGTGCACTCCGCCGCCCGGTGGAGTCGAGGAAGAGCAGAGATAAATATCGTTGGCCGAGGTGGCATATTGCCGCCGCGTAGGCCGAAACAGAAACTGCCGCAGACTCATCGCGCCGCCGGCGATGTCTCCTCCCACCAGATTCGCATCCATGCTTTCCAGCGATGCCGGGCTAAGCACTCGGCGTGCCAGGACGCAATCTCGGAATCCCGGCGCATAGCGCTCGATCTGCGCTTCCAGGCGCTCGAGCATATCGAATTGCGAGCCGTTTGGCACGTGGCAATAGGCCCAGCCGACGTGTTTCCCTTGCGGGGCACGCGTGGGGTCGAACAAAGTGGGTTGCGAGAGCAACACGAACGGTCGCTCGGCGTGACGTCCATGCCGCATGGCGTCCTCCGACGCGGCAATCTCTTCCAGGGTGCCGCCGATATGCACGGTCGCGGCACGTAAACATTCGGAGGCCCGCCAGGGAATCGGGCTGGATAAAGCATAGTCAACCTTGAAGACACCGGGGCCGTAAGCATACCCCTGGAGTTGGCGCTGATACGCGGAAGACAGCCGACGGCCGGCAATTCGCAGCAACTGGCGGGGCGTTACATCGCAGAGCATGACATCGTACTTACCAATTGCGTCGAGGCTGTCAATACGGGTCGACGCGTGCAGCACTCCTCCCAGGCTGGCGAGGTAGCCGCACAGCGCATTGCTGATGGCTTGCGAGCCGCCGCGCGGGATGGGCCATCCCACCGCATGTGCGGTCACGCCAAACATCACCCCGAAGGAAGCGGTCAGCGGTTCGTCGAGGGCAAGGACAGAATGTGCTGCCAGTCCGGCGAAGAGTGCCTTAGTTCTGGCGTTGCGAAACCGATGTGCAGCGAGCGCAGTTGCAGAGGGAAATCCGACCAGCCCGAGACGTGCCAGCAACAAGGGATGCCTAGTAAATAAATGGACGGGCCGGAGCACCTCGGGAGCGAGTTCGACCCAGTGCTCAGCGAATGGCCCCATCAATCGACGCCACGCTTTGCCGTCCTCGCCAAAGGCAACCTCGGCAGCGTCAAGATCGTGCTCCAGAATTACTGCAGTACCGTCGTCGAGCGGATGCGCCAACGGCGCCGCCGGATGGATCCATTCCAAACCGTGGTCAGGCAAGGGCAGGGAAGAGAAAAATGGCGAGCCCGCAGCCATCGGGTGCACGGCGGAGCCGAAGTCGTGCAGGAACCCCGGCAGGGTCAGCTCCATGCTGCGCGCCGCGCCGCCCGGCTGCGCCTCGGCCTCGAATACATCGACGTGCAAGCCCGCCTGGGCGAGAACGATTGCCGCTGCCAGACCGTTGGGCCCTGCGCCGATCACAGCGGCTCGTCGTGGCGTCGCAGGCATAGGGGAATAGTTTAGCTTGCTGCTTCTCCCAATCCAATAAGCGATGAACTTCGGGGGAGAGACGTCGTCATGCTCACGCTGCTTTTCGACGCTTATCGGCCTCTTTGTGTTTCGCTACGCGCTTGGAGAGCAGCGACTTTGCTTTCTCCAACTCGGCCCGGCGGGAGGCGCTTAAATTGTGCCCAGCACGGTTGATGTAATACGTCAGCATCCGCATCCCCGATCCCGGGCCTTTGGGAGACACCTTTTTGGAGGCCAAAGACTTTGCGATGGTGGCCGCGCTCTTGTTGAACAAACCCTCTGGAGGATGAGTTGAATCCGTGGTTACCGTCTTTACCCATCGGTTGGTTTTCTTAGCAGGCATGCGAACTCCTCGTCTCAATTTTAAAATTCTTTGGAGTAGGATGCGTTCCTGCAAACAAGTGTTACTGCCGCGGCGGCAGTGGCTCCGGCCATTGCACAACGCCAACTTTGCCATCGGGAAGCCGCTCCAGCACCGGGGCATACAGTCCGATCAGCTTTCGCTTCCACCACATTCCAGTGGCGCGCTTCTCCGCTAGAGTGGTGAACCAGTACTGCCAAAGCACGGCGCGCATCTGCTGCGGCGGGGCTTGAGGGAACGGGTTTCCGGCAAATAGCGCCAGCACGTCGGGTGAGCCAGCCAGCAGACGTTCTTCGGTGCTGGGCACGATCAAGTTCTCGCGCCAGGAGCCCAGCGACGCGAACCACAGGTTCCAATCGAAGCGAGGCTGATAAGGCGCATAAATTCCTGGCGGCTTGCCAGGGTCCTGCGGCTTATAGCGAAACGGATAGGCCACCCAATTCTGTCCGTCGTTGGAGCCCTGGAATTCGATCTCCCACCGGCCGCGGGTCATCACTGCAAACAGCCCATAGCGATTAGCGATACGAAAAGGATCGAGTGCGGCAACTGGCGAAGTGGGCAGCCGGGAAGCGAGGAAAGATGATCCAGATCATCTGCGCGGTCGTGGCGTAGAAGATCCAGATTAGCATCACGCTGGTGAGCGACAGCCGTAGTGCGTGCAAAGGACGTACGGACTTCGGTCGGGGAAGTACGTAACCCGACGGAGACTCTGGCAACTCTGCATCTGGCTCTGGCGGGCGGGCGATCCGCGGACCGATGTAGGCTCGCCAGCGCTCTGGCATGACACGCAGCAGAAACCCGTCGTCCAGCAGAAGGAATCCAAGCACGAGCACGAGGTAGTTCAGGAAAGTGTAGTTCGCGGTGAGAATCACGGGAATCTGCCACGCGGTAACGATGAAGAAGCACAGGATCCGCCAGCGTCGCGGCAAGAACAGCATGAATACCAGGCCGAGCTCGAGGACCAGCGTTGCGCCAGTGGCAAACGCGTGAAACCAGTGTGGGAGGTGCTGCACGTACCAGCCAATCCAGGTGGGCAGCGGTCCATTCTGGTAGTACTCATCCATCGCGGTGAAATTTCGCCACTCGACATCGCCGCTGGCCAACTTCACCATGCCCGACTCGAAGTAGATGCGGAACCACTCCCATTGCAGCAGGAAAAGGCTGGCACGCGATGGCGGATGCGCTCTGCCCAAGCCGGGGAAAAATCCTCGCGGCGCAAAAAACAGCGAAATAAATCCTGCCTCCAGCAACATGCCGTCGGATTGATAGCCGGAAAAATCCTGTGCGGCGCTTACAAACGAAAGAAAGCACACCAGGCAGACAAACAGCATGCCGCGCGGCCAGACGTTGAAGAAGACCAGCAGCGACGCAAGCATCCCAACCCAGCAGATTGCCATTAGCATGTGCCCGCTGGTTGAGAACCACAGCAACGTCGGCGTAAACCAGAGGCGGGCTACACCGAACTGGCGCGCCACGGCTTCGAGATATTCGTTGGATGGAAGAATTCCCTGTGCGCCGATTAGCCCGCGGATTTGAAATATGAGCGAGAAGAAAGCGGAAAAATAAATCAGCCCCAGAGCGCGCAAGAACAGCCAGCGGGGAAGCAGGCGGTCCGCCGCGCCATATTTAGGATCGAACCATCTGCGAATGAAGGACGCAGGCTGCAAGTCCATGGCGGTCGATTATATCGGGGACTCGGAGATGGCGTCCTGCATACCGCTCCATCGAAAAACTTGCCGGGTGATATTCTGTCGGATCTTAAGTCTATTGGCCGCTCTCCCGCCCTCACTGGGTCGTCCAGGTAAGTCCACCATCGGTCGTTGCCCAGCGAGTTCCGCTGTCGGAGGTGACGACTCCGTGTTGCGGATCGTCGAAGCGAATGAAAACGATGGCCCCCGTCTCGACGGTGGAATTTGCGGCGAGTGAAACTTTGCTCCAATGTTCGCCATGATCGGTCGAGTGGAAAAGTGCGCCGCCGTTACCCCCGGCCCAAACATCATTTCCTATCGCAGCCACCGCGTGAAACGTGACCGATTGATCGTCAAGCACACGAGTCCATTGCTCCGGCACCATCGATCGTTCAAGGTGGCCGTCGGGGCCGATGCGCCACTGCGGTCTTGCGGTGCTCACTGCATGCAGGCCTACCTGTGATTTGCCGAACATCAGCGGAGCGCCCGGTTGTACTAAAGCGGGAGTGGCTTCATTTTCCGCGAACGAATTCTGAGGACGAATCTGGGGAGCCAAGGCGCTGCTTACACCGGCAACAGCGTCGGGGTTTGGTTGCGGAGCCGCCGCTCGCGGTGCAGCTCCCCTCGCTGGCGGTGCCTTAAATTCATCCGCGTAATTAGGAGCGACGACGCTGCTTGATGGGGAGGCTTTTCCAGCACGCGCAGCCTTGGTCGCCCCGTGCGGTGCAGCCTTTGTAAGCGTCGGCGGAGCAGAAGGCTCCGTGGAATGGAGCTGCAAATCTTGTAGCGGCCGTAGTTTGCTGCGTCTCGGGAATTGCCGAAACCGGACGATTGCTGGCAACCGTGAGCGCCGTGGCGTTGTGCCCGCTCCCAGCACGCGAAGAACGCAGAACTAGCCCGCCCGTGACGACCACCGCGACCGCCGCAATCGACGCTGCCCACCGCAATCGCACCGGCCATCGCGGACGTCGCGGACGAGGCGGGCTGGTTGGGGCAAGGGCCGGATGCAAAGCATCGGCATAGACAGGCATGGCAGCAACGCGGCTCGGTGCCGCTGCTGCCACGAACTTCTCGTCACTCTCCACATCTTCTGCCGCTTCGCTGGCCAGGAACACGATTTCACGGCACTCCACGCACTGCGCCAGATGGTGGACGACCGCTTCGCTCTCCAGTGGAGTTAACGTGCGCTCCATGAACGATGTGAGCATGTCGGGCGAAGGGTGAACGTCGCCCGCCACCTTTCCTGGCCAACGCGTTCCGCAGCGGCTTGGGAATTTCCTGGTTCATCCTTCGTTTCCGCTCTTCTCTTTATAGAACGATATATCTTCGCTTCCTTGCCTTAAAGTTTCGCTCACGCGCACACGCAGATCGCGGACATCAACGTCCTGCATGGCTTCGTCGGCCTGTCGTGGAGACATGCCCGCGTCAATCATCCGTTTGCGAATCCGTTTGCGCAAACCCGAGGTCACGCGTTCCAACTTGCGGCTGATGGTGGACTCGTGCAACCCTTGCAGTTTGGCGATTTCGGCCAGAGTGCGGTGATCAAGATAGTAGGCCGCGAGCAGGAAACGCTCTTCCGCGGCGAGCGCCGTCAGCTCCTCCGCAGCCGCCACCTCGGCACGAGGATCGGTGACGCTAACATCCGGCTCCCCAGCTTCGAATTGCTGCCCCTCGTCCAACGCTGCGTCCAGACTGGTTTCGCGGCGCGTAGCCCGGTATAGGTTGACATACTCCTGCGCAACCACCGTCCGTAGCCATCCCTGCAAAGAACCCCGCCCCTGATAGGAGCGAAGCTTGGAAGTCCGCTGTTGCCCCTTGGCGTCCACGCCATAGAGCGACGCATACAGCGAGTCCGCTAGACCACGGGCGGCACTTTCTTCCTTCGCGATCTTGGAGGCCGACTCGTACAACGTAGCGCGATAACGGTTGAGGAACACTTCCCACGCGCGGTTGTCTCCGGCGGCGCAGGCGCGCGCCAGCACCAACCCCTCCAGGTGCAAGATTGCAAGAAAATTACGCACCACGACTGCCGAGGCGGCATTACCCGATTGGCCCACGACCTCCGCAAGAATCTCTGCGAGATCGTCTGGAGAAATACCAAACTGTCGCGCGCCGCTCTCCTCGTAGTGATCGGCGGAGAACTCCCCAATAACCGCCGCCACCTGCGGATCGAGCGGAGCGGAAGCGGGAGCGGAGGCCATCAGGCGAATCGTATCAATTCGGATGCAAGAAGAACACTGTCCAGCGTTCTCTGGTTAGAAGAGACGCTCCAGCGCCTCCGGAGGTCAACCGTGAATCTCAGAATTCTGGCGTCGTTCGCATCGGCTATGCTGGCGGCAACCTTCGCCGCTGCCGGAAATCCTGCACACTCGGAACTGCATGTCTTGCCGCCGGTTACCAAAGGAAATCTCAGCATCTTTCCGGTTGTCGGAGGCGCGGAGAACGATACCGGCCACCTGCTGACGCTGGATGAAGGGTTGCGCAACGGTTCAGTAGTCGTAACCGAGGCAGGCTCGCTTCAGGGATTGGTGCGACACGGCTCGCCCCTGCGGCAATCCGGAGCGGAGGTGAACCGCCTGGTCTTGATTAACAACTCCGACCGTCCTCTGCTGCTGCTGGCTGGTGAGGTGGTGACCGGCGGCAAGCAGGACCGGGTCATCGGCGTGGATCGAATTGTCTCGCCGAAGTCGGGCCCGATTGACCTGTCGGTGTTCTGCGTTGAGCCGGGTCGCTGGGTGGCCTCGTCAGAGCACTTCAGCAGCATGAGTTCGGCGATGGTGCAACCCAGCGTGCGGACTCCGGCGATGGCGGAGCACGACCAGCAGAGCGTGTGGGCAGAGGTCGCTTCCGCGCTGGGAGGCATGGCGAAAGCTGTTCCGCAAGCCGCCCCGACCATGCATGCATCCTCTTCCTATGCCAAAGCGATGGAAAATCCCGACGTACAGAAGAAAGTGGCTTCCGTCGCTGCCGATTACGACGGGATGTTGCGCGAGTTGAAGAAGGAGGGAGCGAAAGGCGTAGTCGTCGCCATCAATGGGCGCATCATGTGGGCCGATGTCTTCGCCAGTACGGAATTGCTGGAGAAGTACTGGCAGAAACTCATCCGTTCGTATGCTGCCGATTCGCTAACGACGGCGAGCGAGGGTGGTCAGGCAAATCAGAAGTCAGCGCAGGTATTTCTCGACCAGCTTCACGGAAACCGCGAGGTCACGGAGACCGAGCCAGGTCTGTTCCGCCGCACCGAAATCAGCGGCGATGGTTACCGTGTGTTCACGTTGACCTCTCTGGTCTCAAAGCCGGAATACATCGTGCACCTTACCAAAATGACGTGCAACGGATATGAGCGGCCGGGAGTTTATCCGATTGGAGATCGCTTCTAAAGCAGATTCCCAATCGGCGTATCCGCGAAGTTCGGGTAGAGCGGCACTGCATCAAGCCTACTCCTTGTAGGTGAGCTTGGACGCGGACCTGAAGGTCCGCTCTACCCGGACACAACCACTAAGTAACCGCTCTAGCGGGGACTTCGCGGCAGCATTATCGCTTCGGCTCGGGCCGGGAAGCCTTAATGGTTTGGTCAATCTGACGGGAAGTCAGTGTACTCGCCCCGCTGCGCTCGGACTCCTCCGCGATGACTCTTAAGACTTCGGGCTCGGGCGCAGCGAGCTTAACGTAGTCGCGGATGGGCAGCTGCTCGGGCCTTAGCGGCAATCGGCCGGGTGCGGCGAAGTTCCTGCCACTGCAGGGCGATATCTGCGAGGGGTATCGCGAAGGCGACGCACATCCACACCACGGCTTCGTCCACGGGGGGTTTGAGGTTTTCCCAGCCAGTAACGCCCAGGATCACGCGCACTTCGAGAAAGACCAACGCAACCGCAAAGCTGCGCGTCATCCATTGGCGATGCTGCTGGACCTTGCCTTTGAGAATGAAGGCGAAGGCGATGCCGGTGGTGAGCATCCACAAGGCCGCGTCAGCCCCAGCGGCAATGCTGAACGAGCGCGCCCCTCCCATTCGCTCCTGGAAATACTGTATGTAGAAGCCGAGCGGCGCGGCGATGAATACGCCAGCCACATAGAAGCGCCCGGCGACACGATGGAACTTGGCGTAACGCTGGCGCAGGCGATCAGAGAACTGCATAGGCCCCAGCAAGAGCGCACAGGCGCCTGCCAAGCCATGCGGCAGCAGTTTCCATTTGAAGGGCTGGTAGTGTTGCCACACCGGATCGGTTGCGTCGATCAGAAAGTGCTCGTTATGCCGGAGGACATAAGCGATCATCAGCCCAATAAACGCAAACAGAACATACTTCGAGCGCAGCCAAGAGATGCGTTGCGACGGCATTGACGCTGTTGCCAAAGTAAAGCTCCTAGATGTCCGGGGGTTAGAAAATTAGTTGCCGGACTATACATCAAAAGGCATTGTAAATACAGAAAAATAAAGGGCGTGGCAGCGTTTTTTAGTGCCCCCAGCGAGCCCCACTTCGTGGCCACTTTCCGACGTCCGAAGCACCCACATTTTTCCAAGTCTCATTCCGGCCAGAAGTGGCGCATTGCGCACGAATTGTTTTCCACCCTGTCGATTTCGCAGACCTGCAAACGACATATCAGTGAGGGGACAGAAACCGTGATAGCGGTACAGCAAGACCCTCGGAGAGAAGCCATGTACGAAGCAAATACTTGGGCGCAAACACCAGCGTGGACGATTGCCGGATCCGAACTGCTTCCAGCGATCGAGCTATGCCACGATTCGCGAAGCAGTTCCGATCAGGGTTTTGGGGACGCACTGCTGTTCGACGCTGGGCGGCCGGGAATCCACGAGATGGAAGAGGTCCGGCGCGTCAGTGCGCGGCTGTTTCCGCGTAACCTGCCGCAGTTGGCAAGTCTGGAGTACGCGGCGGTTTGCGTCGAGGCTTGCCATGCGGGCGGAGACTTTTATGACTTCTTCGACTACGGTCCGCATCGGCTGGGTTTCGCGATTGGCGATGTCTCCGGCAAAAACATGGCATCGGCCCTGGTAAGAGCGACTCTCCAAGCGAGCCTGCGAACGGTGACCAAGCTGGGTGTCGATGATCTCGAGCAGTCGTTGGCGCTGGTGAATCGTCTGCTCTTCGAGAGCACGCCCGAGCCGATGTACGCCACCCTATTTTTCGCAGAGTACGACGAGACCTCTCGCAAGATTCGCTACGCGAACTGCGGTCATCCGGCGCCTTTGCTCTGCGGTCAGAAGGGCGTATCGCGGCTCGATACGACTTCGCAGGTGTTGGGACTGTTTAGCGATTGGAAAGGCTCTATTGGTGAGGTGCAGCTTAGGGCGGATGGCACTCTGCTGGTGTACACGGATGGCATCACCGAAGCGACGAATGACGCCGGCGAGGAATTTGGCGAGTCCCGGTTGCTGGCAATGTTGGAAACGCAGAACGGTCCGCTGCCTGCCTTCCTGCAAAAATGCGTACACGAGGTTTGCCGCTTTGGAGCGAGCGATCAGCGCGACGATCTTACCTTAGTGGCTCTGCGCGGCCTCGAAGTTTGAGTGGGCGGAAGCAAGGAACGGATGTGCTGTCGCGACGCTTTTTTCGCTGCTTGCGGCGTGAGCTATTGAAAAACAGCGTGGTGTCTCCGGTTTTTCTTGACATGCGACCGGATTCGCAAGTTAATACAGGCTTCACAGGTTCTCACCTGGCGAGGAGCGAGCCATGAACAAAGGGGATCTGGTTGAGAAAATCGCAGCGGCCCAGGGGATCAGTAAAACCGCTGCAGGGGGCGCGATCGACACGATAATCGATGCGGTCACGGCAGCGCTGAAAAAAGGCGACCGCGTGACCTTGGTGGGATTCGGCACCTTCTCCATCTCCCAGCGTAAGGCGCGCAACGGCCGCAATCCGCAGACCGGAGGCGTCATTAAGATTGCGGCGCGGAAAGTTGCCAAGTTTACTCCCGGCGTCGATCTGAAGAAGGCCGTCAACAAGAAGTGACCCAGGCAATCTCGTTCAAGCAGCACACAGAGCCGGCGACACTGGCGACAGGGTGGTTGCGAAAGCAGCTTGCCTGCAAACCGGTAGAGCGCGGCAGCCCTGACGAAGCTGCCACGGCGCAAGCAAACACAATCCTGCTCGCCACTTGCGATGGCTGCGAATCGTTATGGTGGGTGGTGAATCCAATGTTTGACTGCTGAATGCGCCAGGGTCGCGATTGCCGCGACTCTTAGGTTTCCGCTACAATGAGGGTTTGCCAGCCAGTCAGGGAGTCTCTATGAAAGCAGCCATTCATCCGGCTTATGACGAAGTTCGCGTGCACTGCGCATGCGGTAACACATTTATGACCCGTTCGACCCACAAGGGCGACATCAATGTGGAAATTTGTTCCGCGTGCCACCCGTTCTTCACCGGCAAACAGAAGCTGGTGGACACCGCGGGCCGAGTCGAGCGCTTCCGCCGCAAATATGCCAAGAGCGATGCCGGCAAGGCAGAAGCAGCCAAGACCGAAGCGGCGAAAGTCGAAGCCGCGAAGAACTAACGTTTGCGAGAGTAGGAGCGAGAGCCTCCGCTGCGGCGGAGGCTTTTTGCTGGGTGCGGGTAAAATAGCTCTTGACCGTTTAACCGTATGGGTGAGATTAGCGTCAGGGTCTACCAAGATCGTGGTTCGCAACTGGCAAAAGCGATGAGACTCTGCCGATACAACCGCCCTGCTTATCCTTCGGCGGCGGCTCTCTTGGCGGTGCACAGCGCGATCGCATACAACGACGCTGTTCAGATCAAATTGACGGGAGACCGCTCGAGGACTCAGGACCACGGCCAAGCGATGGTAGCCATTAAGAAAGCGTGCGGTACAGCCAAGATTGAGCCACATGGCGTCGCTCAGCTGGGAAAACTTTTGAGCATGAAGACTGACATTTCATACGGTGACAAGGAAGTGGATAACCAACTCGCCGACGCTCTATGCGTGGCCGCGGATCGGTTCGAAGCCTGGGCTGAAGTATATGTGCTCAATAGGAGATGAAAGGGGACGCGCATGCCGGTGATAAGCAAGGGTAAGAGTCGAAACCTGACGCTTCGCCAGAGGGAAGGACGGGCAGTAAATGCGGTGGCGGAATTGTTGCGAAAGACGCTGTCCGTACCCAATATTTACCTCGAGCCGCATTCCCCGAACCTCGCAGTTGATGTGCTTGCCGTAGATCGAGCTGGTTCGGGCGATTTACACGGCGTAGAAATTAAGGTACGAGGTGATCTAAGGGTCAAGAATCCTTCGGGTTCGAAGACTTTGAATCAACAGATAAAGGGCCGGGGGCTACATCTCAAGAGAAGCGTATCGGAAATACATAGGCAGCTTTTGTCATTGCCAGCGCACTATAAGTATTTAGCGGTGTCGCAAAGCGACCGCGACTTGGTGCTAAGCGAGATGGAACCTTTTTTATATTCTCCTGACGGAATCGGCAGGATTGGAATCATCTCGATTTCGGATCAAGGAGAAGAACCTCCGAGCGCTGAGATCGTGATTGCGCCTGAGCGTTTTCGTGTCGACGGAGCCAAGCTGAGCAAGATCGAGAAGAACTTGATCAACAACAAGAAAGTGCGTCCGGACATAGAAGTTAGAATCTGAATCCGCGACCTAGCTAATGCACAAGTACTTCACCATTCCGGCTGAGCGCATCGCACCGCCTGACGCTCGCGTGCCAGCATTGGTGTCGCTGGGTGGAGTCGAAATTCGGCCCGCGACCGTACTGGCGCCGATGGCCGGCATCACCGACACGGTGTTTCGGCGATTCATCCGCAACCTCGGGGGCTGCGGCCTGATGATGACCGAGTTCACCTCGGCCGATGGCATCATCCGCCACAAAGACAAGAAGGCCAAGCAATACCTGACGTTCTACGGCAACGAGCACCCGATTTCGGCGCAACTGTTTGGCAGCGATCCGGCGACGCTAGCCGAGGCGGCGCGCGTCGTTGAGACCTTGGGCTTCGACCTCGTGGACCTCAATCTCGGCTGCCCGGCGAAGAAAGTCGTCAAGTGCAATGGCGGATCGGGACTGCTGCGCGATCTGCCGCTCATCAAGAACATATTTGACTCGGTGCGCGCGGCGGTGAAAATTCCATTCACGGTGAAGTTCCGCGCGGGTTGGAGCGACAAGGAGATCGTCCACGTCAATCTGGCTAAGATGGCGGAAGAATGTGGACTGGCCGCGGTTGCGCTGCACGCCCGAACGCGCGAGCAGGGCTACAGCGGCCAGGCGCAGTGGGAGTGGATTTCGGCGGTGAAGGACGCAGTCAAAATTCCGGTGATCGGCAATGGCGACGTGCGCTCGCCCGAAGACGCCGCCGCCATGGTGGCGCAAACCGGATGCGACGCGGTAATGATTGGCCGCAGCGCAGCGTCGAATCCGTGGATCTTCCGTCAGATTGAGCAGTACACGCATACTGGCTCGTACGACCTGCCCAGCGATGCTGACCGCTACCAGATGATCCGCACCTACTTCAGCATGCTGGTGGAAGAGAAAGTGGGCGGCGCGGAAGGGAAGATGAAACAGTTCGCGGCGTGGTTCACCCATGGCGTGCCCCATGGCGCGCAGCTACGCAAGGCGGTCTATGAATCGAAAAGCGAGATCGAGATTCTCGATGCGGTGGATCGCTTCTTCGAAGCTCTGCTCGGCGGGAAAATTCCGAGCGCGGCGCACAGCGTTGCGGACGAGTTAAGCACCGTGGCGGTGCCGGCGTAAGAGCCATCGAGAACGGCCATTCTCCCAATCAAGCCCGACGTCCTATTCCCCAAGCCAGGCGCCGTAGGGCCGCAGCCGCTCAATGTGGTCGCAGATGATTTTGCAAGCGCCCATGATCGGTACGGCTAGGATCAGCCCCATCGCTCCCCAAAGCCATCCCCAAAACAGCAGCGAGATGGTGACCGCCAGCGGATTCAGTTGCAGACGCTTACCCAGGATTTTGGGATAGAGCACATTCATGGCGATCAGGTGCAGTCCCAGCACCACCAAAACAATGATCAGGAACACTCCGGTGGTCAGGTGCCCCAAATCAGCAATGAGCGGCGGAATGACGGCCAGGAGAACGCCGAGATAAGGAACCAGGCTTAGAAATCCGCTGATGGCGCCGAGGAAGTAGAAGTAGGGCAGGCCCATCATCCCGAACACGGCGATGCTGCACACGCTCAGGAAGACGCCAATGATGAAGTTGCCTACGATGAACGACCGGATCATGCGCGCGATCAGCCCCAGCATGACGTAGGCAGTGTTTCGGTTCTCCATGCTGAACAGCATTACGGAGGCGGAGCGCACGTGGTCCTGCCAGCTCAGCATAAAGAAAACCAGGAACGGAACGAAGGTGACGGTCAACACCATTTCCGACACCGAGCTGGCATTGCGGCTGACCAGGTCGGTCCAGTCGCTCGATTGCCGAACCGTCACCGTCTTCTTGTCGGCTTCCGATGAAGGTAGCACTGTCTCGGTGGAGCGCTCGATCTGTTCAGCTTCCTCGCGCAGGCCGCCCATCATCTGCTGGATCCTGGCCTTGTATTGCGGTAACTCCTGCATGAACGACAAGGCCCGGCTATAAGAGAGATACGTGGCTGCGCCCATGGCAATCACAAGCAACAGCACAGCGGCCAGCGATGCTAAGGCATGGGGTATGCCAAACCTGGTTAGCAGATCGACCAGCGGCGCCAACACGAATGCAATCAGGATGGCCACCAGTATGACGGTGAGGATGAGCTTGCCGACGTAGAGCATGGTCAAGACGGCCGCGATCGCCAGGATGAGCATCGCTGCTGCCTGCACCCGCAGAATGCGGCGACGCTCCAGTTCGGCAACCGTTGAGCGGTTAATCGACACCTGCGGGATGGGAGCGGGACCACCGGCTGCGTTGGCATCCGCATCGGGGTCGCCATGCTGAGTCGGGTCTGACTCTAGATTGTCCAGCAGCTTTTCTGCCATTTCGCCCATAGTACTCGTATAACCGTAGGATTCCGAACATGATACTTTTGCTGTGCCAAAGATGGGAAATACTTTTGCAACGACGCAGCTTGTTGATCAACCACGCCGCATCCTGGCTTTGGATTTCGGTGCCCGCAACATTGGCCTGGCTGTCAGCGATGAACTGGGAATCACGGCCCAGGGCCTGCCTACGCTACGCCGCAGCAACAAGCGCAATGACCTGGACCACTTGCGTCGAGTAATCAAGCAATTCCACGTCGCCGAGCTGGTGATGGGACTGCCTCTGCGCATGAGCGGAAGCGAAGGGATTCAGGCGGAGAACGTCCAGGCATTTGCCGAAGAATTGCGCCGCAAATTCAAGCTACCGGTCCACCTCTTCGACGAGCGCTTGACGTCGGTGGAAGCCAACCGGCTATTGCGTGAAACCGACATGAGTATTCGCGGCCGCGCAGGGGTGGTGGACCAATTGGCAGCCGTGCTCATCCTGCAATCGTTCCTGGAATTTCGGAAAAATAGAACCCTGTAGCCGATCCGCTCTTTTCGTTGCTGAGCAGCGCACAACTACCGTTCTTCATCTAAACTGCTGTATTCCATGCGAACGTTTTTCACACTAGTGGCGGCGCTGGTGCTCGCCTTTGCTCTCTGGTTTGCATGGGCGGCCTTGCTGCCCCTGAAACCTTCGGAGACTAAGTTCGTTTTGCTGCGCCCGGGCTGGAGCACGCGTCACATCGCGCAAGATCTGCAACGCGAAGGTGTCATTCGCAGTTCCGCCGCATTTCTTATGGTGCAGTACGCCAAGGGACTGAAGACCCTGAAGGCCGGCGAGTACAAATTCGATGAGCCGGCCAGCGCCTTGCAGGTGTGGCGCCGTTTGGTGCGAGGCGATGTCTATGCGCACACGGTAATCGTCCCGGAAGGCTACAACATGTTCGACATTGCGGCCGCCGTGGAGCAGGCGGGCCTGGGTCCGGCGGCCGATTTCATCACCGCTGCCAAGGGAGATGTATTTCTTCTACGCGGGATCGATCCCAGCGCGCAGTCGCTCGAGGGATATCTGTTTCCCGACACCTACGAATTCACTCGCATCGATACGGCTCATGATATGGCAGCAGCGATGGTGCACCGCTTTCGGCAGGAAGCGCAGAAGATCGGACTGCTGGGTAATCCCGATACGCATCGCATCGTGACCATGGCCTCTATCGTGGAGAAGGAAACCGCTGTGCCGGAAGAGCGTCCGCTGGTGGCTAGCGTGTACTATAACCGGCTGGCCCGGAACATGGCTCTGGGCGCGGATCCCACCGTGGTTTACGCAGCCCTGCTGGCTGGGCGTTATCGCGGCACAATTTATCAGTCGGACCTGCAATCCGATTCGCCGTATAACACTTACAAATATCCTGGGCTGCCGCCTGGTCCCATTGCGAACCCTGGGTTGGCATCCTTGCAGGCCGCGATGCATCCGGCGCAAAGCGATTTCCTGTACTTCGTCAGCGACAACAATGGGCATCATCGTTTCGCGCGCACCATGGAAGAACATGCGCGTAATGTTGCGGCCTATCGCCGGGCAGTGACCAGCGCACAGTAGGGAGACGATTCGCTAGTAGACAATCATCAAACTAGAGTTGAGCTTGTTTTACGAAACCCGGTTGAAATTAGGACCGCACTATATACTGAATGATTCCTATCGATCGGCGCGCCCCGATCCACTATGAGACGATCCCGACTTCTCGCCGCTGTTTTCCTTGCCATCCTCCTGGCCGGAGAAACGGGATGTTTGTTCCGCACCCGCGTGGTGGAAATGCGGACCAGCACTGCCAAGCTGCAGACCGCCACCAAGCAGGAGTTGGTGGACCGCATCAACCACGAAGCCTGGCAGATCAAGACCCTCAATGCCACTGTGGAGATTGCTGCATCGGTGGGTGGAGAAAAGAAAGGCAAAGTTACCGACTACCAGGAAATCACCGGCTACATTCTGGTACGCAAGCCTGACATGCTGCGCATGATCGGTCTGTTTCCCCTGGTGCGCAATAAAGCTTTTGACATGGTTAGCGATGGAAGTCGCTTCAAATTATCCATTCCGGCAAAGAACAGGTTCTACGTAGGCAGCGCCGAAGTCGTCAGGCCTGCGGGCAATTCGCTGGAAAACCTACGGCCGCAGGTCATCTATAACGCTCTGTTGTTGCCTGAAATCGACAAAGACGAAATTGCCGTCTTGGAAAACGATACCGAAGCCATCGTGGATGCGAAGACTAAGAAACTAGTCCAGCAGCCGGATTATGTTATCGACATTATCCGCCGCTCCGACTCCGACACGGGCTGGTACTTGTACCGCAAGATCATATTCGAGCGCGTGAACCTGGTCCCGCATCACCAGATCATTTACGACACCGCGGGCGAGATCGCTACCGACGCCACCTATCAGGTCTATCGAGACTATAGCGGAGTCAACTTTCCAAGCGTGATTGAGATCGACCGTCCCCAGGAGGAATACACCATTCGGCTGACCGTCGATAAGTTGGTGATCAACGAGCCCCTCAGGGATGATCAATTCGCCTTACAGCAGCCGCCGGGCTCGCAACTGGTAGATCTCGATCAACCGCAGAACGCTTCCGTCAAGAGCGTGCCGAGTCCACCGCAAAAACATTAACGGCCGGTCGACGTTCTCGGCCGAATACTATGGGCCGAGCGGAACGGCAGGGTCTGGCGCCCATTGATGCAAGCGGCTCCTCAATAAGACACTTGGTTGAACAACTGAGGATTCCCTATGTTTAGATTTCTGGCTTGTGTCTGGCTTTGTCTAGTCGCTTGCCTCTTGGGCGCGGCCGGACAGAGCGGGCTGGTCGCGACCGAAGGCGACTACGTGGCGCAGAACTTTCACTTCCACTCTGGCGAAGTGATGCCGAGCCTGCGCTTGCATTACACGACCTTCGGCACACCGCAACGTGATGCCAGCGGCCGCGTGACGAATGCCGTCATGGTGCTCCACGGTACCACTGGCTCGGGCAAACAGTTCGTCTCACCGCAATTCGCGGGCGTGCTGTTTGGGCCAGGGGAATTACTCGATGCGACTCGCTACTACATCATCCTGCCGGATGGGATCGGGCATGGGATGTCAAGCAAGCCAAGCGATGGGCTGCACGCCGGCTTTCCGCATTACGACTACGACGACATGGTGGCGGCGCAGCATCAACTGCTGGTTGATGGACTGAAGGTAAACCATCTGCGCCTGATCATTGGCACCTCGATGGGCTGCATGCACTCGTGGGCATGGGGCGAAACCTATCCTGACTTCATGGACGCGATGATGCCGCTGGCATGTTTGCCGGTGCAGATCGCCGGACGCAATCGCATGATGCGCAAGATGGCCATGGATGCAATTCGCCAAGACCCGGCGTGGCAGAACGGCGAGTACAAGTCGCCTCCGCCAGGCCTGAAGACTAGTCTTGACGTCCTGCTGGTCATGGGCAGCAGCCCGCTGCAGATGCAGAAGCAATATCCCACACGCGACGCGGCCGACGCGTTTCTGGACAACTTTATTCGCACCCGCATGGCTTCCACCGATGCCAACGACTTTCTCTACGCTTTCGATGCCTCACGCAACTACGATCCGTCGCCTAATCTGGAGAAAGTTCGGGTGCCGGTGATGGCGGTCAACTCCGCCGACGATTTCATCAATCCGCCGGAACTCGGGATCATGGAAGTCGAAATTAAACGCGTTGCTAAAGGCAAATACGTGCTGTTGCCAATTAGCGATCAGACCCGCGGCCACGGAACGCATACGCTGCCGGCGATCTGGAAGGGTTATTTGCAGGAACTGCTGGCTGAGTCGCAGCCCTAATTCAGTTTTTTGTTATGACACAATGTAGGATTCCCACAATGTGGCAATAGCCTGCTATGTTTTGTGAAGGGGCACGGCTTCAGCCGTGCCATAACCTGCTTTGCGTCGTGCCGGCTTTAGCCACTGACGGCCTTCGGCATTGGATCGAAGGGCAAGTCCTCTCAGGACGGAAGCCCAACTGTCCACGCCCCATGTCACGGCACGGCCGAAGAGGGTGGCATCCCTGGTCCGCACCCTTCATTCCCCCTGGCCGCTGCCCACAGCAAGCGTTGGCACCCCTTGTTTGCGCATCAGGTCGTTCAGCGCTGGAACGTCCACCCGCACAATTTCCTGCCAACTCGCCAGTTGCGTGTTCAGGCGAGAGTGCAGTTCGTCGAAAACCAGCAACTGCTGCGCAGTGGGCGCTCCGTCGACCCCCTGTATCAGGTCATTGAAGCTGGCGTACTGTTCGTTGAGCATCGTTGGGATAGCGCAGGTTGCCTTCCGAACTCTTCATCTTGACCTGCATCAAGTTCTCTTCCACCGGCGTCATCTTCTGATCGAGTGCGTGTGCGGCGGAAATGACTTGGTTGCTGGAAGAACTTTCCCCAGCCCATTTCTGCAGAGTCTGCAAATTGGTGCGCAGCTCGCGTATCTGGTTGACCGCCCGATGCAGCGCGTCGATGTCCTGCTGTACTTTGAGCGCAAGATCGAGCTGCTTTTGCATGTCCGCGGCGGTCACCGAGTTCTGTATCCGGGGATCGAGCTTAACCTCTAACGAGGCGGTCTGGCTTCTGCCTTTGACGGTGAGCTTCACCTGGTAGGCGCCGGGAATCACCAGCGGACCGCGCGGCGGCTCGCCCGAGTAGAAGGCGCCTGGAATTTGCACGGGGGAATCGTAGCGGAAGTCCCAGGCGAAGCGGTTCATACCCGCGGCGGCGGGAAGCAGGTCCGCTGGCGGCTCGCGGTCGGGCCACTCGGGCGGCTGCTCCTGTTCGTTTTCCTTGTGATTGGACAGCCTGCGCACCCGCTTGCCCTGGGCGTCGAAGATCTCAATTGTGATCTCTTCCTTCTGTGCCGGCTTGGACTTCAGATAGTAATAAAGGACCGCGCCTTTGGGCGGGTTCTCACCCACCGGACGTTTGCGATCCACTTCGTCGGGGAAATGCAGGCGAATCGCTGTCGACAGGTTGATAGAGGTGGAAATCCTCGGCGGCAATCGCGGAGTTCGCTTGCCGCAGCGGGCTGACGTCATCAAGTATCCAGAAGGCCCGGCCATGCGTCGCGGCGACAAGGTCATCGTCTTTGACGGCCAGGTCGTGGACCGGCGTGGTCGGCAGGTTCAGCTGCAGCGACTGCCAGTGCGCGCCATCGTCGGCGGAGAAATAAACTCCAGTCTCCGTACCGGCATAGAGCAAGCCTTTCATCTTGGGATCTTCGCGCACCGCTCGAACGTAAGAGCCCGCCGGTATGCCGTCAGTAATGCGAGTCCAGGTCTTGCCGAAGTCGTGCGTCTTGTAAATCAGCGGATTGAAATCGTCGAGCTTGTGGCGATCAATCGCCGCATACGCAGTGCCGGCATCGTGGTGCGAAGCCTCGATGATGCTGACCATGCTCCACTCCGGCATATCTTTCGGCGTAACGTTCTCCCAAGTCTTACCGTCATCGCGCGTGAGCTGAATCAGGCCGTCATCGGTTCCCGCCCAGAGCATTCCTTTCTGCAATGGCGACTCTGCGAGCGCGAAAACGGTGTCGTAATACTCGACGCTGGTGATGTCCAACGTGATATCGCCGCCGGAAGGCTTCTGCTTGCTCTTGTCGTTGCGCGTCAGATCAGGACTGATGGGGCTCCAACTACGGCCCTGGTCGCTGCTCTTGAGCACAAACTGCGATGCGCTGTAGATCACGTTGGAGTCGTAGGCCGACACCAGCACCGGCTCCGTCCATTGAAAACGATACTTAAGTTCGCCGGCGCCGTTGCCCGAGGTGTCGAGCGGGTAAGGCGAGACATCCTGCATTTGATTGGTGCGGTGATCGTAGCGGGTGATGGTAGCTCCGTCCGAACCGGCATAGACAATCTCCGGATCGCGCGGATCGGGCGCGATGTATCCGCTCTCGCCGCCGCCAACTTCGTACCAATCCTGGCGCGCGATCACGCCGTCGTCCGATTGGCTGGCGATGGCGACGGTGCTGTTGTCCTGTTGCGCGCCATATACGCGATAGGGCCAGTGATTATCGACGGCAACATGGTAGAACTGCGCGGTCGGCTGATTGTTCTGCTGCGTCCAGGTCTTGCCGCCATCCACCGAAATCGTCAGCCCCGCCGTCATTGCTGTTGATAAGCCGCTGCGGATTGGTGGGATCGATCCACAGGCCATGATGGTCGCCATGCGGCGCTGGCAACAACGTCGAAAGTCTTGCCGCCGTCGGTGGAGCGGAATGCGCCGGTGTTCAACACATACACCGTGTCGGCCTGTTTGGGATCGGCAAAGACGTGAGTGAAATACCAGGCGCGCTGGCGATAGCGTTCATCGTCGTTCACGCGCGTCCAGTAATTGCCGGCATCGTCGGAGCGATAGAGTCCGCCTTCTTTTGCTTCGATGAGCGCATACACTCGATTGGAGTCGGCTCCCGAAACCGAAATGCCGATGCGTCCGAGGTCCCCTTCCGGAAGACCATGGCCCTGCAGTTGCTTCCAGGTGAGTCCGCCGTCCACGGATTTGTAGAGGCCGCTGCCCGGGCCGCCGCTGTTGAAGTACCAGGGTTGACGGCGAACCTGCCATAGCGCTGCGTAAACCACGCTGGAATTCTTGGGATCGAATACCACTTCAATCGCGCCCGTATTGTCGTCCTTGTAGAGGACCTTCTGCCAGGTCTTGCCACCGTCGGCGGTGCGGAAAACGCCGCGTTCGGAGTTCGGGCCCCACGCATGCCCTAAGGCAGCGACTAGGACAATGTCAGGATTGCGAGGGTCGATGATCACGGCTCCGATGTGGCGCGTGTCTTTCAGGCCGACGTTGTTCCAGGTCTGGCCAGCGTCGGTTGACTTGTAAACTCCGTCACCATAAGAGATGTTGCCGCGCAGACAGGCTTCGCCGCTGCCGGCGTAAAGGATGTTGTGGTCGGAATCGGCCACAGCGATGGCGCCGATGGAGGAGATGTCCTGATGGTCGAAGGTGGGAGTCCAGCTGAGGCCGCCGTTGGTGCTCTTGAAGATTCCTCCCGCGACTGCGCCAAAATAATAGGTATTGGGATCGCCGGGGACTCCGGTCACGGCCAGCACCCGGCCCCCACGAAAGGGCCCGATCTGCCGCCACTTCATGCCTCCGACAAGCGCAGGATTGGCCTGCGCAAGTCCGCTCACTGCAAACCCCACGAACACCATCGCGCAAAGCGCAAGCAGGCGACGCATCGACAATCCTCCGTTGTTAGGAAACTCGTCATGGTAACGGGAAAGCAGGAGAGGCGCAAGAAATCACTGGACAATGACAAAGGGGCTGTTCGCCCGGACGGCTGCCAAACCATCCTTAGGGTCTGCGTGGATTAATATGATCGGGCCTGAGTTTTCTCTCATGGGAATTTCACCAAATAGGGTTATACTTGCCAGCACTCACTTGGGCATCCAGCCCAGGAGGTGCTCGGACGATGCGTTTCCGTGTACTGATCTTGACTGTCCTGGTTTTGTCCTGTGTGGTTCAGCTGCAGGCCAGTCCGCAATTCGGCGATCCCCGCATCATCGTTAACAACAACCATGATCCGCTTGGCCTATGCACGCCGATGCCGGTAGGGAATGATTTCAGCTTCAATGCCAATGGTTCCGGTGGTGGCCAATTCTGCTTCACGAATGATAGTGGCGACGATTGGACCTCGCTTGAAATCGAAACGCGCGGAATCCCGCCTGAGAACACAATCCTATGTGGAGGCAGCGCCTTCGCTACTTGCATGGTGCAGCCCCACGAAGAAAATGGCTTCACGATCATCGACTTCTCCGGTGGCGGCGGAATCGCGAATGGAGACGATTTTACGATCGATCTGGGAACTTCCGGTTGGCAACCGAATGAGACATTCCTGGCCTTTGCCAACCCCGAGCCCAGTACGTTGAGCCTTTTCGTAATCGGCCTGGCGCCGCTGTTGGTACGCCGAGTCAGAAACAGGTGAGATCAGAGACCGCGGCCCGGCAGCATTTGTAGCGACGTCGCTTCAAGTGGTGCTTACCGTCTGCTGTCTCGCCGCGGCCGCCTTTCGCGCAATCAACAGGAAGCCATGCGCGGTGGCGTCTCTCTCCAGAGTTTGCAGGCGAGCGCGCCCAGCGCTGGCCTTCTTTGATTCCATCTCTATTTCTCCCAGAGCCAGCGTGGCCTCGAACTGCAGTTTCAACAAGTGGTTCTTTGCCGCTTCCGAGAACGCCTTTCCCAGGCTGTCCATGGCCTCAGATTGATCGCGCTGCTTGCCTGAGGCTGCCCGTATGCGGGCCGCCGCGATGCCCACCTCGACCTCGACCGGCACGCGGAGAGCAGGGTCCTTGATTTGTGCCGTGAGAGTATTGGCATGCGCGATGGATTCGTTTGCCTTGGAAAGCTGCCCCTGTGCCAAATACGATCGCGCAAGAACTGTCTCGGCCTGCGCCTCCTTGTCGACGATGCCCTTGCTTCGAAACTCCTCGGCAGCGGAGTGAGCACTGGCTTCGCTGTCCGCCGGTCGGCCTTGGTCCAGCGACAATTCCGCAAGCGCCAGCTGGTTCTCCGCCGTGGGCTCGCCGATAGCTTCCCGGATCGACAATGCTTGCTGGTCCATCTTTTGCGCGGTCGCAAGATCGCCCTGCTCTGCCAGGACTTCTCCCAGATCAGAGCGGGCGTAGGCCGAGCCTGACTTGTCGCCAAGGTCGTCGTACATTCGCAGAACCTGCTGATACTTGGCTGTGGCGCCCGCCAAATCTCCCTTCTCGTGCAGAATCTCGCCCATATTGTTGAGCACCGTTGCCTCGTGTCCCTTGTCGTTCACTTCCCTCAGCATGTCCAACGCCTGTTCGTACAGCTTTTCTGCGCCATCCAAGTTTCGCTGCTTCTGTAGCTGGGCTCCCAGGTTGCTTAGCGTAGTCGCAGCTAGTCCCTTGGCTCCGATTGCGCGGTAAATTCCTATCGCCTCTCGATACTTGGTCTCCGCTGCAGCCAGATCGCCCTGCCCTTGGAACACGTCTCCAATATTGTTCAAAGTAGAAGCTTCGGCGGCTTTATCACCGCTTCGCTGGTAGATCTCCAGCGCTTGTCTATACAGAGGCAAGGCGGCGGAGAAATCCTGTTGCTCGAACCGGGCCCCCGCTTCCACCGACTGCGCTTCGGCCAGCATCAGCTTCCGCGACTGGGCGGTCGCTTTTTCCGCCGCTCTCGTGGCTGCGGCCTGCTGCAGCTTCCAATCGCCCAGCAGTTTGTAAGCGTAAGCTTCACTCAAATCGATGCGCGGGTCGTCGCGGCTGGGAGCTGGAAGCGCCCGTAACTGGCCGATCGTGGCAAGAGCGTCGTTCCCCTGGCTGGCTCCTCTCTGCGCTTCCGCCAGTCGCAGCCCGTATTCCAGGTTGTCGGGATAGTCGTGCCATAAGGTCTGATACAGCTTGATCGCCTCGGGCCACTGGTTCGACAACTCGAAATATCGCGCTTGCACCGAAAGCTTGTCTTCCGGCGAGAGTTTGTCGGAAAGATCTACGGCCTTCCTGGCTTCCTCTTGCGCCTTTTGGTCGAAGCCAAGGAAGTTTAAAGCCTCCGCCAACGCGGAGTGTGCCAGCGCATAGTCAGGCTCAGCCGCCACTGCTTTCTCGAAAAGGTTCTGCGCTGCCGCCGCGTCGAATATCTGCAACTTCGCCAGACCTTCTGAATACAGTCGCGCCGCTTCTGGTTTAACCGGAATCGAAGCACTCACCGCAGCAGCTTCGGCCTGGGAAACGGCAGTTACCACCCCCAACTTTGCGCGCAGCGTCGCACCCACGCGGTCCACCAGTTCATCCATTTGTCCTTCGTTGCCTTTGTCGGAGAAGGAGGTAACCGTCTCCCCTGTTGCGGCATCCTGAAGTCTTAAATCCAGCCGCAAATCGCCTCCGTCTAACGGGGTGTACGAACCCATCACAACATCGTCAACGTTTAGGTATTTACGGATCTTGGCCAGGGTCTCCTTGCTATAGCTATCCGCATCCGTCAGTGCCAAGTCATTCTTCATCCGGGTGATCTGTTCGTCCGGAGCCATAAGCAGCTTGTCACCGGCGGCGAGTTCCGTATTGAGGTAAGTAGAGAGCGCGGTAGAACGCCAGGCCTCTTCGGGACGCTGAGACACATTTTGAAAGCCGAGGACAGCTACCGAGCGCCGCTGCTTGACCCCAGGCTGGCGAGAGGTTTGGCCACTGATCGGCGAACCCCGCCAGAACTTGTAACCCAGCGCACCGCCCAGCAAAATCAGCAAGCCGAGCGCGGCCCAGATTAGCCAGAGTCGCGGGGAGGATGGTTCGGATTCCCGCACGGGCGGTGACGCGGGAGGCTGCGCGACGCCGACTTCCGGTGCGGGGCTGACGATGACATTGTTTGGAGCAGGCACGGCGGTCGTGGGCGCCGCCACGGTGCTTGCCTGCCTTGCCAGCACGGCCGCAGCAACGCCGCTCTGCATGCCGGACTTGGATTCGGTCACGCGCGGCGCGGGCGTAGGAATTTCTTTGGAAGTGACCGGAGCCAGGAAGCGATAGCCACGCCGCGGAAGCGTCTCAATGTACAGCGGTGCATCCGCATTGTCATTAAGCACGCTTCTGATTTGCTTGACGCAGTGGTTCATCCCCTGCTCAAAGTCAACGTAGGTCTCCTCACCCCAGAGCTGTTGCTGAATTTCCTCGCGCGTCACCACCTGCCCGGCACGACTGGCCAGTAAAGCGAGAAGTCGAAAGGGCTGTGGCGGCACCTTAAGGGGTGTTCCGCCTTTGCGTAGCTCTTCGGTCGTGAGATTTAGCTCGTAAACTCCGAAGCGAAGTAGCTTCTGCGTGGCGCTCAAAATAACCACCTCAAGTAAAAGAGCGTGATCGTTCGGGATTATAACCTGTCTGTATTCGAGCAAGGCCATTCCCTTCGATCATCCCCTAACCCAAGTCTCGGTGTATCAAAAGCTTAGACGATCATCTCCAAATCATTCGCAAATCAGCCGCTAACCATTGAAGGTGACCACAAACCGGTGCATTGTGCCGCTCAAGAGCGGACGTTGAGAACAGCTCGACCGACTGCTCTTAGGGGGGCGCTCCCGGAGGCGGGGAAACAATCCCGCTTCCGGGTAGCGCGAAGGATGGTCGCCATGAGCACACAAGTAGTTCATTCGACCCCTATCACGCTGGGGCCGTTCCTGAGATTGATTCTGACTTTGCACTGCGAACCTGACACGGCACGAGGCCCGCAGCAGCCCGCCGGCCGAGCGCCGAACTTGAGCGCCGCCGCAGCCAATGAGCAAACGCCACTGGCCGGAACAGGATGCCATCTCTCTACACGTGCCTTGACCTTAGGTCCGTTCCTGACGCTCTTGCTCACCTTGCGTGAGGGCAGTTCATGGAGCGAACGGGATTGCTGGCCGGGCGCAAAGGCCCCGCGCGGAGCGGTTTTAGCGGCGCGCTACGTCTCGCGATGAGCGCCGCCAATTAGGGAGCGCGACCACGCTTACTGGCCGAGCCGCACTCCCGGGCGAGGGGCAACTTGTGCGGCCGTTGCTCCTCGCTTCCCTAATCCACCGCCGCCACAACCACGACCACAAGGAGGTCACTATGAAGTCCACCATGAAAATTTGCTCTCGCCTACTACCCTTTCTAACCATCCTGCTCTTCGGCAGCATGCTGTTTGCTGGAGAGATCGAGGTCATTCCGGTCACCGACGCATGTGCCGTAAACCCCTATAGACAAACCTTCGCTCCGGTAGGAGACCGTTACCAGCCGTCGATCGGCCCAGGCAACAGGAACCCCGAAGAACGTTGCACCATGCAATTTTCTTTGGGATTAATTCCGGCGGGCCAGAAGATCGACAGTGCCTCCTTTGTGCTGACTTGCGCGGGCGGCCGAGGCGACGATGCCGGCCTAGTGGCCTATGGCTATGCGGGTACGGGAAGAATTCAGGCGCCGGGTAATTTCACGGATGAGACCAACCGCATCGCCGGACCCGCGGATGGCGAATGCCCTTTTACCACGCCCCAAGACATTACAGCTTTTGTGAGCACGATTTACCGGGGCGGAGGAACGCACGTCGGAATAACCCTGGCGGTGACCAAGGACGCCATGCGGGCATATTACTCGCGTGATCACGATGGCAACCAGCCCAAGCTCGTAGTCAGGTACTCCAAGGCCAACGAACCGGAAGAATGACAGGATGCCCGGGCGGCGAATCCTGCTCGCACATGACAAGGTTGCCGGCAGCGGCGAAGATTCAACCCTTTTTCCCCTAGGGCGAAAGACGGGAGCAACTAGGCGGTGAGTTGCTTCTCGCAATTCAAGGCCAATCGCCGCCCCAACCGATGACCAAAGGAGGTCAGTATGAAAACCGTAACTATTGCTCGCTCCCGCAGTCGATTCATTCTGCATCTGGCCTGCTGGACGCTTGCTCTGCTGCTGCCGTGCATGGCGGCGGCCCAGGTCGGGCAGATCACATTTCCCGCAAACAACAGCGTCGTCTCTGGCGATACGCTGGTGAGCCTTCACTTGTCGGACTCGTACGATCCCACGCAAGTGGTGGCGGTGTCTTTTCAGTACTCACAGGACGGCGTCAACTGGATCCGCATTGGCCTCACCAGCGCAATGGCCAATGGCTCGGAAAGTCAATCTCCCGGCGACTGGGAAGCGTATTGGGACACCACCCAAGTACCGTCGGGTAAGTACTACCTGAACGCCGTAGTTACGCTAGCAAACGGTGAAGCCCTGGTGACGCCATCGGTCTCGATGTCTGTCAATCTTCCGCCGATTGCCGACGCGGAAGGGTCTATCGATTCGAGCGATGTGGCCCAATTCTCCGGAACCGGATCCACCGATCCGGATGGGTACATCGTTTCCTACGTCTGGGATTTCGGCGACGGCTCGGAACCGGGATATGGACCGACAGTCAGCCATACCTACCTTCCGGGGCAGGTCTACACGGTTACGCTGACGGTCACTGACAACCAGGGTGCGTGGTCCACCGACACGCTTAGCGTGGACACCACGTTGCTAGTGGTAGCCAAGGACGATAACTGTGTTGGGAAAACGATCGATGTAGCGAAGAATGGTGCAGTGATCGGTAACGACGGCAAAGGTGCAGGCTGGCCGCCGCGTGACAAAATGCACGATGGAAAGAGTCTCGGTCCCATCTCGAAAAACCCCGACAACAAGGATGATTACTGGGGATATGCCTTCGAGCTCAGAGCTAAAGTCGAGGGAAAGCCCAGCAAATGCGTTGAGATCCAAATCATCCGGGCCACCTACGTCAGCGCTGCCAATAAGTTCACCGCGGCGCAGTGCAAAAGCATAAACGGTGACTTCAAGGACAACGTCTGCACTTGGTATTCCCGCTGGACGGGAACGAGTAACGACTTCGACAAGGATGGAACTACCGATCTGGATCTGTCGACCCCGGCGCTCTGCGGACGTTTCCGCGGCACCTGGAACGCAGGTGCGGGAAGGTGCGAGAACGCCATTTTCCCGGTGAACGTCAAGCAGTACAAGCCCGACGAAAGTGTTCAGGACACACTCGCCTACCGCAAGCCGTTTTCCTACAAGAGCCATCCGGACGAGATGATCCTGTGGTGGGATGCTCCACGAATTCAAAACAAGGGGACCGCAGCCGGGGCAACTGCGAGCTTGAATTTCGTAGCGATCATCAAGGGCACCAACAATGAGTGTGGAGCTGGAAAAAATCTGGCTTGCTACTGCTATGCAGACTACAGCGTGGCTTATGTCGCAGGCCAGGCCAACAGCGAAACCTTCAACCTAAACAACAAAGCTTGTGCCGTCGACAAATCGCAGGTACCTGGCCTCAAGTAGCGTCCTTTCGTTGCAGGCGCTGAGGTTCCCTATCTCTTAGTGAAGCGAAAGCGCGGATACAACCAGGAGGAGCAACTGATGCGGTGAGGTTGCTCCTCATTTTCCACATCCCCCGCCGCAACAACCCGTGACCGAAGAACGTCGCTGTGAAAACGCATCCCCGCATTGCTTCGCTGTCACTCTGACGCGAAATTCGACGACGCAAGGGTTTTCTGAGCCAAGCAGCATCATGCCGCTGGGTTCTGGAATCCCCGGTCTCGTCGCTCTCGTCCGACCAAAAATTGATCGATGATTAAAACCCGCACGTGAAATGCAAAACACTACAGGCTGAGGCATACTTATCCCTCGATGGCTGGATGTCGACCTCGAGGGATGTTAATGAAAATCGGAATGGGCCTCATTATCTTATGGACGCTGGCCGCCTTTGCGCTGCAGAACTCCGCTGCCGCTCCGCAACAGTTCTACGGAACTTATGCGCAGCTGCGGCCCGCGCAAAAAAAGCTCATCGACGATTGGTACGCGGAATACAACAAGATGATGCAGACCCACGACAATCCCGCCGACTACGACCAGTTGTCTCTCTCCACCCGGACCACGTTTGAGGCAGTCACCCATGCGCTGCTGACTACCAAGATGACCAGCAAAACCGGGCAGCCCGAGGGCAACGCGTCAGACCTGATGCAGTCCATTGAAACGATAAATGGAAAGGTGCCAAAGGCGCGAGGCGATTTGCAGTTCCGCATGTACGTGGTGCTGAAGCCGGACGCTCTGCAAAAACTTAAAGACTCGAGCGAATTCTTTCGTGACCGCGACAACACGGTTTATCACCACGGCTACCCGATGAACTACCGGCAAGACGGCGGTGTCCCCTCGATTCAAGTCTCGATCGCAAAAGATGGCAGACACGCGGATATTGACGTGGACTATCGCTCGTCGAGGTTCCCTACGGCACTTATCAACGGACATCTCACGGCTGCCAATTCGGATGTGCGGGCGGGCAACAATACCCAGCGGCACTTGCAGCGGTGGGACGGCCTGACCGACTGGTGGCACAACCTGTTCGGCTGGCAGATTCGGAGGAAGAGACTCCGGCCGAAGCCAGTACCGCGTCCGGGGAGGTGCCTCCGGTTCCACGCAAGGGATCAGACAAACTTGAGGACGCCGTGGTCGGCTATCTTGGCTCCTGAGATCGATGGTTACTCACCACACCAAGACCGTTCCCGCCATACCCAAAACCGGGTTAGAACGGGGCACCCCATGTCTCTCGGGGAAGCGGCTAGAGCGGGCACCACGCCACCCGGCGAAAGGACGGGCGCTCACAGTACAAAATCAGTGTTCCGGAATCGCGTGTTGTTCCTCGAAGCAGGATTCCAGATTCTTGAGGTCAACTGGAACCCGCGCTTGTGCGCCTTCCGGGGCAGCACGTAGATATTGGACCGGCCACGAAACTGACTGCCCCAACTCACGAGCTGCGCGCAATGGGAAATAGGGATCGCGCAGGAATTCGCGGGCCATAATGACTACGTCCGCTTGTCCAGTTGCGAGGATGTGCTCGGCCTGAGCGGGCGAAACGATCATCCCCACCGAGCCAGTCATGATTCCGGCTTCACGGCGAACCTGTTCGGCAAACCGCGTTTGATAACCGGGACCCACGGGAATCTGGGCATGAGCCACGTTGCCGCCCGAAGAGCAATCGATCAGGTCCACTCCCATGTCCTTCAGTCCCCGGGCAAGCTCAACTGACTGCTCGATGTCCCATCCGCCATCAACCCAATCGGTGGCGGAAATGCGCACGAACAGCGGTGCCCCTTCTGGCCATGCGGATCGAACCGCAATCACTACCTCGCGCAGTAATCGAGTGCGATTCTCAAAAGAACCGCCGTAAGCATCCTGCCGGCGATTGCTGAGAGGCGACAGGAACTCGTGGAGCAGATATCCATGGGCCGCGTGGATCTCGATCACCCGGAAGCCAGCTTCGCAAGCGCGGCGCGCAGCCTCTGCGAAAGCGGCGACGACCTCCTGGATGCCGTCGCTGGTAAGTGCTCGCGGCATGGGATAGTGATCGGCGAACGGAAGGGCGCTGGGAGCTACGACATTCGTCCATCCGCCGGCGTTTTCGGGAACCGTTCCGGGGCCTTCCCATGGGCGGTAGGTGCTGGCTTTGCGGCCTGCATGGGCCAACTGCATTCCGGCTACGCTTCCCTGCTCGTGAATGAAGCGAACGATCCGGGACAGCGGAGCTATATGATCGTCGCTCCAGATACCCAGGTCCTGCGGACTGATGCGGCCTTCGGGAACAATGGCAGTGGCTTCGGTGAACACTAATCCAGCTCCGCCGACGGCGCGGCTGCCGAGATGTACGAAATGCCAGTCGTTGGCGTATCCGTCGATGCTGGAGTACTCGCACATGGGCGAAACGAACACACGGTTTGCAAAGGTGAGATCGCGAATCGACAGCGGATCAAACAGGTGAGCCATGACTTGCACTGCCTCTCTGGTCTAAGGTGAGTCTGATTGGGCATGGCCCGAAAAGGCGCAATTAGAGATCCTCGTCTTCGTCGGCCAGTTCTTCGCCGGGATACTGGGCCTCGTAATAGAATTCCAGGTCCTTATCCAGCTTGGCCCAGAATGCCGCGTCCTGGACGGGAGGCGAATCGTTGCGCAAGGCGTGCTCGCGCGACGTAGCTCGGAGAGTAAGCATCTGGTTCAGAGCATCCAGCAGGCCCCAGTCGTCGGCGCGCCAGCTCGCCACTGGTTTGTTCTTATAGGCCATCATCTTCCTGGCCAGCTCGTCGGTCTTGATGTTGCGCAGCACAGGATACAGCTCGGCCCAGAGCCGTGGGGTGTAATCGTTGTCCACAAAGCGCAGCGGCATTTCCATCGTGCCATTTTGATGGCCCTCTGCGAAGACGGCAAGCTTTATGTTTGCCTCGCGCCTCTTGCGACAACTGGGCGATAATTCGTGTCGATAAGTCCGGAAAACCAGGCAAGTCAGAACAAATAGATCAGATTGATGGCCGATGTGAACTGATGGCCCACCCAAGCGTCCCCGCTTTGGAACACATCCTTGTTCGAGAGGTCTAGACGAATTTCTCCACGAACGACGAACTTGCCGTCCAGCTTTTTCAGACGCTGGTCGATGCTTGAGAACTTCGCGGCCATGTCGTATTCCGGAGTCAACGTGTATCCCTGAAGGGTCTGCGAAACCCCGGTGCGGGTGCCTCCACTGTCGTTAAAGACCTCGCCCCGGAAGGCCAGCGAGAATGGTTTCGTTAAGTTGTACTTGACGTATCCGGCTACACCTTTCCAGATTGCGTCATGGCCAAGAGATACTCCGTTCTCGTCATGCGCGTAGAGCGCATCAAAGCCGAGGTTCAGTTTCGGCGTTGTTTTCCAGCTGCCTACCATTTCGTAGGCGCTGCGCTGGTCGTGATCGTCTTGAGGGCGCGACGGGCCATGAATAAAATTAAAGTACAGCGCTGTGGTCTTAGTAGGAGTGACGGTTATTTGCCCGCCCACCGAATAACCATGATTGAATCTTTGAAACTCATCCCAGCCGTTGGTCGCCAGCAACGTTCCGGAGAGCTTGCTGGTAAATGCATAAGTCGCCTTCACGCCAGTGTGAGTGAACGGAAGGCCGAAACCAAAGATGAACCCCCGGCTGAATTCGTCGTTGTACCCGTCATACCCGCCAATAACCTCCGATCCCATGTGGGTGGCAAACTTGCCGGCATCGAAGCGCAGACCCTTTCCTAGAGGCGCGATGTAGCTGAGGTACATCTCGGGAATATCGACGTGGTGCGCAATCATCGTCTCGCAGTTGCGGAATAAGCCGTAAGCCGCGGTGATCTCTGGAACACCGGACCCGGCAAGCAGGTTGAAGCGGAATCCGAACTGGTTGGGCTTGTCGATGGCCCGCTGGATCACCAGTTGCGCCACGTCTAACTGGGGCTCGTTGTCGTTGAAGTCGAAGACTCGGTATTGGTTCTGGTGCGAGTCGGGCTGGTTGGTGTTGTAGCCGTACGATAGTGATAGGAAACCGTTGGTGGTGATACCGCGCCACCAGGTGTGGGTTTCGGGAGCGCCCGCCGGATTGGAGGATGCCAGACCCGTAGTTACGGGGTCATCCTGTGCGCGCAAAAGCAGGGGTGAGATTAATATCACCCCTGCCAAGGTAGCGCGTCCCAGGAACCTGCCCAACGCCCTGAGCGGCTCCGCCATCGCTATTCTCTCGTGCCGACCAGATCTCCCTTTTCGTCGATTCGCTCGATCAGGTCGTGCGGCTCGCCGTTAAACAACTCCTCCACTTCGAGGGTCTCGTACGCGTGCTCGCCGTGAATGGATTCATCCAGGCCGAGCTCCTCGCTCATCTCGGTCACTTTGACTGGAGTGAACAGGTTGATGACCCACAACATGCCGTACGTGAACGAGAACGCCCAAACGGACGAGAAGAGCACCGCGACCAGTTGTTTCACGAAGAACGACGGATTGCCGTACAGCAAACCGTTCGTGCCGGCGGCGGGGTTGAACGCTTTGTTGGCGAACAGTCCCAGCATGAGGATGCCGAGGAAACCACCGACTCCGTGTACGCCCCAGACATCGAGGGCGTCGTCCCAGTGCAGTTTGTTCTTCATCTCGACCGCAAAATAGCAAACCACGCCTGACACCAACCCGATGATCACGGCCGTCGTGGGCGAAACATAGCCTGCGGCAGGAGTGATAGTCGCGAGTCCGGCGACTGCGCCGGTGAGAAGTCCGAGGAACTTGGGCTTTCTCTCGCGGAACCACGCCACCGCCAACCAAGCCACGGCGGCGAACGAAGCGGCGATATCGGTATTCAGGAAGGCGCTTGCCGTCACCGAGTCAACCCGCATTTCGCTGCCGGCGTTGAAGCCGTACCAGCCGAACCACAACAGGCCCGTGCCCAGGGCAACCAGGGGAATGCTGTGCGGGCCGCGATCCAGGATGCGACGCTTGCCTACGTAGAGGACCGAGGCCAGTGCCGCCAATCCGGCAATGTTGTGCACCACGATGCCGCCGGCAAAGTCGAGTACTCCCCAGCGCTGCAGAATTCCCCCGCCCCAGACCATGTGCACAAACGGGAAGTACACGAAGGTGAGCCAAGCGGTCAGAAACAGGCAATAGGCCTTGAAGCTCACCCGGTTAGTAAAGGCGCCTGAAATGAGCGCCGGGGTGATGATGGCGAACATCATCTGATAGGCAATGAAGACCATCATGGGGATGGTGTTGTTGGGTGAAGCGGTTGTGAGATCGATGCCGTGCAGGCAGGCGTTATGGAAGTTGCCAATGATGCCGTGCCAGTCGCCGCTGAAGCACAGCGAATATCCGTATAGATACCAGATGACGGTCGTCCAGCCCATCGAGACAAAGCTCTGGATCATGATGGCGAGGACGTTCTTGCGTCCTACCAGGCCGCCGTAGAAGAAGGCGAGGCCCGGGGTCATCAGCATGACCAGGCTGGTGCACAAAATCATGAAACCGGTATTACCGGTATCGAGGTGAAGCATTAGAACCTCCAGGAGATGAAATGCGGCATGGGATTCGCCCATCGTTCCAACAGCAACGGGACTCGATGGCAGTGCCAGCGCAATGAATGCCGGAAAATCGGAAAGCGGAAAGAAATTCTGCCGCGCTTTGGTTAGACAACCCCCTCTTCACGTTCGAGACCAGCTGACGATGGAATGCAAGCGTGTGTAAGGGCGAGGGTAGCGTACTTGGCCTCGTGGCAACGTTCACAGAGCGGCATCAAACGACCGCTTTGTAAGTTTCTTCTTGTTGCGCGACAGAATCTGTGTGACGCGTCACACGGTGGGGTGACGAGTGGACGGAATGGCTAAGGTAATAGGGGTCCTTCGACTCGCTACGCTCGCTCAGGACGACAGCAGGGCATTCTAGCCGTTCGGCGCAGCCAACTCCGCCAGCTTGGCGAGGTCCGCAACTTCCAGATCAGGATGAGCTTCGACCAGCCTGGTGGCAGCCGCGTCTTTGCCCTGCCTGCGATTGACCCACACTGTCGCAATTTCGAGAGCATGCGCAGGTACCACATCGTGGTATAAGCTCTCGGCCACGTGCAGCAGGCGCTCGCGCGGAATTTGGAAGCGGCGTAACAGCGCCTCGAAATTGTTGAATGACGGTTTGTAGCTATGTACCTGTTGAGCGGTTACCACGGCGTCGAAGCAAACCGTCAGCTTCGCCGCGGTGTAGGCAAACAAGTCGTCGTCGATATTGGAGAGAACTGCCAGCTTGTAGCGGGAATGCAGGCGGCGCAATGCCGCATCCGTGTCGGCAAAGGGTTGCCAGTTGCGGATCGATTCCGCCAGACCGTTGGCCTCGGCGGTGCTGACGGAGAAGCGCAGCTCGCGGGCGAAATCACGTACCACCTGCGCCAGCACCTCGCGATAGCTGCGGTAAGGACCGTCCTGGGCGCGCGGTTCGAACTCCGAATATAGGTTGAGAATCTGGGTGTCGCTAAGCGGGTGGCCCTTGCTCGCCAGCAAGGGACGCAGGTAGCCGAGTAAGCCGGTTTCCCAGTTAATCAGGGTGCCGTAGCAGTCGAAGGACAACCATTCGAATTGTGCGAAGTCGAGCATGGAGGCGAGTGTAGCGCCTATTGCAGCGTATCCCACTCTGTGGGACTTTCCAAGGAATCGTCAGGACGATTTTCCCGTGCTGGCCACCGGCGTCACCTTGTGCGAGGCGAACTTGCGCTCCAGGGCTTCCAAGGGAGACAGCGCTGGCTCTGGTTCGGGCGGATCCACGGGAGCGGTGCTTTCCGGTTGCGCCTCAACGTTGGTGGCGACGGCGGGCGTGGGGGTGTTATTTCCGTTGCCAGCGGCGGCAGCGGCCTTTCGCGATTCCGCCTCGCGCGACGCCGCCAAGCCTTTGTCCAGAAACTTCCTGGTATTCAGCAGCGGACGCGCCAGCGATGGATTGTAGCTGGTCCAGGGGCTGTCGAAATCGGCCTCGCGCTCGAACTGCGCGCGCATGCTCTCCATCTTGGAGTCGAGATCGTCGAGATAGTGCAGCATGAGCGCCTCGGGAAACATAGGCAGTTTGGGCGAACCAAATTCATAGTGCCCGTGATGGCTGATGATCATGTGTTCGATCAGGATCTTGAGCTCAGCAGGAAAGCCGGGCAGATGCGTGAGCTTGTCGTGGAGCATTTCCAGTTCGATGATCATGTGTCCCAGCAACTGGCCCTCGGTGGTATATGCAATCGAGCGCTGGTAGGTGAGTTCGTGCAGCTTTCCAATGTCGTGCAAGAACACGCCAGTCAGCAGCAGGTCGCGATTCACCTGGGGATAGTTGCGTGAAGCCAAGTCGCAGACGGTAAACAGCGAGACCACGTGATCGAGCAGTCCGCCGACGAAGGCATGGTGCAGCGTCTTGGCCGCGGGCGCGTTCTTGTAGGCGGTGACGATCGCCTCGTCGGCCATGAATTCCTTAAGCAGCGATTTCAACCAGCGATTTTCGAAGCTATCGACGAAATCGCCTAGCGTGCGCCACAGTTGGTCGATGTCCTTGGAAGTCTTGGGCAGGTAGTCGCTGTAGTCGATCTCCGTATCCTCCAGCCTGCGCAGCTTGTGGATGGTGAGCTGCCATCGGCCGTTGTACTTGTGGACCACGCCCTTCACTTTGACGAAGTCATCCTGCTCGAAGGAGTCAAGGGTGTCGGCAACGTTGTCCCACATATTGGCTTGCAGTTGCCCGCTGCGGTCGGCCAGGATAACGGAAAGGTAAAGTTCCCCACTCTTTTTGGACTTCACCTGCTTGGCAGCTACCACAAAGAGCGAGGTGATGGTCTGGTTCTCCAGACGGGCGCAATCGCAAATGTAGAATTCCTTCATAGCGGAACCGTGGACGCATCGCGACAAGCAAAATGCGGCCAGAAGTTCATGGTATCGCACTCTTCAACTGAGCGCTAAAGAGAACCTACAGGGCGATGGGGCGCTGGAAGAAATGCACCGCCTGGTGGAGAAACTGAAAGATTGGCGCCAGGTTTCGCCAAGATCGTCTACCTGCTATTTGGATATACGCGAGAAGCTCACCTACTCTGGCGTTTGCCCGACATCTCTGCGTTGAACTGCTCGCTCTGGCCTTTGGGGACGCTCAGCGATTTCCAGTCTGCTCCCTTCCAATGTTTCGCAAGATACACAATCTGTCCCACGTGATACGCATAGTGCATGACCTGGCGATTGATGGCCTGAAGCACAGAATGGGCCTCGCCGCGGATGGTAACCGTACGGCCCAGATCGTCGGAGTTCAGCGAGCTGACGGTCTGAAGAACCAATTGCCAACTCTGCTCCCACGCGGCGAGGACTTCGTCGCGCTTGGCGTCAGCGGGCATTTCAAATTCACTATCGCGATTGCGATCGGATTTCTCGCCATCGGTGGTAAGGAAGTCGGTGAAACGCGAGCGCATGTTTCCGGCGATATGCTTCACGATGATCGCAATGCTGGCGGATTCGGCATCGGGCGCCGCGAAAAACTGCTCTTCGTTAACCTGGGCGATGGCGGCGTCGGCGAGACGCTTGTAGCCGCGCAGGCCGCGAAAAGCTTCGTCGAGATAGAGATCGTCAGTGGCAGACATGGGTGTTTACCTCTTGAAATCCCGAGGTTATTAGAGATGCAATTAAGGCGGCAAAATGCCCCGAGCAAATCAAAAGGCACGCCGCAGCGCGCCTTTTGAAACCATTGCTGAAAACTAGAAGAGTCCCAGCTTCTTCTTTTTCTTCTCCTTCGACGTGCCTTCGGTGGTGGCCGTCGTGTAAACCGGCTTAGTTTCGTTAGGACTCGCGCCGGTGTCAACATAGCCAGCCTTGATGTCAATATAGGCATCCTCGCGCAGTTTGGTCAGGTACTCGCGCAGCGCGGGCTGCATCTTGGTCATGTAAATCTGTTCCTGGATCCGGTTGTCCACGTCTTTCAAGGGAGGAATGCCGGCGGTCTGATGTTCGGTGACCTTCAAGATGACCCATCCCTGGTTGGTGCGGACTGGCTCGGTGTAGCCACCCGGATTCATGGCGAACATGCGTTCCTCGAGATCTTTGGAGAGGGTACCGCGCTTGAAGTACTCCAAGTCGCCGCCCGCGGCCGAAGTCGGACCGTCTGAGTACTGTTTGGCGAGCTCCTCGAAGTTGCCGCCTTTCTTAAGCAGGTCATAAATCTTGTCGGCTTTGGCCTTGGCTGCGGCCACGACTTCCGGGCTTGGCGTCTCAGGCAGCACCTCCTGCCCTTTCTCGGTTTTTACAGCCGGGGTCTTCTGGGTCGAAATCAGGATCTCGCTCATGCGGACCTGTTCCGGGCGCTCCATGTCGGCCTTGTGCTGGTCGTAGTATTGCTGAATCTCCTGCTGCGACACCGTGATGCGCCCGCCGACTTCTTGACTGATCACGTGTTGCGTGATGATGCTGTTCTTCATGTTCTGTTTGAATTCTTCCCACGACACGCCCTGTGCCTGAGCGGCCTTCTCCAGGTCCTCCATGGAGTCGGCATGCATTTGTTTGCGCAGTTCGTCGAGCCGCTTCACGACCTCGGTGTCTGCGGAGATGCCTAGTTCCTCGCCTTTTTGCAGCAGCAATTGCTGATCAATGAGGTCGCGGAGTAAATCCTGCTCTTTGGGCTCCGTACCGGAGGGATCGGGCTGCCGCGAGTCGGCTTGCAATTGTTCGCGGCTGCGGCGCAGGTCGGCGCGGGTGATGATGTTGTTATTGATCCGGGCGATGATTTCCTCGACGACGGTGTCGTCCTGGCCCGTCGATTGGGTGGTTTGGGCCATCAGCCAAGGCGCGCCCAGAAATGTCGCAAGCAGAAAGAAAGCAAATCTCTTCATCAAATACCTGATCAGGTGGCGCTACACGCGCAAAGTCCCACCTGGGATCAAAATCGCTTACTCGTTAGCAGTTATTCTACCGCGTCTCGCCGGGTCGTGCTGAGCGGAAATGGCGGCGGGAAATATCTTCGGGCTGGCGTCCATACTTGGCTCTGGCGAATTCTGTCTGCCCTTGATGGCCATCCTCCTCTTGGATGCGGCTCGAAATGAATCCTCAAGCCTCTCAGCCGCTGGGTGGGTTGCGCTATTATCATCAGTTTGCCATTGTTCGCCTGCCCCGTCCTTTGCCGGTGCGCGGCGAACCCAGGAGATTCATGCCCGTGAAGTACCTTGTCTTTCTCGCGCTGATCATGATGATTGGCTTCGTTATGGCGTCGGCCGGTGAACAGCTAGCTACCAAAGTCCCCGACCTTGCGCAACTGCAGAAAATGACTGCCCGCTTCGCGCCCACAGAGTTGAACGTGGATATCAGCAAGCTCTCCGATGGTGACGGCAAAGCGTTGGTCAAGCTGGTGGAAGCGGCGCGCATCATTGACGACATTTTTATGACACAGTACTGGAGCGGCGATCGCGCGCTCTATGCCACGCTGCAGCAGGATACGACTTCGCTGGGCAAGGCCCGCCTGCACTATTTCTGGATCAACAAGAGCCCGTGGTCGGAACTTGACAACAATACCGCGTTCATTCCCGGCGTACCGGAACACAAGCTGCCAGGGGCGAACTTCTATCCCGAGACGATGACCAAGGAGCAGTTCGAAATCTGGGTGAAGACACTTCCCCAGAAGCAGCAGGAGCAGGCTAAAGGATTCTTCACCGTGATTCGCGCCGACGGCAAGAGCGCATTCAAAATTGTTCCCTACAGCGAAGCTTACAAGTCCGACCTGACGAGCGCAGCCAACCTGTTGAAGGAAGCGGCCGCGCTCACTGACAACGCGACGCTGAAGCGCTTCCTGACTACGCGGGCCGAGGCCTTTCTATCCAACGACTACTACGAAAGCGACGTTGCGTGGATGGACCTTGACGCGCCACTCGACATCACCATCGGTCCCTACGAGACCTACAACGACGAGATATTCGGCTACAAGGCATCGTACGAAGCCTACGTCAACGTGCGCGACGAGGAAGAGAGTGCCAAGCTGGGCGCGTTTTCCAAAAACCTGCAGGAGATCGAAGACCATCTTCCAATTGACCCGAAATATCGCAATCCAAAGATTGGCGCGCAGGCGCCTATCCGCGTAGTCAACGAGGTGATGAGCGCCGGCGATGGGAATCATGGCGTGCAAACGGCTGCCTACAACCTGCCCAACGACGAGCGCGTGATCGCCGAGAAGGGCAGCAAACGGGTGATGCTGAAGAATGTGCAGCAGGCAAAATTCGACAAGACGCTTATTCCCATTTCCAGGATGGTGCTCGGGGGCGACGAGCAGGACAGGGTGGAATTCGAGGCGTTCTTCACTCACATCCTCACCCACGAACTGTGCCATGGTCTGGGGCCGCATCAAATCACGGTGGATGGAAAGCGGACCACGCCGCGTGAGCAGTTGAAGGAACTTTACAGCGCAATCGAAGAAGCCAAAGCGGACGTTACCGGCTTATTTGCGTTGCAATACATGCTCGACCACGCGCAGGCTATGGGGCTGGCCGACGTTCTGAAGCCGAACCGCGCTTCAGAGAAGCGTTTGTATGCCACCTATCTCGCGTCGTCGTTTCGCACCTTGCGCTTTGGTCTGAACGACGCACATGGGAAAGGCATGGCCATGCAGGTGAATTACCTTACGGACAAAGGCGCATTCGTGATGCGTCCCGATGAGACCTTCGCCGTGGACTACGCGAAGATCAAAGACGCGGTACACGACCTGACGCATGACTTGCTGACCGTAGAAGCGGAGGGTGATTACGCCAGGGCCAAGAAGATGCTCGATACCCTGGGCGTGCTGCGACCTGAGTTCAAGCGAGCCCTCGACAAGCTTGGCGACATTCCGGTGGACATCGAGCCCATCTTCGTGACGGCGGAGAAGGTCGCACCGCACACTGTGGCTCCGCACCGGCAGTGAGTACCGGCGGGACGGAACCGCCAAGCCCTCGAACTAAGCGCCAGGTGTTACTCGACCTCTACCTGAAGCATCATCTGCGTCCCGCTATCCAGGCTCACGTTTTTCCCAGTGGAGATGAGCACGGAATTTTCGCCCAGTTCAAGATTGTGAATTCCAATAACGCCTTTCGACTGCGCATTCAGTAACGGGCGACCCGGTTGCTGACTTGCGGGCATGCCGGGCGCCGAAGGAGTGGTGGTGCCGGCGCCCGAACCCTCATGTCCGGCCATCATACCGGGATAACTGACGCCGCCGGCGTCTTGCGCGCCCGCGTTCGGGTTCGGAGCCACCGCTTGTATCTGGCCCTTGATGGCCATTTCTTTCCCGCCAGGCAGACTAATCGTGTCGAAGACAATTCCGAGCGCCGACTGCGGATCGCTCTTGGAGCGGGACTTGGCCTCGGTGACATGTCCCGTCACCTTGCTGCCGCGCGGAATATCGGTTCCGTCCTTCATCCGCAAATCGGCGGCGATGCGAGCCGTCACTACGTCACCTTCCTTCAGCTTCTTCGAGTCGAGTGACTTGGTTAGCTCCACCGGCATAACGCCGTGCCCTTTGGCAGTGCTCTCGGAAGTGGTCGTCTGTGATGGTGAGGTTTGCTCGGGAGTTTGTGTCGGTTGGGCCGTACGCATACTTTGTCCCAGACAAAGGGAGGCGGTGAGTATCAGGAGGTACAGAGAGTTGGCAAGTCGGGCCATGATTGCTCCTCTTGGATTGAGGAGGCGAGCGCGGCCTGTAGATCCGGGGCTCGCGCACCGCCTCTCGTTTGAACCATTCGGCTAAAGTCTATGCCTGTCCTCTCGCAGCCACCAAACATTTATGTCCGATAGCAGCGATTGTTGGTTGCAAACGGAGCCGTTCTGGCCGCGAGTGCAATTCTACGACTCGATGACGCTTCCCGTGCCCTCCACTGCTCTAAGGAGGCGCGAACCACGGGCGGCCAAATAGTAGTAGTACAGTTCTCCAAAAAAATGGATATTATGGCGAGGGAAATCTGTGAAAAGTAATACTTTCGTGGGGAGCCCAACCTCATATGTGATGTAACTTGCTTATATTCAAATAGTTGACAATAAAGCTCTAGAGACTCGAATGGCAGATTGCTTGCATTAAGTCTAGCCAGATAGTTGCTCCTTAGACCCAAAACGGGTCTTTGGCAATTCAAAAAATTGAAAGACTTGTAGTGCGAGGAGAAGAGGTTCGCAACATGAAAAGATTTAAAAGCTTCTATGTGCTGCTGGCATTGTTGCTGGCGACCTGTCTGATGGCTCCCTCAGCATTTGGACAATCGCTGGTTTCGGGCGACCTGGTAGGTACGGTCACAGATCCCAGTGGCGCGGTGGTATCCAATGCCACGGTGACGTTGAAAAGCAATGCCACGGGCGAGACCCGCACCACCACAACCAATTCGAATGGGCTTTACAGATTTTCGTTGTTGAGCCCAGCAAGCTATACGGTTAGCGTCTCGGCCCAAGGCTTCACTACCGCATCCAGCGCGTACACAGTTAACGTCGGCCAGTCGACTGTGGCTAACATAAAGATGGCGGTGGGCTCCAGCTCAACGACGGTGGAAGTGACTGGTGCTCCGCCCTTGGTGCAGACGGACAACGCCAACCTGTCCACCAATTTCAACCAGAACATCATCGAGAACGCACCAAACGGTGGCAATGACCTGACCTACGTGGCACAGACCGCGCCCGGCGTAACTATGAATACCGGTCAGGGATATGGCAATTTCAGCGCTTACGGTCTGCCCGCTACTTCCAACCTGTTCACGGTCAACGGTGAGAACGACATGGATCCGTACCTGAACCTGAACAACTCAGGCGCCACCAACCTGACGCTCGGCAAGAACGAAGTGCAGGAAGCCACGGTCATCAGCAACGCTTATTCTGGACAGTACGGCCAGCAGGCCGGCGCCCAGATCAATTACGTGACCAAGTCGGGCACGAACCAGTACCACGGCAACGTCTTTTACGAGTGGACGGGCCGAGCCATGGATGCCAATGACTGGTTCAACAATAAGAGCGGAACGCCGCGTCCCTTTGCCAACAACAATGAATGGGGAGCGAATTTCGGTGGTCCGATCAAGAAGGACAAGTTGTTCTTCTTCGTCGACTACGAGGCCATTCAGTACATCGTTCCTTCCAGCGAGCCGGTCTACGTACCGTCGCCAACCTTCATAGCCCAGACAATAGCCAATCTGCAGGCAACCGCGCCGGCCGAGGTGGCCAGATACCAGCAGTTGTTCGGCATCTACACAAATGCCAAAGGGTACAACGGAACGAACTACAACGCCTACGATGGGGGCAACGCGGCGGCGAACTGCGGTGGAGCGATAACTGCGGTCAATCCGTTACTCAACGGCAACTGTTTCTCGTCATACCAGGCGACGCCAGCCCTGCCGGGAACGGAATGGATCCTGCCTTTCAGGATCGATTGGAACCAGTCAGAAAAGAACAGCTTCTACTTCCGCGCCCGTATCGATCACGGCACGCAGGCCACGTTGGCTGATCCGTTCAGCCCTGACCTCAGTGCTGCCAGCAAACAACCCGCGTACGACGGCCAGTTCGGTTGGACCCGCGTAATAAGCTCCAATATGACGAACCAGTTCAGCGCGGACCTCAGCCACTACCAAGCGATCTTCTCTCAGGTCAACCCGAGTGTGTTGCCCTTCGGCATCATTTCTACGGGCTTCAACTTGGGCGATCCTAGCGGAGTCACCGGTTACTCTTGGGACTTCCCCCAGGGACGTAACGTCACTCAGTATCAGTTCATCGACGATTTGTCCTGGACCAAGGGCAAGCACAACCTGAAGTTCGGCGCCAACTTCCGCCGTTATGACATCAGCGATTTCGTTTTCAGCGTGCGCAACAATCCTGAAATCCTGATTGGCGACGTCTCCGGCAACGGTGATGGCGGCGTACTTGACTTCTATAACGGACTGGCGCTGCAAACCCGGCAGGCCTTCCCCTCTGAGTCGGAACAGCCGGTTGCTCTCTGGGGAATTGGCATTTACGGACAGGACGAGTGGAAGGTCAGCCACAACTTGACCCTCACTCTTGCCCTGCGCCTGGAGAAGAACTCCAATCCGGTCTGCCAGAACGATTGCGGCTCATTGCTGAAGGGTGGGGCGTCGTTCAATAGTCTGCTCGCGGCGGGCTTACTGAGTCCGACTACTCCCTACAACTCAATCATCAACGGGCATAACCACCAGCTTTACAACGCCACCGACGCCATTGACTTGGCTCCCCGGTTCGGCTTTGCCTGGTCGCCGTTGGGTCCGAGCACCGTCTTTCGCGGCGGTTTTGGAATCTTCGACGATGCCTTCCCGGCTGTCGTGGGTGATTCGTTCATGACCAACCTGCCTGGCTTGGTCAACGTTCGTATTAACGGTGCGCCATGGGGCGACACCACCACGCCCGCCAGTCCCTACATTCAGGGCGCGAACAGCGCTGCGGCCATCATGTCGGGATTCGACAATGGGGCCTCTTACCAGAGCTTGAAAAATCTGTTGGGCGCCCAGTTCCGGACCCCGGGTTTCAATAGCCAGACTGGGACCTTCCACACTCCGTACTACGAGCAGTGGAGCTTTGGGATCCAGCAGGCGATGGGCAACATGACCACGCTCTCCATCGGCTACGTGGGCAATCATGGAGTCCACATTCCGGTTAACAACGAGGGTTTGAATGCCTACGGTGCTGGCTTCTCGCCATTCCCAGCGACCGTGCCCACCCCGATCTTCGGTACGTATGAGCAGTACTCTTCGAGTGGCGTCTCCAACTACAACGGTATAACCAGCAGCGTTGCCATGCGGCAAACGCATGGATTGTCGCTCCAGTTCAGCTATACCTGGAGCCATGCCATGGATGATGTTTCCAATGGCGGCATCAGCGCTACCCCTTACAACAACACTCAGACGTTTGGGTCGTTGGTCTATCAGATCAATCCTGCATGTCTGCGGTGCAACAACTACGGCAACGCCGATTACGACGTACGCAACAGCTTCAACGGCACCTACGTTTATCAAACGCCGTTCAAGTTCAGCAACAGCTTTGCTAACGCGGCATTGGGCGGCTGGATGATTTCCGAGAACTTCTTCTGGCGCTCGGGCTTGCCGCTCACGGTCATTGACGGCACCACCTCCATCACCAACTATGGACCAACTAATACGGTCGCGAATGTCATTTCTGGCATTGGCCAAATGAGTTGCGTCAATGGCAACAGTCAATGCCTGAACTCCGCTGCGTTCGGACCGGCGAACTTGACCACTGCTTTCCCGAACCAGATCAGGAACCAATACCGTGGACCTCATTTCTTCGACTCCGATGTCACCATCGGCAAGAACTTCAAGCTGACGGAGAGGTTCACGTTCAACTTCACCACCAACTTCTACAACATTTTCAATCACCCGAACTTTGCTAACCCAGACAACAATCTCGCCGATGGGACCTTTGGTCAGCCCTTGGTCACGACGGCGCCGCCGACCGGCCCCTACGGATCGTTCTTCACCGGCCTGCCTTCTGGACGAATCATCCAGTTTGCCGGCAAGATTGTTTTCTAAGCGCTTCAACCTTGCTTCACCTCGGCGGCCCTTCGGGGCCGCCTTTTTCTCCCCTCGCTCGAGTTCTCAGTTCTGGTTTTGCGAAGCCTCCAATTGAAAGTTCTTGCCGCACGACCTTTTGACCCCCTTCAGTCACGGGCAAGCCCATTAGAGTATTTTAGGTTTTTGTGTAATCCGGTAGAGCGGGCCTTCAGGCCCGCGTTCAGGATCGCGACATCATCTTGCTTCCGGCGCTTAGGTCACAGACCTCAGCGCTGGAAGCGTTTTCTTTCTTGCCCGTGAACGTGGGCCTGAAGACCCGCTCTACCCGAACTCGGCTTACACCAATTCCTAAATTGCCCGAGCGCATTCACACTTGATGTATAGGGTGGAGCACCGCTTCATTAAGCGGTGGAATTGAGATACGGAAATGAGACGGCCCTGGCCGCTGCGGTGACGGAAAACATTTACCTCAGGCGCTGAAGCGCGATCCAACAACTCAGCGCAATTACGTACGCCTAAAAGGCGTACTCCACCCGTGATCTACACGCCGGGTGTGAAACTGCTATAGCAATAGCAGCGGCGATGCAACGGCGTACCTGCGCCGCTGCTCGGCTTGCCATCTGATCGATGTAGGGATTCGGATTCCTTCGGAAAGTTGGAGATTCCCAGGGTGGGAACCTGTGGAAAACGATACTTTAGCGTGGAGTAATACTCTTATTACTAATACAAACCCCTTACACACCTTAGATTTGCACTACCTCTCCGATTGGCCCCTCGCTTGCCTAGCTCCCTGTGTTGCCAATGATATCCCTGCAGGTCTTTGGCAACGCAACAGATCGAAGTTCAGAAAACAAAGAGAGGTTTTCACATGAAAGGATATAGCAGTTTGTATGTGCTTCTAGCATGCTTGCTAGCTGCGTGTCTAATGGTGCCTGCAGCATTCGGACAATCGCTGGTTTCCGGAGACCTGGTCGGTACGGTTACAGATCCCAGCGGCGCGGTGGTATCGAACGCCGCGGTAAGCTTGAAAAGCAATGGCACGGGCGAAACCCGCACCACTACAACCAATTCGAACGGTCTTTACCGATTCTCTCTGCTGAGTCCGGGAAGCTACACGGTCGGCGTGTCGGCCCAGGGCTTCACTACCAGCTCGAGCGTGTTCACGGTTAATGTCGGTCAGTCAACCGTGGCTAACATCAAGATGGCGGTCGGTGCCAGCTCAACCACGGTGGAAGTGACCGGTGCTCCGCCGCTCATACAGACGGACAACGCTAACCTGTCCACCAATTTTGATCAGAGCATCATCCAGAACGCACCGAACGGTGGCAACGACCTTACCTACGTGGCGCAGACCGCGCCCGGTGTAACCATGAACACCGGCATGGGATATGGCAACTTCAGCGCCTACGGTCTTCCCGCCACTTCCAACCTGTTCACGGTCAACGGCGAGAACGACATGAATCCGTACCTGAATCTGAATAATTCAGGTGCGACCAACCTGACTCTGGGCAAGAACGAGGTGCAGGAAGCCACCGTCACCAGCAACGCCTACTCTGGACAGTACGGCCAGCAGGCAGGCGCCCAGATCAACTACGTGACCAAGTCGGGCACGAACCAGTACCACGGCAACGTCAATTACGAGTGGACCGGTCGCGCTATGGATGCTAACGACTGGTTTAACAATCGCAGCGGCACACCGCGTCCCTTTGCCAACAACAATGAATGGGGAGCGAATTTCGGTGGTCCGATCAAGAAAGACAAGTTGTTCTTCTTCGTCGACTACGAAGCTATCCAGTACATTGTTCCTTCGACCGGGCCAGTCTATGTGCCAACACCAACGTTCATCAGTCAGACGCTGGCGAATTTGCCCGCCACCGAGGTCGGCCTTTACACCAAGTTGTTCAACCTCTACACCAACGCCAAAGGATACAACGGAACCAACTACGTTGCGGGAAGCTGCGGCCAGGCGTTGCCTATCGTCAATTCGGCGTTCAACGCCAACAACTGCTTCTCGACCTATCAGGCAAATCCGGCCCTGCCGGGAACGGAATGGATTCTGCCCTTCAGGATCGATTGGAACCAGTCGCAAAACAACCAGTTCTACTTCCGCACCCGCATCGACCACGGCACGCAGGCCACCTTGGCTGATCCGTTCAGCCCTGACCTGAGTGCTGCCAGCAAACAGCCTGCATACGACGGCCAGTTCGGTTGGACCCGCATCATAAGCTCCAACATGACCAACCAGTTCAGCGCGGACCTCAGTCACTTCCAGGCGACCTTCACCCAAGTGAACCCGAGTGTTTTCCCCTATTCCATCGTTTCCACCGGTTTCAATCTGGGTTCGGGAGGTATCACGAGCTTTGCGTTCGACTTTCCCCAAGGAACAAACGTCACGCAATATCAGTTCCTTGACGATCTCTCCTGGACCAAGGGCAAGCACAGCTTGAAGTTCGGCGCCAACTTCCGGCGTTACGACATTACCGACTATGTCTTCAGCATACGCAACAACCCCGAGATCTTCCTCGGTGATGCCACCGGTAACTCGGGCGCAATCGTGGGAGACCCGAACTACTCGGACGGCGGCGTGCTTGACTTCTATAACGGAACTGCCCTGCAAACCCGGCAGGCGTTCCCCTCTCGCCTGACCCAGCCAGTCGCCATGTGGGGGCTAGGCGTTTACGCACAGGACGAGTGGAAGGTCCGTCAAAACTTGACCCTTACCCTGGCTCTGCGGGCGGAGAAGAACTCCAATCCAGTCTGCCAGACCAACTGCGGCTCGTTGCTGAATGCGCCGTTTAACACCCTTCTTGCGGCGGGACTCCTGAGTCCGACTACTCCGTACAACTCAATCATTAACGGCAACAACCACCAGCTCTACAATGCCACCGATGCGATTGACTGGGCTCCCCGGTTTGGCTTTGCCTGGTCGCCCTTGGGCCCGAATACCGTCTTTCGAGGTGGTTTCGGGATCTTCGACGATGCCTTCCCCGCTGTGGTGGGGGATTCATTCATGACGAACCTGCCGGGATTGGTCAATGTGCGAATCAACGACACTCCGTGGGGCGACACCACCTCACCTGCCAGTCCGTACGTTCAGGGAGCCGCAACCGCCTCGGCGATCATGTCAGGATTCAACAATGGAGCGTCCTATCAGAGCCTGCAAAATCAATTGGGCTCCCTATTCCGGACGCCCGCTTACAATAACCAGATCGGAACTTTCCACACTCCGTACTACGAGCAGTGGAGCTTTGGCGTCCAGCAAGCGATGGGCAGCATGACCACGCTCTCGCTCGGTTACGTGGGCAATCATGGAGTCCACATTCCGGTCAACAACGAGGGCCTGAATGCCTACGGTGCCGGCTTTTCGCCATTCCCGGCTACTGTACCCACCCCAATCTTCTCCACGGTTCAGCAGTACTCTTCGAGCGGTGTCTCCAACTACAACGGTCTAACGGCCAGCGTAGCCATGCGACAAACGCATGGGTTGTCGCTCCAGTTCAGCTATACCTGGAGCCATGCCATGGACGATGTCTCTAACGGTGGCGTTAGCCAGACTCCTTACAACAACTCGCAGACCTTCGGGTCGATCGTGGACCAGATCAATCCGGCATGTCTAAAGTGCAACAACTACGGCAACGCTGATTACGATGTCCGCAACAGCTTCAACGGCACTTACGTTTATCAAACGCCGTTCAAGTTCAGCAACAGCTTTGCTAACGCGGCACTGGGCGGCTGGATGATTTCCGAGAACTTCTTCTGGCGCTCGGGCTTGCCCCTCACGGTCATTGATGGCAACACCTCTATCGCCAACTATGGCCCGCTCAATACCGTGGCAAACGTCATTGCTGGGGATGGCCAACAGGGTTGCGTCAATGGCAACAGTCAGTGCCTAAACCCGGCTGCCTTCGGACCGGCAAGCTTGTTCGGCACGTTCCCGAACCAGCGCCGGAACGGATACCGTGGGCCTAACTTCTTCGACTCGGACGTCACCATCGGCAAGAACTTCAAGTTGACGGAGAGGTTCATATTCAACTTCACCACCAACTTCTACAACATCTTCAATCACCCGAATTTCACTAACCCTGACCTCAATCTCGCTGACGGAACGTTCGGTCAGATCTTGCAGACGACGGCGCCGCCGACTGGTCCCTACGGATCGTTTTTCACGGGCCTGCCTTCGGGACGAATCATCCAGTTCGCCGGCAAGATCACCTTCTAAGCACTTCGACTCTGCGTTACTTCGGCGGCGGCCCTTCGGGGCCGCCTTTTTTCTTCGCCGTTAGTAGCTGAACGCGGGCCTGAGGGCCCACTCTACCGGATTACACAAAAATCTAAATGCTCTGGCGCAAAATCTCGTCATCATAGTTGATGGCGAACCGGCAACTGACTATGGGCTACTGTTCTGCTACACTGCGATTTCGGTTTGCTGGTAGTAATTATCAGTGGTCTCATCTGACCCACTGATGACCGGCAACTGAGAACTGCTTTTCGAGGTCACCATGTCGAATCCTCCCTCCCAGCCATCGATTCAGTTGACCAACACCCCCGACTACCGCGAAAGCTATGCCAACAGCGTCCAGGTGCGAGTGAATGTGTGGGACTTCTTCCTCATATTTGGCACTCTGCAACAGCAGGATGAAACCCGGGTGGACGTCCGCAACTTCCAAGGAATTTATTTGAGCCCACAGCAGGCGAAAGCGCTCTACACCATCCTGCAGCAAAACCTGGTGAACTACGAGAATACCTTCGGCGAGATCAAACTGGATCCGCGCATGGGACCGGGAACCGGCCCGGTCCATTAATTGATTTGCCATGCCGGTTATTGTGGGGTCGCAGAGGCAGGCGCTGTCGGGAGACACTAGCGAAAAGGTCTGCGCCTACTCAGTGCGCAACGCTTCCATCGGCTCAATGCTCGCTGCCCGCCGCGCCGGAATGAAGCCTGCCAAAGCCGCCGCCATCGACAAGACAACCACCGCGATCGAGAGGCTCCACGGGTCATACGGGCGCACCCCATAGAGTTGGTCGGCCATCAAGCGCGCACCCAACAATGTCAGTGGAATGCCGAGCGCCAGCCCCAGTCCCACTTGCAAGAAAGCGCCGCGTAACACCATGCGAACCACGGTACCGCGGTCCGCGCCCAAGGCCATACGCAGTCCTATCTCGCTGGTCCGCCGCGCGACTGCATACGACGTGATGCCATAGAGGCCAACCGAGGCCAGCACCAGCGCCAGCAGGCCAAACAGCATGGTCAGGCGTGCGATCAGCGTCTCCTGATTGAAATTGTCACTGACCTGCTGTTCCAGCGGATTCAGGTCGATCACCGTAAGGTTGGGATCGATCTCCGCCAGGGTATGCCGCACCATGGCATCGAGATCCTGCGGCTTCTCGCGGAAGTGCAGCGTAACCGAGTCAATATATAGAGACCGGCCCTCGGCCGTCACTGCATCGGGCTCGGTGAACCGCATTTGCTGGGTTAGCGGCCGAAAATACATGGGCCGGACCTCCTCGCGCGGAAAACTGTATTTCGCATTGGCAACGATACCCACAATCTCAAAAGCGCCGGCATATTTCTGGTCGAAGATGCCGAAGTGTCGCCCGATGGGATCTTCCTTGGGAAAGAACTTCTTGACGAAGGCCTGGTTAACCACGGCCACCAACTGCGAGGTTGCGGTATCGGAGTCAGTAAAGCCGCGACCGCGAATCACCGGCTGCCCAACGGTTTCAAAGAACTGCGGATTGACGCGGTCCCACGAAGAGTTGTTGTCCTCGGTGGGCGCCGGCTCAGGTCGTCCTTCGACACGAATGCCTTCGCCCCAATTGTCTCCTTCCAGCGTGCTGTAGAGCGCCAGCCCGACGCCCTGTACTCCGGGCAGGGCGCCAAACTGCTGCTCCAACCTCTGATACAACGCCGGCAGCTTCTCTGGCGTATAGCCGGCACCGGCCGGATCCAGATGCAGCACGTATCGATTTGCCGTCTGGATGCCAAAGTCCTGATGCTCCAGGTTTCGCAGGCTTCGGGTCAGCAATCCAGCGGTCACCAACAACGCCAGCGATAACGCCGCCTGTACCACGATCAGCGATTTCTGAGGTAACGAAGAGCGGTCGCGCGTGGAGCGGTTCATTCCCCGCAGCGCCTCCGCCGGATCGGAGTGCGAGGTAATCCAAGCCGGTACGATGCCGAACACGATTCCCGTGACCAGCGACAGCAGGAAGGCGAATCCCAGCACTGGTAGCGATGGGCTCGCCTCGATCGGCACGTGGGGCGAGTTGGGAAAGGCCAACGCCAAGATCGTCCGCGTTCCTTCATAGGCCAGCCCCAGGCCCGCCAACCCGCCGAGACATGCGAGCAATACGCTTTCCGTCAGCATCTGCCGCATCAACCGGCTGCGCGCGGCGCCCAAGGCCATGCGAATCGAAGTCTCCGCCTTGCGCGTCGTGCCCCGTGCCAGCAGCAGGTTGGCGATGTTCGCGCACGCAACCAGCAGCACCAGCGCGGAGATAGCCATCAGCAGGTAGAGTCCCTTGCCGGTCTCCTGTTGCAGGTTCTGGATGCCGGCACCTGCGGGCGTGATCACGACGTGCTGGCGTGGAATAATGGTCGAACCGCCATTGCGAGTGTACCGACTCTGGTTCGCGAGCCACAGACGCAGGCTGTTGGATATCTTTGCCTGCAGAGCTCCCACGCTTACACCCGGCTTCACCCGGCCAATCACGTAGAGCCAATTGCTGTCGAGAACATGAAGCAGCGAACTACCGCCGGCGATGACCGGCTCGATAGCCAGAGGCATCCAGATAGCAGGGGGACGGCTACGAATGCGGTCGCCAAAGAATCCCGGCGGCGCAATTCCCGCGACGGTCACTGGCTGGCTTTGGATGTACAGCGTGGATCCAATCAGAGCAGGATCGCTACCATAATCCGACTGCCATGCTTGATAGCTCATCACCACGGCCGGAGCGGCGCCGGCTGTATCATCTGCGGGCGTCAACAGCCGCCCCGCAAACGGCTTGATACCAAACGTGCTGAAGTAATTCCCCGACACATACTCGCTCTGCTCAAACTTGGCGGGCTCCGAGCCTCGCCGCACGGTCAGGCCATTGACGGCTGACTGCATCGCCGCTAGCTGTTCGAACTCCGGCGTATTGTCGCGAAATTGCCGGTACAGTTCGTAGGAGAAGAGATCGAAATCTCCATCGTCATTCTCGAAGCCGCCATTCACGCAGCAGTCATCCTTGTCGCCGATACGATAGAGGGTCTTCGGATCGACCACCGGCAATGACTTCATCAGCACCGCATATACCAAGGTGAAGATGGCCGTGTTCGCGCCAATCCCCAAGGCGATGGTGAGGATTACCGTGATGGCAAAGGCGGGCGACTTGCGCAATTGACGAAAAGCTATACGAATGTCATGCATAAGAGGACTCAGGGCGTTCAGGTGTCATTACAAGCACTTACGTTGCCGCAGTCCAAACGGTTCAACTCGCATATACCGTGGGGTTTATCTCGACAGGGCGGTGGCCAGTGCCGTCCATCTTCGGCATCCGCTGGTCAATTCTGGACAGTCCTGGAAGGGCATAGGCTGTTTGGGAGTTCTGTGATTGGCGGATTGCCAGGGTTACACGTCAGTAGTGTCTCTGTTTGCATTGTTCGGGTAGAGCGGGCCTTCATGCCCGCGTCAAGGAGTTCTCCCGAGCTGCTCGGACCGCCGTTTCAGCCTCATATACTGCGGCCATGCTCCGCCGCCAGGGCAGTTGCCGCTTGCGCACACAACGCGCAATAGAAAAAGACCTTCTAAATCGCTGGAGATCATATGCCAGCTAAAAAAAGTTCCAGCAAGACGAAGGGTGGGCGGAAGTATGGCAAAGCCGCAGGCAAGACAGTCGCAAGTGCAATGCGCCGCAAGAAACGGGGCACTCTCAAGTCTGGCAAGGGCGGGAAGGGTGGAATCGTCAAGAGCCGCAAGCAGGCTATCGCAATAGGCCTTTCAGAAGCCCGCAAGAAGGGCGCCAAGGTCCCTAAGAAAAAAAGTAGTTCATAAGAGAGCAAGCTATAAACGATGGCTCGCCCGACAGCGGTTTCCTTCGGGAGGGAGAATGTTGTCTGGCCTAGGACCGGAAGCGCGCGCTAACTTAAGCTGCGCCTGAACGTGCGGTAGCCCGCTGGCCAGATGGTTCGTGCCGGCTCACAGTTATTTTCGAGCCCTGCCGTGCGATGGTGTGGGTTTGAGCACATTCGGGACAAAGCCAATAGCAATGATCGGAGAGTCTCTGGACATTCCACATCAAGTCGGCAGGACCGTCAGATGGCGGGAGCAAGAAGAGCCTTCCTTTACTCAATTGCCGAAACTTACGATTGCAAGTCGGATTAGCACAATTCGCTACCATCTACGCCTCCGCTACAAGTTTACCTCATGGTCCATTCCATTTAGCATTTGCCTGATCTTCTCCAAAAGCAACGCCGGTCCCTCCCCTTTTCTGAGAAAACAGTCCACGCAAGGCAGAGTCCGTTCCTCAACTGGGCTGGCTGAAACGATGATTACAGGCACCAGAGGTTTTTGGTGCTTGATTGCCTGGGCGACGGCTCCGCCATCCATTCCCGGCATCAGATAATCCAAGAGAACGAGGTCAACATCGTGGGCTGCGAAGAAGTGTAGCGCCTGTTCGCCATCGGCTGCGCTTAGCACCTCGTAGCCTACGCTTTCCAAAAGTTTTTGCCGGGTAAAAAGAATTCCAGGCTCATCATCGACAGACAAAATGCACTTACAGCCATTCTTCGAAATACGTGATATCGGAGTGGAAGATCCTCGGCGTACCGGTTGGGACTGCATATTGGTACCCCACTGCCATCTGGTCTGAGGCTAGTCCCGAGGGCCGCTGTTGTCTGTCTGGTATCAGACCTTAAAGGAGGGATAGCCGTTTAAACTCATCCCGCACGATCGGGTAGCACTCGCAGGCCGCCTCTTCAAGTGCGGAGCGGTCTTTAACCGTCACCACGCCTCGTGAATAGTCGATCATGCCGGCGCGATGCAGGAGTCCCGCCGCCAAGGTCACGGTGGTACGGGGCGCGCCCAACATTTGCCCAAGAAAATCGTGAGTCAAGCGGAGCTGGTCCGAGTCCTCGCGGTCGCGGCAGCTCAAGAGCCAGCGGGCGAGCCGCTCCTCAATATTGTGCATCCGGTTGCAGGCCGCCGTTTGTGCGGTTTGCACCATGAAGGCCTGCAGATATTTCTGCAGATGGCGGCGGAGCGCACCAGCACGCTCAAATTCCTGTTTCAGAATGTCCGCCTTGATGCGAAAGCCCGAACCGGCGATCTGAATGAAGGTGCGCCCAGGGGCTTCCATCGGTGCCCAGCAGAATGGGAAGACCTACTACGCCGTCGATTCCAATAATTCCGACCTCGACGGTGTTGCCGTTCTTAACCGACACCACAACTGACGCAATGCCGTTTTCGAGGAAATAGCCGTGCGAAGCGTCCCCGTCCAGCAGAGTCTGCTCTTGTTGGAAGGTCACGGGGAAAAGATGAGGTTTCAGGCGATTCAGTTCAGCTTTTGGCAAGGCTGCCAAGACACGATTCCGGTAAGGCTGCTGCTTAGGCAGGTTCATATTTGCTCCTCGTGGGCGAAAACGCCGCATCCGGATGCGCAAATGAACCGGCCCCTTAGCCGGAGGACGTGCGTATGAAGATGTACTTTAATTGTACGCCACGGGACAACCGCGGGCTTATGTCCGGTATCAGACTTAAGGTGTGGTATATTGTCACGAGTTTTGAGGCGGTCCACTTCCCACAGGCGTCGGGGTGAGAGTCGAAAAAGCAGAGCGCAGCGCTAGAGCACCTACAGATGGTGGGACGCTGCTTGCCTGTTTAGCGCACGAGATTAACAATCCTCTCGATTCGCTTCTGAACCTCCTTTACCTCATGGAATGTGAAGCCACCCTCACGGAGAAGGGCCGCCATTACCTGACGCTCGCCAGAGAAGAGGTGGATCGGATTTCACAAATCGCACATCGGGCGCTCAATGAGTTCAGGGGCGCGGCGAGCTCCCAGGACACCAACGTGCCGAATTTGCTGGGCTCGGTGGTTGAGTTTTACAAATCGCGGTTTGAGGCACGTGGCATTTTCATTCAGACTCGCTACTGTGAAGACGGAGACCTTGCCGTTTACCCGGGTCCATTGCGCCAGGCTTTCTCGAACCTCTTGCTGAACGCAGCCGACGCTATGCCCACAGGCGGAAGAATGTACGTCAGGGTATCGTTGGCCCACGAATGGAGGGGTCAAGAACGACACGGTTTGCGGGTAACGTTCGCCGATCACGGCGGCGGAATAATACCCGAGAACCTGCCCAGAATCTTCGAGCTCTCCTTTACGACCAAAGGAACTGGCGGCACCGGTTTAGGACTTTCGCTTGTGAAAGACATGGTGGAGAAACACGATGGCGTCCTGCGAGTTCGCAGCAGCACGAAGCCGGGCCACAGCGGCACCGTTTTTGCGGTTTTCCTGCCAGCCGCTTAGTACTTCCACGCGCACCGGCTTCTTCTAAAGATCATCCAACTCTTTCGCCTCTTCATTAAAAAAACAGATTCCCGATCGGTATTCGCGAAGTTCGGGTAGAGCAGCGCTTTAAGAGGCTGTTACGAAACTCCACAGTCAGAGTTGCAGAAGAGTTTGCCACAGATAAGGAACGTCGTGTCTGTTGCTTCCAGCCAGAAAATTGCCACCGATCCGAACGTAGTTAACGCGCTTGGAACAAAGCTGGCAGACACCAACCAGAATGCTTCGGGGTTTTGGCCAATCGCGTCGGAACTTATCAACTATCGGTCATTCCTCAGCGCACCGCAGCAGTATCAAACAATTGTTCTACCGGAGTGCGACCGCTTACCTCCCGAACCGTTTGAAGCGATGTTGTTGCATGACGGGAAATATGAACATGTTTCTCCCGGTGTGACTGTAGGCCCAGAATACAACAGAAGCAATTGCCTCTTGGATCTCGACAAGGAAAATAACTTGACAGTTCGCTGTCAACATTGTGTTGTCAAGTATTCTGGGGGCCCCTGGCAATACCCGTGTATGCAGAGTTTAAGGACTGTTTGTTCTTATTCGCGATTCGTTCTCAGCCATCAACTCCAGATGGAACACTGCTAGCGCAGATGTTACTGTCCAAGAACCAGCAGGAAGTTACGATACGACCTACTTAGCGAGTTTAGGTGGGATTATTCTCGCGGGCTTTTTGGCGTCGCTCTTTATCTCACTCCGCTTCATCGGCTGCTGATGCAGCAATCCGCTGACAACGTCCTCGAACACCGTGCGGTCTACCTTGGGTGGTTTGTCCGAGTCGATTTTTGCGATTTCTCTCTGTAATCCACAAGCTATCACAGCTTTCTGACCGAAATCTTTTACTTTTTCGTCTCCCGAACCTCCTTCGGCATTGCCCCAGTTTCGCTGCACTCCGTAGAATTTAAGGGTTACGAGAAGAGTAATAGTGGGCGATCATCACGCTTGCCGTGGTCGCTGGCGATAACCTAAAGAGCTAAAGCCGCTCCCAATCTGACGAGAGGAGAAGCGGCCCCTAGCTCATGGTGAGCGTACTATGTATCACCCCGCGTCTGGCTTGCGACGGACGCGGCTTTGCGGAGGAGCATCGCTGGTGGCAGCTAGGAGCCTTATAAACTCCGAACGGTGTCACGAGCACCATGGGTTCGACACCCTGCTCCTCCGTAATTTTTCATCAAGACTGTAATTCCGGTGTACAACTTTAGTAACATTACCTTTAAACTTTTGTTGCCTTGGATTGTTCCTCGATTTCAACTGAAACCACATTATCTGTGTGAAAGGGAGATTTGTCCTTGTATCTGCTTTAGATGTAATACTTTGCGGTTAAATCGCGCAACGTATTGAGCAATAACGACTTACTCATTAATCTAAGTTGCGTGCTATCAATACTTTGCTAGCAAAATATTGAAAACAACGATGCAGAAATGACGGGGGAGGGGCAGGAATCTGGCACCTGCATCAGCTCCGCCTTGAATCGAGAATCCCCGCCCTGGCTTGGATTTCTAACGTCTTCGCGCAGGGGTGAAGAGAGAATCCGATGACTGCGAGCCGTAGCTACGCATTCGCGTAGAATCGAGAGACTGGCAACCAGCCACTAACTACTAGCCCCTGACTTTGAATCACCTTCTCCACAAGTGGACCCTATTGATTCTGGCGTTGCTGAAGCCGCTCGGCATCTGGGGCGTACTGGGATTCGCAGCGGTGGACGCCGCCTTTCTCGGCATGCCGCTCGACGCCATCGTGGCTGGCTACGTCTGGGCCAACCCGCATCGCCTGCTGCTGTACTCGGCCATGGCGGCTGCCGGCTCGGCGCTGGGTAGCATAGTGTTCTATGTGATCGGGTACAAAGGCGGTGAGGTATTGCTGGTGAAGCGCATGGGCGAGAAGCGCTTCAACAAGATCAAGACCGCATTCGACCGCCACGAATTCCTCGCGATCATGCTGCCCTCGATGCTGCCTCCACCGACGCCGTTCAAGCTGTTCGTCCTTTCCGCCGGCGTTGCCGAAATGAGGTTCAGCCACTTCCTGATCGCCATCTTCTCGGGGCGGTTTCTGCGCTTTGTGGTGCTCTCGTTTCTGGTGATTCATTACGGCCCACAGATTGTCGGCTTCATCGGTGGCATGGTGCACAACCATTGGAGATACGTCATCGCCGTAATTGCTACCGCTTGCCTTATAGGTTGGTGGATATGGCGAACGCGAAAGCTAAAGTCAGCGCGGAAGGCTCGGCGGCTGGCGACCGACGCGCGAAGATAAGTGCAAAAAAGCCGGACGATTGTCCGGCTCTAGCTGCCGGAAGGAATCTTAGCGAAGGTTGCGGCTGATAGGAACCGAAGCGGGCTCCGTCCCATGCTGACTCACCAGGTATCCAATCCCGAAGAACGCCCCGCAGAAGAGCAGGTCCGATACTACTTCTGGACGGAAAAAGGGTAAGCCGGCGACATAGCACGCCATCAAGCCGTTGAAGGTCTTGGGATACATGTCGCGCCAGACCATCCATACCGCGAAGTTGCTGATCAGGAAAAACGAAACCGAGGCGGTCAAGGAAGCGGCGCCGATGCGCAGCGCCGAGAAGCCTTTGATCATCACTCCGCCCAGCAGCAGCATGGCCGCATACCAGGCCCAAGTAACGAAATGGTCGGCCGTGAGCGGATAGGCGTAGGTCACCCGCGTCAGGTAAACATCGGAAGCAATCAGCAGCGCTACCGGAATCCACATCTGCTTACGAGGCATGCGCGCGCCGAAGAACAGCAGAGCAGCGGCCACGGGCGTGAAGCTGAAAGGCATCGCGAAAAACCGCAGGTGCACGGCCACAGCAGCCAGTATGAAGATATATGCCAGCATGTTCACCTCGACCATTTGATTCTGTACGCCGCGTGGCCGTCCGTCAAGTGGGGTCTAGCATGGGACGACAAAATTTGGCGGCGAAAGAAATCGACGTCACGGCTGGTCTGAGCCATGCTCCAGGCTATCCACCGACGGCGACCGACTGGAGTTCATTCCCTCGTCCAGCACGTGCAAGTCGGGACTGAGCACGACGTATCCGCCCAGCGGCGTTCGGCCGCGTGCGTCCGGGAAGGTGTAGCGCAGATCCTTAAACTCGGCCAGATACCCACTGCTCTCACCTTCGAACTTCTGCACCCCCACAAGGGGAAACGCGGCCCAATCGAGGTACACGCGTCCCAAGTACGAAGACTTTGCCGCCCGACTGGCATCGGTTTCAGGCGGCTTATAAAAGACCAGCCCGCGCGAGTCATCGACATCCGGGCTCAGGGAATTAACCGGAACAGTTTCGAAGAAGTCGGCAGTCTCGACCACGCCATGCCAGCGAAAGGGGTTGATCATGTAGGGATAAGCGGCAAGCCGCAATGGCGTGGCTCCGTGGTAGAGAAACGAGTTCATGGCGGTGATGGCCCGGCGATGCTGATAATCGCGAACGCCCCAAATGAACACCAGGCACACTAGGGCGAAGATGGCTCCCGCTTGGCCTCGCGGGCCTTTGCTGCGCACGCCGATTTCCTGATTGATTAATCCGAACAGGGAAGGCAGGACCAGCCCGGCAACGAGCGCAACCAGCATGACCGGCTCGATGATAGAAACGATGTCCCACGAGTACCAGCGAAAGTTGAACGGCTCGAACAGGCGAATACCGTACGCGGTGCTGTAATCGAGCAGCAAATGGCTGAGCGCGGCCACGACCGCGCAGAAATACAGATAGCCCCACCGGATCGGCAAACGCGGCGGAGCCTCTGGCGCGCGCTCGTTGGGTGGTCGCAGGCGCAGCTTTAGCCGATGGCAGAGATACACCAGAAGAAGCACGGCCGCTGCAACGAATGGCACGCCCACGAAGCTGTGCGTGATTCCGCGATGATGTTGGAGTCCGGCGATAGAGCCCTTGAGCGCCCACAACACATCGATGTCAGCAGCCTCAGCCGCCAGCACCATGGTCACCGTGGCCAAAGCGCTCTTGCGATTGAAGCCGGCGCGTCCCATGCAGCCGCCGGTCAGGAAATGAGTGACGGGATCCAAGTCTTTCCTCGGGTGGTTCGTGGCACCGCAAGAGAGCTATTGTACGCAGGCGTGAGATCGCATGAACGAAAGAACCTATTCCTCGCGTCGCGGGTGGGCATCGTCATGTACAACTTTGCCTGCCAGCAGATCAAGGGCGTGGGGCAGAATCTCGATCACGGCCAGCAGCGACTCCGACGCGCCAGTCGGACTGCCCGGCAGATTGAGGATGAGTGTGCGCCCACGCACACCGCAAACACCACGGCTGAGAACGGCGTAGGGTGTATTGGAGAGGCCCTGAGCGCGCATCTTCTGCGGAATGCCTTCGATCAGCTTGGAGCACACGGCGCGCGTCGCCTCAGGAGTGACGTCGCGTTCGGCGATGCCAGTTCCGCCCGTGGTCACAATTAGTTGGACCTGTTCACTCAAGCGAAGCAGCGCCGATCGGATGGTTGGCTGATCGTCGGGAACAATCTCCTGATGAGTAACGTCGAACCCCTCCTGCCGAAGCAGCTCGGCAGTAGCCGGCCCGGAGCGGTCGGCGCGCTCGCCTCGTGAGGAGGAGTCACTGATGGTTAGAACGGCGGCGGTTCTCATGATTCTTCATCTCGCTTTGATGTGCTGCGCTGATAGTCACCGCTCTTTCCTCCCGACTTTCGCACCAGCATGATCTCGCGGATCTCGATGCCTTTGTCCAGCGCTTTGCACATGTCGTAAACGGTAAGCGCCGCGACCGATGCCGCGACCAGGGCTTCCATTTCAACGCCCGTGACGGCCGTAGTGCGAGCGAGGCTACGAACGGCGATTCCGTCCTCCCGCACTTCCAGCTGAACATCAACTTTGCTCAGCGGAACTGGATGACACATTGGGATGAGCTCCGCCGTGCGCTTGGCGGCCATGATGCCGGCTATACGGGCGACTTCCAGCGGATCGCCTTTGGGATTTTGCGGCAGCATCCGCAGGACTGCTCTCCTCATTGCCACGAAGCCCCTTGCCTCGGCTTCGCGTAGAGTCGGCTGCTTAGCAGAAACGTCCACCATCGATGCCCGTCCCGCGGCGTCGTAGTGTGACAGCTTCTTCGGTTTGGTGCTTCGTTTTGCCATTGCTCGTAATTCAGCACAGCAGAACAGTGACAATCTCTCCAGCAGCGAACCGCTCTCGATCCGGTGGTACCACAATGTAGCAGTTCGAGGCTGCGACCGCCATCAAGTCACCGGAGCCCTGCCAGGGCACAAGTTCTACCTCCGGCCGCTCGTGCGTGCCACCGAGCTTTGCCGGCAGAAACCGTGTCAGTCCTGTCTTTGTCGTGAACTCCGCCTTCAGACTAGCCTGTGCGAATGGCAACGGCTGCGGCGTCGAGCCGGAAAGCGCATCCAGCACCGGTCGAGCGAAGAGTTGGAACGTGACCATTGTCGATACTGGATTTCCAGGCAGCCCAAAGAACGGCACAGTGCGGCCGCGAAGCACAACTTCTCCAAACACAACGGGCTTTCCCGGCTGAATGCGAACGCCGGTGAACAGGAATCGAGCGTCGAACGAAGCCAATACTTGTTCGACCAGATCGTACTTGCCCATGGATACGCCACCACTGATCAGCAGGAGGTCAGATTCGAGCCCCTTGCGTAACAACAGCGCCAATTCGTCCGCGCTATCCGGTGCCACCGGCAGAATCAGCGGATCACCACCAGCCGCATAAACCTGGGCCGCAAGCGAATAGCTGTTGGAATTGCGAATTTCATTGGGGCCGGGCGAAAGATTGATGTCCACCAGTTCGTCGCCGGTGGCCAGCACGGCAACTCGGGGGCGGCGATAAGCGGCAATCTCGGCATGTCCCACGGCAGCGGCGATGGCCACGGATGCATGGTTCACGCGAGTTCCTCGTGAGATCATGATCGAGCCCTGACGCGCTTCGGATCCCGCCGGAACAATGTTCTCGCCGGCTCGCACCGAGCGGTGAACGGTCACCGCGCCACGGTTGCGCTCGGCATATTCCACCATCACCACGGCATCGGCGCCCGCCGGTACTGGCGCGCCAGTCATGATTTCCGCCGTTTCTCCAGCTGCAACTCTGATCGCACTCTGCTCTGCAGTTGCTCCAGCCTTGATCTCACCGACGCAACGCAAGCGCACTGGATGCACCGAGGCGTCAGCGGCCCTCACCGCAAAGCCATCACGGGTAGAACGGGGGAAAGGAGGGAAATCACGGTCGGCGAGCAGATCTTCAGCAAGGACAAGTCCGACTGCCTCAAGCAGAGAGAGCATCTCAGGCTGGGTCGGAGATAGAGTCACAGCATGTTGCTCAACCGTCTGACGGGCTTCGCTAAATGACAGAAACTTGGTTTCCAATGCAGTGCTCATGACCTAACCGGATTTTACCGGAGAGCAACGTCGATTCAAACGAGCGACCTTCGGAGGCCCCGAAAGACGGGCTTTTGGGCTGAAGCCCAGTGTCTGGATGAAAAAAAGAAGGGCTGCAAAGGAGATCTGCCGAAGCTTTCGCGCGGCGGCCAATGCCTGAGCTGCCTAGAACTTTTCTTTCAGCCGGCGATATGTAGTTTCGAGCAACTCTGGCAGTACGCGAGTCTCGCCTATCACGGTCATGAAGTTCGCGTCGGCCACCCACCGGGGCAGAACATGCATATGAATATGATCGGCAATGCCCGCGCCAGCAGCTTTGCCAATATTCATTCCAATATTGACTCCATCGGGACGATAGAGCTCGATAAGGGCTATTTCCAGGCGCTGCGATAGGGTCATCATCTCAGTTGCAGCCGGAGACGAAAGCTTATGCAGACGGTTGAGATGTTCGAAAGGCACGATCATGGAGTGGCCTGAGGTGTACGGAAAGGCATTCAGGATGATGAAGTTATACTCGCCCCGATGCACGATTAGCGCCTTCTCGTCGTCGCAGGAGTGTAGCAGTTCACAGAAGATGCACGCGGGCACCTCACCGGCAGTAATGTAGGTGTAGCGCCACGGGCTCCACAGATAATCCATAGCATGAGCAGAGTACCAAACCTCCGTAAAGTCTCCCCAACGGCCGACAAATCGTCCGTCACAGGACCGAGTATCCGACGGACTTGACAGACAGGTTAAGAATTCTGAAAAGCTTGTAAAAGCAGCGTGAATATTGAACTTAGAAGTTTGACAGTGCTCCGGACGGTTGTTATATTCGAAGAAGTTCCATGGAAGCGGAACTTGCTCCATAGGATCCGGCCGCTGGGTTGTCCAAACCCGCTATAAGCGGGCAATCACACCAGAAGATTCAAACCAGCAGTCCGTTTTTATAAGGCTCTCTGCGTGTTTCAAAACGCGCGAGTGTACAAACGCAACCACATGTCTTTCGAAGAAACCCCCAACGCTCCGACCACCCCAACCGAAGACTCCGGCGCTTCCGAGCAGCCGCAAACCCAGCAAGTCTCCGAGCCCAGCGCTCCAGCGCAACTTCACGTCGAAGAAATTTCTGAATCCGGCGCTTCTTCCGTGGCACCCCACATTGAGCATGTCTCTGAACCCGGCGCACTGCCTGTCGAGGCAACCGCCGCAGCCGCTCCTCGTTCCGAAGCTACCCGGCCTGAAAAAGAACAGACGATGGAGGATTTCGCCACTGCTCTGGAAACCTTCGAACAGGAACAGGCCCAGACCGAAGCCGCTCTGAACGAAGAACAGATTGTCACCGGTACTGTGCTGAAGGTAACTGCGCAGTATGTCGTCGTGGACATTGGTTACAAGTCTGAGGGCGTGGTGCCGGTCGCGGAATTTACCGACCACGAAGGCAACGTCTCCGTTAAGCGTGGCGATGAGATAGCCGTGATGCGCGAGCCCGGCCACACTGAAGAAGGCTACATCCATCTCTCGCACGAGAAGGCGCAGCGTTTGCACGCCTGGGACGAAATTGAGAAAGCCTACAACGACAAGGCTTCGGTGAAGGCACGCGTCATCGATCGCATCAAGGGGGGCTTGACAGTTGATATTCTGGGCGCGCGCGCCTTTCTCCCCGGTTCGCAGGTTGATTTGCGCCCGGTGCGCAATCTCGACGGGCTAAAGGGCCATGAAATCGATGTCCGCATCATTAAGCTGAACAAGAAGCGCGGTAACATCGTCGCCTCCCGCAAGCAGTTGCTAGAGGAAGAGCAGTCCGAGAAGCGCACCAAGACTCTGGAGCAGTTGCACGAAGATGGAATTCTGACCGGCACGGTCAAGAACCTGACTGACTATGGCGCCTTTGTCGATTTGGGTGGCATTGACGGATTGCTGCACATTACTGACATGTCTTGGGGCCGCCTGACACACCCGCGCGATCTGGTGCAGGTGGGTGATCAGATTCAGGTAAAGGTGTTGAAGTTCGACCGCGAGAAACAGCGCGTCTCGCTGGGCTTCAAGCAACTCACGCCCGACCCATGGCTCGATGCGGCGGAACGTTACCCCATAGGGGCGCATGTTCACGGCCGCGTGATCAGTGTGACCGATTATGGCGCGTTCGTCGAGCTTGAGCAGGGCATCGAAGGGCTGGTGCACGTCAGCGAAATGACTTGGTCCAAGCGGATGAAGCATCCCTCAAAGCTGGTCAATGTTGGCGATCAGGTTGAGGCGGTGGTGCTGAACGTAAATCCTCAGGAGCGCCGCATCAGCCTCGGCCTCAAGCAGCTGGAATCGAATCCCTGGGAAAGTCTGCATGAGAAGTTCCCGGTGGGTGCGGTGGTGGAAGGTAAAGTTCGCAACTTGACCGACTTCGGCGCGTTCATTGAAATCGAGGACGGGATCGACGGACTGGTCCACGTCAGCAATCTGAGTTGGACCAAGCGCGTGAAACATCCTTCCGAAGTCCTGAAGAAGGGCGACAAGGTGAAGGCCATCGTCTTGGCGATCGAGCCGGATCAGCGTCGTCTGTCGCTGGGCGTAAAGCAACTGCAACCTGATGTCTGGGACACGTTCTTCGAGCAGCACCACGTGGGTGACGTCATTCACGGTAAAGTGCTGCGCCTTGCAAGCTTCGGCGCGTTCGTCGAGATTGCCGATGGGGTCGAGGGATTATGCCACAACTCCGAAGCCGCGGACGCTCACGGCGCCCCCATCAAGCTGGAACCGGGCCAGGAGTTCGAGTTCAAAATCATTAAGATGAATCCTGCCGAAAAGAAAGTGGGACTCAGCATTCGCGCTGTGGGTGGCGAAGAAGCTACGCGCCACGATGTCGAGGCCTACAAGGCTCCCGCTGCCGCTTCTTCCGGGGCTGGCTCGACCATTGGCGAGTTCATGTCGTGGAAGCGCGCCAGCAACGAAAATAATTAGTCAGATTGTATTGAAACTGCGAAGGCCGCCAGCAATGGCGGCCTTCGATTTTCTAACCAAACCTTACATGTCGCTTACTTGTTCATATTGATCCGCAAAACAATATTGGCTTTTTGGCGATCATCGAACTGGCTCAAGACTTTCGTGTCACTTTTTTTCCCATCGCGCTGCGCATAGACCTCATAATCCACATTGGGCGAAAGTTCGGGGAAGCGATAACTGCCATCATTGCCGGCAATGACGGTCTTCACCGCCAGCGACTTCGTGTTCTTTAGAGTAGACCACGGCGTTACTCACGGGAGCGTCGCTCTTGTCGAGAACCACACCAGTAAGAGTGCGGGAGGTCACGCGAGTCGCTTTGCGTCCATCCGAGGAAGACGATCCTGATCCTCCGATAGGCAGCGTCAATTGCCAGGCGAGACAATCCATGGCAACCAGCAGAACCATGAGTGCGCCGAGTATCCGCTTCATGTGATTTCCCTTCGGCCGTCCACTTGTGAGCGCGTCTACTTGCTCAGATGCAGGCTAACATCCTTTCGCTCATTATCGTCGATGTGGACCGTGATTGCAGGCTTGGGCTGCCCCTTAGGCGTCTTAACGTCGGCCTCGATTATGTAATCTTGGCCTCCAGTTGGAACGCGTTGAGCGAACTCGCCGCGGCTATCAGACACGAGTTCCCACTTAGCCTTCTTACCGGAAGCCCGCCGAATGGTGATGGGAACACCCGCCTGGGGATGTTCGTCCGCTCCCCACACTGTGCCGTAAATCAGAGCATAATCATTTTTTGGGGCCTGCGAAGCGGATTGAAGCAAGCGAAAAGCGGGCTGGATCGCGCGAAGCCCGAAGGCAGCCAGTGGAACCAGGAAGAGAAGGGAAGCACTACTGGCAAGCATTCCGCGTCTCAGGATAATACGTCTATACAACTCAGTAATCACCGTCCTCCTCTTCTTCCTCTTCCTCGTCTTCTTCCTCGTCCTCATCCTCGACGCGAGTCAGTTCAAGAGGCTCCACGGCCACCACTTCAAAATCTGTCCCGCATTCAGGACACGAAACGATTTCTCCCTCGTCTACCTCGTCTTCTTCGATATCCAGATCGCTCTCACATTCAGGACAAATAACCATGATGATTGGTCTCCCGTTCTCGATTTCACCGCGCCGTCAGAATTACATCCACGTCGTCATGCATTTATATTTAGAATCTCTTTGCAGCAGCGTCAAGTAATAGACGCCTAAGCTTTCCTAACGTTCCTGGAGTTCCCGATGTTCATTCTCAATTCGATCCTAAATGGAATCGCGGTTTTGATGCTGACGATTGTCCTCGCGGTTGCTCTTTTTTCTCAGCCGTCAAACGACATCCCCCCTGCGACCCCTGACCCGCAGATCACCGCGGCCCTGCGCGATGTCTCTGCCGCGCGCATCCAGCAAACCATCGAGAAGCTGGTCAGCTTTGGCACTCGCCAGACGCTCTCGTCAGATATGCCGGCCTCCAGCGGAAAAGGTGCGACTGCCGCGGCAGAGTGGCTCCGAGGTGAATTCGAAGGTTATGCCAAGGAATGTGGCGGATGCCTGGAGGTGAAAACCGACGAGTTTACCCAAGAGCCTGGACCACGAGTTCCGACACCCACGAAAATCACCAATGTCTATGCGGTTCTGCGAGGCACCGATCCTGCAAATGCCGGCCGCATCTACGTGGTGAGTGGCCATTACGATTCCCGCAATAGCGATACAAATGACACAGCGGCGCCGGCTCCGGGAGCGAATGACGATGCCAGCGGCACCGCAGTTAGTCTGGAGTGCGCTCGGGTGCTCAGCAAGCATCGTTTTCCTGCCACCATCATCTTTTTGACCGTGGCCGGAGAGGAGCAAGGGCTCTACGGCAGCGCTCACTTTGCCAAGATGGCCAAGGCGGCAGGCTGGGACCTGGAGGCGGTGTTGAACAACGATATCGTAGGCGGAGACCGCACTCCGGGAGACACCTTGCAGGATCCCCACGTGGTGCGCGTCTTTTCCGAAGGTATCTCCACGACGGCGACGGACAAAGAGCTGCGTCTGATTCGTTCGCTTGGCGGCGAGAGCGACAGCCCTTCGCGGCAACTCGCGCGCTATATCGCCTCGGTGGCTAAAGAATACATGCCCCCGACCACGTTCAGTCCTTTGCTGGTTTTCCGGCAGGATCGTTATCTGCGCGGCGGAGATCATTTCTCATTTAACGCGCAGGGATTCGCGGCCGTGCGCCTTACCGAATTTCGCGAGAACTATAACCATCAGCACCAGAACGTCCGCACTGAGAACGGCATCCAATACGGCGATCTGCCGGAATTCGTGGACTACGATTACACCGCGAATGTGGCGCGCCTAAATGCCGCGACCCTCGCGTCGCTGGCATCCGCTCCCGCGCCGCCAGCCAATGTGCGACTGCTAACCAAGGAGTTGCAGAATGATTCCACACTGGTCTGGGAGCCTTCGCCCGGTGGATTGGCCACCGGATACGAGGTCCTCTGGCGAGATACAACGGCGGCTGACTGGCAACATGTTAAATCGGTGGGTAATGTCACCAAGGCCACTTTGCCGCTCTCCAAGGACAATGTAATCTTTGCTGTACGTGCCCTCGATGCCAAGGGCCATCGCAGTTTGGCAATCGTACCGCTGCCGGAACGTTGAGAAACGGAGTAAGTCATGCCACGCGGCTCGACCATGTCCATGAGTTTTCCGCCCTTCACCCGGGCGGTGAAGCAACTACTCATTGCTAATGGAGCTGTGTTCCTGCTGACCGCTTTGGTTGGGGTTTTCAATGGACCCAGTGCGGAACGCTGGATCCAAATACATTTTGGTCTTGTGCCTGCGCTGGTGGTATTTCGCGGTTGGATCTGGCAGTTGGGAACATATGCGTTTCTGCACGCGGGCCTGTGGCACATTCTGTTCAATATGCTGGCCTTGTGGATGTTCGGCGCGCAACTGGAACAGGATTGGGGCTACAGCCTGTTCTTACAGTTTTACTTTTTCTGTGCAGTTGGGGCTGCGCTCACCACGGTTGTCGTCGCCTTTACAGGGCTACTCGGCGCTAGCCCGGTGGTGCCCACGGTAGGCGCGTCCGGGGCCATCTTCGGTCTGTTGCTCGCCTTCGGAATTCTCCATGCCAATTCCGAGATAATGCTATTTCCCTTTCCCTTTCTTATCAAAGCCAAGTACTTCATCATCGGACTGATCTTTATCGAGGTTTACCTGACGCTCTCTTCCGCACAGCAGGCTGGCCAGTCAACGGCTTACATGGCTCACATGGGAGGGCTGCTGTTCGGATACATCTGGCTGAAGTTCATCCCTCGCCGCGGTTTCGGCTACGCCGCCTCCGAGCGAGCTTTCGGATTGCGGAACACCTATTACCGCTGGAAGCGCAAGCGCGCGGCCCGCAAGTTCGAGGTGTACATGCGCAAGCACGATCGCAACGACTACCGCCATGATGACTACTTCGACGAGCACGGCAACTTCCGCGATCCCAGCACCCGAGACGTGCGCAAGAAAAACGGCGACTCCACACCGCCGTGGGTGAACTGAGAAGCCTCGCTCCGCTTAAGTTGTTTCATCTCAGGCCGCCCATATTTCAAGCTTGAATTTGCAATGGTTGTGGATCATTTCGAAATCGCCGCGATTGGAGGTAATCAAGCGAGCTCCATTCGATCGAGCCGTGAGCGCGATCAGCACATCGAAATGCATGTCGCGAAGTTTTTCTGGAGTAAACCCTTTCTCCGCGCTGATCTTCGCCAGCAGTTGTCCTGACTCTAGCCAATTCCCCGCCGTAGGAGTAAGAACCGGGTGATTGCGCTGCAGGGCCCGCAGAAATTCCCGCTCCGCCGGCTTTCTGGCGCCGCGCCACAACTCCGCCAACACTACCGAAGACGTTCTGACGAGCCCGCTGACCGATTCGATCCGTTCCCGGTGGCGCCCCGTTCGCAGATCGTCAATAAAGATAGCGGTATCGAAGATGACGAAGTCACTCATCGTAGCCCGCGAACGACAGTTTTCCGCGGTGCTTTCTCATCAAGTCCTTGAAACGCTTCAGCGCCACAATTTCCCGGAGCGCCACATGGACCGCCTCGGTGCGCGATTTCACTCCTAGGACCTTGGCAGCCTCATCCGCAAGGTCCGTGTCCAATCTGATCGATGTCATTGTTACAGCCATGATCTTTACCTCGCCTGTATATACACTATACCCTGGCTGTATATACGCATCAAGCGGTGCCGGAGGAGTAGAGACCGCAACCGGCGCAAGGATAGTCTCCTCGGTTGGCTTCGCCTCAATCTGTCTATTCCTAACGCGATCATTTTCGGTTATTGTGTATCTCCATAGTGCCAAAACCAGAGCAGCAGCGCCACGGAAGATGACCTTCACACGACATTACGTTTTACTGGCGGCACTCGTGTTCGAGATGGCAGGCTCCGGCCGGGCCTTTGCTCAAGTAGCGCCAGCGACGCAGCAACCCTCGCAAGAATCATCGGTCGTGCTGGCGACAACAAGCATACCGCCGGGTAGCCATGCTCCGCTCTTTGACTTCAAAGATTCCGACATCAAGTTCAGCCTGACCAGCCTGATGAATGTTCTTCGCGACAACCGGCACGAAGGCTGGGTCTTGGCGGCTTATCCCGACCCCAAGACCAGCCGCCCTCTGATTGGTGCGGGATTCGGCCTCGATGTTCCGGCAACCGATCACCCCCAGGGGGATCCGCTCAATCCCCATCCGTTCGTTGAGCCCTCCACGGCTCAGCTATGGCAGGCAGCGGGACTCGATTCGGCAAAGCTGCAGACCATCCTCGATCAGTTCGATCGCGATCTGGCCGCATGGAAGAAGAAAAACTTTCGCAGAAAAATCAGGAGCCATGCGCTGTCACCGCAACTGACCGAGGAAGAGGCCACGCAGCTCTTGCGCATCTCTGCTATTCAGGCCACCTACAATGCGCGGGCATACTGCCGTTTCTTCGACCAACTGACCGGATCTCAGCAGATGGCATTGAGCCAGCTTGTGTTTCAGATGGGCGTGAATCTCGAGGAGTTTACTCAGTTTCTCAGCGCCATAAACGATAGCGCAGACGGCCGCGATTCTATACGACTCGTCAGCACGGGGGGCGCAGAAACCGATCACTGGAAGAATGTGCAAAGCACATTGATCCAAAGTCAATGGGCGAGACACTACAGCAATCGGGCCGTATCTGTCATCGCGATGTTCGACCCGAATTACGACGAAGATCCCACGGCAGCCGAGCGTAAGGTGCAGGCCATTCTCCGCCCTCCGAGTTCGCGTCATCGCAAGAAGGCGCACTTGAAGTCTGCCCGCGCGGGGAACACAGCAGAGCACCACACTGGTAAGAGTTGATACGGACTCCGCCATAAGCGCTTGGCTAATCTGATTAAGACTGATCTCATTCTGGTCACGGCGATCTATTCGGCCGGAAGCTCCGACAAGGGGGCCAAGGTTGGCGCCACTATTTGTTCGTCCACCTATAGTCAACGCGAGATTACAGCTTACGGTTTCTTCGCGATACGTCTAGAATCACTGCATGCCGATACTAAAGATCAACGGGAATAGCGGGCGAGCCGAGGCTATGAAAGCCCTGGACCGTTTTGTCAAGGGCGACATGCACGGTATTCACTACGCGCTGAGCATCTTCATCGCGACCGCGGTACTCTGGGTTTTTGTTCATGAGCTTGCCAAAAGCAACCCGGTTTGGGCTATAAGCTCGATGGTCGCAACCAGCGATCCGCTAATGAAGACAGCCATTTTGACCTTCCGCGCCCGGATCATCAATACCCTGGTAGGCTGTGCCGTCGGTCTCTTATTCATCGCCATCGGAGGCACGCGAGTCATAACTCTCCCGCTCGCGATGGCGGTGACCGTCTTGCTTTCCTCCTACGTAGTCCGCATCCAAACCATGTGGCGGCAGGCACCAATTGCTGCAGCCTTCGTCATTGCCGCCGGACTTGAGCATCACTCAAGACTCGGCGGCCTGCAGGCAGGCGGGGGCCGAGTGAGCGAGGTGTTGTTCGGTTGCGTCGTCGGACTTGTGGTCGCGTGGTTCGTGTCTGTGGTTTGGCCGTTGCCAGAACCCGTAGCCGACGGCAACGTTGCGAGCAAGTGACCTAACTTGGCAACGGACGCCGGGTATTCCGTGTGAACGCTATGCAGAATGAGCGGCGCACTATCGACTACCGGAGCCGCAAACTCTCCTAGCTTTCGAACACTTTCTCCAGGCTCTCGTAAACAATCGGGATGGTGCACAGGTCCGGCAGCATCTGCCAGTAGCGGTGCACGTCTGGGTCCGCTTGCGCTTCGCTGCGCATTTCGGAGGATGTCCAGTATCGCAAGTGCAGCAGGCGGTCGGGGTTGGATGAATCGCGGTTAAGTGTATCGCGACAATAGCCCTTGGCATGCATCATCGTATAGAGTTCCCGTAACCTCGTCAGCAACTCTTCCTGCTTCCCGGGCAGTGCTTCCAGTACCGCCATCGACAATATTTCTTGCGCCATAGTGTTGTCGCCTCTCAGCCCTGAGTCTTGGTTCGCCTTCTCGGCTTTCTATTTTTGTTGCTGGCGTGCGCCGAATTTTCTCCCACCGTGATCAGCCGCATAAAGTTGGTGGCGCCTGTGTTGTTGGTGGTCCCGGCAACCAGTCCGAAGACATCGCCGGCGCGATAGCACTTTTCTTAGCACCAATTCCTCTTCTGCGAACTCGGCCATCTCCGCCGCCGAAAGACCTCCGGAGCAGCGTAACGGCGCCACGCCCCACAACAGGTTCATGCGATTGCACACCGTCTCGAACTGGGTAAAGGCATAAATATCAGCGGCAGGCCGGTACTTGGATAGCATCCGGGCTGTTGCTGCGGTCTCTGTGAAAACCGCAACCGCGCGGATGTTGAGGTCTTTCGCGGCATGCGCCATGGATTCGCAAATCGTTTCCGCGATCGATAGATGCTCTGCCTGGAGGTGGCCCGGCACCAGAGGATGAAAGGGATGGGCCTCGGCTTCGGCCACAATGCGCGCCATCATCTCCACGGCTTCCCGGGGGAACTTTCCCATCGCCGTTTCACCCGAAAGCATTACCGCGTCAGTGCCATCGAAGATAGCGTTGGCGACATCGCTGGCTTCGGCACGCGTGGGCCGCGGGTACTCGGTCATCGACTCCAGCATCTGCGTCGCAGTAATAACAGGCCTGCGGAAATCGAGCGCCCGGCGGATGACGAACTTTTGAATGAGTGGCACCTTTTCCGGTCGCAACTTCGACGCCCAAGTCGCCACGAGCCACCATCACCCCGTCAGCGACCTCCAGGATGGCATCCAGATTTTCGATGGCCTGCGGCTTCTCCAGCTTCGCCACCAGCGGAACGCTGCGACCCATGGCTGCCATGGCCCGTTTGGTGCGCCAGACATCTTCAGCCGTCCGCACGAAGGAGATAGCTACTACGTCAACCGCGTGCTTCAAACCAAATTCGAGGTCCTTCTCATCTTTTTCGGTGAGGGACGGAATGCTGACGTTCGTACCCGGCAGGTTGATGCCCTGGTGCTCTCCCAAGGTTCCACCGTTGAGCACCTCGCATACCACGTCGCTGCCGTGGATAGCGCGCACAACCAATTCAATGCGCCCGTCGGAGAGCAGTATGCGCTCGCCCCGCTTGACATCGTTGGCTAGGCCCTTGTACGTAGTGGCAATCAGACTGGCTGTACCGATCACATCCTTTGCAGTGATGGTTACCGTCTGCCCTTTCTGCAGTACCACAGGAGTGTGAGACTTCAGCCGTCCGGTTCTGATCTTTGGCCCTTGCAGATCTTGCAGGATGCAGATCGTGCGTCGTAGTTCGCCAGCTACCTTGCGCAGCCGCGTGATAACCTGGGCGTGCTCCTCGTGCGTGCCGTGGGAAAAGTTCAGGCGGGCGACATTCATCCCGCGCAGCATCAGCTCGCGGATCATGTCTTCGCTACTGCAAGCTGGCCCAATCGTGCACACGATCTTTGCTCTGCGACGCTCCGGAGTAGGGCTATGCAAGGGATCTTTCGGCCGATCAATCGTGTCTTCCATTTCGTTCTTCATCCCTCAAGATGCCGAAACGCGTTTCTTATCCGAATTGATGTCGGAATGGGCTCCAAAGAGGAAGCGCGGATAACGTAGAGCATTGAATTCGGCGCCGATGAGCACCACCATGGAAACGATGTATAGCCAGATCAGCAGCGCGATCGCAGAGGCCACGGAGCCATAGATGACATCGTAATTCGCGAAGTGACGCAGATAAACACCGAACAATATCGTGGAGACAAACCACAGCACCGTAGCCAGGGCCGCGCCGGGCAGCACGCGATGCCACGGCTGCGTACGTGGCACGCCATGGTGATAAATAAGCCCGACCACGGCAATGCTGGTGAGCGCCGCAATGATCCAGCGCAATGCCGTCCAAAGTCCCACAATGTAAGGCCCGAATTCGTGGCCCACATGGTACGCGATCCAGGTTTCTATCTGGTTGCCGAACACCAGCAGGAATGACGAGAAGGCCATTGGAACTCCCGCCAGCACCACCAGCAGGAAGGCGATCATTCGTCTCCTTCACCAGCCCCCAGACCTTCGGCATCTGATAGGCGTTGCGGAAGCCCTCCATCCAGGAGATCATGGTGCCCGATCCCGTCCACAGCGTGATGATTGCCAGCGTGATTAGCGTCCTCATGCTGGCCGGCTTCGTTCCGCTGAAGTATTGCAGGACTGCTGCGCTTGTCCCCGACGGCAGAATCCGCCCTACGGCATGACCGATTTCGCGGATGAATGCGGAGGTTTTGTGCGATTCCGAAAGTACGGACGCTACCAAAAGCACCGCAGGAAACACGGTAAAGATCGCGGAGAAGGCCGCTCCCTTGGCCACTGCGAACGCGTCGTGCTGAAAGGCACGCCAGAGCGCGACCCGAAAGTGTAGAAGGAACCGCCGCATAGACGAAGACGCCGTAAAGCTGGAAAGGGAAGTTTACACACCCGAGCAAGAAGGGGCGACCAGAATCATCGCCCCTTCGCTCGTACTGTTTTCCGAATTACTACATCGTCCGCCTACTCTGTCGTCAGTTCCTCGGCCTCGTTTTCGCCTTCGTGACGGAGCAGTTCCAGCGCGCGTTCGGCTTCCTCGTACGCGGCTGTGACCTCCTCCTGCACCTTGGCGGCGGCCTCTTCCATTTCCTGCGAGAGCCGGACATTGCGGTAGTACTCCATTCCGGTGCCCGCGGGAATGAGACGGCCCACGATGACGTTTTCCTTCAAGCCGCGCAGATGATCAACGGCGCCCTGGATAGAGGCCTCCGTCAGCACGCGCGTGGTTTCCTGGAACGACGCCGCCGAGATGAACGAATCGGTGGAGAGCGACGCCTTGGTGATGCCAAGCAGCAACGGACGGCCCGTGGCCGGTTTGCCGCCATTGGCAATCGCCTTCTCGTTCTCTTCGCGGAAGCGGAACTTGTCGATCTGCTGTTCCAGCAGGAACGAGGTATCGCCCACGTCTTCCACTTTCACCCAGCGCATCATCTGGCGAACGATCACCTCGATGTGCTTGTCGCTGATGTTGACACCCTGCAAGCGGTAAACTTCCTGGATTTCATTCACCAGGTAGGCTTGCAATTCCTTCTCACCCAGCACGGCCAGAATGTCGTGCGGGTTCAGAGGACCATCCATCAGTGGCTCGCCAGCGCGGATGCGCTCGCCTTCCTGCACGTTGATGTGAACGCCACGCGGCACCTGGTATTCCTTCTCGGTGCCGTTGTCGGCGACAACGTAGATCTTGCGCTGACCTTTGGCGACGTCGCCAAACTTCACCACGCCATCGATCTCGCTGATGACCGCAGTCTCGCGCGGCTTGCGGGCCTCGAACAGTTCCACCACGCGCGGCAGACCGCCCGTGATGTCCTTGGTCTTGGTGGTTTCGCGCGGGATCTTCGCCAGCACGTCGCCCGGAGTCACAGTGTCAGTGTCCTGCACCATCAAGTGAGCGCGCGAAGGCATCAGGTAACGCTTGCTGCCCTTGGCTCCCTTAATGATGATGGTCGGCTGACGCTTTTCGTCGGGAGAATCCACCACGACATGGCGCGATAGACCGGTGACCTCATCCACTTCTTCGTGCAGGGTCATGCCTTCCTGCAGGTCCTTGAACTGGACCGTTCCGCCAATTTCGGTCAGGATGGCGAAGGTGTACGGATCCCACTCGACCAGGACATCGCCCAAGCCAACCGGTTGACCGTCTTCCACCTTGACCTTGGCGCCGTAGACCACGGCGTAGCGCTCTTTTTCGCGGCCCTTGTCGTCAAGGATCGCGATGGAGCCGTTGCGATTCATCACCACCAGATGGCCTTCCTTGGCACGCACCGTCACCAGATTGATGAAGCGGACGCTGCCATTGTTCTTGGCATCGAGGCGCGACTGCTCGCTGACTCGCGAAGCCGTACCACCGATGTGGAAGGTACGCATGGTGAGCTGGGTTCCAGGCTCGCCGATGGACTGCGCCGCGATGACGCCCGTGGCCTCGCCCAGTTCGACCAGGCGGCCGGAAGCCAGGTTGCGCCCGTAACACATCACGCACACACCACGCTTCGACTCGCAGGTCAGCACCGAACGAATCTTCACCCGTTCGATGCCAGCCGCCTGCACAGCACCCGCCAGGTCTTCGGTGATCTCCTGGTTGATGTCGACGATGATGTTGCCTTCGTAGTCCTTGATTTTCTCCAGCGAGACGCGGCCCACGATACGGTCGCGTAACGGCTCGATGATCTCGCCCGACTCCACGATGGAGGTGACGTAGATGCCGTCGACCGTGCCGCAATCGTATTCGCTGATGATCACGTCCTGCGCCACGTCCACCAAACGCCGGGTCAGGTAGCCCGAATCCGCCGTCTTGAGCGCGGTATCGGCCAGTCCCTTACGCGCGCCGTGGGTGGAGATGAAGTACTCCAGCACCGTCAGACCTTCGCGGAAGTTCGCCGTGATCGGGGTCTCGATGATCTCGCCTGAAGGCTTGGCCATCAAGCCACGCATACCGGAGAGCTGACGGATCTGCTGCTTCGAACCGCGAGCGCCAGAGTCAGCCATGACGTAAATCGGATTGATGTCGCCTTTCTTGTCGTCTTCCTGCATGGCGCCGAACATCTCGTCCGCAACTTTTTCCGTGATCGCAGACCAGATTTCGACAACCTTGTTGTAGCGCTCGCCATTGGTGATGGCGCCATCCAGATACTGCTGCTGCACGGCAATCGCCTGCTTTTCGGCATCGCGCACCAGACCCGCTTTGCCCGGAGGAATGACCATGTCGTCGATTCCAATCGACAGGCCCGCCTTGGTGGCGTAGTGGAACCCGAGCTGCTTAATGCCGTCGAGCATCCGCACCGTGGTTTCCAGACCGAAGCGCAGGTAGCAGTAGTTCACCAGGTTGCCCACACCCTTCTTCTTGAGCAAGCCGTTGATGTAGGGCATCTCCGCAGCGCCGCGCTTCAGGTGGTCGTTCATGATGGCACGCCCCACCGTGGTCGAGATAAACTGCCGCTCGAAGTTGGTCGGCTCGGTGTGGATCACGTCCTGATCGTCATATGCAATGGTAAGATCGATCACCTCGCCCGAGTAGCGCAAACGAATCGGGGTCAGCGTTTCCACTTCGCCCGCTTCCTTCGCCAGGATTACCTCGTCGATGTTGGCGAACGCGCGTCCCTCGCCCTTCGCGCCCGGCTTGCCTTTGGTCAGGTAGTAGATGCCCAGCACCATGTCCTGCGTAGGGACGGTAATCGGTTGTCCTGACGCTGGCGACAGGATGTTATGCGAGGCCAGCATCAACACGCTGGCTTCCACCTGCGCTTCCGGCGACAACGGAATGTGCACGGCCATCTGGTCGCCGTCGAAGTCAGCGTTAAATGCGGTGCAGACTAGCGGGTGAATCTTGATGGCTTTGCCTTCCACCAGCACCGGCTCGAATGCCTGAATGCCGAGACGGTGAAGCGTCGGCGCGCGGTTCAAGCAGCACCGGATGGTCCTTGATCACCTCTTCCAGGATGTCCCATACGATGGGCTCCTGCTGCTCCACCATTTCCTTGGCCTGCTTGATGGTGGTGCAGTGTCCGGTCTGCTCCAGGCGGTGATAGATAAATGGCTTGAACAGTTCCAGCGCCATCTTCTTGGGCAGGCCGCACTGGTGCAGCTTAAGGTCAGGACCGACCACGATGACGGAACGTCCGGAGTAGTCCACACGCTTGCCCAGCAGGTTCTGGCGGAAGCGGCCCTGCTTGCCTTTCAGCGTATCGGACAGCGACTTGAGAGGGCGATTGTTGGCGCCGCGAAGCACGCGGCCGCGACGGCCGTTGTCGAACAGTGCGTCCACAGCTTCCTGCAACATGCGCTTCTCGTTGCGCACGATTACTTCCGGCGCGTGCAGGTCCATGAGCTTCTTCAACCGGTTGTTCCGGTTGATGACCCGGCGATAAAGATCGTTCAAGTCAGAGGTCGCAAAGCGGCCGCCATCCAGAGGAACCAGAGGACGCAGCTCCGGTGGGATCACCGGAATCACGTCCAGAATCATCCATTGCGGCTTGTTGCCGCTCTTGCGAAATGCCTCGACCACCTTCAGGCGCTTGGCATACTTCAGACGCTTCTGAACGGATGTCTCGCTGCGCATCTTCTCGCGCAGTTCACCCGAGAGACTTTCCACCTCAACCCGCTTCAGCAGTTCCTTGATGGCCTCGGCGCCCATCATGGCCTTGAAGCCGCTGGCGCGATGCGCCTGATCGAGTTCGCGGTACTTGGTTTCGTCCTTGATTACTTCGCGTTCTTTGACCGGAGCTTCGCCGGCCTCGACCACGACGTAGGCCTCGAAATACAGCACCGATTCCAGGTCGCGTAGCGAAATGTCGAGAATGTGCCCGATACGGCTTGGCAGCCCCTTGAAGAACCACACATGCGAGCAGGGCGAAGCCAGCTCGATGTGGCCGAGGCGCTCGCGGCGCACCTTGGAGAGCGTTACTTCCACGCCGCACTTATCGCAGATCACACCGCGGTGCTTCATGCGCTTGTACTTGCCGCAGAGACACTCCCAATCGGTTACCGGGCCGAAAATGCGCGCGCAGAAAAGACCATCGCGCTCCGGCTTGAAGGTGCGGTAGTTGATGGTCTCCGGCTTCGTGACTTCGCCGTGAGACCAGCTGCGGATCTTTTCGGGCGAAGCCAGGCTGATGCGAATGGCGTCAAAGTCGGCGATGGCATTTCCGAGATCAAATGGACTCGAACGGTACAAAGTGTCCTCCTCCCCTGCGGGCTTCCTCACGAAAGTGCAGGGACCTGCGGCCCTTGCGCGGCCGCTGGCGGCTCCCGGTATTTCCTATTTCCCTGGGTGCTGCCTCCTGCGGGAGCGAAGGAGGCAGTTACCCCAATCTTCGAAGAGCGAAGTCGAATCTAGTCGGCCGCGACCGGAGGAGCTGCTGGGAGCACCTTGCGCTCGTTGGTCATGATCAACTCCACGTCGAGGCACAACGACTGCAACTCACGAATCAGTACGTTGAAGGATTCCGGCACACCCGGCTCAATGGCCGCTTCGCCTTTGACAATGGCCTCGTAAATCTTGGTGCGGCCGTAGACGTCATCGGACTTCGCGGTGAGCAACTCCTGCAGGATGTAGGCTGCGCCGTAGGCTTCCAGGGCCCACACTTCCATTTCGCCGAAGCGCTGACCGCCGAACTGCGCCTTGCCTCCCAGTGGTTGCTGGGTGATCAGCGAGTACGGTCCGATCGAACGCGCGTGGATCTTGTCGTCCACCAGATGCGAGAGCTTGAGCATGTAGATATAGCCGACCGTTACCGGCTGCTCGAAGCGCTCCCCGGTCATGCCGTCATACAGAGAGGTCTTGCCCGACTCGGGCAGACCACCCTGCGCCAGCAGTGACTTGATCTCTCCCTCTTTCGATCCGTCGAACACCGGCGAGCCGAAGTAGACGGCTTCTTTCATACCATCCGCCACATGCTCCAGGGTTTCGTCGTCAAGGCCGACGAGGTTGTCCACGAACGGTGTGTCCTTGAACATGACCTTGAGTTCCTTGCGCAGACGCTCCGCCTTGGAGTTCTCTTTCAGCAGTTCGCCGATCTTCTGCCCGAGCGCGTACCCCGCCCAGCCCAGATGGGTTTCCAGAATCTGGCCCACATTCATACGGCTTGGCACACCCAGCGGATTCAGAACGATCTCTACCGGCGTACCGTCTTCGAGGTAAGGCATGTCCTCTTCCGGCAGAATGCGAGCGATGACGCCCTTGTTACCGTGGCGACCGGCCATCTTGTCGCCCACGCTCAGCTTGCGCTTCATAGCGACGTAAACCTTCACCAGCTTGATCACGCCCGGCGGAAGTTCATCGCCCTTCTGCAGCTTCTCGACTTTCTCGCGGACGATCTTGCGCAGAACGTCAATCTGGCGCGAGGTCATCTCTTCGATTTCGTCGATCTGCTCGTTGATGCGCGGGTCCTTGTCGGGGAACTTGACGCGCTTCAGGTTGCGCGTCGAGATCCGCTCGATGGTGTCGCGGTCCAGAATTACGCCCTTGGTCAACAGGCGCTTGTTGGTGCGTTCGTCATGCAGGTCGGCGAGGACTTCCTTGCCGCCCATCAAGGCCTCGAGACGCTTCAAACGCTCGTCGGTAAGAATTCGGATCTCGTCCGCCAGGTTCTTTTCCAGCTTCGCCACCTGCTCGGACTCGATGAACTTGGCACGCTCATCCTTCTCCTGCCCTTTGCGGGAGAAGATCTTCACGTCCACGACCGTACCTTCGATACCGGGAGGGCAGGTGAGCGAGGCATCGCGAACATCGCCGGCCTTCTCGCCGAAGATGGCCCGCAACAACTTCTCTTCCGGAGTCAGTTGGGTCTCGCCCTTGGGCGTAACTTTGCCCACCAGGATGTCGCCCGCCTTGACCGTGGCGCCGATGCGGATAATGCCGCTCTCATCGAGGTCGCGCAACGCCGATTCGCTGACGTTGGGAATATCGCGCGTTACTTCTTCCGGACCCAGCTTGGTGTCGCGCGATTCGATCTCGAACTCCTCAATGTGAACTGAGGTGTAATAGTCCTCTTTCACCATCTTCTCGGAGACCAGAATGGCGTCCTCGAAGTTGTAGCCACGCCATGGCATGAACGCGACCAGCACGTTGCGGCCGAGTGCCAGTTCGCCCATGTCCGTACAAGGACCATCAGCGATGACCTGCCCTTTGGCGACACGCTGTCCCTTCCTCACGATGGGACGCTGGTTGATGCAAGTGTTCTGGTTGGAACGCTTGAACTTGGTGAGCTGATAGATGTCGCTGCCCACCTCGCGCGATAGCTGCATGGGATGATGCTCGCCCTCGACGCGCACGATGATGCGCTCGGAGTCGACAGAGTCGATGATGCCACCGCGGCGTGCTAGCACCACTGCCCCGGAATCACGCGCCGTAACACCTTCCATCCCGGTGCCGACGATAGGCGCTTGCGCGCGAAGCAGGGGCACGGATTGGCGCTGCATGTTGGCGCCCATCAGGGCGCGGTTGGCGTCGTCGTGCTCCAGAAATGGAACCAGCGATGCAGCCACCGACACCAGCTGTTTCGGGCTGACGTCGATGTAGTCCACCTCGTCGCGGCTGGTCAGCACAAAGTTGCCGGCCTTGCGAGCGTTCACCAGTTCGGCAACGATGCGGCCCTTGTCGTCGATCTCGGCATTGGCCTGCGCGATCACGTGGCGGTCTTCCTCCCACGCCGACAGGTAGAACGAGAACGGTTCGAAGTCGATGAGCTTCTTACGCCGCTCCCGCAGATCGTTGTTGGCCTTGACCGCCTCCGCCTTCTCCATGTGATCGCCGACGCGGTAGTCGCTGTCGCCAGCGTTGACCACAGTGACGAAGTCGAGCACACGACCGCTCCTCACCTTGCGATAGGGCGACTCGATGAAGCCATAGTCATTGATTCGCGCATAGCAACTCAGCGACGAGATGAGGCCGATGTTCGGACCTTCCGGCGTTTCAATCGGGCAGATACGGCCGTAGTGCGTCGGATGCACGTCGCGGACTTCGAATCCCGCCCGTTCCCGCGACAGGCCGCCCGGCCCAAGCGCCGACAGACGGCGCTTGTGCGTAATCTCCGACAGCGGATTGGTCTGGTCCATGAACTGCGACAACTGCGACGAACCAAAGAATTCGCGAATCGCGGCCATCACGGGCTTGGCGTTCACCAGGTCGTGCGGCATGGCCGTGGACATTTCCTGGTACACGCTCATCTTTTCCTTGATAGCGCGTTCCATGCGCACCAGGCCGATGCGGAACTGGTTCTCGAGCAGTTCACCAACCGCGCGCACGCGGCGGTTGCCCAGGTGATCGATATCGTCCACCGAACCGATGTTCTTGCGCAGCTTGAGCAGGTAGCGGATGGTACCGTAAAAATCGTCCGGCTCCAGCGTGCGATGGTCGAGCTGGGTGGCGTCTTCGCTCTCGAACAGCTTGATGTTGAACTTCAGGCGACCCACGCGCGAGAAGTCATACTTGCGCGGGTCGAAGAACATGCCGTGAAACAGTGAGGTAGCCGTGTCGAGCGTCGGAGGATCGCCAGGACGCAACTTGCGGTAGATCTCGATCAGGGCTTCCTGAGGTGTCTTCACCGAATCACGGCGCAGGGTGGCACTAATTACCGTGCCCACATCGTCACGCTCCGGGAAGAACACATGCACTTCAGCTACGCCCGCGTCTAACAGCTTTGACAGCTTCTCCGCCGTAAGCTCGGAGTTGGCCTCGAGCAGAATCTCGCCGGTGTTGGTATCGACCACGTCGGCGGCAACGTACGCCCCTTCCATGTCGCTGAGGTCAACTTCGATCTCGGAAATCTTGTGCTTCTGGATTTCCTTCATCACTGCAGGCGTCACCTTGCGACCGGAGTGAGCGATCTCTTCGCCGCCCTTGGTCGCAATCCGATGCGCCAGCTTCATGCCAACCAGGTTGGTCGGCCGGTCGACGCCAGGTTCCAGGGTCCAGTACAGCTTCTTGTCCTTCAGTGCGATGCGATCTACGGTGTAGAACGTGCGCAGTATGTCCTCATCGGAACGCAGACCAAGTGCCCGCAGGAAGATGCTCCCCAGGAACTTGCGCTTGCGATCGATGCGTACGTACAAGATGTTCTTCTGGTCGTACTCAAACTCTACCCACGAACCGCGGTACGGAATGATCTTGCCCAGGAAGTAGGTGCGGTTGCTGGCCGTCTCGAAGAACACGCCCGGCGAACGATGCAACTGGCTCACGATGACGCGCTCGGTGCCATTCACGATGAAGGTGCCGTTGGCGGTCATCAAGGGGATGTCGCCAAAAAAAACTTCCTGCTCCTTCATGTCGCGGATGGAGCGGTTGCCGGTCTCCGGGTCCTTGTCGTAAATGGTGAGACGCATGGTGACCTTCAGCGGTGCGGAATAGGTCATACCGCGCTCTTCGCATTCGGCCACGTCGTACTTCAGTTGCAATCCAACCGGGTCGCCGCACTTGTTACAGAAATCGGGCGTATTGGCGTTATAGGTGCCGCACTTGGTGCACAGCACGTCCCCCAGGTGGAAGGGATCGGTTTTCACGGTCGCGCCGCAATTACGGCACGTGGTACGCAGGTGGTTCAGCCCCTTGAGGTGGCCGCACTTGCACTCCCAGTTGCCGATGGCGTACTCAACGAAGTCCAATTGCGAAACATTGCGGAAGTCCGTGATCGGAAAAACCGACTGGAACACCGCCTGCAATCCACCGTCGTCGCGCTCGCTCGGCAGCGAGTCCATCTGCAAAAAGCGGTCATAGGAACGCTTCTGCACCTCGATCAGATTGGGAATCTGAATGGTAGCGGGAATTTTTGAGAAATCGAATCGATTTCGATTGGCAGTCTTCTGTTTTGCCATGTATAAAGCTCCTATATCAGCGCCGGCCACGCTCGCTCATGCGTGACCATGCAGGCCGCTAACGCGGATGTGCGACGGGCAGGACTGCCGTCCCACGGTGACAGGTCGGTCGAAAAAGAATGGACTGTTGTCGGGTGAGCGCAAAAACGCAAGCGCGCCCGCGGAGACAAAAATCCCCGCAAGCGCCGCCTCAGGCGTTCTGCAATCCCATGACCATTCAGTCCGGGATGTCGGCACAAGTTGTGCCGCGATGTTTTTCGCTTCCCGCGCCAGTATCTTCAGGCCTTGTCCTCGGCTAGCCCTACCGTCGCGCCTGAGCTGACGCGACTCCGGTCAAGCTTGCCGCCTGCCACTACCTGTTTGATGCTCCGGATTCCAGAAAGAATCCAGACCCAACGATGCCCGGGAATTCCGCAGTCCCTGCTGAGCAGAACTGCTCTACTTCCTCGGCTTCATCGCGCCTCTCCACGACCGCTCCGACGGGAAGAGGAACGTAGCCGTCGCCCAGAAACCGCGGGCGGCAGCAGCCTTAACTCCGGTCAGCGCGCCGGAGTAATCGTCCCGCTCTGCTACCTGTGCTGCCAAACGCAAAATGAGCACTTGCCAGCTGCCGGCCGAAGCGGGACGGAAATTTACTTCACCTCGACGGTTGCGCCTGCCTCGGTGAACTTCTTCTTGATGGTCTCGGCTTCATCCTTGGAGACGCCTTCCTTAACGGTCTTGGGAGCGCCATCGACCAGGTCCTTGGCTTCCTTCAGACCCAGGCTGGTGACTTCACGGACAGCCTTGATCACGTTGATCTTGTTAGCACCCACTGCGGTTAAGACGACCGCAAACTCGGTCTTTTCTTCCGCCGGGGCTGCGGCGGCGGCTCCTGCGCCGGCTCCGCCTGCCATCATGACGGGGGCCGCAGCCGCCGCCGAGACGCCAAGACGCTCTTCCAACTTCTTCACCAGGGCCGCCGCATCCAGAAGCGAGAGCCCTACGATTGTTTCTTCCAATTGCTGCAAATCCGCCATGTGTTTATCCACCTATTCGTTATTCGTTGTGTTGATTTCGTTATCGGTCTTCGAGGCTTCCAATGTGCCGTCGCATGCCAGACTCACGCAGGCTGCACGCCTCACAACGGATAACGCAAACCCTAAGGAAGCGCTTACGCACTCCCAAACTTGTGTATACCCCAGGCCTAAGCCTGTGCTTCTGTCGCCACAGGTTCAGCCGCCGGGACTGAGGGAGCTTCCGGGGCCGCTTCCGCTACGCCGCCAAACTTGTTCTTCTCCACACCCTGGTTGATCACAACCGCCAGATCGCGTCCAATGGCGTTCATTACTGTCACCAACCGCTGCGCCGGAGCATTCATCAGGAACAGCAGCTTGGAGTGGATTTCTTCCTTCGACGGCATGCTGGCCAGCGCGTCGATATCTTTAATCGCGATGACCCGGCCATCCACGATGCCGGCCTTGAAGGTGTACTCCGGATTGTCCTTGGCGTACTTGCTGAGCGCCTTGGCCAGAGCCACGGGATCGCCGCCAGTGTAGGCAATTGAAGTAACTCCGGAAAGACCCTTCATCGCCTCTTCCACCTGGGTTCCCTGGGCGGCGCGCTCCGCCAGCGTGTTCTTCACCACGCGATAATGCCCGCCCGCGGTGCGGACCGCCTTGCGCAGCTCAAAATCCTTCTGCACGGTCAACTTGCTGAACGTGCCTACGACGGCATGGCTCGCCGACTGAAATTCTTTCTTCAGCTTCTCTGCCTGCTCGATCTTTCTTGCTCGTGTGACAGCCATCTTCGAATCCTTTTTGTCGGGCGCCCGATACGCGCCTCTTTGCGCGTTACCCTAGGCTCTCGCCGCCGCTTCCACCGGTGCCGTGTCAATGGCAACACCCGGACCCATTGTGGAGCTGAGATAGCAACCCTTGATGTACTTGCCCTTGGCGACCGTGGGCTTAGCCTTGATCACGCTGGTGATCACCGTGGCGGCATTCTCCACCAGCTTCTCGGGCGGGAACGAAATCTTGCCCACCGGCACGTGCACCAGCGCCGTCTTATCGGTGCGGAACTCCACCTTGCCAGCCTTGGTTTCTCTTACTGCCGCAGCCACGTCGAAGGTGACGGTTCCGGTCTTCGGATTTGGCATCAGTCCGCGGGGGCCAAGCACCTTACCCAGTCGGCCCACCGACTTCATCATGTCGGGCGTAGCGATCACGGCGTCGAAGTCAGTCCAGTTTTCTTTCTGGATCTTCTCCACCATGTCTTCGCCGCCCACGATGTCGGCACCCGCCGCTTCGGCTTCGCGTACCTTTTCGCCACTGGCTATGACCAGGACTTTCTTGGTTTTGCCCAGTCCATGCGGCAGAACCACCGTGCCGCGGACCATCTGGTCAGCGTGCTTGGGATCGACTCCCAGGCGCATCGTCAAGTCCACCGTCTCGTCGAACTTGGCGAACTTCACTTTCTGCAAAAGGGGCACCGCGTCCTGAAGCGTGTACGAACGAGCTTCAACGCCGGCACGTGCCTTCTCGATGTTCTTTCCTGATTTCCTCATTGCTCTCCTTGTCTCCCACCGCCGTCCCTTGCTGCCGGAGGGCCGTGGTATCTACGACTGCGGCCAGGCGGCCGCTGCCAATCCCACATTGTGGGATAAACTATACTGTAACTTCGATACCCATGGAGCGTGCGGTACCTTTCACGCTCTTGATTGCCGCTTCCACCGAAGCCGCGTTCAGGTCGGGCATCTTCTGCTTGGCGATCTCCAGGACCTGCTTCTCGGTGACCTTGCCAACCTTGTCCTTGTTCGGCGTTCCGGAACCCTTAGCCACGCCAGCGGCGCGTTTCAACAGAATCGATGCCGGAGGCGTCTTGGTGATGAAGCTGAAGGTACGGTCGCTGTAGACCGACACCACCACCGGGATGATCAGCCCGTCCAATTCCTTGGCGCTGGTTCGGGCGTTGAACTGTTTGCAAAACTCCATGATATTGATCTGCGCCTGGCCAAGCGCCGGTCCCACCGGAGGAGCCGGAGTGGCCTTACCCGCCGCAATCTGCAACTTCACCGAACCAGTAACTTTTTTTGCCATATTTACTCTTCTTCAATCGGGCCAAGTCGCCCGTGTTGTTTATGAACTCGTCGAACTCAGTGCCAACATCACAGTCGGGACTAATTTTTTCTGTACCGGGTCAGCAGCCAAACCGAGACCTTCGATGCTGTGCGCACCAACCACTTCCATCTCGCCTGCCTCCGCCATAACCACGATGTCAGGTACCGACCGACCGTCGGTACCGATGTAAACAATTCCTAAATCGCGTTCCAGCACTCGCCCTTCAATCGTGCGGAAGGGCATACGACGAGTGGCGACTACACCCAGACGCTCAAGGCACGCCCTGGAAATCCAGCTATACGCTGCTCCTGTGTCGACGAAAAGGTCCAACTCCTCAACCGTTTCGGGATGATCCGGATTCCACACCCGCAACTTCGCTGAAAACGTGCCCATCGTCTTGCCTACGTAACAACTTTTTCGACCTGCCCGAATCCTAGTTCCACCGGTGTAGAGCGGCCAAAGATGGTGACCATCACCTTCAGCGTCTCGCGGTCTTCGTTGACTTCGTCCACCACGCCAGTGAAGCTGGCGAATGGACCCTCGCTGATGCGTACCGACTCGTTCTTCTCGAACTTGACCTTGAGCTTGGGCTTTTCCTTGCTGTCGGCGACGCGATACACGATCTGGTTGACTTCTTCTTCCGACAGCGGAGTGGGCTGTTGACCCGTGCCCACAAATCCCGTCACCCGCGGCGTTCCCTTGACCACGTGCCACACGTTGTCGTCCATGTCCATCTCGACCAGCACGTAGCCGGGATAGAACATGCGCTCGCTGGTGTATTTCTTGCCGCCGCGCACCTCGGTCACCGACTCGGTGGGGATGAGTACCCGGCCAATCCGGTGCTCCAATTCAGGATAGGCGCGCACCCGCGACTCCAGCGATTCCTTCACCTTGCGCTCGAATCCCGAATAGGTGTGGATGATGTACCACTTCATATTCGGGTTCTGCGGGTTCGGCTGGTCGGCGGAAAGCGGAGCCGTAGACTCTTCCCCGCCAAGCTGCGGCTCAGCGCCGTTCTTCTCCGATTTAATCTCTTCTTCAGTCATGTGTCCGCGCATTAGCGGTGGGTCAAAAATTTCAGCAAGCGATCGAGGGACGCGCCCAGGATCTTGTCGACAACAGCAAAGTACAGCCCGAACAGAAAGACAGTAATAATGACCACCGTCGTAGTACCTTGCACTTCCTTGCGCGACGGCGTGGTGACCTTCTTCATCTCCGTGCGCACGTCGTTGTAAAAACTCTTGATGCGCTGCGGCCACGCCTTAATCGTGGCTAGCTTATTGTCGCCCGCTACTTCGATCGCTGTTGACTTCGCCATCTGATCCCTATCTTCCGGCGCCCGCGGCGCCTTACAACATTCATCCCGCACCAACGCTTACACTGCGTTCCAAATACTGGCAGGGGCGGAGGGATTCGAACCCCCAAGTTCGGTTTTGGAGACCGACAGTTTAACCGTTGAGCTTACGCCCCTGTGAAAAACAGCAATTAGCAATTAGCCGTTAGCTCTTAGCTTTTGCCTGCCGAACCCAGCAGTCACATCCGACACCAAGTGCTAAATGCTAAGTGCCAAATGCTGACTACTTCACTTCCTTGTGCGGCGTGTGCTTGCGGCACTTCCGGCAAAACTTGTTGAACTCCAACCGGTTCGTCGTAGTCTTCTTGTTCTTGGTCGTGGAGTAGTTGCGATCTTTGCACTCTCCACACTGTAGCGTCACGATTTCGCGAGGCATTGAACCATTTCCTTTGTTTACTTCGCGGCTTAACACCGCGAAGCCTTGTCCGCATCGAAGTGCGGAAATCAGCGAAACTCAATTGCTCCGCCGAGAAATTTTGGGTGCCCCACTCATTCCAGCTTTTGGAATGAGTGGGACTGAAAATTACGCAATAATCTCGGTGATGGTGCCGGCGCCCACGGTGCGTCCGCCTTCGCGGATTGCGAACCGCAAGCCCTTCTCCATCGCCACCGGTGTGATCAGCTCAATCTCCAGGCTCACGTTGTCGCCCGGCATTACCATCTCCGTGCCCGCCGGCAACGTCGCCACGCCCGTCACGTCGGTCGTGCGGAAGTAGAACTGCGGCCGGTAGCCCTTGAAGAACGGCGTGTGCCGCCCGCCTTCGTCCTTCGACAGCACGTACACCTCGCCCTTGAACTTGGTGTGCGGCGTAATCGAGCCCGGCTTGGCCAGCACCATGCCGCGCTCCACGTCTTCCTTCGCCGTGCCGCGCAGCAGCAGGCCGGCGTTGTCGCCCGCCATGCCTTCGTCCAACTGCTTCTTGAACATTTCCACGCCGGTCACCACCGTCTTGCGGGTCTCGCGGAAGCCGACGATCTCAACGTCCTCGCCCACCTTCACCTTGCCGCGCTCGATACGGCCGGTGACCACCGTGCCGCGCCCCTGAATCGAGAAGATGTCTTCGATCGGCATCAGGAACGGCTTGTCGATGTCGCGCGCCGGCAGCGGCACGTTCTTGTCCACCGCGTCCATCAGCTCGTCGATCTTGGCTTCCCACTGCGCTTCGCCGTTCAACGCACCCAGCGCCGAGCCGCGAATCACCGGCAGATCGTCGCCCGGGAAATTGTACTTGGTCAGCAGCTCGCGCACTTCCATCTCCACCAGATCGATCAGCTCGGGATCTTCCACCGCATCGCACTTGTTCAGGAACACCACCACGTACGGCACCCCCACCTGGCGCGCCAGCAGCACGTGCTCCTTGGTCTGCGGCATCGGCCCGTCGGTGGCCGCAACGACCAGGATGGCGCCGTCCATCTGCGCCGCGCCGGTGATCATGTTCTTGATGTAGTCGGCGTGGCCGGGACAATCCACGTGCGCGTAGTGCCGGTTGGCGGTCTCGTACTCCACGTGCGCCGTGGCAATGGTGATGCCGCGCTCGCGCTCTTCCGGCGCGTTGTCGATCGAGTCGAACGAGCGAAACACGATCTTGGGATTGTGCTTCTGCAAAACCTTGGTGATGGCCGCCGTCAACGTCGTCTTGCCATGATCGATGTGCCCGATCGTGCCTACGTTCACGTGCGGCTTGCTGCGATCAAATTTCTCTTTCGCCATTTTTCCTATGCCCTAGTAGTACCGGTAAAGTTTGTTGTACTTTTCGCGCAAAGGCAGATCCACCGCCTCCAGCGCCGTCAAATAAAATTCGCGCACCTGCGCCTGATCGCTCACCGGCAGCGCGTCATACAATTGCTGCGCCGATATTCCCGCCTGCGCCAGCTTGCGGTCCGCCTGCTCCAGCAACTTCTCGCGCAACACGCGATCGAAATCGCGGATCGGAACGCCCTTGCGCTGCAGCAGCCGGAGAAAGTCCTCCACCGCATCCGCGGCAAAAATCCTCGCCAGGGCCGAACGAAACTGCTCGAACTCGTCCAGCTTCTCGATGCGAAGAGCAGCCTGCTGAAACGGTATTCGCGATTCCGACTGAATACTCACGACCAAACTTTCTCCGTTTACCCTGCTCAAAGTGCTGGAGCTGATGATCGGGATTGAACCGATGACCTCTCCCTTACCAAGGGAGTGCTCTACCAACTGAGCTACATCAGCCCTTCAACTGCACACCGTCCAACAAAACTTCTGGAGCGGGAGACGGGAATCGAACCCGCGACCAACAGCTTGGAAGGCTGTGACTCTACCACTGAGTTACTCCCGCGCATTCCAGCCAAACTCTCCCTCGTCCCTACGGGACTCGTTCGTCTTTTCCCACTCATCCCAGGGCTTCCGCCCTGGGCTAACTTCACGTCCGCCCCTGCGGGGCTTGATCTTCGACTGCACCAAATTCAATGGGTAAGACCAAGTTCACGGCCGCTCGGCCGACCTGCAAAGCTGCGGCCGCGGAGCCATTCGACCGATTCAATCCCCACCGTGCCGGTCGTGTTCTTCGCGCTCCTGCTTGCGGCTCCACGTCCAGGTGCGAATGGCAAACATTGCCAGAACTGCCACCGTCGCCAGCCTGAACTTCTGATCGCCGATGGTGGTCCACGCCAGTACCGCCAGTACTGCGAATAGACCCAAGGCCGTCCATAACCGCTTCATCTCAACCACCCCAAGGCACGCAACCTCGACGCACCGGGGAACCACGGAAAAACCTGGTGCACAGGGGAGGATTCGAACCTCCGTAGCTCGCAAGGAGCGGCAGATTTACAGTCTGCTGCCATTAACCACTCGGCCACCTGTGCACGTTTCGACCGAGCATCCCGCTCTCTCATCGACTTCCTGAGAGCCCGGCGTCGCCATTGGCCCGGAATCGCCAGTCTCTGCTGTCAAAGAACACGCCTCATAAGCGCCGCTCAACAATCCCGGCAAAACTCCGCATCAGTCGCGCGGCCCTACTTCCGCGCGCATTCGGCGATTTAGGAAGCTGCTGCTGGAATCAGTTCTCTAGGAGAGCTGCGCGTCTCGTTTGGCTTGCTCCTGCTACGCCTTGCGGCGCGCTCACGGTTACGATCCTGGAGCTGGCGAAGGGATTTGAACCCCCGACCCTCTGATTACAAATCAGATGCTCTACCAGCTGAGCTACGCCAGCACTACAGCACGGCTCGACACGTAGGCGCCGAACCAAGCATGATTTTTCCTGCCAGCCGGGACAAACTACAAAGTTAACACAACGGCATACCACGTGCAACCAGCATACCCGGCGGACGACGAACCGTTCCTTTTTAACGGCTTACCTGAAAACAAGGACCCACAACTCGCCGCTCCCGCGGACCTGTTGGTTGGGGATTCTGCGGAGCGCGCCGACCTTCGCCGACGCTGAAATGCGGTCAAGTTATTCTACCCAATTTGCCCGAGGTTGGCCACTACGGCGCCTTTCTCGTATCATCGATTTCATCCATGCGAAAACGCCGAATGCAGTTGTGGGTTGCCTTAGCGGTTGTCCTTGTCATCGCCGGTGGCATCGTCACTGCTATTCTGCTGCGAAAACGCGCTGCCCCCGACGCCGTCCGTCTGCTGCCCGATTCCGACGCCGTCCTCTACATCAACTTCGAGCCTATCCGCCTGTTAACCGATCTCGGCAAGCATCCCGTTAAAGACCGCGACCCGCAATACGAAGACTTCGTTCGCCAGACCGGCTTTGAGTTCGAGCGCGATCTGGACAAGGCTGCCCTGGCCATTCACTACGGTACTTCGGTCCGCGGCAAATCCACGGAGACGCGCTACAGCGAGATTCTGCAGGGACATTTCGACAGCGGGCGCGTCGAGCAGTATCTCCGCAAGCTCTCGGCCAGCGTAGAACACTACGGGAATTTTGAAATTTACATTATTCCGCTGGAAGGCCGTACCGTTCGTGTGGCATTGCTGGGGGTAGATGTTGCCGCCGCGTCAAATACCGAAGGGCCCGACGTTATTCACGGCATGATCGACCGCTACCGGCAAGCGGCCCTACCCTTCGCCGGTCCACCGCTGGTAAGCGAATATTACCGACTGGTGCCGCTGGGCAGTATCATCTGGACCATCGCGCGCCCGCCGGCTGCAAGTTCTTCGGAAGATCATGCCGAGCTGCTGTTGCCCGGAGGCTGGAGCGGACTGCTGCCGCCCGACAGCACGGTGATTGCATCGGCGCGACCGCTCAACGAGGTCCGTTTGCGGGCGCAGGTCCTCACGCACAGCGAAGCCGAGGCACGCACTTTCACCGATCGCGTGAATGCCTTCATCGCGCTCTTCAAGTCGCTCAATATCTCGATGGATGGCGGCGGTCCTGACCCCGACGTGAAGGCGGCCTTTGACAGTCTTGAAATCCACCAGGAGAAAGACGAGGCGGTGCTGACCGCCAAGGTCCCGTACGCTTTCTTCAAGAAGGTGCTCAGCGAGCCGCCGGTGGAGTTGGGGCCCGGAACACAAAAGCCGCCTGAGCAGAAAGCTCCGGCGGTCAAGAAACCTTCAAGAAAATGATGCGGTCTAGCCGGCGGGCAATCCACCTGGGTGTATGGTCGTGCTGCGGAGGAATTTGTGAGGATTCACCGGGATGTCGTGGATACGCACTTCATAATGCAGGTGAGGTCCGGTGCTGCGTCCACTGAGCCCGACGTAGCCAATGACCTGCCCCTGCCGGACTGTCTCGCCATCGGCCACCGCGAAGCCTGACAGGTGTCCGTAGCGAGTGGTGATGCCATTGCCGTGATCAATCTGAATCATGCGGCCATAGCCGTTGTAGGGTCCGGCGTAGGTCACCACGCCGTCGGAGGGCGCCAGCACTGGCTGTCCGTAGTGGCAGGAAATGTCGACGCCGGAGTGGAACGCGCCTTCACCGTTGAACGGATCAATGCGCTCGCCAAAGGAGCCGGTAATCGGGCCCATGACCGGCCACAGGGTGGGCGCGGTGGTCGCATTCACCCAATCGGTCAGGGTAGCTTGGTGAGTCAGGCCCGAACCCAGTCCAGCCGTTGCGGCGCCCGTCAGGGCCGAGCTGCGCAAGGCGTAAAGCTGGTCGAGGGACGAGTTCACCTGCTCTGGCTTCATCGGTGCCGTCGCCATCATTCAAGAGTTTGGGATTCGGCTTCAGGCCGTAGATCATGGAGACTTCATTGGCCAGCGAGCCCAGCGAAGCGACCTGGATGTCCTTCTCGTGGTTGACCTGCTCCAACTGCTTGTAGCGGGTCTGCAGCGAATTCTTCTCAGAACGTAACTGGTTGAAGCTGGCCACCTTCCACAGCATGCGGGTGTAGGAACCGGCCATGCCCGTGATGTGAACATGCCGATCAGGGCGCCAGCCATGAAGACGTATAGGTAATGAATGGGGATGGGGATTTTTCGTAGCTGGCCTTCTGCATCGCGAGCTACGAAAAGAATATAAAAGCGTTTTCGCAAAACTATAACCCTCAGTTAAAAATTGGTTCCGGAAGGCGCAAAACAACTTATTATGAAAATCCGGAACTTCAGTCCTTGCTGGTCCGAACTGTCCGCTTACGGGTACCCTGGACAACCGTGGGTTAACGGTTCTCCTCCCAACCATCAGCCGATAAGCTAACTGGTTGGGCGCATGGCTGGTGCTAATGTAATGACATCAAACCGTAACAGAGCCTCCGTAGCATGTCAATGAACTTCCGGATAAGTCGCTGATACTAAAGTGTTAGATGGTCAACTGACAGCATTGGGTGGCCTCGCGTATATTGGGCTGGCTGTTATACGTGTGAGGCTGGATGCCGCTGAGCGAAAAGCTGCTGATCGAGCGAATCCGCCGTGCCGCCGCCCGTGGACGACGCCTGGGCCAAGGCATCGGAGATGACTGCGCGGTGCTGCAGCTTCCCCGTGGGTACGAGGCGCTGGTCACCACCGATTTCAGCCTCGAGGACATTCACTTTCGGCGCGAGTGGCATCCGCCCGACTCCGTGGGTCACCGATGCCTGGCACGCGGGCTTAGCGATATTGCGGCCATGGGAGGAGTCCCGCGCTGGGCGTTCCTGTCGTTGGCGCTGCCGCATGACCTGCCGCAGAGTTGGGTTGACAAGTTCATTGCGGGACTGCTCAAGCTCGCCGGGCAATTCTCAGTTACGCTCGCCGGAGGCGATACCGCGCAGTCGCCAGGAGGCATCCTCGCCGACATCGTGGTGCTGGGCAGCAGTTCCGGCGGGGAAAGCCGTTTTGCGCTCGGGCGCGCAGCCCGGGGATTTCATTTATGTAACAGGAATGCTGGGATCGGCGGTCGCTGTCCTAAACCAACTTCGCGACGGAAAGAAGCTGCGGCCGAAGTCGCACCCGAAGCACTTCTATCCTGAGCCGCGGGTTGCGGTCGGACAGTTTTTGCGCGAAAAAAAGCTGGCCTCCGCCATGATCGACATCAGCGACGGATTGTCCACCGATCTCGGCCACATCTGCGAAGAGAGCGATGTCGGTGCAGTAGTGTACGCTGAGGCTTTGCCGACCGACTCCGCAGAGTCTCAAGAGCATCGCCTAGTGTCAGGGCACGGCTTGAGCGGTACCGTACGGTGTTCAATAATGACTCGGGCTTTAGCCCCTGGGGGAAATCCTCGGGAAAGCCAGGCGCTTTCGCTGGCCCTGCACGGCGGCGACGAATACGAGTTGCTCTTTACGGTGCCACCGCGGCGCCAAATTCCGAAGCAGATTGCCGGCGTGCCCATCACACGGATTGGCGAGATTCTGACTGCAAAGCAGATGAAGCTGGCCACTGCGGATGGCAAGACGCAGCCTCTTAAGCCCGCCGGATGGGAGCACTTCGGGGGATGAGGTCGCAAAGACGAAGCCCGGAGGGCGGAACAATAGTAGCCCAGCGCGTGAGCGCTGGGTACACGTGCTAAATAGACTCGAGTCCCGTAGGGATGGCACGCTTTCGGTAAGTTGTGTAATGCGCTGATTACTACAGTCAGGGTTGGCGCACGCAGGTGTATCCGAGGCGCAGGTGCTTTGTGCCTGAGGCTGCCGCGCTCTCAGGATCAAATGCTGCCCTGTCGCCGGCGTCTCGCGGCTCATCAAAGTGCGATGGTTTCGCCTGCGGTGTTCCGAACACTTTATCGACGACAAAACCTTCCCCACAAGATCCGTACAGAACAAAGCCACCAGTCAGCATATAACTTGCGTACGCTTGCCACGGCTGTAGCTCTTTGCCTGAACTCGATACATGAAAGACAATCGGGTGGTTCCCGGGTTCATAGTCAACGTCCATTTCAACTCGATATGATGCGATTGCCTGGTCAGGCTTTGCTTTGGAATAGTCGGGGAATGGTGACTGCCGCGCGCATGAACCGACAGGTTCAATTCCGTTCACGTTCTGGTAGGTATCAAGTGAGTAGTAGCCAGTCCCTGATAAATCGATCGTGCCGCTCGATTTGACTCGACAACCTCGAAGGACCTCTAGCGGAGTCCAGTCGTTCTGTAGCCGAACCAGTTGTACCGAGGTTTGCCCGCATTGCGGCTGGTCCAATTTCAATTCAAACCACTTCCGAATGTCATTGTGGAAGATAAGTAGTCCTTCTAACGTCCGTGGTTGCGATGCAGGTAGCGCGCCCTGTCGCACTGGCTTGCGGGCACTCCTGTCCGAGCGCAGGTACTGTCCAACTGGCAAAAGCGAGGCAGAAGAGAAACGTTAGCAGGACACAGCTCAGCATCCTAAGTCGCACGTTTCTATTGGAAAGCTGAAGTTTAGCGGCATTACTGGCGTAACATCGCCTTATCACAAGTAGCCTCTCCGGCAATTGTCTAGCTCCAGCTGTAACTCTGGATCGAGCACGGAGGCAAGGGCTCACGTCACATCATGCGGTGATCCCACTATTCGGTCCTCATGCCCTGCTCGCTGTTTATAATCCCTCCCATGAACCTGGAACAGAAATTGACCGAACTGAAGCGCCGTGACTCGCTGGCCGAAGCCGGCGGAGGCGAAGAGCGCCGGGCACGCGAGCACAAGCAAGGCAAGATGTCGGCGCGCGAGCGCATCGAGTTCCTGCTCGACGAGGGCACCTTCGAAGAGACCGACAAACTGGTCACCCACCGTTGCACCGACTTCGGCATGGAAGAGCAGAAGTATTTCGGCGACGGCTTCCTCACTGGCTATGGGCGCATCGAAGGCCGGCTGGTGTTCGTGTTTGCGCAGGACTTCACCGTCTTCGGCGGCTCGCTGTCGGAGACCAACGCGGCCAAGATCGTCAAGATCATGGACATGGCGATGCGGGTGGGCGCGCCCGTGATCGGCCTGAACGACTCCGGCGGCGCGCGCATTCAGGAAGGCGTGATGTCGCTGGCCGGATACGCCGACATCTTCTTGCGTAACGTTTTGGCGTCCGGCGTGGTGCCGCAGATCTCGGCCATCATGGGCCCATGCGCTGGCGGCGCCGTCTATTCCCCGGCGATGACCGACTTCATCCTGATGGTGAAGAACACTTCGTACATGTTCATCACCGGGCCGGAAGTCATCAAGGCCGTGACCCACGAAGAAGTCACCAAGGATGAACTCGGCGGCGCCATGACGCACAACGAGAAGTCCGGCGTGGCGCACTTCATGGCGCATGATGATGCCGAGTGTCTCAGCATGATTCGCGAGATGCTCAGCTTCATCCCCTCGAACAATCTGGAGGATCCGCCGCGCAAGGCTTGCACCGATCCCATCGACCGCGCTGACGACCACCTCGATACCATCGTTCCCGCCGAATCGAACCAGCCCTACGACATCAAAGACGTGATCAACGGCGTGGTGGACGACAGCTACTTCTTCGAGGTGCAGGAGCATTACGCGAAGAACATCGTCATCGGCTTTGCGCGCCTGAATGGCAAGCCGGTTGGTATTGTCGCCAACCAGCCTGCATTTCTGGCGGGCGTGCTTGACATCAGCGCCAGCATCAAGGGCGCGCGCTTTGTGCGCTTCTGCGACTGCTTCAATATTCCGCTGATCACGTTCGAAGACGTTCCGGGATTTCTTCCCGGCACGCAGCAGGAGTACGGCGGCATCATCACGCATGGCGCGAAGTTGCTGTTCGCGTTTTCCGAGGCGACCGTGCCGAAGATTACGGTTATCACCCGCAAAGCGTATGGCGGAGCCTATTGCGTGATGGCGTCCAAGCATATCCGCACCGACGTGAATTACGCCTGGCCGACCGCGGAGATCGCGGTGATGGGGCCGGAAGGTGCGGTGAACATCGTGTATCGTCGTGAGTTGGAGAAGTCGGAGAACCCCGAAAGCGATCGCGCGGCGAAAATCGAGGAGTTCCGCGAGCGCTTTGCGAATCCGTATGTCGCGGCCGAGCGCGGATATCTCGATGCGGTGATTCGTCCGCGCGATACGCGCCGCAAGCTAATTCAGGCGCTCAACATGTTAGAGAACAAGCGTGACAAAAACCCGCCCAAAAAGCACGGGAATATACCGTTGTGAAAGCGGTACACAGCGTTGCTCACTTCCCGCTTACTGCGGCGTGGATCGCGTTCCTCAGCTCGGGGTGAGCAAAGCGATATCCGGCCGCCTTCAGTTTTGCAGGTTCCGCGCGAATTGAGGTCAACAGCAACTCATCTCCCATCTCGCCGAGCAGTGTGCGCACAATCCAGGCTGGTAATGGGAAGATCGTAGGGCGGTGAAGCTCCGCCCCCAACGCTCGAACGAAATCCTCATTACGAACGGGTGCAGGTCCGACCGTGTTTACCGGTCCTCGCAGACTGTCGTTCTGCAACGCGAACAGTGCCACCCCGATGACATCATCAAAGGCGATCCAACTCCAGAACTGCTTTCCACTGCCGATCCGCCCTCCAAGGCCCAGTCGAAATGGCGGCAGCAACGGTTTGAGCGCCCCGCCGTCATGGGCAAGCACCACTCCAATGCGCAGATTCACAACCCGCACTCCAGCCTCGTTCGCGGGAGCGGTCGCGGCCTCCCATTGCCGGCTCACCTCCGCCAGGAATCCCTGACCAGAAGAACTCTCCTCCGTCAGCAATTCGTCACCACGACTGCCGTAGTAGTTGATTCCGGCAGCCGAAATAAAAGTATGCGGCTTTCCGGTTCGGCGATACGATTCCGCGGCAGCATCCGCCAGGGTGCGTGTTCCCCGCACGCGGCTCTCCAACACCTCCTGTTTAAACTTCTGCGTCCAGCGTCCGGCAATGTTCTTCCCCGCCAGGTGAACTATGGCCTCGGCGCCCGCGAGCTTCTCAGGATCGAGCCGCTCACTGGGATTCCATTGCACCTCATTCGCGCGCGGCGCTCGCCGAACCAGAGCAATCGGTTCGTGGCCGGCCGAAATCAACGCCGGAGTCAGCGCCCGTCCTATCAATCCCGAAGCACCGCTGATCAGTACTCGCATGTCGCACTCCTGCACGCTCGCTTCGCAGTTACCTGTAACACATCGCCAAGGATTTCGAAAACTCACGTCACTGAGGGCGGTTCGCGAACTGACGTATAATCGGACATGGCGACTTTGCGCCAACACATCGCGACCAATGTTCTGACGGTTACGCGTTTTCGCGATCTCCTGCGCAAGGTCCGCTCCTACCGGCCTGACGACGATCAGGCCCTCATCAAGAAAGCCTACGAATTCTCCCTCGAACATCACAAAGGACAGGCGCGAGAGTCGGGAGAGCCCTACCTGGTGCATCCTCTCGAGGTTGCGAGCCTGCTTGCGGAGATGCGGCTCGACCCTACCGCCATTGTCGCTGGCCTGCTCCATGACGCAGTAGAAGACACCACGGTAACCATCGAAGAGATCACAGCTGCGTTTGGCGAGCAGGTCGCCCACATTGTCGAAGGCGTTACCAAGATCAGCAAGATCGACTTCGCCTCCTCGGAAGAGGCACAAGCCGAAAACGTGCGCAAGATGGTGCTGGCCATGATGGATGACATCCGCGTGGTGCTCATCAAGCTGGCCGATCGTTTGCACAACATGCGCACTTTGAAATTCCTGTCACCAGAACGGCAGCATAAGATCGCCAAAGAAACGCTGGAGATCTACGCTCCCATCGCGCATCGCCTCGGCATGGGCAAGATCCGCGGTGAACTGGAAGACCTCGCATTCCAGTACGTCGATCCCATCTCCTACAACCAGGTCAAGGAAGCCATCGAGTCACGCCGCAAAGAGGGCGAGGCGTTCCTGGCCGAAGTGCAGAACACCATCGGGCAGAAGCTGAAAGAGGCCAAGATCGAGGCCAAGGTGGAAGCCCGCATCAAGCGCCTGTACAGCATCTGGCAAAAGCTGCAGCGGCAGCGCATTTCCGTGGACCAGATTTACGATATGCTGGCGCTGCGTATCATCACGAAATCGGAAGCTGATTGCTACGCAGTGCTGGGCATTATCCACAATCAATGGCGGCCGGTGCCTGGGCGCATCAAGGACTTCATCGCCATCCCGCGCAACAATTTCTACAAGTCGCTGCACACCACCGTCATCTCTGAGAAAGGCCATGCTTTCGAGGTGCAGATCCGCACCGAAGAAATGCACAAGATGGCCGAGGAAGGCATTGCGGCGCACTGGAAGTACAAAGACGGTCCAGTGTCGGCGCGCGACGAGCAGCGGCTGGCCTGGTTGCGCCAGGTAGTGGAGTGGCAGCGGGACATGAAGAGCTCCGACGAGTTCCTGTCCACATTGAAAATCAACCTCTACCCGGAAGAAGTTTATACCTTCACTCCGAAAGGAAGGATTGTCATCCTGCCGCAGGACGCAACGCCGATTGACTTCGCCTACACCGTCCACACCGAGGTCGGGCACACCTGCGTTGGCGCCAAGGTGAATGGGCGCATGGCCCCCTTGCGATACAAGTTGCGCTCCGGCGACATCGTGGAAATTCAAACTGCGCCCGGCCATCATCCCAGCCGCGACTGGTTGCAACTGGCCAAATCGCCGCGCGCCCGCCAGAAGATCAAGCACTGGCTGAACGTTCATCAGCGCGAGCGCGCCATCGAGATCGGGCGAAAGCTGATCGAAAAAGAGGCACGCAAGTATCGCATCGCTCTCAAAAATCTGAGCGAGGCGGAGCTAACGCGTGTGGCCAGCGAAAACGGCCTGGCCAAGCCCGACGACCTTCTGGCCGCCATCGGCTACGGCAAGTACTCCGCGCGCAGCATTCTGGCCCGCGTACTTCCCGCCGAAACTGCAACGGGTGTGTCCGGCTCCGCAGATCCGGTTAAAGAGCCGCCGGGTTTCACCAACGTTCTCCGCCGCGTGTTTGGCTCCGAAACCTCGGCCATCATGGTGAGAGGTCACGACGACCTGCTGGTCTATCGCGCGCGATGTTGTAATCCGATTCGTGGTGAAGAGATTGTCGGCTACGTCACTCGTGGCAAGGGAGTGGCGGTCCACTCCAAGGCATGTCCTAATGTCACCAACCTGATGTATGAACCGGATCGCCAAATTGCGGTGCAGTGGGGCAAGGATGCTGCTTCACCAGCCTGGCAAGCGGGTTATCCCGTTAAGCTCGCGGTGTTTTGCGACAACCGTCCCGGCATGTTGAAGCAGATCGCCACTGTCATCAGCGACGCGAACACCAACATCCGCAACATCGAAGCCAAGACCGCCGAAGATCACGCCACGGTTGACCTGGTGGCCGACATCGCCGACCTCAAGCATCTGGAGCGCATCGTCACCGGCGTACGGAAGATCCCCGGCGTCCGCGACGTGCAGCGCATGCAGAAAATCTAGGGTCGCTGGTCACTTTTCGCTCTTCGCCGTTCGCATTTGCTGTGCGCTTTTCGCTGCCAAGAAATAAAGTGAGGCTGTCATCCCGACTGAGGTCGCCGAGGCGACCGAGCGGAGGGATCTGCGGTTCCAGCACCGCAGAAACACCTCGAACTACTCACCAAACTTCTGGCGTTGGTCGGGTACCCCCTCCCCGTGTTTATTAAGATCTTTGCTTTTAATACTTTGCCCCTAAAGTATTCCAAACATTTGGGTTGTTAGCGCCAATAAGCCGTTATCTATGAATACTTTGCGACGATTGCGCCAAAGTATTGATTCAATTATACTTAGCTTAATCCATAAGTTGTTATTTATCAATAGCTTGACTATGCGACTCCCAAAGTATTCATTCAATTGTACTTGGGTAACAAAGTATTGCGAACAAACGATTTAGGGTAGCCAAGCGCACCAAGCGTACGGCGGTGCTAGCCCGCAGGCACCCGTCCGGGCTGCGCACAAATTTTCAAAGATCGATGCCGCAGCCACCTCAGACGGCGTTAGCGGCACCGGAGTCTGGCTCCGGCCCACTCAGCTTAATGTTGGGAAATGATCTACACGAAGAAGAAAGCGCATCTCGCAAAACCAAGGTAACCACGCTTCCCGAACTGGCACGCTTGAACGCGCAGCATTGAAAGGAAATGCCCTCGCGACTGCCGATGGTGCTTCCGCGATAAAGCAGCGCTTCGTTCGCCGCCCTATGCCCGGGCCACGAGTGGGAGGTCGGGTGCCTCCCGGCGGGACAGGAGATCATTCGTGAGTTCGCTGCGTAGCTTGCTGCACTGCGTTCTCACGGAATCATAATCGGGATCGCTGACCGTGCCGCCCTTGTTCGCCGCCAGGACGGAACCGAGCGCTTCCTGTACTTTTCCGTATGCCTCCCGCGCGTTGCGCGAGAGATACATTCCGCCGCGCTCGAAGTACCAGTCACGCAGATCGGTGCTGAACTGCCGCAACTGCGGATAGGTCAGTTGCGGATTCCGAGGCCATTGCGGCAGCAGGCCAGTCTTCTTCCACAGTTCGCAATACACCTCGATTCGATGGGCGCGCAGATCGGAATCGATAGTTGTTGCCGTAGCGAGCAAGGCCCGGTGCAGCTCTTCGGTTCTCGCCAAAGCGCTTTCAAACCGTCGTTCCGCGGCTAGCGCCACCTTGTCCGCCACGGACTTGAGGAAGAAAACAGCCACAACGATAGCGATTGCCGCGCCACCGGTGGCTCCGCCCAGAATCGATTCCCAAGGCATACTCGCCCCCTTTCGTCTGTTGTGCCGAGGACACACAGCCGTGCGTACCGAGCGCCACCCCCCAAGCAAGCTCAGATGGGGCACCCTCAAGAATTAGGGGCCCACCTACTCGAGCCTCGCCTGGAGTCAAAGTAAGCACTATTTCCCCCGACCGGCGGCGACATTCTTGCGCCGCAAGACTTGCTTCCAGCGCTGTTCGCCCTGAACCTCCAGATCAGCACGTCGCCGCGCGAACTCTTCGAGATTAGGACTGGTCGCGTACCTGAGAGACACAGCCAGCGCCTTCAGCGAGGCGGAGTGCTGGAAATACCACACCGAGCGGCCGCGAAAGTCCACGATGCGTTGCAGCGACGTGCACGCACAGCGGCAATGCTCGCAATGAGCGGCAGGATTGTCTCGTGGCGGATGCTCAAGCAGCATCCTAGGATGCCGCGCTGAATTCACCTACGTTTAGGTGAGAACCTTGCACAGCAGGCTGACGCTATATCGGTCTCTCCCGGCACGAACTACGCGCCGGCTTTAACTTGATCCCAGCAATTGACTCAGTCTGGTGGTGCGCAGAAGCTCCTTGACCAGTGGCGAGAAGTTGATGAACTCCAGACTACAATAGGCTGCCGAGCCTGCTGACACCTTCAGCCCCACCAACGTGCCCAGGCCGGAACTGTCCACAAAGCTAACATCGCTGAGATCGAGCACAATTCGACGGCATTTGGGTATCATCGGCTTAATCAGCTGCTTCAAATCGCCCGCCGTGTCGCTGACGATTCGGCCATGACACTTCACCAGCGTGGTGTCGCCCGACAATTCCACCTCATACCCAAAGGGAAGCGATGACGAGGTTGCCACAGTTGCCTCCTCCCGTGACGAATGCGCCATATTGTACTGCAATTGGCATCTGAGCTTCTTACTAACGTCTATCCCTTCTTCTTCACCTCCGCCAGCACCTCTTCCGCATGGCCTTCCGGCTTCACGTTTTCGAAGACATGCGCGATCTTGCCATCCGGCGCGATGAGGAACGTGGTGCGGGCGATGCCCATCACCTTCCGGCCGTACATGTTCTTCTCTTTCAGGACGCCGAACTTCTTGGCGACCTCTTTCTTCTCGTCGGCCAGCAAGGTATACGGCAGGTCGTACTTTTCTTTAAACTTTAACTGTGCCTTCGGCGAGTCGCCGGAGATGCCCAGCACCACCAGTCCGGCCTTCTGCAGTTTGCTGTATGCGTCACGGAACCCGGACGCCTCTATGGTTCAACCGGGCGTGTTGGCTTTGGGGTAGAAGAACAGGACCACGGTCTGGCCGCGGAACTGATCGAGCGAAACCGGGTTTCCGTTTTCGTCGGGCAGGGTAAAGTCGGGAGCTTTCGATTTGATTTCCATATCGCACTATCTATACCGCAAATTTCGCCATCGGGCCACTCTGGTTGCAGCCGGACATGGTGAGGTATCGCGCTTTGAAGGGGCACGCCTTCAGACGTGCCAGGAAGCGCGTTGGTGAAAATGCGCCCGGCTTTAGCCGCTGAGGAGAGGCCCTTTCTTTCTTATCCCGGCTCTCCGGTGATGTGTCTCTGCGATGCTGCTTTTGGTATTGTTGCTGCCAAACTTCTCGAGCGCGCAACTTCGCGACCGCACCGAGCACAAGCCAGCTGACCAGGGCCAGCAGGCGCAGAAGCAGGACAAGAAGAATAAAGGCGGTCCGCGCGCCATCGCCGTGGTTGAGTTTCTCCCTGGTGGCGGAACTCGCCTGGTGCCGATTGCGCTATGGATCAATGACCGCTTCTACGACGCCAGCCTGTATGGCGCCGATCCGGAGCCTATGGCGCTGGAGCCCGAAACCCTGTATCAGGCGCTGACTTACGGTGAGCCCGCCGGATGGTTTACCGTTACGACGCCTAAAGACGTCAACGGCAACTGGGTTGCGGATGGACAATGGAAGCCTGAAACGCCGCTCGAAACCAGGATCGCTCAGCAGGCCGCGAAGCAGCCCAAGCCCAAGCCTAAGTCGCTGGACGTGCTCAGCGAGGACCAGGGTCCGCCGGTGCTGCGGCGGCCCGGAGCAAGCGACGCGTCTTCGCCGGGCGGCGGGCAGGGAAGCGCACCGGCTTCCACTTCGGGAGGGAATTCGACCCCTTCCGTCAGTGGGAGTTCAACGGGAAACGGTAATGCTCCGCCGAAGTCGGACGACGATTCCGACCGTCCAACACTAAAGGCGTCGCCGTCCGCCTCTTCGTCTGCGCCTGCGGATTCGAAGCCGACTCTCGGCGACAACACCCAGCAAGCGAAAGCGCCGGCGGCAGCTTCGAACGGGCCGTCTACGTCGTCGCCCGATGAAAATGATCCCAACCGGCCCGTACTGCGTCGCGGCAAGCCGGCCGAGCCTGTTCTCAACCCATCCAACGGCTCTGCCCCGAAAACAACTGTGAGCAACATATCCAAACCAGTCGCAACGGGCCACGCAACCGCCGGCGTGGGTCCCGTTGGCAAAGCCATACAGGCGCCCAAGGCCTACGCAGCAATTTCCGATGCCGGCAACTACGAAACGCGCTCTTTGCTGTACGGCATGGCGGCTGGCGAAAGGCAAAGTCTGGGCGAGCCGATGGCGAAGATGGCAATGGACGAGGTCCTGAAGTATGCCAGCAAGCACAACGGCCCTCCCGTTCCCAAGACAGCGACCATTACCAACTACGACCTGCGTGGCTTCGATCTCGACTACAGTAACTCGCCCACGCTGGTGCTGAGCGCCAAGCTGCCAGTCGCACCCGCAAAGCCGATGCCCAAGGGGGAGTTCGACTACTTCGTTACCGTGGTGGCCAGAGTTGATGTCAACGGCGTCCCGCAAAAGATCTTCAGCGTGGTCACCGATCGCAACCACCTCGACGCCTATCCGCGCATGCAAATCATTGACGCAGTCGATGCCGACGCTAACGGCCGTGGCGATCTGCTCTTCCGCCAATACTCCGATACCGGCATCAGCTATGCCATCTTTCGCGTATTTCCCTACCAGATGACGAAGATCTTCGAGGGCGGAGCAGGGATGTAGCAGTCAGTAGGCGGTGATCAGTTTCGGCACGGAAGGATTTCCGCAGCTATAGGGGTCCTTCGACTCGCTGCGCTGCGCTCAGGATCACAGCTCACTTTCATGAATAATTCAAAGTCTCGCCACTGAATTACAGAATGTACCGCGACAGGTCCTGGTCCTTCACGATGTCGGAGAGGGTCTTGCGCACATAGTTCGCATCGATGGTCACGTTCTTCTCTTTCATGTCTGGAGCCTCGAAACTGATTTCATCCAGCACCCGCTCCATTATGGTGTGTAGGCGGCGCGCGCCGATGTTCTCTGTCCCCTCATTCACACGGAAGGCGAAGTTCGCCACCTCCTGAAGCGCCTCGGTGGTGAATTCCAGCTTCAGCCCCTCGGTGTCGAGCAGCGCAATGTACTGCTTGGTGAGCGACGACTTCGGCTCAGTTAGGATCTTGATGAAGTCTTCCACGGTCAGCGATTGCAGCTCCACGCGAATGGGAAACCGCCCCTGCAATTCGGGAATCAGATCGCTGGGCTTGGAAACGTGAAATGCACCGGCAGCGATGAACAGGATGTGGTCGGTGCGAACCATGCCGTAGCGCGTGTTCACCGTGGTGCCTTCAACGATGGGCAGAATGTCGCGCTGCACACCTTCGCGCGAAACATCAGGCCCATGGCCACCTTCGCGGCCGGCGATCTTGTCGATTTCGTCAAGAAAAATAATGCCCGAGTTCTCCACGCGCTCCACCGCGATGCGCTGCACCTGGTCCATGTCAACCAAGCGCTGCTCTTCTTCCTGGATGAGGTACTCGAACGCCTCGCTGACCTTCATCTTCCGCTTCTTGGTGCGCTGGCCGAAGATGTTCGGCAACATGTCTTTCATGTTGACGTCCATCTCCTCAACGCCCTGATTGGTGATGATCTCAAATGCTGGCATCGACTTTTCGCGGACATCCAACTCCACGATGCGCTCGTCGAGTTTGCCTTCGCGCAACTGCTGGCGGAACTTCTCCCGTGTGCGCGATCCGGGTTCACCGGCCAGCAATGGTTCGTTACTAATGTTGAATCCGATTTGCTGCGGGTCGTGCGCAATGGGACGCGTCTGTACTGGAGCCGGCATCGCTGGCAGCAGCAAATCGAGCAGGCGCTCTTCTGCGTTTAGCTCGGCTTTGTCGGCAACGTCTTCCAGCTTCTCCTCGCGCACCATGTCGATGGCGATCTCCACCAGGTCGCGAATCATAGACTCGACATCGCGGCCGACGTAGCCGACCTCGGTGAATTTCGACGCTTCCACCTTCATGAAGGGAGAGTTGGCGAGCTTCGCCAAGCGGCGGGCGATCTCGGTCTTGCCCACGCCCGTGGGCCCGATCATGATGATGTTCTTCGGGATGACTTCTTCGGCGAGCTCAGCCGACAGCTTCTGGCGGCGCATCCGATTGCGCAATGCGATAGCCACAGCGCGCTTCGCCTGGTCCTGTCCTACGACGTACTTGTCGAGTTCGCGCACGATCTCGCGCGGGGTTAATTCGTCGAGTGCGACGTGTTCGTCGTCTGCGGTTGCTGGAAGATAAATAGCCAATGAATTTACCTCTTGCGGCCCGAAGGCCGATTATTTCACAAAGCGAGTTAACATCGGGCCGAACTAAGCGATGCTCCTTCGGAGTGTGATGCGCATGGAAAACTGTGCCATCCTGCGAATCCCGCGCCCGCAAGGTTGACTGCGAATAATCAGCTTCTCGACGGCGGCCTTGAAGGCCATTACAGCGCGCGGTTCCAGCGGCAGCTCAAGGACATTTGGAGGCGGCTTGATCATCAAGCTCCGTAGCGAGCAGTCAGTAGCTTATAAAGCGCCTTATTTATTATACGGAGATAGTGCTCATTAATCGCAATCGGCTTTGGCGTAGGCCGGAATTATCAAAGAAAAGCCACGTATCGGCCAGCGGCTGATAATGCACAAAGAAATTTCCACCGCCGGCAATGGCTATGCTCTTCAGCCGCCATTCTTCGAATTCTGGCGAGCGACGAACAACGCGAAAGCAAAGCCTGACACAAGTAAGCCTTAAAGCTGAGCCAGTAAGTCGGCTGCCTCTGTTGCGAAGTGCTAGGCGACGGGCAAGCGCTGTTTAACTTCCCCCAAACATAATGTAGTGGCTGGATGCACCCATGAAGAACAGCATGGGAAACGACACCCAGAAATTCAGGCGAGTACAGAGCAGCGAGATTCTCGCCATTTTAGCGGCCTCCGGCGGCATCGCCGTTCCCTGGCTGGCATTGGCCTCGGTCCAGCGAATTATCTTCTTTTGCATGCGCCACACTACACCCCAGACGTTCAAGAGCATAAACCAGCCCAGTCCGCCGCCAACTCCGATTGCCAGGGCGCGATTGCTCTCCCAGCCATGCTGATTGAGACTCACAAAAATGTACGCCGCCGCAATTAGCGCGACCGCGACAATAACGCCCAGCACCGGCCCCTTCCTCAATACCTCGGCTGGAGACATCAACATGCCCATTTCAACCACGAACGCCAACGTCCAGAGCCCGAAGAAGCTGCCAAACATCATCCCCGTAGACGCCGGCTCTCCCTGAGCAATCGCATTGCGAGCGTCGGTTGCCACGATGTGCATCCAGTAGGCCATGCCAGCCAGGACGGTAACCACCGCGCTCCAACGAAACCACCACAAAGCCCGCGGCAGAAGCTTAGAGACGACGATGCTCCGGGATTTTGCGTCGAGCTCGCTCAGGAAGGGCACGTTTACCAGGTTGAAGAAGTACAACAGTCCAATCCAAGTGATTCCCGCGACAAAATGTATCCAGCGAGTAACCATTAGGCCGGTCTCTGCACCGCCGGGAAATTGCATCCTCGGCGTGACTAGCAGGGCCACCAGTGAGACAGTCATCTTGGACACCTATGCTTGAACGGAATAAACTGCGCACGCTCCCGCCAGGGAGCAGTGGGCGAATTCTACATCACACGGCCTTGTGCTGGTTGCCGTTGAAATGGCGCCGCCACTACCTTATCGTAAAGTGGCTTATACTTGCTTTCGTCTTCCGCTTTAGTCAACAAAGCGCGGACGGTTTCTACAGGTCCGGAATCGGAGGGGCCGCGAATTCTGGGGCTGTGCTGTTTTTTGCATGTTGCCAGGGAGGGACGTATGGAAAACAAGGCAGCACAGAACATTCAAGACGGGTTTCTAAATACTGCCCGTAAAGATAAGTTCGTAGTTACCATTTATCTGCTCAGCGGCGTAAAACTGACGGGCAGAATTCGCTCCTTCGACAAGTATGCGGTGGTTCTCGACACCAACAATCAGGAGCAGCTGATCTTTAAGCATGCTATTTCTACTGTGGCTATGTCGCGTTCTTCACATCCCGAGCGTCACTTTGAGCACCGCGCGATAGCGGAGCCAGCCACTCCGGCGGATGCCCAGACCGCGAACCCGACCACAACCTCTGAGGGCTAATCTATTTCTCGCGCGGGTGGAATGAACGCCAGAGCGAACGACCAGGCTTGGCAAACCGGACGCCCCCAAGCGGAACGAGCCTTTCTCGTGGGAGTGGAGTTCTCCTCGCGCCAAGCTGGACACGGCGCCGTTACTCGTTCCTCGAAGAGCAATCAAGCCGCATCCGATAACCTGCCCGCCTCGCATTCCCGGCGGCAACTCACCGGAAAAGTTCCGCGCAGCGCGCGCGCGGCGCGCAGCGCCGTCACCGACCTGCACGTGGAGGATCAGGAATATACCGGATTTTCGGCAGAGGAGTCGATGGCCGAGTTGCGCGAGTTGGCAAACAGCGCCGGAGCAGCCGTCATCGGCGAATTCCAGCAGCGGCGTCCAAAGCCGGATCCCGCTACACTTATTGGCAGCGGCAAGCTTGAGGAGTTGAAAGGCGCCGTCGCTTCAAGTTCGCCTGACCTGGTCATCTTTGATCATGAGCTGACGCCCTCGCAACAGCGCAATCTGGAGCGCGAGCTCGACGCGCGCGTCATCGATCGCACCCAACTTATCCTCGACATCTTCGCGCGCCACGCCCGTACCCGTGAGGGCCAGCTGCAGGTAGAACTGGCGCAGCTGCAATATTTGTTGCCGCGACTGGCGGGACGCGGCGTACAGATGTCGCAGCTCGGCGGCGGTATTGGAACCCGCGGTCCCGGCGAAACCCAGTTGGAAACGGACCGCCGCAAGATCTACCGGCGCATTCGCCATGTAAAAGAACAGCTGGAGAATGTTCGCCGCATTCGGGGACAACAGCGGCAGCGGCGTGAGTCGGTTCCTATTGCCACGGTAGCGCTGGTCGGCTACACCAATGCGGGGAAATCAACCCTGTTCAACGCGCTCACCCAGGCCGGCGTCGTGGAGAGTGCGCGCATGTTCGCTACGCTTGATCCCACACTGCGCAGCGTGACTCTGCCTTCGCGGAGGCAAGTCCTGTTGTCCGACACTGTGGGATTCATTCGAAACCTGCCGCACACACTGGTTTCGGCGTTTCGTGCCACGCTGGAAGAGGTGCAGCGCGCGTCTCTACTACTGCATGTCTCTGACGTTACCAGCCCTGTAGCGGCCGAGCAGCAGGAGCAGGTTGAAGAAGTGCTGCGCGAGCTGGAATCGCAAGACAAGCTGCGGCTCTACGTCATGAACAAAGTCGATCTGCTGCCCGAAAAGAAACGCGAGAGCCTGCGCGATACAAAGAGCGTTATTCACGTTTCGGCGGCAAAGGGCTTCGGGCTGGACAGGTTATTGGAGAGTATTGACGAACTTATCGCTGAAGATCCGGTGCGCCGGGTACATATGCGCGTGCCTCAGTCGGAAGGCAAAGCGCTGGCCGCGCTCGACGCAAAGTCCGTTGTATTGGCGCGCGAATATCGCGACGGCTACGTTGACCTCGACGTGCAAGCGCCCGAATCGCTGCTGCGCAAGATGAAGAGTTTTGTCGCGGGATGAGACGATCTAAACGCGTTGTCTCGAGCTGAACAGGAGTAGCATCGTTCCATGACTTACCCCGTGGTTCTGATACCGTCGGAAGAAGGGCTTTGCAGTATCCTGCCCCGGGCTTCCCGGATTGCTGGTCACAGGGCGCTAACGAAGCAGGAGGCGCTGGAGAACATCCAAGACGATCCGATTCTGGAAGGCACATATTTGGACGCGCGAGTTCGCGACTCTTAACTAATCGAATGTCCAGCGTATCGCCGGCCCGTCAGCCTGCTCGTCGGCGTGGTAGCTGGAGCGCACCAGCGGGCCGGACTCGACATGGCGGAAACCCATCTTCAACGATTCTTCTTTGAGGAAGCGGAACTCGTCGGGCGTGTACAGCCGCGCCACGGGAAGGTGGTCCTTCGACGGCCGCAGATACTGGCCGATGGTGAGGATGTCCACGTTGTGGGCCGCGAGATCGCGGAAAACTTCGAGCAATTCGCTGGTGCTCTCGCCCAGGCCGACCATCACGCCGCTCTTGGTCGGGATGGCCGGATTCATTTCCTTGGCCCGCTGCAGCAGCCGCAAGGTGCGCTCATAACGCGCGCCTGAGCGGGCGACACGATACAGGCGAGGCACGGTCTCGGTGTTGTGGTTCAGGATGTCAGGCTTGGCGTCCATCACGATGCGCAGCGGCTCTTCCAATCCCTGAAAGTCGGGAATCAGCACTTCCACGCGGCATCCGGGAACGCGCCTGCCGGATTTCGCGTGATGGTGTCCGCGAAGACGCGCGCGCCGCCGACATTGTCGTCATCGCGATTGACGCTGGTAACGACAGCGAACTTCAGTCCCAGCTTCTCAACCGCCTCGGCGACGCGGCGAGGCTCCTCAAAATCGATCGGCTGCGGACGGCCTTTCGGTACAGCGCAAAAACCACAGCGGCGGGTGCACAGATTGCCCAGCAGCATGAAGGTCGCGGTGCGATGGTTCCAGCACTCGCCGATGTTAGGACAATGTGCCGATTCGCAGACCGTGTTCAGGTCCAGGTTGCGCGCCAGGGTCTTAAGGTTGTGATAATTCTCGCCCATGGGCGCGCGCGCCTTCAGCCATTCCGGCTTGGGAGACGGCGCGGCGCGGGCCAATCTCGATCTGAATCAGTTCAGGAGCGGTAGCCATGTGACGTAACTATTTTACAGCCATCAGCTGTCAGCTTTCAGCCATCAGCCAGAACATCCTCGTATACCTTTGATCCATGCCGTGCCCGCGGGGATTCGGCGCAGTTTGAATGTGGCGATTCGCTTCATTGCTGCATCGCTGCTCCGGTTTAGCTGATAGCTGACGGCTGATGGCTGACAGCTTCTACAACGTATGCAAATACGCCATCAGATCGTCTAGCTGCTGCTGCGTCAGCTTCTGCTGAAAGGCAGGCATCTTGGCGCGACCGAGGAGGATGATGTCCGTGACCCTGTCGTCGTTAGCGGGAATGCCACTCTTCATGAACGGCTTTTTGAACAGCCCATTCAGGCTCGGCCCGCGCAGGCCACGCGTACTGTAGGCGTAATGACATTCGGCGCAACGTTGGTCGTAAACCCGCCGGCCTTGCGCTTGCTGCGGAGTCAGCCCCAGCTCGGCGTCGGTCTTGCGGGGCTCGGAGTCGCAGGCCAGAAAGGATCGTAATAACGATCAAAATAATTGCAGATAAGAAGGCAAGAGGCGCGCGTTTTGGTCTCGGCATTCTTCCAGGTATCCGGGCAAATCTGTGCTGGCGGGGGCCGCCACTGCGGCTCCAGCAGAGTTAGAATACACCTCGCATGACAGTTGCCATCAAACGCGTGTACGCCGACCCGTCGCCGCAGGATGGCGCTCGGGTGCTGGTGGACCGGCTGTGGCCGCGCGGATTGAAGAAGTCCGACGTTGCGCTGGACGCGTGGCTGAAGGATCTTGCTCCCTCCAACGAGTTGCGCAAATGGTTTCATGCCCATCCGCAGCAGTGGAACAAATTTCGCGAGAAGTATCTTAAAGAGCTCGCCGCCGATGCGGCGAACGCGGCCTTGCAGGAGCTTTATGAGTTACGCAAGAAACATCGTCGCCTGACGTTGTTGTTCGCTTCGAAGAATGAAGAGCGCAATAATGCCTTGGTGTTAAAGCAACTCGTCGACGGCGACCGCAAGCCGCCCACCGGAACAGGACCTATCCGCGCTGCTGCAACCAAGCGCGGGCGCGCCGCACGGCCGAGATAGCCTTCATGATCCTCTGGTCCGAAGCCAAACCTGCCCGCACCAACAATGCGTTTGTCTCTGCCTGGGAGGCTGTGGCCCGCGCCGAGAAAACAACGGCATCCAAATATTATCTGGTGCGCCAGCCTGATCACGCGCGGGTTTCGGGCGAAATTGCGCGGCATCTCGCGATAACCAACTCGCCTCCGGTGGACGATAACATCGTGCTCGGCGTCAGCTTGCACGATGAGGGCTGGGCCGCCCTCGACGACGGCCGCGAGCACCTTCAGGCGACTCCCGCCGGCTATTCCGACAACAACATTGCGCTGAATGCAGAAGGCAAGCCGCTGTCCTTCCTGGAGATCAAGGCGGGTGACTTTCTCCGCGCCTGGCGAGGGTCGATTGATTCGGCCGAAGCGGTCGCGCCCATTGCCGCCCTCATCGTGAGCGGGCACTTCTGCCGGCTGGGAACCTTCGGGACCAGCATGGGCGCTTACCCGGAAGATGATGCGCGAAGCATTCGCGAATTCCTGGCATCCGAGCAGCAGCACCAGGGTCGCTTGATTCGTTTGCAGAACCGCTCCGAAAAGGAGGTGCAGTATTGGACGGACGTGCTCCAATTTTGCGATCTGCTGTCGCTATATCTGTGCTGCGGGTCGGAGGAGAGCGTCGAGTTTCCGCAGCGCATTGGGCCAGGTGACGAGACAATCAAACTGCAAGTGCGGAATGGATTTTTTGTGCTGACGCCGCAGGTATTCGTGAAGGAGGTTGAACTCTCGGTCGAGGCCCGCCCCTATCCGCCGGAATTGCGGGCAACATCAACCAAGCTCAGCTGGCGGGTGCGCTAAATGACGAGCCAGGAGCCTGCGACCAAGAGCGTCTTTTGACTGGCCAAGACCAGGGCGCATCGCTCAGGATCATAGCCCATAACCGGCAAGTGCGACTGACCACTCTTATATCCATTAGAGGATTTCCGGCTAACGGGATGGATAGGCGGCAATATCCATCCGGATAGACTGATCACGCAAGGACGAACCACGATTTCTGTTGAAATTGCTCGGCGGCGCCGCATGTCATTGCAAATGCGGCAGAAGCCAAATGGCCTTTACGCGCCCCGAGTTGGCACGTGTTTTGCAATACCTCTTTGCGTCGCTACAAGGCTCCCAGAGGCAAACGGCCGACGGAGTTTCGCAGCAACTAAATTCAATCTAGGACTAGGAGGATTGATTATGAAACTTCAGACACTTATCGCCATCGGCGTTCTGCTTTTGCTTTCGGCGGCCGCTCTGTCCGCACAAAACGCTCTGCCGAACCCGAACGACGACGCCTGCTGGTCGAGTCTTGCTGCGCTGCGGGCGTGTGAACTTCAAGCGTACGACCGCGCCATGGACCAGGCAGAGCGTTGCAGTTCCTATCCGGAGTACCAATGCCTACCTGCCGTCGAGCAGCCTGAACAGACGATTTCACGAAACCATTCGGCCAAGGCAGCCTCGAAAACGGCCAACAACACCCCGAGTACTGCAAGTCCGGTCATCGCCGACACAAACGCTCCGGAGGGCGATTCGAAGTGAGAACGGCAGCAGCCGCCGCATAGTGCCCCATCGTTCCGCCAAGCGATGGGGCACTACGTTTGATTCTTGTTGAATGGCAGTAAATCAGAAAAATCAATCCGGTGAATTAGCTCTAACCACTGTCCGCCTCTTGCTGCTTTCGCAGCCGACGGGTCTCCGCGAGTATCGCCATGCTATGCATCAGGTTTTGCATGGTCACAATGCCGATCAGCCTTTGGTGATCGACCACCGGGAATCATGCTGAGACCTCGTCCTCCGAGCTTACGGAAGGCCGACGCCAGCGAGTCACCCGCCTGCGCGATCTCAAACGCCCGCACCATTGCGGACTGCACGTATCCATTGCCGCCAACGCGCAGCGCCTGCACAATACGCTGCTTACTGATGACACCGATCATGTCGCTGCCGCGAACCACCGGGAAGTCGTCTTGCAAAGTGTGTACCGCTTTCTGCAGCGCGTCCTCCAGGGTGTCGGCCGGCGAGAGCGTGGAGAACCCGGTCAGCATCACGTCTTCCATGCGAACGCTCTCCAGCACCGACTGGAAGACCACCGAGCGATCTTCGAGTTGCGCTCCCACGAAGAGGAAGAAGCCAATCAGCATCAGCCAGGTATTCCACACTCCGAGGAAAATCAAGACCATGGCGAACGCCTGCCCGATGGCAACCGCTCGGCGGGTGGCGCGTACGTAGTCCATACGCTCGACGAGAAGCGCGCGCAGAATACGTCCGCCGTCCATGGGATAGGCAGGCAACAGATTAAAACCGCCCAGGAACACGTTTGCCCAGAACAAACTACGCGGCAGATTATTGGCGTGAACGAAAGGCTGGGCCCACAGATTCACTTGCGGTAGAAATGCCAGGATGAATGCACCTGAAATTGCGGCGATAAACAGATTGACCAGCGGCCCCGCGACAGAAATGCGAATATCGCGCGCCGGATCGGCGTTGTGTTGCCCTACGTCCTCCATCAGCGTAACTCCGCCGATAGGAAGCAGGATGATAGATCGCACAGCCACACCGTTGCGGCGGGCCACTACGGCGTGTCCCAGTTCATGCAATACCACGCAGGCGAATACGATGCCAACCAGCACCAGTCCGCGCACTGCGCCAGCACTGCCCATGGTCACGGATTGGGTGAACCAGACAAAGGCCAGCAGAAAAACAAACGTGAGGTGGATGCGAATGTCCACTCCGAACAACCGCCCCGCAGGAATCGACCAACTTCTCATTGCTCCGAGTCAGCCTCCAATTTCATTCTATACACTCTAGGACATGCGTATCATCGCCGGTCAGTTTCGGAGTCGTCCCCTGCGTTCGCTGCCGGGCCTCGATTTGCGTCCCACCAGCGACCGGTTGCGGGAAACCCTATTCGATGTCCTTGGCGCGGCGGGCAATCTGCAAGACAGTGTGTGGCTCGACCTTTACGCGGGCACTGGGGCCGTGGGAATCGAAGCGCTGAGTCGCGGCGCGCGCCAGGTGTATTTCGTGGAGTCCGTGAAAAAGCACGCGCGCCTGCTGCGAGAAAATCTGGATTCGCTTGCGGTCTCCGATGCGTTTGAATTGCACGAGCGCGACGTTGCGCAAGCGCTGCCGCTCTTGGAAAGTACCGGCGTGGTCTGCGATTACTGCTTCCTCGATCCCCCGTACCGAATGCGCGGCAGCTACGAGCGCACCCTTGGTTACCTGTCGCAATCGCGCCTACTACAGCCAGCGGCCCGGGTCATTGCTGAGCATGAAAAGAAGTTCGATCCCGGCGAGCGCTTCGGCGCGCTAGTGCGCTATCGGCGACTGGATCAGGGCGATGCTTCGCTCAGTTTCTACGGGCTGGCCTGAGGCTGGAACTTTATTCCACGTACCGCCGAGGTACGCGTTTGGTGAGATTGCACAGTGTTTCATAGACCACGGTGCCCTCCCAACGCGCGAGGTCGCGCGCCGTAATCTCCTGCTCTCCGCTGCGGCCAATGAGGACCACTTCGTCGCCAATCGCGGCGCCTGGAATGTGAGTGACATCTACCAAGGTCAAGTCCATCGAGATGCGCCCGCGCATCGGGGCGCGCTGTCCGCGCAAAAGCACTTCACCGTTTCCGAACAGCCTGCGCGACAGCCCATCACCGTAGCCAACAGAAGTGGTGGCGATACGTGCCGGCGCCAGCGTCTTATAGGCGCCGTTATATCCGAGCGCTTGCCCGGCGGGAACGTCACGAACAGCGATCACGTGGGTTTTCCAAGCCAATGCTGGGCGCAGCGGCAATAGGGGCGAGGTCGCCGGTGAGCCGTCGTGATAGCAGGGTTGCTGCTCATATCCGTAGAGCGCGAGGCCGGGCCGCACGAAATTGTGGCGGGTATCGGGGCGTTCAATCGCCGCACTGGTATTGGCAAGATGGCGCAACCGGGGACGCAGACCGTATCGCGCGAGCGTTCGCAGCGCGGCGGTGAAGCGCTCAATCTGCTGTTGCGTGGCCTCATCGTCGAGCACCTCCGACGAAGCAAGATGGCTGAATACGCCTTCCAACTCGATCAGCGGCAAGCGCTGGATGCCTTCGGCAAACGCCTCAAGATCGGCCAAAGGAAGTCCCAGACGCGCCATGCCGGTGTCGATTTTTAGATGGACGGCAAACGGTGAGGTAAGCCGCTGACGAGCCGCTGCCCGCGCCAGGGCTTCCACATCTTGCAGACGGAAGACCGCGGGCGTGAGCGATAGGCGCAGAGCATCTTCCTCTTCTCCGCGATACACACCGCACATCACCAGGATGCGTCCGGCGACGCCAGCCTCGCGCAAGATGGCGCCTTCATCCGTTGACGTCACCCCGAACCACTTGGCGCCTTCCTGCTCCAGCGCGAGCGCGCACTCCTGGGCGCCGTGTCCGTAGGCATCGCATTTCACCACTGCGCAGATGGCGACGTCGGACCCCACATGGGTTTGCATTACTCGAAAATTGTGACGCAAGGTGGGAAGAGAAACTTCAGCCCAATTAGGCCTGGTCTCGATACGTGAAGATGTAAAAGTCGTGACCACCTGGTTTCGATCATACAAGCTGGCTGCCACGACTTGCCAGCGGCCGGTGGTTACTGAGTAGTTCCAAGGTGCGCTGACCTTATGTTCAGAACACTGCTCTTGAAGCAGCCCATGCGACTTGCAAATCCGCAACTAGCGGACGGAAACTATCTCGCTGACCAAAGCTTGCCTGGTCTGTCTACCACTTTTGTCCAACTCTACATGTCATCAATAGTGACTAAAAACCTATCTTTAGACCTACGTTCGTGGTATAAACCTGATTCTGGCCGGTTTCTTTCCAAGAGGCGAACCTGTCCTCTGGGGAAATCGAATTGGGCCCCGCTACAAAAACAGCAGCACGAAAGCACATTTATCTTATGATCAACGTAATCATCGCTGACCATCAACCCATATTTCGTGCCGGAATAGCCAAAGTACTGGCGGTGGAAGAAGACATGCGCATTGTGGGTCAGCCGCAATCGCCTGAACAGTTGCTCAATGCGCTGGACAAACTTCGTTCGCATGTCCTGATTCTGTCAACCGGGTTTCTTTCCTCACTGCCGCAGATTCAAGAAATTGCTTCAACCCATTCCACGGCGGTACTTATGCTGGCGGAGAATGTGGAAAGCGCCTCCGACTTCATGCGCATGGGAGTGCAAGGCGTCATCTATCGCTCCGCTTGCGGAAACATCGCCGTCGAAGCGGTGCGGCGGCTCTCCCGTGGCCAATCGTTTCTACAAAGTCCGAATCCCCATGACGCCGATGTAAGCGAGGACCTGGTCGGAGCACGGGTACGGGACCGCTTGTCGGACAAAGAGCTGCGTATTGTCGCCGCCGTGGTGCAGGGATATAAGAATCGCGAAATCGCCTTACAGCTCTACACCACTGAGCAGATGATCAAAAACGCATTGCGTAATATCTTTGATAAAATCGGAGTTTCGGACCGCTTGGAACTGGCACTATTTGTGGTTCACCACCGAATTCTGGCGCAGGCTACCGCGTCGATCGCCGTGGTAGCGGGCCGCCCCCGGCCCGCGCAAACTGCCGGTGAGGGTCGTGCGGTGCCGGCCTCGGCCTCGTCAGTCCATTGAAGGTATCTCTTCCAGCGATCTATGCCGCGCGATCGTTCGGCAACTCCTGGCCATTTGCCATGGGCAGCGAAACGAAAAACGTGGTTCCCTTTCCAGGATAGCTTTCGAAGGAAATATCCCCGCCTTGCGCCTGGATTGCCTTGCGCGCTCCCGATAAGCCAAGTCCCGTGCCTTTAGCTTTGGTCGTGAAGTAAGGCGAGAAGATCATCTCCTGACTTTCTAGCGGGATACCAGAGCCGGTGTCTTCCACGCTTACAATCGCCCGGCCTTCGTTACGGAAACACAGGATGGTAAGCAGGCCGCCTTGCGGCATGGCCTCAAGCGCGTTTAGAACCAGGTTAGTGAAGACGCGACGAAGCTCGGGTGGGCTGGCGTAAACCTCGCAGGCATCCCGGATTTCGTGGTTCACCTTAATTTCGGGATGCATTTCTAGCACGGGTTGCGCCATCTGGAGTACCTCCCCGAGCAGTCGGGGCATGTCCACGCGGCTCCGCATTTCTCGACTGCCACGCAGATACTCGCGGATGTTATTCACAATTTCCGCGCCACGGTGCACCGCGTTATTGATGATGCCCAACATGGTGCGGTCGGACTCGGAGCGCTCCGGTCCCGTTTCCAAAACGTACACCGCTTGCGAGATGGTTCCCAGGACGTTGTTGAAGTCGTGAGCCAAACCTGCGGTCATCTGACCCACCGCAAAGTGCCGTTCGCTACTGGCAACCTGCTCTTGCAAGGCCGAAATCTCGGTGACATCCTCGATCACAATCAGCGCGCCTAGCAGACGTTTGGATGGATAGTAAATCGGATTACCGGAGACGCGGACTTCGATTGGCTGGCCATTCCTACTGCTGTGGAAGATGCGAGGCTCGTGGCGTATGCACTCGCCACGCAGGGTGCGCGTCACGAATGATTCCAGATTTGCGCCGGCCTCGGCGCCTTCGATTCGCTTCAACAACGCACCTGCATCCATGCCGACCAGTTCGTCCCGGCTTTGCCCGGTCAATTCTTCCGCCATCTTGTTGACGTCAAGGATGCGGCAATGGATGTCGAACAGGAATACGGCCTCAGGCAGGCTTTGCAGCAGGGATTGCAGCTCTATTTTTCTTGGTGGATCAGCAGATTTGCGCCGCTGGCCGCCATCGATAACGTTCAATAGCGTGCCCACCACTAAAGCGACGCTTCCCGCGGAATGTACTATCCAGCTTCGTCCTATTTCTGTTGCCAGCCACATGATCTCACCTCGTTAACCCAGTTAACTCACCGTAGCTCATACGCTCGGGCTGGCAGTTAACCACCTTGTTACCCGTTGGATGAACAGGTTCAGGCCGCGGGATGTGCGGTAAACCCTGTTTTCCGGCGTATTTATGAAAAGTTAAAGCTGCAGGGCCTGCCCACCGAATGGGAGCAACTACTGCCTCTTACGGCTGGCAAAGAGGTCGGCGAAGCCTATTGCGGGTGGTCGCCCGTCTTCAGGAGCTCATTAACGATTGTGACGAGTTCTTCAGGGTTTACAGGCTTTTCCAAGTAGAGGTCGGCCAGCGGTTCAGCAGCCTGGAAGGCTTCGGCTACGTAGCCCGAGACCACCACGACTGGCATGGTGGAATGCATTTTCGCGGCTTGAACGATGGCACGACCATTGGAGTCGCCCAGACGCCAGTCGGTAACCACCGCATCGTAGCTGTTGAGTTCCAGCTTTTCGATAGCTTCCTGTGCCGACGTGGCAGGGGTGACTTGGTGCCCGGCGGCCTCCAAAATGGCACACTTCAAGGTCACAATGTTCGGTTCGTCATCGACGCACAGTATCTTGGCCATGAAGATTGTCTCTAGATCCGGCGTTGGGGGTGCCGTCGCCATGCTGGTAGGCCTGTGCCACTGCCCAACTACTAACGTGCCCGCTATTGTTGAGCATGCTTGTCCTCATTGTCAAATGCCCCGCGGCAGGACTGTCGATCCAGCACACACGATCTTCGAACCACGGATCACTTGCCTCTCTGAAACTCCCGGTAAGTTGCACTCTTGGAAAGCCCAAACTCCCTGGCGGCCTGTTTCAGCGCGGCCTTCTCGTCGAGCCGCTCAGCTCGCATCAATTCTCGGATTCGTTTCGCGATGTTGTGGGTTGATGCCTGCGCGGGAGCGTTGTCTTCCGCTTTGCCGATTAGCAGCGTGATCTCGCCCCGGATCTCGCCCCGCTGCCCCAATTGGGTCACCACAGTGTCGGCTCGTCCGCGAAGAAATTCTTCGTGCAGCTTGGTCACCTCGCGCGCAATAACGACGTGGCGTTCCGGCCCGAGAACCGCCACGACATCGCGAAGCGTCTCGATAATGCGGTGTGGCGCTTCATAAAAGATCTCGGTACGCGGGGCAGTCCGAATGGCCTCCAACAGAGTCCGGCGTGCGCCTTCCTTAGCAGGCAGAAAACCGCCGAAGTGGAAGGAATCGGTTGGCAGGCCACTGGCAACCAAGGCCGACAAGAAAGCTGATGCCCCGGGTATGGGCACGACCCGTATGTGATGCCGCACCGCAAGCGCTACCAGCCTATATCCGGGGTCGCTTACACCAGGCATCCCGGCGTCACTCACCATGGCAATGTTGTCGCCGCGTTCCAGATGCACGATCAGCTCGGCCGCGCGGGTAAGCTCATTGTGCTCGTGATAGCTGACTGTGGGCCTCTCGATGCTGTAGTGATTCAGCAGCTTCATCGTCTGCCGCGTGTCTTCGCAGGCAATGAGATCCACTTCTTTCAGGGTCCGCAAAGCGCGTAGCGTGATGTCTTCCAGATTGCCGATCGGAGTGCCGACTAGGTACAGCGTGCCCGGCGTGACCGCATCGTCGTCGCTGACAGCTACCGAACTTTGCAGTTCTTTTGTCACTGCGCGAAGTGTAGCACCGAGAGGGGGACGAGTTGTCAGAAGTCAGCGCAAGTTGCCGTAAATTGGGTCGGTCAGGTATCATAAGTCTTTACCCAGCCAGTTCGGCAATTTTCTGGAGTTACTCATGGCACAAGTTTGTGAAATCTGCGGCAAAGGCCCGCAATTCGGTAACAACATCAGTCACGCGCACAACGTCACCCGGAGGCGCTGGAACGTCAATCTGCGTCCGGTACATGCCAAGACCAAGGCCGGCAACAAACGTATGCGCGTTTGCGCCAGCTGCTTGCGCAGCGGCAAAGTGACCAAGGCCTAGCTTCCAAGATCTTTGCATTCCCGAACCCTCTCGAATTCGAGAGGGTTATTCTTTGTTCGTCACTCGTAACCTAAAATGCCACATGGGTCTGAAAACTACAGAGTCCACCGGGGTCACAGAGAGCTCGATAGAAACCAAAACTCCGTGTCCGCCGTGCCTATGTGGTGAATGACTTTCGATTATGCCTCCCGCCGGTATGGAGTAGGTGTTCCGCGGCACACAAACACCAGTCCCAGCACAATTCCCAGCAGTGCGCCTGCGACCACATCGGTGGCATAGTGATACCCGTCGTAAACCGCGCCCACACACATCAGCAGAACCGGAAACAGCAGCCACGGCGCGAGGCGCGGGAGAAAGCGGTAGGCGAACACCAGGACGACGAACGCCAGCATGATGTGCGCACTCGGAAACGCGTTCCCGTGCACACCGGCGTGGTTTTGAACTAGTCCGACGAGACTCTGGAACATTCCTCCTGTCGCGCCGCCGAATTGTTGCACGCCTTGGGTGTTCGCCGGACTCCGCGTCGGGAACAGCAGATACGTCGCGTAACAAATCAAATATCCAACGCTAAGCGCGTCGGTCAGCCGGCGGAACGCGTCCGCGAATGGCGGCCGTTCACGCCAGATCCAGAAGAGACCTCCCACAACCGGGTACAGCAGGTAAAACGCGAAGTAGCCGAATTCCAGGAACTGGTCCAGCCATGGCGCCGCCTGGCGATGCATCCACAACACCGGTGGCACGGCGAACAAGAGCGATTCAAACGCAATGACGTGAGCGTTCTGCCAGCCGCCTCGAATCGAGAGCGAGAGGTACGACACCTCTTCGAACACGGTTACGAAGAATACTGCTGGAAGCCAATCGTGGACGAACTCCCAGTCGGCGCGGTCGCGCCGCTTGCGAGCGAGCAGCAAAATTACCGCTAGCGCGCAGAGATTCCAAGCTACATACCACGTCCAATGCTCTACGCGGTGGTAGCGCGCGCAGACCAGCACGGTCAGCGCGATATGCACCGCGACATAAATGCGGTCTGTGAGATTCAACTTTGTCGCCTTACCGTCAAGCGAGCGCGATGACGTCGATCTCCACCAGCACGTCTTTGGGCAGGCGCGCCACTTCGACGGTGGAACGCGCGGGTGGGGTCTCGGTGAAGTAGCGTCCGTAGACTTCGTTCATGGCGGCGAATTCCGACATGTTCTTAAGGAAGACGGTAGTCTTCACGACCTGTTGCAACGAGCTGCCAGCAGCCTTCAGGATGCCCGCCAGGTTTTGCAGCACGCGCTCCGTCTGCGCTGCAACGTCACCGGAGATAAGCTGCTGCGTAGACGGATCCAGCGGTATCTGTCCCGAGAGAAAAATGAAGCCATTTGCCTTGATGCCCTGGGAGTACGGCCCAATGGCTTTAGGCCCGTCGTTGGTCGCGATCACTTCGCGCATGCGTCCTCCTGCTTTGCGTTACGGATGAGTGCGTATTGATTCTCGCACAGTGCTTACAGGGGAAGTGTTGTGGCAGGGGTACTTTTCGGTCGAGATGCGGGCACAGTCGTACTTCATGCGTTGATTTTGAGATAGACTTTTGAGACTCGCAAGCGCTTGATATTAGGGACTCCCCGTTGTTCCTCAAAACGTACCAGTTTTGAGAATACAAGCCCCGCGGCGCCAGCGCGAAAGGGGTGCTCGGAGAGGAGATCGGAGCGATAATGATGGTTGCGAAGACGACAAGAAGGAGGCATACGCGTCGTGCCGAATTCTGGTAACCGGCAAAGCACAAATGGCAACGAGCCCTCCGATGGGCTCTATAAATTCCTCGAATATGAACTCAACTTCCAGAGGGCAAGAAAACACGAAGTTTTCTCCTGGGCCAGCTCGCTCTTGATTGCAATGATCGGTGGCATAGTCGCCCTCACGGCAGTCAAGCGGTCGATGCTCGCAGAAACACAGCAGTGGGTTCTGACTGCGGCCATTCTCATTCTCTGTCTGTTTACTTGCCTCTGGATGGGGTTACATTGGGCAGAATATTGCCGGGTCAGAGATAAGTTGTCTTTTTATTACAACCAGATCGCAGCTAGCGGGGAGGACGATTATTGGCGCCACGACTATACCTCAATCGTTGCTATCGTAGCTTTGTCACTAGTCGCGTTATTTTCGGTGTGGTGGCCTATTACGTCCTTCCCCGCTCCGTAATCTCCGCCAAGAATACCCCGCGCCGTGTTGCGCAAAGGACCCTTTGTGAGAAAGCGGGGCCCGCAGACCCGCGCAGCTTATCCTTGCGGCTCGGGTGTTCCTTCCGCGGCGGCCGGGACGTGTGGATGCTGTTCCACGTAGCTATTGACCATGTCCTTCAGCTCCTTGCTGGGCTTGAAGAATGGAATTTTCTTGGCGGGAACCTCGACGCGGTCCCCAGTCTTGGGATTGCGACCCACGCGAGATTTACGTTGCCGCGTACGGAAACTGCCGAATCCCCGGATCTCGATCTTGTCTCCGGCGCGCAACGAGCGCACGACGCTCTCGAAGATGGTCTCTACGATGACCTCGCTGTCCTTCCGGGTGAGTTCAGCCAGCCGGGAAACTTCGTCGATCAAGTCTGCCTTGGTCATCTCGCACGCCCCCTATCGCGAAACCAATTGCCTGCTCACCCGCACAACGGATACTCTCAGATTTGTCGCGGCCTTGGCAAGCCTAAGTTTTCGTTAGACTTCCGTGGTTCGCTCGCCCGGAACCCTACTTCCAAAGGTAATAAAAGCCGACGTTAGTTTCCATCAACTTCGACCGGCTCGGCAAGTAATCAGAAACATCCCCAAACAGAAGGTCCAGCACACTCTTGCGTTCCTTCTCGGGGCGAACCAGCGTTGGCTCGCCCTTGATACCCACCGACTTCGCCGTATCCGTCACTGCGGTCTGGAAGTCGCCAATCTGGTCGATCAGCTTTAGCGGCATGGCCTGCTCTCCCGTCCAGACCTTGCCGTTCGCTAGCGCGCGCACATCGTCGTCTTTCATGTGCCGCCCAGCGGCTACGTTGTGGATGAACTGGGTGTGCATGTCGTCGATAAGCCCTTGCATATAAGCACGCTCGACCGGAGTCATATCGCGAGTCGGCGATCCTGTGTCCTTGAACTCCCCGGCTTTCAGGGTTATGGCCTTTAGCTTGGCCCACTTAATTAACTCTTCATAGTTGTACCACTCGGCGATCACGCCGATGGATCCGACAATGCTGGCATCATCGGCGAAAATCTTGTTGGTCGCCGACGACACGTAATAGGCGCCACTGGCGCCTACCGTCTCGATGGAGGCCACAATGGGTTTCTTCTTCTGCTCGCGAATGCGCAGCACCTCGCGATAGATTTCTTCGGACGCGGCGGCTCCCCCGCCAGGAGAGTTCACATGCAACACGATGGCTCTTACCGAGCTGTCGTCGGCGAACTTCTTAAGCTGTTCGACGGTATCTTTGGGGCTGAGGATGACACCCTCCAAGTCGACCACGGCAATCTTGTCACCGAAGCCGCTGAAGGTTGATTTCTCCTGCGAGCGCACCGTGAAGTAAACCAATGCAAAGATTGCGACTAAAAATAGGAAGAAGGCTCCGCCACCCAGCAGAACCCAAAGAAACACGCGAGAGCGCGATTGTTCCGTCATACGGGGATGTGTAAGTCTAGCAGAAGCGAGCACATCCGCGTCAGCATTACATGGGCCGGCTGATTGCGGAAGACCGGGGCTGCTAGAATTGGTTGTCATGATCAGCCCAGACCTCCTCGAAGTGATTGCATGCCCGGTTTGCCGCAAGCCGCTCGTGCCCCGCGGTGAAGACGGACTTAAGTGCAACGAGTGCAACCGCGTTTATCCCATTCGCAATGGCATTCCCATCTTGCTGGAACCGGAAGCCACCATCGAGCAGCTCTAAAGCTGCCTGAATCAAGAGTGTCGGGAAGCGACCCGAGAACCAGCGGCGGCTTTGGCTTGAGCGGGGCGCGCCTGAGTAAAGTGAAAAATTTCATCCGAACCGCCTGGCTGCGACACCGTCGCTTCAGCCTTGGATCCTCGGAACGTTCCGCTCTTGGCGCTCAGGCGCATGATTCTGCCCTTAAACCCGAGCAACCCTCCCAATGGTGGAAATCGCTCAGTTTTCCCGAAATAAAACCCACTGTCGAGCTGCCAAAGAGGACTTCCCCTCCGCATCAGCGCAAATTCTTGCAGCCGCCGCCCGCCCGCCCACCTCGTTTCCTTGGCGAAAATTCCGACGCCCGCCACTTTTCCGCAGCATTGGCTGCAACTATTGCGGCAGCAATGGGTTGGATTGTTACAAAATCTTGTTTATGACGGCGCGCAGGGCATTGAGTTCGGTACTCGAATTGCCTGCAACTTAATAGCTGTCTGATCCGTCTAACAAGCAAAGCCCGTAAGGGTCGGAGGTGAGGCAAATGATGGCAGAAAAGTTTTCCGTCCCCGAATTAACGGCGCTGAGGAGCGAGTTGCTCCAGGGGTTCGACTCGAAAGATGCAGCCGAGTTAGTTCAGATGTTCCTCGCCGGGCACGGTTATGGTGTCTCGGCGCAGGAAGCCCGCGATGCGGTGAGTAGAGCGGGAATTCTGGGTGGCACTCTGGAAGCCTTCCAACGGGAGCTGGAGAGCATTGCCCTCGTGATGTAGCGGCGGATTGGCGGTGACAAGATTCGCTCGACCTTAACTGGAACAGAACGCTAGCCACGCCAGAAGCGAGACGTTGGTAAGCGAACTCAAGCGAAAGAGTGAAGAGCCCAGGCTAAACGGTCTGGGCTCTTCTATTTTCCGCAACCTCGCGCGCCGTGGACCCTCGGCGGAGCGCGCCGCGAAGCTCCTTCAGAGCGTGTGTAGTAGTCTTGACCCTGACCAAGTGCCTAAGTCTCGATGTCGGCTATCAGTTGGGTTCGCCCCTGGTCGTCAACAGTGACACCAAGAGCGATCACATCGGCATCCACTTGACGCAGAAGGGTCCGATCGCTGGACTGGAATTGTGCTTCTAAACAAGGTGGCGCTCATGATGAACTATCCCCGCGTCTTCTTCCTGCTCTCGTTATTACTGTTGTGGCTCGCAGCGCAGTTTGGAACTGTCTTGCGGCGCCGCCGCGCCCTCAAAGACGAGGAGCGAGAAGATTTCGGCGTGGTGCAAGCCGCCACCCTCACCCTGCTCGGCCTCATCATCGGATTCACCTTCTCGATGGCCATCAGCCGCTACGATCAGCGCAAAACTTACGAGGAAGAAGAGGCCAATGCGATTGGTACCGAATACGTGCGAGCCGAATTACTGCCCACCGCGAATGCAGCCGCTGTTCGTGCCCAGCTCAAGAGATATCTCGACTTGCGTATCGCCTTCTACCGAACTCGCAATAAGCGCGAGCTTCAACAGATTGATGCCGATACCACCCAACTACAGACGGAGATGTGGTCTGCGGTACAGGCTCCAGCCGTGGCGCAACCGACGCCCGTAATCGCCCTCGCTGTTGCGGGCATGAACGACGTATTGAACTCGCAGGGATACACCCAAGCGGCATGGTGGAACCGCATTCCTGGATCAGCATGGACCTTAATGATAGCGATCGCCATCTGCTGCAACTTGTTGGTCGGTTATGGTGCCCGCAGTACAAAAGCAAAGGCCGGCGTGCTTTTTGTGCTGCCACTGGTGGTCTCCATCGCGTTCCTTTTGATCGCCGACATCGACAGCCCGCGTAGCGGATTCGTTCATGTGGTTCCCCAGAATCTCGTAAGCCTGTCCCAGTCCTTACCGAGGTGATTGTTTGGTCGCGCCGGCAGCTTCCTTCCCACCGTCCGTCAGTTCGGCGAAAGCATGGGCGCGCGAAGGTTTGGATAGACAGAATTAGAGCAGTCCGCTCGCCCGTCTGATATAAATTCCAAGATCACAATCTGCACAGCCAAGCGTGGTGGAGAGCCCTGTGGAATGGTTCGTCAATTTACCGGACTGGCTGGTGGGTATCCTCTTCGTTCTGTTTTGCGTGGCGATCGGAGTGGGAGGTCTGCTGGCTACGCGCAGATGGATAGGTCGACTCCATGCCAGCATCTCGCACAACGAAGCGGTCAGCTACTATCTCAGCACGGTTGCCATCTTCTACGGCATTATGCTGGGATTGATCGCCGTCGGCGTCTGGGAAGGCTACGACGGTGCCCGCAGCGCGGTGGGAATGGAGGCCGGCGCTCTGGCGGCACTGTACCGTGATGTCAGCGGCTATCCCGAACCCGAGCGTAGCACGCTCCAGTCTGATCTGCGGGAATATACCCGCTATGAAATCGACGTTGCCTGGCAGGCGTACCGAAAGGGAATCATCACTCCCGGCGGGATCGCACGCCTATGGCGTTTTCAGGACCAGCTGCAGACCTTCGAACCGCGGACCCAGGGGCAGGAGGCACTACACCATGAGACCCTGCGCGCCTTCAACAACCTGATCGAGAAACGCAGTCTGCGGCTGGATACCATTACCTCGCATTTGCCCGGGCCACTTTGGCGTTTTGTGATGGTTGGAGCGGTGCTGAGCTTCGCCGTAAGCTGGTTCTTCCAACTCAAGAGCTTCGCCATGCATGTGTGGATGACAGCGTTTTTCGCCGCCCTTTTGGGCATAGAAATTCATTTGCTGCTCATCATGAACAATCCATATCGCGGCAGTATCGGCATCAGCCCAGAAGCCTTCCACGTCGTTTACGACATGTTGATGCGATAGCGGAACCGGCATTTGCAGGGCTGTATGTTCATTGGCAACTGACCACTCGCTACTGACAACTGACTACTGGATGTGGATCAGTTGTACGTCGAACACGAGCGTGCCAAACGGCGGCTGCTTGCCCTGATACGCGAGCCTTTCAGGAATCCAGAAACGCATGGTCTCGCCCTCTACCATCAGTTGCACGCCCTCGGTCCATCCGGGAATCACGTGGTCGAGGGGAAAGGTCGACGGCTTTCCTCTCGCAACCGAGCTGTCGAACATCTTCCCATCGGTCGTCCAACCCGTGTAGTGTACCGTGACTTCGTCGATCTTCTTAGGGTGCCGCGTGCCCGTCCCCGGCGTCAGCACCTTGTAAGCCAGGCCGCTCGAAGTTCGCTTCGCATCGGCCGGAGGCGCTTTCACATCGGCCGGCGCGCGGGTCGGCAGGTCGAGCAGCGTCACATCGAATACCAGTGTTCCCACCGGTCTCCCTTGCTGGCCTTTGTAGGTGAGCGACTGGGGAATCCACAGGCGGCGCGTTTCGCCGGTCACCATCATCTGAATACCTTCACCAAGTCCGGGGATCAAACGGCTGACCGGCAAGGTCGCCGGTTTGCCGCGTGCAACCGAGCTGTCAAGCATCTTCCCGTCGCTGGTCCAACCGGTGTAATCGACGGTGACCACCTCGTCTTTGGCAGGGTGGTCCTTGCCGGTGCCAGGCTTTTCCACCACCGTTACAAGGCCGGACGGGGCTTTTGTGGCATCAGCCGGTGGCGCAGCCACATCCGGGGGAGCGGGAATTTGAGCCAGCGGTGTCTGGGCCGCTAACGCTGTCATGGCAAACACCAACAGGACGATTGAAAGAAAGATACGCATCCGCTCATTGTACGGTGTCCCAACGTCTGTTCGCTTGAACCTCTGAAGACCACGCGCTCTCGGATCCGCAAGGCTACATGATCGCAGCCTAACGCCATCACCCAGCTTGTGACATACCTTTTGCATTTCTATGACAACTCCTAACTGGCCGCCGTAGTCCGTGGCTCAGCAGACCTCGGCGATGGTGCTCCCCCTGATAACTGTTTTCTTACTGCGTGCTCCGTTCTAGCCTTCTTTTGACCAGGGCGGGATGTTCGTCGGTGGCCGCAAAATGCCCCGCCCCCGACGATTTTTGCGAGCCCCTACAATATGCGCATCCCCTATTTCGTCTACATGCATAGATGAAGGACGCGGCGAGCCTGCAGCGGATGAGCCTCGAACAGGACCGGCGAATCTCCGAAGTGGTCAAGCGGGAGCAGTCCCGGCTGGGCAACTTCATTCGCCGCCGTGTGCCGGACCCGCGCGATGCCGAAGACATCCTGCAGGAGGTCTTCTACGAACTGGTGGAGGCGAACCGCCTGCTAATGCCGATCGAGCACGTGACCGGCTGGCTCTTCCGCGTCGCGCGCAACCGCATCACCGACCTTTTCCGCAAGAAGAGGCCGGAGAGCTTCACCGAAGCGGCAGCGGCAGACGAAGAAGGTGAGTTGCTGCAGTTGGAAGACTTGCTGCCTTCGCCCGACGCCGGTCCGGACGCTCTTTACGCCCGCGGCGTGCTGCTCGACGAACTCGAGTTTGCGCTTGACGAGCTTCCCGATGAGCAGCGCGAGGTGTTTGTCGGGCACGAGTTTGAGGGGCGCAGCTTCAAGGAGATGGCCGCCGAAACCGGCGTGAGCGTGAATACGCTGCTCTCGCGCAAACGCTATGCGGTGCTGCATCTGCGCGAGCGATTGCGAAGCATTTACGAAGAGTTTACGAAAGCATGAGGAACTAAACATGAGACCGAGATTGAAGAGAATGATTTGGATTGCCCCGGCGGCGATTGTGGGGATTGCTGTTGTTTATCGCAATCGGCGGCGAACTGGTGCTGCATCTATGGAACTGGCTGCTGCCGCCGCTCTTCGGCTGGCGCCAGATCACCTTCTGGCAGGCGATTGGGATTCTGGTGCTGTGCCGGATTCTCTTCGGCGGGGTTAGTGGCCGCGGACTCCACCGCTCCTACTCTGGCCGTCGCATGGCCGAACGCTGGAGGAACATGACGCCCGAGGAGCGCGAAAAATTCCGCCAAGGCATGCGCGGACGGTGTGGCTTCGGCACGCCCACCGCCGAGAGCAAGGAGTAATCCAGCCAGTGGCCTCGTTCTTCTCACCCAAGGGGAGTGACCGCAGGGAACGCCGTCAAGTCCGCCGTTCAATTTCTAGGCGTAGCGCTCGCGCATGAATTCGGTCATCGCCTCGTATGCTGCACTCAATACCGGTTCCTGCGGCAAGAACACAATGCGAATGTGCCGCGTCCCCGGTTTTTCGCCGAAGCCGGAACCATGTACCACGAGCACATGCTTCTGCTTTAGCAAGTCGGTGACGAACGTAAGATCATCCTCGGGGATTTCCAGCGAGGGGTGCGCGTAGAAAGCACCTTTGGGCTCGACCAACTTTACGCGCGGCGTCCGCTTCGCCCACGCAACTGTAAGATCGGCTCGCCGCCGCAGTTTGTCGCACACCTCAACCAAGTGGTCCTGCGGGCCTTCTAGTGCCGCTCGGATGGCGTGCTGGAACGGATGTGGCGCCGACAGGCGCGCGCGCAGCAAACGGTGCACGGCATCCATGTAAGGCTGCAAGACGTCGCGAGGTCCGGTCGCAATCGCCCATCCGATTCGCCAACCAGGAACCAGATACGCCTTGGAAAGTCCGTTGAAGGTCACCACCGGAACGTCTTGTGCGAGGGTCGCGATCGAGATGTGCCTCGCACTGGGACCGAAGATAAGCTTGTCGTAAATCTCGTCGGCAAAAACAATCAAGCCGTGCCGGCGGGCAAGTTCGAGAACTTTCTCCAGGGTGCGCTTCGAGTACACCGCGCCCGTCGGATTGTTAGGATTGATCAGCAGGATAGCCTTGGTGCGCGAGTTGATCTTGCGCTCCATATCGACCACGTCGGGCTGCCAGCCATTGTCTTCGTCCAGATCATAGGCGTTGACCGGGCAATCCAGCTTGGCCATAATGGCGCCGTAAAGCGGGTACTCCGGACTCGGCGTCAGGACGTTGTCGCCCGGATTCAGCAGCGCGGTCAGGCAACTGTCAATCACCTCGCCGCTGCCATAACCGACGAAGATACTCTGCACCTCGCGGAAACCGTTGCGCTCGGCTTCGTGGTGGATGGCTTCGATCGCAGGCTTAATGCCCAGCGATTCGGCATACCCGTTATGTCCGTCCACCATGGCCTTGACCACCGCCTCGATCATGTGGGGAGGAGTAGGGAAGTCGAACTTACAGGGATCGCCAATGTTGAGGTAGAGAAGCTTGTGACCTTCGCGGGCCACTTCGTCGGCGACCACGGCCAGATCGCGAATCGCATAGCGCACATTGGCCATGCGGCTGGCGGCCAATACCTTGGACATTTCTTGAGTAGCCATGGGTTTCTACCTCATCAATAATAGTTGAAGCAGATAGTCTCTGACCCCTGGCCAGAGCGACTCTGCAGGCCGCCTGGCTGACTACCCTCCAATATGCACCATCGTCCTTGACGCCGGAATAAATCCAGGTTCGCCGATGTGGTGGCGCTCTTCCTTGTGTTCTACCGCGTGAAGGATGAACTCGACCAACTCTTCGTCGGTGCCGCCCCGCGCCATTAAGCCAGCCAGATCGTGCTCGCGGACCGAGAACAAACAGGTGCGAATCTTGCCATCTGAGGTGACACGAATGCGGCTGCAATGGCCGCAGAAGGGATGCGAAACCGGTGCGATGATCCCGATTTCGCCGACGCCGTCCTCGAAGACATAGCGGCGCGCGGTCTCGCTGCGGGCGTGGCTGATTTCGCGCAGCGGCATGAACTCGGCCATGCGGCGCAGGATCTCGTCGAGGGTCACAACAATCTCCGGCGACCACACGCGGTCTTCTTCCAGCGGCATGAATTCGATGAAGCGCACGGCGACGCCTTCTTCGCGCGCGAAGCGCCCAAAGGCGGTGATTTGATCATCGTTGAAACCGCGCATCAAGACGCAGTTGATCTTAACGGGGCTGAGCCCGGCACGCTGTGCGGCGCGGATTCCCGCCAGCACGCGTTCGTAGCCGTTGGGCACGCGCGTGATGCGCGCGAACTCTCCCGCATCTACGGCGTCCATGGAAACCGTCACACGAGTCAGGCCGGCATCCGCCAATGATTGCGCCATCTCGGCCAGAAGATGTCCGTTAGTCGTAATGGCGATATCCAGCAGGCTACCTTCAACTGTACGCAGGCTGCTAAGTTCGCGGACCATTTCGGCCAGGCCCCTGCGCAACAACGGCTCGCCGCCGGTGAGACGGACTTTCGTGATTCCCAGGCCGACGAAGACGCGCGTCATGCGCAGGTACTCGGCAATGGGCATCTCGGGAAATTGCGGCCCATCGGTGCCTGAGCGGCAATAGACGCACCGGTAATTGCAGCGATCGGTGATGGAGAGCCGCAGGTCGTTGATGCGTCGTCCGAATTTGTCGGTGAGGAACACGCTTTTCGCTTTTCGCTAAAGGCTTTTAGCTCCTAGCCCTTAGCTCTTGGCAAGCAATTCCGTCCAGTAATTTTCCCGCCCGTCATCCTGAGAGCTTGTGACTTTTTTGATTTCGCGCAAATTGCAACGCTGACAACAACCGCCTACGCGCGAAAATTTTCTCAATCTTCAATAAAGTCACAAACACTGAGCGAGCGCAGCGAGTCGAAGGACCCTATGCTGCTTACTCACTTAGCCGCGCGGCTTCGAGCACGGCGTAAGGGTTCTGAATCCTTCAAATCTGTTTTTGCACGGGGAAAGGAGACAGGAGCACGCGCGAGGACACTCAGCGGCGGCTGATCGTTTCCTTTCCAAGCACGGGAGGCATGGCCGTTTCCCGCCACACCCTCGGTTCCGCAAGTTTCGCGGAACACCGCCGCCGTGGCCCTGGGCAATGCCGGTAGGCCGCGGAGGTCGGAAACACTGCTACGCATTATAGATGACATGGATAGCGGAAGGCTGCACGGCGAATAGGAAAAAGCTTGCTGGCGAAAAGCGAATAGCGAACAGCGGCCTTCCTCACATCCCTTCGTAGTTCGGTCCGCCACCGCCCTCGGGTGGCACCCACGTAATAATCTCGTACGGGTCCATGATGTCGCAGGTTTTGCAGTGCACGCAATTCGAGGCGTTCAGATGGATCTGCAATCCGCTGGGCGTGTCCGTCGCTTCGACCATCTCGTAAACGTTGGCTGGGCAGAAATTCTTGCAAGGGTTGCCATACTCGGTTACGCAGCGCTCGTTGCAGATGTTGGTGTCGTGGATCACGAGGTGAGAGGGCTGGTCTTCTTCATGCTTGGTGCCGGAGTGATACACGTCGGTCAGCTTGTCGAAGGTGAGCTTGCCGTCGCCCTTAGCCGGGCCGATAATATGCGCCTCCGGCCCGCCGTCTGCCGGAAGCCGCTTTAACTGTTCCATGCGGCGATGCCCGGCCTCGTTGGTATAGTGCGCGTGCAGGCCGCGGCCACCTGTGAATTGTTGAAGGCCCGCATGGACCATGCCCGAGACGAATCCGCTCTCGAAACCCTGGTGGAAGTTGCGCACCGGCCATAGTTCCGTCTTAATCCAACTATTCTCGACGCGATCCTGGAAGGTCTCCAGCAGGTCGAGCGAGTAATCGTTTTTCACCATGCAATCGAAGGCAGTCTCGGCCGCCAGCATTCCGCTCTTAATGGCGAGATGAATCCCCTTTAGCCGCTGTGAATTCAAAAGGCCCGCAGAGTCGCCAAGGATCATCCAGCCATCGCCGGCCAGCGGCGGAATGCACCACCAGCCGCCGTAGGGCAGGGACTTCGCGCCGTAACGCACCATCTTTCCGCCCTCCAGCAACTTGGCGATGAACGGATGCTTCTTGAATCCCTGAAGAACGTGATGAGGATCTAGACGTGGGTCGCGATAGTCGAGTCCGGTAACGAAACCGAGGGATACGATGTTGTCTTTGGCGCCGTAAATCCATGCGCCACCGTATTCATTGAAGGTCAGCGGGTAGCCCATGGTGTAGATGACTTCGCCCGGCGCGACGCGCCCGGCGGGCAGCTCCCACAGCTCCTTCACTCCCACGCCGTAGGTTTGCGGATTGCGTTCGCGATCGAGCTGGAAGCGCCCGATGAGTTGCTTGGTCAGCGAACCGCGCGTGCCTTCGGCAAGGATCACCACCTTAGCTTTCAAATCGTAGCCGGGCTCGAAATTGGACTGCCGCTCGCCGTTCTTATCGACGCCTTTGTCGTCGGTTCGCACGCCCACGGCGCGCCCGCTTTCGAAAAGCAATTCTGAACCGGCAAAACCGGTGAAGACCGTGATCCCGGCCTCTTCGACTTTGCTGCCCAGCCACTTCATGAATTTGTTGATGGAGATAACGTAGTTGCCATGGTCGCGCATCGGCGGAGGCGTGACGGGAAACTTGAACTTTCCCGTCCGGGTCAGGAAGTAAACCGCCTCCTTCACCACGGCAGCATCTAGGGGCGCTTCCTTTTCGAAACCAGGCAGCAGCTCGCGCATGGAACGGGGATCGAGCAGCGCGCCTGACAAACAGTGCGCGCCGATCTCCCGGGCCTTCTCGAGAACGTAAATATTTTCCTTCGTCACCTGCGCGTCGGGGTGCTTAGCGTTGTGGCCGTCAATTAACTGCGAGAGGCGTAGTGCACAAGCCATACCCGCGGGGCCTCCACCGACAATGACGACATCAGCTTCCATTACCGGGCGTTCGACATCCGCAAGTGGCTTTCGAAAAACGATCATTAGACCTTCCATCAAGAAAAGGGACTTATTATTCTAACGTCACCGCCGGTGACAAAACGTTGACATTGTTATAGGCGGTGATGACCTACCCGAGTAAGGCGATAGCCTTAACCCGTAAAATAGTCTTACCCAAAAAGAAGGGCGCAGGTTTATGCGCCCTTTCTAACTTACATGAATCTGTGCGTGTGGCTAGGCGCCTTTCGCTTTTTTCACTTCCTCAATCAGCGGCGGGACGATGTCGAACAGATTACCCACCACGGCGACATCGGCAATCTCAAAGATCGGCGCCTCTGCGTCTTTGTTAACTGCAATGATAGCGCGTGCTCCCTTCATCCCAACCACATGCTGGATCGCCCCGCTGATTCCCAGCGCAAGATACAGCTTGGGCGCAACCGTCTGGCCCGACGATCCGACCTGACGATCCATCGGCAGCCAACCGGAATCGCAGATTGGTCGAGAGGCCGCAATCTCGCCACCCAACACTTCGGCCAACTGTCTGGCAATGTCGATGTTCTTCTGCTCCTTGATGCCACGGCCAACTGCAACAATAATCTCTGCCTGCGTTAGGTCGACTGCCTGCTTAGCCTCTTTGAACGGGGCCTCGGGCTTGTTCCGTACGACACCGTCTGCCACATCGACGTTCACAGTCTCGACCGGCGCCGCCGCATCTCCTGTTACAACTTGATCGCCACGGAATGCGCCATTCTGAAAGGTCGCGAAATACGGCGGACCCCCAACGAAGCCCACGTCAGCGGCGAACTTGCCCTGGAACATCTGGCGAGTGAACCGTAAGTTGCCGCCTTCATACTTGTAGCCAATGGCATCGCTGATGAGCGCCCGATTTAAGGCGGCAGCAAGTTTAGGAGCGAAGTCGCGCACCTGATAGGTGTGCGGCATCAGCACCAGCTTGGGCTGCTTCTGCTCGATGAACGGTTTTAGCGCGGCCACAAAACCGTCGGGGGTGTAGGGCTCCAGTTTCGCGGCTTCAATGTCGTACACCTTCGACACTTTTTTCGCGGCGACTTCTTTGGCGATGTCGCCCACACCGTCGCCAACCACAGCGGCTTCCAGCGTCCAGCCAGTTTCAGCGGCTATCGCTTGCGCCCCGGTGATCGTCTCCCAGGAAACACGATTCAATTTGCCTTCGCGTTGTTCTACTACAACCAGTATGGTATCTGCCATTTCGACCCGATCTTCTCTGCCTTTCCAGAGCGTACTCGCCCACGCGGGCTCAGCGATTGCGGCGGCGAATGCGAGCACCGATTATGTTGAGCAACAGGCCCGCTGCTACCAATACCCCTGCGATGATCTGAAACCGCGTTTCCCCCAGCTTGAGTGCCGCCGGCTGAAAGAACATAACCAGGAATGCAAACAGCACCAGCACCCAGCCAATCACCACGAGAGCGGAGCCGGTTTCACGTTTTTCTTCTGACGATGGCATAGTCGCCTCCTGGCCGCCGTAGCGGGCATGCCGACTTGCCCCTCTCACCTACCCAAAATTCTTGCTCTGGTGGCGGGACTGCATGTTGCGCAGAATCAAGCCACCTGGTTCTCTTCCGCGTCTTCCCTGCGCTGCTGCTCGAGAGTGTGCTGCAGGTCGCGTTGTCCCAGTCGGGTTGCGCCGACGGCACGCCGATAGCGGGTTCCCATGATCACCAGCACCAAGCCTAAGAAGCCTTCAATGCCCAGCCATATCGGCCAAAACCACGAACCATTGCGCAGGCTGATGAAAAAGAATATCCCCAGAATCGCGTCCATCCAGAGAAGTATCCAGCCCAATGTCAGCAAAACTGAACCGAGGCGGCGGTTCTCCACCGTGTTGTCAATGGCGACCTGATCGCGATCAAATCCTGGCATAACCAGCCGAGCTCCTTTCGTCCATGAGGGTAGAACACCCAGTTAGATGCCAAATATGATCAGGATTGCAAAGGTTATGGAAGCTCCGGCGAGCCGCGATTCCCGGCGCCAAACAACATTGATTAGTAAAGAACACGGACGCAACCTTGGGATGCGTCGCGGCCAGGGCCGCTCGGATAATTTCCTAGATCACGCGCAATTCGTTGCGCAGCTTGTCCACCAGCTTCTTAGCAATTTCTCCCGGAGGCCCTTCCAGAACTTCTGTCTTTTTCGTCTTCTGGGGGATGTAAAGCTTCTCGATCTTCTGCAAGTTTTCGCCTAAAGCCGACTTGACTTCGTCGAAACTCACTTTCTTCAGCGGCTTGTTCTTCGCCTGCTTGATGCCAATCAGGGTTGCATAGCGCAACTTGTTGATGCCCGACTGAATGGTCAGAAGCGCGGGCAAAGGCATATCGACGAACTGGAAGAAGCCCGCTTCGAGCTCGCGCTTGACCCTGATTCCGCTATCGCTCTTCTCGATCTGCATGATGATGGTGGCGTGCGGCCAGCCCAGCAGCTCAGCCAGAATGACACCTGTCTGTGCAAAGCCATAATCGTCGGATTGCAATCCGGTGAAGATGAGGTCGAAGCTCTCGTCCTTGATGGACGCGGCGAAGGCCTTCGCAGTATTGAACGCGTCGAGGGTAACGAAGCTGTCGCCTTCCAAGTGAATCGCGCGGTCTGCGCCCTTGGCCAAGGCCTCGCGCAACACCTGCTGCGCGCGCGCCGGACCGCTGGTGATCACCACCACCTCGCCGCCGTGCTTCTCTTTCTGCCGCAGCGCCTCTTCCAGCGCGTAGGCGTCGGGCTCATTCACTTCATAGGAAACATCTTCGCGAATCCACGTGCCGCCTTCATTCAACTTGAGCGGCGCGTCTTTCTGTGGGACCTGCTTCATGCAGACCAGGATCTTCACCAGGGCTCCTAACACTTCACGGAATGTTTCGGCACATACTGCGAAACGGGCAAGTATAAATGAGCGGCGGGAGGATGGGAAACGCGATGTAAGGGGGCGAGTTCCGAAGTGGGACTCGCCGAGGCCGGCGCAGCGTGGGAGTTTAAGTCTGTCGGCCTATAAGGGGAACACCTTCGTGTGAGGCAGCGCGCATGAGCTCGGTATCCAACGTGGCCAGCGGTAGGCCTTTACGTTTTGCAAGCTCCAGATATGCTGCGTCATAAACGGTCAGCCCGTACTGCGCACACAGGGCAAGAACTGCTTTGGCCTGGAGAGGAGACAGAGGCGGTTCAACCTCAATTGGCAAGACTGCTAGCGCATCCCAAAATAGTTCGGGACGGCCCGATTGGATACGCTTCCTACGAAGCGCGACGAGTAACCCATTTGAGATTTCTGTAGGCCAATGTGCCGGAACCAAAATCCCATCTCCGACACGAAGGCGATCCAGAAGATTGTCCGTCCAAGGACTGGCTTCATCTTCGAAGCACCAAGGCAGCGTGGCCGAAGCATCAGCAACGAATATTGCCATTAATACTTGTGGCCTTCATGAATCAGATCGCTGATCGTCAAACCGTCCAACTTGTTGCCCTTGCGCAACTCTCGGATGCTCTCTATTGCTTCGACGATAGAGCGCTTATTGGTCTGCTCAGCAGGCCGTTCCGCCTGTTTCACCAAGAGCTCTTTGAGATACTCGGAGAACGTCACGCCGCACGCTTTCGCTTGGGCTGCAAGCTGACTTTCAATCTCGGGTTGTAACTCAATCTGAATCATGATGCCTCTATTTCAAGAGTTTACACTTCCCGCGAAGCTATCCAAAATCGACTTCCTCACCCAGCTGGCTGCTAGGTAGATCGCTCCACTTCTAGCAGCTTGTTCTTTCGATCCGTTCCCCAGCGATATCCCGTCACATCGCCATCGCTGCGGACGACGCGATGACACGGCACGGCCAGCGCCACAGGATTCGAAGCGCAGGCGCGAGCCACCGCGCGAACCGCCTTCGGATCGCCGATCTGGCGGGCGACCTCGGTATAGCTGCGCGTTTCGCCGCGCGGAATCCGTTGCAGCGTCTCCCAAACTTTCTGCTGGAACGCTGTAGCGCGGACGTCCAGTGGCAAATCAATCGTAGTCTTCTCGCCGCCGAGGCTGGCCAGCAGCGGTTCGATATATCGGCGCATGGCCGCTATCGTCACGGTGCAACGTCGCTGCGTGGAATTCGTTGCGCAGGCCGCGCTCCAACTCGGTCGTGCTCTCGCCAAAGCGGACGGCGCACAAGCCCCGCTCGGTGGCAGCAACCAGCATGCGTCCCAGCGGGGTTGGCGCGATGGCAAACGTGATCGTCGCGCCCGCACCCCCGCGCCTGTAAGTACCGGGCGTCATGCCCAAGCTTCTGACTGGACTTCTCATACAGCCGGCTGGGCGAGCTGAAGCCTGCGTCATATAGTGCGGTGGTCACATCTTCTCCTTTGCGCAATTCGGTTTTGACGTGCTGCATGCGCCGTGCAGATTGATATTCGCGCGGGCTGAGACCAGTTGCGCGCTTGAACAGCCGCTGTAGATGAAAGGGACTAAGCCCGACACGCTTGCTGAGTTGCGCAAGCGTAACGACGCCCTCCGCGTTGTCGAGCAACTGCCGCGCCCGAAGCACATATTTCGCCTGGGCGGAGATTTCCGTAGGCTTGCAACGCAGACAGGCACGGTAGCCGGCACGCTCAGCTTCGCGCGGATCAGGGAAGAACTCAACCGAGTCGCGTCGGGGACGACGGCTCGGACACGATGGACGGCAATAAACCCCCGTGGTGCGTACCGCGAAAACGAAGCGTCCGTCCTGCCGGGCATCGCGCGCCATCACTTGTTGCCAATGGTTTTCGTTCTGGGTTTCGTTCTGAAGTTCGGTTTGCATGGTCACAGCGTAGCTTCGGTGCGCTGGCGGTGCTATCCGGCCCTTGCGGGCAAAGCGTTTCACCGGTACCGCCTGCTTAACGGCTGCGTCGCGCGTTCCGCGTCGGACCATTGCCTTCGAACTAGTCCCAGTCTTTCTCATGCTCCCAAACGTCGTGCAGGTTCACTTTCAACCCCCGGGCATACCAGATGTCGAACTTCTCCAGTGCGTACGGATACTCAAAGTGTCCTGCCCATTCGGCGTGCTCGGTGATGCTCTTGAGATGCTCAGGATTGTCTTCGTCGACAATGATGATGCTCTCGCCCGTGTAGCCGTGAATTCCCCAGTACCAATAGTTTTGATGAAAGCAGACCGCCGGTGGTAAGCCATACTTTGGTCCGAAATAATCAATCGCGCCGGCCTGTCCGTAATCGCCGGTCTTAATGGCGGTCTTGGCCTGCAGGTCAGGTGGAAGGCTGTGATAGACGCGTGCCACCTCGGCTACCATGGCTTCCCAGCCAAGCTCGTCGGAATAATACTGCGGCAGCGGAGACCGAGCATGACTGTGCTCGCTCACCGACGGGGTGAAATGAATCGCCCGGATGAATGCAACAAAGCGCACAGGGCTGAGCACGGGCGCGATGATTGGCAAGAAGACCAATGCCGGAATCAGTAGCACCAGAACAAAAACAGGCTTCAGCCACGCGTGCCCAGTTCGACCGATCCAGCGTTCCCAGGCAACGCCGCCGGCAGCAAACAGCATGGGATAGGCCGGTGCGACGTAGTAATCCTTGCCATGCAAAACCATGAAGACGACGAACGTGACCGCGAAAGCCCAGCCCAGAACGCGATAGCGCCGCCCTTCGCGGCCAACAGAACAGCCAGACTCAATCCCGCCAGCCACAGCGGGAGCGCGAAGGGATTCACCATGAGGATCTGCTGCAAGATGAATTGCACGGGATTCAGCGCAACGTCACGGCCACTGGCGCGGATGTTGTGCATCAACTGCAGGAAAGGCCAATCCCGATGGACGTTCCAGAGAAAGTTCGGCAGGAAAATCAGAAATGCCAACGCGCCAGCGATCCAAATCCATTTATGAGTGAGGGCCTTGCGCTCCGGCGTCAACAGCAGTCCAACAAGAATTCCCAGACCGAACACGGCCATCGAATACTTGTTTTCGAGACCGATGCCCGCCAGCACCCCAAACCATAGCCACAGCTTTTGATTGCCGGTCTGGATGATGCGGATGACGACCGAAGCGCAGCCCATCCAGAAAAGCGCCTCGAAATCGTTTGTGCCAAGCAGGTGGCCGTTGATGACGAAGACGGCAGAAACTGCAGTCGCCAAAGCCGCTAGCGCCATCGCAAAGCGCCGTCCGCCAAACTGAAACGCCTGATAACCAGTCAGAGCGATTGCTCCGCAGCCGGCGATTGCTGGGATGAGACGAATCACAAACAACGAAGAGCCGAACAGTGTGGTGAACAGCCACGTCACCGCCGGAATGAATGGCGGCATATCCACGTAGCCCCAATCCAGATGCCGGCTGCAGGCGATGTAATAGAGTTCGTCGCGAAAAATGCCGTAGCGGTTGGCGGTGAGCAGATGTAGTAACAGCCGCCCAGCAACAATCACGCCGACTGCGGCGAAGCCAGTGGCATACCAGCGCACCGAATTATTCCGATCTGTCAACCGCGAGAGGCTGGGGGTCGCAGATGTCATCGCCCATTGCTCCTGAATGCGAGTCTTCACGGAGAATAATACGGTATCAACAGGGAGTTCGTTGTGGGGCAGTGCACTGTCTTGCGGGGATACTTAAGTGACGATCCCACCCAAGCGAAAGAAAGAAACCTTGGGTGGGGCACTGAACACTTCCGCTTTGATCGCGACCAATTCCTACCTAATGCCTACCGTCTGCAGTGGAAGATTTAGGAACACTGAAATTGAGCCGGAGGCGACATTTGCCACCACGACGTCGGCGCCGCTGAGGGCTTTGGCCGGTTTACGGCCAAACTTACCCGTCGCAACTGCTGCCGGTTGCCTGCCAGTGCCATACGTTCCTTGCGTGCGAAATGCCCCAGCTCCGCTGTGTGTGAGAAGAAACATCGTATCGTTCAAGTTGCTGGCGACGGCCAGATCCGGCTGGCCATCTCCATTAAAGTCAGCCGCGACGAGCGAAGAGATTCCAAATCCCCCTTGGTAGTCGACATTGGACTGAAAGGTGCCATCACCATTGCCGTTCAAGATGGAAACGCGACCGTAGACGTCGAGGTTAGTGGCCAGCGCCAAATCTAACTCACCGTCGATGTTGAAATCCGCAGTGACAACAGAAACAGGGAAAGGCCCGGTCTCATAGTCAATCTTATTAGCAAAGGTACCATCGCCGTTATTGAGCAGGACGGAAACCAGTCCCGGGCCAACGCCATTAAGAGGAGCTTCTCCATTGGCAATAGCGAGGTCTGGCTTGCCATCTCGGTTAAAATCCGCCGCGATTACGGACGCCGGTCCTGGACCGGTGATATAAGATACTGCTGTTTGAAATGTGCCGTTGGCCCTATTAAGCAAGATGGAAACCGTGTTGTCGTCAGCATTGGCCACGGCCAAATCCGGTTTGCCATCGCCGTTGAAATCCGCGACGGCGACACTACTGGGGGCATTGCCAACCGCATACGTATCACTCAACACGAATGTACCGTTACCACGGTTAAGCAGGATCGATACGGTGTTATCGTCTGCGTTAGTTACGGCCAAATCCAAATAGTGATCTCCATTGAAATCGCCTATCGCGACACTACTCGGATTGAGTCCCACAGGGTAGGTGCCGCTGGGTACGAACACACCATTCGGTGTGCCTAGGAAAATGGATACGGTGTTGTCTCCGGAATTGACGACAACTAAATCAGGCAGTCCGTCGCCATTGAAATCGCCCACGGCAACAGCAATAGGTGCGTTGCCGCATCGATAGTCGGTGTGCGACGGAAACGTGCCATCGCCGTTCCCCAGGAGTACGGAGACCCGGTTAACATCTCCGTTAATGAATGCTAGGTCGAGTCGTCCATCTCGATTAAAATCGGCGGCCACGACCGCGAATGGATCGTTGCCGGTGCCATAGGACACGGCATTCTGAAAGGTGCCGTCTCCGTTCCCTAGGAACAGTGAAATAGCGCCACCTCCTCTATCAGTGGTGCTGGTAGTCACGGCGAGGTCAAGCTGATGATCTCCATTGAAGTCACCCAAGACCATCTGGTTGGGACCGGCGGTGACAGCGTAGTCAACCTTGCTCGCAAACGTGCCATCCGGCTTCCCAAGGAGAATGGAAATGGTATTACCGGCGCCATTTGTGACAGCCAAGTCGGGATTACCATCGTGATTGAAGTCAGCCGAAACTACCCAGTTTGGTCCTAGGCCAGTGGGGTAAGACATAGGCGCCTGAAAAGTGCCATCGCCCCGGTTATGCAGGACAATAACGGCGTTAGCACCGTTTAGAGAAACAAAATTAATTACCGCGAGGCTGGGCTTGCCACTACCAAAATCGACCGTCGTCAAATCGCCAACACCCGAGCCAGCAGGATAGTCTGCTCTGTTTCCGAAAGTACCGTCGCCGTTGTTCAACAGAATAGAAACCGTACCCGCCACGGGCTGACCTGTGGTGATCGCGTTAGCAACCGCCAAATCGATCTTGCCATCTCCATTGAAGTCGCCTGCGACGATTGAGACGGGATCTGTCCCTGTGGTGTAAAGCGGAGAAGTTTGGAAGATACCATTACCCATGTTGAGCAGGACCGAGACAGATCCTGGTCCACAGCCCATCGCGCAATTCTGATTGACGACGGCCAAGTCTGGTTTTCCATCGCCATTGAAGTCTCCTACCGCTATTGCAATCGGACCGCTGCCCACAGAATAGTCAGCGCTTCTGACGAAAGAGCCATCAGGGCTGCCGAAGAAAATTGACACCGTGCCATCGTCATGATTGACGACGGCCAAGTCCGGATTGCCATCCCCATTGAAATCGGCCGTGGCAATGGCATCGGGAGTGGCGGCCGTAGGGATATCCGCCCTCCCGAAGACATAAGGTTGAGTAGCGGAAGCAAACTCGGCAGACAGACAAAACAAGATACTCAGGAGAGAACTTTCCCACACCTTCATGACAACCTTCTTTCCGCCATCCTCAACGGGGCAGTTGACCAGGGCGGCCCTTCCAGTCAACCGAGGTGCTCCGAGTTCGTAAGACCATAGCAGGTGGCTATTGTTAATGCACGAAAAAAGTGCGCATGCGGTATGGGGAAACTAATGCGGTAATAGAAGGATCGTTTGAAGACACTACTAAATCGGAGGGCACCTACCAGTTACTTGCTGAAGATATATCCCGGCGTAGGTGGCTATCTTAGGTCAAATACGACGGGCGATTGCGCCTGCACTTCCTACAAAAGCCGGGGCACCCCTTGCGGAGTGCCCCGTACCTTAGGCTTACTCTTCGTTGTTCGCTTCCTCGCGAAGCCTCACGAGGATAGTTTCGGTTACTAGTGGCAGTTGCTGAACTTCAGAGACGCCACCCGAGTGCTCCAGTCGAAAGTGGTATTTGGAACGGTGTAATACTCCTGGGCGTACCAGAAGGTACAGTTGTCGGAGCCATCGATCGCCATGCTGCTGTAATCGCCCCAACGGTTCTCTGTATCAGTTTGTGAGCCGGTACCAGTAAAGATAGGGGTTTCAGCCTCCAATGTGCCTAGGGGATCCGTTTTGAGACGGCCTGCAGCAGCCACTGACGGGTATATCGATGTACTGGAGAGGCTGTATCCGACCAGGACATCGCCTACGTTGTCTTGGGTCATCGAGGCCATCCAACGGGAACTGGAATCGGGAGCGTAGGTACCCGACTGGTACAGACTAACCCCGCTGAGTGTCACCATCCTCTCCGCGGCCCGGAACTCGTACCATCTCACGCCAGCCTGGCCCCCAGATGCGCTCACCACGTGGTTTACATACCAGTGTTGGCGTGGCCCCGCTACGGAGCCCGGCACTGTCGTGGCCGGCGCTAGGTCGTTCCAATAGGCTAAACGGTACATCACGCGATCGCTGAGGGGGGCTACGCCGACACCACCGGGTTCCGGAATACAGGCTCCCCTTATCGGGTCGCAGCTGGGGTCGTAGGGACTGTAAGTCGGCACCGTGATGGGATCGGCCAGACCGCTTCCTGTGAAAGTGGACTGACTCGGGTTAGGAAAGACCGGGTGCATCGAGTACAGGTAGAGATGGTTGTTGCTGGTATCCACATCGTAGCTGCCCAGGAAGAACTCATCCTGGCCGGCCGGTGGAGCACTGGGGGAGTCGTGGTCGCCAGGCAATATGCTGTAGTCGTTGGACGTCAACTGGAAGCAGATCTGCTCCGCTGTGTGATCGCCAACCAGCAGCTTCGCGCTGTTGTAGGCGCAAACCTCCGCACCTATAAACCGCGAGCCCCCGGGACCGAAGTTGTTCATCGTCTCAAAGTAGCCGGTAGGCCAAATCCCGTACTTGGGATAGTCGGGGAAGCCGGTACCCAACGAGAACGCGTACTCATAGTAAGCGCCGGTCGCATCGGGCGTCTGGGAGACGGCAATACAGGCTGTGTACGGCGTAACGAATGTATTCTGGGCTAGCAACCAACGATGAGCTACGCGGTCCCACTGCGCGATAATGTCTCCGTCGTTGTTGTTGGCGCAGGTGCCGCCCAGGCTGGACCATAGGGTGTTGCCTTCAATTGGACCTGCCTCTACCGCTCCTGTTGTTTTGTTGTAGATCGCAAAGGACACGTTCACCCACTCCACTACCTGGGTGTCGCCAACTGCGGCGTTGGTGTCAGGGGGAGCATCGGGAACGCTGTAACCGGGGAAGCCAGTTCCAACTCCCAGCAGGTTCAAGCCGACCGATACGTTCGATGGAGTGCTTGCCGAGCTTTGCTCCACGGGGTCCACTGCCTGGGCTGAATAACGGTGTTGATGAAAATTGACCCAGAGGCCTCTATCAGACTCATGGAATCCATAGATCGGGGGCTGCGGCAGTTTGGCAAGCTCGCGCAGCGGGGGCGTAACAGCAAATGCAACCGGCTGACGGAAGGTCATCGTTGGGGGTAAGGTCGGGTTGTTCTGCGCCAGAAGCGGTACAGCACAGAAAGCCAGCACACTCAAAACGAGCAGAAACAAATCGAAGATTTTCGTGTCGCGTTTCATGTCTTTTTACATCTCCATTTTCATCTCAGCGCAATGGCTGGAACGTTGCGAAATGGTTCGCAACCTGGGAATGTTTTGTCGAACGAAAATGAGGGTTTCGTGTAGGGAACCGAGGCCCCCGCGATTTTGACTCGCATTCGAAAGAGACCCCAACTCTCACGCTAAGAGCATCATTTAACCACAGCTCCAGAGCCAAATACTATTGCTTGCGTAGTTAGTAATTGCCGATTTTAGCGGTTATTTTTAGACAGGTCTCAGCGTTCGTTATTTCTCTGCCTCGTGCTCGTCGTCTTGACTTGTGTCGTGACTAAGATCGAGCAAGGGCGTTTCGTCAATACATTCGAGAAAGCTCTCAACCCAAGGTGGGTAGGACGGTGGCCGGAATTCTTCTATTTGCCGCTACTTGTGTTCTTGATCTCTTTCCATTTCAGGCTGAACAGAGGCACTCCGGCGCGCTCCACTCTTATCTGATTGTGGCTCATCGAAAGCTTTCCATTTACCGCTGGATTGATTCGCATGTTCGCTTCAAAGGAGGGCAGATGGTGGGGTCCCGGCGTCGCGGCTTTCGCGGCAATGCGCAGTGTCGTCCGTGATTCCGGTTCGGCCCGGCTCGGACCCATGCGGCTGTCGAGGACCGCACCGAGAATCCCTTCCGACGCGCCCTGCTTTTTTAATTCGATCAGCGCATTAGGTCCAGTGGAGAAATCGGCTCTTGACATCTGAATCTCACGCACGATGATGCTCTCCGGAAGACCAGCTTTAACCATCTTGACGATGTCCGTGTTGGTCAGCACGTTGTCAGTTGGGGCTTGCGCTGATAGCGGGAGGACCAACAAGAAAGCTAAGAAGATAGTCGGATGAAATGGACGAGCGCCTTGCATATGCAGTACCTCCCGGCATGAACCTTGGATGAGTGACAGAAAAGCCGGAAAACACTATTACTCCGATTTGACCGCCATGACTATTGAACGCGCAGCGCTACGGAACTTGCAACATTTCTTACCTTGAACCGCCTCTCTCAATATTGCCAGCTCTTGGTGTCTGAGCCGGCAGGCGCGTGCTCCGCCAAGTGCGTAGCAATCTGCCGAAGAAAGTCTCCCGGCTGCCAGGGAAACCAGCCATGCCCCTTTTCCGGTCGGCCGTATTCAAAGCGGGCATGCGCCTCCGGGTGCTGTTTCAAGAATTCTTCCATGTCGTACACCGCGAGGTTGAGGTAGAAGTTATCCATATCTCCAACCCAGATGAAGATTTTGTCGGTTAGTTTGGGGCCGAGCGACGACCAATTCTTGTCGGCGTAAGCCCGCAAATCATAACCGTGGGCGAGCATGTAGTCGGCGACCTCATGATCGATCTTGCCGGTCTGCTTGTCCCATAGCGGCCGGGGATAGCCGTCCGCTCCCACCGGGCCATAGACCGCCTCCCAAGCTTCGAGTTGCTGGCAAGAACGTCCGTGCGAGCCAAGCACCTCCTCCAATTGGCTCATCTGGCGCATCGTCTCCACCACCTGCCCTTCCGCGGTTCGCATCAGTGGACGCTCGCGCGCAACCCACTCATATCCGGGGACCTCAAACGCATTCGGATCTTTGTAGATGTTCACGAGTTGGTAGTGGCGGAAGTCAATCGGGTCGGGAAAGCCGGTCCAGGTGCCGCCAAAAAAGTCAGGATGATAAAGCTGAAGCGCCAGCGACTCCCAACCTCCCGTGGAGCCGCCCATCAGTGCACGCGCCCACGGTTGTCGAATGATACGGAAGTGTTCTTCCAGGTACGGAATCAGCTCTTGCATGATGGCGTCGCCGTACGGTCCGTTGTTCGCCGAATTGACGGCATAGGAGTCGTCAAAGTACGGCGTGGGATGCTGGAAGGTCACTCCGATCATGCGCGGAAAGCCAGCGCCACTCCACGCTGTAAAGGCTGCATAGCGGAACTGTCCCCGCTTCGACTCGGTCGCCGGTGGCTCCATTTGCATGAACAGAGGCGGCTCCAGACCGAAATGTCCTTGTTCGTAGATAACGGGGTAAGACACCGTCGGGTGCTCATCATAGCCCTCCGGCAACAGCACGATCGCGCCGATGTACATCGGCCTCCCCCAGAATTGCGTAAGCAACTTGCTCTGCAGCTTGATGTGCTTCACCCACTTGGTGTCGGGAGGAGATTTTACTGGCGGGAGGACGTGGCGGGCTTCCAGCTTCACCGCGTACTTTGCGTGCGGATCGAGGTGGACCTTTAACACGTCGCTATACAAATTGCCGGGGGATTCATTGAAATGCTGGCCCTCCCACTGGTCCATGTGGGCCCAGATGATGTGACCATCGGCGCGGTGGAATTCGGTATAAACGTTCACCAGCGCCTCTACGTAATAGTCACCGGCGGGTATTTCCTTCAGGCTACGCAGCGGATATCCGAGTGTGGCGCCGTTTATCACTGCGGCGTGTCCCGCCGGGAGCGCGGCCACATCGGCGCCGAAGAATGGAGTTTCCTCTTCCCACGAGCCGATCTGGTCACGCAAATCCTTGCCACCTGCGCGGCTGATGATTACGTACACCCGGCCGGTAATCGGCTGCGAGTGAACAGCGGCTGGAACCGTAATTTCGAAACGGGGGCCAACTTGCGCGCTTAACGGAAGAGTTAGCACCAGCACAGCAAGAACGAGGCGGCCGAGGCTCCGAGATGACAACATCGTTGAAATCTCCTTTGAACGATTATGCAGCATGGAATCGATGCGAAATAGGTGATCGGAGATGTTGCCTTGGGACGATCAGCTCCAATCAGACTGGCAGAAACTTTCTTCGAAAGCCCAGGCTTCTACCGTGAGCCGTCAGACCGCAGGCGATACTGAGAAATATCCTTCAGAGTGTTATAGCCCGGGGGAGTGAAGCTCTCATGACCTGGAACCTGGCGGACATCGGCCACGGCGGCGACGGCGACCTGCGAAAGTTGTTTGGCGGTCCGGATTTGCGGATTTTCCTGGAGATTATAGCTACCCATGCCGGAATCGTAGATCAGCCCGCCGGTCTCATACAGAAATTCCACCCCTCCGCCCGATATGCTGCCTCCGACTCGATTCGAGTGCTCGACATTACTTTCAAAAAATCTGCCTGCAGTGCCCTTTTGATGTCGCAAAATATAACCTCGACCGTGGAGGCCCGCTATCTTTACATCTTGTCCAACAAACGTGACCGTCACGCCATCGGGCCGCGGTACGGTGATGGTATGGGCCGCTTCATCAAAGCGGATCGCCGAAGCTGGTGTCGCGACCTCCTTGACAGGGGAAAGGGACGATGTTGCGGCTCCAGCCGTGGGGCTCGGCTGCGTGGGCGATGGTGCCGCCATCGCGGGAGCGGCAGTCTCGGGAGGTGCGGCTGCGGTTGCGGCTCCAGCCTGAACTACTTCCCGAGTGACTGCGCGCGGCAAAGGCCTTGTAGTCCTCGAACGACTTCTTCAGCTTGTCCCCATCGGTGCCTGGTAACGGAAGTACTCGCTGCTCGCCATTCATAGTTAGGATCGTACCGACTACTTTGCCACCCTCATAAACTTGCGCCATGGTTTCGCTTGAGTTGAACTTGAAAACGTAGTCGTCCCACTTGACTTCACTGGGCCCAGGCTGCGAAGGAGCAGCGCTGCTGGACGCGGCGCCAGCCGTAGTCGCGCTGGCGACGCGGGTAAGATTCAGTGGCATGGGACTGCCCTGGTTCCACATGCCCGACAGTGTCGAACCGTCCCCGCTTACAAATCCAATCCATGTGCCATGCACCATCGGCACATCAAAGCTGAGGGATTGTCCGTTGAGATGGAAGTTAGTGCACTGCAGCCCGTACAGGTTTTGATCAGGACTGTCCACGGTTCCGGTGATGGTTCCGTCGTGACCGGCGACCAGGTGGAGCTTTACATGTAAGGGCGCCAAAACTCCGGCATAGTCTCCGGTGAGTTCAGGCTTCTGCTGAGCGAAGCCCACCGCAGCAATCAGCAACAGTCCAGACAAGCAGCGTGCAAACATGGTTGAGGATTATAGCTGATTTCGTTTTTCCGGCCTGCGTTACGGGCGCCTCGTCAAGTGATGCTATTGGTAGTGTTTATTCAGTAGTGAACAGGCTGCGGCCGACGGGCTTAACTGTCTTGCGCTACTCCTGCTCGCACAATTGCTCTCGCCTGTTCTGCGGACTCGAAGATATGCGCTTCCATGCCTAACCTTCGCGCGGCTTCGACATTGCTGGCACGGTCGTCGAAGAAGAGCGAGCGTCTGGCATCGCAACCAAGAGCGTCGAGACAAGCGCGGTAGATAGCCGGATTGGGCTTCACGATGCCCAACTCGCACGACCAGATCTTCACCTCGAATTCGTCGAGCCAACCGAACTTGCGCACCTCGGCCAGCAAGTCGTGAGGGATGTTGGAGAGGATCGCAGTTCGCATTCCTTGTGCCTTGATCTCGCGCGCCAGCGCAAGCATCTCGGGATTAACCCGCAGCCACATCAATGTCTCCATCCCGGCAATTCGCTCTACCTGCGCGCGCCGAAGCTTCACGCCTGCGGCGTCAGCGAAAGCCTGCCAGTGCTGCCGGAAGTCACAGCGGCCGCAGTCGTAGTTATGGCGAGTGGCGGAGTAGATTTGAAAGAAGGGTGGTTCGGTGACGCCAACCAATGCCGCGAAGTCCTGCAATTCGGCGTCTGAGGGCGCCAAGCTCAGTACCCGACCATAGTCGAAGATGACAGCATCCCAGCGGCTCGATGGCATCGATTTACATTTTTACACGTGGCCAACATCTAGGGGAGCAAGGGTTGCTGCAAGCGATTGAAAAATAGCATCTTACAGACCCTCAAATTGATCGCGAAGAGCGTATTTCTGTGCTACAATGAACACATACCTACGAACCCTTAAGTTGTTGACTTTTATAATAGATAGGGGTTGCTGAAGAAGGTCACGGACCCTTTGTGGCGTCCGGGGTGTGAGCAACGGAAACGCGCTCGACGTGTGCCGTTGGAATGGAGCAGGATGTCCCCGAAAGATTCCGAATCAGCCACAGCTGCGGCCCCCGAGAACAACAATGCTCTCGCGGTTCCGACCGAAAAATTAATCCAGAAAAATGGGAAGAATGGCAATGGTAAGTCGGATGGCGACTACACCGCCGACTCGATCAAGGTGCTTGGCGGCATGGAGGCGGTACGCAAACGCCCGGCCATGTACATCGGATCGACGGGTGAGTTGGGCCTGCACCACTTGGTCTACGAAGTGGTGGACAATTCAGTGGACGAAGCTCTCGCCGGATTTGCCGACCACATCGATGTCACCATTCACATCGACAATTCCATCACCGTTGTAGATAACGGCCGTGGCATTCCGACAGAAGAAATGGATGTGGACGGCGAGCATCTGCCGGCGGCGCAAGTTGTGATGACCGTGCTGCACGCTGGCGGAAAGTTCGACACCTCGACCTACAAAGTTTCTGGTGGATTGCACGGGGTTGGTGTTTCCTGCGTCAATGCGCTCAGCCATCTGCTCGAACTTGAGATCTGGCGTGAAGGATCGGTTTGGGAGCAGAGCTACTCCAAGGGCGAGCCCACGACAAAACTGAAAAAAACGGGCACCACCAAGAAGCGCGGTACTAAGGTTCACTTCCTGCCCGACAAGGAAATCTTCACCGCTACGGAATACAACTACGACACGCTGGCCCAGCGCTTGCGCGAAATGGCATTCCTGAACAAGGGACTGCTGATCACCCTCACCGACGAGCGCACCACTGATCAAAAGACCGGCGAGCCCAAGCGCGCGGAATTCAAGTACAACGGCGGAATCGCCGAATTCATCAAGCACTTGAATCGTGGCAAGAGCGTGCTGCACGACAAGCCAATTTACATGGAAGCCGAGCGTGACGATGTGGCGATGGAGATCGCACTGCAATATAACGACGGCTATTCCGAAGCCGTGTTCAGCTTCGCCAACAACATCAATACCATCGACGGCGGTTCCCACCTTTCAGGTTTTCGTACGTCGCTGACACGCACGGTCAACTATGCCGGTCAGCAGCTTGGTTTGTTCAAGGATGTGAAAGAAAACCTTACGGGCGATGACGTGCGCGAAGGCCTGGTAGCGGTGGTGAGCGTGAAGTTGTCGCAGCCGCAGTTTGAAGGCCAGACCAAGGGCAAGCTCAATTCCGATATCGCGGGTACGGTGCAGGCATTCGTGAATGAGCGTCTGGGAGCCTTCTTCGAGCAGAACCCTTCGGTCGCCAAGAAAATCATCAACAAGGCCGTGGAGGCTGCACGTGCGCGTGAGGCCGCTCGTAAGGCGCGCGACCTGACGCGCCGCAAGGGTGCTCTCGATGGCGGAGGTTTGCCGGGCAAGCTGGCCGACTGCTCCGAGCGCAATCCCGATCGCTGCGAGGTCTATCTCGTCGAGGGTGAAAGCGCAGGTGGTACAGCCAAGCAGGGACGTGATCGCCGCTTTCAGGCCATTCTTCCGCTCAAAGGCAAGATTCTGAATGTGGAAAAGGCGCGTTACGACAAGATGCTGGGCCATGAAGAAATTCGCGCCATGATCACTGCGCTGGGAACGGGCATCGGCAAAGAAGATTTTGATGTTTCCAAGTTGCGGTACAGCAAAATTATTCTGATGACCGATGCCGACGTGGACGGCTCGCACATCCGCACCCTACTGCTCACCTTCTTCTTCCGCCATATGCAGGAGCTCATTAAGCGCGGCAACATTTACATCGCGCAGCCGCCGCTGTATCGCATCAAGAAGGGCAAGTTCGAGCAGTACATCAAGAACGACGCGGAATTCGTGCGGGTCATGGTGAAACGGGCCGCTGATGGGCTGGTAGTCCGTTACGGCGAAGGGGCCGCGGCGCTGGAAGGGGCTCCGCTTACGAAGTTCATGACTACGCTGAATGACTTTATCGGCTTCTTCGACAAGGTGGATAAGCGCATTCGCGATGAGAAAATTACCGAGGTGTTGCCGAAGGCTGACCTGTTGAAGCGCGCTGATTTCGAGGGTGATAGCAAGAACCCGCCTAAGAAGATTGTTGCCTTAGAGAAGGCGCTGAAGGGGATTGCCAAGGACCGCGCTATCAAGTCGGTGGCGTTACGCTTTGAAGAAGAACACAGCTTGTGGGAGTGCTTCTTCGTGAACTCACAGGGCGCCGAGCACGTCATCAATTGGGAACTGGCGTCGACGCCTGAGTATCGGCAGATGATGTCGAAGTACAAGCAGATCGAGCAGTACATGCAGCCGCCGTACTACATCGAGAGCGTGAAGAAGGACGCCGCTTCCGCCTCGAATGGCAAGGAAGAACTGAGCGACGCCGAACGCGCCGACCAGGAGAAGGCTGAGCAGAAAAGCCCTAAGACCTCCAAGCGCAAGTCTGAAGCGGAAACCGTGGAGAAGGCCTCGGCGCGCGAACTGTTCGACTACGTGCTCAATGAGGGCCGCAAAGACTACACCATTCAGCGCTACAAGGGACTAGGCGAAATGAGTTCGCAGCAGCTCTGGGAGACCACGATGGATCCTGAGCGTCGCACCCTGCTGTCGGTAAAGCTCGAGGACCTCACTGAGACCGAGACTATCTTCACCACGCTGATGGGCGAAGACGTCGAGTCCCGTCGCAAGTTCATCGAAGACAATGCGTTGGAAGTGAAGAATTTGGACATCTGATCAAGCCGGCAATGCGAGGGTACTTTCGGGGCTACAATGGTGTCTGGTGTCAATTCCGGCGACAGGCGGCAGTAGTGTCGTTCGATGATTTTGCCGTAAATACCGCAAATACGTTATCCACAAACCCCGGCGTTTGTAGCACAATAGAGCTTCGCACCACCAAACGTTCCTTGGGGGCACCATGGCATTCGCGCAAAACCGCGGCACTAATCAACCATCTTTGGAACTTCGACCCCTTGACCGCCTGACTTTAGCACTAATAGGCATGGGGGTAATATTCGCTTCTCTGGGCGCTGGCGAGGCTGTCTACCGGCTTGCCTTCTTCGATTTCGACGGAGCGACCGACCGTCTCCCCATCGAAATGTTGTTTGGGTTAATGTTCGCCTGGATGACAACCAAGGTGGTCCGAAAGATCTATCAGCATCGAATCGAGACTTCCGCCAGGATCAATTTGATCTGGGACCGAAACCACAAAATTCGTCATGCAGTGGAAGCCATCACACCCGTGCCGCATCCCGCCAATCACCAGGCGATCCGTGTGATTCGTGAAGAAGTGGACCGGATTGAAGGGGCGCTGACAGATATACTGCCGCGTTAGCGCGGTGCTCACGCCGTGTCTGGCGGTCGTGATCGCGCTGCAACGGATTGCGTCGCCTCGAGCGCAGGCGATGCGAACGAAACGCAGCGCACGCGCAGTATCGCCGAACAGTTCCGGTATTTTCTGCCAGCACGAGCAAGTGCACAACGATTGCTGACCTTTGAATCCAGTCAGACTCAGCTCGACTAGCGGCCTCTCCTCCCCACGCCAGGCAACTTCCGCGTTCGGCAGCGCCGTCGTGTTACAACAAAAGCCCATGCCCATTTCGGATATCCGCGGGCGAATTGGGGTGCCGCAGATCGCAGCGCTGCTGCTGTTGCTTGTCTTTCTCGCGCAGTGTCTCTGGTTTTCGGCGCATGTGCCGCTGTCGGTTGTCGAAGGCAACTACGTCGAGGCCGGCCTGCTGCATCTGGAGCGCCTGTCCGATGCGGGCACCAGCGAGCGCTCTCCTTTGGTGCCCTTACTAGCTGGATTTGCCGCGCGAATCAGCGGCGCCGAAAACCATTATGCGCGGCTGGGAAATTACCGGCTCTGGATCCGATTGCCGTTCTTGTGCGCAGGATTATTGCTGGGCGCTTCGTTGTGGTACGTTGCGCGCCGTCTTTACGGAAACATCGGCGGATATGTTGCTCTCGGGCTTTATTGCTTTTCGCCGGTGATGGTGGGAAGGGCGAGCCAAGCGCAGCCTGACATCGTGGGCGCATGGGGAGCCTTCGGTCTTATCTTCACCTCTATTGCAGTGGCGCACACTCTCTATGCTCCGCGTGAAGTCGTGCTATGGAATTGGCGGCGGATCCTTCTGATGGGGCTTTCCATGGCCATTTGCATTGGCGCTCAGTTCTCACTCTGGATTTTGCTGGTGCCCGTGCTCGTTTTTATGCTGTGGGTCGGCCACGTGCGGCGAGGCGCGGTCTTGGCCATTTTTGCTGCAGCGTGTGTGACCGGGCTGGTGCTGTTGTGGGCCTTCTACAGCTTTCGTCCGCTGGCTTTCGGCAAGGCCCTGGTTAATGCAGACTGGCTGGAAATTTCCTCGCAGTCGTTCTCCTGGAACGCGGTGGCTCCATTGCTGGCGACTTTCTTCCTGCAAAACGGGGTCGGTCTCGTTCTGTTGCTGGCGGTGTCTCTGGTCACCTTCCTCGTCTGGAAAAGGTCCCGATTCTTCGGCACCGCGGCGCCGTTGCTCACGGGTGTTTTACTGGTGGCTCTGGCCTTGCGACTGCACTTCGCCGGCTTCACCTTCCTGTTTGTCGCGCTGCCTTTCCTGATTTTATTTATGGCCGGGGTATCGGCGGACCTGCTGGAAAGCCGCTACGCATTGCCGGCCAACGCCGTAATCGTTGGTGTGCTGATCGCCAACGCGATGATAGACATTTACAGCCTGCTCCATCTAACATCGCGAAGCCGATAAGAACTTTCCAACATCTAACGGGTTGGAATAGAGTGAAAGGCACAATGAGGGGCGCATACCAAGCTGGGTGTTCGAAGGGCGGTGCGTGGTTCAAGCGTTTGCCGCTCATATTGGGGTTGTGCCTCTTGCTCGTCGCACCCGCATTTGGGCAGGCGGGATTCGGGCGCACGCGGGGAGGTTACCCCCTGCCCTCGGTGAGCTCGATTGGCGCGCATTATCTTCCGTTCCCGCCGCCCAGTGTTTCGTCGATTCCCAACACTGGTTTCGGAAATCACTTTCATAACGGCGCAGGTTTCAATCGTGGCAGCCGGTTTCGCGGAGGAGGAGCCTGGTCCTACGCAACCCCTTACTACTACATTCCGCTGGGCGATTACGGCTACGGCTATGACTATGATTACGTAGGTGGTCCTGACATGTACTCTGGCCCTCCGATTGGCCCAAATGACCCAGCGCTGCACATGCTGGCGGAACGTCCACCGGCGCAAGCGTATCGCGGCGGTGCGGATGACATGGAAGCAGAAGCAGTGCCATCTGAGCCCGAGGTAGAGGAGCAGTCTTCCCCGGCGCGTGAGGCTAAGCCCATCGAGCCTACAGTCCTGGTTTTCCGCGATGGTCATCAGCAACAGGTCAGCAACTATGCCATCATGGGTCAAACAGTTTACGTTTTGGATGACCGCACCCAAAAGATTCCCCTGACGAATCTCGACGTGCCGGCTACCATCAAGGCGAATGACGATCGCGGTACGGAGTTCAAGGTCCCGGCCGTCCAGCATCCCGCGCAGAAAAAGAATTCAGATTTGCAGCCGAACGGCACCCCGAATCAGAATCCTCCGTCCGCCAGCTAACGTAGCTTCGGCGATGCCGTAACGTATTTCTATTCTCGATTTCGATCGTCGTAACGGGCTCAGTGCTACCTCGCACGCGGAGTAGCGTCGCGCTTGATTTAGCCGCGCTCGAGTAGTGCCGGCATACCACCGTAAAAGACTGAAAATAAATGGCTTGAGGCGCTCTAAAAGCGTGCTGGCGGTGCTATAATTTAAGGTGTTCTTACAAGCGACAATCTCCTGAAATCGCGAGGGTGTACGCGCAGTCTGATGGTGGCTAGCCAGAACGCGAAAGCCGCTTCCCGTCGACCTGCAGCGAGTCGCGGCTTCATGCCGCATCGAACACGCGAAGTCTCAGGCGATAAAAATTAAAGGCCACTAGCCCGGCCGCTGAAAGTTTGACATGGCAGACGATCCAAACCAGCAATTACCGCTCGACCCCGCGGCTCCCGGCGGCGGGGGCAATGTGCAGCCCGTCAACATTGAAGAGGAGATGCGGCGCTCGTATCTCGATTACTCGATGTCGGTGATCATTGGGCGCGCCTTGCCCGACATCCGCGACGGGTTGAAGCCGGTACATCGCCGCATTCTTTACGCCATGCACGACATGGGCGTGCTGCACAACCGTAAGCCCATGAAGTGCGCCGGTGTAGTCGGTGAGTGTCTGAAGAAGTATCATCCGCATGGCGACACCGCGGTTTACGACGCCATGGTTCGCCTGGCCCAGCCTTGGAGCTTGCGCTACCCGCTGATCGACGGCCAAGGCAACTTTGGTTCGGTCGATGGCGATCCCCCGGCAGCCTACCGGTATACCGAATCGCGCCTAACCGAAATCGCCGAAGAATTGTTGGCCGACATCGACAAAGACACCGTCGATTTCGTCGCCAACTTCGACGACACTACGGTCGAGCCGCTGGTGTTGCCGACCAGAATTCCCAACCTGCTGGTGAATGGATCGAACGGTATCGCCGTCGGAATGGCGACCAACATTCCTCCGCACAATCTGACGGAAATTGTGGACGCCTGCATCACCCTGGTGAACAATCCGCACGCCACGCTCGCCGACCTGCTGAAGCACGTACAGGGTCCAGATTTTCCGACCGCCGGCTACATTTATGGACGGAGCGGCATTACGGAAGCTTACCGCACCGGGCGCGGGCGGTTCATGATGCGCGCCAAGGTCGCCATCGAGCACCTCACGAAGGACAAGGACGCCATCATCGTCACCGAGATCCCTTATCAGGTCAACAAGGCAAAGCTGGTGGCGCACATTGCCGAACTGGTGAACAACAAGGTGATCGACGACATCAGCGATGTGCGCGACGAGAGCGACCGCGACGGTATGCGCATCGTCATCGAACTGAAGCGCGGCACGGAAGCGCAGATCGTGCTCAACCAACTCTTCAAGCATACCTCGATGCAGGAAGGCTTCAGCATGATCTTTCTGGCTGTGATCAACGGCCAGCCAAAAGAGATGGGCCTCGTGCAAGCCATCCAGTACTTCGTCGATCACCGCATCGACGTGGTGCGGCGGCGTACGGCTTACCTGCTGATGAAGGCGCGCGAGCGTGAGCATGTTCTCGAAGGCTATCAAGTTGCGCTTGATCGGGTTGATGACGTGATCCGCATCATCCGTGGTAGCGAGAACCGCGGCGAGGCCAGGACCAACCTGGTCGAGTATTTCACTGGCAAAACGGTAAGTGTTTTCGAAGGCAAGTCGGGTAAGGTGGCTTCGTTGAAGGGCTTAGTGCCTTCGCAGCTTACGCGTCCCTTCGATACCGTGCAAGCCGACGCGATTCTGGAATTGCAGTTGCATCGCCTGACGCGGTTGTCGATCGACGAGATCCTGAAGGAATTGGCCGACGTTCGCGGCCGCATCGCCGAGTATGAATCGATTCTCGGCAGCGAAAAGAAGCTGCGCAACGTCATCATCAAGGAACTCGAAGAAGTCAAAAAGAAATTTGGCGACGTGCGCCGTACCGTCATTCAGGACGAAGCGGCCGAGATCAGCCTGGAAGACTTGATTGCCGACGAGCAAGTCGCCGTCACGGTGAGCCACTCCGGCTACATGAAGCGCACGCCGATTTCCACCTATCGTCAGCAGCGTCGCGGCGGGACTGGACGTAAGGGCATGAGCACGCGCGAGGAGGATTTCGTCGAGAATCTCTTCGTGGCGTCCACTCACGATTACATTCTGGTATTCACCAACAACGGGCGCGTGTACTGGCTCAAGGTGTACGAAATTCCAGAGCTGAGCGCTGCCGGCAAGGGCAAAGCGATTGCAAGTCTCGTCTCCCTCCAGGCGGGCGAGAGCGTACGCGCGCTCCTTGCCATTCGCGATCTGGAAGAGGAAGGCAAGTATGTTTTCTTCGCCACGCGCAGCGGAACGGTGAAGAAAACGCCGCTCAAGGACTTCAGCAACGTGCGCTCGAATGGCATCAACGCCATCGGCATTGAGAAGGAGGACGAGCTGGTCGCCGCCAGTTGTACCGATGGCAGCCAGATCGTTTTCCTGGCGACGCATGACGGCAAGTCGATTCGATTCGAGGAAGAGGACGTACGGCCCATGGGTCGTCAGGCCTATGGCGTCCGCGGCATGAGGCTGGGCAAAGGCGATTACATTGTGGGCATGGCGATCACTCCCAAGGCGAGCGCAAAGACCAAGAACGGCGGCCAGCAAGAGGCGAACCTCATCCTTTCGGTCACCGAGCAAGGCTACGGCAAGCGCACCGACGTGGATGAATACCGTCTGCAGGCACGCGGCGGCGGGGGCGTCATTAACGTGAAGACCACGGCGCGCAATGGCAAAGTCGTCTCCATCATGCTGGTGAACGAAGAGTCGGAGGTGATGGTCATCAGCCAGTTCGGTAAGATCATCCGCATTGGCGCCAAGACCATCCGCGAATGCGGACGCTCGTCCCAGGGCGTGCGCCTGCTGCATCTGGAGCAGGACGACCGGGTGGCCGCCACTTCGATCATTCCGCCGGAAGAGGTCGTCGAGAACGGCAACGGCGAGAGCGGATTGCTGGTGCAGTAGAGCTGAAGCTTTGAGGGACCACAAGGTCCCCATCCAAGCTTGCGTTGTTGCTTGGGTGGGGATTTTTATCGGATGACGTGGATGCGGATGTTCAACTTGAGCTCTTTCCAGGTTTTGTCGGCAGTGTAAACAGGGGCCTTGAGCACCATTCCCAGGGCGAGGCAGGCGCGATCTCCGAGTGACAACCCGAGGTGCTGCGTCAGAGAAACCAGGCTGCCGGCAATCTTGGCATGTTGATCGTTGAAAGGTATGGCTTCTCGAATGGGACTGGTGGTGTCTTCCCACGCTTCGACGGGAGTCCACCCGCGACTTACCAGCTTGGCTTGTACTTCGGCGAGATTCACCGTACTGGCGACCGCGCCGGCTAGCAGCTCAGGAGTGAGTTTCTCTTGCCCGGCTTCTCCGTGAATGACCGCCAGAATCGCGGAAGCATCGAGCACGATCCTATTCATTCTTCGCTGCCTCGCGACGTTCGGCGAGCAGTTCATCAACCAGCGACATGCCAGGTTTTCCGTATTGCCTTGCACGCCGCCGCGCGCGCTGGATGCGGCGCTGTTGCGTCGTGATTCGCAACTCATCGTCTTGGATACTTAGAACGACTTCATCCCCGGCCTCAATGCCAAGCGCTTTGCGGAATGCCGCAGGAATGACTACCCGGCCGTTTTCGTTGACCCGTACTCGAGTTTCCTGGTGCATGACACGCTCCTTAATAAGTGACATAACTCTAGCACATTGTCACAACCACAATTATCTCCATTTTGAATACAATCTGATCCGGCACAAAAACTCTGCCTGTTAGGGGATCGCATGGACAAAGTCAATCTTGCGCAGAAGCTGTCGCTATTTACCGAGCGCTACAGCCCGAAGATCGTTGGCGAGGTGAACGACACCTACGTCAAACTGGTGAAGTTGCAAGGCGACTTCATGTGGCATCACCATGACAACGAAGACGAGTTGTTCTTCGTGGTGAAAGGCGCGTTGCGCATGCGCGTGCGAGAGAATGGCGCCGAGCGCGACTTTATGGTGAATCCTGGCGAATTCATCATCATTCCGCGTGGCGTCGAGCATCTTCCTTCCGCCGACGTGGAGACTCATGTAATGCTCCTGGAACCAAAGAGCACGCTCAATACCGGGAACTTGCACAATGAACGGACAAAGAACGAGTTGCAAAGGATTTAGGAGATCGCTATAGATGGACCTCTGGTCGGACTTTCTAGTCAACAACAGTCGATCGTCCAGTAAGTGGAAGCACTATTTCCCAATTTACGAACGGTACTTTCGCGACTTCGTTAACAAATCCATCGTGTTTCTCGAGATTGGCGTTGGGCGCGGCGGCTCGCTGCAAATGTGGAAACGATACTTTGGTCCACATGCCCGAATTGTTGGCATTGACGTTGACCCCGAGTGCAAAGCACTTGAGGAAGATCAGATCGAAGTCCGCATCGGGCAGCAGCAGGACCCTCAATTTCTGCAAAGCATCCTCGAAGAGTTTGGCCCTCTGGATATTGTTCTCGACGACGGCAGTCACATGATGAGTCACGTCATTGCCAGCTTCGAATTTCTTTATCAACGAGTTGCGAGGAACGGCATTTACATGGTCGAGGATCTGCACACTGCGTATTGGCCGGAGTACGAAGGTGGGTTGCGCCGCCCTTCAAGTTTCATTGAGATCTGCAAGAACTTGATCGACGAGCTCAATGCCGATCATAGCAGGGGGGCCTTGGCGCCGAGCCAATTTACCAAGACGACGCTTGCCATACACTTCTACGACAGCGTTGTCGTCTTTGAACGTGGCACCCACACCAGGAAATGGGCGCCGCAGATCGGCTACCCATAAATTCACCTTGAGAGCCTGCGAGTGCGCCCCGCGTTTGCTGGGAGCGTTTGCAGCAGTTCGCGCATCGTGCGCTTGAAGACTGGATGCCGCACCTCGGGCGCAATCTCAGCCAGCGGCTCCAGTACGAACCGCCGTTCATGCATGGCTACGTGAGGTACATCTAACTGTGGCGTATGGATCACAGAATTTCCGAACAGCAGGATGTCGATATCGATCGTGCGAGGACCCTTCGGCTGGCTGCGACGGCGGCCCATCTGCTGCTCGATGGCCAACGTCTTCGATAGAAGAAGTTTCGGCATCAATTCGGTGCGCAACGCCACCGCGCAATTAAGAAACCATGGTTGCGCGGTGAATTCCATCGGCTCCGTCTCGTAGAACGACGACACCGCAAGCACTTCGCCGAGCCCTGCAAGCTTCTCAATCGCCGTACGAAGATTGACCTCGCGGTCGCCCACGTTGGAGCCCAGCGAAAGGTAGAGAATCTTTTGCACGCAAGTATGTTAGCGCGATTGAATCAGCTGAACGAGTGGTTCGCAGGCCACAACGGCAAACCCGTGATTGCATCCTGTGAGGTGAGGAGTTTTTGTGTCACGCCAGGTTCTCTCTCTCAAACGCCCGTAACTGCTCAATCTCCTGTTTAAGCTTCCGCCGACTTCGGTTCATCATGCGAAGCATAATTACCCACGCCGTAGCGAGAAGCAGGAATGGCGCCACATTCAGCAGGAGCGACGGACCGTTGAGGGGGGTTGCCTTCATAGGCACTGGCACTTTAACCATTACCGTTGGCACGATAACCATTGCCATGCCTAAGAAAAGAAACGCGAGGGCCCCCTTGATGTTCCGACCAGAGTCGCGTTGTTTCTCGAGTTCACTTCTGTAAGACCGGACCGTGGTGTTCAGCGTCGCATCCGGCGCTACGCTCCCCGGCCATATCCGTTTGTATGCCCGATGCGGGACATAGATGCACCAGAGACATAGCATGCCGAACCCGATGCGGATGCTCCAGAGGCTTAGCGGGCCCAGTACGACAGGCGAAAACCACCTGGGGAACGTGGCGAGCTCCCGCGCCAAGACTACGAACATGATGATTGAGATGACTACTGAGAAGAGCACTAAGAAACGGCCCTTCCTCTGACGCTTTTCCGCCTTCTGGCGTAATTGATCTGCTGACATTTTGAATGCCTCCGTGGGTTGGTTTTGCCAGATATTTTGCGGCTCGTTCATGGGAAACTCACTTGGCATGAGGGCCTCCTTCGGCGAACCATCGCCTCAGGATGTTCTTGATCCGGTGAACTTTCATCGCGATGTTCGCCGGCGATAGCCCGGTGATGTCGCCAATCGAGTTGGCGTCCATCCCCTCGAGATAGGAAACGATGATCTGCCGGTCGAGCGGTTTCAGCCGCAGGATCAGCATGGAGAGACGCTCCAGCGCCTGGGCTTGGCTGGCGGCGAGTTCATGATCGCTGCCCGCCATGGCCTCGATGTTCTCGATGCTTACCAGTTTGTTCCTCACCCGGCTCTGCCGGATCACGTGCCCGGTGGCTACGTTGTGCGCGACACGGTACACCCACGTTCGCAGCGAACATCGCTGGTCGAACGACGCGAAGCTGCGCCAGAGATGTAAATGAATATCCTGGAGCAGATCGCGCCGCGTGTCGGGATCAAGCTCATAAGCTCGCGCCAGCCGGTCGAGTGCAGGGCCATAGGTGTCCGCTGCCTGTTCGTACAGCGAATCCTGACTCACGCCTTCAACCATGGGCTGAAGCCCTCGCACATGTAGGTAGTCGTTGGCCATTCGGCTTTCTAACGGATCTAGCCAAATATATTTTGAAATTTTCGAACTAACCTGATTGTTCCATCTTCTGGGTAGGGCAAGTTGCAAATCGAGCGGAAAAGGGGTCGGCTAGTCGGCAGCGGCGACGGGGTCGGCCGGCCAATCGGCAACCGCTGTCTCGTCCAGGGTGACTTCTTCCGCATAGGTGGGATCGCGCAGAATGCGTGAGACGATAGCAGTGTGCATGGCGTGTCCCGCGCGATCGGCTTTGACGTAGCCAAGAATTTGCCTGCCGAACAGGGCAAGGTCGCCGATGAGGTCCAGCACCTTGTGTCGCACGAACTCGTCAGCGTAGCGGAGCGGCGGGTTGTCGATTCCATCGGGGGTGAGCACGATGCAGTTTTCGCGCGAGGCGCCGCGGATCAGGCCCATGTTCAGCATGGCGCGCTGTTGCTCGAAGAAACCAAACGTCCGCGCCGAGGCGATGTGCTCCATGTAGCTGCCATTGGAAAGCTCGACTTGAAATCTCTCCCTGCCGATCAGGGGATGTGGGAAGTTAATTGCGTAGCTAACCGAGTACCGCTCGGCCGGATATACGCCGATGAACTTGTCGCCTTCCTGCATTTCGTAGGGGCGCAGAATCTTGAGATACACCCGTTTGCGCCGTTGCTGGCGCAAGCCCGCCTGGGTGATCATCTCCACGAAGGGTAGCGCGCTGCCATCCAGTATGGGTAGTTCGAGGTTGTCCAGCTCCACGATTGCGTTGTCCACGCCCATGCCGATGAATGCCGAGAGCAGGTGCTCGGTGGTCGAGATGAGCACGCCCTTCTTCATCAAGCTGGTGGCGTAACTGACTTTTGCAACGTTGCGACTGATGGCTTCCACTTCAAAGCCATCCAGGTCGGTACGACGAAAGACGATACCCGTACCGGTAGGGGCAGGCAGGATACGCAGATGAACCGGCGCTCCACTGTGGAGGCCAACGCCGCTGCATTCGGCGGGATTCCGAGTTGTTCTTTCGTAGACCAAAGAGAAAGACGTATGGCAGCGCAGACATTAAGATTACAGTCTGTAACATGGTTGCAGCTGTTGTATTTCTACAACAGCTGGTGTCGGAATGAGCACGCCGCTTTGCCGCGCGCCTCTGCTCGTAAGCGCAATAACTATTGTGTATTTATATACTTAAGAATAATGCTGCGGTTGCGACGCACGGGGAAGCATTTTCGAAGGCGAACCTTAAGCTACACTACTACTGTGCTGGTGTGACAGCTCCGCTAGAAAATTGGAGGTTGACTTGAGCGAGGCGTCTGGTTTCGACAAGCCGCGTATTGCTGTCTTGGGGCTGGGCCATGTGGGATTGCCTACGGCAGCCGGCTTTGCCGAGTTGGGTTGGGAGGTTATTGGCGCCGATGACAACGTCTCCAAGGTAACGATGATCCAGTCCGGGAAGGCGCCATTCTACGAGCCCGGGCTGGATGAGTTGCTGGCGCGCGGGCTGGCTGGCGGCCGACTGACGCTCTCCCACAGCGTGGAAGAAGCGGTGCGCGCAGCCACGATCGTGTTTGTCTGCGTCGGAACTCCTCAGAAGGATAGCGGTGAAGCCGATCTCAGCCAGGTTGAAGCCATCGCCCGGACTATCGCCCGCAATTTGAACGGTTACAAGCTGATTGTGGAGAAGAGCACGGTGCCGGCAATTACCGCTGAGTGGATCAAGAAAACTGTGACCCGCTTTGCCAAGCATGCAGGTGCGCCAGGTGGCCCGCACGCTGACTTCGACGTAGCCTCGAACCCTGAGTTCCTGCAGGAAGGAAAAGCGGTAGAGAACATCTTCCATCCCGATCGCGTGGTGGTCGGAGTCGAATCGGAACGGGCTCGCGCCATGCTGGAGCAGCTTTATCGGGAACTGGATTGTCCGGTTCTGTTCACCAACCTCCGCACCGCGGAGCTGACCAAACATGCGGCGAACGCTTTCCTGTCCACCAAAATATCTTTCATAAATATGGTAGCCGACATCTGCGAGTCGGTCGGCGCCGACGTTAGTCAGGTGGCGCTGGGCATAGGACTCGATCCTCGTATCGGACGCGACTTCTTGAACGCTGGCATCGGTTTTGGCGGCTATTGCTTCCCCAAAGACCTTCGCGCTTTCATGTATCTGGCGCGCGAGTACAAGGTGGATTGCGGGCTGCTTGAGGAAGTGGAGAACATCAACCTGCGGCGGACCGAGGTATTTCTGCAGAAAGTGCGGCAGGCCGTGTGGGTGCTACAAGGCAAGAAGATGGGCGTGCTGGGCCTGGCGTTCAAAGGGGGGACCGACGACATTCGCGAGTCTCCCGCGTTGCGCATTGTTAATGCACTGTTGGAGGAGGGCGGCCTGCTACAAGTGCACGATCCCCAAGCCATGGACGCTGCCAGGCAGCAGATCGGGGGCAAGCTGGGCTGTCTGGAATACTGCTCGTCGCCATACGAAGCAGCGCGCGGCACCCAGGCCCTGCTAATTCTGACAGATTGGCACGAATACCGCGAACTTGATCTTCCCCGTCTGCATGAACTCATGGAGGTTCCGGTAATCATTGACGGGCGCAATCTGCTCGATCCCGAGGTGGCGCGTTCGGCCGGCTTCGAATATGTGGACATGGGCCGGAGTCGCGCCAAGCAGGCGGTCCACCATGGCTGAAGCACATCGTAGCGGGAAAGTGAAGTATGACTCATGAAAGTTCTCGTTACAGGTGGCGCCGGATTCATCGGCCGTCATCTGGTTTCCGCCCTACGAATTCGTTCGGATGAGGTGACGGTCTTTGACAACCTTCACCGCGGAGAGCCAGTTGCCGGTGACGGCGCAGCATTGCAGATCGCCGACATCCGCGATCGAGCCGCGTTGGGCATGGCCATGAAGGGCGTCGATGTTGTCTACCATCTGGCAGCGCAATCCAACGTGCTTGGTGCTACATCCGATCCGGACTACTCGTTCTCAACCAACGTAGTGGGCACCTACAATGTTTTGAGGTCGGCACAGGAACGTGGAGTTCGCCGGGTGGTGTTTACCTCCTCGCGCGAGGTTTACGGAGACGCGGAAACTCTGCCCGTGGCAGAAACTGCCGGCTTCAATCCGCAAAACATGTACGGCGCGAGCAAAGCGGCTGGCGAGTTCTACTGCCGCCAGTTCGCTACCGAAGGTCTGGAGGTCATGGTCCTTCGGCTCGCCAATGTATATGGACCGGGAGATCGCGACCGGGTGATACCGCTGTTTATCGAGATGGCGCGCTCTGGGCAGCCCCTGACGATTTATGGTGAGGGCAAGATTCTGGATTTCGTTTGGATCGGCGACGTTGTGACCGCGCTCGTGGCGGCGGCATCGGCGCCTGCAGACCGTCCCATCAATATCGGCAGCGGGCAGGGAACGACATTGCCGGAGTTAGCCGCGCGCGTCCTGGAAATTACCGGATCAGCGTCCACCGTTCAACATCTACCGGGGAGGTCGATCGAGGTGAACCGGTTTGTCGCGGACATATCAGCTGCGCGGCGGATTCTGGCATACGATCCTGCCCGCCCCCTCGAACATCTCGAAGCTGTGGCGAGAGATGCCCAAAGCGGGTGAACGCCCCTTCGCAGAGCTTGCCGTTCACTGCGGTGCGGTCAGCACGGTTTGGTAGGGATCGAGTACCAACTGCTTCACCCCTGCCGGCGCGGACAGGCTGAAGTGAGTTTCATCTCCTTCGGCGAACACCCGGCCCAGATAGATCTGTTGCTCGCCTGCCACTCCATACACCGGGACGCTGGTTACCAGGTCCGGTGGCGACAGTTTCTGGCGGATGACTCCGCTGATCTTCACCGTCCCGGCGCCGCGCGCCACCTTCACCTCCGCAACTTCGAACTGCGGAAATGCAGTGCCGTTTACCCATCCATCGAAAAACCAGTCCAGCGACTTGCGGTCCTCAAACCACAAGGCGGGCGGCAGTATCGCCTCGATGGCCTGCTGAAAATCGGCGTTAGTGATCTCTTTCCCCTGAAAACGATTTACTAAGTTCCGCAACAGCGCGAGGAAAGCGGTGTCGTCACCATCAGGCTTATCCGTGGTGCGCGATGCATCGCGCAACATGCAGCGCAGCATGTGAATCAGCCAGGTGCCGCGGCTATAGGTAATGACTTCGTACCCGTTGGGAAAGTGCGACGACGATAGGCGCACACCCAGCGTCACCGGTCCGGCTTCGACGTTGGGGCGGCCTTCCTTCGAGGGCGACGCCAGCCAATTTCGATACGTTTGCAGCATTAGCTTCGCGTCCGCGGGGCGAGTACGCTCCAGCAACATCAGGGAGCAGTAATTCGCCAGTCCTTCCATCAACCACTGCTCGTGATAGCTGGCCCACGACACCGTGTCGCCGAACCACTGGTGGGCAAGTTCATGGGGCATCATGATGTCGCCATAAATGATCTGGTCGGCAGGCGGAAGTTTTATGGCCGCACGCTGTTCCGGACTGAGATACACGTAACTGGAAAGGAAAACCAGCCCCGGCCACCCTTGGCTGTCGGTACTGGGATTTTCCGCCAGCGAGAGCGTGCTGAAGGGATACGGCTCCAGCATCTGCGAAAGTGCGGTCAAGGTTTCCGCAGCGTTATCAGCAAGCGATTGACCTCGACTTGCGGCGCTGGGCAGCGGCTCCGGCTTCATCCCCGACGTCCCCGAGGCCAGCAGCGATTCCGGGCCCGGCGAGGTAGCGATCACGCCCGAAGGTGGCACGACTTTGATTACGCCCCCACGTGCAGAGTAGGCGTCCACCTCGACGTCGCCCGACTTCGCCGAGCTACGGACGTACACGCCGAGGTTGAATCCGGCGATGGGAATGGGTTTCTCGGTGATCCAGTGGGCCAGGAAATCGCCGCCCTGTCGCTGCAACGAGACCAGCTTCCCAGTCGCCACCACCGTCCAGGGCTCAGGGAAACGGAAGGTGACATCGTAGCTGGTCATGGCGATGCCGCGATTGGGATACCAGGTTCCGCGCGCACCCGCGTACAGTAGTCCGCCGCCCGCGTCCGACAGCACCGAGCCGGCGTAGCTGAAGCGCAAGGCAAAATGCGCTCCTGCCTGCAAAGGCTGGGGAAACACAACCGCGACAATGTCATTGCCACGCCGCGACATTTCGCTGCCTTCCACGGCTTCATTCTGGATGTATTCCAGCGGCTGGCCGTCGGCGTCGACCTGCTTCAGTTGCAGGTAGCGGGACAGTTCAAAGAGCACCAGCCGCGCGCCGCCTTGTTTCACCTCGACGTCGAGGGTTGCATCGGCCGCCAGGTCTCGAGGTGGATCGAGCTTCCCAGCAATGGTGAACTTGTTGACCGTCAGGACATCCCGCGTCCATGCCGGGCCGTTGGGTCCTTCGAAACGGCTATTGGAAAGGGGTGTCTTGCGCTGCGAGCGCATCGGGAAGCTCATCCAGAGGTCGTAATAGATCTGCTGGTTCTGTGAGGTGGCATTGCCCACCACGATCTGCTCGGGACTGAGCGTGTCGAAATAGACGTCGAACACACCGTAGTGCTCGCCTGCTATCCGAGCATGCAGCAAACGGTCGCCTATAGGAGCAGCTTGGCCATTCGCCGGAACGGGCGGTGTGCTGGTGAAGGAAATGCAGAGCCGCATCGCATCAGCCTGTGCCAGAGCGCGCGCCGTGGCGCCAACCTTTGCGAGGAAGGCCGCGGCATCGGACGGCGGACGCAGGTATGGCTCCAGGTCCTTCGCGGTGTTGTCGTTGAAGCGCAGATACGCAGATGAAAACTTCTCTTCCAGCACACCGGCGCCGATGAAGCGGCCAAGAGAAGCCCGCTCCATGCGGTCGGGAGGGCGCACCAGCACTTCTCCGTCGCCTTCAAAGAAAGCCCCCGTCACTTTGCCATCGACGGATTGGGTAAATGCAATGGTGCCGTCATTCAACCACATGTGAATATCTTCGCGATCGATCTCAGCCTCGCGAATCTGGAACACGCGTTGGGGATCGAGTCCTACGTCGCGGAGCGCGCGATATAACGGCAACACCGGCCCGGATGTCAGCGGAATCGATTGCGCCCGCGCCGTTGGGTTCAGAGCGGCCAGAAATATTCCCAGGAAAAAGATAACGCGATTCATCAAACCACCGAGCTGTTTGTACGGCAATGTCGTGGACACTTAACCTAAGGATGCTACGGGAGGCGGGTACTTGTCACCTCATGGCAGGATAGTCAGGGCAAAGGGCAGCCGGAAACGTCGAGGATCGATGGCGTGGTGAGCGAGCAACTCTATTCCGCTTTTTGTGACAAAATCGTTCATTGGAGGTGGTGCATGGCTCTGAGCTTTGCCAAAGACATTCGTCCGCTGTTTCGTGACACTCCTGATGTGGACACCATGAAAGAGTTCGGCATGGATCTCTCGGCATACGATGACGTGAAAGCTCATGCCGCGGCGATCTACTCCCGCCTCGACGATGGCAGCATGCCTTGCGACGAAGCGTGGCCCAAAGAGCAAATCGCCAGGTTCAAGCAGTGGATGGACGACGGCATGGCACCGTAAACGCCTTGTCCACCTGAATCACGAGAATCCCACCACCGGATGCGGGACATAGGGTTCTTCCAAGGTGGAAATTTCTTCCGGAGTTAAACGCAACGAGAGCGCGGCGATGGCGTCGTCGAGGTGCTGCGCTTTGGATGCACCCACGATGGGCGTGGTGACCACTGGCTTGTGCAGCAGCCACGCCAGCGCCACTTGCGCGCGCGGAACATCCCGCTTCTTTGCGATCTCGCCGACGCGCTCTACAACGCGACGGTCCGCGTCGTTGGCAGCGACGTAAAGCTTCTTCCCGTACTCATCGGTTTCCAGCCGGCTAGTGCTCTCATCCCAGGCGCGCGCCAACCGTCCTCGCGCCAGCGGACTCCATGGAAGCACTGCTATCTTTTCCTCCGCGCACAGGGGCAGCATCTCACGTTCTTCTTCGCGATGCAGGAGATTGTAGTGATCTTGCATGGTGGCGAAGCGGGTCCAGCCGTGCTGGTCGGCAAGGTAGAGCGCCTTACAAAACTGCCACGCAAACATGGACGATGCGCCGATGTAGCGTGCCTTGCCGGCCTTGACCACATCGTGCAGCGCTTCCAACGTGACCTCGATAGGCGTGTCGTAGTCCCAGCGGTGGATCTGGTAGAGATCGACATAGTTCATGCCGAGACGCTTGAGACTGGCGTCGATGCCCGCCATGATTGCCTTGCGCGAAAGGCCCCTCGCATTGAGGCCTTTGCGAAGAGGGAAGTAAACCTTGGTGGCGATCACAACTTCGTCGCGGCTAGCGAAGTCGCGAATCGCGCGGCCGAGAAATTCCTCGCTGGTGCCATCGGAATAAGTATTGGCCGTGTCGAAGAAATTGATGCCTAACTCAATCGCGCGGCGAAGGAGCGGGCGCGCCTGCTCTTCCGGAAGTGTCCAAGGATGCGCGCCCCGGTTGGGATCGCCATAAGTCATGCATCCGAGGCAAATGCGCGATACCTCCATTCCGGTTCGGCCCAGCCGCACGTATTCCATAGACCCCTGCTCCTCTGCGAGTTCATTGGGATGTGATCCATTCAGGATCGCAAAGTAAAGTATAGCGACACGTCGAGAGACAACGAGTCGAAAGCGATTTATGAATCAATCCTGACGACCGCCTCGTATTCGCGCAAGTCGCCCCTCATTCGGTACACTCGTATGAGTTGGCCGTCTAATCTCTCGGCGGCAACTACGAAGCATTGATCGCCTCCACAACACTATGAAATTTGCACGACCCTTTCTCCTCGGAGTAATTCTGGCGGGAGCCTTTTATTGGTACACAACGCACCACAGCGGGGTGACGGCGCCAAACTGGGTTTCGCGTCCCACGCATGTCGAACTCAGCGAGGCTGCAGGCCCTGAGACCCTCGATGCCGATGAGCGAAATAACATTGAGGTCTATCACAAGGCCATCCCATCGGTCGTCAACATTACCTCGAAAACCGTGGCGTACGACTTCTTCTATGGACCGGTACCCGAGGAAGGCCAGGGTTCGGGCTTCATTATCGACAAAGAAGGACACATCCTCACCAATTTTCACGTGGTCGGCAACGCCACGCAGGTCGAAGTGACGCTGCACAACAAGAAGACCTACAAAGCCGAAGTGATCGGACGCGATCGCGGACATGATCTGGCGGTCGTAAAAATTGATGCGCCCGGCGTGGTCCCGGCCGTGCTCGGCGACTCTAAGAACCTTCAAGTCGGTCAGAAGACTTTCGCTATCGGAAACCCGTTTGGACTGGCGGGAACGATGACGCGCGGCATCATTAGTTCGCTTCGCCCCATCCGCAGCCCGGAAGGTTCGAACATCGACGAAGCTATCCAGACCGATGCGGCGATCAATCCTGGAAACTCGGGCGGACCGCTTTTGAACTCGCACGGCGAAGTGATCGGCATCAACAGCTTGATTGCCACCGGCGGTTCCAACCAAAGCGCGGGCATCGGCTTTGCGATTCCCATCAATGTGGCCAAGGCTGTACTTAACGACCTGATCACTCTGGGTACGGTGCGGCGGCCTACGCTCGGCATATCTGTACTGTCGATCGGGCCTGAGTTGGCGCAGGAGATGGGTCTGCCTTCCGATTATGGCGTTCTGATCGTACGCGCTGTTCCCGGTGGGGCCGCTGACCAGGCTGGGCTGCGCGGCGGTAACCAGCGCGCGTATCTCGGGAACGCGCCCATCATGATCGGCGGGGATTTAATCGTCGCCATCGACGGGGATTCTATTGGCGATCAGCAGGACCTGGCGAACGCCATGAACAAACATCGTGCGGGCGACACCGTCACCGTGACTATCTATCGAAACAAGCGCAAGATGGATGTGAAGGTCGTCCTAGGTGAAGCGAGAGAACGGGCCTAATCGCCGCGCGAGTGGCGATTGCTGCGGACCGCTACGTCCAACGCAATCCTTCCCACTCTGGTCCTCTTTCCTCAGGATGATTGCCCCCGCCACTCTAGGTCGGCTATAGTTCTATCTGGTTATGTACGACGACTTTCAGGCTATTGATCGCTGGACGGGCAAGCCCGTGCACTGTGCGTATCAGGCGCTGATCGTTGCCATTGCTACGCGGCATGCGGATGCAGTCGATATCAAGTTTCTGGTGGGAGATCGCCCGGTCTGGATTGCGCTTCCCCATCCTGCCTGGGTGGAGTATCACCGGAAGACCGGGAAAGTCATCACCGATCCGATGGCGGTCCAGATCGCGGGACATTACTTGAAATGGGCAATTGAATCGGGCGAAGATAACGGTCGCGAGATGTACAGCTTGACCGTTCAGGAAACGCTCGATCATCTTCAGGCAATTGTTGACGAAGCCCACCAACTTGTAACCCGCTGACATCTTAGTCAGGGGCAACAGCTCCTCGATGCATTTGTCTGTCTGCAGTTTATGAACGATTGAGCTTAGGTGCTGCTCTACCCGAAGTCGGACTGAAGCGTAGTGAAACCGCTCTAATTTCCATTTCGATTCAGGGTTAGGAGTTCTTATATGTCCTCCGTTCTACAAACTCCCGAAGTATCGCAACTGTTGGGAGGAGACAAGGTCCATCGCAACTTGTATCCGGCCCCCCTGGCGGAGGCCGCGCTGCGTCGTGATGAGGCGGAACTGGCGGCTCGCGGCTCGCTGGTGGCCGGGACCGGCAAGCGCACCGGCCGTTCTCCCAAGGATAAGTTCACCATCAAGGACGCCGTCACCGAAAACAAAGTTGCGTGGGGATCCGCCAACCAGCCTTTCTCTTCCGACAAGTTCGACGCTCTCTATGAACGGGTGCTCGACTACTTGAAAGGCAAGGAACTGTTCGTCCAGGACCTCTATTGCGGCGCCGATCCAAAATACCGGCTGCCGATTCAGGTGATTAACGAATATGCCTGGCACAATCTTTTTGTTCGGCAGTTGTTCATTCGTCCCACGGCAGAGGAACTCAAGACCCACACGCCCGAGTTCACCATTCTCAGCGCGCCTGGCTTCAAGGCCGACCCCAAGCGTGACGGCACCAACTCCGAAGTATTTATTCTGATCAACTTCAGCAAGAAACTGGTACTCATCGGCGGCACCGAGTATGCCGGCGAAATGAAGAAGTCCATCTTCGGCATCATGAATTTCCTGCTGCCCGATCGTAACGTCTTCCCCATGCATTGTTCGGCCAACATCGGCGCGGACGGCGTGACTGCGCTGTTCTTTGGATTGTCGGGCACCGGCAAGACGACGCTGTCCGCCGATCCCAGCCGCAGGCTGATCGGCGATGACGAGCATGGATGGAGTGCGACTGGCGTCTTCAACTTCGAAGGCGGATGTTACGCCAAGTGCATAAGACTCTCGCCAGAGAACGAGCCGCAAATCTACAATGCACTACACTTCGGTTCGGTGCTCGAGAATGTCGTGCTCGATCCAGTCACCCGCATTCCCGATTACGACGACGACAGCTTGACCGAAAACACTCGCGCCGCCTATCCGGTGGAGTTCATCGATAACGCCGTGATTCCGGGATTTGGTGGACATCCTAAGAACGTCGTCTTTCTCACCGCGGACGCCTTCGGCGTGCTGCCTCCGATTTCGAAACTTACGCCTGAGCAAGCCATGTATCACTTTATGTCTGGCTATACCGCCAAGGTTGCGGGGACAGAAGCCGGCGTAACCGAGCCACAGGCTACCTTTTCCACCTGCTTCGGCGCGCCCTTCATGCCGCTGCCACCGAAGGTGTACGCTGAGATGCTCGGTCGCCGCTTGCGCGAGCACAATGCGCAATGCTGGCTGGTGAATACCGGCTGGCAAGGCGGGCCTTATGGCATCGGCAAGCGCATGAGCCTGCCTTACACGCGCGCCATGGTCAACGCGCTGGTCGAAGGCAAGCTGGCGAATGTGGAGTTTGAGATTGAGCCTGCATTCGGATTGAGCATTCCGAAGTCCTGCCCCGGAGTTCCGCCGGAGCTGCTGAACCCTCGTAATTCATGGAAGGACAAAACGGCCTACGACAAGATGGCAGCCGATCTGTCCGCGCGCTTTGCCAAAAACTTCGAGCAGTTTGACGCGCCACCCGAGGTGAAGGCGGCAGGGCCGAAGCCAGTGGGCGCCAAATAACCCATATGAAGTTTTCGCTGAGCCTTATAGATGCGACTAGTTGCCCGGTGCCGATAGTAGTCCGTAAACGCTAAGTTGATTTGCCGTGCCGACGAATACTTTGCCATTCGCAATCGTAGGCACCGTAAACTTCGACGCCGGACCTGGGTTATCGCGGGCCAAGCGCTGATTGGAGTTGTACAACTCGCGTCCGAGATTCCTCGCGTCGTAAGCGTGCAGAATTGCGGGACCGGGTGCCTTGGTTGCGTAGTAGGCGTCGGTCTGCACCGCCCATACGATTCCATTCTTGTTGCCATTCGCCGAAACGCTCACGGTATTGCGAGTCAAGGAATAGACGGCCGGGGTTTGCGAGGCCGCCGGATGGGACAACATTCCATTGCGGATACTAAAAGCTCGAATGGAATCTTTGGATGGACTCACTCCCGATCCAAAATAAATGTAACCATTCCAATAGGCGGGCGTACCCATCTGCTGGCGGAGCCCCGAGATTTCTTGCACCACCTGCGAATTGCGATTTCCATCCGCCCGGTAACCGCCGAGAGCGTCGCGGTTGAGGACATAGATGTGACCGTTCTTGCCGCTGGTAACCGCCAAGTGCGGATAAGGACCGGACTGGTCCGGTAGCAGAACCACGCCGGCCGATCCCAGGTCCAAGTCATCGCGCGCCATTCTTGCCTGATCGAACGGAGTAAAGTAATCGAGTAGTGCTAAACCGCCGGACGCCGGCTTCAACTTTACGACGCTGTCGCTCAAGTCCACACCGGGTTGCTCACCGAAGGCGTCAAAGGGACCATTGGCAACCGAGAGATAGAGATTGCCATCAGCATCCGCGGAGATTCCGCAGCCACTCATCCAGATGCCTCCCTGGTAGCCGTTGGGAGTGGTCACCCAGCTTCCGACTTGCTTCAGCGTCGTCGCGTCGTAAGCAATGACCCAGCCGTGATAGGCGCCAAAATCGCCGTAGGACGCAAACCCAACATACAGGCGGCCTTTGTCGAGCAGCAGGGCCGCCCTTTGCAAGTGGAAGCGGGAATCAAAAGCAAGAACACCGTTCAGGCTTTCTCGGGCGGAGCCGGGATACGTGGCTTGGATAGGTTGCGGCCCACTGAATTTCTCCACACCCGAAGCCAGATCCAGTGCATGCAGGCGGTGATAAAAAGAGCCATTCTCCTTGGTAGCTGCCACTACATAGATCGTGTTGCTGGTTATGTCAATGACAGGAGTGCTGGTGATTCCTATCTCCGGCACAATGTCACTGGCGTTCACATCCGCAGGCGACAAGCTGTTAATACCGGCATCGGGATTGAGAAAGTTGACCCGCCAAAGAGGGTCGGCGGAACTGGAGTCGGCATCGAAGGCATAAACGCTGTCGTGTTGGGTCGCCACAATTACAACGTTGTGAACACCGTTTCCAGGAATTGCGACCTGCGGCATGTAAAGCGGCTGCGCATAAACATAGCCATCCAGCGGATAGGAATAAAGCTTGCCAAACCGCGCTGCATTCACGTTTGCCGGCGTCAGTGCGGTCTCATTTATGTACTGTCCGGTCCGGGCATTGTCATTGTGGTAGGTGCTGACTGCAGCGAGTGCCGCATGGCCAAGAATCCCGGCCCCCTGCGCCGCCAATGGGGCGGACGCCACTATGAAGTCCTGGCCAGCCGTATCGGCAGACTGTTGCCGGCTCCAGTTGTGCATCTGGAACACAACCATAAACAGCGTGATGCCCGCTCCAACTGAAAATAATTGTGAACGGTTTCGCGACAGAGCAATCAGCAACCTGGAGAAGTGACGCAAACCAAAATACGCGGCGAGGCCGAAGCCGAGACATAGGGCTAGCGCCATGATCGGAGTTCCCACCACTGTTAAAGAAGACGGCAGATGCATAAGATTCAGAACTTGAAGATGACGCTCAGCTTCCTAACCCCAGAATGGAATCAAAGTGGTGACGACTCGCGGTACATTCTCAATTCGCGGCACGTTCTCGATAAGATGCTGGGCTTGATCTCAATGATGCATTCGGCAAGATAGCCAAGCTATCACGATAGGTTTTATCTTGATGGTTTAGTAAAGGAAAATTGTTAAGAAGTGTTTCTGCTCCGTTAATTCTTCTGCTGCGCTCCAGAACATAGTCTGCAATCGACAGTCGTGATCCCATGACCAAGGTTAGAAATTCCGGCCTTCCGCTAATCGTTGCGATCTTCCGTTAGGTCCTCCAGATTGCAGCCGGGCAAGAATGCGTCTGCGTGTAGAATCGAGCCATGGCTTTTCGAGGGTCCAGCAACGACGCCAATTCGCGTAAGGGCAAGTCTCCCCCGCCAGACGACACTCACGAGGAGGCGGCTTATCTCAAGATGCTGGGCGAGAAGCAGCGTCCGGTCCGCATCAAGTTGATGGACGGCGACACTGTCCGCGGGTGGATTGAGTACTACGACCGGCGTATGGTGCGTCTGACCCGCGAGGGAGCACCCAACCTTTTTATTTTCAAGCACGAGATCGCGTACATTGCCGAGGACACTGCGCGCAAGCCGCGCCCCGACGGCTCTGGTCAGGCCAAGGACGGCAACTCCGCAAGTGGTTCGGAATGACGCAGTACCTGCCAGAAGTGGAAGCGATCGCCCGGGAGGCTGGCGCGCTCCTGATGCGTTACTTCGCCAGCCATGTCACCATCGAGTACAAGGGCGACGTTGATCTGGTCACCGAGGCCGATCGCGCGTCAGAGAAGATGATCGTCGAGCGCTTGCGCTCCCGTTGGCCGGAACATGGCATTGTCGGCGAGGAAGGAGCCCGCAGCGATCCCGCCGCCGACTATCGCTGGTACGTCGATCCTCTCGACGGCACTACCAATTTTGCCCACGGCTATCCAGTGTTCTGCATCTCGATCGCGTTGGTACGCAAGGATGAGCAGCTTGAGGTCGGCGTTCTCTACGATCCTACGCGCGACGAGATGTTCTCCGCCGAGCGCGGCCAAGGCGCGACGCTGAACGGCAAGCCGATTCACGTATCCAAGACGAAGCGCTTAGCGGAATCAATTCTGGGCACTGGTTTTCCCAGTCACAAGCGGCACAAGAATCCCAATATTCACTTCTATCACCAGCTCACGTTGCGCTCGCACGGGGTCCGGCGCGCCGGATCGGCAGCGCTCGACCTGGCCAATGTCGCCTGCGGGCGCTACGACGGCTTCTGGGAGTTCAATCTGAATCCGTGGGACACCGCGGCGGGTGTGCTTCTGGTGCAAGAAGCTGGGCGGACGCGTGACCCGCTTTGACGGATCGCCGTTTCGCCTCGATAGCCGCGAAGTGTTGGCAACGAACGGACTCATTCACCAGGAATTGATGACGAATTTCGAAGAGATCTTCGCCGGGCGTGGGCTGGAAGAGTTGCCGTCTCCAGTGGAATACGCAAAGTCGCGCAGCTAGCTTAACGCGCGGGTCGGCTCAGAACCCATCCCGATGATGACTGTACTAATTGAACACCACCGTCCTGTTTTCACAGACGAGCACCCGATTCTCCAGATGCCAGCGCACTCCGGGCACATTCGCAGGAACTCGCACCATCTCAATCCATTACAATGCTGTCAACTCAGCTATGAGGTGATCATGCAGCGCTTCATTTGCGGCTTATTGCTTTGTTTTGCCTTGCTTTCAACCTGTGCACTCGCTCAGGAGAACCGCATCGTCCGGATCGGAGTGGCCACCATGAAGAACGCCGCCACCCTCGCAGTTCCGGGCACCTTGGAGCGCGATCGCCTAGTCGCGGCGCTTAACCAGCTGAAGCCCGACAAGAAACTGCATGTCAAGATTGAAGGTATGCCCCTTGACGGAATAACGCCCGAAGATGTCGGCGCCGAAGCCAAAGACAAAAAGTGCGATTACGTCGTCTACACCACGCTAGTCGAATTGCGCGGCTCGACCGATCCCGCGATGCCTCGGCCCGGCACCATCGAAACCAATCCGAACGGAGTCTGGAACAATCCCCGCGGACAGGCCGTGGATCCGGAGTATCGCGCCACGGTGGAGTACAAGCTGTATCGCGCTGGAGATAACGCGGCGATTGCTGGTGCGCCCTTCTCAACCCAGGAGGCGATGCCGGAGGCGGCAGTGGTTTCGCAAGTAATGGACCGCATCGCCCTGCGGGTGTTTGCTGACGTGAAGAAGGGACCCTCGACGCAGCCAGAATAGGGGTGCGAAGCATACTTCCTCTTCGGTTGCTAGTTGCTAATTGCTAGTCGCTAGTTGCTTCTTGACCTCTTCGCTCAGCAGTTTGCCGTCCACGCGCGCGTCGCCGAATTTGGCCTTGGCGTTCTTCATCACCGCGCCCATGTCCTTCATAGTCGGCGACCCCATCTCTGCGATGGCGGCACGAACCGTGGCAACGATCTCCTCTTCGCCGACCGCCTTGGGCATGTAGCCCTCGATGATTGTTATCTCCTGGGCTTCCTTGGCCGCCAGCTCGGGACGGTTGCCGTTTGTGAACTGCTCGATGGAGTCCTTACGCTGCTTGATCATCGTGGTAAAGACCTGCAACTCTTCTTTCTCATCGAGGTCGGCGCGTTTCTCGATTCGTTTGTTCTGCAATGCGGCCTTCATCATCCGGAGGGTCGACAGCCGCAGCTCTTCCTTCTTGCGCATGGCGTCAACCATGTCTTTTTGGACTTGCTGGGTCAAGCTCATGGCGTAATTATAGAGTAGTGAGTCACATGGGCCGGTGATACGGAACACACAGCCACTACCCACGTGTGGTGGCCTGTCCCGCCGCGAAAGCCTATGATTAACAGGTCGGCGCTCGTGTGCGCCGGCAATCAACCTGTAGAGGTACTTGCCATGCTACGTAAGACACGGCTGTTTACTCCCGGCCCGACCCCTCTTCTTCCGGCCGCTCAAAATGCGATTGCCGCCGCGGACATGCATCACCGCACGGCTGAATTCCGCGAAATTTTCACTCGTACACTTGCTGATCTCAAGACCTTCATCGGCACCAAGAACGACGTTCTCATTCTCGCTTCCTCAGGTAGCGGCGCGATGGAAGCCGCAGTATCCAACCTCACTTCTCCCGGCGAAAAAGTCGTAGTACTCACGGCCGGAAAGTTTGGTGAGCGCTGGCGTGATCTCGCTAAGGCATTCGCCTGCCAGATCGAACTGGTCGAGGTCCCTTACGGGCAGACCTTCGACCTGCGCGAAATCAAATCCAAGCTCGAGGGCGCACGCGTGCTTTACATGCAGGCCACCGAGACCTCCACAGGCGCGCGTCACGACGTGAAGGCTATCGCCGCGCTGTTGAAAGGTACGGACACGCTATTCGTGGTCGACGCCATCACCGGACTGGGCACCACCCATTTCGAAGTGGACGATTGGGGCATCGACATCCTCATCGGTGGCTCGCAGAAGGCAGTCATGATTCCGCCGGGACTCGCCTACCTCAGCGTGAGCGAGCGTGCCTGGCAACGTATGGAGACTGCCAAGCAGCCGCGCTTCTACTTCGACCTGCGCAAGGAGCGCAAATCGCAGACCAAAGGTGAATCAGCATTTACGCCTGCCGTCGCGCTGATCTGTGGACTGGCTGCAGCGCTGGACTACATCCGCAAGTCCGGCGGTGGCAACCTTGCCGACGGGCGCGAGGCCCTCATCCACAATGCGGAAACTTCGGCCGCAATGGTTCGCGCCGGAGTGCAGGCCCTGGGCCTGAAGCTGTTCGCGCCCACTTGTCCTGCAGCCGCCGTCACTGCCGTGTTGGCGCCGGCTGGCGTGGATTCCAGCGCTATCGTGAAAGAGTTTCGTGAGCGCTTTGCCATGGTCGTTGCCAATGGCCAGGGTGAGATGAAGGGCAAACTCTTCCGCATCGCCCATCTCGGCTATTACGACTACCTCGACGCTCTCGGCGTCATCGGCGCGTTGGAGCATGTACTGCTCAAGGTTGCGCCGTCTCATCACATCGAACTGGGCGCAGGCGTGCGCGCCGTGCAAGAAGTCCTTGCCGGACAATTCGCCGAGGCGGCCACTGTATGAAGATCGTTATCGCTGACAAAATCTCATCTTCGGCGTCCGCCATCTTTGGTGAACACAAAGACTGGAAAGTGGTAACCACTGACAAAGAAACGCTGCCCGGAGAACTGGCTACAGCGGATGCCATCCTGGTTCGCTCGGCAACGTTCGTCGACGCCGCCATGATGGACAAGGCTCCGAAGCTGCGCGTTATCGGACGCGCTGGCGTAGGCGTCGACAATGTTGATCTCGACGCTGCCACCAAGCGCGGCATCGTGGTAATGAACACCCCCGGCGGCAATGCTGTGGCTGTCGCCGAGCATACCTTCGCCCTCATGCTGGCCCTGGCTCGTCATGTTGTACGCGCCGACTCGACTATGCATGCCGGCAAGTGGGAGAAGAAGACGCTGCAAGGCAGCGAGCTTCGTGGCAAGACCCTTGGCATCGTCGGCTTGGGCCGCGTCGGAGTCGAAGTCTCCCGCCGCGCCATAGCTTTCGGTATGAAGATCGTTGGACACGATCCGTACGTGGCGCCTAGTCTGGCTCAGCAGTTGAATATCACTCTGGCCACGCTCGATGAAGTCTTCGCGCAGTCGGACTACATCACGCTGCATGTCGGCCTGACGCCGCAGACCCAGGGGATGATCAACGCTGACTCCATCCGCAAGATGAAGAAGGGCGTGCGCCTGATCAATTGCGCACGTGGCGAGTTGCTGAATGAACCCGCTGTCATTGAAGCCCTGCAGTCGGGACAACTGGGTGGCGCTGCGCTGGATGTCTACAGCAATGAGCCGCTTAAGGACTCTCCGCTGGCAGCCCTGCCAAACGTCATCTTGACGCCGCACATCGCGGGGTCCACCCACGAGGCGTCCGAGGCTGTCGGCGTGCAGATCGCGCTTCAGGTCCGCGAGTACCTACTCAAGGGCGTTATCCAGAACGCGGTAAACGTGCCCTCAATCAGCGAAGAAGAGTACCAGCAGATGCTGCCATACATCGTGCTCGGCGAGCGTCTGGGCGCGTTCCTGGCGCAATCTGGCGAGGGCGGCGTAGAAGAGATGGGCCTTAGCTACAGCGGCGAGATTGCGGAATGGAAGACTGCGCTCATTCGCAACGCCGCGGTAGCAGGCGCACTAAACCAGATTGCTCATGCCCATGAGAGGGCGAACCTGGTAAATGCGGCGTCAATCGCCGAGGAGCGTGGCATCCGCATCACCGAACGCAAGAAAACGCGCGACGCGGGTGGCGCGGCCAACGTGCTTCGCATGACCTTCAAAACTGGTCAGCAGGAAAACACCGTGGCTGGTTGCGTTCAGGCCGGCGGCTTGCCCAGGCTGCTTGAGATCGACGGCATCGACGTGGAGGCGCCGCTGGAAGGCAACGTCATCTACCTGCGCAATCTCGACGTGCCCGGCGTTGTGGGCCGCGTCGGGACGGTGCTGGGGCAGCACAATGTCAACATCGCCAACTTCTCGCTCGGCCGCAGCCGGCAGGGGCAGGAGGCATCGGCAGTTGCAGTAGTGCAGGTGGATGGCGAAATCAGTGACAAGGTGCTCGACGCCTTGCGCAACATCGAGACCATCCTTCTTGCCAAAGCAATTCGCTTCGTCGCACCGCAGCCGAAGGCGGTCTCGGCGTAATCGCCGCATTGTGACAGCAAAGCCGCGCCGGAGTTCCATCCGGCGCGGCAAACTGAAACGTCGCGGCTTTAGACCTGAATATTTGTGTTAATGGGCCCCCGGCCGTTCGGATTCGAGCTTGGCTACCCGAACCGTAAGATCGTAGATGGCGGCGGTGCGGCGAATTTCCGTGACCAGTTCATCGCGCACATCGGAAAGTTTGTCATCGAGTTTTTCGAATCGTTTGTCCACGCCGTCGAAACGCTTCTCCACGCCGTCGAAACGCTTCTCCACGCCGTCGAAACGCTTTTCCACGTCAGCGCGGAACTGCTTTTGCTGCTCCTCTAGAGCGTCAATCCGGGCACGCAGCTCGCGAAGCTCAGGCGCTACGAAGTCCTGCACAGCCGATCGAACATCCTCAACAACGCCCATGATTGCCTTTCGTCCTAGTATGATGCTTTAAGCATAACAAAAGGCACACGCAGCCGAAACCCCGTTAGCCTGGAAGCTCTGCCTAACGCGCCGCAACCGTCTGTCCAGCACGGGCCGCAACCTCCAGACGAACCTCGGCGCGCCGCAGCGCTAAGAGCGTTGCGTCATAGTCAAGATCAGCGGCGGCCCGGCGCAGTGCTTCCTCGGCCCGGGCCTTCGCCTCCTCCGCGCGCTTGACGTCAATGTCTTCGGCGCGCTCGGCGGCGGCGGCGAGAATCGTCACCTTGTCCGGCAAGACTTCGGCGAAGCCCCACGCGACGGCAAGGTGCTGCATCGTGCCGCCCGTCCGATAGCTGATCTCACCAATCTGCAGCTCCGTAATGAGCGGCGCGTGTCCCGGCAGAATGCCAAGTTCCCCGTTTTTCCCCGGTATCTGAACCTGGTCGGTGTCCTCGCGGACGAGGAGCCGGTCGGGAGTCACGATTTGTAAGTGCAGCGTGTCAGCCATGGCAGATTACGCTTGCGCCTTCATCTTCTCGGCCTCTTCCAGAACCTCGTTGATGTCGCCCTTCATGTAAAACGCCTGCTCCGGAATATCGTCATGCTTGCCGTCCACGATCTCCTGGAAGCTGCGCACCGTGTCGTCGATCTTTACGTAGCGTCCCTTCAGGCCGGTGAACTGTTCGGCCACGAAGAACGGCTGCGAGAGGAACTTCTGTACCTTGCGGGCGCGCGACACCGTAAGCTTCTGGTCTTCGCTAAGCTCGTCGATACCCAGAATGGCAATGATGTCCTGTAGGTCCTTATAGCTCTGCAGCACGCGCTTGACGGCCTGCGCCGTGTTGTAGTGCTGCTCGCCGACGACGCGCGGATCGAGAATGCGCGAAGTGGAAGCCAGCGGATCGACGGCAGGATAGATGCCCAGCTCGGAGATCTGGCGCGAAAGCACCGTGGTTGCATCCAGGTGAGCGAAGGTCGTGGCTGGTGCCGGATCGGTCAAATCGTCGGCCGGAACGTAAATGGCTTGCACCGACGTCACCGAGCCTTTCTTGGTGGAGGTGATGCGCTCCTGCAACTCGCCCATTTCGGTGGCCAGGTTGGGCTGGTATCCCACGGCGGAAGGCATGCGGCCCAGCAGCGTGGAGACTTCCGAACCCGCCTGAGTGAAACGGAAAATGTTGTCGATGAACAGCAACGTGTCGGAACCTTCTTCGTCGCGGAAATATTCGGCAACGGTCAGCGCGGTCAACGCCACGCGCAAACGCGCTCCGGGCGGCTCGGTCATCTGGCCATAAATTAGCGCGGCCTTCGACTTCGCAGGGTCCTTGATGTTGACTACGCCCGACTCCTGCATTTCCAGCCAGAGATCGTTGCCCTCACGGGTGCGCTCGCCTACCCCGGCGAATACCGAAAAGCCGCCGTGCTTCAACGCAACATTGTTGATGAGTTCCATGATGACAACAGTCTTGCCGACGCCGGCGCCGCCGAACAGGCCGATCTTGCCGCCCTTCAGGAACGGTTGGATCAGGTCGATGACCTTCACGCCGGTCTCGAACATCTCCATCTGGGTGGACTGTTCATCGAATGCTGGCGCCTCACGATGGATAGGCATGCGCTTGTCACATGGCACGGGGCCGAGCTTGTCCACGGGTTCGCCGATGACGTTGAGCACGCGGCCCAGCGTTCCACGGCCAACGGGCACGGTAATGGGGCCGCCCAGGTCGAGCGCCTTCATGCCGCGCACCATGCCTTCGGTAGGCTCCATGGCCACGCAGCGCACGCGGCCTTCGCCGAGTTGCTGCTCCACTTCGAGGATGACGTTGATGGGCTGGGGAACCTTAAAGCCGTCACTGGTGACGCGCAGCGCCGAATAGATTGGCGGCAACGCCTTCTCGGAGAACTGCACGTCCACCGCAGGCCCCGCGATTTGAATAATGTGTCCGATATTTTCTGCCATAAAACCTAGCTTTCAGCTGTCAGCTCTCAGCCGTCAGCGAAAATCTTTTTAGTTATCAGCGTTCAGCTGTCAGCCATTAGCAGTCAACTCTTGCTGCCGTACTCATCGAGATCGCAAATGGATTTCTTCTGATCACCGCATATCCCGACTGCCTTAGCTGAAAGCCGACAGCTGATGGCTGACGGCTCTTACAGCGCTGCCGCGCCGCTCACAATTTCGATAATCTCTTTCGTGATCGCGGCCTGGCGCGCCCGATTCATGGTCAGCGTCAGCGAATCGATCACGTCGTTGGCATTGTTGGTCGCTGAATCCATCGCGGTCATGCGGGCCGCGTTTTCGGCGGCGACTGATTCCAACAATGCCTGGAAAAGTTCAATGGTCACGTAGCGGGGCAGGATTGCGGCAAACAACTCTTCCGGCGGTTGCTCATAGATGTAGTCCACCGGCGCCGCACCGAAGGTTGCGGCCTCCTGTTCTGCCTCGCTCGGAGGAGGTTCTTGCAAGCTGATTCCCGCAGCCCGGGCTGCCTCTCCCATGCGCTCGCGTTGTTCCACCGTGAACTCTTCGGTCAGGGCTACTTCGCGACGGCCGATCTCGTGCATCGGCAGAATCCGCTGCGCTATCAGGCGTTGCGAGATCACGGACTTAAACTCGTTAAAGATGACATAGACGGAATCGATCTGTTCGTCTGTATAGGCCTTAATAATGCGTTCCGCGATCTCATTTACCGCTTCGAATTCCACCTTGGCCAGCAGGTTGAGGTGTTCGCCAATGACCTGGATCCGCCCGGCGCGAGTTAGCTCTCCCGCTTTGCCTACCGGATAGCGTCGGCGCAGAAAATCGCGCCCTTTTCGACCTATGGCCAAAACGTCGATGTTCTGATCGGGAAAGACTTGCAAAAACTTCGTCGCTACCTTCAGCACGTTAGAGTTGAACGCGCCTGCCAAGCCGCGATCGCCCGTCACCAGGACGAGCAGGATATTGCGCTCCGGACGTACCGCCAACAGCGGGTGCCTCGGTAGTCCGGTAACGGGATCGATCAGATCGGCCCGGCTCATGACCGAGGTGAGCACGTTCAGCAACATCTGAGCCATAGGACGGGAGGCGAGCGCACGTTCCTGGGCGCGACGCAGCTTGGCCGCCGAAACCATCTTCATGGCTTTGGTGATCTGCCGCGTGTTCTTCACGCTGCGAATGCGCCGCCGAATGTCGCGTATGTTCGCCATGGTTCCTTAAAGCAGTTCCACACCAGCTGTGCCGGGTGGAGCACGCCTTTAGGCGTGCAGTACAGCCAATCTATGCGGAGCTGGCTTTAGCCGCTGAGAAAGCTATTTGGGAATTTACCTCAGCGGCTGAAGCCCGATTTCCTGCCAGTGATCCTTCATGCACGCCTGAAGGCGTGCTCCACCCAATGTGGCGTAGAACCTCCAAAATATTTAGGCGCTCGCCGTCGCTACAGCCTGACGCTCGCTGGCGAAACGCTCCTTGAATTCCTTGATGACCTTGGTAAGCGCAGCGCGCAGATCGTCGTCAAGGACTTTTTTCTCCTCGATTGACTTCAACACTCCGGGATTCGTGGTGTCGACGTAGTTGTATAGACCCTTTTCGAATTCGCCCAATTGATCGACCGGCATATCGTCGAGCAGCCCCTGGGTCCCGGCATAAATGATCAGAATCTGCTTGGAGAACGGCAGTGGCTGATATTGCCCCTGCTTCAAGATCTCAGTGAGACGCTGTCCACGGGCAAGCTGCGCCTGTGTCGCTTTATCCAGGTCGCTGCCGAACTGCGAGAACGCCGCTAGTTCGCGGTACTGCGCCAGGTCTAATCGCAACGTGCCGGCAACCTGCCGCATGGCCTTGATCTGCGCGTTGCCGCCGACGCGGCTGACCGACAATCCGACGTTTACCGCCGGCCGCACGCCGGAGTTAAACAGGTCGGTCTCGAGATAAATCTGGCCGTCGGTGATGGAGATGACGTTGGTCGGAATGTAGGCGGAAACGTCGCCTGCCTGAGTTTCAATGATGGGCAGGGCCGTCAATGAACCGCCGCCGAGTTCATTGCTAAGTTTCGCAGCGCGCTCCAACAGACGCGAATGGAGATAGAACACGTCGCCGGGGTAGGCCTCGCGTCCCGGCGGACGGCGCAGCAGCAGCGAGATTTCGCGATACGCGACGGCGTGCTTCGAAAGATCGTCGTAGATGCACAACGCGTGCTTCCCGTTATCGCGAAAGTACTCGCCCATGGCGCAAGCGGCATAGGGCGCGATGTACTGCATAGGAGCGGGATCGGAGGCCGACGCCGAGACCACAATGGTGTATTCCATCGCGCCGAAATCTTCCAGTGTCTTTACCACTTGCGCAACTGAGGAACGCTTCTGACCGATGGCGCAGTAGATACAGATAAGATCGCGGCCCTTGCTGTTGATGATGGTGTCAAGCACGACTGCGGTCTTGCCGGTCTGCCGGTCGCCGATGATGAGCTCGCGTTGACCGCGTCCAATCGGAATCATCGAGTCGATGGCTTTCAATCCCGTGGCCATGGGCTCTTTTACCGGCTGACGGTCGATTACGCCCGGCGCCAGACGCTCAATCGGAATGTACTTGTCGGTATTGACCGGACCTCTGTCGTCGATGGGCACGCCGAGCCCGTTGACCACACGGCCAATCATCGCATCGCCCACCGGCACGCTCATGATGCGGCCAGTGCGCTTTACCTCGTCGCCCTCTTCCACTTCGGTGTATTCGCCGAGCAGCACCACACCGACCTGGTCTTCTTCCAGGTTCATGGCTAGGCCAGCAACGTTGTGCGGGAAGGAGAGAAGCTCGCCCGCCATGACCTTGTCGAGCCCATAGACGCGGGCAATGCCGTCACCAATGGACATGACGGTGCCGACTTCATCGACAGCGATCTTGGTTTCGTAGTTGTCGATCTGCTCGCGGATGAGTTTTGTGATCTCGTCTGCTTTAATCTGCGCCATAGAATTGCGTTTCCAATCCGGTAAAGAATGTGCCGTCCCTAACGGGACTCGGATTTAATTTGCACTCTACCCAGCACTCCGCCTGCGGCTCCTCCACCCCAATCCGCGCCAAGGCGGCGCGGCTTGGGGACCCCGGCTCCGTGCTGGGCTAAACTCTTTCGCGCCTACGGCGCTCGACTCTGGCCAGTACAATTGGCTAGCAAGCCTCTAGGCGGTACTAAGTTCCTGCTTCATCTTCTCCAACTGGCCGCGCACGGAGCCGTCATAAATCGTGCTGCCGACGCGAACCACAACACCGCCCAGCAGTTCCGGGTCGGACGCGTAGTGGGCGCGAACTTTTTTGCCGGTCAAGCGCTCCAACTGTGATTCCAACTCGCGCTTTCCATCGGTCGAAAGTGGGCGGGCGCTGGAGATTTCCGCCTCCGCCAATCCCAACTGCGCGTTCAATTCGCTGTCAAACTGTTTCGCCACGTCCTCCAACATCGCAATTCGACGATGATCGATCAGCACCGCGACAAAATTGCGAATCGGCTTGGCCACACCGATCTGCCGCACGATGGCATCCAGCACGGCGCGCTTCTGCTCCGCCGATACCGCTGGAGATTCCCACACGCGACGCAGCTCAATACTTTCGCGGACCGCCTCAAGGATGGCAGTCAGTTGCTGTCGGGCGATGTCGGGATCAGTCTTCTGCTCGAGGACAACTTCTACCAGGGCGCGCGCATATCGGCTGGCAATGGCGGCCATAGCTTATTTGCCGTCCTTTCCCAGTTGGCCCACGAACTCACGCAGCAACGCCCGATCGGTAGTGTCGTCTACTTTGATCTTGCGCGATGCCAAATCAACCGCCAGCGTGGCAGCGTAGGTCTTCAATTCGCGGCGGGCATTGCGCGCGATGGCACCGATCTCGGTCTCAACCCCTTCCAATATCTTGCGCTTGTCTTCCTCCACGGCTTGGCGAATTCGCGCTTCTTCGGCTGCAGCCTCGCTCTCGGCCGACGACCGAATCTCCGCGACCTCGGTATCCAGCTTCGCCAGTCGAGCTTCGATGTCGCTCAAGCGGTGCGCCGCTTCAGCACTTGCGGCCTGCGCCTCGCGTATCCCTTTCTGAATGGCCTGAGTGCGATCGCGGAACATCTTGGGCACCGACGACCGGAAAAGCAGCACGAAGAACAAGACGACGAGGACAAAATTAATGAACCAGTAAACCAGGTAGCTGGCGTGGGGGCTGAGTCCGATGAGATGCCCCATCCATACTACTGACTTCGAGTATTTGAATTGCGCATTCTCTTCCCCTGCTTCTCCGCTGGCGGCACCAGACAATTCTTCGCCGGTAGCAGTGTCGGGATTCTGGGGTGGCTGCGACTGCGCAGAGGAAGATTGCTGTTGGGAAGGCGAAGAGGCTCCGGCAGGCTGCTGCGCGGCGAGCACACCGAGCGCGAAAACCACGAACACCAAAGCCAAGGCCGCGCCGAGGATTACTCGCTTCATCACGGCTGACCGCCAATCGCGGGGGCCACGTCGGCAGGCCGTAAAATCGTGCGAATGATCTCCGCCGCGAGTCTCTCGGTTTCCCCTTGCAATCCCGCCCGCGCTGCGGCCATGTCGTGCTCAATGGCGGCATGCGCCTCGCGAACTTGCTGCTGGGCCCGAGTGCGCGCTTCTAGAATTGCCTCGGCGCGAGCCTGTTGTGCCCGCTGCCGGCGTGCTTCCTGCGTTTTGAAGATCGCCAAGCGCGCCTCCCTCAGGCTCTGCTCGTATTCCTGGGCCTTGGCTTCGGCGGCGGCGATATCGGCGCGTGCTCTCACAAAGGCGCCCTCGGTGCGGTCGCGACGCTCTTCCAGGATACGCTTCAGCGGCTTGTGCAGCAGCACACTGTAGATGGCATACAGCGACAGCAGAATTACGATGGTCGGGATTGCTCCGAGCAGTAATTCCCCTACTTGTTTGAGAGTCTGGTCCATTCCTTGTTCGTGAGTGCCTACTGCTGAAGACGCACTGAGGGCGCTAAGGCGACAACTGGAACTATTGAAACTAACAGAGCTTGAGCCTCGATGTCAACGAAGCAGCAGAAGCTGCGAACCATCAAGCTTGCAAAAAACTGAGGTTCAGACCACGTCAACGATGATGAGAGTAATGTCATCCTCCTGGCTCACAGAGGCGGTCTGCCACTTTCGCAGTTCAGACAGCAGTTGCTGCGACAGTTCCGCGGCGGGCTGCAAGCGGTTCTCGCGCACCACACGCTCCAGCTCCCGATCGCCAAAGGCTTCACCGGCGGAATTCTCCGGTTCGGTTACGCCGTCGGTGTAAAGCAGCAAGCGGTCGAATGGTTCCAGCGCCGTGGCGCACACCGGGTAATCAGAATCAGGTTTGATTCCAAACAACAATCCATTGCTTTCGATACGCCGCATCTCGCCGCTGCTATTCCGCCAGCACAGCAATGGGGGATGCCCCGCGGCAGAGTACAGCGCCTTGCGGTCCTCGCTGTCGATCCAGACGTAAGCCGCTGAGGCAAGTTGGCCGCGCGCCTCGCTCGACAAGATACGATTCAATCCGGCCAGGACCAGCGCAGGGTCATGGGCATGGACGGCGACGGATTGCATCGCAACTTTGATCATTGAGGACACCAGCGCCGCCGGGATGCCATGCCCGGACACGTCCGCCACCAGGATGCCCAGATGGCTGTGGTCTGTCTGGACGAATTGGTAGAAATCGCCCGCGACCGCGGTCATAGGATGGTAAGTAGCGGCAATCCTGAGGTTGGGGACTTCAGGGACGCTGGCCGGAAGAATTGACGACTGAATTTGCCGCGCCGTCTCCAGTTCCGTCTCGATGGAGAGCAGACGGCGCTCATTAGTGAAGATCATTTCTAACGCAACGTACCCCAGGGACAACAGCAGAGCAATAAAGCCCAGCGAGCTGACCAGAGGAAGCGTGTGGTAATCCAGCACGCTCGATAAGTTGGTGTACAGCGCCTCCACAGCAAAAATGAGCGTACCGACGGCCAGAACGCGGTGATTCCCGATAACCAGAAACTTAGAAGCAAACTTCGGGACCAGCACCACGGCCAGCAGGACGAGCATGCCTAAGACGGCGAGCAGATGGTTGTAGAACATCCATCTGTCAGCGACGCCGGTTCGAATGAACGTGGCAATGCCGGCCGCAGCAATTGCCAGCCCCACGAAGATTTCCAGCTGAATAAAAGACCTGAGCCTACCGCGGCTCAGCTCCCGCCACGCAAGCAAAGCGGAAACCAAGAGCAGGTACGTGATCGCTGTACTGATATAAGGGACGGCTGGGTCGAGCCAGTGCGGCAGAGCTGCCAAAATGGCTGGCGTTTGGACCAGTGTCTGGAGGCCAAACATCCCGCTGAAGATTCCCCACCACACCAGGATGCGAACTCCTCTGCGCCAACGGATCGCTGCGATCGCACACGCCGCTGCTCCGACGGACAAGAAAACTGTCCCCAGGACTATGTCCGTCACCTGGGCGCGGAGTGTTGCCAGAACCGCATCGGCCGTATTCATGCTATTACCTCAGGTCTAGTCGGTGTTCCCGTCCGGTCGCTTACCGGTCGCTTTGAGACTATAAGTCACTCATATATGCCGAGGTGCCCCACCTTGTCGCCGGCCGACGCGAGGGCGCCCCGTTCTAGGCTGGTTCTGGCTAGGGCTGGCCGTTAAGAGTTTCGTAACCTTACTCGAGGTTTCAGTCCCATGCGCTCGCGCCTTACTGCAAGGATTGTCCTTGCTCGACGACGAGTTTGTAGGCGACGTAATACTTGTAGATATTGCTGACGTACTGGACGGTCACTGGCCCAATGTCCCGGGCAACCAGCAGTTCAACATTCTCAAACCATTTATTCGGATCGAGTCCCTGTGCCGGCGCTCGCTTTCGCAGCTCCGCAATGCGATTCGGCCCCGCGTTGTAAGCGGCAAAGGTAAATAGCAGACGGTTCATCGGATCGATCTTTGGATCGTTGAAATACGTATCCGCAATAGTTTTGAGGACTTTTACCCCAGCATGAATGTTGTTCTCCGCACTCAATACGTTAGAAATGCTGATTGGAGGTGCAGCAGCGGTTGACGGCTTCACCTGCATAATCCCTACCGCGCCGGTCGGACCTCTCGCCGATTGTTCTAGCTGCGACTCCTGGTACCCCTGGGCCACGACCATCAGGTAGTCAAAGCCATACTGCGATGAGTACTTCTTAAAGAAATCAACCGTCGCTTCGAACTTCTTGATTTCGGTCGCGGTGGTTGGATTCTTCACCCACTGGTTATTCTCCAGATATCGCCGCAGCAGAGTGTTTCCAAATGACGTCCCGACGGCGCGCGTCTTAACAAACTCGTCCACCAGTTGTTTTAGCTTAGGATTGTTCTTGCGCATCGCCCATGCCAGATCTCCTTCGTCGGCGACAACCAGATTCGGCTGAGGAGTAATGTTCGGAAAGACGCTGGCCCAAAGTTTGGCGCGTTCGGAAAGAGTCACCGTCGCGGGCAGGATGCCGGCGTTCACCATTTCCAGCAGGTCTTCATCGATCAAGTTCGGGTCAGCTTTCTGGATGAGGATCGCCGGCTTGCCCTGTTTCTGGAACGAGGCATTTACCTTTTCCAGGTTTCCGTAGTAGGTCGTGAGGGGATTAACGAAAACCTTCTTCCCGCCCAGCTCTTCCAACGATGAAAGTGTGCCGAAGTCCTTTCCGGTCACGACAATTTCTTTCACGTCGGTTTGTATTGGGATCGAAAAAGCGACCTGCTGCTCGCGCTCGGGCGTCACCACCAGGCCGTACGCAATCAGATCGCCCACCCCCTGAGTCAGAGCGGACTCAAGCTGATCGGGACGGACGGGAATAAACGTAACCTCGACATGCTGGCCCCGGGGCAGCTTCTCGTCCACGAACTGCTGGAAGGCTTGCAGAGCCTCGTAATAGATGCCCTCTGGCTGTCCGTTAACGTAGAAGAAGCCCGAGCGGCTGTACAAGACCAGCGCTCGAATATTGCCGCGCTTCACCATCGAATCGAAGTCGTCGGTATGGCGCTCGAAGGTCAGGGGTAATCCGGTGTCGGGGGAAGGAGACTTGGTCTTGTCCGGCGATGCGGCCGGAGTATGCCTTGACTGAGCTTGGGCCGCAGCACGAGTTGGGACGCAAACAACCGATAGCAGAAGGCATAGCGACAGAACCAGCCACGCGCGCCGTGAAGCGGTGTCTGTCGACACAAGCCATCCTCCTGGTCGGTATGCGACTTTACTCCTGAGTTTTACTCAGTGAGTTCTACTCAGAATGATAACTGAATCGCTGATTTGGCCCCGGGTAACGGGTGTCCCAACTTTTCCCTCCGCGACTGTCCGTCATCCTCAAAATCACACCGCCCGTGCAGTAAGACACACGATTGCCCCGTACCAACTGTTGCTAGGGCTGGAAGCCCACGCTTTGCCACAGGGGAGCGCTCTGGTAGAGCACGCCATTGGCGACGACGGAGCGAACGCTGCGGATGTTGTGAATATTCTCCAGCGGGTTGGCGTCGAGAATGGCAAGGTCGGCGCGCTTGCCCACCTCGATGCTGCCGCTGTCGCGGTCAACTTTCAGGGCACGAGCGGGAACGATGGTTGCCGCCTGTAACGCTTCCATCGGAGTGAAGCCCGCTTGCACGTACAACTCGAGCTCGCGATAGAGCGAGTATCCCGGCACCGTCTGATCGGTTCCGGCGACGATGCGCACTCCAGCGCGATGCAGCGCGCCGATGAGCGCCAAATCTTCTTTCGTGAGCTTTTGAGCGTCGGCAGCAAGCTCTGGCGGCATGCCTCCATTGACGAGTTGCGCGCGAAGCTCGGGCGCAACGTGGTCGATGCCGGGCTCTATTTTATCGGCAGGTACGTTGGCGGAACGGTTCTCAAATTCCATCAACGCCATCGTAGGATCGATTACGGTATTGTGCTGCTTCAAAAATGCAACTGCCTTTTTGCCTGCCTGGGAATTAACGTCGAGCGAGGCAATCATCTTGAGACGCTGTGGCCACTTTAACTTCATGGGGTCGACGCTCGGGGGAATGAGCATGTCGAGGACGTAGTGAATGTGGTTGATTTGGTCCATGCCATCGTTGACCCCGTCATAGGCGGTCATGCCGTTGGGAATGTGACCGGTGACGGTCATGCCGAGTTGGTGGGCATCGGCGCAGACAGCTCTGACATTGTCAGACTGCATGGAACTGTAGATCTTGATCTGCTGAAAACCAGCGTCGTGATAACGCTTGACCCACATCTGGGCATCGGCAGGCGAATTGACGCGGTCAATGCCGATGGCATGCGGCCCGTCACCATCAACAATGCCGGCCAGCAGCATGTGCGGACCTAGCGCCGTTCCGCTGTTGACGGCATCGCGCACGGCGGTGATGAAGTCGAACTCATTGCCCACATCGCGTACCGTGGTGACCCCGGCGGCGAGATAGATCGGCCCCCACTCTACCTGTTCGTAGTGCGCGTGCATGTCCCACAGACCGGGAATGATGTATTTGCCCGCAACATCAATGCGCTGCGCGTCGGCGGGCACTTTGACTTTGCCGGTGGGCCCGGCGGCAAGAATCTTTCCGTCGCGGGTGATAACGGTGGCGTTGGCGAGGGGCGCAGCGCCGGTTCCGTCGATCAGAGTCGCGCCGGTAAAGGCAAAAGTTCCGGTACGGCGTCCCGGCATCTCCTTGCTCAATTCGGTGAGCGCCGCCATTTCGTCGCGTGCGGCGCTGGCGACAAATTTCGCCAGGGCAGGCTCATACTCCTCGCGCACCGCCTCGAAGTGATCGAACTCAGCGTCGGTGGAGACCAGCGCGGCGAGGTTGTTGTCGCTGTCCATCCATAGCGTTTCCAGACCCCAGATCAAACCGCGGATGCTGTAACGCTCGACTTGCAGGCTGTGGCCATCGAGGGCGACGGTTTCAGCACCCCGATCTTGAATCTGGACCTCACCGGACGGAAGAGTCGCTAACCGCGCCGGCGAGTCGCGCGCGCGCCAGTAGCGGATGAGCGCCATCTGCATCGCGACCGGGGCGTATCCGGCGATGGTGAAGAAACTTTGCGGCGCAGGGACGGTGCGCGTGTCGTTTCCCTGACGGATGGTCACCTGCGCGCGGCTGATCTCCACGTCAGTATCGATGGTAGAGACGCGCGAGGTACTGCCCTTGATGACGAAGCTCTGCGGCGTGTAGTTGGCGGCCGCGCGCAGAGTAGCGGTAAGCGGGACCTCGGTACCGCGATCAGTGAACTCGAAATCGGACTTCAGTGTGACAGTGTCACCGTTTCGGGTGATGGTGTAGGTCTCTTCGCCAATGGGTTGCTCAAACTTGTGCAGCCGAAAGCGGCCGGCGTCAGCGGAGATAGCAGGAGCGGCGGTTTGTGAGAGCACGGCAGCGGCCGAAAGCGCGACAAACAAGAGAAGTCCGGTAACACGGTTGGCAGAAAAGAATGGCGAGAACATAAGGAGAGATTGTATTCGCCGCAGAAGCCGCCGTCGAAAGGGCAAAAGGGCTGTAGGAAAACTAGCCACAAGACGCTCGAGGTTCTCGCCTGCTTTTCCTCACAATCCACAGCGATCCACATAGCTGCACCGAGATGGGGCGTTGAATCGCCGGCATTGCCGGACTACAGTCCAAGAGTAAGGCGCTGGAGGTTCGAGAGTCGCGAGAGCGATGCGTCAGCTTGCCTTGCCCCTGCGGAAATGCGGAGCAGCGAAAAATGTGTTGCCACACGGTCCGCCTCAGAAGCGGCAACGTCTTGGACGTTGACTCGGCGAAAACTGGAAAGCCGGGTTCCGATTGGCTTCCTTGATTGCGGGCGGAAAAAATGTAAAATAATACAAGATGTTGTGTTATCTGCTTGACATCCACAAGATGTCGGGATTACTGTTCGCCAAAGTGGTTCGCCGAAGCGGTTTTTTTGGCAAGGGTTCCTCCCCCAGATCCAAGGCGGCAGAGGTGACCGCCCTGGCGTGCAGTTGGGCCAAGGGTTCTTTGACGATCCCTTCTTAAGTTTAGGGACAGGTGTTCGGCAGGTAGCAGCGAATTAGGGCAGGGCTCTCCGCCAAGGTTGCGAGAGAGAAGCTTCGGGTAGAAGTGGGGCCGACGAAGTCATCGCCAAGACGATGGCGTCAGCGTTGTTCCTTTCCAAGTCAATGCGGCACTCCAGCGCGAGAGGTTGAGCGCATGAGCTGCCGGTCCGGAATCCGCCACGGGGGTTTCCCCTGCGGCGCACTATTTTGCGGTGGCGCCGGACAAAGATCAACCCGGGGGCTTCTTTCCTGTCGATGATACGCAGACAGGCGAAGAGGCCCCCACAACCTTTGCAATCGGAAATAAGTAGATTCAGTCGGGAATAAAAAAGCGGGCCTTCATACCCGCGCCAGTAATGAGTCGGAACGCGCAATAATAAAGACGATCAGGAGCACTTTCCATGGCCGAAGTCACTACCAACCCAACCACCGCGAATCCGCCGTCCATCGCGACCGGTGAATCCACCACCAATGCCTCGCTCGCCTCCAAGAAGCGCGCGCCCGGCCTGACCTTCAAGCGCTTCTTCACCAAGGCCGGTGTCTCGCCTTACGACGAGCTGGAGTGGGAGCTGCGTCTGGCCCAGATCACCGACTCGCACGGTGGCATCATCTTCGAGCAGAAGGACGTCGAGGTCCCCAAGGATTGGTCGATGACGGCAACCAACATTGTCGCCAGCAAATATCTGCACGGCCAACTCGAAACGCCCGAGCGCGAGACCGGCGTGCGCCAACTTGTGACCCGCGTTGCCGAAACCATTCGCGACTGGGGCATCAAGGGCGGATACTTCCGCAGCGACGACGACGCGGCCATCTTCCACGACGAGCTCGCCCACCTGCTGTTGCAGCAGAAGGCGGCCTTCAACTCGCCGGTATGGTTCAACGTGGGCTGCGATCGCATCGAGCCCAACTCCGACGCGCAGAACTGGCACTGGAATCCGCAGACGCAGCGCGTGGAATACGGCGCGGTCGGCTACAAGAATCCGCAATGCTCGGCGTGCTTCATCAACTCGGTCCACGATTCGCTCGACAGCATCCTGACCCTCGCCAAGACCGAAGGCATGCTGTTCAAGTGGGGATCGGGCACGGGCACGAACCTGTCTCCGCTGCGCTCGTCCACGGAAGCGCTCTCCGGCGGCGGCACCGCCAGCGGGCCGCTCAGCTTCATGAAGGGCTTCGACGCCTTCGCCGGCGTCATCAAGTCCGGCGGCAAGACGCGTCGCGCCGCCAAGATGGTCATCCTCAACATCGACCATCCCGACGTGGTTGAGTTCATCGAGTGCAAGCAGAAGGAAGAAGCCAAGGCCTGGGCGCTGGTCGAAGCCGGATACGACGGCAGCGGTCCCGACAGCGAGGCCTACTCGTCCATCTTCTTTCAGAACGCCAACAACTCGGTGCGCGTGACCGACGACTTCATGTACGCGGTGCTGCGCGATGGCGACTTCAGCACGCGCTCGGTCAAGGACGGCCATCCGGTGCAGACTTTCAAGGCGCGCGAGCTGCTGCGCAAGATTTCCGACGCCACCTGGCACTGCGGCGATCCCGGCATGCAGTACGACACCACGGTCAATCGCTGGCACACCTCGAAGAACACCGCGCGCATCAACGCTTCGAACCCGTGCAGCGAGTACATGTTCCTTGACGACTCGGCCTGCAACCTCGCCAGTCTGAACCTGATGAAGTTCGCGCCCAACGGCGTCTTCGACGTGGAGGCCTATCGTCACGCCTGCGCCGTCATGATCACCGCTCAGGAAATTCTGGTCGACAATAGCGGCTATCCCACGGAAGCCATCGGCAAGAACTCGCACGACTACCGTCCGCTGGGACTCGGCTACGCCAACCTGGGCGCGCTGTTGATGGCTGCGGGCCTGCCCTACGACTCCGACGCCGGACGCGACTACGCTGCCTGCGTTACCGCCATCATGTGCGGCGAAGCGTATTTGCAATCGTCGAAGATCGCTGAGCTTTGCCAGCCGCTCGCGCCCGCCACGGAACAAACGGTCACCGGCAAAGAATTGTCATCCCAAGCGGAGCGAAGCGGAGTCGAGGGACCTGCTGTTTCTGATAGCCGACAACTGACGGCTGACAGCTTCCCCGGCGCCGCTTGTCCCGGCTGGTACATCAATCGCGAGCCCTTCCTCGATGTCATCCGCATGCATCGCGCGTCGGTGAACAACATCGACAAGACCCACGTTCCGCCTGCGCTCTTCGAAGCCAGCAAGAACACCTGGGACGAAGCCCTGAAGCACGGCGAGAAGTTCGGCTATCGCAACGCGCAGGTCACGGTGCTGGCGCCCACGGGCACCATCGGCTTCATGATGGACTGCGACACCACCGGCATCGAGCCCGACCTGGCGCTGGTGAAGTACAAGAAGCTGGTCGGCGGCGGCATGATCAAGATCGTGAACAACACCGTGCCGGCGGCGCTGTTCAAGCTGGGCTACACGGCCGACCAGACCAACGCCATCGTCAGCTACATCGACGCCACCGGCACCATCGAGGGCGCGCCCTCGGTCAAGGAAGAGCACCTGCCGGTCTTCGACTGCTCGTTCAAGCCGTCGAAGGGCACGCGCACCATTCACTATCTCGGACATCTGCGCATGATGGCCGCGACCCAGCCGTTCATCTCGGGCGCAATCTCCAAGACCATCAACATGCCCGAGAACGCCACGGTGGACGACATCACCGAAGCCTACATCCAGGCCTGGAAGCTGGGGCTGAAGGCGGTCGCCATCTATCGCGACGGATCGAAGAAGGCGCAGCCGCTCAGCTCCATGGGATCGGCCACGGCGAAGTCGCAGAAGGGCGATGCGCTCGCTGCCGCCGAAGTCGTAGTGGACGAAGCCGCTGCTCCCCGCAAGGCCATGCGCCATCGCCTGCCCGACGAGCGCCTGTCCGATAACCCACAAGTTCAGCGTGGGCGGACACGAAGGCTACCTCACTGTGGGCCTCTACAAGGATGGCATGCCGGGTGAGTTGTTCATCACCATGGCCAAGGAAGGCTCGACCGTCAGCGGCCTGATGGACAGCTTCGCCTGCGCCACATCGCTGGCGTTGCAGCACGGCGTGCCGCTCAAGCTGATGTGCGAGAAGTTCGCGCACACCCGCTTCGAGCCCAGCGGCTGGAGCCATAACCAGGACATCGGCTACGCCAAGTCCATCATGGATTACATCTTCCGCTGGCTGCAGCTGCGGTTCCTGACCGGACAGCAGCAGGCGCTGTTCGACGGCCTGCGTCCCGAAGTACATGGACGCTCCTCCGCCGGGCACGCCGGATGAGAATGGATCGAGCTACAGTGACCCTCCAAGTGGGCAAGAACCGTTCGCCAATATAGCTGATGAAACAAGATTGCCTGGTGGCGCTGTGACGGGGCACCATCATGCGGCCGACGCACTAAAGAGGCTAATTGACATGGGCGACGCGCCCGTTTGTTCCGTTTGCGGGGCCATCATGACACGTAACGGGAGCTGCTTCCGTTGTAATGAGTGCGGCTCGACTAGCGGATGCTCGTAGGCAAGTTTTCTGTGGTAGAAGCGGGGCTCGTCAGTAATGGCGGGCCCGTTGGAACAAAACTGAAGCGGTCACAGTTGTGATCAAAGGAAGATCCCCGAGGTAGGTTAGGCTAGGCCACCCCGCCGTACTTCCCGTCGCACAATCTTGAATCCGCAACACCTGATTCGAACCGGGAGGTACGAATGGCAGCATCAGCAGTTTTTCTGGAAAAACCGGAAACCCAAATAGAGGACCTATTGGAGCGCATTTGCAGCAAGCTCCAAATATCGCCTACACAGCATAATTCTGCCGAACAGCGCTACCATGCGATCGGAGATTGGTTGGCCGCGGAGGGAAGTGCGCTGAAGCCTTTGGAGCCCCAGATCTACCCACAAGGCTCCATCCGCATCGGGACAACCGTCAAGCCGACCGCGTCGCTGGAGTACGACATCGATCTAGTGTGTCAGTTTGAGGTGAACCCGCTCGCTTTTCCCGACCCGACACTTCTTCTCCGTGCCGTCGAGAAGCGACTGTGCGAGCATGAAACGTACCGCACGATGGTCGAGCCCAAAAACCGGTGCGTCCGCGTCTCGTACGAGAATTTGTTCCACTTGGACATCCTGCCAGCGTGCCCGGATCGATATTCGGGTGGCACGTGCGTCGTCGTCCCGGACCGCAAGGTGCAACGCTGGAAGGCCAGCAACCCCAAAGGCTTCGCATCCTGGTTCTTGCGCAGGTGCGAGTCTCACAAGACGATGTTCTTGGAAAAAGCTGAGCCTGTTCCGGTCCGCGAAGACAGCGACGAGAAGGCACCGTTGAAATTGGTAGTGCAGCTGCTAAAGCGTGCGCGCGACGTGGCATTTGCTGGGGACTGTGATTCGGCGCCTCCATCGATCGTGCTCACGACACTTGCAGCTTTGCACTACAACGGAGAAAAAAGTACAGGTGAGGCACTGTCGAATATCCTGCAGCGCATCGTGGATTCAATCCCGAGCGACCGACGGCTGGTAGTCGTCAATCCGATGAACCCGCAGGAAGATTTTAGCGAGCGCTGGAGTGATCACAGATTGTACATGACCTTCGTTCGCTTCATCTCGGGTCTGCAGCGGTCGTGGCAGAGCCTGCGTCTTGCGCGGGGAATCCCAAATGTAGCGATCCAGCTCCAGCGGCTCTTCGGTGAGCAACTAGCCAAGTCTGTTATTAAGGAGCAAGCGGAGTCCGTGACCAAAATGCGGGATAACGGAAGCCTGGGTCTACGGAGGGGCAGTGGAATCTTGTCGGGCTTGACTCCCGCAGCTATCCCCGTCCCGAAGAACGTCTTTTATGGCGGGGAAGAATAGTTACTTCCGCAGGAACACGCTCACGTTCGGGCAGCAAGTTTGCTCAATGGCGGGCCTGTTTCCGGCGTACAAGGCGCGACTAGGTAAGGACCGCGTCTCCTTCACCGCGGAGATCAGCCCTTTCGGGTGTGCGGAGACATACCTCGTGCGGATCGATTACAAGATGCGCACGAGGCCCTCTATTCGGGTTTTGAAGCCGCCGTTGTGTAGTATCTCGGCGGGCACTCCCATCCCACACATGTTCTCCGATGGCAGCTTGTGTCTGCATATTCCGGGCCAGTGGCAGTCGGATATGACTATTGCGGAGTACATCGTCCCGTGGATTGCAGAGTGGCTTCTTTACTACGAAGTGTGGCTAGCCACAGGTGAGTGGCTCGGTGGTGGTGCAGAGCACGAGCGCAAGATCAAGAAGTGAAGGTGCAGTTGTTTCGAATTCTTTCGATCGACGGCGGCGGTATCAAGGGTGTTTTCCCAGCCTCTTTCCTTGCCGCTTTACAATCCGACCTTCCTAATCCCATCGCCGATTACTTCGACCTCATCGCCGGAACTTCAACCGGAGGGATTATCGCTATTGGACTTGGGCTTGGCCTGAGCGCTCAGGAACTATTGGAGTTCTACAAGTCCGAAGGTCCCGCGATATTCCCACCCAGCGCTGCGGCTGGGTGGATACGCCATTGGTTTGTTTCAAAGTATCATCCCGAACCTTTGCGGGACGCACTCAACAAAGCCATCGGCGGGAAAATTCTCGGCGACTCTAAGCATCGTCTGATAATCCCTGCACTTAATGCCGCCACCGGTGAAATATACATATACAAGACTCGGCACCACGCAAAACTAGAAACCGATTGGAAAATTCCCGCAGTGGAAGTGGCCCTTGCAACAAGTGCCGCGCCAACGTATTTTCCTATACATCGCTCCACCATTAACGTACCGTTCATTGACGGTGGAATCTGGGCCAACAATCCCACTGGTCTAGCCGTGGTGGAGGCCGTCACACTGTTAGAGCAGGCACCTTCTCAACTTCGCGTCCTCAGTTTGGGTTGCACTTACTGTCCTGTCGATTTCCGCCCAAAGTCGGGAGGAAAATTCGGGTGGGCACGCAAGGCCGTAGAGGCGGCAATGAGTGGACAGTCCGGTGGATCGATGGGGACGGCGTACATGATCGCAGGGCATCCCAGTGTGGTGAGAGTCGACCCGGCGGTTCGGAAGGGCTTTGCGGAACTTGATAAGGCTCGCGCTATTCCCGACTTGGAGGGATTAGGTTACAGCGAAGCGCGACAACGGCGGACTGAACTCAAGCCGGTTTTCTTCGTGGAGCCTGCACAAAAATTCAAACCTGTTCCGTAGGGCGGGGGTCCGGAGCCCCACTCATTCCTGCCTTTGGAACGACTGGGAATCGATTCCGCTTACAGCGCTCATTTGGTAAGAATTCACCGTCAATTTCCGGCCGGGAGCCCCACTCATTCCTGCCTTTGGAATAAGTGGGAATCGATTCCGCCTACAGCACTCGTGTCGTAAGAATTGACTGTCGATTTCCCACACATTCGAAAACCGCGAATGTGTGGGGCACCGGGTAGAGCGGTGAGTGGGTTGTTTGCGAAACCCTGCATCCAGCCGAACTCGAGCAAAGGCGGCTTGGGGCCAGCAGCATGTGGCTCTTGGGAGATTGTAGTTACCTTCGTTCTGCGGAATGCGTTTTCTCCTCGGCCCTGCTTCGATCCACAAAATAGAATGGTGGCGCTGGAGTCAGACTCTAGCGCTGCGAATGCCCGTCAGCGACATGTGGCCGTGATCGTGAACGGCATGTGCGCCGCAGCAGCGATCTTTGAAAATCAGCGGCCCAACGACTGGCCAAGCCCCGGTAAGTCTTTTGTTCGAAATACTTTGCGTGTATCTGCTTTCGATAGAATACTTTGGCGGGAATCGCGCAAAGGGCAATAATTGACATGGCTAACCCAAGTGTTGTAGAAAAGACGCACCGTGACAGGGCAATCCCTGCCGAGTTAACGCTGGCGCAGGAGATCGTCGGCATTGTTAGTGATGCCGACTTCGACACCGCGATAACGGCTATTGATATCGCTAGGTTGCTTGTAAAAAACGCATGTCTACTTGATGCGGTTCCGGATCGATTGCATCTCGGTTCTGATGTTGTGAAGTCCTGAGTTAATTTGCTTGAGTTCTTCGACAATTTCACGCAGCACCGCCGCTACTTGAGTGACGGCAAATTTTGTGTCTGGTGGCGATACTTGAGGTGGTTGATTCATACGGCGCAATCTCCTTTGGTTAGTGAAGCGGATTATTGAGAATGTCAGCACTTTGCCAATTCCCCCAGCAGTCTATTCAAGACGCGACGGACTTCGCCTTCCAACTGAGAGAGCGCTGGAATAATCGGTTGCGCCTCCCCCTTACAGAACTCACTAAACGCTATATTCGGGATGAAGTTCATGTGCTTGTCAACATACATAGCGAGTTCGACGGGAAACGGCGTGGATGGGTTGGCTGCGTAGAAGTTGCCAATGGCATTCAGCTTTGGACTTCCCAAATCGAAAACGGTAAAGGTCAACGGCAACTCCCGATGCTTGGCCTTCCTGTCCAGATCATGGATGATCCACAACATATCGCTGAGCGGATCCGTTCCGTTATAAGGCTGTACAGCTTCGATGATTTGCTTTGCAGCGTCGCTCGCGAACATCTCTATTTTTCCTTTAAGACTGGGCGTACCATTTTTGTCGAAACGCTCGCAAAAGACGGGAAATTGAATCTTGATGGGGGTATCTCTCCGACATTCTGGGGTCGCGAGGAGCCAAGCCATGTGATCGAGACTAGATCGGAAATGATGAAGAATCTCTCCGGCGAGAACTGCGAATCTGAGCGGAATTTTCCGGCTGTAATGGTAATCCGCTTTTTGCATGAGTACCTTAAAACTTTCATCACCGACGATTGGGTGCTCGCTGTCCTTGAAAAACCGGGCGATTTCAACCTCAAGATTAACGATGTTCTCGTGGGCCCGTTTTAGCTTCTCGTTGATTCCATCAATCGGAGTTACACTTATGTCCATGAGTCGCCCAAAGACAGAAGAAATGCAGAGATTTGAGGGTGCGCTGAGAAGTGTACTCTCCGTGTCCAAGTCTGACATGCAAAAAATGCTGGAAGACGAACGACGGAGCAAAATTGGCAAACCGAAGCCAGGCCCAAAACCTAAGACTTCGGCTTCGGGCCACGAAGTTTCCGGTAAGGGTTAAAAGGTCTCTTGACTGCCAGTCTTGCCAGTAAGTTGTTTGAACGTAAGGCGACGATTACCCACTTGCGCCAGTGCAGCAACAAAGCGGTCGGAATCGTTCAACGGATTATCTTTCGTAGCACGATTGTTGAACCTGAATATCTGCTCGTCAATGTAGCGGCTCAAGATGAAATGGCTCGACTGCGACATACGTTCCCTTCAGGGTTCGCTTGAGACACGACCAGAAATTCTCGATTCCGTTAATGTGCACTTGCCCGTCAACGTAGTGCTCCATCTGGTTAACAAACTCATGGACAAACTGATGGTTAATGCCGTCGTCATAAACCGAATGCCTCATCGGTATAGACCGGGCTCCGTATTTAACTTCGTTGAGGATCTCATCTTGCAGCGTCTCACGCCTCACGTTAGGAACAACCTTGGCGCGGACTTGGCGCAATTCGCGGTCAAGATCCCATGCACGGCAATCTTGCCATGATGCTCCGCCGCGGGCCTCGATAACTGCAGTTTCTTTCAGCGTGCATGTATTTCACGCTGTCCGCCGACGAAGGTCTCATCCATTTCGACAGGGCCAGCGTCGGGCCCACCGAAGTTGAAAGCGAGGTCGCGGTGCTTCAACCAGTCTCAGGCGATGCAGGACGAACCATGCGGATTTCTGGGAGATGCCAAGCGCTCGATGAATTTCATAAGAGGAAACCCCGTTCTTATCGTTGACCAGCATCCAGAGAGCGGGAAGCCACTTCTGCAACGAGATGGGCGAGTCCTCGAATATCGTGCCAACTTTTACGGAGAACTGCTTCCGGCATGAACGGCATTTCCAACGCTTCTGCGTCGCCAGATAATACGGCTCTTTGGTTCGGCAGTGGGGACAAATTGCGCCATCTGGCCAGCGCATCGCGGCGACAGCGTCAATACAAACCTGTTCGTCCGCAAACCGCTGAATCGCTTGCTGTAATGTTTTCGGTGTTTCCATGTGACCAACGATAGCAAATCAGTTCGGGTTAGTCAAGTCAATTATTGCCGCAAAGTATTCAGCAGCAAGGACTTACGGAATCAAGTAAATCGCGTGTTATGAATACTTTGCAGGCAAAGTATTGAAAACAAAGATGCGGGGGGAGGGGTAGAATGCGGCAACCGCATCGTTCGACTTTGAAGCGAAAATCCCCGCCCTAGACGGAACAGCAGGTCCCTCGACTTCGCTTCG
>CAVYZB010000015.1:0-201081 GCA_963772895.1 uncultured Acidobacteriaceae bacterium
AAACTCCGTGGCCAAGTCGGCTTCGGACCTTCCGTATATCGTCCGACTGATACCCGCAGCCAGTAAGATCCTGTCGGCATAGCCTTGCCTTTGCAGTTTAATTGCGTGCCAGTACGAACTATCGCCTCCTTGCAATACCAAGATAGCGTTCGCGCGCTCTGGAACGTTCACAACCAGGAACGACCCAGCGTGCGCCAGCAGCACAATGACGAGAATTACGCAGGCAATCAGTACCATGCGCCGGTTGAAGAGGGACAATCGTTTCCGTTGGGACGTGGGTTCTCGACCACGCTTCATCTCTAGCTCGCACCCAAGCATGCCGCTCTGACCTCGAGTTGTTCCGCGTACAGCCGTAGCAGCACTTCCCCACTTACCGACCAATCGTATTGCGCCTGAACAAGAGTGCGTGCGTTCGTGATTAAGCTTTGCCACTCCAGGGTTTTCGGTTGCAGCGACGCGATCGTATCCGCCATAGCCTCTGAAGAATCGGCGATCAGGATGTCTCTGCCGGCCGTCACAGCCAGTCCTTCAGCTCCCAGAGTGGTCGAGACGACGGGAGTGCCGGCAGCCATTGCTTCCAGGATTTTTAATCGAGTCCCGCCGCCGACGCGCAACGGCACTACCGCAGCAAGAGCATTGTGATAAAAGGGGCGAACATCATCAACAGTGCCGGTGACGGTCACGCCTGCCAGATCGCGCAATGCCAGCACGTCATTTGTCGGCTGAGATCCGACGACAGCGAACCGGAGTTCTGGCCGGCGCGCCCGTACACGCGGCCAGATCTTCTTAGCGAAGTACAGAGCCGCGTCAATATTGGCGTGATAGTCCATTCGTCCCATAAAAACCAAGTCTCTGCGAACTCCATCTTGGGTCGGATTGGCAGCAAAAAACTCGACATCCACGCCGTTAGCTACAACTTCGATACGGGCTTGAGGTACTCGTCGGAGGAGGATTTCGCGCTCCCGCTCACTGCAAACAGTGTGGGCGTGGCCCAGCTGCAGGAGCTGGTTTTCCAGCGAACGCACAAGCGCAGATGTACGAAGTGCATACAGTCGCCGCAACGAATTCGAGTCGTTCTCAGCGTAACGGCGAAGGATCTCCGATTCAATGTTGGGCCAATCGCAAATAACACGCGCACGGGGAGCGAGTTGCCGAATGCGCTTTGTGTAAGCAATCAGATGTATGCCCTCGATCTGTATCGCATCAAAGGATCGGTCACACAATATCCTCTCCAGCTCGGCCATCACCGCCGCCGACGTGAAGTTCAGAATGGTGAGGGGGATTGGCCCAATTAGGCCGCGGACGAGGTTTGCGGGCTTGTAGCCGGGGTTACGGCGTATTCTCAGGATTTCAGCATCACTTAGCGGCTCCACACGGTCTCGTGAGACGGTTCCGACTGGGGTTTCCGCTCCATTGTCCAATCCGATATAGGTTAGTGTTGCCTTCCGCGAAAGTTGGCGCGCGAGGTAAAAGTTGCGGAGGTGCCCGCCCGATGTCAAGGGCCAACATACTCGCGGCGACAAATACAACACACGCATGTTCAAGGACTCCCGTAGTTTCGTACAGTGAAAAACAGGGGTGACTGGTCAGGTCGTCTGGCAATACAGAAGGCCTTCCATTGCCGCTGATGGATTTTCCTGCGTTATCGTAGTGCCGGTCTCCACGTGACGGATCCGCCGGTAGTTGAGCTCCCACAAGAAACCAGCAATCTCCGTCACTTTGCGCCCTTTCTCCCGCATTGTCTCGCTATGCATCTCGAGAAACAACGTGGCTTGTATACCTCCAGCGTATGGCGCGCCCCTCGGAGTGCTTCGATTTCCCATCCCTCAATGCCGATCTTGATGAAATCGGGCGGGGCAGACTGAGCTTGGGGGAGGTCCTCGTCAAGCGTGACGATGGGGATCTCCTCGGCTACGGTTTGCACCCCACACCGCAACAACCCCTCGACTATCTTTTGGTCCACGCTCGCGCCGCCCGGCATTAGGGGACTGCCCATCATCGTAAGCGTCTCGCACCGGGACCCAACCCCGACCTTACACACCTCGACGTTCTTGATCCCATTCAACATGAGGTTCTCCATCAGGCGTTTGTGGTTTTGGGTATTGGGCTCGAAACAGACCACTCTCTTGGCCCGCGAAGCGAAGAACAGAATCAGCAAACCGTGGAAGGCGCCGACGTCGTAGACAGTCATACCGCTGAGATTGAGACCGTACCAAAATTGCTGTTCGGCCGTCACAATGCCGGCCGAAAACCTCGCCGGAATCCAACCTAGCCCCCTTCTGTTTCATGCCTTTGAGCAGACCGTGGCGAACTGTGTAGGTCACGGTATTGAACAGATGCATGCTGACCCACCATATCAAGCGGTTGCTTCAGGGTGTAACGTCGAAAGGGGACGTCTTCCTTCAAATCGGGATCAGCCATTCGTCAAGTATATCGAGGATTGACTCATCGGGAAAATGGGCGCAGTTTTCCCCAATTTGCGATCCGTGCCTGCGGGTGGGTTCGCTCTGCAAGTTCGTTAGCACAGCTGGGGGTGGGATCCAATGGCGCGGGGCAGCCCATTGCCGGCTAGGCGGGACATAACAACCTTCTCTGTTACAGTAGGCAAGGTGCCAGCCCAGCGGTCCGTTCGGCCCGATTGCTGGATTGAGCATCTTCGATCATAATAATGGCTTCTGTTGGGTTCGGCACGACCATCGACGCCAGCAGTCGTGGGCGGCTGACCGCCAGTCCGCACGAGTGGTGAAAGAACGATGTCCAGATTTAGGGAGTAATTAAGTGAATATGCCCACGTTCCAGAGTCAGGGAATGACGCCCACGGCGACGGGCGAGTATGCGGTCTATCCGGATCCGAGCACGGTAGATCTCGTCGGCACCTCGTCAAAGCAAGGTCCCCGCAAAATCCATCGTCCTGCCAATTCAAAGATTTACAAGCCTTTCTACTATTTGTTATTGGTGTACCTCTTTATCTATTGCAGCCGCATTACGGAGCTCATCCCGCATGCTCATGTCGGCATAATTCTGCAACCTGTCTTGCTGATTGGCGTGTTCATGACCGGACGTATGAAAGCCATCTTACGGATGCCACTCGGCAAAATCCTCATTGCATTCACTGCCTGGATAATGATCTGCGTACCGTTCAGCGTGTGGAGAGGTGGCAGCTTTTCAACATTTCTTTTAGTCCTTCAAGGACTTGCCCTGGTTGTTTTCATGGCGGCATTCATCCAAACCATCCCTGACTGCTTTCGAGTGATGTCTACAGTCGCACTTGCGACGGCCGCGATTGGCCTCCTGTCCCTCGTCGTGCACAGCAACAAAATAAACAACCCACGCTTAGGGATCGGCGCAAGAGGTGGCACCCTGGAAGATCCCAACGTTCTCTGCCTCTACATACTCATCGGCCTGCCTTTTCTCTGGCTATCCGCTTCCGCGAAGACCGGCGTCAAGAAGGTAATGTTGCTGTCCTTGATGGCTCCAATGCTCGCAGGTGCTGCTCGAACCGGATCAAGAATGGGGCTACTCGTTCTGGTTGCGGGCTTATGCTTCTATCTCATTTTTGCGTCAGCCAAACAGAGGATGATTGTCACTGCAGGAGGGGTCGTCTTTTTAATGCTAGCACTGTTTTTCTTGCCGCAACGGATCAAGGAGCGGTTTACAACATATTTCGAGGCCCACTCAGCCCAGGCAGTAGAAGCTGCGGAGTCAGCGGAATTCCGAAAACGATTGCTGATCCGAGGTCTTGAATTGACCGCCGAACACCCGTTATTTGGAGTTGGCCCGGGTCAGTTTATTGAAGCCGAGGCTAAGGAGGCGCAGGATGCCGGCGCCAGACCGATGTGGCACTACACCCATAACTCGTTCACCGAGATTTCAAGTGAGAACGGAATTCCCGGACTTGTTCTGTTCGTCATCGCATTTTTCGGCGCTTATCGAGGTTTGTCTCCGATTCGGAAGAAGTATCCGGATGTACGTGTGCGGCGGGCAGCACTATTCACGCAGATGGCCGTACTTATGACTGCTGTAGGCGCCTCCTTCTTGAGCATGTCTTATGGGGGCATAATTGTCGTCATTATTGCAACTTCGGCAACGTTACAAGCGGCTGTCGCGAATAAAGCCAAACTTGCGAGACTGCAGGCCTCAAAAAACCTCCCAATGATTGGGGTTGATGCCGATTCAATAAAGCCGGATTACGCTGTGTGATCGCACTTTAGTTTTACCTCTGCTTTTGCCTGATACTTGGAGAAGAGCTGCGTCCCTTATCCATCCTGCTTGGCTCGGTAAGTCAGGATCTTCCGGCGGATTGATAGCCAGACCTCACCACCGACGAGTTTCAATATCTTCTTAGAGTTCCAAAACAGATACTGCCGCAAACGGGGTGTCATGTTGCCTAGAATCAGAGAGGCAACCCATTCCCTCGGTATGCCTTGTTGAATCGAGAAACGACCGAGCACCACACAGCCGTCAACGATGTGCGAGGAAGCAACCGGCTCGGACGTGAACAATCGCCGAATGCCAGAGCGGGCGGCTGCAGCGGCAACCCTACGGGAGTAGAACCCACCGGGTACTGAGGCGGTCGTCACCGGGGTACCCAGAATTCGCGCCAGGACGCGAGTGCTCTCTTCCCACTCGTAATCCAGTTGCTCCTGACTGCAGCGAGACATTCTCGCAGGATGCGAGCAGGAGTGGCTTCCGATTACGTGGCCGTTGCTATGTAGCGCCTGAATCTGCGATTCATCGAGAAAGCCGGGCGTCCCGATTCTGCCAGTCGTGATAAAAAAGTGCCCACGCCATCCAAAGCCCTCAAGCAATTCGGCTACGTAGAGTATTGCGCTGACGCCCCCATCGTCAAACGTCAGCACTAGTCGCGCCCAGCCCAATTCGATCGCATCCGATCCATCTCTCGGTGGTTGCTTGGCGACGCGCGCGATTTCTCGCAGATGATTCTTGAACTCGTCGCAATCCAGCTTGTAGATGTTTGCGTCGGCACTCTGAAAGCCGCTTAGGGAATAGTCCCCCGCGGGTACAACGTCGTGATAAAGCAAGGCAATCGTTTGCACTTATGTCCCTGACTGTTTCCGAACCGCCCGCTTCCAGCGCAAGTAGGCGCTCAACCATGGTTGGCCCCACGCTCGCGAGTTGCGGCCTGAGGTGTCGATTGTGGACGCCGACCCGGCGAATATCTGCTCAAACTTGGTCCTAAGGCTGTCCAAATTGTCGAAGACTACTCGACTTTGGATGATATTGTGCGATTCGCGAGCCTCATCGAAGGAGCAACGATAGTATCCATAGACCGGTCCGGTATCGACGCCTTTGTCGATCTTCAGCAGCGTCATGCCCACATTCTCGTTGTCTCTCAGGGCGAGCGCCCAGAAGCAGCCGTGCGCATTGCGATATTCCGGGCATATTCCGGGATGCATCACAAACGTGCCAATTTGCGCCTGCCCAAAAATCCGCTCGCTCAGCAGGTGTTTGCATCTTGCTAGAATCACGTCGGGACGAAGTTCGCTCAGGAAAAGCTCGACCTCTTTGCTGTTAGCGCTGGACGTCTCCAGAATTCGTGTTGAAGCTGGCACCTCAGGATAAATCGCCTCAAGCCTCGCTAGCGTTTCCTTCGTCCACCGCTGATCATCGGCCTGTAGGAAGATTCGGCTGTAGAGCCGAAAGGCAAGGACATCCAGAAACCTCCAAAATCCGATCCGCTCGATCTCTCGTTTGATTCTCTTCCGCAGTCGAGACCTCGGCTCGCGAATGACGATGATGCCTGCAAGATCGGTAAAGGAGGCCAGCCAGCGGGCAAGAGCCCGCTGGTTCAATGGTTCGGTGTCGTGACAAATGAGGACCGTACGCCCACGTTTGCGCTCTGCCATGTGCGGATTCATTTCAGCTTATAAGGATCTATTGGTAGCGCTGTTGGATCCATTGCGGAAATCGGTACTTCAGCATGTACAGAGCCCAGGCCGCCTGCACTGTGGGATGCTCTGTACCATAATCCCCAAGTTTGAACTCGAAAATTCCGCGACACCAGCCATACCAGCAAAATGCCCACGAGCCATCCGGACGCTGGTAGTCCAAGATACGTTCTATCCAGCGTGATCGGACCAGGTCAGGCCGGTCCGCCCCAAGTATGAAAGCGCTTCTCTGCATATAAGAGTCATTCACCCGGAAATCGAAATGTGCATCTCTTGCGATCTTCTCAGCCAGGTGGTTGATCGTGCTATTGAGTTCCTCGGAACCTCCGTTGTAGTAGCGGTACATAATTAAGGCGAGAAGTTGGTGATGTCTCCTTCCCCAGTAATACTTCGTGGGAGAAAACATGTTTGCGCGTTGAGAGTTACTGATCATCACCCGATCAGGGGCGACAGCATAGGCGTCCCAGAGCACTTCAAAGATATCCTGGGCAGGTGCCTGGGTCATGTCGATCATGGGAACAGGAGCCTGCGGATCAACCATGCGCGCCCAAACGGGAGCAAACGGCCTGCGAAAATCGGTTACATACTCACTATGTACGTATTGGTCCAACATCGCATGCAGGCGCGGATCACCAGACATCTTCTCCATGTCTGCGACCATGAACATCAAGGAAGGGTTCCCGAGAATTTCAGGATGTAAAGAAATCCAGTTGGTCGAAGCTTCCACCGAACGGTCCAGTCGCGCTTGAAACTCGCTGCGGGACTCTCGGCGTAGTGAGTAGTTGTTGCCGAGTAGGGTTACCGACAACAACAGCAATAGCGCCGCTGCGCATTTCCATGCCCAGCCGAATACTGAGCGGAGCACATTCTTCTTCGGACTGTTTCCTATTTTTGCGATCACAGTTTAGGACATTTTATGCATAGCTTAGTATGCGTTTGGCTGGCACTTGCTACGCAGGTTATAGTTCATCGCTATGAAGCGCAGCCACTACTCAACGGCGAGCGAACTGCGCATTGCTGACGCGAGCTTCCTCGCGTCCCAAGGCATCGGACTCGACCATCATGCGGACCAAGACCCTTGAAATCCACCTCGGGATTCCAGTTCAAGGAGCGCCGAGCCAGGCTGGAATCGCCCCGCAGGTCGTGAATCTCGCCGGTGCGGAAGAGTTTGGGATCCACTTCGACATACTCATTCACCACGTCGGCAACGTTGCGACCTGGAGGCACCAAGTCCAGGCAATGCAGGACCTCGACCACGAATTCATAGACACTGTGGGATTCGCCGGTAGCGATGACGTAGTCGTTGGGCTTCTCCTCCTGCAGCATGGCGTGCATGGCGCGGATGTAATCGCCAGCAAATCCCCAGTCGCGACGCGCCTGCATGTTGCCCAGCTTTACTTTGTTCTTCTTGCCTTGTGCCCAGTCGGCCGCAGCCAGCGTGATTTTGCGGGTCACCATCTCCGGCCCGCGGCGCGGGGATTCATGATTAAAGAGAATGCCGCCAACAGCGAAAATTCCGCGCTCGCGATAGACGCCGCACAAGCGGTGAGCGGCGGTCTTGGACACTCCATACGGAGAGGTGGGGGCCAGCGCTGTTTGTTCATTGCGCAAACCGTTCAGGTTGCCGTACATCTCCGAACTCGAAGCCTGATAGATACGGGTATCGGGCTTCTGGCGCTCGATGATGTTCAGCAACCGCGCCAGTCCGCCAACGTTGATATCGAACGTCTCAGCAGGAATTTGCCAGCTGGTGGGGACGAAAACCTGTCCTGCGAGGTTATAAACTTCATCCGGCGACGCCTTGGCAAAGGCGACTTCCAGCGAGGCCGTGTCGCGCATGTCGGCATACAGAATCTCGATCTTGTCCTGAATGGGACTGAGCCAGCGCATCGTGCCGGTTTCCCGGCGCACCATGCCATAAACGCTGTATCCCATGTCAAGCAGATACTCGGCGAGATAGCTACCGTCCTGGCCGGAAATTCCGGTAATTAGAGCCTTCTTCATAGAGCAACCCTCTTCTTAGCTTCGCGCCTCACGGCACGGATTGAGTAGTACACGTCCGCAATGGCGAGCATCAGCGGTGGTTCTTAGTCTACTCAAGAATATCGCATCCGCGTTCCAAACGTCTGGTCGCTGTGCTCTGAAGGCCATCGCCCGGCGGAGGAAATTACTGTCCTCCCCTGCCCAGCAGCAGGATCTTCACGGTCGCAAACATGATGTAGAGGTCGAGTCCGAAGGAAACGTTTTTGATATAGAACAGATCGTAGGCCAGCTTCTCGCGGTTGTCTTCCAGGGTCACGTTATAGCCACGGTTGATCTGCGCCCATCCGGTAGCGCCGGGCTTCACCAGCCAACGCTCTTTGTAGAACGGGATCTCTTGCGCGCAGGCTTCTTCCTGCTCTGGAACGAATGGTCGCGGTCCGACGAATGCCATATCGCCCTTGACGATATTGAATAATTGCGGCAATTCGTCTATGCGCGTGCGGCGCAGCCATTTGCCGACCATAGTAACCCGCGAATCTTCGTACTCCGCCGGCGTCAACTGCTTCTTGTCCGACCCGTCATACATGGAACGAAACTTGTAAACCGTGAACAGGCGCCCATGTTCGCCGACGCGCTTCTGACGGAAGATTGCCGGACCCGGTGAGTCGAGACGAATGGCGATGGCAGCCAGCAGCATGAGGGGCGAGGTCAGCAGAATCGCCAACGAGCCGAGGGCGAACGAAAATAGGCGTTTGTAGATCCGCAGGGCGGTGCGAACGTGAAACCCGGGAGAAAACAGAAGCCAACTGAGACGCAAAGACTCCAGCGGGATCTTGCCGGTCACGCTCTCGTAGTACTCAGGCCCATCCTGGATGTACACACCCCGGGCCTTCAGCTTGAGCAACTCTTCCACTTGCAGTTTGCCACGCCGGTCCCCCATGGTTACCAGGACACGTTGCACGTTCCTCTCAAGCACCAATTCCTCAATGTCGCCCTCAAATTGAGGAATGCCGGGAACGGTGGGCGTGCTCTGACCCACGAAGCCCACGACTCGAACACCGAGTTCCGCGCGATTGGCTATCTCTGCCATCAGGGGCTCGGCCAGGGGCCCATCGCCGTAAATGATAGCTCTCTCGGAAAAACGGGCGGAGCGATTGAGCACAAAAAAAAGCCTGCGCCAGGCAGGAACGGCGATCCCGACAATACCCACCCCAATCCACAAGGTGCTTCCACCCAAGCTAACTTCGGGAAACACATAGTACAGGACCGCCAACGCGACGAAAGCGCAGCCCAGTACTCCAACCAGGCGTGTAACTACCTCCCGCCGGTTGGCGAGCACAAATGAATCGTAGAGATCGAAGTAGTACATCAGGATGACAAAGACTGCCACCACCAGGCCGATCCGTCCCAGCCCGTTTTCGTACAGGAGGTAAATGCTGGCGTCGGAGACCGTCCCTGCCCAAAACTCCACCGCCAGCACGAAACCCAAGGTCACGAGAGCGGCCTCGGTCACCGTGAGCAATAGTGTCCGGGTGGGGAAATATGCATTGAACAGACGAATCATGCACTGGCCGCTGTTACCTTGTCCGCGTCTTCTTTAGCTTCTTTTTTGGCTTCCTTCTTCGATTTTCCGGATGAGTTGTTGCCGCCGTAGTAGCGGTCGTAATCGATGTTTAACATGGAGGCTTCGTTAAAGACCACGCCCAGGAGCTTGGACTTCTCAATCGATTCGAGCGCCTTATCCAGGACCTTACGGCGGGTAAACCCTTCGCGCACCACAACCAGCACACCATCGCAGAGGCGCGAAATCGAGGTAGCGTCGGCCATAGGCAACATGGGTGTGGCATCAAGCAAAACCCAGTCGAAGCTCAACGAGATCGTTTCTAACATTTTGGCGAAACGGTCCGATTCCAGAAGAGGAAGCGGCTCCTCAATGCCGTGACCAGCCGAGAGAAACCACAGCGGCAAATCGTTGACCTGGTAGAGCGAGTCTTCAAGCGAGAGTTTGCCCGCATCCCAATCCGAAATGCCACGCAAGGGCGAGCTCGTCAGCAACTTGCTGGCGCTGGGCCGCCGCAGATCAGCTTCAATTAGCAGGGTGCGCGCATTCTGACGCCGCGCCAAACTAAGAGCCAGGTTCACCGCAACCACCGACTTGCCCTCGTCACCGACGGAACTGGTGATCAGCAGCTTTTGCAACCGGCGCTTATTCTGCATGTGCGCCAGACGAGTCGCCAGTACCCTAAACATCTCCGCCCCTCTGCTGTTCGGCTCGGCGAGCGACACCAGGCGCTGCTCGGGGGTGGGCACAGGGTGCAGAATGCGGTCGGCGGGTACGCTCAACCAGTTCGCATCCGTGGGTGTGCCGACCGGGACGCCGGCAGCGACGGCAACGGCGCTCACTTCATTCGGGGCAGCCTCTGGCTGGCCTGGAGCCAAGGGCGAGGAGCTCGGACTTTCACCCTGGGATTTTTGTAATGCTTCATACACTCGACTCATGGCTAAATTCTCCTCCCAGCAGTGGTGGGCACGGGTTTCTCAGGTGCTAAGGTCTGGTTATCCATGGTGCGTAAAAGGCGGAACAGCGAGCGCAGCAGGCTTTCGCCGTTCTCCTCGGGCGCGGCCACGGGCAGCGGGACTTCTTCCGGCAAGTGACGGACTCGTCAAACGGAAATCTGCGGCCACTTCGTGATCATCTCGGGAGTCACCGTCCGCTGTTCACGAGCAAAGGCATTCACCATGGAATTCTCGCAAAGGGTATTGACGATGCGCGGAATGCCGCGCGAATACTCATAGAGCTTGCTCAGCGCTTCGTCGGCGAAAATCGGCGGCTCCGCCGGCGCCCCGGCACGCTCCAAACGGGAGAGCACGTAGGCGCGCGTCTGGGTTTCGTCCAGCGGCTGCAACTGGCAGCGCAGCGCCACCCGCTGCTTCAATTGCCGCAACTCGGGCGAGTCGAGAGTCATTTCCAGCTCCGGCTGGCCCATGAGAACGATCTGCAGAAGCTTCTGTTGCGAAGTCTCGAGATTGGTCAACAGCCGAATCTCCTCCAGAAGTTCTGGCCGCAAAGCCTGCGCCTCATCCACCACCAGCGCAGTAATCAATCCACGGGCGTGGCGCTGGATGAGATATCGGTTCAGGTCGAGCAGCATCTCCGTCTTGCTACGTCCCGCATACGGCAACCCCAGGTCGGCCATGATGTACTGAAAGAATTCCACTACCGGCAATAAGGGATTGAAGACGTAGCCGAAAGCAATATTGTTCTTGCGCAACTCCGTCAACAGGCAACGGACCAGCAAGGTCTTGCCTGTACCCACCTCACCCGTGATCACTATGAAGCCCTTTCTGCGGCCTACCCCGTAGTGCAGGTTGGCCAAGGCTTCATTGTGCCGCGGCGTCGGATGGTAGAAGAACGGGTCGGGGCTAATCTCAAAGGGATTGCGCGTCAACCCGAAGAATTGTTTATACATTTACGATCCCCAGAAGTAGACGTAAGCTACCGCCGACGGAAGCAGGATGACAATCGCTACGGTGGCCGCCACTGCCAACCACGGCCGCCAGCGGGCGGCGCGAATTTCCCTCGGCGTCGGCAGAGGAGGAATCTCTACCAGTACCGGCAAACTAATAGCTTCGTTGAGGGCTTGTTCGTTGCGGATACGATCATCGAGAAATTCCGAGCCGATGCCGAAAAGCACCGCAAAAGCCAAGCCGACGCCGATGGCCGCAAGCGAAAACTTGAACCGATCAGGAAATGCAGGCTTGTCTGGAAGACTGGGCGGATCGATGACGCGGAACTGTGCGCCCTGTTGTTGATTCTCGAGACTGGTGGCCATCGAGGACTCTTGTTGCTTGGCAAGCGAGCTTGGCGTATTCCTTTTTCATGTTGTCGAAATCGCGCAACATGTCACTCATCTGGGCTTCCACCGCCGGGGTCGCATTCAACCGGGCCTGATACATCTGAGCAGACTGTTCGAGACGCTGGATTTGGTCAGCCGAAGTCTGCAGCTCCATCTTGTTGACCTTAAGTTGACTCTGCAATTGCACCAAGGGCGCGATTGCTTGCATTTGTTCGGGAGTGGCGGTATTGGTATCCAGTTTCTCCTTGGCCTCCGCACCCATATCCTGCTTCAGTTTTTCCAGACCAGCGATGGTTTCTTTCAGCTTCTTGATGTCAGGATGGTCGTCGGTGTACCTGGCTTGCAAGTCGGCCAATTGGGCGCGCGCGCTTTCAAGTTGGCTGTCGAGGCTTTTCGGGACGTCAACCGAATCGCCCATCGTTTCGTATTGTTTCTGCAGGGAGTTCAGATACGTCTGCTGCTGCAAGGCCCGCTCATGGGCGGATTGCGCAGCCTGTAATTGCGATTGAATACCCGTGAGAATCTGGATATTGCTCTGCAATTGCTGAGGCAGTGATCCATCATGCTGGGCCTCATATGCGCGCACCTTCGCCTCCTGGTCGGCAAGGGTCTGCCCAAGCGCCTTCACTTGAGAATCCAGGAAATGGGTAGTCGCTTCCGACTGCTCCTGGCTAGCCCGCACGTTCTCGTCAACGAAGAACGAGGTCAAGGCTGCGTTCACCTTTTGGGCCACCTGCGGGATCCGGGGCCTTATATGACATCTTGAACGCGATTAGCTCTTGGTTTCCGTTAGCCGCAGGAGCTTGAACCAACTCGAACTTAACGTCGTCGCGCATCTTTTCAACCTGGTCATCCGGCGAATTGGCATAGCTGGCGTAGAGGTGAAATTTGTCGATAAGGTTCAGCAGGCGCGTGCGGCTCAGGACCTGAGTACTCATACTTTGCACTCGGTCAGCTAAGTCGACTTGCACATTCGGTTCCACCAGGTCCTTCGGAACCTTCGGCGGCTCAACCAACACCACGCTTTCCGAGGCATACTTAGCGGGAATAATCCAAGCTGACGCAAAGACAAGGAGCCATCCGAAAAATAGGGGTCCCAGAATCCACCACTTGCGGCGGCGCACCATGGCCCAGTATTCATCCACACCCTGCGTTGACTTCTGATCATCAAATTCTTCCATCATGAATCACCTTCCAAGTGAGTGGCCCCAGGAGTACTGGAGCGTAAATCCGACGCCATTGGTGCCCACCGTTGCGGACTGCGGCAAAGAGTATCTGTAGCTCTGATGGATCGCAGCGTAATACATCGTCGCATTCCACGACGGAGAGAGATTCCGGCTAAAATTCACCGTGGCTTGCACCGCGTTAAGAAATCCACCGGGATTAAACTGCGTTATCGACTTGCTGTTGTTGTACGAAAAGCCGGCAAAGAAATTCCAGCGCGGCGTCAGTGTCCGCCGATAGCCGGCCGTTACCTGGTAGAGCTCTACCGTACCAATGAAACCGCCGCCATTTGAAACTTGATGCCTGAATCCGAGGCGCAACTGCGTCGCGCGTACCCGACCAACCAAAAGTGGCACCCTCGCCTAAGCTCCACTCGGCTTGGTGTACGGCGTGATAACCGAAGCAGCCAAAACCCGGAAAACAGAAAGTTGGAACGATGTCTTTGCTCGCGGTGTACTCGGGGCCGACAAAACCAGTTACGTACATAGTCGGGGTCAACTGATAGCTGGCGAACCCCGTTATCCCCTGAATGCCGGAACGCGATAGTCCGTGCCCGTAATCGATGGCGGTGAAGCTGTACCCGCCGCCGGCCGAGAGCCTCGCGGAGAATAGATGTTGATAGTTGGCTCCTGCTGAGTACGAGTAGGAGTCGTTGGCTGACAACGCACTATTGATATAGCGTTGAAAGCTTTCGCCTCCCGTGAAGGAAAGGCTATCGTGCTGGGTCATCTGATAGGTCAGGGCAACGGAACCAACGTTTGTCTCGGTTACAGCCTGAGGTATGTAAATGACCGGATTGGGATCGTTGAAAGTGGGCACCCGATCTTCGGTCAAGTAAGGGCTCGAACGGGTCGTTCGTGTAAAAGTAGCTGATCCTTCACCGCCAACTGCCAGCGCTTGGCAAATTGCCACAGGATATTGGCGCGCGCGTTCTGATTCAGCGTTGTGTAAGCTCGAAGTATCCGGCAACGTCAGGGCGCTTAAGGAGACTCCACCATTGTACGCTACATCCCACACCAAGGTGGGGCGAATCTGCGTTATATGGACGCCGCCTCCAACCGTGCCATAGTTCTGCCAGTAGCTCTGAGACGCAGCCGGCATACGAGTTGTAATTCTCTAAAAATCCAGTCGTCATGCTGAGCCTAATACCAGTGTTCGCCGTGACTTCGTTAAGCATCGTTAGTGGAGGCAGCTGTTCGGGATGAGTGTAAGCTACCTGGGGTCCTGTAGACTGCTGCGACTGGTCCGCAGGACCGGTCTGCGACTGGTCCGTAGAACCCCCCTTGTGTCTGGTCAGTAGAACCGGTCTGCGACTGGTCCCCAGAACCACTCTGCGATTGATCAGCACCAGTTTGCGACCAGGCATGCGGAACCAACAGTACTGCAAAAGCAACCAGGAATAGGCCTATTCGACGTTTCATAGCCTCCTCCTCTTTTTTGCGCGTTCCACTCTCACGGGACAACCAAGGTATCGTGCGGCTGAAGTTGGATGTTCTGGGCCATATTCTGGCCCTTAATGACCTGTTTGTAGTTGAACTTCAGCCTTTCTTCCTTACCATCCGGGGTCTTACGAAGTACGTAGATCTTTTTCTGCTTGGCGAAATCCCTAAAGCCGCCGCAGAGCGCTATGGCGTCCAGCACGGTAATGGGACGAGTGAGCGGAAAGTATCCCGGCCTCACAACCTGGCCCACGATGTTAAAAGTCATGCTATTTACCTGGCTGACAATTACCGTCACCTGTGGCTCCGACATAATCTTTTTCAGTAAATCGCTGATCTGGTCTTCCAGTTGTACTGGGGTCAGCCCCCTTGCCTTGATCTCCCCCAACAACGGTAGTGAGATCATTCCGTCAGGTCGAACCGGAACCGTCTTAGAAATCTCGGGCTCTTTCCATACATTGATCGATAACACGTCGTCAGAGCCGATAATGTAGGTGTCCGGGCGGACGTTGGCAACGCGTGGGGCAGGCGCGTCGGGAGCGGCAGGTTGCGCGGCATTGGCCACGTCCTTAGGAGGCTCTGTCGGGTTCGTGGGTATCACAGGCTTAGCGGGATTAGAAGAACTGCCCGCGGCCTGGCCCCATGCTGTGGGCGCCCAAGCAGCAAGCAGCGCCAGCAAGGTTACGGTTAAGATTGCGCGACTTCCAAATGACTGTCTTTGCGAATACATTGACTCCACCTCGTCCGGATTACTCGGCCTTATCGTCCTCTTCGTGTTTGCTCGCGGAACTGGACCGCCGCTGCGGGATCCCCACTTCCTTGAGCTTATATAGCAATGCGCGATAGCTGATATCGAGCGAACGCGCCGCCTTTTTTCGGTTCCAGTTATTAGCATGAAGAGCATTAAGAATAATGCGCGCTTCCAATTTGCGAACTGTCTGCCGGGTCAATTTCTTGAGCGAAACCGGCCCATCCAGCATCAGACTGCTGACCATGTCGCGCTCATTGGGCTGGAGCAGTTCGCTCAAAATAACATCCTCCGTGCCCATCACCACATAGCGTTTGATCAGGTTTTCGAGTTGACGAATATTGCCCGGCCATGAGTAACGCTGCATTTTGGCCATCAGAGCGGGCCGCACCATCATCACCCGGCCATTAAGCTTCTCGTTGTAGTACTGCAACAGATAATCGCTGATGACTGGCAGGTCCACGGCGCGCTCCCGCAGGGGCGGTAAATGAATCGTCATGGTGGCGATACGGTAAAACAGGTCGGGCCGGAAGTTTCCCTGCTCGATTTCTTCGTGCAATTCGCGGTTGGTGGCGCACACCACCCGTACCTCGACTTTCTTGTCCTCTTGTGCACCAATTCGACTAAATTGACCATCTTGCAGAAGCTGCAGTAGCTTAGCCTGTAATACCGCGTCGAGTTCTGCGATCTCGTCCAGAAATAGCGTGCCTCGATGCGCCAACTCGACCCGGCCAGGCTTGGGATTGTAAGCACCGGTGAATGCGCCCTTTTCGTAACCGAATAGCTCACTTTCCAGCAGGGTCCCGGGGATCGCCGGACAGTTAACTTTCACAAAAGGTCCGCCGGCCCACGGCGAATAGAGATGTAAGAGCCTGGCAATGATATCTTTTCCGGTCCCGCTCTCGCCTGAGATAAGCACGGATAGATTCGCGCCGGCAACCCGCTCAAGCTTCTGCCGAACGTCGCGCATCGCGGGTGTCTGGCCGAAGATGACAGGTTCAGGCGGAAGCTGTTGCGCTGTGATCGCGCTCTCATTATTCGAGCCCGCCAGCAGTGGCATCTCGTGTCCCCAAGCGATAAGAGGTGTCGGCGTACCACTTAATTGCATTTCTTGCGCCAAGTTCGTGCACATCGCAAAAAAATGCGCACTTTGTTTTCAATCCTTTTATTTGCTATGCCTTATATATGCAAATCTGGAATTGAAGATACCTTAGAAAGGGCTTAAAGAGAAGTGTTTTGCGCTTTGAAGTGTGAAAACATTTTCACTCGGAGGAACTCACTTTCCCTGAGAGCGAGATCTTCCGGGGTCGAAGCCAGTCTGCTGGCTTAGAAGGGGCTCCTCGAATTGCAGTCCTAGTAGAAAGTATTGGCGGTCGGGTGTACATCGAAGGACGGTGGCGTGCAGCAAGGACACGGACCTTGGAAGCTGGGCCTTGTTAAGGAGAGCAACAGGAATCTCCAGCGAGATCTGAGTGCCGGGCTCGAGATAACGTCGGGTGGCTAGGAGCAATCCGCCAGCGGAGAGGTTCAGCGCGGTGGCAAACTCCAGGAATTCTTCGCCGTCGGCCTTGTTGCCTCGAACGAAAAATGGGATGGAGATAGGGAGCCGATCCCAGCCGCGGCGCTCAGCGACGGATGCGGTTCGACGCACTGCACCTCCTACATTACAGACTGATGACGCACATCGTTAGCCAAACTAGAAATCGCAGCAACTCGCACCGATTCTTATACATATACGATAACTGCCTTAGGCAGCAAAACCGCTGAACATCGCAAACTCTTGCGGTTCAGGAGAACAAGAATGCCTCGCTGGAGCGCAAATTAGTTCCCAAAAAAGCAACTATCTTGCGCTTCTGTGCAAAATTAATGCGAAATTTCATTGACAACTTACTCGGTTGCGGTAAGATCAGGTCTCCCCCTTGTAGGGCGCTTCCGCCCTATTCCCCGAGGACTGGAAACTGGTAAACTCTGTGGCTATTTTTGTCGAGAATATGCCTATGGAACAAAGTTCGGGGAACACGATAGAGAAAATGGGGGAACCATTGCCGCTGCCCAGGGAAAGGAAGGATGCCGTTCCTATGGAGTCAGCCAAGATATCGCCAGCGAAGCATACGCTAGAGCTGTTCAGCGAGGAACATTGCAGCTGTTGCCGCGATGCGCTGGCTTCGGCCGCCCACGAGCTCAAAACACCACTCGCCATCATGGGAGGTTATCTGCACTTGCTGCTGGCGCAGAAGCTGGGACCGCTGAATCCACGGCAGATGGAAGTCCTTACTGACATGCAGGCCAACGGCGTGCGTTTGTCCAATTTCATCCAGAACTTGCTAACCTACACCTCGCTTAAAGTCGACCGCTTCGAAATGCAGTACGAGGTGGGTGACATCAACGCTTGCGTCCGCGAGATCGCCGAGGTTTGGGCGCAGCGCTTCCAGGATAAAGCTATCGCCTTCTATTTCTTGCCCGGCGACCGGCTGCAGCCCTTCCCCTTCGACTACTACAAAGTGCAGCACGTGATTTCAAACCTTCTGGACAATGCCATGAAGTACACACCTTCGTCAGGCACGGTCTGGTTGCACCTCGAACCCTACTTCTGGGAGCGGCGTACGATTCAGCGCCAGCCTGAGATCGAACGTCGCCGACAGAAGATCCATGCGCCCAATTGCTGTCGCATCTCGGTCTCGGACACGGGACCTGGCATTGCCCCGGAATTCCAGCAGGAAGTCTTTGATGAGTATTTCCGCCTTACGCGCGAGGGAGTGCGGGCGGAAGGGTACGGGCTCGGTCTGGCGATTGCCCGCCGGCTAGTTCAGGCTGCCGGAGGGAAAATATGGGTCGAGAGCGAGCCCGGTAGTGGCAGCAAGTTTTCCTTTCTGTTGTTGCTGAATCACCTCACCGAAACACGTTGCGGAGGATCGATGAGCGCAGGCCACATCCTTGTGGTGGACGACGAACCGAGCATGCTGCGGTATCTCCAGACTGTTCTAGAGCTGGATTCGTATCGGGTTACAACGGCATGCAACGGGACCGAGGCTTTGGAAAAGGTGCAACAGGTCAATCCCGATTTGGTGCTGCTCGACATGGTGATGCCGAACGGTGACGGCCTGGAGACCTTGCAGCGTATCCGGGAAGCCCGCCCTTCGACCAAGGTGGTCATGCTGTCCTGTGTGCGTGATACCCGCAAAGTGGCGCAGGCCATGCGACTCGGTGCCCAGGACTATCTTTCCAAACCGGTGCAGAAGGAAGAAATGAATGAGGTTCTGCGCTTCTGTCTGGAAAATACCGAACCGGGTGGCCCCGGTGCGGGCGAAGCCATTGAGGTGAGCCAAGGCGTTTTCTTTTTTTCCGCTACGCCACAAATGCGCCAGCTTCGCGCCCAGGCAATGCAAGTGGCGCGCTTCGATTTTCCCGTCCTGCTTCTTGGCGAAAGTGGTACGGGCAAAGAAGTATTGGCCCATCTCATTCACAAATACTCCGATCGCTCGCATCGCACTTTTTTGAAGGTGAACTGCGCCGCCATGCCCAGCGAGTTGCTGGAGAGCGAACTGTTCGGTTATGAACCGGGAGCGTTTACCGGCGCCGTCAAGTCGAAGCCTGGCAAATTTGAACTGTGCAACAAGGGCACGCTGCTGCTCGATGAAATCGGAGAAATGTCTTCGGCGCTGCAGGCCAAACTACTCCAGGTTTTGCAGGATGGCCAATTTTCTCGACTGGGGGGACGGACTACCGTGAAGGTAGATGTCCGGGTGCTGGCGGCTACCAACATCAATATGCCCCAGGCGATAGCGCAAAAAGCCTTCCGCGAAGATCTTTATTATCGCCTGAACAGCTTCGTGCTTCGCATGCCTTCGTTGCGCGAGCGGCGCGAAGAAATCCCCATGATCCTGCGCCACTTCATGATCCACCTCGCGGATCGCTACGCTTGTGCTCCACTGAGCATTTCTCCGCGGCTGGTGGAGGCGTGCGAGAACTATCCCTGGCCGGGTAACATCCGCGAGCTAGAAAATTTCGTCAAGCGCTACCTGGTGTTGGGAGACGAGTTAGCTGCGATCGGGGAATTACAGCACGGCACCTCCCGCGACCCCCACACCGGAGTCGTGGTGCGCATGGAGGAAAAACAACCCCAGCCCCCCCCCGACCTCAAAGAAATGGTTCGCAATCTGAAGAATGGGGCCGAAATGGAAGTGATCGCCCAGGTGCTGGAAGAAACCGCGTGGAACCGTAAACGGGCGGCCACCCAGTTGAACATCAGTTACAAGGCCCTGCTCTACAAGATCCGGCAATACGATATCCGCCCCCGACAGGCGGGATAATTCCCTTCTGCTGGTGCGCAAGCGTGTGCACTTGGGCTAATTCCTTACCCCACAACGAGAGATGATTCCTGTCCGGAGCTGTCCTCGTAAATCCCTCTTTTCAACAATGTGAGGCGGCCGTGTTCGTTTGGACGGCATCGGCCCACATGGTACTTCGGTTGCGGGCAAGCTAAACATGCCAGCCATGTCTTCCTGTGGCGATAACCTACCCCCAAATATTAGCGGCCGCGGCGAGCGAAGGCGAAAACCTCGTTTCGCCATGCAATGTTCGATTTTACTGCGTAGCCAGTGTGCCTCCGAGCAATGGATCCCGGGCGAGACAGCCAACGTCAGTGCCGCGGGCGCCTACTTCGCGAGCAACGCAGAGCTGCCTCAGGGTGAGCCGGTCGAGTATGTGCTGACTTTCCCACCCGAGCTGACACATGCCCCCGCTCCATGGGGAGTCCGTTTTTTTGGAAGCGTGGTGCGCATCGAGCCGGATAGTGCAGCAAGGGGTATGCGCGGGATCGCCGTGTACACCACAAAACACCGCTATCTATCACGTGAGGAATCAGACCGGTTTTGCAGTTTGGATGAGACACGAATCCCAGCTGGTGCTGGTGTTTAGACTCAGTAGCAGGCGGGCGAATACTTGGTTGCCGGCCGACCGAACTTTGGCGACGCGCGCATCTCCAGGAATGCCGAGGCTCGACTGGCGCCGTGGCCTGTACCATTCGTAAGAAACTCTTACCTCTGAATCGCCCTGAATTTTCCTGCTCGTAAGGGTCTGGGAGTACAGACCCCGGATTTTGCCGCCTCTATGGCCGCCGAGGGCCAAGCACCGATAATCAGGCTCGGGGGCGTTTCCACTTTGCTTCTTCGGCACGCTCTATACTATGTCAGACTTGATAAGCGACAGCTTCGGCTCGGTGTCGCCGGGCCCGCACGGTTCAGTCAGTCGCCGCAGTTGGGCACTATCTTAACAGTGTATTGCTGCTCATTCCTTAAGACAGTACCCGCAGTTGGCCGTGGATCGCCCGTCGCTGTCTTCAAGGGGAGGCTGAATATGTATGCACGTAATGCGCATTTCCGCGTGAAATCTCTCGACATGGCTGGGGAGTTCGTCCGAATACTTGAAAACGAGATTCTCCCTTTGCTACGCAAGCAGCAAGGCTTCAAGGGTGAAATTACGTTGTCAAATCCCGGCAACCTGGAACGAATTTCGATCAGTCTTTGGGAAAGTCAAAGCAGTGCGGAAGCTTATGATGCCAACATCTACCCACAAGTTTTGAGGATTCTTGCACCAGTGATTGATGGGACGCCCAAGATTCGGGTATTTGAGGCCGTCGCTCTAAACCTCAATCAAGGCACTACAACCGGCTCCTAGCTTCCTTGGTTGTTCTTCACCCCGCAGCACTCGGAATGCACCTTCCATCAGCGCCTGTAGTTCGTCCTCGCCCGGGTAAACCACGATGGGAGCGATCCAATTTACGTACTCTCTCAGCAGCGAAACCAAACGCTGTGAATGCGCCATGCCGCCGGTGAAGAGCACCGCGTTCACCCGTCCCTGCATGACGGCGGCCATCGCGCCGATCTCCTTCGCGATCTGGTAGACCATTGCCTCGAACACGGTTTTGGCTTTTGAATCACCGCGCACCATACGACGCTCCACTTCCACAAGGTCCTTCGTCCCAAGATAGGAGTAGAGTCCGCCATCGCGGAAGAGTAGCCCCTCCACTTGTTTCTGTGTGTACTTGCCGCTGAAACAAAGATCGACCAATTGCATCACCGGCACCCCGCCGGCGCGCTCCGTGGAAAATGCTCCTTCTTCGCGGGAGTTGGTCACATCCACCATGAGGCCGTTTTCGTGCGCTGAAACCGAAATCCCGCTGCCCAGGTGCGCGACAATCAGCCGCAGAGATTCGTACCGTTGGCCGCGGTTGCGAGCATAACGCTTGGCCACCGCCTTCGAATTCAAAGCATGCGACAAACATTGCCGCTCTAAAAGCGCCGATCCCGAGAAGCGTGCGCACTCCGGCCACTCGTCCACGCTTACCGGATCGACAACGTAAGCTTGTACGCCGGCCTTGTGCGCGATGTCGTAGGCCAGAAAGGCGCCAAGGTTCGCAGCATGTTCACCTCGCCTGGCAAGTCGCAACTCATCGAGCATTTCCTGATCCACAAGGTAGGTGCCGCTGGCTAAAGCAGGCAGAAGGCCGCCACGTCCCACCACCGCATCAAGCTCGCGGACATTGTGTTCGGCCTCACTGAGTGCAGCTTCGATCTGCTCGGAGCGAAACTGGTGCTGATCAAGAATGGGGCGTCCATGGAACGGTGCCATCTCGGCGTCGGAGTGCCGGATGTTTTTGATGAACTCAGCGTGCTCGTTCACGTACAGAGCCATCTTCGTGGAGGTGGAGCCTGGGTTTATCGCGAGAATCTGGAATTCAGCGGCTGGCAAAGATCACCCCCAGAGCGATAGAGTTCACCTTGTCATCCACGCTCTCCACGCGCGAAGGAATCAGGATCGGGACTTTCGCGCCAGCTACCACATGCGCGCACTGCGAGCCGCCCAGGTACTTCACGGATTTTCCCAGAAGATTACCCGCCTCGATGTTCGGAACCACCATGCAGTCGGCGTGACCTGCCACTGGATGCTCGATGCCCTTCGCCTGCGCCGCCGACTCCAGAAGTGCGCAATCGAGAGCAAGCGGCCCGTAAATCTCTACATCACCGAACTGGCCAGCTTCGCCCATCTCGGTGAGCAGCTTGGCATCCACACTTGAGGGCACCGACTCGCTGACCGCTTCGGTGGCGCTCATGATCGCGATCTTCGGACGTGCCAACTCCAGCGAACGCATGACCTCGATTGCGTTTTGCACGATTTGCTTCTTCTGCTCCAGGTTGGGCAAGACATTCAACCCGCCATCGGTGATACCCACTAGCCTGACCTCGCCCGCGAGCGTGTCCTCATAGAGAAGCACGTCGCTCAACAAGCGTCCCATCCGCAGTCCGGCCTGTTTGTCGAGTACTGCTCGCAGCAGTTCGTCGGTGCGCAGATGACCTTTCAGCAAGAGGTCCACGTGGCCGTCGCGCGCCATCCGTGTGGCGACGGTTGCGGCATCATCCGCGCTGACAAACTCGGCTCCGGCGATCAAGCCGAACAGCCCAAGCGCCTCTGCGCTCGCGCGGATTTTTCGCTCGTTGCCGACCAGCACCGGAACGGCAATCCCGAGCTGCAGCGCGCCCTCGGCAGCGGTAAGGGCCACCTCGTCGTCAGCTGCAACCACTGCAACACGCTTGGGTCCCAGCGGCTGGGCTCGGCGGCGGAGTTCGGCAAAGTTCCTTATTTCGTGTTTAGTGAGGACGGCAGTGCTGAATGACATGACCAATTCTCGCTCGGGTCAGTACAGGCTTGCAGTGAGCCGGGTCACAATCTAAATGGTGGGATTTTGCCGCCGCGCTACAGTTGGAATCGGTTGACGTCAGCAGTGAAGGATCGGCCGACGTCGAATTGAAACTCATTTTCGTCGGGCGTGGCGCAGGGTGGTTGCGCACAGCCTTTGGGCGCACTGACGTCCGCCGCCCTAAGGCCTTTCATCGATTCCGACCACTTCTAATAAAAACAATAACTCGGCGGAATCTGCCTTTCGCTCAAGCCATTGAGTAAGTTACGCCACCACCCTGCTGCCACGACCCTTCGATCGGCCCGGCCGTCGCTCCGGCGGCGTTTTAGTGCCCGGTAGAATCCGTTCGGCGGCCTGCCTCGAACAGGAACCAGGTGCGCCGTTCGGTCTCATCAATCCAAACTTCGATGAGGCTGGCAGTCGCAACGTCCTCGTATTCTTCGCACACGCCGTGGGCTTCGCGGAGGCGCGCGGTGAGTGCCTTGCTGTCCTCGCGCAACTCAGCGAGCATGTCCTCCGGCTCGACGTAGGGGGCGTCATTGTCCAATACGCGCTGCAGGCGGGCGATCTGGCCGATGGACCTGATGGTGGTCCCGCCTAGCTTGCGGATGCGCTCCGCGATGGGATCGGTCATGGCAAAGAGTTGGTCGGCCTGTTCGTCAAGCAGCAAGTGGTAATCGCGAAAGTGCGGCCCGCTCATGTGCCAGTGGAAGTTCTTGGTCTTCAGGTAAAGCGCGAACACGTCCGCCAGGATGGCGTTCATGGCTCCGGCGACATCTCGAGTCGCCTCCGCTTTCAGATCGGTGGGGGTGATCAACGGCGCCTCTTGACTGCGTTCCAGTTCTTGTGTCCCTTCAACTGACTTACTCATAACATCTCCTTAGTCGAAAATTTGGAAAAGAGCCCGCCTCATCAACCGAGGACCATTTTGGAGGAGACGAGGCTGTTTGAGTAGGGTAATTCATTCAATGGCAGGTGTGCCAATCGTGGATTGTTTCAAGAGAGGGGCTCACCCCACTTAAGCGTGCCCAGGTTGTGCCCAACAGGACGATGAAGAACGTAACCGAACGTAACGCCCCTTTTTCACAAGTCTGTGCAAATATGAGTAAATGACGAGCTTAGGAATGGCTGTGGAAGGTCTCAAAATTCGCTGGGCTTCGGGTGGTATTCGCGGCTATGGAGTCCCATCCTTTGCAGCCCCCAGCGGCTGGATCCTCGCGTCATCCTAGTTACCTACTTGCAAACGGATTGACAGCCGTTCTGAGCGAGAACACAATGCCCGCCATCACCGAATCCAAGGCGTCATTAGTTCCTTGGCCCAAGAGGAGTCGCCATGCACCGCACCAGCATCGCTGTTGTTCTTCTTCTCTCCACCTTATTGTCGGTTTCCAGTACTTCAGCGCAAGAGCAAGCAACTACTTCCGTTCCTAACCTCATCCGCTATGGCGGAACGCTGAAGGACGCCAGCGGAGCGCCAATTGCATCGGCCACGGGGGTCGCCTTCGCCATCTATAAGCAGCAGGATGGCGGCGCGCCCGTCTGGATGGAGACGCAGAACGTCAGCACCGACGCTGGCGGCAACTACAGCGTGCTACTCGGCAGCACTACAGCCACAAGATTGCCGAGCGACATCTTTTCACAAGAAGAGCAGCGCTGGCTGGGCGTGCAGGCGCAAGGACAGGCAGAGCAACCGCGCGTATTGCTGGTGGGCGTGCCGTACGCGATGAAAGCGGTCGAGGCTGACAGGCTGGCCGGCCACAGCGCCAGCGAGTTTGTGACCGCGGACAACTTGCAGAAGGCAGTGCAACAGCAGTTGCAGCGGCAGACCAGCGGAGTGGTTCAGGCGGCGCCGGCGACGGCCAATCACAAAAGTGTGAAGGCTGGACAGGTTGCGGTCCTTACCGACCCGGCCACCAACTTTGTCGATAACACGACCGACCAGGTGGTAGGCGTGACCCAGAACGGCAGCGGTAAGGCCCTCTATGCCAGTGCGGGTAGGGCCAGTGCCATCGTTGGAATCTCCGGCGCGGATGCTGGGCTGTACGGCATCTCAACGGCGACCACGGGTCAAACGGCGGGCATTAAGGCGTCCTCGTCGTCTCCCACAGGATATGGCCTCGTCGCCTTTGAGACGGCGTCCACGGGTGCGGGCTCTTCCTATGGCGTTTATGGGACGGCGGCCAGCACGCTGGGGGTGGGCATTCGCGGCACGGCCACAGCGATGAGCGGCAGCACCGTCGGTATAAGCGCGTCCGTCGCCAGTCCAGCCGGCATCGCCGGAGTGTTTAACAACGTCGCGGGCGGCAAGATCCTAAGCGGACAGAACAACGGAGCAGAGAAATTCAGCGTGGACGGCAGCGGCAATGTGAATGCGCTCGGCGGGTTCACCGGCAGCGGCGGGGGGTTAACAGGCATTCAGTTCTCGCAACTGAGCGGCGCTCTGGCCGGTTCCCAATTCAGCGGAACCTATGGCAATGCGGTAACCCTGTCGAGTACCTCGAACGTGTTTTACGGGAACGGCTCGAACCTGACCGGAGTGGTTGCCGAGCCGGGTTCGCCCTATTACGTCCAGAATGGAACCTCGCAGCAGGCCAGCGCCAACTTCAACATCAGCGGCACCGGCTCAGCCAACAGCTTCAGTGCCGCTACGACCTACCAGATCGGCGGACGTAGCGTGTTGAGTATTGGCAGTGCTGTCGACGCCAACTTGTTTCTCGGAGTGGGTGCAGGTGCCAGTAACCTTGCAGGGCAGGGAGTTGACAACACCTTCTCCGGCTCTCACGCTGGCTACAACAACACCAGCGGCTCCGCCAACACCTTCTCCGGCTATTACGCTGGCTACGGCAATACCAGCGGCACTTTTAACACCTTTTACGGCTGGAGGGCTGGCTATTTCAACACCACCGGCCAGCTAAACACCTTCTACGGGACCGACGCTGGCTACAGGAACACCACCGGCTCCGCCAACACCTTCTACGGGCAGGACGCCGGCTGGAACACCAGCAGCGGCAACAACAACACCATCTCCGGCAGTGGCGCTGGCAATCAGAACACCACCGGCAACGACAACACCATCTACGGGTTCGTGGCTGGCTACAGCAACACCATCGGCCACGACAACAGCTTCTATGGCTATGGGGCTGGCACCAACAACACCACTGGTAACTCCAACGTGTACATTGCGAATCCTGGGCCGCCTTCGGGCAACGAATCCAACACCATCCGCATCGGCCAGCAGGGCAGCGGCAACTTAGAGCAGAATACTGCTTACATCGCGGGCATCTACGGCGCCACCTCGGCCGGCGGCATTCCCGTCTATATCAACTCCAGCGGTCAACTTGGAACTATGACCTCCTCCCTCCGCTTCAAGGAACAGGTGCATAACATGGGTGACAGCACTAACGGCCTGATGAAGCTGCGACCGGTAACTTTCTTTTACAAGCCGGAGTACGATAAAGGGCCGCGCACGCTGCAATATGGCCTGATCGCCGAAGAAGTGGCCGACATTTATCCCGACTTGGTGGCATACGACGACGATGGCCAGCCCTACACTGTCCGCTATCAGTACATCACCACCATGTTGCTGAACGAAGTGCAGAAGCAGTATCACCGCGCTGAAAAGCAGAGCGAAGTCATTGCAACCCAGCAGCGGGAGATCGACAGTCTCAAGCAACAACTGCAACTACAGAATGCGACCTTGCAGCAGCGTCTCTCGCGCTTAGAGAGGATGATTGACGGTCAGGTCTCAACTGTAGCGCAGGCACAGTAGTGGGTCGCCGGGTGCCCCATCCAACGAAACTTGGGTTGATTGGATAAGAGAGAAGGCTCGCTTCGAACCGGTAGTCTTGAGTTGAGGACAAGACACTGGGGAACGAAGGAGCCTTCCATGCGTATTGTAGGGTGTGATTACCATCCGCGGTGGCAACAAGTGGCTTGGCTGGATACCGAGACCGGAGAAATAGGAGAACAGAAGTTGGTGAACGGCGACGGCGAAGCGGAACGCTGGTATGGGCAACTGACGATGCCGTCGGTGATCGGGCTGGAAGCCACCGGCAACAGTCAGTGGTTTATCGATCTGTTAAACCAGTTAGGCCATGAAGTATGGGTGGGGAATGCCGCCGAAGTCCCGCGCCAGTTATGTGCGGCGGCAGCAGAACGACCGGCGCGATGCTGGGCATGTGTTGCAGCTGTTGCGGGAAGGCCGGTTTCCTCGGCTGTGGGTGCCGAACGCGGTTCACCGACAAGATAATTTTATGTGGGGTTTGTGCAACTTCCGAAGGAACTTGTCACTCGTGAATGTGAGCGTGTCATAAGCGGCTGCGCAAGTTTTTCCCTAGCAGATCCCGGCTCAGACCATATCGGAACAAGAGCGCTCCACAAAAGGAAAGCGAATGCGCGAACAGCGGATTTGAGCTGGGCGATCTTTTGCTATCGCATGACGCCGCCCATGTTGAAGCGAATTATCTCGTTGCTATTTTTATTTACTGTTGTGACGGCCTGGACGCGCGACGCGAACGGCAATTGGGTCGAAGTTCGCAGCCAACATTCATCGCACTGACCGATTTCAACGAAAAACAGGGCCGAGGCATCGCCGATCAATTCGAGGGGATACGCTCCGTCTTTCATGTTTTGTTTCCTAAAGCGAATGTCGATCCGGTGTCGCCGATCATCCTTGCTGCGTCGGCGGATAGCATTCAATAGCCGCCACGTACACCACGTATACTCGCGCTTCCAATGTGTCCGATACCTCTATGCAACTGGTAAGCGTGAAACTGGACGCCTTTTTTTGACCAACTAAAACACTGCGCTAGTTTCGAAAGACACCGCGACACCTTCTTGGAACTTTGGCTTGACACTGCTTCGCCCCGGAATCACAATGCAGAGCTATCGGGCCGATCCCACGTGGGTCATATGTCCCCTCGCACGAAAGGAGCGCCACATGCGCCGCATCAGCATTGCTTTTGTTCTCTTCACCTCGCTGCTGCTCGTTTCTATTTGCTCAGCACAGCAAACATCAACCTCCGATAACAAACACACTGACTCAGGCCGAGATGCTTCCCCAATAGGGACAGTGATCGGCGGGAATGGCACACCCAACTACATTCCCATTTGGAGTACGCCCAACTACTTGCTGAGTTCCGTGATCTATCAGGCAACTGGTGGAAACATTGGGATCGGAACCACAACTCCAGCGGCGACGCTCGATGTCCACGGCGGTATGAATGTCGCTACGACATACCAGATCGGCGGACGTAGCGTGCTGAGTATTGGCAGTGCTGTCGACGCCAACTTATTTCTCGGAGTGGGTGCGGGTGCCAGTAACCTTGCAGGGCAGGGAGTTGACAACACCTTCTCCGGCTCTCACGCTGGCTACAACAACACCAGCGGCTCCGCCAACACCTTCTCCGGCTATTACGCTGGCTACGGAATACAGTGGCACTTTAACACCTTTTACGGCTGGAGGGCTGGCTATTTCAACACCACCGGCCAGCTAAACACCTTCTACGGGACCGACGCTGGCTACAGGAACACCACCGGCTCCGCCAACACCTTCTACGGGCAGGACGCCGGCTGGAACACCACTAGCGGCAACAACAACACCATCTCCGGCAGTGGCGCTGACGAAGAACACCACCGGCAACGACAACACCATCTACGGGTTCGTGGCTGGCTACAGCAACACCATCGGCCACGACAACAGCTTCTATGGCTATGGGGCTGGCACCAACAACACCACTGGTAACTCCAACGTGTACATTGCGAATCCTGGGCCGCCTTCGGGCAACGAATCCAACACCATCCGCATCGGCCAGCAGGGCAGCGGCAACTTAGAGCAGAATACTGCTTACATCGCGGGCATCTACGGCGCCACCTCGGCCGGCGGCATTCCCGTCTATATCAACTCCAGCGGTCAACTTGGAACTATGACCTCCTCCCTCCGCTTCAAGGAACAGGTGCATAACATGGGTGACAGCACTAACGGCCTGATGAAGCTGCGACCGGTAACTTTCTCTTACAAGCCGGAGTACGATAAAGGGCCGCGCACGCTGCAATATGGCCTGATCGCCGAAGAAGTGGCCGACATTTATCCCGACTTGGTGGCATACGACGACGATGGCCAGCCCTACACTGTCCGCTATCAGTACATCACCACCATGTTGCTGAACGAAGTGCAGAAGCAGTATCACCGCGCTGAAGCCGAAGCGAAGGTAATCACGGCGCAGGAGCAGAAGATCGACCAGTTAGAGCAGCGCCTGTCGCGGCTGGAGAGTCTCATTCCGCAGACTGTTGCCCAAAAGTAGAACAAAGCAAAACAGAGGTGCCAATACCGACAACGAAGGCACCGCCGCCACATAAGTTTTAGCGCACTGCCTCGGGATATTTCCTCAAAAAAATGTCTTGACTCTTCACTAGATCTATACTAGTGTCTGACCACCCGGAGGAACACTGTCTTTTGAAGTTGGAAACACTGCGTAGTGTAGATCAGCTTCTGACGGGCTTGAGCGGTAATTTTCCGCGACCAAACTCAAGATCAGGCCTGAGGCATTTACTGGGACACGGTTAGGCTCCGTTGACCGAGTTTTGGAGTGCGATGGGTTAACTTGTACTTCTCTGCAGGTTGAATGCGCCGCGTGCTGACCACGACATAAAAACCATTTAGGAGGAGAGGGCGAGTTCAAGCACTGGCCAGCTTAGGACAATGACTCTCTATCTCCAAGCCGCTGGACATTTTCACCCCTCAAACGTCATCGATAATGGCTTTTTGGCGGATCTGGACATTGAGGTCGATGAAAATTGGATCCTGCAGCGGGTTGGAATCCGTTCACGGCGGACCGTGCTTTCCCTCGACTATATCCGCCAGACTTCCAACGCGAATCCCCGCGCTGCCGCCGAGGCCTCGCAATACAGTAATGCCCAGACCGGAGCGCTGGCGGCGAAGATGGCGTTACAGCGCGCCAACCTGACCCCGCAGGACATCGGCATGGTGATAGCCGGGGGTTGTTCCCCGCAGTGGCAGATTCCAGCGGAGGCGTGTGCCATCGCCGCCGAGTTGGGCATCAACGCGCCGGCCTTTGATATCAACTCGGCATGCTCCTCGTTCGCCGTACAGATCAGCGTCCTCGAGCAGATGGGCCAGAATCTGCCGGATTTCGTCCTGATCGTCAACCCGGAGAACAACACCCGGGTGGTTGATTATCGGGATCGGCGTAACGCCGTGCTATGGGGGGATGCTACCTCTGCCGCTATCGTTTCCAGCCGCGTATCCTCCAAGGTCACGGTTAGGAGTTGCGGCATTCGCTCTGATCCTGCGTTGTGGGCAAAGATTACTACTCCCTGCGGCGGGCATTTTGGACAGGATGGCGCGACCGTTCAGGCATTCGCAATTCGCACCATGACGGAGCTGGTCCAACAGACACGCCGCTCAGCGGGATTCGATGATTGCTACTTCATCGGCCATCAAGCCAATTTGGTAGCGCTGAAATCGGTGTGCGCACGAAGCGGTATACCGGAAGAACGGCACCTTTACAACGTGGATGAATTCGGCAACTGTGGGGCTGCGGGCACGCCCAGCGTTCTTTCCCAGCGCTGGGATGTCTTCCAGCCTAACGATAATCTCTCTATGGCAGTTGTCGGTTCGGGTTTGACATGGAGCGCACTTTGCTTCTCCTTCGAGGAAACTAATGGCCATTGAAAACAAAACCGATACGCTTCGGAGCATCCTTGGTAGGGTCATCGACCCGAAGCTACTACCGTCGCAATTAAACGACGACATCGAGCTGCAGAAAGATCTCAATGTGGATTCCGCCATGCTGGTCGACATAGTTCTCGATCTGGAAGAACGCTACTCGATCCACGTGGCCGACCAAGAGCTGGAACGCATTCGCACCGTGGGAGACCTGTCCCGGCTGATTTCCGCTGCAGGATTGTGACCTTCGTAGCTAACCGCAAGAGGTCCAGTTGGTCGGACAGGAGCCAGAAGAAAGGATGTCGGCACCGCGATGGCAGCCCATTCCCATGAGCTTGTGAGATCCCTATCGGGACCCTCGGAACCCGCTTCGGAACAGGTACGACGCTACATCGAAACACCCGTGGCTTTTTGGGAATCGTGTGTCCGCGAGTATGGGCCCATCGTTCTTCTGAATTTCGGGTCGCTAGGTCCGGTCGTGCTTTTTGCCGATCCGCAGGCCATAAAAGATATCTTTCGTCTTAATCCGGACTGTTTCGAGTGCAGTTCCTACAACGAGCATTATCGCTATGTCATGGGTGATCTCTCAATCTTGCTCCAGGATGGAATGATGCACCGGCGCCAGCGGCGTCTGGTGGCGCCGATGTTCCGACACGATGAATTGCTTTCGAGTGCAAGCGCCATCCGGTTTATCGTGCAGTCAAAGATTGAGGTTTGGCCTTCCGGCAAGCCATTTAATCCACGGCCGACGCTGCACGAAATCACCTTTCAGGTAATTGTGAAGCTGCTGCTGGGAGATTTGACATCGCAGTCCAGTGCTTTACTCCTGTCCGCACACCGCCAAAGCGTTGCCTCACAGGCCGGCTCCTGGGGACCTTGGCGAAACTTCTCCCGCCTGCAGCCTCAAATACGTGAGACCTTGGCCGTCGAGGTTCGCGAACGCCGCACCCATCCAGATACCCCGGGGTTCTTGACGCATCTGGCCCTCGCACAGGACGGTGACGGCGCTCCGCTGAGTGACGAGCTATGCGAAGATCACGTGCTTACGATGCTGGTGGCGGGTGTTGACACCACCGCCATTTCCCTTGCGTGGGCCTTGCACTGGCTGTGCCGCGAGCCCGAGGTTCAGGCGCGGTTGACCGCGGAGTTAACCAGCACTCCCCCCGAAAGCGACAAGAAACTATTGACCCTACCCTATCTGGACGCGTTGTATTGGGAGACGCTTCGGATGTACCCAATCGTGCCCACTCCCTTGGGCCGCAAGTTGACGCAGGAGGTGACCATCGCTGGGCTGACATTCCGCGCAGGGACCACGTTGGTCCCGTGCTCATACTTAGTGCACCGTCGGGAGGACATCTATCCAGAAAACCATCGCTTCCGCCCGGAACGTTTCCTGGGCCGCCGCTTCGAGCCTGATGAATATTTCCCGTTCGGCGGCGGAGTGCGAAGCTGCGTTGGCGAACTGCTGGCTCAACTGGAATTTAAGATCGCCATCCAAGCCATCCTCGAGAGGTGGAATCTGGAGACCACCACGATCCCGCCGTTGACTCCGGTGCGTCACGGTACGCTGCTTGCGCCGCCCGACGACTCGACCATGGTGATTCAAACGCGCCCATCAAGATGAAAACATGCCCGATCAATCTACGCAAACTTTGGCCGAATTGCTATCCCGCCGAGCCCGGGAGGATGGCGAACGCTTGGCCTACGCTTTTCTGGCCGACGGTCTGGCGGTAGCGGATCGTCTCACGTTCGCTGGCCTGGAAGCCTCAGCCGCGCGATTGCCGGGCATCTACTGCAGCGCGTTGCCCCCGGCGAGTGCGTTCTGCTCATGTACGACGCGGGATTGGACTTCGTCAGCGCCTTGTTCGGATGCTTTTACGCTGGTGTTGTTGCGGTGCCGCTTCCTGCTTTAGAGGCCAGCCGGATGAGGAGCGGGGCGAGCGCCGGGAAGCGGTTGTCCTCGATTGCGAAGCCCGATTATTGCTGGGAAATGCGCGCTCCCTCTCTCTGCTGCAAACTGCCCTTCAAGAGCCGATGGGGATCGATGAGGCCAGTTGGATCGACACCCACGAATGGGCTCTTGTTGCCCAGCCTGCAAACCTCCCCGCAACGGCGATGGATTCTATCGCATACCTTCAGTACACGTCCGGTTCCACCAGGACCCCTGGGCGTCATGATTAGCCATGCCAACATAACCCATCATTTAGGGGCCATGCAGAAGGCGCTCGGCTACGACCCCGACAGCGTGTCAGTCTGTTGGATGCCGCACTTCCATGATTACGGGCTAGTTGAGGGCGTTTTTGCTCCCGTTTTTCAACGGTACTCCCAGCTATTTAATGTCGCCGTTCACGTTCTTGAAAACGGCCTGCCGTCTGGCTCGAGGCCATCGGACGATATCGTGGAACCCACACCCAAGCCTTCAACTATGCCTATCGCTATTGTGCGCGCCGCATTTCGCCGAGGCGCGAGGGACTCGACCTCACAACGCTCAGTCTGCCGGTAACGGCGGAGAGCCTATCCAGTGGGAAACCATCGAGGAATTCTACGCGGCATTCGCCCGATTGTGCGCTCCGGCGCCAAGCGCTAAATCCCGTATTCGGGCTTGCTGAGGCGACGCTGTTAGTGACGGCGAATTCCGGTGCGGAGGACCCCATATCAACGCGCTTCGATTCCGCTGCCCTGGCGCGAAGGGTTCCTGTTGCCTACTGCGAAAACGGCGGGTACCCAAGACCGTGGGCGGCCTGTGGCGGCCCCCTGCCCGGAACAGAAGTCAAAATCGTAGATCCGGAAACACGTCGGGCGCTCCCACCGCGGCAGCAGAGTGGCGAGATCTGGGTTTCGTCTCCCGCTGCGTCGCCGTCGGCTACTTGGGCCGTGTCGAAGAGAGCGAGGCCACTTTCCGCGTCCGCCTCGAAGGCGAAACCAACGGTCGAACCTATTTACGAACGGGTGATATCGGATTTCTGCATGACGGCCAGCTTTACATTTCGTCTCGGCTTAAGGATCTGATCATCCTCCACGGCTTAAATCATTATCCGCAAGACCTTGAGTGGACGGTGCAAAAAGCCCATCCTTTATTGCGTGCGGACAACGGGGCAGCCTTCAGCATCGGGGTTGATGGCGACGAACAGTTATGCATTGTGGAGGAGATTGAGCGCACGCCCGACACCGACGAACAGTTGAGCGCGATCATTGCGGCGATTAAGGATGCCATCTTCAATGAGCACGGCGTTATACCATATGCAGTGACGCTGATACGAGCTGGCTCGATTCCCAAGACCACCAGCGGCAAGATCCAGCGCAGCGCCTGCCGCAGCGCGTTTCTCGATGGCTCCTTGAAGGCCGTCACGATTGGGCCTGCCGGACTTGTCCAGCCGCCCGTCAACCCAGTGCTCGAATCCAGCCGCCCACGGGCCGACGAATTGATCGCATGGCTGCGCGACTACGCACAGCGGCGCATCAACTCCAGATTGATCGATGAGCGCAGGTGCCTGCCGCCGAACATCGTGCTCGACTTGGGAAACCGCGGCGTTTTCGGTTTAACGGCGCCAGAGTCTTATGGCGGCCTGAACCTGTCCCACTCGGACGCGCTCCGTGTGTATATCCAACTGGCTGCGATCGACCCCACCATTGCGACCCTCGTTTTTCTGCACGCGACCAACGGAACCCGACCCATTCTGCATTTTGCCACTCCACAGCTTCGTGACAAATTGATGCCACTTCTGGCCGGCGGCCGTGAGTTGGCTGCCTTCACACTCTCTGAGCCAGGAGCGGGCACAAATCTGGGGGGGGTACAAGCCAGAAATCGTTTCGGAGGGACCGGGAGTGTGGCACATCCACGGCCAGAAGCGGTGGAACGGTTCTGCTTGGACAGGCGTAATCACTGTATTCGGCCGACTCGTCGACGAGGATGGGAAGTCCGCGCCTTGTCCGCCTTTGTCGTGCGTCAGACTGACCCGGGCGTGAACATCGGTCCGGAATCCCTCACCATGGGAGTTCGCGGCATCATGCAAAACACTGTTGAGTTCGACAGGGTGCGGGTGACCGCCGAGCAGATTTTGGGCGAGCTGGGCAAGGGCATGTCCATCGTCAACGACGTTCTCTCGCACGGGCGTCTGGCAACCGCGGCGGTAAGCCTGGGAGCGGCGATGCGGGCCGCTCAATTGATCCTCCGTTATACCTCGCGACGCCAGATTTGAGACCGGACTGCTCCTCGACAATCCGCAAGCCGGTGTGAACATTTCCGAGATGCTGCACCGCATTGCGATCGCTCAGGAGACTCTGACGTACTGCGCAGCCCGCCTCGACGCAGGCGATCCAATTGTCCCTGAAATTGCCATGGCGGCCAAAGTCTCAGCGACGGATACGGGTATATTCAGCGCGGACCTGCTGGTGCAATTGCTAGGCGGCCGCGGGTATATGGAGAACAACTTGGCTCCGCAGATCTTCCGCGATGCTCGCATGTTGACTATTGGCGAGGGCGCGAATGAGGGTCTGGTGGCAGCGATCGGACGAAGCGTCCGCCTGACGGGCGTCGTCGCCGAGTTTCTGCGGCAATATCGGCCTGACGGGAATCTGGCGTCGCGGCTCACAAAGCTTTCCCAATCGTTAGAGAACAGCTCCACGGGCCCCTATTCTGGCGCTGTCGCGGAGGTGTGGCGCGATGCCATCAGAGGACGGCTAGCGATTGCGGCCCTGGATCTGGCAGCCGCCGAAGCGTCGAAGGGGAAAGGGGGTGCCCAGGAGACTGTGGAATGGGCCGAGCGCCGTTTTGAAGACATATCCATCGAAGCCCTCGGCGGCGCAAGCCCGACGTCCAGCGCTCTGAGTACGGACCTTATTAGAACCAAAGTGCATGGATTAGGCGAGTTTATTGGCGACTTAGAGCCGCTGGCGCCAGGTGTCGATGTCGAGCTAGACCCTTTACTGCGAAAAGAGGCTCCGCAACCGGTTGCAGGATCCCATGCCACACCGGCGACCGAGGCCCTGAGCCAGAAGAAGCAGAAACTGCGCGAACTTCTTGGCAAGAACCTAAGGACTTATTTAAAGATTCCGGAGGACATTTATGAACGGTAACAATGCTCTTCCAGCAGGCCTCAACAAAGCGGAGCTGGCGGGTTGGGTCGCCGACTGGATCAGCAGTGAATTGAAGATCGATAGACACTTGATCGCAGAGGACACGCCTTTTGTCCAGTTCGGGCTGGATTCCGTCCACGCGATGATGATGGTCGGCGATCTCGAAGACCTTCTCGGCCGGCGCTTATCTCCTACCTTGACTTGGAGATTCCCCACCCTTGGCGCCATGGCCGAACACTTGGTACAAGAAGCGCCTGCGACCGCGACCGCGCCGCCCTCCACGGAAGAAGACGCCGATATTCTGGCGCACTTGGACGAGTTGTCAGAGGAGGAGATTGACCAACTCCTTCAGCAACGGCTCAATTCGAACACGAGGTAAACGATGGATTCATTCGAAGGCTCGCCCGGCGCGGCCACTGCGGCCTCCACTGATAAGCGAGAGCTACTTAGGAGCCTCCTGCGCCCGATCAGTGAAGCCACGGGTTCGTGCGCACGTCTTTCGGAGGCTCAAGCCAGACTTTGGGAAATTGAGAAATACGAGAGCACACCTGGAATCCATGACTTCTCCCTTGCTTATTCCATGCAGGGAGCGCTCGACGTGGTCGCCTTGGATAAAGCGTTCCGCGTCGTAGCCAGCCGACATACCAGCCTCCACACTCGGATCGTCAATCGGGGCGGGGAGCCGCAACTGGAACAGGTCTCGCTTACGGACCCGCTTCTTGAGACCCGGGCCGCCGGCGCCGATCTGCCACGTCTGTTGGCTGAGGAAGCAGGCCGCCCTCTGGATCCCATGTCAAGCCGCGGTTGGCACGCTGTTCTATTCCGCGTCTCCTCGGAAATACACACGTTACTGCTTCACTTCCATCATATCTTTGTCGACCGCTGGTCGGTTGCGGTCTTGATTAAGGAACTGTCGGCTGCCTACGTGGCGTTTCGTGAAGGAAGGCAGCCTATTATTGCGCCAGTTCCAATTCAGCTCGCGGAGCCGCCAGTGAGCGCCGCAGACCTCTTATATTGGAAGCGGGTTTTTCATAAAATGCCTGAGCCTTTGCGGCTACCTTTAACCCGATCCAGCCAAATAGTCGCGGATTACTCCGGAGCGCGGCTCCAATTTGAAATCTGCGGTCCTACCGCGCAGGGCCTCAAGTCCGCCGCCGGAGCGCAATCGGCTACACTCTTCTCTGCGCTGGTCGCTGGCTTTGCCGCATTCCTGCACGCACGCACAGGCCAAGAGGACATCGTTTTGTGTACGCCAGTCGTTGGCCGACATCGGGCCGGAACCAGGTTCGCGGTCGGTTATTTCAACAACATCCTCCCGATGCGTCTGAATTTGTCTGGAGACCCCGATTTCCAGTCGTTGGTGGGCTTGGTCGCGCTCCAGACTAGCGAAGTCTTCGCTGCTCAAGACGCGCCTTTCCACCGGATCCTGCAATTGCCTGAGCTTGCCGGTAGACGCATTACGCAGTGTCTGGTCGTTCTGCAAAACATACCGGGTCTCAATTTGGAAATCCCGGGTATCATTTCCCACTACGAGGATATCCACAACGGCACCGCGAATTTCGATGTCATCTTGTTCTTTGAAGAGCGTGAAGGAAAGTTGCTGTGCTTGTTCGACTATAAGAGCTCGGTACTGGAGCCAGCATCAGCGGAATTACTGAAGGACGCGCTCCTGGGGTTCCTCCACAGGGTGGCCGAGAACCCTTCGGCGCGGTTATCCAGCCTGACCAGGGATTTCACATTTGGGGCCGCGAAAGCCCAGGAGACCTCTCATCTTAAGGACGGCTGCGACGCAATCCAGAATGTGGCAGCCGAGGGAAGGATCGGTTATGTGGCTCCACGCAATGAGGTTGAGCAACAGCTGGCAAATATTTGGGCCGAGTTGCTAGGCGAACCACGGGTTGGTATCCACGATAATTTCTTCGACCTAGGCGGGCATTCATGGCTGGCCGTTCGAGTACTTGCACGCATTCTCGAGAAATGGCCCTATCAACACATCACCATAGCCATCTTCATCCAAGCACCGACGATTGCCGAGTTTGCGGCTTTAATCCAGTCTGGTAAACAAATTTCGACCGGCTGCGTGGTCCCATATCGTAAGTCTGGCACAAAACCTCCATTTTTTTGCTTGCCGGGCGGGGGAGGCAATGTCCTCAGTCTCCGTGACCTCGCTGCCGCTATGTCGAACGATCAACCGTGTTATTGCTTGCAAGCCAAAGGACTGGACGGGAGTGATCCCCTGAGGTCTGTCGAGGAGGCAGCCGAATTCTACATTCGAGAAATGCGCGCGATTCAGCCTAAAGGCCCCTACTTCATTGGCGGCGCCTCTTTCGGGGGCTCAATTGCCTTCGAAATGGCCCGGAGCTTGAGGGAACAGGGAGAAGAGGTCGGACTGCTTGCGCTTCTTGATGCGTACAACTTTGCCTATGGACAGACGCGACCAAAGGCTATCCGATTCTATGAAAACGCGAAATTTTTTCGCCGCCGCCTGGCTTATCACATCAAGAAAATACGAGATGTGCCCTTACGTAATCGCGTCCACTACTTATCAAGGCGCACGAAGTCTGCGCGACACTACCTGTCGCTATTGATAGCGATTGGGAAGGAATCGCTAAATGATGTCCCGGTGGAGGGGCTGCTGCAAAGAGTCGGAGACGACGCGGGAATGATGAAGGGAAGGTTGAACAGGGTTACGGAAGCCAGTATCGATGCGGCGAAAACTTACAGGCCCAAGTATTACGACGGCGACATAACTCTCTTCAAAGCATCGGAACATCCCGATTCCCCTGACAACGACGACGCACTTGGTTGGATCCCTTTCGCTAGCAAGGTCCACGTCATCGAAATTCAGGCTAACCATACGAACATTTTTACCCAGCCTCGGGTATCGAGTATTGCCGGGTATATCGAAGCGGTGACTGAACGAAACAGACGTAGGTCGGGCTAGTCGATTTTCAGGTTTGACGTAGGCGACCGTGAAGAGTGCCCTTCAAGCGTGCGTGATAGATCGCTTATTCGAAAGTACGCTTTGGTTCATGTATAGGAATAACAAGAATCCATTACAGACATGTTGCGGATAGCGGCCTCTTATGGATGTGCATCGGTCGATCGTCAAGTGCCCGCGGAGACGAGACGCCAGGAAACTGCTCTTTTAGGCGAAGATCAAAGAAGTGAAATGGGAACCTGCCCGAACGCTTCTCCGGCGCTGGCCGAATTCAGCCCTGCCGATCCAACTCATGGATGTGACGACCCCATCGAAGGAATCATCAATCGAATTGCAAAGTGTGAACCCGCCGGAATGTCGGGGTCGCCGTATGCCTATTCCGTCCTTTCTTCCGGCCACACGCGAATGAGCTTGCCTTCCGCGAGCATGAGATCCAACAGGAAAGCCACTGCCCCTTTTCGGGGATCGAACCATCTCTCACAGTGAACTTCGTCCCTCTCTATAGCAGTCGCTATCCGCCTCACTCGCCGCTCTCTGCTTCAGGTGAGACATCTCCAGCCTCTCTACGACGGACTCCTTGCCGAACTCGGAGGAGAAGGCCGACCTACGCGGCCAGAAGATCGTAGAGAACATGAACCCCAACCTCGCCTCGAAGCGGAGCCAAAGTTAGCGCAGATCGTCATGTCGCAGAGGTTTGGAGCAATGCCAAGAAGGCCTCGGCGCCATTCAGAAAAAAATCTTTGTATGGCACTCGGGGTTCTGGGGCGAAAAGACTTAAGCTTGGCACTATGACTTGATGCTGGTGTCAATGAACCTAGCGATTCTGTTCACCAATGATGGAAATTGGTTGCCTTTGAAGTAGATTGAATCCAAATGCGCCGTTTTTTTCGTCAGAGTTCATAAATGTATTGGTTCCGCAATAGTGCTCAGGTGATAATTCAAACTAAAGGTAGGACGAGACTTATGGATCCCGCGTTGGTGGCGGCAAAGTCAATTCTCATTCCTGGAGGCGATCATATCCATTCGACCGGTTAGTCGGCTCGTTAAGGCCAAGCCTACACTCGAAGGCGCGGGGGTGCACCTGCGGCGTGCATTCGGCTTCGGCACTACGTCCGACTTCGATCCTTTCCTTCTCCTGGATGACTTCCGTAATGATGTTCCGGAAGATTACCTGGGGCGATCGCGCCGGCCGCATGCATGGCTTTCAGTTGTGGGCAAATCTTCCATCGGCGCTTAAAATGACGACGCCGCGCTACCAGGAGGTAAAGTCCAGCGAGATCCCGGAGGTAAAAGATGACGACGGCACTGAGGTTCGCGTCATCTGCGGTAGTTTCTGGGGCAAGAAGGGGCCAGCCGATGGCATTGCTGCTGATCCGATCTACCTGGACGTGTCAGTCCCCCGGGCAGGAGGAAGACTCTCCCGGTCGAAACAACGCGGCACGCCTTTGCTTACGTGTTCGCGGGCGCTGGGAAGTTCTGTAACGCTTCCGGTCCCCTCGAGGTGCCGACCGAACCGATCGAATGGTTGGACACGAATCCTCCATCGCAGGCCGAGAACCGCTCGCTTGTGCTCTTCGATCGAGGTGACGAGGTTATTGTGCAGGCGGGGGAGGACGGGATCCGCTTTCTGCTGGTTTCAGGAGAGCCGCTTGAGGAACCTGTGGCCTGGTACGGCCCGAACGTGATGAATACTCAAAGGCAGCTGCAGGAGGAGGCATTCACGGAGCTTCGGGAGGGAACATCCGTTAAGGAGCGGGGGCGCAAGTAGGCGCAGAGGAGACGGAACCGTCGAATCTTTGCTGAGGGTCACACGTAGTCGAACAAAGCCATGAATCCAAAATCCATATGCAATTGCTGGTGGCAATGGAACAGCGTCAGTCCCGGATTGTTGGCCACGAAGTCCACCGCTAGTTCTTGATAACCTCCCAGCATAACCACATCTTTCATGACGCCCGCAGTCGGAGTGCCGGCCAAATTGGTCAGCTCGAAGCTATGCCGGTGCAGATGAATCGGATGCAGATCGTCACTCTCATTGCGCATGTGGATACGGTAACGCCGGCCCTGCTTCAGGTGGAATGAAGCGGGCGCCATGGCGTTCGACATCGGGTACGCGATCCCGTTGATCGTCCAGCGGTTGAAACCGTCCACAGCGGCATTGTCTTTCGCAAATGTCATCTCGAAAATTTCATCCGGAGGAAGCGCGCTCGTACCACTCTTGGCAAACCGCATGTAGTTCCACCTGACCTTAGGCGGAGCGATCCACTGTGCTTTGCCTGTCTGGCCCCCATACTCCACCACAATGCCCATCCCGTGGCGGCGGTCATCATCGTCCGTGTCTCCCATGATCCAGACTCCCGGATGATTCATCTCCACGATCGCAGAGACTCGCTCGGCGGTGCCTATCCAGAGGACAGGAACGTTTGCAGGGTTCGGAACCGGGTTGCCATCTAGAGCGACTACCCGGAAAGAATGACCGGGTAAAGCGAGACTTCGAATCTCGGTGGCGCTTCCGTTCAGAACGTGAAAGAGCACTCGTTCTCCCTGCTTTACGCGAACAGGGTCTCCGTACCCCAGCATGCGGCCGTTGATCGTGAATAAGCTGTATCCGACTTCGTAGCCTCTTGGCATGCCCTTGGCCAAGGATGCTTTCATTGCCGACTTGCCCTTATCCTCCAGCGCCTTCACCTCCGCCGCCGGGGACAAAACATCCTGCGGCATGTCACCGCCCCGGCTGAATGTCGGACCGAACTCCTTCAAGACCAGAAACACTTCTCGGTCGTACTTGCCGGGCTCGCGCTTGGGCTCGATATAGACGTGTCCGACCTGGCCGCTGTACTGACCAGCCGAAAGATCGGCGCCTGCACGATTGTGCGTGTGATAAAAGCGATAGCCGGAGGGTTGCGGCACAAACGAGATTCGCCGCTTCCCGCGTGCAGGGATGTAGGGCGTGCCCTCCTCGGCCGCTCCATCCACATTCACCGGGACGATCTGGCCGTGCCAGTGCAATTGCTCGGGGGTGTCCGTATCGTTGTACAGATCGACCGTGACCTGTTGCCCCTCTTTGAACCGTAGCAGCGGCCCCGGAACTTGGCCGTTGTATGTCGTTGTGGAAATAATTTTCTTCGGCGCAATCTCGACCGGAGTGGCGGCGATTCTGATGCTGTAATCGGCTGGGCCTTCGCCGTGAGGGCTCGCGTTCGCTTGTTCGGAGATGATCGATTGAACGAACCCGGTCGGCATAAGGGTACTACCTGCTAGTCCGCTCGCCGCCTTCAAGAAATAACGTCGAGAAATCATGTCCTCGTGCTCCTTGACCCTGGCAAATATTCAGGTGCTTCGGCGTCACTTATAAGTATGCACCTGCCACATTTCCCACAAAGTTCGACCGAAGGGCAAACGCCTGATACTCGATGGCCGCTGTGATGATACGGGCCATTGGTGAGTGAACTCCGCCTGGTCGCACTTGATGCCGAATTTCCATGTCTGCGCTTCCTGTCTCCCGACTCGGAATGCCAAGGCGCTCGTCCTGCAAATCGCGTTCTCCGGCAGGAACACGTTCGACGACACACAACTCGAAGGGCAAAACATTTCGCGTCGGCATTACTCTCGCATCGCGGCGATGGCAAGAATTGCTAACTGCCGCAAGCTCAGCTTAAGCACCTTCCGATCACCCTGCACCTTCGCGTCATGTTTGACGCCCTCCGCCGCTCGCACGATGATGTGGACTATCTGCTCCACAGTGAGGCCCTGCACCGGCCCTCCGATTACGCCCGTTTTCTGAAGCGATCGCAAGAACCTCGCGAGGCGCTCCTCGTATTCCATATTCAGCGCGCCGATCTTCTTCCGCGCCAGCTTTGAGAAAGTCTCCTGCAGCTCCGGCAGGTGCTCCGACTTGCCGAAGAGTTCAAACGCCATTCCAAAGTAAGCATCGAGCAACCCAGCCAGCAGGTCCACTGGCGTGCCGCCCGCGCGTTCAGCAGCAGCGCACCGCTGTCGCACCTGGCCAGCGAGATATTCAAGAATTGCCAGAAAGACCGCCGCTTTGTTCTCAAAGTGCAGGTATACCGTGCGCTTGGCCACCTGCGCCGCCTGCGCAATATCATCGATGGAAGTCTTACGATATCCGTATCGGGTAAACAACTGGAGTCCCGCCAGCACGATCGCATTTGGCTTGGCCGAGATGCTCTCTCTGGCTCCTGCATTCTTTTTCTGAACCTTTTTCATGGCCATTCCATCCAACTACACTGAGTATACTAATTATGACTAGATGGTATACACCGACCAGCCCCTCCAAGAGCCTAGGGAGCACGATGAAGACAATCTGCGACTCAGACCATGTGAATCGAGAAACATTCAGAATCCAGTGAAGGACTGCTACCTGATATCAGAATAGAAATCGCAGGTTACGGAGTCTAATGCACTATGCGGGCAAAACGTATAATCGGGTTCATTGCAATTATTCAGTCCATCCTGTTCTTGACGCATCTTCTCCTCTATAAGACGTGGACATTTTCGCCATCGGGTACCGAACCCGCCGGGGCGTTCTGGATCAAACTGTGCCTCGGCTTTTTGTCGGTGAGTTTTGTTACCGCTTCGTTACTCGCCTTTCGCTATACGAACCCGGCTCTGCGCGTGTTTTACAGAGCTGCTGCAGTTTGGATAGGTTTGCTGAGTTTCCTCTTCCTAGCGGCGGCTTTCTCCTGGATTATCTTCGGAGTCGCGTCCCTGGCGGGGCTAAGCATGAACTTCCATAGGACCGTGGAATTCTTGTTCGGTGCTGCAGTAGTGGCCGGACTCTACGGAGTTTTCAACGCAAGCTGGACGCGGATCACGCGAACCACAGTGCGGCTCGCGAACTTGCCGGCGGCGTGGCACGGCCGAAGAGCAGCGCTGATCAGCGATTTGCACCTGGGGCATGTGCGAAACAGCAGTTTTCTACGACGCATGGTCGCGAAGATCTTGAAGGAAGAGCCGGACGCGATCTTCATCGCCGGAGACTTGTATGACGGGACCGCGATCGATGCGCGTCAAGCGGCGGCGCCGTTAAGCGACCTCGTGGCCCCACACGGCGTGTATTTTGTTGCAGGAAATCATGAGCAATTCGGCGACGACAGCAAATATCTGCATGCCATCGCGGCAGCCGGAGTCCGCGTGCTCAGCAATGAAAAGGTAGAAGTGGACGGTTTGCAGATTGTTGGTGTCCCGTACCGGAACGCGGCGCGCGATAGCCACCTCGCGTCGGTGCTGCACGGCATCCGCTTGGATCGCGATCGCGCGAGCGTTCTGTTGACGCATGCGCCCGACCATCCGGAGATCGCGGAGGCCGCCGGGGTTTCCCTGCAGCTCTCCGGACACACGCACCTTGGGCAGTTCATACCTTGGAGTTGGATGGCGCGCCGAATTTACCGGCAGTTTGTGTATGGCTTAAGCCAGATCGGAAAGATGCAAGTTTTCACCTCGAGCGGAGCGGGAACGTGGGGACCGCCGCTGCGGCTGGGCTCGAATCCCGAGATTGTAGTGCTTGAGTTCCAATAACGGGTTCTTCGCTGAAACACGCGTTGCCAAAGTGAGTAAGAATTACCGTCCTGTGGCCTTCTGGTCGCGAAGTACCATGCAAGTGGAAGCGGCTTTCGCAACCAGTCGGTTTCCCTCGTCAACGATGATGCACTCCACGTAGCCGATCGTGCGGCCTCGCTGGACCACGTTTCCTTCCGCTTTGAGTTGTGCCTGCCAGACCGGACGAAAGAAATTGATTTTCAATTCAACTGTTGTGAAGGATTCGTCCGGCGCGAGCGTGCTTGCAAACGCCATCCCCATCGCGGCGTCAGCGATGTCGCAAAGAATTCCGCCGTGGAGCGTCCCCATCGGATTCGCATGCTGAGGCCCGGCTGCCAAGACGACCGTAGCCCGTCCTTCAGCAATGTCTTTCGCCTCAAATCCAATCAGACGCCCGACCGGCACGTCGTTCGCCTTGGCCCTCTCTCTAAAGTCGGACTGCAATGAAATTTCCTGAGTGCTCATAATCTGTCCACTCCGGCTTTAGATTGCCCCGCACGAACCTTCGTTTCGAGATATTCCTCCAGATGACGGCAAGAAAAATCGAGAGCTTCCTCCCTACGGAGTGTCAACTGATGGTTTGGCAGGATTTTTCGGCGGGCATTGCACTAAAAGGTAGCATCGCTCCGTGGTTCGGTTTGTTAAAGTGGTTTAGAATCAGAGAAGCAAAAGAGTCGGGGCGTAGCGCAGCCTGGTAGCGCACCTGCCTTGGGCGCACACACGCCGGCTCCAAAGCCTCCTACTGATTCCGACCACTTCTAATCAAAACAACAACTTGGGGATCTGCTTTTCGCTCAAGCAAAGCTCCCAGAGGCTCGAATCGAAAGGGTTTTGACACAGTTTCGGTACAGCTCACCGGAGGTAAGGTCCAAGTGTACTCATGGCCAGATCGCGTCGCTCCCAAGCGAGCGCCCCGCAAGAGAATGACTCCTCTGAGCAACGGATTCTGTCTCTTTCTAGAAGTTAAGTCGGAATGTTTCGCTGAGTGGAAAGGCAATTTTTCATCAACTGACGTGAATGTGGAGAATGCAGAGAGCAGGAATCTCGCACTCGCCAGATACTAGCGCGTTTTTCAGTAGTAACCCGACGGACACCGATAACTTCTGGTTTGCCCAATAATCCGCAGTTGCAGTTTCATTTCCCGATCGAGTCAGGCGGTTAGAACTCTAAGCGGTCCTGAAACGCGATCATGCGCGGACTGCTGTCTGCGCCCAGTCCAACGCCCAGGAGCCCCGTTCACGAACCCCGCTTCGGTATCGCATCACGGCTCCATGCCAAGTTGTCATTGATAAAGAAGCGTGTGCACGCCGTCCCTGCGGCCAAGTGTTGTCCAGTCCGCCGATCTTTGCTTCGCGCACACGGTGGCTAGACGAACCACACCAACAAATGTAAGAATGTCAGCTCCCCAAATCCTGTAAAGGCTGCGTGAAATTGAAATCGACAGCCGTCCAAATTGCTTTCATTGCTGTCGTGATATTGTTGACCGGGCCGGTTACGGCGGCGCCTTCGCCGTCGAAGCCCGAATATCGTTTGCGATTCTTCCCTACACATACCGGCGAAACGCTGGATGTCGTGTACAGAGATGGCGATTCCTATGTCCCGGAGGCGCTTGCCGAGCTCGATCATTTTCTGCGTGATCATCGTACTGGCGAAGGGCACACTATGACCCACGTTTATTCGACCTTCTTTATGAGTTGGTTGAATCAGCAGGCCGGCCCGGAGCCCGCCGCGTCCTCTCATTTGACATCCGTCTTTCGTCACAGTGACGAAATCCCGTCAAAGAATGTGGACCTCATGGAATGCTTCGCGGAGGAAGACCGAATGTTCAAGATTCAAAGGCACATGTATCATGCTCTATAGTGTGTTAGTCGATGTGTCTATCGCAGACTGAAAAACTGGCTACGGAAAAGGTCTTGATACTCGCGCGCGAGCAGCGTGGCGCCCAAACGCCACCAGGTCAAATTCAACCCCTGGACCGATCAGCCGGGTCGCTGGTTACGAATCGGTGAACACTTGCCCACAGGGATGGCCTTTTGCGAGAGGAGGCGGACCGCTGGGGTCAGTAAAGTCGCTGGTCCAATACCAGTTTCTTATTTCAGGCAAATCCTGGAAGTGTTCTCGAATATACACATGGTGTTCATAGAGCTTCCGGTTAAACATGTCGATCACGTCAGAGACCTGCGACCGCAGCCGGGGAACATACTTGAGGGCATCCATTGCCAGATGGAACCGGCTGAGTTTGTTTAAGACCACCATGTCAAAGGGAGTTGTCGTGCCGGCCGCCAAGCCCCTGGAGACCGGCACTAGGTGTGTGCGTGATCCGGGCCAGGCTGTGGCGGCATCCACCAGACAACTGCCAACAAGATTACGACTGCCGTGAGAACGATGGCGAACTGTTTCATTTGGAGTCTCCGTACATCGAAAAATAGCCTTTGACGGAACTGCATATGCATTTGAAGTACCAATTCTAAAATTCTCTTTTGTCCATATAACCTCGGCCTTAAACGCCAATTTTGTGGCCGTCTGCTTTGCTGTTGCTTTAGCAAGGTTCGGCAACTTTCGTCATCTCGACGAAATTTGGCCGCCATGCTGGTGCACGCCGAGCTGAAGCAAACCGGGGACAAGCAACCTTCATAATGAGAACGCGGAGATCCGTTTGTTGCGGCGCTCGAGAGCCACATCCGACCCTCTTCATGCGGGCATCCCCGGTAAAAGCACCTCTTGGGGACCTGCCCGGAAAAGGCAAGCCAAAATTTCGGGGTCTTCCCCGGCCGGAATTGATGCCGGTGTCGGCAGAGCGCAGAACGAGACAATACCCAGTAAACGCTTTGCAAGAACGGGTGTGTACGCGCCTGTGACGATGTTTCCGAGTTAACGCACTATCGGTTGTGTTGGGAACGAATTATGCGGTTTTGGTAATAATGTCGCATTCAACGCCGCTTTGCGTGCTGATAAGTAGCGTAAGATCTAACAAGTCAGTGCTTGGCCAAACGGAGAGTGTAGGCGTCAATCCCTTCAATGACAGCGCCGTTTGTACACTGAGCTATAGAGCCTCAGGCGAGCAAGCTCCGCTAAGATCCACCCTTAATTAAAGCCTAAGGCGCTCGGCTTCTCTCTGTAAAATGAATTCTTGGGTTTCCCTATCTACACCAGACAAAGCGAATGTCCTACCAGCATGAATGCCCCCAATAAGATGGCATGTCATAGCCGTAGCGTGCCTCAACCATTCGCCGCACTTCCAGTTGCGCCGCGCGCAGTACCTCGTGCTTGTCCATGCCCGAAAGCCACAATTTAGTTGCACCACTTTAGTCCGGGAACCTGGTGCCCGAACCAGATTTCGGTGCTTGGTGAAATCTGGTGATTCTATGGTCACCTCCGAGAAAGCAACCGACTTTTTCCAGCCAGACCACAAGCTTCTCAGCGCGACCCAGAATCGAATAAGTATCTTACGACTTGTAAGGGCTGGGGCCGAGCTTCTGAACTTGCTCGGTGAAGCTACTTACCACCTCAGCGAATCGTGGGCCTTCGGCCGCAGAAACCCATTCCAGGTGAAAGCGCTCTTCTTCGAGTCCAAAATCGGCCAGCATCAGGCGGAGAGCGTCCGCCCTTTTCTCGGCCTTCATGTTGCCGTCCTGGTAGTGGCAGTCGCCGGGATGACAGCCGCACATGAGGACGCCGTCAGCGCCCTTGGTTAGGGCCTCGATCACCAGGTTGGGATGGACCATGCCCGAGCACATCACGCGAATCATGCGGATGCTTGGCGGGTACTGGATGCGCGAGACACCCGCCAAATCGGCGCCCGCATAGGAGCACCAGTTGCAGCAGAAAGCTAGGATCAAAGGTTGAAAGCTATCTTCCATCACGCCACCTCCAGGGCAGCCTCAATCTGCGCCCTGATCTGATCGAGCGTAAATCCCCGGATGAAGATGCCGTTCTTGGGGCAGGTCGCCTGGCAGCATCCACAGCCTTTGCAGGTGCTCTCGTTGGTCTCGACGATTTTCTTAATTGACCCTTGCCACATGTACTCGACCAGAGTGATTGACTTGAAGGGACACGTGTCCACGCAGTAAGCGCAGCCGTCGCAGCTCTCGTCAACCACCTGCGAGATGTTGGCTTCCAGTTCGAGGCTGTCCTGAACGAGGACCGCAGCTGCTCGTGCCGATGCCGCCTGGGCCTGTAGAATGCATTCTTCAACACTCTTCGGAGAATGCGCCAGCCCACACAAGAAGACGCCGTCGGTCATAAAGTCCACCGGGCGCAGCTTCATGTGGGCTTCGAGGAAGAAGCCCTCGCTGTTCAACGGAACCTTGAGAAATTGTGCGAGGGTGCGATTTTCTTCATGCGGATGAATGCCCGCAGACAGAACCACCAGGTCGGCTGGAATCAAGATTGACATGCACAGAGTCTGGTCGAAGACGGTGACCTTGAGCCCATGGGGGTTCCGCGATACCTCGGGCTTGCGGTCCTCATCGTAGCGCACAAATACGACGCCTTGCTGGCGTGCCTTGGTGTAGTAGCTCTCTTTGAAGCCGTAGGTGCGAATGTCCCGGTAAAGCACGTACACGTTCGTCTCGGGAGAGAGCTTCTTAACGCGCAGGGCGTTCTTGATGGCGTCAGCGCAACACACCCGGGAACAGTAGGGGTGATCGGCGTCTCGTGATCCCACGCACTGAATCATGACAACGGTCTTTGCTAGCCGATTCTCTTCCCCGGCCAGGAAGCCGTCCTCGCAAGCGAGGCGTGCTTCGAGATCGCGCTGCGTGATGACGCCATCGTCCTGTCCGTGCAAGTATTCTGTTGGCTTATACTGCTTCGCCCCCGTGGCAACGATGACGACCCCGTGTTGGACTTCGGTGGTTTCGCCGCAGGCCGAGATTCGCGTCTTGAAGTTGCCGATGGAACCTTCGATATTTTCGATGACCGCGCCCGTAAACAGATGGATTCTGATATTCTGCTCGACCATGTACCGTAGGTGCGCAAGCTCCTCCTGGGGCATTTCTCGATTGAATAAATAGTGAACGTGCCGCAAGTTACCGCCGAGATTCTTCTCTTTCTCTACCAGATACACCTCTGACCCTTGGCTGGCCAGCGTCAAAGCGGCGGTCATGCCGGAAATTCCGCCACCAATGACCAGAGCGGATTTCTGGATTTTGATCCGCTGTCGGTGGAGGGGCTGCAACAGCCGAGACTTCGCCACCGCCATTCTAAGCAGATCCTTTGACTTTTGCGTGGCCTTTTCCGGCTCATGCATGTGGACCCAGGAACACTGATCGCGGATATTGGCCATCTCAAAGAGATACGGATTGAGTCCAGCCTCGGCCATCGTGTTGCGGAAGAGCGGTTCGTGCGTTCGCGGCGTGCAAGAGGCTACCACGACCCGATTCAAGTTATGCTCGGCGATCTTCTCCTTGATCCGCTCCTGGGCATCGTTGGAGCAGGTATAAAGATTGTTCTCCGCGTACGCGACGTTGGGCAGCGTCTTCGCATATTCCACGACGTTCGCGACGTCGACCACACCGGCGATATTGGTCCCACAGTGGCAGACGAAGACTCCGATGCGAGGCTCTTGTCCCTTCACATCTCGTTCGGGTGGGTAAACCTTGGGTGTGATCAGCGTGCCCCGGGCATCCTTGAGAAGCGAGAGCACCTGCGCGGCCGCTGCCGAGGCCTGCATCACAGTTTCCGGAATGTCCTTGGGCTCGGCAAACGGGCCAGCGACGTAAATTCCTTGACGAGACGATTCGGCGGGCTGAAATGTGGACGTCCCGCAGAAATTGAATTCATTGAGCGCAATTCCGAAGCGCTCGGCAAGAACCTTAACATCCTTCGGAGGCTGCATACCCACCGACAAAACGACCAGGTCGTACTCCTGCGACAGCTTTCTGTCGTTCTCCCCCAGATACTGAACTATCAAGTTTCGGCTGCCACCGACTTCCTCGATTTTCGGCACGCGCGAACGGATATAGCGCACACCCAGCTCTTGCGCCCGGTGGTAATACTGCTCGAAGCCCTTGCCGAAGGCGCGCAGGTCCATGAAGAAGATGTCGCATTGCAGGCCTTCTCCCAGATGCTCCTTGGCGATGATGGCTTCTTTGGTGGCATACATACAGCAGACGGACGAACAGTAGTCGTGCTCGAAATCACGCGATCCGACGCATTGCAGGAAAGCGATTCGCTTCGGTTCTTGGCGATCGAAGGGACGGAAAACATGACCCGAGTAGGGTCCAGAGGCGGAGAGAATTCGCTCGAACTCCAGGGCCGTAAGGACATTCGGGAAGCGGCCATAGCCCAGGTCTTTCTTTAAGCGGGCGTCAAACACTTCGTATCCCGGCGCGAGGACGACGGCACCCACGTTCAGTTCGCGAGTCTCCTCTTTCTGCAGGTAGTCGATCGCGTTGGCCTGGCAGGCGGTGGAGCAGATGTGGCAATCGCAGCAAATGCCGCATTCGAGGCAGCGTTTAGCTTCGGCGATCGCCTGCCCGGGCGTATAGCCAATGTGGATCTCGTCGAAGCTCTGGCGGCGAGTGGCGGCGTCGAGAGCGGGGACGGGTATTTGGCGCTGCATCAGCACGCCAGCCGTGTCCACGGCGTACTGGGTGTGATACGGTCCTTCCAATTCGCGTCCCGCGCGGAGATCTTGGCCATTGATCCAGCGGTCGATCGAATTGGCGGCCTTTTTGCCCGCCAGCATCGCCGTGACCACCACGTCGGGACCGGTTACGCAATCTCCACCGGCGAACACGCCGGGTAGCTCCGTTGCCAGCGTCAGAGGATCGGCATGGAGCGTTCCCCATTTAGTGGTCGCCAGACCCAACCGTTCTCCGAGAGCATTCACGTCGGGGACTTGGCCAATCGTCGCCACCACTGCGTCGCAGGGAATCACGAACTCCGAGCCTGGAATCGGTTCGGGAGCTGGCCGGCCGCTGGCATCGGGCGCGCCGAGCTTCATCTTCAGACACTCCAAGCCGGCGACTCGCCCGCCGGGCGCCCGACTGGCACGACTTGGGCGCCGCCAGGAACATGAACTCGACGCCTTCGCGCTCAGCGTCCTCGATCTCACGATGATCGGCGGGCATTTCGTCGCGCGTGCGCCGATAGACGATCGTCACCTTGTCAGCTCCGCAACGAAGCGCTGTGCGTGCGGCATCGAGAGCGGAGTTTCCACCACCAATCACGAGCACGTGGCGGCCGGGTAGCATCGGTCCTTCGAGGTTGACGCGGCGCAGGAACTCCACTCCGCCGGTGACACCCGACATGCTCTCACCGGGGATGCCGAGTCTCCGCTCGACGTGAGCGCCAATCGCGATGAATACCGCTGAATAGCTTTTCCGCAGTTCGTCTAGCGTGACTCCCGCTGCCCACGGGCGTGTTCAGCAGGATGTCGATGCCCAGCGAACGCATCCGGTCCAACTCAGCGTTCAACAAGGGTCGCGGCAGCCGGAACGACGGAATACCCACTGCCAGCATCCCGCCCGCAACCGGGAGCGCTTCGAAGATCGTCGCGCCATAGCCTTTCTGGCGGAGTTGATAGGCACACAGCAAGCCAGCTGGCCCAGACCCCACGATGGCAATCTTCTCGGGGCGATCGGGCACTGTCGGTGGCGGCAACTTGTAATCGGGGAATTGGTCGGTAACAAAGCGCTTCAGCGCCGGCAAATTAACTGCATCATCCACATTGCTGCGGGTGCATGCGGCGGTACAGGGGTGCGTGCAGATCCGGCCGCAAATCGACGGAATCGGATTGTCGCGCAGAATGACCTGCATCGCTTCTTCGAAGCGTCCTTGCGCGATCAGAGTCACATAACCCTGTCCGCTCTGATGGATGGGGCATGCGGCTTCGCAGGGAGATGTTCCGCGCCGCGTAATTGCGAAGATGTTAGGGACAGCTTGTGGGAACGGCCGGTAGATTGCTTTTCGCTCGCCCAGTCCCTGATCGAACTCGGACGGCATCGTTACTGGACACTCTGTCGTGCAAGCGCCGCAGCCCGTGCATTTCGTCGCTGATCACAAAGCGCGGCTGCTGCTTGATCCGGACCGTGAAATTCCCGGGCTGCCCATCGACGTGTTCGACCTCACTCAAGGTGAGAATCTCGATGTCCTTGTGCTTGCCGATCTCGACCAGACGCGGCGCCATGGTGCACATCGCGCAATCGTTGGTGGGAAACGTCTTGTCGAGTTGCGCCATGACGCCGCCAATGGCAGCGCTGCGCTCGGACAAATACACCTTGATGCCCGCCATTGGCCAGATCGAGGGCCGCCTGCATACCACCGATACCGCCTCCTACGACCAGGGCAGCGCCCACCGGTGGGGTCTTGGGATCCTTAGACGGCATGGGGAACAACCTCCGCTGCCGGCGCTTGCCGCCCGGCTCTCTGTCTTGACCGCCAGGAAATACAGCGCCAGCGGTCGATAGACCATGTGGGACCACTTTCCAAACGACATCTCCACCAGCAGCATGGGCGTGGCGATGACGATGTGCAGGGCGTACACGAAGTGACAGGTCAGCGCAAAGCCTGCATAGCGGAAAATGTGTGCCGCCAGCCCGCTAAGCACGGTCAACACGAGCAAGATAGGAAAGGCGAGGTCCCGGACCCGCGTTTCTTTGTAGATCTCCTTCTCGGCCCGCAGCCGGCCTATGAAAATCTCTCCCATGCCGTAGAGGATGAGCCCCGTCGCGAGGTATCCGACCCACCGCTGAGGATTGTAGAAGGGGTAAAGATTGTCGGTTTGAAACCACTTCAGGCCGAACACCTTGATGGTGAGCATCATCACTGTGCCCAAGGCCAGGCCCCAATGGCCGAGCCATCGGCTTCGGTCCGGGCACTTCCGCATCAAGCGAATGAGTCATCGACTGGTACACATAGGTCCAGAACTCGACCGCGTAGGTAGAAAATGGAATGCGCGCCCGCTCCTCTGCACTCATGGTAAGCCGCCAGATGCGGAATACACGCGACAGCAATAACAACAGCGGAAGGAGGGTCACCGTCAGCGTGTAGTAGGTGATGAGCGGGAACATGTGATCCAATCCCGAGCGGCGTGGTGACAAGCTGCGTCGCCGGCATCTTCACGTACCACAGGTGATAGCCGAGGATCAGCAGAAAGGTGAGCGCCGCCACAAAGATTAAGGAACCGAGGTACCATGCCCCGGACTGGAGCAGCTTGGGGGCGATGCCAGTCCAGTCGTACTGCGCGCTGAGGAAGCGCCGCAGCGTGAGCATGGAAATCCTGGGCTCTGCTTGACGGGGACAGGCAACAGAGCAGTCGCCACAATCATGACAGACCCAGGGATCCAGACTTTGGACAAGCGGCTGTCTCAGCCCCAGCAGGGCGTAGCGAATGCTCTTGCGGGGAAAGGTCGCACTATCGTCGACCAGATCGCAGGTGAGCGTGCAACTCCCGCACTGGTAGCAGCCCGTGGGGTCGAACTTCCCATACCGCCGGATGTCGGCTAACAGCGTGGGATCGCAGACCGGAATTGCTTCTACTGCCATAGATCACCCGTTGCAGAATGTGCAGCTATTGCGCAGTCACCAGCAACGTTGCTCACTACTCTCCGCGTATAGACCAGAAATTGTCCGTCTTCTTCCGCCGCGCAGATCTCAAACTTGTCGTTTCGATAGGCCTCTCCCGCTTGGCGGCGCTTCCTCCGAGCTGGCGTAGGGTCGCCCGTCCCACATGAACTTTTTCCCATCGCGAACCAGAGAGATATTTGGCTTCATAGATTCAAACTCCGACGCAAAATTACGCGCTGGTTTGGCATTGGCATCGCTCACCTCGCGGCGGAGTGGTACGCGGGAAATATTCGTGTACCAGCCACTCCGCGGCTCGCGGCACCGCGCCGCCGACTGCTTCTGACAAACCCTGAGAAATCTCTTCCGGCAGTGGCCCCGTCTGGCAGGCCAGCACCCGCACCTCGACTCCGCAACTTTCTTGCAATTCACGCAGTAGGTTGGAGGTGGGCAATTGGTGCAGCGAGAAATCGTCGAGTTTGAGCTGGGGGAATCTCGGCCGGATCGATCTCGAATATCTCGCCGGGAGCGCGTCCAGCATCGATCGCGTCCAGGATTAGCAAGCGCTGCGGACGCGCAGTGCTCAGGCACAGAGTAAACAACAGCTTGCGGACGCCCGTGCCGCGTCCAGCAAGCAAACCGCTTCGGGCACTCGGTAGCGTGACTCGACATAGTCAACCACCGCGCACCCGAAGCCGTCATCTCCAAACAGAATGTTCCCGCAGCCGAGCACCAATGTCGGCTTTTGGCAGAACTCGGGAAGATCGGATTGATCGATCTCCCGCATGCTACCTCCTCTTTCGCTGCCCTTCAGTTGGCCAGCGAGTCGAGCAATTTGCCGTCCGCGCTGAAGATGTCCAGCTTGACCGACAGCTTCCCGTCCAGGCGGTGGGTTGCGCAGGACAAGCATGGATCGTAAGCACGGATCGACATTTCTACTTTGTTCAGCACTCCCTGGTCGTACACGCCGTCATGGATCAAACTCTTGGCGGCCTGTGTGACCGACATATTAATGGGAGCGTTGTTGTGAGTGGTTCCCACAATCAGGTTGACGTTGGTGATCAAGCCGTCGGCATCGGTGGTGTAGTCGTGGATGAGCGTGCCGCGCGGCGCTTCAGTGACGCCCACGCCTCGCGCTGCCCGCGGCGTGACCTTCACCCGGGTTTCGGTGCTGATGATCTCGGGATCGTCCAGCAAGCGGACGGTGTTCTCGGCGTTGTAGAGCAGTTCGATCAGCCGCGCCCAGTGATAGAGCAGGGTGAGCTGTGCGGGCCGTCCGAACTTCGCGCGAAACTCCTCCAGTTCGGTCTGAGCCAGCGGCGTGTCGATGTAGTCACAGACATTGATGCGCGCGAGCGTGTTGGCGCGATACACGCCCTTGGGGTTTTCGACATCCATGGAGAACCCTTCGCCCCATTGTTTGGCATATGGGAACTTCAAGTAGCTCCACGGCTCGATGTGCTCGGAGATGAACTCCGTGTAGCGATCGTAAGGAAAGTCCTGGTATGAACCAGCCGGCGTCATCAGGCGAAGCTTTCCGTCGTAGAGGTTGAGCGCGCCGTTCTCCTTGACAGTACCGATGAAGCCGGTAGTGATGACTCCCAGCGACTTCACTACGTCGAGGTATTTGGGGAAAACATTCTCCTTGGCAAAAGCAATGGAGAACTTGGCTAGTTCCAGCGCCTCATCGGCCTGCTTGCGCAATTGGTCGCGCTCGCCAGCAGCCAACGGTTTGCTGAATCCGCCAGGAACAGCCGCCTGGGGATGGATCGCCTTGCCGGCCAAGACTTCCAGCATCTTGGCGCACATGTGCCGCACTTTCACTACTTGTCTGGCAATGTCCGGAGCCGCCTGCAGCACCCCGATGACATTGCGGACCGAATAGGGTGCATCCGGCCCCAGCAGGAAATCGGCCCCCGCCAGAAAGTAGAAGTGCAGGATATGCTCTTCCATGAACGCGATGCTGTTGCACAGCTCGCGCAACTTCTTGCCAGCCGGTGGCGGCTCGACTCCGAAAACGGCATCACAAGCCTTGGCCGAAGCCAGGTGATGCGACCACGGGCACACTCCGCAAATGCGCGGCGTAATGCGTGGCAAGTCTTCTACTGGACGTCCCAGGCAGAATTTTTCGAAGCCGCGCAGTTCGATGACGTTCACCCGGGCGGTATCCACGTTGCCGGCATCGTTGAGCTGAATGGTGATCTTGGCGTGGCCCTCGATGCGGGTGACAGGTTGAATGACCAGTGTCTTTGACATGGATCACCTCCGGGGCAGCGGCCGCAGACGGCCGGCGCCAGCAAAACGGTTGAAGGTTGCGGCCCGATCCGGGATTTGCTTGGGATCGAGCCCGATGGAGGAGAGTGCTCCCATCATGTCCACCATGGGATTGGCTTTGTCCGACATCGGCCCAAAGCAGCCCTCGCATGGCATGTAGGCGCGGATGCACCGCGGGTTGCCGTCACTGCCGCCACAGCCGGCACGCGTCGCCGGCCCCAGGCACAGGATGCCCTGCTCCATCAGGCAGCGCATTTCGCTCAGCGGCGCCCCAGGCACGAAGTCCGGCGCTTCCAGCCGGCGCTTCAGCGTCGAGACCGCCTTCTTTTCGCGCTTGGTGGGACACTCATCGCAAACGCTCTTCGTCGCCAGCACGGGCAAGCGGCTTGCCTTCCAGAAGAGCAAGCAGCGCTCCGGCCACCATCTCCGGCGTCGTCGGACATCCCGGCAAATAGGCATCTACCGGCACCACCTCGTGGACGGCATATACCCGGTCGGTGAGCGCGGGAATCTGCTCGTCGGGCATGCCATCTTTTTCGGTGGTGACGCTGTCGCGATAGACCTTCTCCAGCAATTCTTGCGTGCTGTACTGGTTGGCGAGGGCAGGTACGCCGCCAAAGCAGGCGCAAGAACCCAGAGAGATCAGGATCTTGCACTTCTTGCGCATCTCCTGCGCCAGTTTCTTGTGCTCCTCACTGCGGATTCCTCCCGATATAAGTCCGACATCCGCGGCGGGAATTTCCATCTCCGTACCTTCGCCAGTCTGACCAAAGAGCTTGTGGTCCATCAGGACTGGCATGTGCACGATTTCTACTTGCTTGAGTACATCGAGGAGCGGTTCACCGATATCGAGGATGGTTACCTCGCAACCTCCGCATATGGCGAACCATTCTTCGGCAAGTCGAGCTGCCATGCTGAACCTCCCTTACACACTTGAATTAATGCTGCTCTGTTCTCGTTTCCTACGAACCGCTATTACTGTGTCCGATAAGGACTTGGAGCGAGCTTCCACACGTGCTCCACCACCTCTGTCACCACCGTTGCAAAGCGATACCTTCAGAAGCCGAGATCTCGTGCAGCCGGAAACACCATGGTTCCATTCCTGGGAGCGGGCCTTGGGGCGATAACTCTTTCAGGTGAGACAGAGCCAGCGAGTCTTGGCAGAACGATAGTGAGGAAACTTCCACAAGCCACTCTCGGCATGTTGGACGTGCGTCAGCAAATGCAAGCCGCTGGGATCGGCCCGCCGCAGTTGCAAACGTGATGTTACTTATCCGTCCAATCCACACAGCGGGTCAGTGACCCAGGTCACGCATCGTCGTGAGCGAACGTACGTTCGAGAGCTGAGGATGCCATGAACGTATGGCCGTACTGTCTTAAAAGTCCTACTGGGTGCGAACTTCGGCACAATCTAGCTCGAGGTAAGGGACGTCACAGGCAGGTGTGCGCTGCACCTGAAAAACAATGAGTACGAGGCGGAGGTGCTCCCTCGCAACATCGAAACGAATGATGCCGCCGCGTGAACCAATGTCAGCGCTGTGACCATCACTTTGAGGTGTGGCGCTCGTCACAGCCTCCTGTAACAAAACAGTGGTCTACTGGCTGCCGAGGATAGCGGCCATGTGCCTCGCGATACCGGGAAAAATCCTTGAAATTCAAATGCAGGGTGCGATGCGCGCCGCTCGCGTGCAGTTTGGCGGGATTGTGCGGCAAGTTTGCCTGGACTTCGTCCCCGAAGCCGGCCAGGGTGACTATGTGATGGTCCATGTCGGCTTCGCTTTGAGCCTCGTCGACCGGGTTGAAGCCGAACGCACCTACAAACTCCTGGAAGAGTTGGGAATGCTGGAGCCAGAACTGGCGCCAACGGATTTGTGAGATTCCTACGCTTACACATTTACTCTTGTAGATGTCCCAGGAAACAAGGCCTACGGTTTCCATGTAAATTCCCGAAGACCGGGAAATTGCTGACCCAGGTATCCGTCGGCAGTATAATTCTCGCCGCATAGTTGAATTCAACTGAATTCGCCAGTCAAACAGAGGCCCTTATGAAATTTCTCGTCCTGTGGCATTTCGATGTGACTCGCTTGACTCCCGACGTGGTCCGCGCCATCGCGGAGCAGCCCAAGTACGGTGAAAAGCTCGAAGCCGACGGCAAGCTGGAGTGCCGCTATCACGTGGTCGGGAGCCACGGCGGAGCCTGGATCTATAACGTCGCCTCCAACGAGGAGCTTGATCGTCTGCTGGCCACGTCGCCGGTATACAACTTCGCAACCTACCAAGTTTTGGCCTTGGCTGACATGACCGATCCGTACACGGTCACAGGCAAGAGCAAGTAACTCAACGTTGCTGGGCGATTGGTCCACGCTATTTCCCAGGAAAGCGTGTGCTCGCTATCGCAAAGGACGCTCCACCCTGGGTCGTCAGATCTCAACGTCACGAAACCGATGCGCAGCAGAACCTGAACTACAGCTCAATGATTTTTGGATAAGATGGCAGGCCATATAAGTTATTTGATGACATACAGGCACACTCGCCATTTTCCATCGTTATCCAAGCGTTGGAGTGACGGTTTCGGTTGCAAAGTTCTTATGCTCGAAGTTGCTCTCATACTGAAGGACGACATACTGCCCATCAGGAGCTCCTGGAAGCTGAGTTGTGTACTCTGCTGATGTTAGCTTTCTGGAGATCAGGGCGCCCAAGGGCCCACGATTGCGAAGTAACACTTCTTGCCACTGCTCTCTTGCAATATTGGCCTTGAGTACGGTCCCTGTGTAGTCCCAACTCCGATCATAATTGCCGGCGTCCACCAGCTTTAACCACTTGCTGGCAACTCCCTCGGCTACTATTTTCTTGTCCTGTGAACAGGCGCTCATCCACAGCACTAAGAAACTAAAACCAAGTAGACAAAACATTAGCCTTTTCATGACATACTCCAATCCAATTCAGCCGATCTGCTCGTCTCCTCAAAACTATTACTCAATGCTTCCAGCTATAAAGGGGGGTTCCCTTTCCCTTCCTATTGACTATTCACGGCGCCGTTCGCCAAACCCCTATCGGTATGCAAAGAGCATCGCGTAGAGGATCCAGACAACGACGCTGAAGCCGGTGCCTAGCGCAATCCACGCAAACACGCGGATCGTCTTGACCACAATGGCGGGTTGTGGTTCTTCCAGGTGCTGTTCCAGTTCACCGGAGGCAACCAGTGCGGCATACTCCCGAGGCTTGTCGCGCTTCAATTCAGCCAATGGCATATGGCCGGTGAAAATGGTGGTGTCCATGGGAAACTTCTCCGGCCGCAAGTGGGTGTTGAAAAAATGCACGGTAAAGATGAAGCCCGTGGCCAGCAGGGCCTCATCGCTGTGGATGATGGTGGCAATGTTGATAAATGAGCCCGGCAGAAACCGGGTAAAGAAAATGGGAAACCAAAGCGTCAGCCCCGTGGAGCCAATGACCACAATTCCCCAAAACACGGCGAAGTAATCAAACTTTTCCCAGTAGGTCCAACGCCCGTACTTCGGCCGCGGTCCCATGCCGACAAACCACTTTATGGTGGCCACGAACTCCTGTCCGTCCCGCTTGGTGGGCAGTAGCGTGTTTGGCCCGAACAGAATTGATTTCCAAGTCGTCTGGCGGCGGTGCTTCTGCTTAAACAGTCCGATCACGTGTGCGGTGAAAGTACCGAACATGATGATGGCAGCAAAGCGGTGGATATAGCCGGCGGTCTCGAACCCGCCCAGCAGGCGTGAGAACCTCGCCGCCCAGGGAGTGTAGGAAAACTTCAAGGAAAGTCCGGTGACCGCCAGGGTCATGAAGCTGACGATCATGCAGGCATGTAGCACACGGTAGAGATGCGGGAAGCGGACGAACTCGCGCCGGTCAACTGCCAGAATTGCTTTCGACCCAACTTCGGCGGACGGCGCCTCTTGTGCTGCTACTGCCCCCGCATCGTAATCCAGCGTGGCTGCGAATTGCGGTTTACTGCTGGGCATCGTCGTCACCCTTGGCATCGGAAGCTGTCTGGACAGAGTTCTTCTCGCCTTCTGCCGCTGCGGCTTCCGCCGCGCGCAGTTCGCGCCGCATCTGCAATGCACGCGGGAGCCACAGCAGCGTGTGGACTCCGCTCACCGTGAATGTGCCGATCAGCAGCGCCGTCATTCCCCAGAACGTGTAGTAAAGGAAAGGAAACTTCTTGGGATCGTGGTGGGTGGCGTGCGTGAGGTATCCGGCGAAGCGCCGGGTCGCATCCGAGTGGCACTTCTGGCAGGTCGCAACCACGTTGGCGCGGCTCAGGTGCGACCGCGGATCGGTGACCTTCTGGATGTCGTGAGCGCCGTGGCAGTCATAGCATTTCGCGGTCTTGGTGTAGCCGAGCTTGGAAACCTTGCCGTGATAGGTATCGAAGTAGGTCTTGGCAATTTCTCCGTGGCAACGCCCGCAGGTGTTCATGATATCGAGCTTGAATCCATCCTGGTCGGTGCGGCGGATGGAGTGAGCAGTGTGGCAGTCGTTGCAAACCGGCAGCGGTTTATCGTGTTTTGGTTACCGTGGAGGAATGGATGCTTTGGACGAACTGCTCTTCGATGCCATGGTGGCAATTACCGCAGGTTGTCGGCAAATTCTTCGGGTTCACCGTCGATTCCGGATCGGAGGCCGGCAGTTCTCGATGCGCCGTGTGGCAACTGGTACAGGTAGCGGTCACCGTCAGCCCACTCTTCAGCAGTCCCTTGCCATGGATGCTCTCCGTATATCGAGGGATGATCTGATGCTCCACTCCGGTGTAGATCACGGCAGCCTTGTGGCCTTCGCGGTGGCACTTGGCACAAAGATCGGGCACGTTGGTGGGGAAGGTGAGCGATTCCGAATTGTGCTTGCCTAGAACGTGATGCGTGCCGTGGCAATCCTTGCATGACGGAGCATTGGAGTCGCCCTTGGCATGCATTTGGCCGTGCGTACTGAGCTGGTACTGCTGTCCAACCTCGGCGTGGCAGGCAGTGCAATCCACCGGGTGGGTGATGGTCTCGCAGGGGCGCACGCGCGACGCGTTCACCTCCGAGTGACACTGGCTGCAGGCGACCTTCACGTGACGTGATTCCGCCACTTCACTGACCCGCACCAGCAACGAGCGTCCGTCCGACGACTTCAGGCTTGCATCGGCGTGACAGCGCATACAATCGGCATCGGCCATGCCTTGGGAATAGAAAACATTCCTCACCTTGTGCGGCTGGTGGCAATCGACGCAGGCGGGCAGACTATTGGCTTGCTTTTCCCATAGCTCGCCGCGAATGATCTTGCGGTGTACCAGTTCAATATTGGCGTGGCACTTGGTGCAGGTAGCGGCGATGTTGCGCCGGTTGATGGATGAGTTGGGATCGGTGTGCGGCAGGATCGAGTGCGCCGTGTGGCACGAGGCACAGTTGGCCGCAACGATCAGTCCCTTCTTCAGCAAGCCCTCGCCGTGGATGCTCTCGGTGTAATTCGCCAGAATGTCGTGCTCTGGGATGTCGCGGTTCATCTGGACCGGCGTGCCCTCGCGATGACACTGTCCGCAGACCAAGGGAACTTTCATCGCCGCCACCGACGAACGCGGGTCCTTCACCGGCAGGATGTCATGATTGCCGTGGCAGGTCACGCAGCGCGGCGCCAAGGAGTCGCCCCGAGCGACCGCTCGGCCGTGCAACGATTTTGCGTACAGTTGGGCCTCGTCGCTGTGGCAGGAGCCGCAGTTCACCTTTGCCAGCGGCGTGGAGTGAGGCAGGTCTTTGCCGTCCAAGTCGGCGTGGCAGAGGTGCATTGCAGCGAGCCGTGAATGGAGCCGGCGAATTTCTTCTGGTCCACGAAGAGCGAGACCGTCCGTCCGCCGCGCTTGGTGGTCAGGGACTTGTCGTTATGGCACGCCAGGCAGTCATCGCTGGTGGGCTGGGTTGCAAAACACTGAGTTACCGATAATATGAGCAGCGTCAACAGTAGAGACAAACTGCCACAAAGACACCTACGGCCGAGCTCGGGCAGTGGGGCGGAACAGTAGGCAACTGCCGAATTCTTGCGAACGGCGGTGAGGGAAACTTCCACAACCCACCCTCGGCATTTTCGACGTGCGTAAGCAAACGGAAACCGCTGGGCTCGGCGCGCCGCATCTGCAAACGTGTGTTAGCTATATGAGTCCAACCAGCACCACAGGTCAGTGACTCAGCTCACGCATCGACGTGAGCGAACGTACGTTCGGGAATTAAGGCAGCCTGGGTAACAGGTCGCTGTATTTTCTTGGGAGAGAGGATTTTGAAGCTCCGACCACTTGTCCCGAACCAGATGCGGGCTCTCCAGGCTCGCTGGAGGACATTCAATTCCGAACTCGACATCAAACTCAGCAGAATGTTTGGATTCGGGAACATTGTCTCAAGCGCGTACCCTCCAGTGCGCGCAAAATAACAAAATTGTTGTCGCTGATTGCATCTCACCTGGCGTTACGCGGAGGATCGACGCTTCACCCGACTGACTTCCGAGAAGCCCGTTCTGGCCAACTTTCGGCTAGCGACCGAGTCGCAGATTCTTCGGAGCACCAAGGTGCCACCTGCTCCCAAAGGAATTGACCACTACCCCTAATCGACCTATCATCAGCCAACGCCTCGTTTACTCTCCCCATGATCGGCACTATCGTTTCCCATTACCGCATCCTCGAAAAGCTTGGGGGAGGCGGAATGGGCGTCGTTTACAAGGCCGAGGATACTGAACTGGGCCGCTTCGTCGCTCTCAAGTTCTTGCCGGACGATTTGGCCAAGGATCCGCAAGCGCTGGAGCGGTTCCGTCGCGAGGCGCGCGCCGCCTCCGCCCTTAATCACCCCAACATCTGCACCATCTACGAAATTGGCAAACACGACGGCCATCCTTTCATCGCCATGGAATTCCTGGATGGGATGACGCTGAAGCACCGCGTCGCCGGGCGTTCCCTGGAAATCGATCAGGTTCTCTCTTTGGGAATCGAGATTGCCGAGGCGCTGGATGCTGCCCACGCCGAAGGCATCATTCACCGCGACATCAAACCGGCGAATATATTCGTCATCCGACGAAGTCATGCCAAGGTCCTCGACTTCGGGCTTGCCAAAGTGAAGGGCAAGACGGCAGAAACCGCCGAGACTTTAGCCGCCGATTCCGGCCCGCAGCACCTTACCAGTCCCGGAACCATGCTGGGCACGGTCGCGTATATGTCGCCCGAGCAGATCCGCAGCAAGGAGCTTGACAGCCGCACCGATCTGTTCTCCTTTGGCGCCGTCCTTTATGAAATGGCGACCGGCAAGATGCCGTTCGAAGGGGCCACGTCCGGCGAGATTTGCGGCGCCATCCTGCACCAGCCGCCTCAACCGGTGTCGCAGCTGAACCCTGCAGTTCCGCCTCCGCTGGAGACCATCATTCATAAAGCTCTGGAGAAAAATCGCGATCTACGCTATCAGCACGCCTCCGAGATGCGTGCCGACCTTTCGCGCCTGTTGCGCGATTCCAGCTCCGACCGTGGAATGCTAACCGATTCTGTCAAGCTCAAAGCGGCGGCGCCTTTTCCCAGCTCGTCACGGAAGGCGTGGGTCCTCGCCGCTGGAGCTCTTATGGCACTGCTGCTCGCCGGCGTCTTATGGTGGCGCTTCCAGCGTCCCCCCGCAGTGTCGAGTGTTCCGGCGGCACAAACTGCCGTTGCGGTATTGCCGTTCCAAAACGCCGGCCCTGATAAAGACATCGACTATCTTCGCCTCGCGTTGCCCGATGAAATCGCAACCACACTCAGTCGCATCAAGAGCTTTTCTGTTCGACCGTTCGCCTCTACCAGCAGATACAACGGCCCGGATGTCGATCTGCAACAGGCCGGCCATGCCATGGGCGTCAGCTCCATCGTTACCGGTCACTATCTTTCCGCAGGCGGCCATCTGGAGATCACGCTCGAAGCCGTTGACGTTCCCACAAACCGAACCCTGTGGCGAGACCAGCTACAACTGGCTTCAGCCGACGGCCTGGCGATGCGCGAGCAAGTTACCTCCGCTGTTCGTCAGGGACTGGTTCCCGCTCTCGGCGGAAATTCCATTGCGAACGAGTCCGAAACGCGCCCCAAGAGCGAAGAGGCCTATGACTTGTATTTGCGCAGTGTTGCGGTTTCCCACGATGCGGCGCCCAATAAGCAGGCCATCGCAATGTTGGAGCACGTGGTTACCCTCGATCCAACTTACGCGCCGGCCTGGAGTGCGCTCGGAACTCGCTACTACTACGACGCCCAATATGGCAGTGGCGGCGAGGCAATGTACAAGCGTTCGTATTCAGCGTACGAACGTGCACTAACCCTCGATCCCAACCTGATTGAGGCTGCCTCGCAATTGATCACCACTCGCGCAGAGCGTGGCGAACTTGTCGACTCGTACGGCGAAGCATTGGCCCTGGTTAACCGCTTCCCCGACAGCTCGCAGTCCCACTTCGCCCTTAGCTATGTCTTGCGCTACGCGGGGCTGCTGGACGAAGCCACGCGGGAATGCGACAAGGCCCTGGCCCTGGATTCCAGCGATAGCCGGATACGTTCGTGCGCGCTGCCCTTCATCTGGCTAGGCCAATATGAAAGGGCCATGAAGTTCGTTCAGGTTGATCAGGGTTCGGAGTGGGCGGCCAGAGTTATTCCGAATGTGCTTCTAGGTCAGGGTAAACTGTCGGAGGCGCGGGAAGCGGTGAATCACATGCCGCCAGGCGCTGCGTTTGGCCGCGACCTCTTACAAGCATGCCTGAACCCCGCGCAAGGCAGTTCGCTTGACAGCGCTGCAAACGCCCTCGATGCTGCGATCAAGACGCAACCGGATCCGGAGCGTCGTTATATCATCGGCACATTCCTGGCGTACTGCGGCCAAAAAGATGCTGCCCTGCGCGTGCTCACCAGCGCGGTGACGGGAAATTACTGCGCCTACATTTCGCTACAGCGCGATCATCTGCTGGCGAAGCTGCGGGAGACTCCCGAGTTCGCTCAACTGCTCTCTGCCGCGAAAGCCTGCCAGGATCAATTTCTTTCGAAGCGCGGTCAGAGTCGGCCGTAAGTTGAACGAATCGCTGATGGCTTCTGGAAGTCAGTCGGGTGAAGCGTCGATCCTTCGATTTCTTAACTGTGTCGAGAGCAGAAACATCGTGCCATCTTGACCACATGTTACGGAGCTGGGCTGCGCGTCTCCGAAGCCGTCGCTCTTACGCCCCTCGCCATCGATAGCGAGAGTGGTGGCGTGTGGAAAAGCCCCAGCACTGGTGCGTGAACTGGAGCGCCACTTGGAGCATTGTGAGGACTGTCGGATCGTGGTGGATACAACGCAGAAGACAGTGGAAATCTTCTACAACACGGAACCAGCGGCTCTGCCGGCGGGCGTTCGCGAACGCCTGAACCAGACGTTCACAGAAAAATTTCGTAAAGATGAGCGGAGCGGAAGACGGGGCAATTGAGTTGCTGCGCTAATCAAAGTCCGGAGTGAGGCCGAGTCCCGCTGAAAATCGATTGGCACAGGCGTAGAGCGACGTAATCAGAACCGCGTCGAAAATAGCGGCGTCGCTCCAGCCCAGCGCTCGCAACTGCTCCACATCAGCCCGTCGCATGTCTGCAAGCTGAGTAGTGAGTTTCTCACAAAACTTCAACAACTCCATCACCTTTGGATCGAGCGGCGCCGATTTGTAATCTATGGACAGTCTGCGGCTGAAAGATTTATCCATGCCCATGCGGCCCAGGATCTCTAAATGCGCCGGGAGACAGTAGCTGGACATGTTGATTGCGCTAACGACGGTGGCAATCTGTTCCTTGATGATCTTGGGTAAGCCGCGCTCGTCGTGCATGGCATTCGTATAGAGGTTTACTTGGTCCTGAAGAAGCTGGGGATCGTTGCCTAGGGCCTGAAAATAGTTAGGCAAGAAGCCCCAACGGCGGGTGACATATTCGTAAATCTTCTTCACTTCGGGGTGGCTTGTTCGTCTGGAACAACTGGAAGAAAAGGCATGACTGCACCTGCCGGCTCGATTGAGAATCTCCGCCCCACGATTGCGCTCTAAAACAAGCGAAGAACAAACAACTACGACTATTTTCGAATGATAGATCAACTCCGTGAAGGTCCGCAATTGCCCATGACGAACCGGAATTGTCGAACTCGACGTTAACGCCAGTGTGCACTGTTTGCCGGGTCCCAAAGATCGTGAGTTGAGAATGTTTGGTGGCCCGACCGCACATTTCTCTGCCCAGATAGAAAGCCATATCACACTTGGGGTTCGCGCTGCATGCAGAGTTTGATTTTCGACCAAGCTTGCTCGATGGGATTGAAGTCGGGCGAATAGGGTGGTAAGTAGAGCAACTCTGCCCCCACCGTCTGCAGCAAGCTGCGCACGCCTTCGACTTTGTGCGCGGGCAGATTGTCCATGACCACCACCTGCCCCGGTTGCAAGCGCGGCACAGCACCTGCTCCACGCAGGCCAAGAAGACATCGCCATCGGTGGGATTCCACCGTCATGGTCGCCATCATTCCCTGTAAGCTCATCGCGCTCAGCAGGGTGAGAGTGCGCCAATGCCCGGCGGGTGTGCCCTCTGCCACGCGCTCACCTTGCGGAGCTCGGCCATAGCGCCGCGTCATTTCCGTGGTCGCGCCGCTTTCGTCTTGAAACACCAGCCCTTGGGGAGCGATCTGGCTTACCGCCGCCCACCACGCTTGACGTCGGGCTTGGATGGCCGCGGTATCTTGCTCTTGGGCATGGGGCGACTTTTTTTAGCCGCAGTCCCATCCGGTGCAGCACCCGCCAGAGATGCTGAAAGCTGATCCGGATGCGCTCGTTCGCCCACAGTCGTTGGTGCAGCTCCACCAGCGTGGCGTCGGGTTGTTGCTTTACCAGCCGGCGGATCTTCCCCTGCACCTCCGCCGGGATGCGCTGCGCGGCCCCTGACGCTGCTCGATCCGTTCCATCTGGCCCGTCCGCTTCCGCTGGCGGGATATCTTCCACGCCCAGGGGACACTCACCCCAAACCGCTTGGCCAGTTCTCGCAGGCTGCCCTCCCCGCGGTCGTACGCCTCCAGCAGCTTCCGCCGCAAATCGTCGGAATACGCCTTCGTCATGTCGAGTTGTTCGCGGAAAACAGGAGAAATGCTCTAGTAGTCTCAGTCTCTTTCCGGCGCGTCGCCGAGTTCCCGACATTTTCGGACTTCAACGCAGACGCTTCGCGACTAACTTATCAAACCAGTACGCGACGAAACCCGCTAGCATCACCAGTGCACCGAAGAGAAAGCTATTCATTGCAAGAATCTCTTCGCGATTGCTGTGCACGATAGCGAAAGCCAGCAGCAACATAGGAAGTGCGCCTGTCAAGACCGCTCCGAACATGCCACCCGGAACTTTGAAGGGCCGGGGCAGATCGGGCTCGGTGTGGCGCAGCACAACCAACGCCACGAACTCAAGTAGCAAGCTCGCCCCGTAGATGAGAATATCGAGCGTGACCAGGCGCTCGAAGCCCAAGCCTAGGCAGAGCGCCCAGCAGGTTGCCAGCACGACAACTGAAACCCATGGCGTTTTGCTGCGTTTGGTCACTCGAGCGAAAATTCCAGGGAGCATTCCGTCCTGCGCCATGGCATACGGTAACCGCGAATAGCTCATTACCAATGCGTTAAACATGCCGAACGCGCTCATCATTCCGCCTAACACCAGCCAAATCCGCAGCCACGGTCCACCAAGCAAGTTCGCAATGTCTGCCCACGATCCCGTCTCCCACGCTGACGGGCTGAGGCGTGTCAACGCCATCGCACCCACTGGAAGAACGTACGAGATGGCCACCAGCAGCACGGCGGCCATAATGGCGCGGGGGTAGGTTCGCTGGGGCTGGTCCACCTCGGCCGCAATTGTGGAAGCGTTGTCCCATCCCATGTAATTCCACATAGCCACCAGCAGTCCGGCAGTAAGATCGACGCGCGCGGTGGTCGGCTTAGTCACCGCGTGCACCAGCTCTCCGTACTTCCAGGAAGCCAGTACTACAATGACTGCGAATGGCGCGGAGAGAAGGAAGAAGAGCCAGACCGACGTGGTCGCAACGACCTTGACCCCTGCGATGTTCAGTCCTGCGCAGACCACTACGACCGCCAACCCTGCGAGCGCGCCGCGATATCCGATTGAGAACCAAGGAAAAAGACGCGCGAGGTACAGGACAAACAGAGTGGGATAGATGGCCATGTCGAAAATGCTGGCCACCAGAGACAACCATGCCTCTTGAAATCCCCAGCAGTTGCCCATGGCACGCCGCACCCATGCGTAGTATCCGCCTTCCTCGGGCAACGCGCTGGAGAGTTCCCCGATCATGAAAGCTGTCGGCAAACTCCATATCACAGAAGTGAGCAGCAGGATGAGGATCGCCCCGCTATAGCCCGCGCCGGCCACGACATCTTCTGTGCCGTATGCGCCGCCGGAGACCATGAAGAAGGTGGCGGCGACCAGCGGCCACAACATGATGCGCCGGGATCTCCCGCGAACCGCCGATGCCGGCCCCCCAATAGGCCTCACTGAGCCGCGTTCAGGACTCAATAAATACGTCGCTTGACCTCCGCGCGAAACCAGATGGGGTAGATCCGCCTGATTCGTCGGGGCTGATGGTCCCTTTTCCCCATAAACTTCGACCAAGCCTGGCAACCTTGCTTCCCCATCGTATATTGCGCTTAATGTGCAACCTCTTCTGGCGGCGGAATGTTGCGGTTCTTCATCCATTCGACATTGATGCGGCGATTGGCTGCGGTCGGTCGGACCTTCTCAATGTCGGGCATGAAGATCCGGAGCCCGGCTTCCGGCGTCATCTGAATGCGACCGTTCACGAGTTGTTCCTGGTAACGCGTCAAGTCGAAACTGAACCACTCATCATCGGAGGCGTCGATTAGGAAGATGTCGGTCTGGACCATGGTGAGCTTTCCCAGGTTGACGGTCCCGCCGCGCAGACGTATGAAGTTCCGCCACTGTTTTACCTTGATCACCTCCGGCCGAGCATTCCCGAAGACAGCGACTAGGTCTCCTGTTTTGTTGCCAATATGTACGTCAGTCAGCTTTCCGTGAATGGCGGGCGCAGGCAGAATTTGTTCAGCATCAAGGTAAATGTCGTCACCAGAGACCTGAACGTTGGCTGCACCTTTGGCGCCCACTAAGTCACCTACGTTCACGTGAAACGACTGCAGTAGAGCCTTGACGGGAAGCTTGAGGACGCGGAGCTTGACCGTGTGCAGCTGGATCCGCCCATCCGGAGAGGCTGCGATATCGCTGACCATCTCAATGGGAAGCGGCACCCCCTTGTGTAGAGTGCCGTTGAGCTTCAATCGCGTGCCTTCGGCCGCGAGAGAAACGTTCTCCAGCGGCAATCCTTGCAGCAGGCCCCCGTTCAAAAGTCCGCTAATGTCTGCCAGACTGGTTGCGACGACTCCGGCTTCAACGGCGAGGACGAATGAGTTGGGCTCGTCGAATGAAGCAACGATGCCAGGCCGCGTCGGATGCATCTCTCCGCGTAGCCATCGCACGCGCAACTGCAATCCCGGCCTCTCATTAAGGATGACGTTGTGCATAAGCACCTTGGTTTCGGGGCCGGCAGGCACTGTGTTCTGGAAGGTTTGAGAAGCGGGTGGGGAGGCCGCAGACGTCCCCGACTTCATGTCTGTTGCGACGTTACCCTGCGACGGGCCACTCGTAGCTTCTCGCCGCGGCGTCGAGCAAGACAAAAGCAGCCCAAATACAAGAAGCGGCAGAAGGAGCACACCTTTCCCCAACACTTTCGGCTCGCCAGTTCGTCTCGTGGGACTAACCGCCATTAAGCCGCATTCCTCTTTTAATCTCGAGAACGCCATCATAGTGCATGCGTCTGGCCTTTCGCGACATCTTAGAACAGCCTGTTATCGTGAGCACTCGACGGTGCGCCGATGCGGGCCGTAAGCGGAGCTAGAAAATGGCAAGCTGAACCCAAATTGTTTCCGCCCATCCGCTGAAAAGGTGATCACCAAAGGGGCCTTCTGCATCGCCTCCAGCAACCGCTTGGTAGTGTTGCAGTTTGGATCTCTTAATCCCCGTGGGATGCTACTAGTAAATGCGTGCAGGGAAAAGTAATCGGTGATACCTCCGCGATAATGTTCTTTTTCGTTTTCGCAGGCCCCACCAATGATTTGGCGGCGGCGTCCGGAAATGCCAATGTCTTCTGCGATCGCCAAATGCGGTCTCGTCCGGGGCGATGCCGGCCGCGGCGGCACCAAGATCCACCCTAGTCCCTATCTGCCGCGATGCTGGCAGAAGTACCGGCCCCTCGCGGTTTCAGCACCCGTCTTTGAAGATGGCGGGATAGATTGTCCGAGGGCTTCTAAACGATACGTTTCCGAATCGCTATACCTCGTAGAGTACTGCCAATGGGATGGCAGGTCCGGTCGGGTGGTGCTCGAACTGGCACCGCGAGAGTTCTTTCTTGCGGTGATTGAGTCAGCAGGATATCGAGGCAGCTCGCGGATTTCTCTACTTCGAATTTCACGGCGATGCTTCGTTGTTTCTCAAGTCTTGATGAGTGAGAAAAGGAATTGGATGCCGTCTCAAGGTCTCAAGAGCGCTAATGCGAAGCGACCACGAAGCCGAAACCTCACACAACTGCATTTCCCAGTGGTGGAACTTTGAGGATAACTTTGGAATACCGCGGAGCACCACGCCACTGTAGATAAAAATGTAGCTGCCGAATCCGCGGCGGACAGCAAGTATGATCCGCTGGCAGGAACACCCCCTAATAAAGGAGAGAGGCAGCATGAGACAGACGCTCGCTACCGCAGCAGTGTGCGCACCAGCAATCCAGCCGCAACAGGTAATCGGAATCGACCTCGGCGATCGCTGGTCGCGATACTACTACGATCCCCACGCCGCTTGGCGTGTGACTCCCCCACCAATGGGCAGTATCCCAACCAATCGGCGCGGGCAGACCAATTTTTCGCTTTCTATGTTCCGGCAATCCCCTTGCTCTGCAGGACACGGACCACTACGCGACGATTCTGCGCCTGACCCTCTGCTGTCTTGTCGTTACCCACTTGGTTGCTCTCGCCCATTGCGCCTGGGGCCAACATTCTGGTCAGGGGAACATGGCCCTGCTGAATCAAGATGTTGGTCACATTGGCGGCGCGGTCGTCGCTGAGCTTCTGATTCAACGAAGCAGTGCCGACCGAGGAAGCGTAACCTTTCACCTGGATCACGTAGCCGTTGATGGTTTCGGCTTTCTTCGCCAGCTCCAACAATTGGGGAGTGTACTTGGGATCAACTTTGACCTTCCCGTTGCCGAAGTAAACCGTCACCTCGTCCATGATGTTGTAATCATCCAACTGTCCAAAGCGCTTGTTTGCGGCCTCAATCGCCGCTTTATTGGCGTCAATCTTGTCTTGAGCCTCCTTCATTTGCTGTTGCTGTTCCTGCATTTCTTGCTGTTGAGGCTCTGGCAGCAACATCGATGACAGCGAAGCAGAAGCTCACCCTCCTTGCCATCGTTGACGACTTCGTTTTCGGTCATGCGCTCCGCGAAGCAGCCAGCGAAAAGGTAGTCGACATGGAGTTCGCAACAGCACAGATCGCGAAAGGCAACTTCCCGCGCATCGCGGAGATTTTCAGTGGCGGTCGAATTCAGATCGGAAAAAACCGCTTCCAGGCGGGACTTCGTATCCTCCTCGAAGCATACGGTCCGGGTCGTACTCGCGCCTCATCGAAGCCCAGACACACCTCGCCACAGTGTCGCGAGGGGCGCAATTAGTCGGATTCCCAAGGATGAGCCGATCTTTGTCGAGAACAAAGCTTGTGCCCATGACACCGAAACTGCTCGCAGCTTTACGTGAGTAGCGGCGATGGAAGCGGCCCAAGGATTATCTGTTTCCCAGCACGGAAGGATAGCGTGGGATCGGGCGCCAATCTCCGATCACACGATATGGTACATCTGCCGCGAAGCCGCGAAGCGCGCCGGAATCAAGAAGAGGGTTGGCGCGAGTGGGTGGTACCCCCGAGAAGAATCTTTGTCCAGGAAACCTTGAAAGAGTCGCTCCTACACGGGACATCCTGCTGAACACGTCATAGCTGAACTAGCGCCGCTTTACGGCGATTACATTGTCGTCCGGGTTGCGGTCAATCAGCTTGTCCACGGGATCGATGCCCGCCTGTGCTGGCACTTTGTCGACCAAAATCGTGATGTCGGTCTTTTTCTGGTCGATCTTGCGTTTCCGCAGGTAGAGATACTTTCCGTCGGCATCGAGCACGCCGATATCGATCAGGTCGTTCACCGGAGTGCTGTGCTCCTGCCCGTGGCCGTCGGCCCGGAATTTTTGGGCTTCGACCGTTAGCTGCACCTCATATTTGCCGTCGGGCCGCTGCACGTAGTCGGCGGAAACAGCGCGGTTATCGTATAGGGTGATAGTTTGAAACATGTCGTCGAATAGATACTGATACTCCGGCGGCGTCACCTTCCTGAAGTATCCTTCCAGGTCCAGCGAGGTTGGATACGGCGGACCTTTGAAGGCATACTCCTTCAGAAATCCGCGGATCGCTTCGTTGACGTTGTCCTCGCCGATGTAGTCTTGCAACGCATACATCACCATTGCGCCCTTGTTGTAGTGAATGTAGCCCTGGTTGGGATCGACGTTGTAGAGCGGCTCCTCTTCGTTGCGCTCCTGTCCGCGCCCGCGGAGATACTGGTCGAGTTCAAAGCGCAGGAAGCGTTTCATCGACTCCGGCCCGAAATGGTGCTTCATCACCATCAACGCGGTGTATTGCGCCATGGTCTCGTCGATCGAAGTCGCACCCTGGACATAGGCTGAGATAACCTGGTGGGCCCACCACTGATGCCCGGTCTCGTGCGCGGTCACGTAGAAGGGAAGGTCAACGGCATCAGGCTTCTTGCTGACCTTGGTGGTAAAGCCTATCGACTCAGAGAACGGGATCGTGTTGGCGAATGACTCCGCGAATGTTCCATAGTCCGGGAACTCTATGATGCGGAGCTGATGAAACTGGAATGGGCTGAAGTTCTCTGTACAGTAGGCCAGCGTCTCTTTCATGCTTTGCATCATCGTGTCCAGATTGAACTCGTGGCCGGGCTGGTAATAAATCTCCAGGTTGACACCGTCCCAACGGTCGCGGCGCACCGCGTAGCGCGCCGACTGTATCGAATAGATGTCCAGTATGGGGGCGTCCATCTTGTAATGGAAGTAGCGACGGCCGTTCTCTACCCACTCCTTCTGCAGATATCCGGGAGCGATGGCAATCTGGTCTTCGCTGGTGCTGACGATTGCGTCATAGCTGATCCAGTCGGCATCGAAGCTGACGCTGTTGTACTGGCGCGCTGCCACGTCGTCCAGCTTCGGCAACCGCCGCATTTTTTCCAGTCCATGCTTGTGGCGTGCGCTGTCGTCGGTCAGCTCGATATTCGGTGAGTACCCGATGTAGGGCAGATAGCTGTCATAGAGGAAGCTTCCGTTGTGCACGATATCGGTATTCGGCCGCGAATTCACGAAGCCCGGGTTGTCGTATTCCAGCGAGAAATCCAGCTGAATGCGGCCATGCGGCGGCAACGGCGTTGGAAGCTTGTAAAGATAGAAGCCGAGCGACGGGTCATTGACCAGTGTCGTCTGTCCCCCGGCGAAGCTGAGCTTGTTGATCTGGATGGGCGGAGGCGGAATTGGCGCAATGTTTGTCGGTATTAGGGTCATGGCAATGCGATCGATGTCGGAGGTGGTCTTGTTCTCCAGCCACATGGTACCGTTGACCGAAAGCGAGCGTTTCTCCGGATAGATATCCATCTGCATTGTGACATCGGTGATGCGCGGCTGCGGCAGGGACCAGTATTGCCGATACTTCTTCTCGTATTGCGCGCCGCGCTTCTTCGATTTTGAAGGTTGTCCAGTAGTGATTCAGCACGTGCGTGTGGTAGAAGATGTAGCCGCCGACGCCGAGCATCAGGACAACACAAACGCTCGCCCCCGCCAGCGTAGCTCGCGACAAACGAGCGGCGGCAAGACTCATCCGCACCCGCCAACTGCTTTCCGTCCCGCGCACCCACATCACGTCGGTGATGATCGCCAGCAAAACCGCGCCAATCCCCCAGTAGATCCGGAACCAGATCAGGGGCTGGAGAAATGGCCCGTAGCCGTTGATGTCGGAATACGTGACGGCCGGCGTCTGTCCGAAGCGGTAGAGATAGTCCTGAAATCCCGCCGGCGGCAGCGCCAGCGTCGCGATAATGTACAACACCATCACGAAGTGGCCGAGATATTTGTTGTTGACGATGGTTTGCACGAACATCGCCAGTACGCAGAGAATCCACAGCCCGATCAAGCCGATTGAGGAAGAGTTCGCGAAGATAAAGGCCGAACTCGAAGTGGTAATAGCCCTGCGCGACTTGCACCACCACGCCCGGCGGCTAGAATCAACAGCACAACCAGAACCTGCACCAGCATCAGGGCGAACAGCTTGGAGCAGAAGAGCACCCACCGCTGCAACGGGAAGGCATCGATCACCTGGTTCAGTTGGGCGTCGCGTTCGCGCCACACCAGCTCGCCGGAATAGAAAATGATGATCGCCAGCGCAAAGATGCCAAAGCCGGCGCAAGCCATCTACAGCATCTGGTTGGTGACTGGCCATGTCCGGTTTGCGAGTGGGTTATTAATGCCGGCCGCCGACAGGATGGAGAACAGGAAGCCGGCCAGCATCAACACCACGAAGAAAACATTCTTCGTGGTCTCGCGTAAATTGAATTCTCGTGAGCGACAGCAGATGGCGCAGCGACGCAGCGGTGGAGAACGTGGGATGCGCGATGGGCAGCGATTCCGCCTGGGGAATCGCCTCTTTTTCTTCGCCAATCTCGCGTCGCTTGCTCTTCTCCGCAGGATAGGCGAAAGCAAAGTTCGCATAGGCGATTACGGAAGAAGATGGCGCCCACGCCCAGCCACAAGGTGCGGTTCGCGAGCAAGATGCCTTGCAGCGGGATGAGCTGCGTGTTGCGCTGGAACGGAGTCCAGTAGCGGGTGATGCGATCGATGGCCGTTCCCCCCAGCGGATCAGCCAGGGCCGCGCGAACACTGACCGTCAACGCGGCTGCCGGAGAGCTGGCCGACGGTGAAGTAGCCAATCAGCACCAGCACGCTGGCCACATACACCGGCAGCATCTTGCGCGAGAGCGCAGCCAGCGCGAAGAAGATCGCCGTCAGAAACAGAAGGTTCGGCAGAACATTGATGAAGTACGGCTGAAAATAAGCTGCGACCATCTGCGGACCGAGCCGCGTCTTGTCGATCCATGGCATCAGCGTGCCAACCCATGCGCCCAGACCCACGCTGCTGAAGATGAAGATCTGTAACGACGAACGCGGCGAGAAAGCGCCCGCCGAGGTAGTCGAGCTTGGTGATTGGCGCGGTGTAGAAGAATGGCGCGCAGTTGCTGTCGATGTCCTGATAGGTGGCTTGTCCGGCGATAGCGGCGGTGATCACAATGCCGAAGAAACTGATGTAGGTGATGATGTAGTTCAGCGCATATGGCGAATTGACCAGCACCTTGCCGCCGGTGCCGAAGTCAACACTGGCGCCTGGCGAAGGCGCCGCCCGACATCAAGGTGAACAGGCAACCCAGCGCGAAGAAGACGACGAAGTAGACGTAGGTCGAGATGCGCCGCAGCCGCTGTTGAAGCTCGAAGAGAAAAATGTTGATCAGCATGGCGTCAGTTGGCCGCGCCCTCGTTGAAGCCGCGGATGGTCGCGAAGTACAGGTCTTCGAGATCGGGAACGACCGGCTCGAAGCCCGGCTCCGGGCAGCTCGTCGCTCAGCACGTGCAGCAACGTCCTGCCAGCAAACAGCCGCATGGAGATGACGCGGAAGCGCTGTCTGATAGTCCGGTGACCTCCGTCCGCCCAATGGCCTTCTTCCACACCCGCCCATTCAGCGCCTCGACCAGCGCTGCGGGATCGCCCGCCGCATGCACGCGGCCCTGATGGATGATTGCCATATTGCGGCAAAGATCGCTCACGTCGGAGACGATGTGCGTCGAGAGAATGACGACGATATTCTCGCCGATGGCGCTCAGCAGATTGTGAAACCGCACGCGCTCCTCGGGATCGAGGCCGGCGGTGGGCTCATCGACAATAATGAGCCGCGGATTGCCAAGCAGCGCCTGAGCAATGCCGAAGCGTTGCTTCATGCCTCCCGAGTAACTGCCCAGCGGCTTATTGCGATGTTCCCAAAGGTTCGTCTGGCGCAGCAGCGCGTGCACCACATCGCGCCGTTCCCTCGCGTTCTCGATTCCCTTCAGCGCGGCGAAGTGTGAGAGCAGGTTTTCTGCGGTGACCTTGGGATACAGCCCGAACTCCTGTGGCAGATAGCCGAGCAGTTTGCGGACTTCATCTTTCTGGAACAGCATGTCGATGCCGTCCAGCCGCGCGCTGCCGCTGTCGGCTTCCTGCAGCGTGGCCAGCGTGCGCATAAGAGTGGACTTGCCAGCCCCATTTGGGCCAAGAAGACCGAACATGCCTTGCGGGATGGACAAGCAGACATCCTGTAACGCTTGCGTTCCGTTGGGATATCGCTTGGAGAGATTTTCGATTTGTAGTTGCATCGCTTGCCTATTAGTCATCTGATACGAAAGTATGGACAGGATCGTTCCACCAAAAGGGAGCGGTCTCTTGATCATAACCAAGAGAGCCCTTCTCGTCATTGGCCGGAAACCGGCATGTGGGAGATTACTCCCGGGAAGTCGGGCAGCATCCGGCAACCGCATTGGCATCACCACCTGGACGTAAAACGCCCATGCCGTGCTCTTGAAGAACTCCGCCAAGTCGCGGCCACAAGGACGGAACGCCGACTTCTCGTCAAAGTGATTTAGCCGCCCGACAGGACTGACTCCACGCCAGATCCCTGGACACATAGGCGTTTGTCGGGTACTGATACATCCAACGGATAGTGAATACCAGTTGCGAAACCAATCCCTGCATGGCGCAGGAGATTGTGTTGGAGAATGCTCTCGAGATAAGAGCGGGTGCCAACCATGGAGGCTCAGGGGAGGCCACTCTTCAGCTCTATTCGTTGAGAATGGACGCCGGTGATAGATGGCCGCAAGACTTGTTGCCTGGCTCCTTGGCATCAATTCGATCAGAGACTGCGAAGGACCTTCATAAAATTTTCAGTCTTGCGGGTCGATGCGCCTTGGCCGGATTTAAGATTGCGCTCAATGCATACGTACCGATAAGTCTTAGTGCAAGTCGGCTTCTCGACCCTAACTTCCGGGTTGCTCGTCACCCTTCCAAGAAGCGTGATCGAAAAGCCCCCAATCACACATGGGGCGAACCACCGATGCTATTGTCGCTATGCTGCTGAGTCTTCCAATGCAAGTAAACGGCAATCACAGCAGGGTGCATGCCTCGCTAAAATCGAGCCGAGGGCCCCGCGGAATGAGCGTCGCAGGGTCGCCATAGCCGATGTTGCTGAGAAAATTCGATTTCACATGTCCTTCAGGGAAGAACTCCTGCTCGCAGGACTCACATTTGCCAGCCGCAAAGAACTCCTCATCGAGTTTTGCGTTATCAAAGCCTGACATCGGCCCGCAGTCCAGTCCCAGAGCCCGCGCCGCAAGTATCATGTAGGCTCCTTGCAAGGTAGAGTTCCGCAGCGCCGTTTCCTGGATCAGCTGGGGGTTGTTCACAAACATGTCGCGCATGGCGGGGTAGTGTGGAAACAGCCTGGGCAACTTGTCGTAGAACTTCAGATCATAGGCGATGATGACTGTGACCGGAGCGGCCATCGTCTTCTCTACGTTCCCAGGCGCGAGCGATGGACGGAGGCGCTTAGAAGCGAAAGCCACGTCGGCAGCGGTCGAGCGCGGAAGGAAGTAACGCGGGAGCCATCTCCTCGGCTCGCCGTAGCCTCAGTCCGCGACCCGCCGCCCGTCCCTCCGGCTCTCCGCTGTGGATGATGTTCTTGCTGGGCAGGCACGCAATGTTTGGGCAGGACCCGCCAATGTACTTGCGGTCGACCACGGCAACGCGGTTGCCTTCTCCAGCAAACGTCCACGCGGCGACAGTGGAACCGGTGCCGCCGAGAATCACGAGATCGAACTCTTCCGGCTGAGTCATCTTAACTAGGTGAGCGGCTGTAGCGGGGGCGTGGCGCGTCTGGATACGAGCTTCGGGGCTACTTGAGGGGCCGCGAACCGGCGATAAGGATATCCACCAACCTCTTGGCGCTCTGCTGCCAGTCAGGGCTGCTCGCCACATTGGATACACCGATAAGTGCGCGGAGCAGATCGAATGGTTCGAGATCTTTACGAATGTCGCCACTTTTGATGGCGCGCTTCACAAGCGAATCAATTGCCCCCTGGACCTGACCGCGCGAGCCTTCATACAGCTTCGAGGGTCCTCCGACGAGCGTATTCAGTGCCGGGGCGATAATGTGCTTTGTGGCGATGTAGTCGACGAATAACAACATCCACGCTCGCAAGGCCTCGATAGCAGGCAGGCTTTCAGAGAACTTCTTCTCCGCTGCAGCGAGCTTCTCCACCTCGGTCCGATAGACCGCTTCGATCAGTGCGTCCCGTGTAGGAAAGTGTCGATAGAGGGTTCCCGCTCCGACGCCCGCCTCTCTAGCGATATCGTCCAGACTGGCGTCCGCGCCGGAGCGGGTAAATGCTTCCTTCGCCACCTCCAGGATGCGCTCGCGGTTCTGCAGCGCATCGGTACGCGGCTTCCGGGGGGCCGGTTTTGAATGCGTCTTGGGCATCAAAAAAACTTTGCAACCGGAGAACGTCTCCGTTTATCCTATCTACTGATTCGGAGACACTCTCCGTTTTAGTCGGAACTGGGTGAACTGTCAATAGCGCTGGGGACAGGGTCTTCAATGCAGGCTTCGGGAGGTGAGCAACATGAATTCACTCGCTCTTCAAAAATCAGTGAAGAATTCCAACCCGGGTTGCGCCGACTTCATAACGATGGCGGAGCAAGAGTTGTCGGCATTCTTCAACGCCGTTACCGACCTGTTCGGATCAGAACAGGCGGAGATCTCAGCAGAGGACTGGCTGCGCGAGTTGATCGAGATGGTCTGCCTGCTTCCACCCGCGAATAGTGATTGATCACTGCGAGGGTTGCGACTCGGCTTGCCAAGCGCGTGAACGCTTCGTCCTTGTTGACCAAATTCATAAATGCTTAGGAGGAAAGGAACATGCGTGCATTTGTTACGGGAGCTACAGGCTTCATCGGTTCCGCCGTCGTCCAGGAACTGATTAAAGCTGGTTATCAGGTGCTCGGCCTTGCCCGCTCCGAGAAGGCGGCCAAAGACCTGGTCGCCGCGGGAGCCGAGGTACATCGTGGCTCGCTCGAAGATCTCGAAAGCCTTCGCAGCGGCGCAGCTGCTGCCGACGGAGTGATCCACACCGCGTTTATCCACGATTTCTCAAACTATGGGCCTGCCGCCGAGGCGGATAGGCGTGCCATCGAGATTCTCGGAGGCGCGCTCGCGGGCTCTGATCGCCCGTTGATCGTCACTTCCGGGACCTTGCTCGCTCAACGCCAAGGTTCGCTCGCAACAGAAGAGGATGCGCCTAATCCCAATTTTCCTCGCAAGTCGGAGGAGGCGGCAGTGGCGCTGGCGGCGCGCGGAGTCCGCGCATCTTTGCTGCGGCTTCCTCCCTCGGTACACGGCAACGGTGATCACGGCTTCGTGCCACGCCTGATCAGCATTGCACGCGAGAAGGGCGTTTCTGCGTACATAGGGGATGGACTTAACCGCTGGCCTGCGGTGCATCGGCTGGATGCATCTCATCTCTACAGGCTCGCGCTTGAGAAGGGTGGCGCTGGAGAGCGCTACCACGGCGTAGCAGACGAGGGCATACCGGCTCGAGATATCGCTGAGGTCATTGGCCGGCAGTTGAATGTACCGGTCGTTAGCAAATCTCGCGAGGAAGCGGCTGATCACTTTGGCTGGATCGCTCCCTTCTTTGCTATGGACGGGCCGGCTTCCAGCGCGCAAGCGCAGCAACGGCTCGGATGGCGACCGGTTCAGCCTGGGCTCATTGCCGATCTGAACGCGGAGCATTATTTCGAACCCATCGTGGGTCAAGTGTTATCACACAGCTAGCGCGTGAGTCATACATGAACGGCCACATGAACGTGTCCGCACAAGGAGATAGAAATGACGAACATACTTGAGGCAGCCCCATTCGGGGCAACTTCGACGACCGATGAAGTATTGTCAGGCGTAAATCTGAAGGGCAAACGGATCCTGGTGACAGGCGTTTCGGCTGGACTCGGCGTGGAAACGGCGCGGTCCCTGGTCGCCCACGGCGCTCAGGTTGTAGGCGCGGCACGGAATTTGAACAAAGCCACAGTTGCAACCCAGCAAGTGAAAAAGGACGCCGCCGCCAACGGTGGAAGCTTCGAACTGGTAGAACTTGACCTGGCCAACCTAAAGAGCGTGCGTGCCTGCGCCGACGCACTGCTGGCAAAAGGTCAACCGTTCGACGTTGTCATCGCCAATGCGGGGGTGATGGCTACACCGTTCGGCCACACAGCCGACGGCTTCGAAACGCAGTTCGGGACGAATCACCTCGGCCACTTTGTCCTGATTAACCGGATTGCGTCGCTTATTCGCAATGGAGGGCGGCTCATCAACTTGTCTTCTGCCGGTCATCGCTATTCGAACGTGGACCTGGACGATCCCAACTTTGAGCGCACGCCTTATGAACCTTTCGTCGCTTATGGCAGATCGAAAACGGCGAACATCCTCTTCGCTCTCGCATTCGACAGACGTCACCGGGGTCGCGGCGTGCGCGCTGCGGCTGTCCATCCGGGGGGCATTCGGACCGAGTTGGGTCGTTACGCGGAGCCCGGTCGGATCGAAAAAGTAGTCGAAGAAATCAATCGGCAGCTCGCCGCGCAGGGTAAGGGGCCTTTCCAATGGAAGTCTATTCCCCAAGGGGCCGCGACTTCGGTCTGGGCGGCTGTGGTCCCGCCGGCCAATGAGATAGGCGGGCAATATTGTGAGAATTGCCACGTGGGCCATATTGTGTCGGACGATGCGCCCCTCACCGCCGTCAGCGAAGGGGTGCGCGGATATGCACTCGACCCGAACAGTGCTGACGCACTCTGGAAGAAAAGTGAAGAACTGGTCGGAGAGTCCTTCTAGCTTTTCTGAGTACTGAGAAATCACAGATTAGGAGAAACGGAATGATTAAAGAGACTGATCGCGCCGGTGCCTTTTCGCTGCCGGGCACAGCGATGACTGTAAACCGCATGGGCTACGGCGCAATGCAACTCGCTGGCCCGGAGGTATGGGGACCACCGCGTGACGTTGACGCCGCAATCGCTGTTCTGCGCGAAGCCGTTGATTCCGGTGTGAACCACATGGATACCAGCGACTACTACGGTCCTCACGTCACTAATCAGCTCATCAAGCAGGCGCTTGATCCTTATCCCAAAGGTCTCGTAATCGTCACCAAGCTCGGCGCTCGTCGGGGTGAAGAAAAGTCCTGGATTCCTGCGCTTTCCCGCCAGGAGCTGATCGACGGCGTTCATGACAACTTGAGACATCTCGGCCTCGATCGTCTCGAGGTTGTCAATCTCCGCGTTGGTGGAGTCATGCAACCGTCAGAGGGATCGATTGAGGGGCCGCTGACCGTGCTGGCCGAACTCAAGCGTCAGGGACTCATTCGACATATCGGGGTCAGTAACGTAACTCCCAGGCAGTTGGGCGAAGCCCAGACGATCACAGAGATAGTTTGCGTCCAGAACTTTTACAATCTGGCAAACAGGGGAGATGATGCCTTCATCGATGACCTTGCGGTGCAGGGCATAGCCTATGTTCCGTTTTTCCCGCTGGGAGGCTTCACTCCGTTGCAGTCCTCGTCACTGGACGCAGTCGCAGCGTCACTGCAAGCCACGCCGATGCAGATTGCGCTTGCCTGGCTTCTCCAGCGTTCGCCCAACATTCTGCTGATTCCGGGAACATCTTCCCTGAAGCATCTTCGCGAGAATCTTGGGGCTTCGATGCTAAAAATTCCTACTGAAGCGCTTGCCGATCTCGACTCAATCAGCCAAGGTGTCGCACATTGAGGTGATAAGAGGTGGTTGATCGGGTCTTTCCATTCGAATCGACCAAAGAAGCATTAGCCCGCGACGAAAGCGGCGTGCCGGCAGTCTGGCTCGGCGGTAGGCAACCGCCTTGCGGAGGGCCCTGCTGGACTGGAATGCTATGGCGAATGGTGATGGTGTCGTCTCCGATCAGGACGTCTTTCACTACAAGCCTGACGATTCGCTGGTGCTCAAGGATGCTCAGCGTATTAGCGGCGCCGTGCAGGCGGGCGAGGAACGCCGTGAGGGTCTCCGCCAGGCGCAGGAAGGCGGCCCGATCGTTGGCTTGGTCAGCGATTGCCTGCAACTCTGGTCCAGATCTGGCAACCGGAGCACGGTGCGACGATAGTTCGATTGTTCGATTTGCATTTCCTGCGCATGAGTCGACGGCCTCCTGTGCCGCAGAATCGGGAGTACGGCACGGGCCGCGCGAATTGCAACTTGGATCTTGCGCAGGGACGGCTTAGGATAATGAGCGCTATCGCTGATTACAACAACTGCCACATTGACCGAGCGAAACCGGTGCCCACGGCTTCTACTTTGGTGCAATCTCCTTCTTGTGTTCATCGAGCATCGAGGCGAGTTCCGAAGCCGAGATCGCCTCTCCTATTTTGGTCTGAGTTTTCTGAAAGAACTGGTCAAACAACATTCCCATGATTTGCCATTGACTGGGTGATATTTTGACCTGTTGACCATTGGGTTGGGTGATGGTGAAACCATAGTACCAAGCTCCGGGTGCCTTCAAAAGTTCGTCCAGCATCTGCTTCACAAACGGAGGAAAGAACAAACGTGTTGCTACGACCACGCCGATGACATTATTGTCTTTCCCCAACAAAAGTGGCCCACCTGAATTGCCGTGGTTTATAGCAGCGTTGAGAATAATGCGTTTGCTAGACCTGCCTTGCGAAATGTTCACTCGATAGCCGGACACATAGCCAACACTGTAGAGTGGCGATGTTCCATTGAACACGAACGGATAACCCCAAGTCGAAACTTGCGTTGCTGGCGGCGGGTCGGCCTCCGATGAAAGGTGCAAACCTCCCTTCTGTGGGGAAGCTGGAACTGCAATTGCGAGGTCTCGGCCTTCGTCAGAAATCAAGAGGGTAAAACCAACTCGCGTGTTTTCTGGCGAAATTGCGTACGCATCTGAGCTTGTGCAACCACGTATGACGTGCTCGTTAGTTACTATCACTCCCTGATCAAGCAGGAAGCCCGTGCCTGCGGATTGTTCGCTGGGGCAAACCACTAAGAAGATGCTACGGATTGCGATACGTTGTGCGGGTTGTGCAGTGTCCAGCAGAGCGGAAGTATCAACAGCAGTTGGAATTAGATCGGGTGGTAACTTGGGAATAACTCCCTCCGCCGAGATGGGTTGAACCGTTTTCTTTGGTGCGGTTTGCGGCGCTGGTGAGCTGCTTTGAGCGTGGCCTAGTGCTGAGGCGAAGAGCGCAATTGAAATCACGAGCGGCAAGGGGCGCATCGGTCTCCTCCAAATTACTAATCATTATAGGAACGATCAGCCACTTGAATCTTGCATAATTCTCGACTGCGCTGCAAATAGGCATTTGTTGTTGCAATATCGCCATAGCACTCACAACCCGATATCTGTTCAGATCACGAGTGACGGCGTGCCAAGAGACTGGCTCGCGTGAAGCCGGCGTCATCTCAACTTGACGTATAACGCCCGTTGCTCCCTTGTGCCGATGCCCAAGCGGTCTCAATCTCAGTCGGTGGGTTGCCGACTTATCGTCCAAGTGGTTCCGTGACCGGCGTGTCATGGGAGTGACAAGATCGGGCCCGCAGACTTCCCGAAATCAGACTCGGGCCCACGGGGATAGGCTGTCGCCGCCTCGCGACTTGACCTGAAACGGGCCACCCAGCAAGGATTACTTGCGAGATGGTGATTTCTCACTCGCAACCGCATAAGTTCCAGATGACCGCCGCCCAGAAAAAGTTTGGGTTTCCCAAAAGACGGTTTCTTGACAGTTTCCGTATTGCCGACCAACAGGGCCCTGAAGGTTGAAACTGAACCCGGTCAACACGCAATATCACTTCGATGCGACCACCGGCTTCACCTGGTCGTATTCCGGGTTCTTCCACAGCTCACTGTGATACTCCAGAAAGCTCGCGGTGACCTGCGCTACCTCGCTCCCGTAGTATCTGGCAACGATGTGCAGCGCCAGATCCACACCAGAGGTCAAGCCGCCTGCAGTTGCGATTTTGCCGTTTTCCACGAAGCGCGTTCCACTGACAAAGTGCACTGCGGGATACTTCTTCTGCATGCTCTGCTGGTAGGCATGGTGCGTAGTAGCAGTTTGGCCGTCGAGCAGTCCATACGCCGCCAGCATCGAGGCTCCGGTGCACACCGACATGGTCACATCGGCGTCGGCCGAGTTGGCCAGCAACCACGCTTTCTGGGCCGCGGTGCGACCGCCCTGAGCCGGAATAACGATGATCTGCGGCTTAGGCCCGTTGTCAAAAGTGTAGTTGGGGACGATGGTCAGTCCATTGGCATCCATCGGCTTCAGGGAATCGGAAACGGTGTAAACGTTGAACGGCATCACCATATCGTCCCCATCCGATTCATGCCAGGGCTTGCCTTTGGTCGTAAGCATGGTATCGCTGAAGGCCTCCCATGGGCCGGCAATGTCCATGACGTCGGCGCCCTCCGAGATCAGGAACGCTACGTTGATCTTGCCCGTGGCCGGCGGCTTTAATGGGCGGACTTGCGGCGTTGAAGCCGGTATCTTGTCGGGCACCTTCGCGTGACTGATGAAAACTGCCAGGTCGAGAATTCCCACGATTGCGACGGCCACCCAGAGCCCCTTTTCTGTGCTCCTCATATGGTCCTCCTCAGGAACTGCTTGCGTTGGGAGAGAGCATATCGCGATAATGGCATGTCTCAAATGACATTGGTCCGGCATTTCAGGACATTCTGCTTGCTGCTTTGGGGCAAGCCGAGTCCCAAATCGCCGGAAAAAGGTCGTATTAGACATGCGCCTTCTTCGCTATTCTGACGTGATGACTGCCATGAGGGCCAAACATATCGTTGTCGTCGGCTATGACGACATCACCTCCCTCGACCTTTCGGGGCCGCTAGAGGCATTCAGTAGTGCATTCCTCGAAGACTCGAAGGGCAACCCACAGCCCTGCTACAAGGTGACGATTGCGGCGCTGGGCCCAAAGACCTTTCGCTCCGAGTCCGGACTTCGCATGACGGCCAGCTGCTTCCTGAGCTCCCTGCGCCATATTGACACGCTCCTCATCCCGGGTGGCCGCGCCATGCGGCTCTCGTCCGCTGGTAGCAAGCTGGCAGACTGGATCAGCCGCCGGGCCGGCAACATTCGCCGAGTCGCCTCGGTGTGTACGGGCGTTTTTGGAGTCGCGCCCACCGGCCTGCTCGACGGCCGCCGGGTAACCACCCACTGGAGATTCGCTGCCGAGCTGGCCAGCCGCTTTCCTGCGCTGAAGATTGATGCCAACGCCCTCTACATTCGTGACGGCAAGTTTTACACTTCCGCCGGGGTTACCGCCGGGATAGATCTTTCCCTCGCCTTGATCGAAGAAGACTTCGGGCCGCAGGTGGCGCTCGCGGTGGCGCGCGAACTGGTCGTGTACATGAAGCGTCCCGGCGGGCAGGAGCAGTTTTCCGCGCCGCTGAAGTTTCAGGTTGCTTCTACCAGCCGCTTTGCGGATCTGGCGGCATGGATGCTCGGCCACCTCGATAAAGACCTTTCGGTTGAGGTGTTGGCCGAGCACATGAATCTTTGCCCGCGGCAGTTCTCGCGCCGCTTCAAGATAGAGTTCAACAGCAGTCCCGCTGCTTTTGTACAGCGCTTGCGGCTGGACGAGGCGCGCAAGCGGCTATCCGCTTCCGGCTCGACCGTCGAGGGCGTTGCCGACTCCGTTGGCTTTCACGATCCCGACAGCTTTCGCCGTGCGTTTATGCAACACTTCGGCGTTGCCCCTACACACTATCGCAGCCGTTTCCTGGCTGGCGCGGAAAGCTAAGCTCCACGCCATTCCGTACCATATCCGATAGGGGCGACCAGCCCGGATTACCTAACAGATGGCGATTTCACGACAGTAATCGAGAACGACCGTTCGGATGGTTCGGAATCTGCTCCTCACTTATTGGTTTGGAGTTGCTGATCATCCTTCCGGATTTCCTCATCTCTTAAGCTTTGCGCAAAACGAATCTCGCCCGAGACGACAGAAGAACGAGGGCAGTGGACTCACCTGCCCTCTCATTCGGCCGATCATGCTACTTGGCTTTGCAGCTCGAGGCGAGCTTTGAGTCGTTTACGCATGGGCTCGGAGGCTCGTAGCCGAATCGGCCAAAACGCTGCCACTGTTGAAGCAGCTTGCGAGCATTCTCAGGGAGTGCGTAATCGGCGCTCCCGGCGCCACCGCCGTGGGTCAGAGGCGAAACGCTTCCGGCGCCTCCGCCGAAACTTATCGGGATGGCCAGGAACCCATGGATGCTGCCGCACACTCCTGATCGCCACTCCTCACGAGGGTCACCCGGCTGCTGACGGGAAAGCGTTTCATCGCCCATCTCCAATATAGGCTGTAGCCAATGCGCCAGCCCAGGCGATGTGTTTTTTTCATGGCGTGACGTGCCGAAATGGCGTATTGCTGGCGAAGACAGTGGTGTATGTTACTTGCCACTTCTGAGATCAGAAGAAGACTGTCGGTACAGGTTATGTGGAAGTCATCGGGAAGGGAAGACGAGGTCTCGACACGTGATAAAGAGACGAGCACGCCTTCTAAGTCAATTCCGGCTGCAAGCGCGCCATCATCCGCGGCTGAGTCTCTGCGTAGCCACGGCGTGCATAGCCACCCTACCACCGTCGTTGGAAAGTCGCTGATGGTGAAAGGCGAACTTTCGGGCAAGGAAGCCTTGCTTGTTGACGGCGAAGTAGAGGGCTCGATCACGCTGCACGGTCAGCGCCTGACGGTCCGTCCCAACGGCCGCATACGCGGCAATGTCGAGGCCAGCTATGTCATTCTGCAGGGGTTGGTGGAAGGTGACATCCAGGCCAGCGATCGCGTCGAATTGTTTAAAAGCGCGTCCTTTACGGGCGACATGTCGACCGCACGGATTTCGATCGAAGAGGGCGCCTTCTTCAAGGGCAAACTTGACATCAAGAAGCCGGAAGCTGCTCTAATGATCGAGCCGAAACCCATTCCGGTGGCTAGCACCTCGCGACAGAGATCGCTTCTCGAAGAGACAGGTAAGAAATCCGGCGAACGTTGGTATCAGTAGCTGTAATTCATTCGTGGTGTCTTCGAGTCTTGCTGTGATCCACTTCCTTATCTTGTACCGCTGATCTTGGCACAAGGCGGACAGCCGCGACAGCTCCGCGCGTGGAATGCTTTCTAATGGGTCGGTAGGTATTGGCATAACAGACGATCTCTTCGTTGGCACGAAAACAGTCTCTACAGCGCTTCCTGACAGTGGATTTGCGACTCGAGTAATTCTCAGTGTTCTACTTCGCGTTCTACTTCGCCTTCTTCCTCTCCTCCCACCTAGCCTTCATCATTGCCGACAATTTCCTCCGCATGGCGGCACTCATCGGGCGGCGACCGGTCGACTTCGTGGGGACAGGAGCAGCCTTCTTGGCTCCCTCCTTGCCCTTCTGTCTTGCCCACCATGCTTTCTTTGCAGCGCCGATTCTTGCTCGCGCTGCCGCGCTCATGCGGCGACGTTTCAAGCCGCTCGCTGGCTCGGCCTGGCTCACTTTGGGCGGGCGACCCCGGCGTCGGCCGGACTGAGAAAGACTTTCAAGCGCGGCTATGGCTCGGTCTAGGCGGTTGCGTTCGCCACTAAGCTCGGCAACTATTTTCTGAGTGTCCATGGGTTCCCTTCAGTTGGCGCAGGGGATTATACCCGTTGGCATGACCTCAGATTGCGACGATGGGCGCCTTGCAGCCGGAGTGTGCAGCAAGGTTATGGATACTCTTTCGCTGTTCCGCTCGCAAACCGCTTGCAGTAGGTACGGCCCCACCCTCGCGAACCGTTCCAGGGTCTCGAACGATGGAGAGTTGATTCCCCTCTCACCAGGCTGAGAAAGTCCACCGACACACTGGCCGCCTCCGCAACTTGCTCTTGAGTCATATCGCGGGCCAAGCGTAATCGTCGAAGGCGCCGCCCGAATTGAACTCTGAGACTGGCCACAAAAGTGTGTTCCTGCTCAGTCTCCCGGACCCGCATCGTCGGCCCATGACCCAGCGTATAAACTCTGGAGCGACTGTTGCACAATGCTCTGCGCGGCGAGAATGGCGACCTGAGGGTCGCGAGCGCATCAAACGCATGGCAAAGCCCCAGCTTCTGCCGGTCTAATACGGAATTCATCATAGAAGCACTGGGACGACCTGAAGCGTCCGGAGACGATTGCTGATGAACATACTTGACCTCCTAGTTGGGAAGCCCATTCGGACCACCGACGAGCGCGCCGAGCAGGTCGGTCCTACTCAGGGCATCCCGATCTTTGGCCTCGACGCGCTCAGCTCGGCTGCTTATGGTCCAGAAGCTGCCCTCAGCCTGTTAATTCCCCTAGGCCTGCTCGGCGTTCGTTATATCGTTCCCATCAGTGCCGCCATCATCACGTTGCTGGTCATCGTGTACTTCTCTTATCGCCAGACCATTGCTGCCTATCCCTCCGGCGGCGGCTCTTATACCGTTGCCCGCTTCAACCTCGGCGCCCGGTCCGGTCTGCTGGCCGCCGCCGCGCTACTCGCCGACTACATCCTTACGGCCGCAGTGGGCATTTCCGCGGGGGTCGGCGCCCTGATTTCGGCCGTTCCGTCCTTGCTGCCGCACACGGTTTCTATCTGCGTCGGCATTCTGATTGTCATTACCATCCTCAATCTGCGCGGCGTGCGCGAAGCCGGCGTTATCTTCGCGGTCCCCACCTATCTTTTTGTCGGCACACTTCTTATTACCATCATTGTAGGAATTTTCCGCGTTGTCCTTAGCGGCGGCCATCCTATACCTGTCGTTTCCCCGGCTCCTCCGTCGCCTACAACAACAGCCGTCAGTTACTGGCTGCTGCTCAAGGTATTTGCCAGTGGTTGCACGGCATTGACCGGCGTAGAGGCGGTCAGCAACGGGGTAAAAGCCTTCCGCGAGCCCGCGGTGAAGAACGCGCAGCGCACTCTTACAGTGATCATCTTTCTCCTCGCGGTTCTGCTGGCGGGCATTTCCTACTTGGTGAAGGCATACGGCATTGTTGCTACGCACCCCGGCCAACCTGGCTACCAGAGCCTGCTCTCCATGCTCAGCGCCGCGGTTTTCGGCAAAAGCCTTTTCTACTACCTGACGATCTCGTCCATTCTTGTCGTTCTGTCGCTCTCGGCCAACACCGCCTTCGCCGATTTTCCGCGTCTTTGCCGCGCTGTCGCGCAGAACAACTACCTGCCGCACGTCTTCGGGTATCGCGGGAGGCGGCTAGTCTACACCTACGGCATCGTCGTGCTGGCGGTACTCTGCGGCGGCCTGCTGATACTTTTCCGCGGAGTTACGGACCACCTCATCCCGCTCTATGCGGTGGGCGCCTTTCTGGCATTCACGCTCTCTCAATCCGGCATGGTCATGCACTGGTGGAAGAAGCGCGGACCGCACTGGCGGAGGAAGGTGCTGGTCAACGGTCTGGGCGGCTTCGTCACTGGCCTCACGGTCCTGGTCGTGCTGGTTGCAAAGTTCCGTCAAGGCGCATGGATTACCCTTGCTTTCATTCCGTTGACGATCGTTTTCTTCATGCTGGTGCGCCGCCACTACCACTCAATCAGGGTGGTCACCGCCTGCAAGGATCCGGTTGACGTGGCAGGTCTCAGCCGACCGCCCATCGCCGTAGTAGTCATCGACCGCTGGAGCAGCATCACCCGCCAGGGCATTGAATTTGCAGCCCGTCTCTCCCCGGAAGTCATCGCCGTACATATCGAACTCGCCGAGTACAATGAGGTGCTCCACGAGGAATGGAAACGCTATGTTGACAAGCCCTTCCGCGCGGCTGGCAAAGAGCCGCCTAGGCTTCATCTGGTGCCTTCTCCATACCGCTTCGTCATCATTCCCATCATTCAGTTCATTCTCGATATTTCTAAGAAATATCCCGCGCGGAACGTCATCGTGGTCATCCCGGAGCTTGTGGAAGATAAATGGTACGAATACTTCCTCCACAATCAGCGGGCCCGGCTTCTGGAATGGGTGCTTCTTGCCCGCGGCAATGAACACATCTTCACGGTGAGTGCGCCCTGGTACGTCGGGCAACAAACTTGATCTCTTCTGGAGCGGAGGATACTGATTAAGGGGGGGTTCTAGGGGATCGCGCGCGTGTGGGCGTGAGAAAGGAAGACCAGCAATCTTCGCGCGTTGCCGTAGACCACCCATAGCGGGTACCTGAGCTAACGCCTTCGTCTGTACCTGCCGAATACCAAGGGTCGGCCTGTATCCTTTGGTTCCACCGTTTGGTGCTGATAGTGAATCAGGGCCGAAGTCAGGTCCCCTTGCTGTGCTAATGCCCTGCACTCATCTCGGAGAGCCATGTCTTCCGGCTTTGAGGTGGAAGTGATGAACGTGTAGATTCCGTAGCGCACGTCATCGGCGACATCATCTAGCGGGTCACCTGGAACCTTCAACACATCACCAGGCCTCTTTTCGTCGCGCATCCGGCTCGGAATCACCTTAGAATGTGGATGGGTCATTCGTCTTGAAACCTCGAGAGTTGCTTTGATAATGTGCGATAGGTTTCTTGAGGAAGGCGACCGCTGATTCTAATCACGCTTCCATTTGATTTTTAGCGTTTTTCGCGTGTCGGTGACGTGTACCCGTTCAAGGTGATCTCAACGACACCACTCCCTCTTTTTTTGGTTACCAGACGCGGTAAACGCGGTAAATCCCGGTCGGTACCGTTGTCGAGATTGTCATGTTCAGGACCCGCTAGCACGAGTTAATTCCATTTTTCTAAAACTAAGCTGGGTTCTCCACCGTCGGTCAGGTGGGGAACGAGACAAAGTATGAGCTGCTTCTTTATGGAATCAGCTTCCGTTGGGCTAATGTGCAACGCAGCAAGTGGGGACGGCAGATAGTTGGACGGCAGGTACTTGGAGCGGAGGTATTTGGAAGGCAGGCACGGCTGGTGCTGGGTCTACGCTGGCCTTGAGCGTCTCCTGCATCTGTAGAAACCCTTGGTCCCAATCGCCTGCCCGTTTCCAATCGCCTGCGTGTCTCACTGCTTCGAGATTCAGATTCGTAGAATCACTCGCAAGCAAAGAACGTTGTCTTTCGCCGTAAAGCCGGAAATACTCGCCGATCTGATACGTTTGCCGCCCCTGATCTGCGGATTCTGGAGGAGTGGACGTATCCGGTGTTGAGCGGGGCAGCGATGTTGTCGCGTAGCTATCCGGTGTTGAGGGGGACGGTGATGTTTCGTTCAAACCATTGCTAGCTCTGCCGTGAACCCGATGGCCGCGCGCAATCACTATATTTAGGAGTCCGATGAATGCCAATGTCAGCGCGATAGGTATCAAACAAAAGAGCATAGCCCTCAGCGCCTTAAACACTTCCCTTTTCATAAATTTATCGTTCTACGATACTGCAGTCTTCCGATGAGAGCCCATTGCTTCGATATCCCAATTCCGTTTTGGCTTCCAACAAGCCCACAATATATACCCATCGAGGGATTCCAGCGCATAAATATCTTCTTTGCCCGGGCCCGGATCGGGCGGATCGTTAACGTTCCGCTGCTGTAAATTCTAGAGATGCATGCAGCCGTTGTTGCTTTGAATTTCTATTCCGCACTCGCAATTTCTGTTCTCTTTCTGCATGCGATGTTCATTTTGTGGGTCGTTTTCGGTGCCTTGCTGACACGCTCGCGCCCGATTCTTCGGTGGCTGCATGTCGGTTCTCTTGTGTGGGGAATCCTTACGGAATTGCTTCCTTGGCCGTGTCCTTTGACTCTGCTGGAGAACTGGCTCGAGGGCAACGCCGGAATCGAGCCTAACCAGGGCGGGTTCCTGCTCCGTTACTTGGACAAGAAGGTCTATCCGGATATTTCTTCAATCATGCTGACCATTGCAGCGGTAATCATCTGCTCCCTGAATCTTGCGTTCTATGGCCGGCAAGTCTGGATCGCTCGACTGCCGGCGTCCCAAGGTTCTCCGAGCAGACCAACAGGATTCGGAAGTTCGTGGAGGACAATGGCGGCAAGGTGCCAATTGAGTTACTCCAGAATCACTTAAAGTTGCCCACGAAGGATGCCTTTCGCAAGGCGTTGGCCAGGGCAAAACGTTGGCCAGGCAGAACAACAGGGAGCGATCATCAAAGGCGTGCAGTCCGTGGCTGTTCCTTTGAAGCCAATCGCGGAGCAAGCTCCCTCTCAGTGATACATGGTCCTTGGCAGACCCGGACGCCGGACACCCCTATAGGGGGAGGGGGTGTCCGTCCGGTAAGTCAAAAAACCTCTTGGACAGAGTAGGACACGAGACATTTGTCCGGCTGGAGGAGATTATCTGCGTTAGTCCTTGCCGAGGATTTCTTTCGCTTCCTGCAACGATCTGCTTTCGCGAAGCTCCGCATCATTCTTTTCGCTTCGCGAGTGCGATCCTTGAGAGCTTTAACTTTGTTGTGTTCGCGCAACGCCGCGTGAGCTCCTCGACGCCGCTGGCTCCGAGCAGGTGTCAGATTCAACGGCCAGCGCTTTGAAAGAGAAAGAGATAGTTCCGCGCAATTCACTGAAGCGGTCGTGGGGGATCTCATTGGGAAAGAGTGAGCCACGACAGCGTCTTCCCAAGAATCGATGCGATCCCACGGCATTCGTCGGGCATTCGTTGACCCGTTGACCGAACGTGACGTGAAGATCATCGAGACCATTGCTCGTTATCGCTTCATCTTGAATTCGGACATCATACGGCCCGTCGGGGGTAACGCCGACGTGACCTACCGCCATCTCCAGCAGCTCTGCCACCGCGATCTCGTGAGCTGAACAACGATTCCCGCCAAAACAACGAATGCCCCCTTTGTGCATTTCCTTGAGAATGTTACGGTGTTGCGCGAGTTGGCGAGGACCGGACAGGTCGACGGCGGTATGCTCGATTTCGAACAAGTGCGACTGAACCAAGCGAGGCACTCAGAGGAGCATGGTGCGAGGTCCAACAGCGTTGGCCACCTGCTTTTTCTTGGACACGAAGTCATGATCAGCAGGTTCCATGCCGACCTTGAAGTAGAAACAATGAAACGCGCGGGCGGTGTCACGCTCGAACGGTGGCGACAAGGAACTGATCTCTGGGATAGCATCCCGCCAAAGTACGGCCACGACAGTTCGCTGCCGTTTCGTCCCGACGCATATTTCACCTGGCATTTTTCTGGTGCGCAATAAGGCGCGCAGCGGAGTCACTTCTTCTATGAGGCGGATCGGCAGACCTCAAACCGGACGCGTTTCGAAGCAAAACTGGAAGCATATCTTCAGTTTCTTCTGCAGGGGCTCTACGAGAATAACTACGGTGCGCGAAAGTCCGCGCCGTCCTTATAGAAACCACGAGCCCTTCGTGGATGGAACAGCTTAGACAGACTGCCGCCGAAGTCGGCGAGAAAGAACCGCTGGGAGCAGCGCGGCTTTTCTGGTTTACTAGGGCATCTTTGCGGCCGTTTGGAACTGCGCGGTGGATGAGGGGCTAAGGAACCTTTTGGACTAAGGGCTACTAAAAGTCATGAGGAGGCTTTATGGGACGTTATCAGGTCACTTGCATTGTGAAACGGGACGGCCACTACAACCCTCACGAGAAGAGTCTCCCACATTGGAAATCAGGCCAATAGGTGGATGACGAGCGAGGATTCAGCAATTTGGCGAATTGAATCGCGTGCTGACTCCTTCTACACGAACGTTGGTAACCAGATTGCCGAGGTTGTCGTCGCGACGCATGATGAGAGGAAGTATCTGAAGACTGACGCTGATGGGTACGCGCCGAATAATCTACTAAGTCTCGACGATTGCGCGAACTGTAAGATCATTTCTTAGGGGACGTCAGTTGGCTCGTGCACTATACACTACGGTTGGCCGCGGCATCCGGCTTTGACAATCTTTTAACGACACGGTGACAATCTCGTGACAAGTGCGTGCGCACAGGGGGTTAGGCTTCTGGTAGATAGCCTTGGACTCCGGCTTATGATTCGGGGGCGATCAAGTTAATTAGGAGGAAAGCATATGCACAGCACGACATTGAACCGCGCTTCGTTGTTGATTGTCTCAATCCTACTCATCGCTTCCCAGCAGGCCGCCGCACAGGCTGGCCACCTCGATCCGACATTTGGCAATGGAGGCATCGTAACCACAGACTTCGGTGATCAACAGTCAGCTTCCAACGTGGCTACAGCGAACGCTGTTACCATCCAGCCGGATGGAAAAATCGTGGTCGGCGGCGGGGTTCCGAGCCACACTGGTTTTCCCGTCCCAGCGGTAGCGCGCTACAACACCAATGGCAGCTTGGACACGAGTTTTGGAAGCTCCGGCATTGTGACCACGCCCAGCGTAGAGGACGTCCCGATTACGGCGGTCACCTTGCAGACCGATGGGAAGGTTGTGGCCGTAGCTGGAGGGTTTACCGCGTATGTGATCCGGTACACCTCCAGCGGATTGCTTGATTCCACGTTTGGGACTGGCGGGATAGTGACGCTAAACGAGATCAATGGCCCATCGGCAAGCGGTGTGCTTGTCCAACCGGACGGCAAGATTTTGGTGGCCGACCGTGAGCTGTTCCGTCTTCTGTCCGACGGCCAGTTTGATACCAGCTTTGGCACCGGGGGCGCGGCGAGGACCGCTGGTTATCCGGCCACTGCGCTAGCGCTTCTTCCTAATGGAAAGATCCTGGTTGCATCTTCCGCTTTGGGAACAAGCGGCTTTACCTCTCAATACGACTCCAACGGCAGTCTCGACACCACGTTCGGAATTGGCGGCCAGTTGGCGAGCCCCGGAACTGCAGTAAGTCTAGTGCTTCTCGGAACAGGGGATTTTCTTGCCGGCGGGAGTTTGACCAACAACGCCCCGGTCCTCGGGTTTGAGGTCTCTGACTTTGCGGTATCTCGCTACCTTGGCATGGGAGTTATCGACGCAAGTTTCGGAACTAACGGCGGTACGGTCACTCCTATTCCCGGTTACACAAGCATCGCAAGTTCCGGTCTAGCAGTTCAGCCGAGCGGCGACATTGTAACGTTGGGCACGGCTAACCAACTCGGGCAGACTGCATTCGCGTTGGCCCGATACACGGCCACCGGCCAGCTCGACACTACATTCGGAAGCAACGGTACCGTCGTTACCTTGTTCGGGGGCGGGGTCCAAGCTCCCTCTGTCAGTGCCAACGGCCTGGCAATCCAGGCGGACGGCAAGATCGTAGCGGTCGGAAGCTACTTACAGTTTGTGCCCTACCATGGTTACGACACCGCGTTTAAGCTGGTGCGCTACCTTAATCAATAAGCGACAATAACCAGGATCTCTGTAAATTCTGCTTCGCAAAACCAGGGTTATCAATGCCCGCCATCGTGCCCGTAGATGATGCGCCGCCTCCGCCAAGATCAAAGCGCAAAAGCTCGTTCGATGGTACGGGTAGGGTCCAGATCGTTGTGCCGGAAATAGCCCACCTCGCATCGTGCAGGCTTAGTCTGTCGAAGGTCAACCTCACAGGGAGGAGATGTCAAATCGGGGCTAAACCGCTCAGGAATCTGCCGTTTTCGACAGAGTGGCATCTTTCAATTCGGACAACAAAACGTCGCAGCGGGCGGCAAATAGTTCGCCATTTTTCCGCTTTCGATAATCTCGGAGAATGGGCCTAGGATTATCAGTGGGGGACTCCGGTCGGGTGGAAGTGGCCTGTTGGGGCATTCTTGTCGATGGAGGTTGTCCGCCTCTGTCAACCACTCTGGTTTGGATGTTCTGATGCAAGAGCGAAGGCCACGCCCCAAAGCTCGCCGCTGGGCAGATTCGCTCAAACGAGCTTTGGACACGATCCGCTTCTGGACGAAACCGGCGAAAGGATGAAATGGGTGCGACGAATACCGCCGAGGACGTGCCACTCTGGACATGGGCCATTCTTTCAAAATCCAGCGCGACGAAATGAACTATGCATTACGTCGGCGTTTTATATCGGATCTCAGCCGCGTTGGTGAGGTCAGCTTTGCCCAGGAAATGGGAGAGCCCCATCAAAGGTGGGAGCGTTTTTTCTTCGATCAACAGTGGCGTTCGTAGCCGGTTGCCGCTCTTTTGAATTCGCTCTGCGTCCGCGACGCTCACCGTAGAGGGTTCTTTTTCTTCCCGCTCTTATTTTCGAAAAAATCGAAATAGACAAGCGAATGTGCAACCAGACGTTGGCTTCAGAATTGCCCTGTTGTGACGCTCAAGTGACGTGTGAATTCGTTGGAATCGCTTCTAGAAATGTTATTCGAAAACGACTTTTCAGGTACAGAGGCCCTAGCCAAAGGCGGTATCATGTTCGCATCGCTACGGTGACATCGGCCAAATAGCTTCGACTCGAACCAAGTCTTTCCGCCAGCTCCAACCACTACGACGACGAGGTACTGAACGTGTCTGAAAAATGAATGCGCACCCGTAGCCCCCACGCCGTCAGAAGCGGGCGGCTCCCCTACAAGAGGATTTTCAAAGCGCTGTCCCGAAAACCCCCTTGTTATCCCCTTTTGATGAATAGACCCAAACGGGAACGATGTCCTGAAGCGCAGCACGCGGTACGCTAACCTCAGTGCTCGGCTACGCATCCGCCGGGGCGGGCCGGAGAGTTCTTACGCCACGACGCCCTTGCCGGTCATGGTTGAGACTTAGCGTAACCCAATAGGAATTCGGTCTTCCAACCTTCGCAACTCGGGCTGGTAGAAACAAAGTGGTCGGTCCCGCCACCCGCTGAAATTAGACAACGATACAAAGCCACTGTCGAGATACCCACGGGCGGCGATAAATAGATCGAGCCATTAATGCCCTCAACGGTCCAGTTTTCACAGTTGGAATGTGGGGATAGACGTTTGGATCATCGTTGGGCTGTTTTACCCGCCAAAGGGGACGGAACGTCTCTTTGATTACCTCACTTATTGTCTGTTGCTTCCCGAACGATCTGGACGGCAGCTTGGCTGACATCCTCAGTGTCCTCAACCTCCGCAGCCGTTCGTTCAGCAGTGGATCTCGTTCCAGCGAACTGACCAGGGCGTAATCGAGCTTCTGCGACCGGCTGATCATCTCGCGGCTCAGCTTCAGCAGCGGCCGTATGCTCTCGTGCACGTCTTCGTTGGCGGTCATCAGCTTCGCGAAGTAGCCCACCTTGTGACGTCGCTGCTTGTTGTAGCTGACTCCGGTCTCCATCAGCAGGCCGGACACACGGTTCTTCATCTGCACCATCTGCTTGATTACAAGGCTGCGATAGCGAAGGGTGCGGCGCCGGTCGCGTCTGGAGGTCAAGCTACCAGCCGATTTTCCGCAGCAGATGCATAACGCCCGAACCATTTATCACCGCTTCGGTCAGTATTCTCGAGCCCTGGATCAGATTCGGTTGCGCCTGGAACATCAAGCGGTGGAGAAAGCAGAGCTGGAACGGATGTGTTCCGAGCTGCGCCTTCCCGGCGACCTTGATGTCGCCCAAATTAACTGGCGCCCTGACTATGATCCGTTCTTCTATCGCCAACTCTCACGCCGGGCACGCCGGATCTACCTGTTTCGCGACGAATACATCTTCGACGCTGAAAGCCGTCGAAAAGCCTCAGCTTGGCCATGCCACCTACGTCTTCGCCAAGCCCCGCAGCATGGATGGCTTTCTCGCCCTATACATCAAGATCACGAAGGACGACATCCGGCGGAACCGCAACAATGCGGCCGAGAGGCTGGGCTTTCTAGGGCGCGTGATTCACGGCACAAATCCAAAAGTGTGGCTCAAGGAACTCCGACAGCGAATCGGGGAGAACGTCGACTTTATGGCGGCCATCACCTTATGAGCATTGGCAAACTCGCACTTCTCCCTCACCGAATTTGTCGTTGCTGCGGCACCCAGCCGGCCAGAGCTATGACCAGTCAACTTGTGATTGGTGAAAAAATGGTTGGCGATCGTGACGCCGGATTCGAGCTGTCGGTCTTGACAGACCGAGGACCAGAATCTTGCAGTGAGAACACTCTGAGCTGGGCTGTCTTGGATTTTTCTGCCAACTTACCACCAATTCCTAGCCGGAGGCGCCCAGTGTCGCGGCCGCGGTGGCGATCAGCCCGTTTGACCAGGACTCGATTTGAAGCTAACAAGAGTGCGGGAGGAATCTGTGCTTGCGCTTTTCCACCTCGAAGGAAATAGGTTCGCTCACGAGCGGCTCATATTTCCAGAGACCAAGAAAACATGTCTAACGGTGGCCGACAAAAAGTGCCGCCAGCGAAAGGTTGTGGTCACTGTGGTCGTGACGGCACTCACCCAAGGAGGCAGCGCTCGAAACTTGCGGCTTCGAGCGCCAAGTAACTTAACCGCAGCGAAGGCCAGCTATGTTAGACGCTGAAACTGGTCACAATTCGGCAAAGATCTCAAATGTGGAGCAGCCGCGTTTTCGAACCCGAAACGAGATTACTAGGGGAAAGCTGCACCTCTTAAAAGCGGACGATCCAGCTGACATTGCACGCTCTATTCCAGAAGAACTCGAAACGATAGCTCATGCACTCACCGCAAAGAACCTTGCGCAGCTGTTACAAGTCAGTGAGGTCACGATTTACAAACTCGCAAAAGCCAACAAACTTCCCAGTTTCCGAATCGGCACGGCCGTCCGATTTGACCCACGAGCTGTTGCGCGATGGCTCAGACAAGGGTAGAAGGTGTGGATTAGTGGGGTTCGGCCTGAAGTTGCAGTAATAGGTTGTCATCAGTTGACCAGAGCTGATTTCTAACCGAACATCGCGTTAACTTTCTCTCGCACGGCCTGACTTCGGTTTGGCTTGAGATAGCGCATCGTGCTTTCCATATCGGAGTGCCCCATCCACTGCTGTACCGTTCGTAAATCTACACCACCCCACAGTGCCCACGTTGCGAACGTTGCCCGGAACTTGTGCAACCAGAAATTGTCGGGGTTAAGCTTCGCGCGCAATGCGATCGCCTTGCAGGTATCGAGAAAATCTAGTTTCGGCTTGCCACCCGTGGTGGGAAACAGGAGAGGGCATGTAGGATCGCCTTTTGCTTTCCATTTCTTCAACGCCTGTACGAGCTTGTTCGGGATTGGAATCTCACGGCCTTTGTAGGCTTTGGGCGAGAAGCCATACTCACGCTTATAGCGGACATTGACAACTCCGCGGTTGAGGTTGAGTTCGGCCCACGTGGTGTGCATCGCTTCCTGCTCGCGCATGCCGGTCATCAGAAAGAACTCGAACCATAGGCGCTCCGTTTCCTCACATGCGGCAAAAAACCTGTCGAGATCTTCGCGTTCGTAGATTTCCGGTTCATCTTCGACGTAGCGGGGCCAGTCATTCTTGCTAGCCAGGCCGCGGATGTTATTCGCCTTGAGAAAGGACATCACGTTTTCGAACTTGTTGTAGACAGTGCGCGGCTGGAGCTTCTTCACATCGCGCAAGAAGGCTGAAAAGCGGAGCAGATCTTGACGTTCAATCTCCATGACGCGAGGCTTGTTGCAGGACTCGAGAAAATACTCGAGGGCGGTCTTATAGGCAGCATAGGTCTTCGGCTTTTTACTGATCCTGATATCTTCGAGGTAGCTGGCAACAGCCACGGCCAACGACAGACCGTCGTCCTGGTTCTCATCAACCAGCTTAATGCCTGCTGCTTTGCTGCCTAAGATCTGTTGCTGACGGTGGCGTCGGACGGAGGCGACGCCGGCATCCTTTCCGACGGACTGACGGATGCGTTTGCGGCCCTCGTACCATTCCAGGTAGTAGGCTCCCTCGGGATGGCGCTGCTCCTTGCCGCCAATCAGGACGTAATCAGGTTTGACTCGGCCGTTAGGAGAAATAACTACGGGGCAGAATCGCAGACCCTGGGATGTTTTGATGCGCTTGGTGAGGTTGACTTCCTTGTTCACTTGACGGCGACCTTTGGTTTTCGGTATCACCAAAGGTATCATGGCTAGTGAAGTCAAACAAAACAAAAGGTCTGGCGGAGAGGGAGGGATTCGAACCCCCGATACCCGTCAAGGTATGGCCGCTTTCGAGGCGGCTCGTTTCAACCACTCACGCACCTCTCCGCATCAACGGCAGACGAATTGTAGATTCTTCGGTGCAGTGAACCCAGGTTAGCCCAAAAGAGGGGCGAACTTGGGGCACCGAGCTTCCAGTTTAGCAAATGGGCCGTGTCTTGGGAGTGTCATCCGTGGTGTCGGAGGAAACACACGGTTGACAGATTGAATCCGCTACCAGTGTGATTTCACCACTTCACCAGGAGATCCCCATTCTCAGGCGGCGTAACGCTGATGAACCTTCTCTCCCTGTTCATCACGCAAACCGGCAACTCTTTATCAAGCTGAAAGAATGGTCATCGATCGCTAGATATCAAAACTGTGAATACCGCACCGGTTGGTATCTTTCTCGCTGCGGAACGGCGTTGTCGCTGCGTCTGGCCAACTGAACTGGTTGGGCCCGTTGTCGGTCGAATAAACGACAGTGGTGTCGTTGGCGATGCCGAGGTCATCCAGGGCCTTCAGGAGCTTCCCCACATCCATGTCGTTCTCGATCATCCCGTCGGCATATTCATTGCTCACCATGCCGCTCTGGCCGATCATTGACGGACGAACGTGAGTGAAGACGTGCATGCGCGTGGTGTTCATCCAGATGAAGAACGGTTTGCCCGCCTTCACCTGCTGCGTCATATAGTCGATGGCAGTGCAGTTGTTTCGTCGTCGATGGTCTCCATGCGCCTCGCGGTGAGCGGTCCCGTGTCTTCGCAGCTTTGCTTGCCTACTCGACCCCAATGCGGCTGCTCCGTCGGGTCGTCCTTGGTGGTCGCAACGCACTTCATGACGCCGCGGGGTGAGTTGGCACTGGTGTAGGCCGTGTCGTCCTGGCCAGTAGGGACGTTCCGGTTCCTCTTCCGCGTTGAGGTGATACAGATTGCCATAGAACACGTCGAAGCCGTGGATCGTAGGCAGGTATTCATTGCGGCTCCTTTCTGCTCTCACGGGCACAGAGAGTTCAACCCGGATGGGAATACACCAGAGTTAGCGAGAACGGTCCTCCGCGACATCTCCCTGAATTACTCGCGAATGGCGACAAGAAGACGGCTGGACTAAAGCCTGACTGGTATGGCGAGAAGAGGGCAAGCCTGGCGAAATGCGACACCGACATCACTAGGACGCTGGAGGGTGTCCTTGTTGCGGGCATTTGCAACCCGATGTATATTTGCCGCAATCTAGGCAATTCGGCGTCGGCCGCAATGTCGGAATGTAACCCGGACAATAGTTGGAGGCCAGTGGACTAATCCAAGGCAATCGCATGCCCGCCAACCCTGTGGAGATACCGGCTCGCAAAGAGCGGTTTGAATACGGCAAGTCGTTGCGACAAAAAGTCAGCCGAGCCAGTCAGGCAGACTGGGACCCTCAGCATCGAAGGGTACCGGTATTGAAGTTGCTGCGTGCGTCGGAGCGGGGACGCCTCGCCGACCTTCTACCTATCAAAGCTGCGCGTATGGCCACTTCGCCCTTTGGGTTCTACAGGGGCGCTGTTCCTGTCATGGCTTCCGATCTCTCCACGCTCCCCAGCTCCGGCATTTATGCCCAGCTTTGTGGTGATGCTCACGTTCACAATCTGGGGGCATTTGAGGGGCAAGACGGGCGGCTTATCTTCGACATTAACGACTTTGACGAGACCATTCGTGGGCCTTGGGAATGGGACGTCAAGCGCATGGCTGGGAGCCTGGTGCTGGCCGGCCGCGAGTCCAATAACACCGAGAAGGAATGCAAGATCGCCGCGCTGGCCTTTGCGCAAAGCTACCGCGAGGCGATGCAGCAATTCTCCGGAATGCCCATGGTGGACCTGGCTCGGTACCAGGTTTTCCGTCATCTGCGCGTTTCGCCCGTGCTAAATGTTCTGCGCAAAGCTGAACGTGCCACGCCCATCCACAATCTGGAACAGTTGACCGAGCAGGTCAACGGGAAATGGCGATTCCGCGACAGCCGACCACTGCGTTTCCACGTGCCGGCGCCGACGGCGAAGCAGGTGGTTGCAGGGTTACGCAACTATAGAGACACGCTGTTGCTGGAAAGACAGCACTGGTTCTCGCATTATCGGGTGGAGGACGTGGCATTTCGCGTGGTTGGAACCGGCAGCGTCGGCGTGCGCGATTATATTGTCCTCATGTTCGGTCCGGTCAAGGGTGATCCGCTGTTTGTCCAGATTAAGGAAGAGGTCCCCTCAGCTTACACGCAATACCTACCTGAGGCCGACGCCCCCTCGAATCAAGGTCAGCGTGTGGCCCAAGGACAGCGCGCCATGCAGGTGCAGTCGGACATCTTCTTGGGATGGACCTCGATAGCCGGCCGCGATTACCTGGTCCGCCAATTGCGCGATCATAAGGCAGGCATTGAGGACGAAGACCTGGAAGGCAGCGGCCTGGGGCAATACGCGCAGGTCTGCGGCGAACTTTTGGCCAAGGGACATGCCCGCACCGGCGACCCGTACGCCATCTCAGGATACTTGGGCGCCAGCGACAAATTCGACAAAGCGATGGCCAGTTTTGGTGTCGCCTATGCTGACCAGAGTACGCAAGATTTCGAAGAATTTACCCGCGCGATTCACGCCGGCAAGATTCGAGCGACAAAACTCGCCCCAGCGAAGACCGCAAAATTGGGAACAGCTAAGGGATAGCAAATCCAAAAACCGACATTCTGCCGTTGCTCTCGTGCAAACGGGAGCGCCAGAGGGAGCTGGTTGTTCATACCGATGTCGAACACCGCGTAAACGACGTTACATCTCCAGTAGAGCTTAGATAGATTGAGGTCAAGACCTATGGCATCAACTCCTTACGCCATCTCCACAAAGCCACGATGCCGGTGCCCAGGAGCATAAAGCTCGACGGTTCTGGAGCGATCTGCTCATACAGTGATGCCAGATTGTTCGGGTTTTGCATGAGCTCTACGTTGCCGTCTGCATACTGCCCGTCGCTCCACTGTCCAAAAAAGTCCACCCCGACCTCCGACGTAAGCCCATGTGCCGAGGCGTACCCCGAGGTTACAACTCCCGTAAAGGTCAGCCCGCCCGGACCGGTCATGTCAAAGCTTCCGCCATAGCCGAAGTTGGCAAAGTAGTCGTACCCACTAAGCACCCAACCGATAGGATCGTTGGTCGTGAAATAGAAAGTGACCTGCGTTCCAATCGGGGTGAAGTCGGCAGATCCGGTTGCGGGCGTGTCAACGCCAAATCCGAAGTAACAAATTGCAGGCGGACATGGTGAAGAAACGTTGATGGTGCCGATTGCTGGCGGGGGGGTTAAGGAGTTGATTGAATCGGCCGATGCTAATTGAGCCAGACCCGCGAGAATCAAAATGCAAAGCAGAGTTTTCGGCATTCTCTTTCTCCTTTGTGGCGTCGCTTTGCAGGCACGGCTGCAAATAAGTGGCGAAAGTAGTCCGTGTGCAATCGCCCCGTCACTAATTGCCCCAGACTATACACCCCTTTTTAAGGACTTCAGTGCATAAGTATTTTGTTTTGGGCGGGTGGCCACCCCAACATTGCCAGGGGTCGGGCGTCGGGGCCCACTCATTCGCGGGTTTGCGAATGAATGGCAGTCACACAATTGCACGAGCCTTAACACTAAACTTGCGGAGTGAGCTCGGAACCTGTGGCAAAATGAAAACAGCCGCCAACCAAGAGAAGGTTGAGTAGGGCACCCGGCGTTTGACTATGACACTATGACAGGGAAGCCAAAGTTGGCGATGGAGATGCGTCCGGCAGACACGCTGGAGGTACAGCTACTCTGCAATTGTTGCCGCCAGCCGTATTATCCCAATAAATCTTGGGAGGATCGAATCCAAGCAATTATCTTCGGTGCCGAAGAATACGTTATTTGTCCCTTGTGCACTCAAGAAGTGCCGAAAGAGATTCTGAGTGATGCGGGATACAGGGCGCGGTGCCACTACAAAGTCGAGCGACTGCGAGCACTGTTCAGAGCAGACGGCGCAGCTCACTCGAATGAGGCCGACGCCAAAGCCGAGCCGAGCTATGAGGAACTAAAGGCCCGACTGGAGGAGCTTGAGAAGCGGCAACTCAGTGGGCTCCGATTTAGGGTGTCAGAAAAGGGCGCTTTGAGCGTCTATGGCCTTGGTCGGTTTCCCGTTACGTTGTATTACGAGCAATGGGTGCGTCTGCTAGCTTCAGCAGAGAAACTTCGCAATTTTCTGGAGATCAATAAGGGGAAGCTTAAGTTGGGCTCCGTTCACAAGCCCTTCGCCAAGTAAAAGGGATCGAACCATCCTCGCTCGGGCTCGGGCCCACTCATTCGAAAACCGCGAATGAGTGGGGCACCCGGCGTTCCTCCAGGCTGGGTCGCCAGATACGCGGAAAGCGTCCCTCCAGCAGCAACTGCAGCACGTGGGCGGCATCGCGCGCGTCCGTCTTCTGCTTGCGCACCATCGACGCCCGGATCTGGGCGGCGTCCTCGATCCACAACTCGTGGCCCAACTCGGCCAGCATCCGCTCGAACCAGCGCGTGTGCCCGGTGGCTTCGATGCCCACCAGAACTGGACCTGCTAGCCCGCTGTAAAAGGTGCGTGCTTCGCCGCTGGCGTGTTCCAGACGACGCTCCACCAGTTCGCCCGTTTCCTTATCCAGCATCGCGATCTGCTGGTAGCGCGTGTGTAAGTCACAACCTACAATCTTCATGTGCTCGGCTCCTCTCCTCCGAGCCTTGGTTTGCTTGAGCGCACCAAGTGTACTCGGCGGCCGGAGCCGACACGGTTATCTAATCAGCCGCTCTACCAGATCCGCACGCGATCGGGCGGAGCCAGGTAAAGCGTCTCTCCTGGCTTAACGTCGAAGGCCGCGTACCAGGCGTCGATATTGCGTACTGTGTCTGCCCGAAACTCGCCCGGCGAATGCGAATCCACCGCCACCTGCTGGCGGAGAGCGGCTTCGCGCGTCTTCGATGCCCAGTTCTGGCCGAAGGCGATGAAGAACTGCTGGTCTCCGGAGAAGCCATCTTGCTCGGGCGCTGCCTTGCCAGCAAGCGAGGCGCGGTAGCCGTCATACGAAGCAGCGATACCGGCGAGATCGGCGATGTTCTCAGGCAGCGTCTGCTTGCCATTGAGCGAGAGATCAGGGAACGGCTTGTAGGTATCATATTGCGCGGCCAGCTTGGCGGTGGCTGCTTCGAAATGTTCGAGATCAGCGGGCGTCCACCAGTTGCGCACCCGGCCTTTGGAGTCAAACGCGCTGCCTTCGGTGTCAAAGGTGTGGCTGATTTCGTGTCCGATGACCGAACCGATGGCGCCATAGTTGGCCGCCGCAGGAGCCAGCGGGTCAAAGAATGGCGGCTGCAAAATGGCGGCCGGGAAGTTGAGCGCATTCTGCAGCGGCAGATTAACGGCGTTCACCGTCTGCGGATCCATCGACCATTCCTTGCGATTTACCGGCGCGCCCAGGCGCGCAACCTCATAGTGATACTTGAAAAGATTGCCACGCCAGATGTTGCCAAAAGCGTCGTCGGGCTTTACTTCGTAAGCTGAGTAGTCCATCCACGTCTCCGGGTAGCCGACTCCAACATACAAAGTATTCAGCTTGGCCTGGGCTTCAGCCTTGGTGGAAGCAGCCATCCACGAGAGCGCGTCGATTCGCTTCCGAAATGCCGCAATGATGTTCGCAACCATCGCCTGTGCCTGCGCTTTAGCTTCCGGAGAGAAGTAGCGCTGCGCATAGATTTTTCCCACATCGTCGCCGAGGTACTGATTGACGATTACCACGCCGCGCTGCCAGCGAGGCCGCTGTTCGGGCGCTCCTTGGAGCACCTTGCCGAAGAAGGCGTAACGCTCGTCGGCCAAGGCTTTTGGCAATACTCCGCTGTACTCTTCAATCAGGTGATAGGCCAGCCAGTCTTTCCAGGTATCGAGCGGAGTCGAGGCTACGAGCGCGGACTCGCCGGCAAAGGCGGTAGGCTGCCAGACAATAAACGTGGCTTGCTTACTGAGGCCCGCGCCGCGAAAATACTCACCCCAGTCAAGTCCCGGAGCCTTGGCTGCAAAGTCAGCCTGCTTCCAGGTGTTGTTGGCCTTGTGGATGTCATCGTTTTCCGCCAGGCTGAGATGCTTTTCCGCGATGGCGTGCTCCAACGCGACGATGCGCTCGGCGCGCGCGTCCGTGTCTGTGAATCCCACCAGTTTAAGCATGGCCGAGACATGCGGCTGATACTTGCTGCGGATGTCACGCATATGCTCGCTGTCGGAGAGGTAGTAATCGCGGTCGGGCAGTTGCAAACCGCCTTGCAGCAGATAGGCGGCGTAGTGATCGGAATCGTTGAAGCCGGGAGCGACCCACAATCCAAACAGGTGTGAGGTGTGGAAGTTGGTGTTGTTGAGCGCGTCAACGTCGGCGCGCAGCGTTTCTCCCAGCGCAGCGGCCAGCTGTTTCTTGTCGTTGATGGCCGCGATCGCCTTGAGGTGGGTCTCAAGCGGGGCGAGACCTTTGGCTTCGATGCCGGCCTCGTCCATATAAGAGTTGTAGAGAGCGGCAATTTTGCCCGCACTGGAATCCCCTGTGCCGCCGCTCTTCGCGGCCTCTTCAATCAGGGCCGAGGTGCGCTTGTCGCTCAGGTCGGCAAGAGTTGTAAATACACCTAACCGTGAGCGGTCGGGCGGAATTTCGGTACGCTTGATCCATTCGCCATTGCAGTATTCGTACCAGTTATCCCCCGGCTTGACCGAGCGGTCCATGTTGGCGACATTGATGCCGTGAGTGTCTTGTTTCGGCGTGTCCTGCGCGGTGGCGGCAAGAAGACCGAGGGCGAGAATTCCAGTAAGTTTAAGTACGAAACGAAAGTATTTCCGGGCACGACTCATTCGCAGGGCTCCAAAGGGCATCTGCTTGGGAACGCAGGCCATTACTCTAGACGGGTGACAAGGGAAGAGGGTAGCACGACGCCTGGGAGGCGAAGCAGCGTACCACATCAACGCAGTGGGTCAGTCTGGCGGACCAGCCGGTCAATCCCGGATTCTTTCCGACTTGCCGATGATTCGGAGTCATCGCTCAATGCTTCGAAACAAGAATGCGATGGGGTCGTTGGAATGGTCGCCTGGATCACCCTGGTGAACGCTACCTTTGGGCGGAAAGTTGGGCAGCACGCGCCGCGCCTTGGAGCGCCCCGCGCCGACCGGGAGCATTTGCCAGTGCCGTCTCAAATTCTTTCAGCGCCAAAGCCGGATTATTCTGCTCCAGCAGCAGGTAGCCGAACTGCTCGCGGGCAGGCACAATAGGTCCAGGTGTCACTGGAAGCTTCTCGATTGCGTCCTCTTCATCGGCGGAGGCGCGCATCAAAGCTTCGGCTTCATGCGGGTTGTTGTCCGCCTGAGCTGACCACGCCATAACTTCGCGCTTCAGAATTCCCACTTGAGTGGCCCAATAGTCATTGCCGGACGTGCGAAGCTGCTCTTCGATCTGCCGCAGTCTATCAATCTCCGCGCGCGCTTCGGGGGCGTGTCCGCTTCGGGCCAGCCCGAGCCCCCGAGCCCAAACCGCAATCGCGATAACGTGAGGCGGCGCGCTCGTCGGAGGCACCAGGACAGCGGCGTCAGACCACTGACCCCGCTCCACCACATACCGAATGGGCATCGCTGTGGAGGCGTATCCGACCTTGAAGTTTGCAGCATTCAGATCTTCCATGCTCTTCAGTTGCTGAATGATCTGAGCTGCTTCGCTGTCGCGTCCACTCTGTAGATAGGCATACACCAGATAATCCATGGCGTGCAGCTCTTCTCCGGTGTCGCCCTGCTGGCGCGCTGCTTCCTGTGCCGCAAGGTTGGAAGCGATGGAGTCGTCCCACAGGCCGAGTCGGGTGAAGATATGCGACGGCATGTGCAAAGCGTGCGGCGCTGAGGGAGCGATCTGGGAGTAGGCTCTTGCCGCCGAGAGGCCCTTGGGCGCGAGTTCGGCGTTGTCGTATGCATGGATCAGGTAGTGAGGAATTCCCGGGTGCTGCGGGTAGCTGCGATCAAGCGGCTCCAGCAAATCGGCTGCTTGTTTTTGCTTCGCATGGGTTTTGTCGGCAGGAGATGCATTCGCCAGGAGCACGAGCGCATAAAAGACCTGTGCTTCGACATCCTTCCGATTCTCCGCAGCCAGCTCTTTCATCGCATGCTCGTAATTTAACGCCCGGGTTCGGTACGGAACCGTGGCCGCGTCCTGATAGACCAAGCCCAGCGCACGGATGAACTGGCGCTCGCGTTCCGAGCTTGTCTGGAGCTGCTGCACCTGCTGGATTTCTTTTTGCCCGACCGCGATTGTCGCGGGCACAAGGGGCGGATCCCAAAGCTGGTGAAAATACGACATCGCCATTCCCCAATGTGCCATCGCACACCGGGGGTCCCGTTCGGCCACACCCTGAAATGCCTTTTCGGCATCGGTGTAAGCGAAGGAGTGAAGCAGAGCTACGCCTCGATCGAACTGCTCCTGAACGGCCGGCGCGCAGGAAATCGGAAACGACACTTTTCCCAATTTCTCAGAGGCGGGGTGGCTGTGCGTTTCCTGCGCGGACGAGAAGGGTACGATGAACAGCAGGGCAAGCAATATTCGCCATCGATGGGGCATCCCCTATCTCCGTAGGCGGGTGGCGCTCGTGTGACATCCGAATTTTACATTGAAGTCGACGACCATGCCCTCCGCCTTGCGGATGTACGACATCCGTAGAAGTCGAAAGTCGGCCCCAGAAACCCGCCCGGCGCCGGTTATCGCGTCGCCTTCTCCAACAGGTACATGTACGAGCGGTAGATCTGTCCGGTGGAGCGGCTCATGCCGATCTCGCAGGTGCGGCTGCTGGAGTAGCATTCATCCGGCTGCTTGGCTTTCACTTCGGCGGATTCATGCCTGGTAGCCGCCTGTGTCAGCTCCGGAAACAGAAAGCCGCGATCGCCGGCGAAGGCGCAACAACCGGCGTCGAGCGGAATCGTGACCTGCTCACTGCAAGCGCGCGCAATCGCTTCCAGCTTCGCGGTGATGCCCATCTTGGTGACCGAGCACACCGGATGCAGGGCCACGGAGCGCGACTTGGTGCTGACCGGCAACTTCGGCAGCAACTCATCGTGAACGAATTCGATGGCATCCACAAACTTCATCTGGTCGAAGTGGGCCTGGTTTTCCGGCGTCAGGTACGGACGCGCGCTCTTGAATCCGTAGGTGCAAGGGCTGGTGTCAATCACGATGGGCAGGCTTCCCTGCTCCGACCATTTCCAGAAGCGCTCGACCGCTGCATTGATCGTGATGGCGTGAGCGCTGGTGAATCCCTTCGACGAGAAGGGCGTGCCGCAGCAGGTTCCAGCGACGTCGCGTGGGATGTGAAGCCGCACCCCGGCTCGAAGTGCCAGGTCGACAGTCAACTCCATCAGGGAGCGGTCTTCGGGTTCGCCGGGCAAACGCCCCATGACGCGCGAAATGCACGCAGGAAAATAGATGGCCTGCGCTCCGGCGCGCCTGGTCTTCGGGACTGGCCCCGCGGCGTGAGGAGTGTCGGGCATCCATTCCGCCAAGTTGTCGCCGGCGAAACGTTTCAGCGTCTGGGTCAAGCGGCGCATTCCGTCAACGCCAATCACTCCCTCGGCGACGTGTCCGAGTCGCAGCGCCCAGCGCAGCGACCATTCCGTCAGCTTGAAATGCCTGCTGATGCGCACCGCCCACTGCTTGGCTGCGGCCGACGAGCGAATCCCACGGAAGCGCTTGACCAGTTGCCCGGTGTCAATACTCACCGGACACGCGGTGGCGCAGAGTCCATCGGTGGCGCAGGTGTCGAGGGCCATGTAGGGGAATTCCGCGTCAAGAGCGGCATAGAGTTTTTTCGAATCAGGCGACGAGGATGGCGCACGCTCGGAAGTCTCCTGCAACCGCGCCATCTCGCGGCGCACTACGATGCGCTGCCGTGGGGTTAACGTCAGTTCGCGGCTGGGGCACTTAGGCTCGCAATAGCCGCATTCAATGCACTTGTCGATCTCGGGTTCCACCGAGGGCAACTGCTTCAGATTGGCGAGGTGCGCTAGCCGGTCGGGGTTGATGATCACGCCCGGGTTCAGCAGATTGCTGGGATCGACCAGCTCCTTCAGCCGGGACATAATGGCGTAGCCGTCACTTCCCCACTCGGTCTTGACGAACGGCGCCATGTTTCGTCCGGTGCCGTGCTCCGCCTTGAGAGCGCCGTCATAGCGGTTGACCACCAACTCGACCACGTCGTCCATGAAGCGCGCATACTGGTCAACCACGACCTGGTCGTTGAAGCTCTGCGTAATGACAAAGTGCAGGTTTCCATCCTTGGCGTGGCCGAAAATGATGGCGTTCTCGTACTCGTGTTTGTGGAAGAGCCCGGTCAGGTCCTGCGCCGCGTGGGCGAGAGTTTCAATGGGGAACGCGACATCTTCAATGATGACGGTGGTGCCGCTCTTACGTACCGAACCCACGGACGGAAACATTCCCGCGCGGATCTTCCACAGCAGGGCCTGTTCCGCCGCCACATGGGTGAAGCGAGCCGGCTCGAACAGTTTCAATCCGCCAACGGAGTCTGCGGCAATTTTCTCCAGTTCTGTGCGCTCCTTCTCGTCTGCCGATTGAAATTCCACCAGCAACCCAGCCGCGCCGTCCGGCAAGGTGCGCAGTGAGGCAGGAACGCCAGCCTGATTTTCAACCGAGCGCAGCGAGGCGCGGTCCATGACCTCCAAAGCCTTGGCGCCGGCTTGCCGCAACGGCACGATAGAATCTGCGGCGGCGAACAAATCCTGATACAAAAGCAATCCGGTGTATTTGACTGGCAGATCGGGCACGGTATTCAGCACGGCCTCGGCGATGAAGGCCAGCGTGCCCTCGGAGCCGATCATTACGTGTTGAAAAATATCTACGGCGGTGTCGAAATCGAGAAACGCATTCAGCGAGTAGCCAGTGGTGTTCTTCATCCGATACTTGTTGCGCACCCGCTCGCGCAAGCCCGGGTTGGTCATCAACTGCGATTTCAGGGCCAGGATTCCGCGCGCCAATTCCGGCTCGCGCGCGTGAAATTCCTCATTTGCATTGGGCAGCGCGGTATCGATGACGGTCCCGGAAGGCAACATGAACTTCATGGAATGAAGCGTGTGATAGGCATTCTGCTCGACGCCACAACACATACCGCTGGAGTTGTTGGAGAGTATGCCGCCCAGGGTGCAAGTCGCGATGGATGCAGGATCGGGGCCGATCTTCGCGCCATAAGGAATCAACATCTGATTGGCGCGTGCTCCGATCACGCCGGGTTGTACACGGATTTTTCTGCCGGCTTCCTCCACTCTTAGTTCGCGCCAGTGGCGCGCCACGTCCACCAGCAATCCATCGGAGATTGACTGCCCCGACAGGCTGGTGCCGGCGGCCCGAAACGTCATCGGCACCTGTGTCTGCTGGCTGAACGCAAATAATGCCCGGATCTCATCCAAGCTCTGCGCCCGGACCACGGCTTTTGGAATCAGCCGGTAAAAGCTGGCATCGGAGGCGCAAGCAATCAAGTCGATGGGGCGAATGAGAATGCGGTCGGCGGCAATCATTCCGCTAAGCGACGACTTGATTTCTTCCGATGAAAGTAGCGGAGGAGCGAGGACGGATATAGCCATTGTTCTTTCCTTCGAGGGTGGGCCGGGCGATTATTTAAACGCCAGCCGGCTGACGGCGGACATTCCTCCGCGGAGTTTCCCTGATCACAAATTTAGAGCAGTCTGTAAAGCGGGACGCGGAAGTCGATCACCAGGACTTGTGATCTATGACACATTGGCCCGCGACGGAGTCTGCGAATACACTCTCGCCCCGGTGCAACAAAAAACGGGGTGGCTCGCTGCTGCGGCCACCCCGGTAAGGTTACACAACATGCTTAGAAGCTAAAGACTGGTCCGAACTCCGAACGCCAGTCGATTGACGTGCAGTTTGGCAATCCGGCGATCTTCGTGGTGCAAATACCTTTCGTATCGGGAAGAGCGTAGCTAGCGTAGTGGCTTTCTTCAAAGCCGAACTGGACCCAGGGGTTCATCTTGTAGAAGATGGTAACGGCGTTGATGTTGCTCTTGATTGGACCGCCACCGGCCTCAGCGCTGATGCTCTTGGCGTATCGGAAGTCATTGGCGTTAGCTGCGTCGATGCCGTATTCGTAATAGGCTTGCCAGCCCGCATTGCGTCCCTTCGGATCGGCATTGAACCAGCGTGAGATGGGGAAGCCAGCCTGGATGAATCCACCGTAGCCGCGCACCGCCTCCTGCGGGGCGGCTACTGCTTGTCCGGCCCCGTTGACTCCAAAGACCACGGTGGAAGAGCCGTCCACCGAGAGGCCGTTCACTTTGGTGACCAGCCCCGCCGCCTGGTTGTAGTTGGACAGGAGTTGGCCGCCAAAGAAGAATCTCAGGTCAGCTCCTATGTAGCCGCTGGCGACCACCGTGGCCCAACGAGTTGGCAGCGAGATGGCGATTTGGTTGCCGTAGCCATTGCTGTTCTTATCGACGCCTCTCGGGAAGGCAGCCTTGAAGGTGTCCTCCCCGCCCGCGCAGGTAGGACACAGCGGAACTGCTGAAGCCAACACCGTCGCCTGGCGTCCAGCGTAGAATCCGCTCCAAAGAATCTGCGCCGGGACCACACCGGGAGCTTTGTCGAGCTGGAACTGCAGCACGACTCTGGATTCAATCTCGGGCTTCGCGTTGTCAGCGCCCTGGCGCTCGCCATATCCCAGTTGATTGGCGGTTCCGTCGAGGACGGTATTGGTGCAGGTCGTGGTTGCGGCCAGCGTTGTCTTGTTGACCGTCGTGGTGCAGGCCGAAGTTACGGCGTCGGCTGGAAGGTTACCTTCGGCCGGCGTCATGATGGCAAATTCGGGGGAGAGCTTCCAGTTACGTGAGCCACCCAGCTTTTGGATGAAGCCGACACGCATCTGCGGAGCGCGTTCGTAAACGTTGCCCCAGTAGGCGCCGAAGAACGTGGTCTCAAACAGGTTCATCATTGCGCTCGAGCCGAAAATCGTCCAGTCCTGTCCGGCTTCGAAGAAGATGTCGGTGTTCGGTTTCGCGTTCCAGTCCATGCGTCCGTAGGCCAGACGTAACGAAAGCGCATTGCTGCGGATGCTGGAGACGTTGCGGTTGTCAGCGCGGCTGAAGTTGCCCTCGTAGTCGGCTTCAATCGTGCCAGTGACCGTCAAGTTTTTCGAGACATCCGGCCACTCGAATTTGGAACCCATACGAGTCTGCCGTGCCTTGACGTGAAATTCGGGATTGCTGTTCGGACCGGTATCGGCGTTCAGGAAACCAGGAGGCGGAAAATCGTCTCCGCGGGGTGAACTTGAGTCGTAGGCCGCAGTGGCCTTAATGAAGCCATACGGTGTCACTCTCACCGCACCTAACTTCAACGCGGGAGCAAGTCCTTCCTTCAACGGCGCGTCGATCGGAAGTACCCGGAGAGGCGCGATGGCGGGTATGACTACCGGGGCCGGGGCCTGTTGCGGGGCCGCGGCCTGGCCGGAACCCGGAGTGGTGAGGCTTGCGTACTGAGTGGGACCTGACTCTGTATCAACCAGCGAGTGCAGGGTATCTGCATCCGCGGCACTCTTCAGTTCCGCTGCTTCCGAATCATTGACAACACCTTTGGCCTTCAGCAAAAGGAGTAGCTGTTGCATCCCTGCGGAACCTGAGGTATTGCGCAGGCTGTTGGCTTCCGCTGTGGTCAGGATTCCCTTTTTTACCAGAAGATCGACTAAGGTTGGACTGATAACGGCTCCTACGCTGGCGCCGCTGGTGGGTGCGGCGCTGGTAGCCGCGTTAGTGGGATCCGCCGTGGTCGTCGCACTTGAGTCAGCAGCAAATGCAGCCGCTGATATCAACAGACACGCGATCGCGAGCAGGCACAGTACCGATGACCGGAAAGAATCTCGCATCTTCGCCTCCAAGCAAATGGGCTCAATTCAATACCAGACAAAGCCTGGCGTCACCGGGATTGCTGATGGGTAAAGTCCCGTGTGTGAATTGGCCTCGGACGGGACTCTAAGCGACACTATAGGGTGGGCTGGCGGACATTCCTCACCCCTAACTGTGATATTGCTCACACGGCGATTGTGAGGGATAATCTACGCTCCGCTTCCTGTCCACCTCGTAAGTCGCGGACCCTGCGCTGGTTAGGGGAAAGTAACGAGCTGTTCATGGAGACTCGATAAGGGCGGTTGCCACTTTCGTGGGAGACTTGCCTCACGCGGGTTGCTCGCGCAAGGAACTTGGACGTCAGGACCAGGCTTCGCAGAGTGATCACGAGCGGATGTTTACGCATCACAATCGCGAGTGACGCCCGTCGCTAAATTTCGTCGGCTTCGCGTGGTAAATCTGATCCGCATTGCGGCCCATTCTCTTCGGTAGGAGTTCTTATGGCGGAACAGCAATTATCGAAACAAACAAAGATGGCGATGGCATCCCAGTTTTTGGGATTCATGCTGGACGCGTATGACATGGCACTTGTGCTGGTCATGGCGCCGATCCTGGTGAAGGTGTTCGTTTCACCCAAGGGCAGTGCGGCCTGGCAATACATTGTCATCGTATTCACTTATTCCATTACCATGGCCGCAAGGCCGATCGGTTCGGCGGTCTTTGGCCGCTATGCCGATAAAATTGGAAGGCGCTTTCTTCTGATTCTAACCATCGGCGGTGTGGGCGTGATGTCGCTGCTGGGAGGATTTCTCCCCACCTATGCCCAAATTGGCGTCTGGTCGTATGTTATTTTTTGCGTGCTGCGGTTGTTCATGGGAATTTTCTTCGGTGGCGAGTATGCAGTCGGCCACACCTTTGCCATTGAATACGCGCCGCAAAAGAAACGCGGCGCCATTGGTGGTTTCATCCAATCGGGCTTTCCCCTGGGCTACGTATTTGCGTCGCTGGTGTTCGCGCTGATTTCGTTCCTAACCACCAAAGAAGCCATGGCGGCGTACGGCTGGCGCATCGCCTTCATGACTGGCGTCATCCCGGTTTTCCTGGCGCTGTATATCCGGAACAACCTGCAAGAATCGCCTGAATTTGAAAAGACCAAGGCAGAAGGAAAGATCGAGAAGTCTCCATTCCTGAACCTATTCAAACCGCCCCAACTATGGGAGTTCCTGCAGGTCTTCTTTTTCATGACCGGCTTGTTCCTCACCGATTATTCGGTTTACGGATTTCTGCCGAACATCCTCACCTTGAAGGGACGTGGATTCAATACCACGACCTATAGCCTGATCTACGGCTTTGCTCTCTTCATGGCGTTCCTCGGATACAACTTCTATGGCTGGCTGTCGGACAAGACCGGAAGAAAGATTCTTACCCAGTGGTACTGCGTATTTCTCGTCGTATTCGGAATTCCGGTGTTTTATGTGCTCTATCACGCGGCGATCCAGCGGAATTTGTGGATGGCGGTGCTGGGATGCGTAATGGCGGCGATGCTGAAACTGGCATGGGGAGTGGTTCCCGCCTACTTGTGCGAGCGTTTCCCGACCAAGCGGCGTGCAGCGGGTGTCGGCTTCGGCTACTCCTCGGGAGCACTGCTGGGAGCGTGGTTCAGCGTTTACGTATGGTGGGCCCACAAGATCCCGTTTATTTCTGGGATTGAAAAACAGGACATGTGGTTGTCGCCAGCGGTAGTGCTGACGGTCGGCGCGATTATGACTTTCGTCAGCTTGTGGTTCTCGCCGGAGACCAAAGATCTCCAGTTGCATGAAGTCGGAGAAAGGGAGCGGGCGAGCGATCGGGCCAAGGAGTTGGCTGCTTCACAGCAAAGTGTGTCGGCAAGCTAAAGCGGTTTTACATTCGTAACCCATCTGCACACTATGCGCCGCGACTGCTGTCGCGGCGCTTTTTATTGTCCCTCGCCAGCCGGACCAAAGGCCGATCCAGGATTGATATATTCGCTCGTAGGGTAGTGCGGGCCTTGAGAGACTGTGTCGTAACTCATATCGACTTGGCACAGTGAAATGAAGCACGCAAAAACCAGCCCTGCAGGGGCGAAAGATCTTAGCCCAGCGCGTACCGGGGTCCCCAAGCCACGCCGCCTTTGCGTGGATTGGGGTGGATGAGCGCTGGGTAGAGTGGGAAATACGCCCGAGTCCCGTAGGGACGACAGAGGTAGCGACACAGTCTCTTCAGGCCCGCGTATAGGGCAAGAAGAGAAGTCGCGCTTAAGCGCTGCACTACCCGAACGAATCGGACACATCCATTGTGTGGAGCTGCTCTAGTTAGCCGACCACAGCTAATACGAACTGCACACGCTCCTGAACCGAAGCGGCAGGAAGCGGAACGAGGTCGTAGCCTAAATCAGAATAGGTTTCGACCATCGCTTCATAGGTCGCCTGGGCTTCTTCGAAAGACTGCTTCCGCTCTGCATCCAGGGAAAATATTTCGGCCCAGGGCGGCGCGATGAATACGCGGCGATGGTAGCGAAACATCTGCGCGGCCCGGTGTATGTGCGAAGGAACGGGCAGGTTGCACAGGCGCAAGTAGCCGAGCACATCGGGCACTCCACGATCGAAAATCACGGGGCCGCCCAGGTTCAGCGCCGCCTGATAAGACCGCATTTCCCAGCTCAACATCAGCTCGGCGAAGGCTCGCTGGTTCGACCACGGTAAAGCGTGGCCGCCGATGGCTACCTGATCTTGAATGATGGCCCTGCCGGCCTCAGGCATGGTGCAAAAACCATGTTCCGCCAGCGCGTCGACCAGGGTAGTCTTTCCTGAACCCGGCCCCCCGGTGACTACGAACAGGCGTTCACAATTCACAGCCTCCATTCCGCCTCCGTATGCCTATGAGCGGCCGACTTTTGCACGCCAGGTGCTGTCACTTGACCGCAAGGCAGGACTCGATTTGGCCTGGCAAGAAACTTCGGGAACTCTTACCCCCAGAATCAGCAATAACGGGTAGCTTCTTGAGTTTTGGCAGAACATCTTGGCATGGACTGCAAGACAAAACTTAACAGTTGCGTTACCAGACTTTACCGTCGAAATCCGGTGGGTAGTGTTTCAATATGTGACAGAGGACCTGTCAAGGAGGAGTTGAAGAGATTATGAAAACCAAGTTTTGGAGCGTAGCGATCGCGTTGTTGGCGCTAGTGCTGTGTGGCACGGTAATGCTTTCCTACGCGCAGCAGAGTGACGCACAGGGTGCTTCGGGATGGGGTGGTGGACACCGGCACGGTCATATGGGCTGGATGGCCAAACAGCTGAACCTGACCGATGCTCAGAAGGCGCAGATCAAGACCATGATGCAGGCGCAGCACGCGACCATGCGTCCCTTGATGCAGCAACTTGCTGAAAACCGGCAGGCCATGCTGACCGCTACCGCCAACGGCGCTTTCGATCAGGCCAAGGTAACTGCCATTGCGAATCAGCAGTCGCAACTGATGGCCCAGTTGATGGTCCAGAAACAGAGCATGCAACACCAGATCTACACTCAGGTACTGACTGCCGATCAGCGCACCACAGCCGACCAGATGCGCCAGAAGCAGTTAGCCCGCATTGCCGAGCATCTGCAGAAGCTCTCGCAGCCGCCAACGGAGGCCCCAGCGCAGTAACGTTAGTGGCGCGCCCGTCTGAAGAAAGCTAACCACCGAGGCACGGAGTTCACTGAGATAGAAACTCCGTGCCCTCTGTGTCTCTGTGGTGGGCTCGTTCCGCAATAGGTGCGTCCGGTTTGCACGGGCAGTGCGGGCCTTCAGGCCCGCGTACAGGACAAGAAGAAAAAATCGCTTAAGCCGCAGAGGTCGACGACCTCAGCGGCTTAAGCGAGGCCTTTTGGCGCGGCGAATGCGACGCTGAAGCGCCGCACTACCCGAACGGGCGCGGACACACTAATCCAGGAACCGGTCTAAGTAATTCTTGACGGCGCGAGACCTCCTCAGTGCATCATTGCCGCCCCCGCCTTCCCTGGCTTCGGCTTCCTCAGTAGGAACAAGAATGGCAACATGGCGATAAACATAAACGCCATGAACAGAAATGTGTCGTTGTAGGAGAGCATGGCCGCCTGCCGCTGCACCATTGCCCAAATCGCCTGATATGCCTGTTGGGTCGCCGTTGCGGCGCTTGAACCCTGGCTCATGAACAACGCTTTCATGCTTTCGAACATCTGCTGGGTAGCGGTGCTCTGCGCGTATACATGCCCACCCAGGATGTTGATGTGCTTCTGCTGACTGCGGAATTGGACGGTCTCGACCATGGCGATTCCGATGCTGGCGCCGATGTTTCGCATCAGGTTGAACAAGCTGGTGGCATTGCCCATGCGCTCATTTGGGATAGGGCTATTGGTAATCGTGGTAAGCGGAACGAACACAAAACCCAAAGCCGCACCTTGAATCGCGAGTGGCCACCAGAAATTGACCGAGGCGACATTCAGGCTGAAGCGGGAAAGCTCCCACATGGCGTAGGCCGACGCCACCACCCCGATTCCGAGCAGCTTCCGATGGTCGAACTTTCCGGTCAGGCGGCCGACAATGGGCATGATCAGGAAAGATGCCAGCCCGCGCGGCAAGTTCGTAACGCCGGCGTGGGTCGCCGTATAGCCCAGCAAGACCTGCATCAGCAGCGGCAGCAGTACCGTACTTCCGTAAAGAACGAAGCCGATCACGGTCATCAGGAAGGTACCGATGGCGAACGACCGATACTTGAACACCCCAAGATCTAATACCGGGTGCTTAGCTCTCAATTCGCGAATGATCAGCGCAGTAAGCCCTCCGACTGCAAGAATGGCGAGCGTAACAATGAAGTGCGAACCGAACCAGTCGTCTTCCTGCCCCTTGTCGAGCATGATCTGAAGGCTTCCGATCCCGACTGCAAGCAATCCGATTCCCCAATAGTCGATGCCGGTTTTTTGGCGCCGCAGATAAGGCGGATCAAAGATGAAGAGTTCCGTCAGAATCAGGGCGGCGACCCCGATCGGAATGTTGATGTAGAAGACCCAGCGCCAACTGTAGTTATCGGTAAGCCAGCCTCCCGCCACCGGGCCGAGCATAGGCGCGACTACGATACCGAGGGCCCAGAAGGCCATTGCCTGGCCGCGTTTCTCGGGTGGAAACGATTCCAACAGGATGGCCTGCGACAGCGGTTGCAAGCCGCCGCCACACGCGCCTTGAATCAAGCGACAAATAATGAGGAATGGCAGTGACGGCGCCAGTCCGCACAGAAACGACGCTACGGTGAATCCGGTCACCGACAGCATCAGCAACCGTTTTCGGCCGAAGCGCCCGGCTAGCCAGCCGGTCATGGGAAGGATGATGGCATTGGCAACCAGGTACGAGGTGAGCGTCCAGGTGGCCTCATCGTTGGTGGCGGACAAGCTACCGGCGATATGCGGTAGTGAAACGTTGACCACGGTCGTGTCCAGCACTTCCATGAATGTGCTCGACATGACCGCTATCGCGATCAGCCACGGATTAATGTCGCGATGTTCCCGGCTACCGATCAACGGCATTTCCGTGTATTGGTCAAGTTTCCCAAGATGATCAGCAATGTAATAGTTCTGTCATTTCAACCAGCGTGCGGCATATATCACCGCAATCGATACCGCCGGTTCCCTACCATGAACTTATGATTTCGACATCAAACTTTGATTGGATTACTCGACATCCCAAAGGGACTCAGGCGCGGGTGCTGCTGAGTTCCGTGTTTGGCCCGTACGCGCAGGATGACGAGTTCGGAAGCCGCTCCATCAACCCCATGGAGCTGTATCACAATCAGGTCACGCGCGAGCAAGGCAGCTTTTCGCTGCGCATGTTCCACCGCTCCTGGGGACTGATGATGATCCAGCGGAACATCTCCGCGCCCAGCACCCTGCTCGACTTCCCGACCCTCGAAGACTTTCAGCGTGAACTTACCTCCTCCGATTACGACATCGTTGGGATTTCTGGAATCATTCCAAATTTCGGCAAAGTGCGCGAGATGTGCCGCCAAGTCCGCCGGCTGTCGCCTAACTCGATCATCGTCGTGGGCGGACACGTCGCTGCTATCCCTGGACTGGATACATTAATTGATGCGGATTACATCGTTCGTGGCGAGGGCATTTCCTGGATGCGCCGCTATCTTGGCGAAGATGCTGCAGCACCGATTGCCCATCCGGAAATCGTCTCCGGCTTTGGCTTTCGTATCCTGGGGATGCGGGTGCCTGATACTACGCGCGATACTGCCGCCACCATCATTCCGTCGGTCGGATGTCCGCTGGGATGTAACTTCTGCACTACGTCGTCTTTCTTCGGCGGCAAAGGCAAGAGCATCCACTTCTACGAAACCGGAGACCAGCTCTTTGAAGTCATGCAACAGATGGAGAGCTTCTCTAGGCGTGAATTCGTTCTTCATGATGGACGAAAACTTTCTGTTGAATCGTCCGCGTGCTATGCAACTTCTGGCGCGCATGAAGGAAGCTGACAAGAGCTGGGCGCTTTACGTTTTCTCGTCGGTGAATGCCATCCGCAAATACAGCATGGAAGAGCTGGTGCAACTGGGGGTTTCGTGGATTTGGGTGGGACTCGAGTCGCCTAACTCCAGCTATGCCAAGCTAAAGAATTCCGATACACGAACGCTGGCGGCGGAGTTGCGCCAGCACGGAATCAAGATCCTGGGTTCGACGATTGTGGGGCTCGAGCACCATACGCCCGAGAACATTCACGACGAGATCGACTACGCGGTTTCGCATGGAACCGATTTCCACCAGTTCATGCTGTACACACCGGTCCCGGGCACTCCGCTATTCGCCCAGATGCAGCAAGAGGGGCGCATGCTCGAAGACGTCGATCTGGCTGACATTCACGGGCAATACAAATTCAACTACAAGCATGCCGCCATCTCGCGTGACGAATCGAAGAGCTTTCTCGATTGGGCCTTCCGTCGCGACTTCGAGCGCAACGGTCCCAGCTTATTTCGCATTTGCGAAACCATCTTCCAGGGATGGCAGCGCTATCACGACGATCCTGACCTGCGAGTGCGACGTCGCTTCGCCGAAGAAGCCCGAAAGCTGCGCACCACCTACAACGCGGCGCTCTGGGCGATGGAGAAACGACTTAGAACGACGAACCCATCGGTATCGAAGCGGATTCGCGAACTACGGCGCGAAGTCGAATCTGCCTTCGGAACCTTCACCCGCATGGTACGCGCTGTCGTCGGGCCAGTTTTGTTGTGGACATCGAAGCACGAAGACAAACGTCTGGCTAACGGTGTTACCTACGAGCCGGAAACTTTCGTCGAGCGTCGCAACTGGGTGACGAAGGGCAAAGCATCGCGTATAGCAGATGTTCTAACCATGCACCCGCGCGATACCGAACAGCCGCTGACAAACATTGCGGTCGCGCGCGTTGCGGTCGAAAGTTTCAGCCAGTTGACTACTGGCGATTAAGTCGGTCTGTAGCAGTTTCATATATATGGTGTATAGGCGATGGGCGGAGCATGCCTTTCAGGCGTGCATAACTGCCATCTGCTCCACCCTATACACCAAACATGAAACTACTCCAGAGCCGTCGATTTTCATCAATTTGAAACATTAAGCCTGAGTAGATACTAGGGTGAAAGAGAATCTGCTTCTAAGCTCCGCAGTGTAATTGGGAATTAGAGTCAGCCAACTATATTCCCGGCATGCGATCACTTTTTGCCTTTGCCTTTGCTTTGTTCCTTGCGACCGCCGCTTCGGCTCAGCAGTCGTCACACGTTTTCATCTTGATGCTCGAGAACCGCAGCGACGATCAAGCGATGCGGTACATGCCCTACCTCACCGGATTGGCCAACCAGTACGGGGAGGGCTTACAGGCATACTCGCCATCGCATGGCTCCTTCAACGCGTATCTGGAAGTCGTGGCCGGCGCCGCGCCTCACAATGGCGAGTCAGACGGGGGGAACTGCAACGGCAACGGCTGCAACCAGCCCTACACCCCGAACAACATGGTCCGCGAACTGAATGCAAAAGGGCTCACCTGGCGAGGCTATTTTCAGTCTATGCCGTCGGCCGGTTACATGGGAGTTTCCTCCGGTGAGTATGTCAAGCGTCACAACCCGTATGCATTTCTAAGTGATGTCGTCAATTCTCGTAGCCAACAGCTGCATATGGTGCCGTGGAACAGCAATTTCGCCGCCGACCTCGCGGACGACAATGTTGCAAACTATACATGGCTTGTCCCCGACTTGACGCATGATGGTCACGATCCCGGGGACGACGACGAGACGGCGCTGCATAACGCCGATCAATATCTATCTGAGGTTCTACCTGCTCTGCTGCAATCGCGATACTTCCAACCGGGAGGCGACGGCGTCCTGTTGGTTACCTTTGACGAGGGCGAACTGCAGGGTGATGATTCCTGCAGTTCGTGGCAACCACAGGGCTGTGGCGGACACATTTTCTTTGCGGTCATCGGGCCGAAGACGGACCGCAATTATCAAACCTCCACGCACATCATGCAAAATGACATGCTGCGTGGCACCTGCGACATGCTGCGCATTTCGCCTTGTCCGGGTGACGGAGCACAGGCGGCGGGCATAGCTGAATTCTTCGGGCCTGTGGTCGCGATTACCTCTCCTTATGATTACTTCCCCGACGCCGGCCCGTACACCAACGTCATCGCCAACGCGCATAGTGGGAATGGAGCGATAACGGAGTGGGCCGCGTATGTTGACGGCGTACTCTATGCTTACTCAAACGGCTCGCCGACACTTCAGATGTGGGTCCCCACGCCGATGGGCCTTCACACTATCGGAGTGAACGCCTGGGATGGAACGGGAGCGGTAGGAGTCGCCGTGGTACACGTTACGCGAACTTACTAGAGCGATTCCAAAGTTGCTGCGGGTGCCCGTCAAGACTACCGGTTCGAAGTGAGCCTTCTCTCTTATCCAATCATCGACACATTCGCGGCTTTCGAATGTGTGGGACAGAAGAGTGATGCAATCGAAAACTCGTGTATCGATGTAATTAGTTCCCACTCATTCCGAAACCAGAATGAGTGGGGGCACCCCGCTGTCCCATTTCGGGAACCGCTTCCAAAATATCCCTCGAAAATGCTACCTGCCTCAGCCGCCATGTGCTAGTTTGAAGCTGGCACCGAAACAAGGTAGACGTACCTGTTTCGGTGCTTTTTGTTTTGCCGTTGAGAAACTCAGAGTGTGCACCGGCGGCAAAACAAGACAGGCCGGCCCAGTGCCCTCGCCTGACCAACGATTTTTGACAACCGAAATACTCGGGCAATGATTGCCCAACCCGCCTGCGCAGGTCGGCTGGTTGCGCGGCGGGCATCGCAAGGTCCTGCTCCGTGTTATCACGGACGAGCTCACAGGACCTTGCCTTTTTGCAATGACGAATGGGAAAACGGCGCGCGCCTAAATCGCGGCGCAGACTGCCTTCACCTCGGTGTACATCTCCAAGACTTCGTGGCCCATCTCGCGGCCCCAGCCTGACTGCTTGTATCCGCCGAATGGCAGGGCGGCGTCAAACACGTTGTAGCAGTTGATCCACACCGTCCCGGCGCGCACCTTCTCGGCAATCCGGTGGGCCTTGCTGATGTCGCGCGTCCACACCGCGGCCGCCAGACCGTACTCGCTCTGGTTGGCCTCGGCGATGAGTTTGTCGACATCCTTAAACGGCATGGCACAAACCACGGGCCCAAAGATCTCCTCGCGAACAACTTTCATCTCGGGCTTGGTCTTGACCATGACGGTCGGCTCCACGAAATATCCCGAGCCCGGCCGCTTGTGTCCGCCAACCACCGCTTCAGCGCCTTCACTGAGCCCAATCTCGAGATAATTGCAGACGCGGTTCATCTGTTCTTCGGAGACGAGCGGTCCCATCGCAGTTTGAGGATCGAAACCGTGACCAACTTTTATCTTCTTCGCCTGCTCGGATACGCCCTCGACCACCTGGTCGAAGACATTTTGCTCGACGTACAGCCGCGATCCGGCGCAGCAGCATTGACCGTGGTTGAAGAAGATGGCACTCGCCGCTCCGGGAATGGTCGCCTTCATGTCGGCATCGGCAAAGACGATGTTCGGCGACTTGCCGCCCAACTCCAGCGAAACCTTCTTCAGATTGCCGGCAGCCGCCTGCAAAATCAGCTTGCCAACTTCGGTGGATCCGGTGAACGCGACCTTGTCCACGTCAGGATGCGACGCCAGCGCCGCTCCCGCGGTCTCGCCGTAACCCGGCACCACGTTCACCACGCCATCCGGAAAACCGGCTTCCGCAATTAGCTCGGCCAACAGCAGCGCGCTCAGCGGAGTCTGCTCTGCCGGCTTTAACACAACCGTGCAGCCGGTCGCCAGTGCCGGACCCAGCTTCCACGCCGCCATCAGCAGCGGAAAATTCCACGGGATGATCTGGCCCACCACGCCGACAGGCTCGCGCCGGGTGTAAGCAAGATACTTTGGTGAAAAAGGAATCGTGTTGCCCTCGATCTTGGTAGCCCATCCGGCCATGTAGTGGAACAGATCGACCGCCAGCGGTACATCGGCGACACGCGCGACCGATAGTGGCTTGCCGTTGTCCAGACTCTCAAGCTGCGCGAACTCTTCCAGGTGCTCTTCGATCAAGTCGCCGAGCTTCCAGATAAGGCGGCCACGCTGCGAGGCCGTCATGTCAGCCCAGGCGTCGCTTTCGAAGGCCTTGCGCGCCGCCTTCACTGCGCGATCGATATCCTCGCGATCGCCTTCGGCGACCTGTGCCAGGACCTCTCCCGTGGCGGGGTTATAGGTTGGGAAGGTTTTTCCGGAGGCCGCCTGTACCCACTTTCCATCGATGAACATCTTGCGCGGCCGGCTGACGAATTCCTGAACGCGATTGTGGATTTGCGCTGTGCTTACTGCAGTAGACATACATCATCCTCCCATGCCAGGGCCGTCGTCCGAGTGGCGCGTTCTTCACGATTCTGAAGAATGATCGCGATAGCGCCGCGGACGTGGATCCCACATGCCGAAAAAAAGTCTATCAGAGCTAGGACGTGGATGCTGCTCAGGTGAAGATTGATTGGACTAGCCCCCGCTGGCGTGTCTGCGGGCCTCCTCCACCGTGGGGGCAAAGGTGAAGAGCTGGTCGACCTTCGTAACTTTCAACGAGGTCAGCAGCCGGTCATTGGCGCCGACGATAATCAAGCTGCGGCCCGAGTGCTCCCTGGAAACGTGGGCACCCACCAGGCAACCGATTCCTGCGGAATCGATGTAGGGCATGTCGGACACATCGATGATCAACAATTTTGAAGAGTCGGCCCGCACCGCGGTCTGGAGCGGGAAAAAGTTTCCTAATAAGAGTGGACCGTGGATGCGCAAGACTATATCGGACCCATCTGGATCGGCGATCTTCTCTATGTGCAGTGGCCTTTCTTGCATAGCCTTTGATTCTATAACGGCTGCCCTCGAAACGATTGTTAATTTCCGGTTACCGAAACAAGCCGCGCATACCATTCCGATCCCGGCGAATACTTTTGCCAAGGACCTCTCCAACATAACGACGGCGGGGCATGTTCCCGAAGCATCTTATGTAATCCTAGATTAACGAGGAACCCATGCCAGAGATCACATCGCAATATGTCGAGCTAGCGGTTGAAGACGGAACCATCATGCGCGCCTGGTCGGCTCTGCCGAAAGATGGAGCAGCAAAGGCTGGCCTGATGGTCTTCCAAGAGGCCTTCGGTGTGAATTCGCATATCCGTGAGGTGACGGAACGATTCGCGAAGCTCGGTTATGCTGCGCTGGCTCCTGAACTGTATCACCGCGTCGCACCCGGGTTCGAAGGCAGGTACGACGACCTAGCCAGCGTGATGCCCATTGCCAAACAGACCACGACAGCGGGACTGCAGAGCGATGTGCGCGCCTCACATCGATTTCTGCAGGAGCGCTGCGGCGACCGCGTTGGCTGCGTGGGTTTCTGCATGGGTGGGCGAGTGTCGTTTCTGGCGAATACCACTGTGCCCCTGAGAGCTGCCATTTCTTATTACGGCGCCGCAACTGGCGAGATGCTTGCCCTCGCCGGAAAAAGCTCTGGCCCGATGCTTTTCTACTGGGGCGGACGGGACAAGCACATTGGTCCTGAGCAGCGGCGGCAGGTTTCCGAGGGAATGCAGGCGTCTCCCCAGCCTTGGATTGAGGTGATATTTTCCGATGCGGACCACGGCTTTTTCTGCGATCAGCGGTCCAGTTACAATCCGCGCGCCGCGCAACTCTCGTGGAACTTAAGCCTCTCCTTTCTCGAGCAACGTCTCTTGCAATAGCGCGAGCCGGAACCATTGCATGTCCAGCAAGTCTCTACAGCCCGCAAACGACAGCGCCGGTTCCGATTGGAAGTTTGCTGTCCGCGCCCTGCGCCACCGCAATTACATGCTGTTTTTCTCGGGGCAGACGGTGTCGCTGATCGGCACCTGGATGACGCGCATCGCGACCGCCTGGCTGGTGTACCGGCTGACCCACTCGGCTTTCCTGCTCGGTCTGGTCGGATTCGCTGGGCAGATTCCAGTGTTGCTGCTGGGCCCGTTTGCCGGAGTCTGGGTCGATCGCTGGAACCGCCATCGCGTTTTGGTCGTAACCCAAACCCTCTCCATGTTGCAATCGTTCGGCCTGGCTGTACTCGCACTAAGCCATCGCATCACCGTGACGGACATCCTCCTCCTCAGCCTGTTTCAAGGTGCCATCAACGCCTTCGACATGCCGGCCCGGCAGGCCTTTGTCATACAGATGGTGGAGAACCGCGAGGATCTCGCCAATGCTATCGCACTCAATTCCTCCATGGTGAATGCGTCGCGTCTGATCGGGCCCTCGATCGCCGGCGCTGTCATAGCGGTGGCCGGCGAGGGCTACTGCTTTCTGATCGATGGATTCAGTTATCTCGCAGTAATCGCTTCCCTGTTGGCCATGGTTATTCGCCGCAAACAAGAGATAAAGCCGCGCCAGCGCGTGTTCCAGGAGCTTAAAGAAGGTTGGCACTACGTCGCCAGCTTCGTTCCCATCCGTTCGATTCTCTTGCTGCTCGGTCTGGTTAGCCTGGTTGGCATGCCCTACACGGTCCTGATGCCACTGTTTGCCGCACGCGTACTGCATGGCGGAGCGCACACGCTGGGATTCCTCATGGGCGCCTCCGGATTCGGAGCGCTGATCAGCGCCGGTTGGCTGGCGGCGCGCAAGTCCGTACTCGGTCTGGGTCGCGTGATCCCGGCAATGGCCTGCGTCTTTGGCGCTGCGCTGATCGCTTTCTCGTTCTCTCACCTGCTTTGGCTCTCGCTGCTGCTGATGGTCGTGACCGGTTTTGGCATGATGCAGCAGATGGCCGCCAGTAACACGGTCTTGCAGACTATCGTGGATGAGGACAAGCGCGGGCGGGTGATGAGCTTTTATTCCATGGCCTTCCAGGGGATGGCGCCGTTCGGCAGCTTGTTCGCCGGCATCGTAGCCAGCCGCATCGGCGCGCCATACACGTTGGCCATCGGAGGCCTCTGTTGTATCGCGGGAGGGCTGTGGTTCATTGGCAAGCTTTCCAGAATTCGCGCCCTCATACGCCCGATCTACCGTAAACTCGGGATCCTGCCGGAGATTGCCGATGGAATGCAAGCCGCTACCGCGCTGCAAGTCCCGCCGGAAAATTGAAGGATTACGCGGGACGGAAAATCGTCGCGTGCATTATTCAGGCAAGCCTAGCGGGGACGAACTGGGCCTGTGGCCGCGGGCACCTGGGTATGCGCGGTGTCGTTGTGCGGCGCGTTTAGATTTGCGTCATGGGCTCGCGTCGCGGATGGGGCCGTGGATGCGGTTGCGGTGGTGGATACCCGCGTGGCGCTGCCCGTCGATGGCGCACTCTGATGTTTCGATTGGACGGGCGGATGGAAAACGTGATGGTCACGCCCCTGATAGCGCTGCGCCCAAGTGGGCATCGCCAACAGGAGAGTCATCGCGACAACTGAAATCTTAAGAGGGCCCGAAGTACTCATAAAACTGTAGGGGTAGCGTAAACCTGTCATTAATCTACGGCACGCATGGCGCAATGTCCACCTTGGAGACGTTTTCATGTACTACTTTCGCGGTAGCCGCTTATCCTTGGAGGCGGCGGGTTTGCGACGGGTTTTCTGAAACCGGTGCTCAAAGTTCTGCATGTCCACCGCTCTGCCGCGGAAGCGCACGCCCTCCGATTCCAGCAGGAAGCGCTGCTCCAGGGCCGATTCGCCGCGTAGCGAAATCCGGCCTCCTGAGCCCAAAACTCGCTGCCACGGCAGGCCGCTCACCTGGTGCAGAACCCGTCCGACGTGGCGGGCACAGCGCGGATAACCGGCGGCCGCAGCGATTGCGCCATAGGTGCTCACTCGCCCGCGCGGAATCTTGCGGATCGCGTCGGAAATGGCATTCACCAGAGGCGGTTTTGTTGTGCGCTTCGAAGTCATCGGGTCAAGTTAAGATACACCCATGGCTGAAACAACTCACGATCCCAAAGCGCGATTCTCCGACCGGGTGGACGACTACATAAAGTACCGGCCGCACTATTCGCAAGACGTGGTGCAGGCGTTGCAACGAGCCTGCGGCTTGCGTCCCGAGCACACCATCGCTGACGTCGGCTGTGGCACCGGCCTGCTGGCGCAGATATTTTTGGCGAACGGCAATCGCGTTACGGGAGTCGAACCGAATCGCGAGATGCGTATTGCCGGCGAGAGCTATCTGGCAGCGTATCCAAATTTCAGCATGGTGGATGGCAGCGCCGAAGCCACTGGCCTCGCTGATGCGAGTGCCGACTTCGTCATCGCCGGGCAGGCATTCCACTGGTTCCGACCCAACGATACGCGGGCGGAGTTCGCGCGCATCGTGACGCCGGAGGGATGGGTGGTGCTGGTGTGGCATGATCGCGACACGACATCCAAACCGTTTCTGCGTGCCTACGAAGATTTTGTGCGGCGCCATTCCACCGATTACGAACAGGTCGCTCACAAGTACCTGGCCAGCTATGACGCGCTGCAACGCTTCTTCGCTCCTGATGAAGTAAAGCTGATCGAACAGCGCAACCGGCAGGCGCTTGACTTCGACGGTCTGCGTGGCCGATTGCTGTCGTCGTCGTACGTGCCCAAGGCGGGCGAGAAGTACGAAGCGATGATGCGCGAACTGCCGCATCTGTTTTCGTCCCATGCCGAGAGCGGCCATGTCGCGCTCGAGTACGACACCAAGATCTACTACGGACACCTGCAACGATGAGCGTCGCGCAAAAGGCTGCGACCGGCGCAGTGGTGCTGCGGACCGAACATTTGGGACGCTGCGTGGCAGATGTTTCCATCGTCACCGATATTTCTCTGAATGTGTTCTGTGGCGAGATGCTGGGCATCGTCGGGGCCAGCGGCTCGGGTAAGAGTTCGTTGCTGCGATTGCTGAACCGTCTCGACGAGCCGACCAGTGGCACCGTGTTTCTCGACGGCCAGGATTACCGTCAGTTCTCTCCTCGCGAATTGCGCCGCCGTATCGGCATGGTGACGCAGCGTCCCTTCCTCTTTCCGGGCAGCGTGGCGGGCAACATTCGCTTTGGGCCTCTGCAACGCGGTGAGGTTCTAGGGGACGAAGACATCGCTCGGTTGCTGGAGCGGGTCGGCCTGGCAGGATTTGCTGGACGCGACATCGCAAACCTGTCTGGTGGAGAGCAGCAACGGGTTTCGCTGGCGCGAGCGCTGGCCAATCGTCCCGAAATTCTGCTGCTCGATGAGCCGACATCGGCGCTCGATGAGCAGGCGAAGGCGGGCATCGAACAGTTAATTTGCAGGCTGGTGAAGGATGCATCACTAACCTGCGTGATGGTCACACACGACCGTGACCAGGCGCGCCGCATGTGCGACCGGGTTGCACTGATGGAAGCAGGTCGCCTCATTCAATATGGAAAACCGGCGGAGGTGCTGGGTGCTTAAATCGCTCTTCCACACGCAACTGACGCTTGGCTTCGCCCAGGCCGCGATTGCCTCGGTGCTCGCTTTGCTAGTGGTCCTGCTGGCGCGACGCCGCAACATTCATCTGGAAAGCGACGCCGCCGTCGCGTTGCTGCGCGGAATCGTCCAGATCGTCGCCGTGGGATCGATCCTGGCTCTGCTGCTGAAGAGCCCGCGCTGGACCAGCGTTTTTCTGTTGACCGGCATGATCATCGCGGCAGGTTCGATTTCGGCCAAACGGGCCAAGAACATTCCCGGTGCGCGCAAGGTGTCCACGTATTCGATTGCCGCCGGCGCTGGATTGGTCACCGCCGTCATGACCTGGGCCGGCGTGATCGACACCGCCATCACTTCGCTCATCCCCGTGGGCAGCATGATCATTGCCAACGCCATGAACACCAACGGACTGGCGTTGAACCGCTTTCGTTCGGAAGTGCTGGCCCACGCCGGCGAGATCGAGACCGCGCTCGCGCTGGGCGCGGCGCCCGAGCACACCGTCGCGAGCTATGCCGAGTCGAGCATCCATGCGTCGCTTATTCCGGCGATCGACAATCTGCGCTCGCTGGGGATTGTGTGGATTCCTGGACTGATGACGGGAATGCTGCTGTCCGGCGCTGACCCGCTGTATGCAGCCATCTATCAATTCGTGGTGATCGCGATGATTCTGGCGTCGTCAGGGCTCACTTCTCTGCTGAGTACGTTGATGATCCGTAACCACGCGTTCTCGGCAGCGGAGCAACTGGTGTTGAAGAGTAATAGCTAGGAGTCGTGGGATAGCGAGGTCGAGTCTGCTTCTTTCATGGCAGGAGGTCCGGCGCAACAATGCTGATGAATTCACGGGAGGAAATGATTTTGGTGTTCTTCCAAAACTTCGGAAAGTGCCTTTGGTTACCGGTTACCAGATAGTCGGCCCGCGCCACTTCGGAACATTCTAGAAATTTGTTATCTCCCGGGTCGGCCGTGACGTGGAGCGGTCGCGCACGAACGACGCGATGGGAACGGTTCCTAATAAGTTGAAGAAATTGCAGGCGAAGGCCTTTGCGAATCTTGAACTCTGGACGCGATAATACTTCTCGATACTCGAGCAGAATTTCGTCCGATACGTACAACCTAGCCGGCTTCGCCAGTGCCAGCAAGAGCACAGTGCGTTGCAGTCCGTTTGCTTTCAATGCCGCTGAGACGACGATGTTGGTATCGATGACCAGCCGAAGAGGGATCATCCGCGCTTGGCTTTTTGAGCGCGGCTCGCTTTGATCACTCGGTCAATTTGCCCCGATGTCAGCCGGTTCACACCTTTGTGTTGGGCCTCTTCGCCGATAATCCTAAGCACGTCCGGTTCGGGAGCGGCAAGCCGGACGTAATCGCGGATGCTGAGCAAAACCGCCTTCGGCGTCCCACGCTTTTCGATTACCAGGGAACGACTCTCATTCTCGAGCTGGAGCAACAGCCTGCCAAGGTTGGTACGAGCATGTAGCGCTGAGACAATAAGGGGACCGTTCTTGCGGATTCTCAACATAAGAGAACAAACTCTCCAGTTACGCTAGTTGAACTGTACAGTTCATTTTTGAGTGGTGTCAACACCACTCGGATCTTGCTCTCTAAAGCCGCTATTCTTCACGTTTCTAAGGTATACCGTGTGGCCGCCAGCCGATACATTTTCCGCCAGACCAAGCGATTCACGGTCACCACAATAATCGCCATCACGATGGTGGAAGCCAGCAGCAGATCAAAATTGCCGGCATCGGTGGCGCGCGAAATGGTCGCGCCCAAACCGACGGTCGTGTACGTCTTGTCTTTCAAGCGAAAATATTCTGCCACGATGCTGGCATTCCATGCGCCGCCGGAAGCCGTCACCATACCCGTGATCAGATAAGGGAAAATGCCGGGCAGAATCAACTTGCGCCAACGTTGCGCGCGAGTGAACTTGAACAAGTCCGACGCTTCCCTCAGATCGGTTGGGATTGCCATTGCGCCGGCAATCACGTTGAACAGGATGTACCACTGCGTTCCCAGCAGCAGCAGCAGAATCGATCCCAGCCCCAGGCCGCCGCCAATCCGGATCAGCACCAGCAATACGATGGGAAACAGCGCGGTTGCCGGAACCGATGCGGCGATTTGCGCCAGCGGCTGCGCGATGCGCGCCAGCTTGGGATTGAAGCCGATCGCCACTCCCGCGGGAATCGTCCATGCCGCTCCAATCGCCAGCGCCGCGATCACCCGCAGAAATGTCGCACCAGCACCGGTAAGTAGTTCGCGGTATTCCCAGCCATTCAAGCCAGTCAACATGATGATCGCTTTAGTCACGGCATACAGCACCGCCAGCACAGCGATCGCGGCGATGGCGCGACCGGTCCACACCTTCCATGCCGCCGCCGGAGCATCTTCTACCTTGTCATGCTGCCGGACGAAGTGCATCGTCTAGCCGTTCTTGCAAAGGCCGAATCACCCGCTTGCGCAGCCGGATCAAGTCCTCGCGAGCCTTGAATGACATTGAGGAACCACGAGCGCGGCACGTCGGCGCTTTCGACCTGTTCCATCTTGAACTTCTCAGCCCAGGCAATGACGGGACGCCACACGATCTGGTCGAGCAGCACGATCACCGCGATCATGACGCCGACGCCCCAAAAGATCGCTTGCGTGTCGCCCGCGCTGGCCGCAGTTTGCAGGTACGATCCCAGCCCTGGCAGACGGAAATCGCGCGAGCCCAGCACGAACATCTCGCAAGCCATCAGGAAAAACCAGCCGCCCGCAACCGACATCATCGAATTCCACACCAGGCCGATGGCTGCGTAAGGCAATTCGAATTGCGTGAACCGCTGATACCAATTAAAGCGGTAAATTTTTGCCGCCTCGCGCATGTCGCGCGGGATGCTCTTCAGCGAGGAATAGAAGCTGAACGCCATATTCCACACCTGGCCGGTGAAAATCAGCAGGATGGCCCCCATCTCCACACCGATCTGATGATGCGGAAACAGTGCCACCATCGCCAGCATCACTCCTGGCAAGAAACTCAGCACCGGGATCGACTGCAGAATGTCGAGCAGAGGAATCATGATGCGCTCGGCTTTGGGGTTATAAGCGGCGACGTAGCCATACACCAGGGTGAACGCGAGCGAAAGCACATAGGCTACCGTGATCCGCAACAGCGAGTAAGCGGCGTACATCGGCAACTTGGTGGGATCGCGGGAAATCTCAACGTGAGGATTGAAGGGGCCGAGCCAGGTACGGCCCAACACCAGAATCGCGTAGAAAACCGACAACCCGGCCGCGAAGATAACGAGGTCGGTCAGCACCGACCAGGTTTGCGCGGGCAACAGCGACCAAGGGCCTTTGCCCAGGATCCTGATAGGCTGCCACGTGGGGCGCGCCATCAGGCCTCGCTCGCCGCCGGCAACACGTCGGCGTCTTCGCGATGGAACAGTCGGCCGGTTTCGGAGTCGTAGTCGAAGATCTCCGCGTAGCGCCCCCAGTTCAGTGCGGTCCCAAACTGGCGCTCCACTTCATCGGCGCTGAAATGTTCGTCGAGAATGTCGCGGAAGAACTCCTCACCAATGGCATGGTCGCGTTTGGCGTGGAGGGTATTCTCGATGAGCCGCAGCAGTGCGATATTCTCCAGAGCGGCTTTGCGGAAGATGCCCTTTTGAGTCTGGATGTCGGCCTCTCCGAAGGCGCGGCCTTCAGGCGTGATCTCGACGTCGCCTTCGCGCAGGACAGCAAAACCTAACATCACCGAGGCATCCACGATGGGGAGAAGATCGTCCACGTCCATCGACAGCTCATCGGCCAGCTTGTAGAGATCGTCGCGGCCGCCACGGTCGGCCAGCAACTCCATGAAACCGGCAATACCCCCAGGACGGGCGTGGGGCAGCATTTGGAATTTGGTGCGCGTGCGCGGCTGGCCGTCCGCGGATTGCCCGGCGGTCTTGCCGGGTACAGAAGCTGCTTCGTCGGGGCGCGTCAGGGTCTTATAGATGTAATCCACATAGGCCAAAAAGCGCGGAGACTTGCGATCGCGGTATTGCGGAATATCAATTTCGAAATCCGAACGGATGCGGCCCGGATTGCGGCCGAGCACGATCACGCGGTCCGCCAGCAGAACGGCTTCCTCGATATTGTGGGTCACGATGAAGATGGCAGTGGTCGGCATCTTCTTGTTGAGCCACAACTCCAGCAACTCGGAGCGAAGGTTTTCGGCGGTAAGGACATCGAGCGCGGAAAACGGCTCGTCCATGAAAAGCACTTCCGGTTCAACCACCAGTGCGCGCGCGAAGCCGACTCGCTGCTTCATTCCGCCCGATAATTCTTTTGGATAGGCGGTCTCGAAGCCGTCGAGACCAACCGTGTCGATCATCTTGAGCGCGCGCTTGTGGCGCTCGATGGCGCCTGCACCGCGCGCGATGAGCGGAGCTTCCACATTCTCTAAGACAGTGAGCCAGGGAAAGAGAGCAAAGCTCTGGAAGACAATGGAGACATGCGGAATCTGCCCGTCCATGGGTTTGCCATGCCACAGCACGTGGCCGGAAGATGGTTTCGACAGTCCAGTCAGCATGCGCAGCAAGGTTGATTTGCCTGAACCTGACGGGCCGAGCAAGCCCACAATCTTTCCCGGAGAAACGCTGAGGTCGGTAGGCGCAATCACCTCAATGCGATTGCCGTCGGCCTGCGGATAGTATTTCTCGACCGCCCGGGCTTCAATGATAGCTTCAGCCAAGTTCTGTCTCCTCTGGTTCAGCTTGCCTAGTCTATGGGTTGCGCGGGGCAGCGGACAATCGGGAACGGTACGATTCATGTGAATGGAGTGTGAATTGATGCGCCTTAGATCGGCCGCACCGATTTGAACCGGGCCACCTAGGGAACCGCTGAACAGCCTGCGGAAAAAGTCGATCTGAAGTTTCTTTGAAGGGGCACACCTTTAGGCGCGCCGTTGCAGGTTTCTTATTTTTGTCATCCCGAACCGACTTTAGTCGGTGAGGGATCTGCTTTGCCAACTTTTCCGCAGCCTCGAAGCCGTGCCTCCAAGCCGTGAGAGGCTCCTATTTCGCAGCCATGGCTTTTACCTGGTCGAGGGCGAGATTCACCTCCAGCACATTCACGCGGGGCTCGCCGAGAAAGCCGATCTGCCGGCCGGAGGTGTGCTCTTGGATGATCTGCCGGACTTGGGCCTCGCTCAGGCCGCGTTCCCGAGCGATACGTGGAACCTGAAACTCCGCTCCAGCGGGGGAGACATCAGGGTCCAGACCTGACGCGGAGGTAGTCACCAGGTCCACAGGAACAGGCTGGCCGGGGTTCTCCGCCTGCAGGCGCGTAACGTCAGCCTTCACGCGATCGATCAGCTTCTGATTCGTCGGACCCAGGTTCGATCCGCCGGAGTTGGCCGCATCATACCCGTTGCCTGCCCCTGCCGCCGATAGCCGTGAATGCAGATATCCTGGTCCGACGAAAGCCTGCCCGATGATCCGCGAACCGATGATTTCGCCATTGCGCGAGACAAGCTGCCCGTTGGCCTTGTCGCGAAACAGCAACTGCGCCAGGCCGGTCACCACCAGCGGATAAATCAGGCCCAACAGCACCGTGGTGACGATGGTCATCAGGATTGCAATCTTAAGATTCTGTTTCATAATTCCTTTCTCTGCGAATATCTTTTTTCACCACGGAGGACACGGAGTCCACGGAGTTTTGATTTCCCATCTCTAAAATTCTGGACTTCACTCCAACAAAACAGCTCGCAAGCCGCTCTCTTTCTTTCATTCTTTCTTTTTCCTTCCGTGCTCTTCGTGTCCTCCGTGGTGAAAAGTCTTCACACCAGCGGTGAAAATTTCTCATGCCAGTCCCACGCCGGTGATGAGCATGTCAATCAGCTTGATCCCGATGAAGGGCACGATAATTCCGCCAACGCCATAGATCCACAGGTTGCGGCGCAATAACGCAGCCGCGCCCATGGGCCGATACTTCACCCCGCGCAGCGCCAGAGGAATCAGTGCGATGATGATGATGGCGTTGAAAATCACGGCCGACAGGATGGCGGAACTGGGCGTGCGCAAGTGCATGATGTTGAGCGCATTCAACACCGGGAAGGTTCCGGCAAACATCGCTGGAATGATTGCAAAATATTTGGCAACGTCGTTGGAGATGGAAAATGTAGTCAACGAGCCGCGCGTCATCAGCAACTGCTTGCCGATCGCCACCACCTCAATAAGCTTGGTCGGATTGGAATCGAGATCAACCATGTTGCCGGCTTCCTTGGCCGCCTGAGTGCCAGTGTTCATGGCAACGCCAACGTCAGCCTGCGCCAGCGCGGGAGCGTCGTTGGTTCCGTCGCCGGTCATAGCGACGAGCTTGCCTTCGGCTTGTTCGCGACGGATGAGGTCCATCTTTTCCTTCGGCGTGGCTTCGGCGAGGAAGTCATCCACCCCGGCTTCGCGCGCGATGGCCGCTGCCGTCAGCGGGTTGTCGCCGGTGATCATCACGGTCTTGATTCCCATCGCCCGCAACTGATCGAAGCGGTCGCGCATGCCGCCCTTCACGATGTCCTTGAGGTGGATTACCCCAAGCGCCCGTCGCTGTTCGGCGACTACCAGCGGCGTGCCTCCGGAGCGCGCAATCAGTTCGACGCTGGCTTGCACCTCAGCCGGCATGGCGACGCCGTTGAGAGCGAGATAGCGCTCGATGGCTTCGGTCGCACCTTTGCGAATCTGATTGCCATTCATGTTCACGCCCGACATTCGCGTCTGCGCGGTGAACGGTACGAATTCCATTTCGTGAGTGGACAGCTCGCGTCCACGCAAGCCGTATTTTTCTTTGGCCAGCACGACAATCGAGCGGCCTTCGGGTGTCTCATCGGCGAGCGATGAGAGCTGGGCGGCGTCGGCCATTTCAGCTTCTGTCACGCCAGGCGCGGGGATGAACGCCGCCGCCTGGCGATTGCCCAGAGTGATGGTTCCGGTTTTGTCGAGCAGCAAGGTGTTAACGTCGCCGGCGGCTTCGACCGCGCGTCCTGACATGGCGAGCACGTTGTGCTGAATAAGGCGGTCCATGCCGGCGATACCGATCGCCGACAGCAACCCTCCGATAGTTGTGGGGATCAGGCACACCAGCAGCGAGACCAGCACGAACACCGTCTGCGGCGAGCCCGAGTAGATAGCAAACGGCTGCAGCGTAACTACGGCCAGCAGAAAGATGATGGTGAGCCCCGCCAACAAAATGTTCAGCGCAATTTCGTTTGGAGTTTTCTGCCGCTCCGCGCCTTCCACCAAGGCAATCATGCGATCCAGAAAGGTCTCGCCTGGGTTGGACGTGACCTTCACTTTGATCTGGTCGGAGAGCACCCGCGTTCCTCCGGTCACGGCGGAACGGTCGCCGCCCGACTCGCGGATGACCGGGGCGGACTCGCCGGTGATGGCCGATTCGTCAACCGAGGCGACGCCGTCGATAATTTCTCCATCCGACGGTATGAGTTCTCCTGCTGACACTAGAACTACATCTCCGGCACGCAGCTTCGAGCTTTGCACCTGCTCGGTGCGGCCATCCTCCACGAGGCGGTTGGCAATCGTTTCGGAGCGCGCTTTCCGCAGCGTATCGGCTTGCGCCTTGCCGCGACCCTCAGCCATGGCTTCGGCAAAGTTGGCGAACAGTACCGTAAACCACAGCCACAAGCGTGATCTGCAGGTTAAACTTGAAATCTGCTCCGCCGCGGAACAGCAACACCGTGGTGATGACGCTGCCAACTTCCACCACGAACATTACGGGGTTGCCCATCATGTGGCGGGGATCCAGCTTCAGTAAAGAATCCACAATCGCGCGTCGCACGATCTTGCCCTGCCAGACAGCTTTCGATTTCGATTTATTTCTGTGCCATGTGAGAAGCCTCAGAACGTCTTACCCGCCGCCATCAGCAGGTGCTCAAGAATTGGTCCCAGGCTGAGCGCCGGGAAAAACGTTAACGCGCCGACGATCAGGATGACCCCGATCAAAAGCACGGAGAACAGCGGTGTGGTCACCGGGAACGTCCCCAGTGACGGCGGAACATATTTCTTTTGCGCCAGATTGCCGGCGATGGCCAGCATGGGAATGATCATCAGGAAACGGCCGATCAGCATGGTGAGACCGCCGGTGACGTTGTACCAAAGCGTGTTGGTGCTGAGTCCCGCGAACGCGGAGCCGTTGTTACCCGCTTGTGAGGTAAAGGAGTAGAGGATCTCGGTCAACCCATGCGGGCCGGGATTGAGAATGCTGGAGGTGCCGAAGCCGTGTACCGACGAAATCGCCGTGAAGATCAGGATCACCAGTGGAAACACCAGCGCCACCAGCATGGCCATCTTCACGTCGTAGGCTTCGATTTTCTTGCCGAGATATTCCGGCGTGCGGCCCACCATCAGTCCCGCAATAAACACTGCGAGCACAACGTAAATCAACATGCCATACATTCCGGCGCCCACCCCGCCGAAGATGACTTCGCTTAGCATGATGTTGACCAGAGGAACCATTCCGCCGAGGGGGGTAAAGGAATCGTGCCAGCCGTTGATGGCGCCGCAGCTCGCGTCGGTGGTCACCGTCGCCCATAAAGCGGTATTGGTGATGCCGAAGCGGATGTCTTTGCCTTCCATGTTGCCGCCAGACTGCGATGCGCTGACCCGCTGGTCCACGCCAGTCAACAGGGGGTTGCCGCGAGCTTCGGCCCAGTAGGCCGCCGTTACACCCACGAAGAACAGGATCGCCATCGCCGCCCACACCGCCCATCCATGACGTTGCGACCCTGTCATGCGGCCCAAGGTGTAGGTCAGTCCTGAGCCAATCGTAAAAATCAGGAACAGCTCGATGAAATTGGAGAGCGGGTTTGGATTCTCGAAGGGATGCGAGCTATTTGCATTGAAAAAGCCGCCACCATTGGTGCCGAATTCCTTGATCACCTCCTGCGAGGCGACTGGACCCTGGGCAATGCTTTGCGTGGTGACCGTGTCCATGACCGGCTTGCCGGCGGCGTCCACCGCGGGCTTACCGTCAGCGCCCACATGCTGGACTTGTTGGGGCTCGACCAGTTTCACCGTGTCGTACGGCTTCAGGTTCTGCACCACGCCTTGCGAGACCAACACCAGCGCTCCCACGATGCAGAAGGGCAACAGCACCCACAAGCACGAGCGCACCATATCGACCCAGAAGTTTCCGATGGTCTGCATCTGGCGGCGGGCGATGCCGCGAATGAAAGCAATAGCCAGCGCGATACCGACGGCGGCAGACGCGAAGTTGTGGTAAGCCAGGCCAGCCATCTGGGTCAGATAGCTCATGACGACTTCGCCGGAATAGTTTTGCCAGTTGGTATTGGTCGTGAACGACGCCGCCGTGTTAAACGCAAGGGCCTGCGGAATCGCCGCAAACTTTTGCGGATTGAACGGCAAGAAGCCTTGCACACGCTCTATGAGATACAGCAGCAGCATGGAAACTACGCTGAACAACAACATGGCACCGGCGTACTCCGTCCAGCGCATCTCGTGAGTTTCGTCGACGCCCGGTCAGTGCGGTAGATCAGCCGCTCAATCGGCCGCAGCAGCGGGTCCATGAAGGTCCGCTCGCGATTGAATACTCGCGTCATAAATACGCCCATGGGCTTGGTGACCGCGAGGATCAGCACGAGAAATGCGACGATTTGAAGCCATCCATTGGCGGTCATGTCAGAATTTCTCCGGACGCAACAGCGCGTAGAAAAGGTAGATCATCAGTCAAAGCGCTCACCACGATCATGATGGTTGATTCGGTGTGCATCGCTCCCCCTTACCGCACCCGGTCGCAGAAGTGTACGTACCCCAGCGACAAGGCGAAGAAAACAATTGTGATTGCGACGAATAGGACGTCTTGCATGCTCATCTCCTCAGTCGAGCGGGCTACCAAGGCCCTTGTTTGCGACCGAACCACCAGATCACACCCATGGTCGCTGTATCCTGGTTCTTCGCAAAAACATTTTGCGTGCTGGTCAGGAAGATCGGTTGATTCGACCAATCGCGCCGGTATTCGTACTTCATTTCAAATCCCTTGGCCATCGTGAAGTCGTACGTCGCTGTGACTTCCTTCAGCGCCTCGGTAACGCCGCTGAAGAGGCCGCCACGGTCGGAGAGGTACTCTCCGCGGGCGGCGATGTACGTCCGAGGCGTGAGTTGATACTTTGCCCAGCCGCTACCGCCGTCGGTGTGCACCGGCGCCGAGGATTCACCCGGCCGGGTGTTGGCCCACAATCGCTGAATGACGTAGTCGCCTTCCAGTTGCAACGTCAGCCTGGGCGTGGTCTGCCAGGTCACGTAGCTATCGAAGATGTGCAACTTTCCGTCGGGCGCAGGGCTGATCTGCTGGAAGCACAAGCCCGGCTGCACCGGGACTGGGCCGCACGTGGAAACCGGCGTCCTATCAGGGTGTTCCTGGCCAAGGTAGTAATTCATAGTCCAGCTGATGTTCTTGTTCGGAGTCATGACAAAACCGAATAGCTCGTCCTTAAAGCCATTGGTCGGTTCCACCTGGTTGGTTCCATTCACGATCCAGTAGTTCAGGGCCAGCTTCTTGTTGATAGCATATTGCGCGCGGATTCCCATGTGATAGAAGGGCAGGAAGTCAAACCAGTAGCCGCGTGAATAGTTCATCTGGAACTGGCTATAGTTTCCCTCCGCCCCCAGCGAACTCGCCCACTTGCCGAAATCCACCGTCAGACCGCTGCCGAGCGGCACGACGTAAGTGCCGTAAGCCTGGAAGATATTGCGGTAGATGGTGGGGCGGGGCTCGTTGGCCGGATTTCCTTGCAAGGTGTCCGTAGCCTGTCCAAATTGCAGATCGAGGCGCGCCCCATAGCGACGGCCGGCGTCAACATCGGGGGCACGCTCGAAGATGACGGCGGCCTGGTTCAAGCTGAAGGCGTTGCTGCTGACATCGTAGGCGCGCAGCAGGTTTACCCGGCCGACGGGCTGGTTGAAATTCTAGTCGTAATATCCGTCGATTGAGACGTTGATCGTCGTTCCCTTCAGGTAATTGAGCACGCTGCGATCATCTGCCGACAGCAGCGCAGTTGTCTGGGACGGTGAGGCACTTTGCGCAACGCTATCCGCGGCGCTGTGAGCGGGATCATCGGCAGAAGATGCCGCGCTCGCCCGCGACGACGAAATGCTGGACTGCATATCGTTCATCTGTGCCTTCAACTGCTGCACCTCGGATTCGAGCTCCGCGAGATGTTGCTGCAGTCGTTCCATGGTTTGTGCCGATACTGTTACTGTCTCCGCCGATTGGGCTTTGCTTTCCCCCTGCTGCGCTTGAATCGGTACGACACAGGTCAAGGCAACACCCATCGAGAGGAACACCGCTATAAAGTGCTCAACGCTTCGGTCGATCGCTCTGCACATTTGGCCACCCCTTTCGCGACACCGTAAACTTTATATCTCGGAGTCGTCAGAGATGACCGGTTTTTACCGCTAACCGAACGCCGCCAGTTCCGGCGCTGTCGGCTCTCACACGCTCTCGGTCCTTAGAACATCACCATCATGGCCCCAGTCATCCGGTTCTCGCTGTTGCGCAGATCAGGCGTCCAACCCGGCACAGTTGATCCCGGCGCTCCCGTGTTGCCGCCGGGAGGCGTGATTCCGCCCGGTCCGGTGAAGTAGGGCACGTTGGCGGCACGGTGGTTGTACTCCATGCGGAACGTGATGTACTGGCTGGGCATGTAATCCACCGTGGCCGAGACGTCCCATGCCTTGTAGGGATCGCCAGGATTCTCCGTGAAGTACGGCGTACCGGAGATGGCTGTAGCCCCGTTGATAGGCGGCAACAGCACAAGGTAGCGGCCGGGATTGTTGATCTCGCCACCGCCAATCGTCAGCGCATACAGATCTTTGTGAAACCATAGGCGGTTGTAAACCATGAACCCGAGAAAGCTTTGTTTGGGTCCCTTGGCGGAATCGCCTGCGCAACTGACACCTCCGCCGTGCTCGCATCCCATGTCGCCGGTAACCGAGAACGCGGCCATATCGAGCAAACGGGAAGGATTCTGGTAGTACTTGTATTGCAGGCTGTCGTCGGTGTGATAACGCACACGATTCGGGATGCCCAGTGCATCCTCGCCCAGCATGTACTGATTGCCAAGAATCGAAAGCCGGCCATTGGGCCGCCACAGGATTTGCATGCCAATGCCCGGCCGGTAATTGAAGCGGCCATAGGCTTGCCATCCGTTCACCAGCCAGGGCTCAATTTTCAGATGTTCATTGGGAAAGATCTGCACGCGCATGCCATTGAAGAACCATGGCGTGTTGGAAGACACGTACGACGGCTGATAGGCCCAGTTGTCGAAGTTGTAATAGCTGAACAGGCCCACATACGACATGAAGATGCCGGCCTGAATATTGATTCCATCCATCACATCGAGGTGGTAGCCGGCATATGCCTCGGAAACGTAACGATAGGCATCGGCAAGCTGCCATTGCCCACGCGCCGGGCTGGCATCGTTGCGTGGCGTGGTCGTGGAATACATGCCGAACTGCGTCATCAGCCTGGCTTGGACATTGTCCCAGTGAAAATCGCCGCCGACCCCAAGCTGCGTCACCTGGAATTCATTGGCGCGAAAGATCTCACTCGATCCGCCGATGGTGTCGTCCTTGGGGTGACGGAAATCGTAGACATAGTCCACATCGGCGCGGATCTCAGGCGTGAAGAACTTGGTGTCAAAGGGCACTTCTTTTATGCGGGAGTTGCCATTCAACCAGGTGAAATCGGCAAAGGAAAAGGGCGCCGGTTTTTGGTTTTCGGGCGTAGCCGGCTGCGCCAAAGCAGACTCGGCAGGCGCAGCAGCCGCGGGCGCCGTTTGATCGCCGACCTCGTGGACGGCAGCGGTTGCCTTTGAGGTTAGGGCCGCTCCTTGCGGAGCCCGCGCATTCAGCTCTGCTTCCAGTTGCTCGATCCGCTTTTGCATCGCATCAAGCTGCTTCTGCACTGCCGGCGGGACCTGCTGGTCGGCGGCGCCGGTTTGTGCCGCGTCGGGGGAGTCACTGCTTTGCGCCTTCGTCGCCGTGCCGGCGCCAAATAAAAGCATCGCAAGCAACAGAACCGAAACCCTTCGGCCATGGGTGGACAGGAACTCAGCCATCTGTTGTTCGAGATGGACCAGCGCCCTTCGACCGGCGGCGGAGTCGACAGTCTCGGTCGGGTTTACCCTGCGAACCAATGACGGCTTTCGTGATGCACGGTGCGCTCGTGAGCATTGGACGAGGAAGATTGCGAAAAACAATAAACTGCCGAGGCAAATTAGCAAGAACAGAACGCTCATGACTTTCCCTTCTGCACGCGTATGCCGTTGCGTGCTTCTGGCAATTCATTGGAGCATTTCGCTAATAAGCGACGACTAAAGAGTTCGTAAGTTTTTCGTAAAGATTAAGGCGATGGGACGGAGAAGATGTTGCAATCATTCTGCAATCCGGCGCGAAAAGAAAGCTCCCACAGGGATTTCCTGCAGGGCGCTGGGCATTGCAGATTTATAGACCTGGCGTTTCGCTATTTATTTTTCTTGCCTTGCCCGCTATTACTCACAACCCTGAGGTTATTCGTAATCTGGAACGTGCCGGGGACTTGGTTGGCGCGCATACCCGCCAGGTTCTTGTCGGTTTCGCTGTCCACCACACCGTCCAGCGTGACCCGCCCATTCTTCACGATGATGTGAATGGGCGGCACCGCCATGTGCCCATACTTAAAGAGGGGGCCATAGCTGTAGATGCTCTGATAAACAGCCCGCCGAATACGGTCGTCCATTGGACTGGGCGGTAGCGTCTCGATGTTATTGACCACCTTCTCCACGCCTTCGATGCGCTTCACGGCGTTCCCAGCGTCGGATTTCAGCACCGGCTGCACGACCTGTCCTTCCAGAATGACGGTACGTCCGTCAACGCGGAAGGCCAGATTATCGAAGACGCCGTAGTACGGCAGCATGAGTCAACTCGTGGCGGACCTCCCTGATAAGCCGGTCCTGACTTTCGGGACTGAGCGTCTCATCGGCTCCCTGAGATTGCGCGGCGCCGTTGGCTTGGGTCGCGACAGACTGATCTTGAGTTGGCGCGGGCTGCGCTTGTTGGGCTATCCCGATGGCCGCGAAACAAAGCCAAACCAGGGACAACAAACCTAGGATTATGCAGGTTCTACGCATACTTCCTCCTAATGTGTCAGAACTCTAACCCAGAAGTTTGAAGCTGCCAATGCGAGGCATCGCACATAGGATGCGGCAAAACTAGAAAGCCGTAGCCTCGATGGCCAAACTATGTAAAATTCGCGGCGGGCTCGGCAAACAGGCAGAATCCACGTATCATTTCGACTCGTATGAAGACCAAGTCAATGATAGCGCCGCCGGGCAAGCTCATCCGGCTGAAGGATTTCGATCCCGCTTTCAAAGGCGGCTACAAGTCGCACGCCCATGCTCAATCCAGGCTGAAGGCGAACGTGGAGCGCCTGGCCAAGTACCAGGACCTGCTGTATTCCTCGCACACCTATGCCCTGCTGCTGATTCTGCAGGCCATGGATGCGGCCGGCAAAGACAGCACCATCAAGCACGTGATGTCGGGCGTTAACCCTGAGGGCTGCCAAGTGTTCAGCTTCAAGACGCCATCCGAGCACGAACTCAGCCACGACTTCCTGTGGAGGACCTATCGCCAGTTGCCGGAACGCGGCCGCATCGGCATCTTCAACCGTTCCTATTACGAAGAGGTGTTGGTGGTGCGGGTCCACCCTGAGTTGCTCAAGCAGGAACATCTGCCCGGCTTCACCGCGCCCAGCGAGGAGTTCTGGCTGCATCGGTTCGAGTCGATCAACGACACCGAGCGCCACCTGGTGCGCAATGGCACCGTGATTTTGAAATTTTTTCTGCACGTCTCCAAACCGGAACAGGAGAAACGCTTCCTGAAGCGACTGGAGGATCCCGGGAAGAACTGGAAATTCTCGGAGGCCGACTTGCACGAGCGGCGCCGCTGGAACGATTACATGGCCGCCTACGAGGACATGATCAACCACACCAGCACCGAGCACGCGCCCTGGTACATCATTCCCGCCGATCACAAGTGGTTCACGCATCTCACGGTATCCGACATCGTCGTGGACACGCTAAAGGGGATGAATCTGAGATATCCAAAACTGACGAGCGCTCAACGAGCGCAGCTCAGCCTGGCCAAGGAGACGCTGCAGCGAGGGAAATAGTAGAAATAACGTTCGTTCGACTTTTTCGGGCCGCGTTTCGCTCCGGGGATTTCCGCCGCATGTCTAGCGGCCCATCAGCACTCTTCGTCGAGCGGCTGCCAGTAGGATGAGCGGACTTTTGACTGGACCTTTTTCTCCGTCGCAATGGCTTTGGCGCGATAACTGAAGCGCTCCACGATCGCCTGTTTCATGTCCTGCTTTTTCATTTCACCAAGCAGATCTGGTGTTATTGCAGGGGCCGATGTCTCGTCAATTGCAAAACCGCTACGTAACATTGCGTCTCCGATCATGTTCTTTATTAAGACGACTATTAATGCTGCAAAACTTTGCCCCGCACCGTTAGCACCGGGCAGGCGGCCTCCCGCACAATTTCGTAGGCGTTTGGCCACATCAGCCGATCGAGCAACCCCGACCATGGACGCACACCCATCACCAACAAGTCGGCGTCGATTTCGACCTGAGTTCGCAGAATCGTGGGCACTACTTTGCCGACCTCGATGCGGCAGCAAAGGCGCAGACCTGCCGCGTTTTCTCCGATCAGGGCCGTCAACCTGTTTTCAATTCCCTGCATGACCGCGGCACGATCGGCGACGCCACTTAGCTCTGCATCGTCCAGTACGTGAAGCATCGTCAACTTGGCGTTGTGCTCCCTCGCCAGCGCGCACGCATAGTCCGCGGCACGTTCCGAGGCCGGCGTGAAATCAGCCGCCAGCAGGATGTTGCGTGGCGCAAAAGCGCGGGCTGAGCGGTGCAAATGCGGGCCAACCGTCATCACCGGCACCGGCGATTGCCGGAAGACGCGTTCGGCAACCGAACCCATAAACATCTTCCCCAGGCCGCCTCGTCCATGGGTGCCGACCACAACCATGTCAACTTTCTTCTGTTGCGCGCAGTTCAGGATTGATTGCGCGACGTCGCCTTCCATCAGAAACAGGTGATAGTCTTCCCCTTCGATGTAGGAATGGGCTTGCTGGATCTCGGCCTTCAACTGCAACAGGTCGCGGCGAGCTGCGTCCTTAGCGGCTACGTAAGCATCTGGGCCAGCAATCAGGAATTCGTCGCTGGGCAAAACGAAGACCACGTCGGCCTGGGCGTGGTACTCGTGCGCCAGGTCAAGGCCGAAGTTCAGAGCTACGGTGGAGCAGCGGGAAAAGTCCGTCGCAATGAGCACACTGTGGATGCCCACCCCGACCGGGTTGAGCTGTGCTGTCAACATCTTGCGCGACCATTCTCCCCACGCGGTGGGGTCACTCGATGGAAGCTCTCCTGCCACGCGCGGAACCAACGCTCCGCCAATCAAAACCGGCAGGATGTTTCCATACGCTTGTCTGTCTCTTTTGTAGCGCGATGCGAACCAGAACGCTGTGATGTGCGTCAACTGGGCAAGTGATGGAGGGCAGTTTTCGGAGGTTCAGTTTTCGTTTCCCGTTCTTGCACACCTGGGGAAATGTCGCAGAATTAACCGCTCCTACCGGACAGTCAGGACAGGCTTCGCTTCTGTTTCTTCTGGCAGCGCTCGCATATGCCGTAAATCTGGAAGGTGTGGCGCGTCGGCAGGTACTTATTCTTGCGGCCTACTTCTTGCTCAATACGTTCGATGCCGGGCGAAAAGAACTCCACCGAGCTGCCGCATTCGGTGCAGACCATATGGTGATGGTTGCGGCGATTGTACTGATGTTCGTAACGAGCGATGCCGTCATTGAAGGCAACTTCGCTGGCCAGCCCGCACTCCGCCAGCAGCTTCAACGTTCGATAGACCGTAGTAAATCCGATGCGCTCGTCGTGCTTCCTGACCAGTCGATAGAGTTCGTCGGTGGAAAGATGATCGCGCGTGTCGAGGAAGGTGCGCAGAATGGCGTCGCGCTGCCCGGTAAGCTTAAGACCCACTCGCTTCAGGTGCTGATGGAAAATGGCTTCGGCCTCGCGCACCATTTCGCGCGAGATGGTCGGCTGATCGTCGATTCTTTTTTGGAGCATGTGGTCTGCTACTCCAGTTGGAATCCAACGGAAGTGCGGTACGATTTGCTTATCAGGATAACACCGGAAATCCGGCGACTGTGACCGGCTTAGCGTCGCTAATCCAGCGCGCGGGCATAGCCCGTCATTTCGAGGTACCCTACGCCTCCCGCGGGCGCACCGTTTCGTTTCCCGCTGATAGTAATGGCCCCTTCCCAATAGGAAATTGCCGGGTTACCAGGCGTCACCAACTCTTGCGAAGGCAGCGGCGTCGCAATTTGCAAATCCAGCCCCAACGACGGCACGCTCACGTGCCACGCAACCGGATACACGGCATGTGTATCGGCGCTGGTATAGGTTTGGCCGCCCGGCTGCATGAAAAAATCAGTGGCGCCCAGGAAAGTGGATTGCCCATCCGCGTTCACATACGTTCCCGCGGAAAAAGGATCGACGCTGCCATCCTTGCGGCGGAAGCGGTACAGCATCAGTTCGGTATTGTCGTCGAATTGCAAACTCAGCCAGTCCCATCCGCTCTGGTTCGCATCGAGACGGTGAGTGAAAAACTCATGGTCCATCCACGCTGTGCCTTCCACTTCGTAAGTCTTCCCGTTCAGCTCAATCGATCCGCTGGTCAGCAAGCGGGTGAACGATATGTAATGCGAGGCCTGCCCGGCGCCCGCCGATTTCTGGCTAAGGCCATTCTTGCCGTGAATCACCGGAGGCTTGTGTGAACTCATGACGAAGCGCAGGGCAAAGTTGTCGGCAATCGCTTGAAGTTGCTGCTGTCCGTTCGTCCACTGCACTTGCCAGTTGCCATTCCAGACCTTCGCCTGTTGCTCGCTGGCGCCTGCCAGTCCTGGGCCCGCCCGATTGAGGCGCTGCGTGTGATAAAAGTGTCCGCCATCCAAATCGCTGAGGGCAAGGTGAGCGAGATAAATGTCCGGCATGTCCCAGTCGGTAGTTTTAGGATGGTCGCGGTTCACGCCTTGCCGAAAAAAGGTCAGCTCGAAGCCAAACCTGTGGCCGTCCGCTGATTTGAGATTGCCCGTGTAATACCACCACTCGGTTTGATAAGCGGGATGATCGAAGTGATCGCGGGGAAACTGGTAGCGATAGCCAGGAAGTGCGACCTGGTACTGCGCGATGAGCGGCATCGCCGAGAAAATCAGCAGCAGTGCAATCAGCCGGCTATTCTTCATGCACCACCTCAATTGGATTCAATCGGGTCGCGACTCGCGCGGGATAGAAACCGGCAAGCACCGTCGCAAGGTAAACCAGTGTCAGCGATCCAAGCAGAATGGCGACTGGCCAGTGGAACTGAATTGTCCATCCAAAAGACTGTTTGTTGATTACGAAAATCAATAGCAACGAGAGCACGACGCCGAGCGCCAGCCCCGCCACATTGGCCAGCAGCCCTATCAATCCAGCTTCCACCAAGATGAGCTTGCGAATCTGCGAGACGGCTGCGCCGAGAAAGCGCAACAGCCCCAGCTCTCGTCTGCGGTCGATCACGAGCGCCAGCAGCGCACCGGCAATTCCGATGATGGCGACGATAATCGCAACTAATTCGAGCGCGTAAGTAATCGCAAAGGTGCGATCAAAAATCTGGATCGCCTCCGCCCGCAAATTGCGATTGGTAAAGATCAACACGCTTCGGCCCGCCACGATTTTCTCGACTTGCGCCCTGACCTGTTCAACATTGGCGCCGCTGGCAATGTAAACGCCGAGGCTGGAAGCCCCTGGATCGGGCAGGTACCGGAGCAATCTGGACCGTTCGACTACGATGAACCCCTTCTCGCTGCCATAGTCGTAAAAAACATCGACAACGCGAAAGGTCACGCGTGCTTCGCCCAGCGGAAGCGTGATATTGTCGCCCGCCCGCAGATGATGCTTGTTGGCGAACGGCTCGCTAATGACCGCGTTATTTCCACGGCGCAGCTCAGCGTCTACCACGCTACTGGGGCGTCCCGACAGGAAACGGATCTTCGCCAGATCGCGGCTGCCGATCGTGTCGGCCGAACCCAAAGTCGCAGGCAGCCCCTGATAGCTGATGTCGTAGCCGCGAAACCTATCGACACCAGCAACGCCAGGCAGAGCCGCAATCTTGTCAGCCAGCGATGGATCCAGCGTGGGATAGCGGTCCGACGCCGGGTCCCCTGCTGGCCGGAGAAACAGGTCGGCTCTGAGTTGATCGTCCATCCAGACCTGCACGGTCTGGCGGAAGCTGCCAACCATAATGCCCACCGAGGTGGTCATGGCGATGGCCGTGGATAACGCACCCACGAGTACGGAGGTGCGACGCAGTGACGATGCCAGGCTGCGCGAGGCCAGCATCGCTTCGATACCCAACATGCGCCGCAAGACGCCGGACGAAATAGCCGTCAAGCCGCTGACCAGCGCCGGAATGGCAAACGCCGAGGCTGCGATCATCAACAAGGCCGCCGCATATCCGAAGAACGGCTTGCCCTCGATTGGCGGAGCCTGCGATGCCGCTGCGCCCAGCAACGCCAGAGACTACCGCGATCCAGAGATCGCGGAATTTGTGCACGCGCGCGGCGTACTCGCGCTCACCTCGAGCCATGGCTTCCACGGGTGAGACCAGGGACGCTTCGCGTGCAGGTGAAGCTGCCGATGCCAGCGACATGCCAACACCAATCAGCAAGCCCAAGGCCACGGCGCCGGAAGTCAGTTCGATCGCGCCCGGACGGCTGCTCACGTAAAGACTCTGTACCGTCGCGCCAAGTAGACGAACTGCCGCTGTCGCCATCAGCCGTCCAATCACAATGCCAAGCAGCCCGCCTGCTAGTCCGAAGCACATGGCCTCGCCAAGGAAGGCTGCGAGCACGTCGGTGCGGCTGGCGCCGAGCGCGCGCACAATTCCAATCTCCGCTCTGCGGCGCACCACCGAAACAGAAATGGTATTGAAGATGAGAAATGCTCCCACCACCAGCGCCACATAACTCAAGATGCGCAGGTTCCAGCGAAATGCACTGAGCATGCGCCGATTCTCGTCGGTCTGAGCGCCCTCACGACGCAGCTCCACTCCAGCCGGCAAAGATGGGCGAATGCGTTGCTCCCATTGCTCAACCGACGGCTTGGAGGGCACCTTGAGCAGTATGCGATCGACCCGGCTAGAACGTTGCAGCGCACGCTGCGCGGTCGCGATGTCCATGATGACCAGGCTGCCGCTGTCGCCCGAATCCTTCAGCACACCGCGGACTGTGTACTCGGAGGTGCGATCGTTGATCTGCAATTGCAGCTTGTCGCCAGCTTTCACGCCCAGATGCTCGCTGACCCAGACACTGTCTTTCCCCGCCAGCTCGCGCAATGCTTCGCCGGTGGTCATGTTGGTATCTGCAGAAGTGAGATCATCGGGACGATCCGCAATCAGATCCAGACCAATAAGTGGAACGGTCTGCCCTGTCGCCGATACGACTGCGTAGTCTTCAATGCGGGGGCGAACCTGGATGGCGTACGGCAGCGTCGCGAGACGACCGACAACTTCGTCAGGAACCCCGCCAATCGCGGTGACCTCCAAGTCGGCATTCCCAGTGAGGGTTTCGATGGACGAGCGAAACGATCCCGCGGCCGCGCCGCCGGCGAGTTCAATGGCAAGCACGACCGCAACCCCAAGCGCCACCGCCAGCACGATCAGCGCGGCACGGACGGGTTCGCGAAAGAAGGGGCGAACAATTAACCGGTGAAAGAGGAGCAAGCGAGGCATCCTAGGACCGCGCAATCTCTTCGATCTTGCCGTCGCGCATTCTGACTACGGCGTCGGCAAAGCCGGCGGACTCGAGACTGTGGGTGGCCATCAGAATGGTCGTTCTATGCTCATCGGCGATACGGCGCAGGAGTTCGAGAATGACGTTTCCGGTGATGGTGTCGAGGTTGCCGGTTGGCTCGTCGGCCAGCAACAGCTTGGGAGCATGCACCATGGCGCGAGCGATGGCGACGCGCTGCATCTGTCCACCGGAGAGTTGATGGGGCATTCGGGAAGCCAGTTCCGACAGCTCGACGAGTTCGAGTTGTCGCTCTGCGCGCTCTCGTGTATCCGTCTGGCTTGCCAGCAGCAAAGGCAGTTCGACGTTTTCAACCACCGAAAGCGTATTCAGCAACTGAAAAGACTGGAAGATGAAGCCTACCTTTTCACGGCGGAGACGGGTCAGTCCCATCTCGTTCAAATCGGCGGTAGCAACGTCGTCGAGCAAAACTCTTCCTGAGGTTGGAAAATCCATAGCGCCGGCAAGGTTCAGCAAGGTTGACTTGCCGCACCCGCTGCGCCCAACCAACGCGAGAAACTCGCCGGCATGCGCGATCAGCGAAACACGATTCAACGCGTGAACACTCTGTCCGTCGGTGACATACGTTTTCGTGACCTCTTCCAGACGCAGGAGATTCGTCTCCTGGGTGGATTCAGAGAGCGGCGATAGCCCGGTTTGCGATTCGATCATGCCCATGAAATGTGTACAGGAAGTGAGACGAAACTAAACACTAGCGTGTTGGATGTTCGCCGTCAAAGGAAGGAGCAGACGTCCTGCGATCGTCGATCAAAGACACTCTGCATTCTTCGTCTAAGAGAATGGCCGGAATTCGGCTCAACCCGAATGCATTCCCGGCGACCCCGTTCCAGGTGCTCTTCTACTTGTTGCTGTCCATCGCCATGAAGAGGTTGTTCAGCGATTCCGACAGCGTCGGATGGGCGAATACGCCATCCTTCAAAGCGGTATAAGGCAGCTTGCCCATCATCGCAATTTCAATCGCCGACATAACTTCGCCGCCTTCGAGGCCCAGCACGGCGGCGCCCAGGATCTGATTAGTTTCGCCATCCACGATGGCCTTCATGAAGCCGCGTGTTTCGTCGACCTCACGGGCGCGTGCGACGGAGGTCATCGGCAGCTTGGCGACGCGAATGTTTCGCTTCTGCGCCCGAGCCTGCGTTTCGGTCATGCCAATGCGACCGAGCTGCGGATCGATAAAGACCGTGTACGGTAGTAGGCGGCCCTCGGTGGTCGCGCTTCCCTTCTCGATGAGATTCGTGCGGATGATTCGAAAATCGTCGTACGAGATATGCGTGAACGCCGGACCACCCTTGATGTCGCCAAGCGCGTAGACGCCGTTCGCCGTTGTTTCGAGACGGCCGTTCACCTTGATGAAACCTCGATCGTTTGTTTGCACACCGGCGGCGGCAAGATTCAGTGTCTCCGAGTTCGGTACTCGTCCGGTGGCAACCAGCAGATGCGAGCCGGCGACGACCGTCGAACGCCCTTGCTGCTGGAGTTCCAGACGAATGCTGCCATCTGACTGGCTCACGCGATTCGCAGTCGCGTTCAGCAAGACCTCGACGCCATCCTGCTGCAATATCTTGGCGACTTCCTCCGCGATGTCCTGGTCTTCGCGATTAAGCAGTTGCCCTCCGGCTTGAACCATGGTCACGCGGCTGCCGAAGCGGCGAAACATCTGACCAAACTCCAGGCCGACATAGCCACCTCCGAGAACGAGGAGATGGTCTGGAACCTTGTCCAGTTCCATGATGGAAGTGCTGTCAAGAAATGGTACGGACTTCAGCCCGTCGATCGCGGGCACAGCGGGCCGTGCACCCGCATTGATGAAGATTTTCCCGGCAGTCAGTACTAGCTGGCCGCCATTTTTCTGCCGGATAACCAAAGACCTGGCATCGGTGAAACTAGCTTCGCCGAAGATCAAATCGACATTGGTGGTCTGCTCAATGCGTGACCGCGAGGCGTCGCGGAAGTTCTTCACGATATCGCGCTTGCGTTGCCGGACCCGTTCCATATCGATGCGGATGTCGCCGGTGTGAACGCCGTAGTCGGTGCCCCGCCGCGCCAGATAAGCGACGCGAGCACTCGCGACCATGGTTTTGGTGGGAGTGCATCCCACGTTGATGCAGGTGCCGCCGACGTGGTCGCGCTCGATGATTGCGGTGTGCATTCCGGCTTCAGCCAGCGCAATGCAGAGAGGTTTACCGGCCTGCCCTGAGCCGATGATGATGGCATCGTACTGTTGCGGAGTGCTCATGAGTTCGCTCCAAATTGAATGTACTTCAGAGATCGAATGACTGGCGACCAGAGATGGCGAGCCATCAGGACAAAAATCATAGGCACTTGGAATGAATCGCCGAGGTTCAGAATCGCGTGACGACTAGTAACCCTAATCCGATTGCGATCAGGTCTTCAGGAATCGCGATAGCAACATCCGGAGCGTGCAATGCCTGCACCAGGCCAACCCGAGCGCGATAACCACCGAATGTTCCCACCAGTGCGCCGATAACGGCAACGATCGCTCCCAACCAAAGCGACGCGCCTCCGGCGATGCCGAGACAGGCACCGCAGAGCAAAGCCATCACAATTCGGGCGCCCAGTCCGACAGGCGCCGTACGGGCCGGGGTAGTGGGAAGTTGATCGGCAACCAATTCAACCAGCGCCAAAATGGTAAAGAGTCCGACTGCCCACACCGAGCCCATGAAGGCCAGCGGTGAGCCGAAAAGATGGATCCAGCCCAAGTAGGCCGCCCAAGCCACAACCGCCGGGGCTGTCAACGACCGCAGTCCCGCCACGATGCCGATAGCGAACGTCAGCAACAACACGAATCCAGAACTCATGAAGTACGCTCCGTTACAACTGTAGATTCAATTGCGGAAGCCGACCAGAGATGGTGGAATGGATGACCGCTCCGCTTGGCCGATTCAAATTTAGCGGGAAGGCAGATGGCTTTGGAGCGATTGGTAAGTCTGTAGAAAAGCAGCCGGCCCTTTCTCGATCAGCGCCACCAAGACCGTTCTACCAAAGTTCGCCTCTATACGCTCGGCCATCCGCGCACCCACCCGATACCACAACCGCTCGCCTGAAGACATCCGCTGGATCACTGCCCAAGCCGCAGTGTCGGCTGGCTCCTCACCTCTGGCCTTCAGGTACTGATAATCCTTGAAGTACAGGGTCTCGTCGTGACTCATGCGCGCTTCGTCAATGAGCGCCACATAATCGGCATCGTCCTGGAGTGCGTGCTCTTGCTTGCGGCGAGCGTCAGCCGCCCACACCGCCATGCCTTCCAGTTGCGTGGAATATTCCACCAACCTTAGCAGGTCGGCGCAGCTCTTGAGATCGGCAAGCCGGGGCGGCGGTTGATACTGCATGAATCCGGTGTGGTGCAGTTCGTGAATGGCATAGTAAAGAAGTTCGCGCGAGTGGTTCTGGAAGTGGTGATGCGTACAGTTGAGCGAAGCACTAGGGCCGATGGCCACACCAATGTCGTAACCGAAAGTGAGAAACAGCGTCCCGTGAAAGCGAAAGTTTGTCGGCAGGTAACGGAGCACGTCACCAACCCAGCCGGGGTTGGTGAGCATTGGCCCGGTAAAGTAGTCCAAGCTCTGCTTACAGGTTGCGATACGCTCAGCTTGATCGCTGGCCGGCTTCAGTAAGTAAGTGACGAGTTCCTGCGGTGAATTCTTAGGCACATCGTAATCGAAGTTCGTGGCGTGGCGGAGAATATGCGCGATCGCAGGTGACGAGGTCATCTGCTCTAAGAGCGACGGATTAGGTTTCGCCTCGTACTGCAGTGCCAGCTTGGCAAAACTGCTGTCGAAGGTGAGGTCCTGATTTGCCAGAGGAGAACCCGCAGGCAGCAGCGAAGCCAGCGATACCGAAGAAGGCGCTGCCGGTTTCGCCGAAGGCTTCCGCGTTTGCGCTGAACCCGCAACAGCCATGATCAGGCTGGCGATAAACGCAGGCACTTGCCGACCCAGCCTCAGCGAAATCATTCCGCAGCTTCCATCCTCTCCGCCATTTCGAGCAGCTTTGTAACGCTGTTCCAGTTTCTACCCGTTCCCGGTGTCTTTAGCGTCTTCTCAAGGACGGCCCACGACATTTTCGGCCGCGCCATGCCATTGGGAAAATAGATGTAGAGCTCGCGGCCTTCCATGCGCAACTCCTCGGGATCGGTCTTGAGGCTGAGAACTTTGTCGCGAGTTTTCGCACCGGGATCGCTGACGAGAAAGTTGACAAGCAATTTGCTGGGCTCGATGCCGCTCCGCGTTGCGAAGGGATTTCTTGCAATCGCGTCCCGCAGTTCGGCAGAGGTCCGGAGAATGACCGAAGGACGAAAGCCGAAGCCGCGCTCGATTGCGTTCTCGATACGCTTGGCCAGTTTCGCGAGGTCGCGCTTATCTGTCCTGAAAACAACATTACCGCTTTGCACATAGGTTTGCGGATCGCGCAGCCCAAGCGATTCATAGAGCGCTCGCAATGCCTCCATCTTGATCTTGTTGTGTCCGCCGACGTTGACGCCGCGGAGCATGGAGATGATCACGGGCATCTGGGCTCTCGTGCGATTCCAAAGTTATCGTACCCTGCGAGCAAAGGGCGAAGCGGCGTTTGACTGCGTTGTTCATTCGGATCTCGCGCTTTGAAGGGGCACGGCTTTCAGCCGTGCCGTTACGTCCGTATGGAGAGTCGGGCTTCAGCCGCTGAGGGAATGCGTACCTCGTCTTGAAAAACCGAAATCCCTCCGCGGCTAAAGCCGCCATCCGGACTGCAACTTACGGCACGGCTTGAAGCCGTGCCCCTTCAAAACTTGCGGTCTTCAGCTACCGAAACCCTTTGCCTTGCGCAACACCGCAAACAGCCGCTCGATATCGCCGGCATCATTGTAAAGATAGGGCGCGATGCGGATGGAATCTCCGCGGACGCTGACAAATACATTGGCGTCGTGGAGAAGCTGCGGTAGCCCCGCTGGAATACCCCGCGCAGGCTGGATGCCAATCATGTGCGCCGATCGTTGCTCCGGGGGCAGAACTGTGTAGTCAATCTCGGCCGCGAGTTGCGCGATCTTTTCCGTCAACAACGAGAGCGTCTGCTGGATTCGTTCCACGCCCCACGCCAAAATCTGCTGGAGGGCGGCAATCGCCATCGGCGCCAATACAAATTGCGGAGACTCGCCCATGTCGAAGCGGCGCGCGCCCGGCCGGTAAGCGTCGGTGTGGTCAACCAGCCGGGAAAAGTCGTCACTGCCAGCACGCGCAATCCACGACTGCTCAAGCGGCATGCCCGACTCCCGCCATTTCGGGGCAACATAGAGATAACCAAGTCCGTAAGGGCCAAGCAGCCACTTGTATCCGACAGCGGTCAGGAAGTCAGGCTGGATTCGCTCGAGATTCAGCGGGCTGGCCCCAAGCGATTGGCTGGCGTCGATGACCAGGCCGGCGTCAACTTCGCGCGCCCGCGCCCCAACGCGCTCAAGATCGACCTTGCTTCCATCCGTCCAGTGACATTGCGGCAGTGCCACTATTGCAGTGTTTCCGTCGATTGTCCGGAGCAGCGCTTCGGTCCAGTCCAGGCCCGGTTCCCGCTGTGCGACCACGACGCGTCCGCCATTTTTCTTCGCCAGCTCATACCAGGCGTAAACATTCGAGGGGAATTGCTGATGGAGGATGACAATCGTCTGTCCGCGCGAGAGCGTCAAATTCGCCGCGGCAGTCGCGATGCCATAGCTGGCAGCCGGGACCAGCGCAATAGCGTCGCTGTCGGTTCCCATCACTCGTGCGGCAAGAGTGCGCAACTCTTCGGAGGCTGAAAACCACTCTGGTCCGGAAAGAGTCCAGGGCGATGCTTTGGTGCGCACGGCACGCAGTCCGGCCTCGGTAACCGACCGCAACTGCGGCGCCATGCTGGCGAGGTTCAGATAGGTAATGCCGTCCGGGATTTCAAACAGGCTCCGGACTGCTTCGATGGGGGTTGCGATGGTTGGCTGAATTGGTGTCATGAGAACGATCCGCAATTGAGTTTACCGCCCAGCAAAGATGATGATGGATTGGCGCTTTCCCAAAACCTGCTCAGCAGCCACATGGTGATCTACTGTGGCAACGTCACCTCCGTCGCGCCTCAGCTTCGGCTAGCCACCCACGGCGTAACCTTTCGGACGGGATGCTGGACAGGTAGGGTTTGATATCGAGAATCGGTGTCCCATCCAGCATATCGACGCCGTGAACATGCAACTCGGTGCCTTCGCGGCGAAGCAGTTCGACGGTGGTCAAGCCGATTGGGTTCGGACGTCGCGGAGATCGAGTAGCAAACACACCATGCGGGCTATTGTCGGAGGGCGGCATACCGAGCAATTCGAACCCGTGAGAGCGGTCGAATTCCCAGATGACGATCAGATGCGAGAACCCCTCAATGTCGGTGAGGCCCGGCTCAAAATCGGGCAGGATTTTGAGCACACCATCTGCTTCGTGTTTAGCGCCAAGACCCTTGGGAACCTGGCTTGCGTCCTTGTACGGACTACTCACAAATCCAATCGGCTGCGAGGTAAACATGCGGGACAATGCCTCCATTTCCCATACTAATGCCAGTAAAGCTGCCGCAAGAAAAACGCGCCTAAATCTGATCTACAGATGATCATTAGAATGCTTGGGAGAAAGCCGCTCCTGTATCGCCCGTTGTCCGGGAACTGACCTGCTGCTGGAGTTTCTGAGCGCCCGAAACCGCCCCGCCGGAACCTTATATAATCAGCTTTCCCATGGGAGCTTCGACTATCGCTACTCCGGCACGGCCATCCCACTCCAAATTTATCTTTCGCATAGTGGTGGGAGTGCTGATTCTTTTCCTGATCGTCTTCCTCGCATTCGATTTCTGGTTTTATCGGGCGGTTCGCGCGGCGCTGCCGCAAAGGGACGGGACGATTCATCTTTCTGGCTTGGCAGGTCCGGTCATCGTGACCTACGACGCGCTCGGAGTTCCTAACATCGCCGCCGCCAACTTGCCCGACCTGTTCTTTGCCCAGGGTTACGTCACCGCCCAGGACCGGTTGTGGCAGATGGACATGACGCGGCGCTACGCTTCCGGCGACCTGGCCGCAGTTCTGGGGCCGGATTACGTCAAGTTCGACCGCGAGCATCGCATCCTCGGCCTGAGGCAGGTCGCGGAGAGAACTGTGGCGAGCATGGATGTAGTCCAGCGCGCGCACTTCGAAGCCTATGCCGCTGGCGTGAATGCTTATATTGCGCAGCACCAGAAAACTTTGCCCCTGGAATTTCGCTTTCTCACCTATTTTCCGCACTACTGGACTCCGGAAGATTCGGTTCTGGTGGGATTGTCGATGACCGAATTTCTGAACCACGGCATGTACAAGGACGAGTTGGAGAAGGAGAAACTTCTAGCCAGGCTGGGGCCCGAGTTGACCGCCGACCTGTTCGTGAATTCCTCCTGGCGCGATCATCCGCCGGGAATGGATACCACTTCCATCGAGAACGAGATTCCGGGGGAAAGCACCCCGGATGAGGAAGAAGAGGCGCCGAGGCACGGGAAGAAAACCAGCCGCATCACGCCGGAGGAAAAGCAGGTCCCTCGACTCGTCGCTGCGCTCGTCGCTCGGGATGACAAGCCAAAGCAGGCCCCTGGGCCCGCTACGCTCGCTCGGGATGACAAGCGTAATGGCGGGCTCTACGGCTCAGCCCTTCAAAGCGACGTTCGTGAAGACGCGCTTCATCCCGGCTCCAACAACTGGGTGGTCTCGGGAGCGCATACTGCGTCGGGAAAGCCACTGCTCTCCAACGACATGCACTTGGATCTGCATATTCCCAATGTCTGGTACGAGGCGCATCTCACGGCGGGAGACTTCGATGTTGCCGGCGTGACCTTGCCTGGCGTGCCCTTCGTTATTTCCGGACACAATCGTTACATTGCGTGGGGCTTCACCAATCTCGGTCCCAACGTGGAAGACCTTTACATCGAGAAGTTCAACGACAAGGGTGAATACCTGACGCCGCAAGGTTGGGTGCAGCCGGAACGCCGTAAAGAAATCATCCGCGTGAAAGGCAGGCCCGAGGTAAACGTGGATGTTGAGGTCACCCGGCATGGGCCGATCATTAGCGACATAATTCCAGGCGAAAAGCGCAAGCTGGCGCTGAAATGGGTCATCTATGACCCGCAAGCGTGGCGGGCGCCGTTCTTTGCCGTGGACTCGGCGAAGAACTGGCAAGACTTTCGCACTGCCTTCTCGCGGTTTGGTGCGCCAGGTCAGAATGTCGTTTATGCGGATGTAGATGGGCATATCGGATATCAGGCAACCGGATTGATTCCGATTCGCGCAGCGGGCGATGGATCGGTTCCCGTGCCCGGCGAGGACGACTCGCATGAGTGGACCGGATATGTTCCTTACGACAAGCTTCCCAGCGTGTACGATCCGGCCTCGGGGATCATCGCCACGGCCAACGGGCGCATCACACCCGACGGATATCCTTACACACTGAGCATCGAGTGGGCTTCTGCTTATCGGACGGAACGTATTTACAGGCTGCTGAATGCAAAAAAGAAACTCTCTCCGCCCGACATGCTGGCGATTCAGACCGACGTTGTTTCGGCATTCGATCGCTTCTGCGCCGAGCGTTTCGTGTACGCCGTGGATCACACATCGACGGCATCGCCGCGCGCCAAAGCGGCCGCCGACCTGATGCGAAATTGGGATGGCACCATGAGCACCGACTCGGCAGCGGCGACGGTGGCGTACTTCTCACGCAAGAAGCTGGAGGAGTTACTGCTCAAACCAAAGCTGGGCGACGACTGGAAACAATACGACTGGTTTATGAAGCCGGTATGGCTGGAGAACATTCTGTCGCATCAACCGGCACGCTGGCTACCCAACGGCTACGCCAACTTCGACGCGCTCTTGACCGCCGCGGTCGAGGGCGCCGTCAGCGATGCAGAGGCGCCGAGTTCGCTCGCGATGTGGAGGTGGGGACGCGTTCATCGCGTGGATATCAAGCATCCCTTTTGGAGCAACTTTCCCATCCTGAAGCGCGGCGCGGGTCCCGGCCCGCAACCGCTATCGGGAGACGGTCTAACAGTGAAGCAGGTGAGTACGCACTTCGGGCCCTCCGAGCGTCTCACGGTTGACTTTGCGGACCTCGACAACTCGACCCTGAACATTGTGAACGGCCAATCCGGGAATGTCTTCGATGAGCACTACAACGATCAGTGGGATGCCTATTATCACGGGCGCACGTTTGCGTTGCCGTTCTCGGCGGCAGCGGTGCAGCGAGCGGGAGCGCACCATCTGAGGCTGGAGCCGTAAAGACAGGGGCTAGTCTAGGGATTAGGGGCTAGGGGTTCGCGGCATTTACCTGGACATCGCCCGGTGGCCACTGGGTTAGCCGATAGCTGACTACTTGTCGACCTGCACAATATCGTAGAGTGCGCCTGTGAATAGGACTTGCGTTTGCTGGGGCGTGTCGGTCGTGGTGTCGTAGATCACCTGGTATCCTCCCTCGATCACGTAAACCACGTTTCGGCCGGAAATCGCCAGCATGCCCGTGACATTTCCTTTGGGCGGCAGCGGTGGATCAGCGGTATTGTTGGCGACGTTGACCACCGACAGACATCCCGTGGTGACGTTGTTGCAGGTGCTGGCGCCAATATAGAGCTTGTTGTTGGTCGATAGCGCCATCGTGCTGTGATAACCCTGGGAGATGGCGACCGAGTTAGCAGTCAGACGCGTCATGGTGTTGACGTTAACCGCGTCGAAGGTCCCAGCCGGGCCAGGATTTCCGGCTACATACAGAGTTCCGCTGTTGAGCAGGCCGACGCTGGCACCTCCAACCGGCACGGTGGCTTTAATGGTTTGGGATGGAATATCGAGCTGCTGTACGGAAGCGCCGGACATCGAGCCGCACTCAACTCCGCAACTGATCACATAGGCTGTATTGCTGTCACTGCTGAAGAATGCATTGACCGGCCTGGCGAAACCGGGAATCTCTACCGCGCTGGGCGTAGTGGCGCTCAAGTTGATCAGGAAGACCGAGTCCGAATCGTCGGCAAACACCAGCAGATATTGTCCGCTGGGACTGAGCGCGATATATCGAGCGGAAGGGACGGGATAGGTTGCGCTAATGGTCGCGGTAATGGTGGACGTGGCAACCGTGATCACCTCCACCGCGCCATTACGTGAGCCCGTGACTGGTACGTTACGCACCGGCGCGTACACGGTAGTACTATCCGGGGAAAAAAGTGCCATCCCGGTAAAATCAGGAAGAGTCACGTTCCCGGTGGTCATCTCGGTCGCGTTATCCACGAAGTAGATTGTGTTGCCAGTCTGGTCATAAGCCAGCGTCGTGCTCAGATCGGGGCTTTCCAGCTCGAAGGTCAGCGAACCTCCAACCGTTATCGTGACGGGCACACCAGGCACGAGTTGACCTGCGGAGTTGGTAGTCTCGGCGGTCATGCCTGTGGTGTCGTTTTGGGTGTCCATCACCTGCAAGTTACCCGAATAAGTATTGCTGACAAAAGCGCGATGCTGCACCATGCTGGGTGGCGACGTGGTGGAACTATTGCTGCTCCCGCCGCAAGCCGCAATGAAGAGGACGAATGGCAAGGCCAGGAGAAGGACTGAAACCCGCTTCAAACGTTTACCCCGGACATCATGATGAATTGCGATGATATGTTGGAATCCGCTGAATTATAACAGAGCGCGGCGAGACCCTTGGAAGCGCGGGTGATGGCGAATTCCTGCGGTTTGCGATAAAGTTCAATCAACTCGCACCTCCTGGATATCCATGACGACGGACCTGATTTCGCGATTACAGAAAGGCGCTGTGTTGTGCGATGGCGCCATGGGTACATTGCTGTATGCCAAGGGTATTTTCATCAACCGCTGCTATGACGAACTGAACGTCTCGCAGCCCGACCTCATCCGCGGCATACATCAGGAATACCTGCATGCCGGGGCAGACATCATTGAAACAAACACCTTTGGCGCGAATTCGTTTCGCTTGTCGAAACATGGATGTGTGGATAAGTTGATCGACGTGAATCGCCAGGGCGTACGTCTGGCCCGGGAGGCGGCAAAGAGTTTCGACGCCCTGGTTGCCGGCGCCGTCGGCCCGCTGGGGGTGAGAATTGAGCCGCTGGGCAAAATCTCTCTCGCCGAGGCCCGCGGTGCGTTTCGCGAACAGATCACGGCCCTCAATGAAGAAGGAGTCGACCTGCTCATCCTGGAGACCTTCGGATACCTGGAGGAGCTGCATCAGGCCATCCTGGCCGCTCGCGAAGTGAACCCCAAGCTGCCGGTGGTGGCGCAAGTCACCATTGACGAAGACGGCAACTGCCTCGATGGATCAGCCCCCGAGCATTACGGTCCGCAAATCGAAGCCTGGGGCGCCGATGTCGTGGGATGCAACTGCAGCGTGGGACCGGTGGCCATGCTGGACGCGATCGAGCGGGTGCGCGCCGTTACCACCGCGCCGCTCTCGGCGCAACCCAACGCCGGCATGCCGCGTTCGGTGGAAGGCCGCAACATCTATCTGTGCTCGCCCGAGTACATGGCGGAGTTCGCCAGACGGTTTGTGGATGTCGGCGTGCGTCTTATCGGCGGTTGCTGCGGTACCACGCCGGACCACATCCACGTCATGAAGGCCTTCCTGCGCGCGGTCTCCGGCGGCACCGATGGCACGCAAGCCTGCTGCACTTGCCAAGGCCCAGCCGGTCGAAGTACCGCCGCTCAGAGAACGTTCGCTGATGGGACGCAAGATCGCCGACGGCGAGTTCCTCACCATGGTGGAGATTGTTCCGCCGCGGGGCACCGATGGAAGCCGCGAGATCGAAGGAGCGCGCTTCCTGAAGTCGGTTGGCGTGGATGGCGTCAATATTCCAGACAGCCCTCGCGCCTCGGCGCGTATGAGCAATCAGGCGCTCTGCTTGCTGGTGCAGCAGCAGGTCGGGATCGAGCCGATCCTGCACTACACCTGCCGCGACCGCAACGTGCTGGGCATTCAGTCGGACTTGCTGGGCGCAAGCGCGGTCGGTATCCGCAACCTGATTTGCATCACCGGCGATCCCCCGAAGATGGGCGACTATCCCGACGCGACGGCGGTCTTCGACGTGGACGCCATCGGTCTGGTCAACATCGTCCATAACCTGAACCGCGGGCTGGACATCGGCGGCAATCCTATCGGCGCCTCGACCAAGTTCGTCATCGCCGTGGGCGCCAATCCCGGCAGTCCCAATATTGACGAGGAAATCCGCCGCTTTGAGTACAAAGTTGAGGCGGGCGCGGAGCTGGCCGTCACGCAGCCCGTGTTCGATATTCGCCTGCTGGAGGAGTTCCTGCGCAGAATCGAGCACTGCCGCATACCGGTGGTGGCAGGCATCTGGCCGCTCACCAGCACTCGCAACGCCGAGTTCATGAAGAACGAGCTGCGGGTTTCCATTCCCGACGAGATCTTCGCGCGCATGGCGAAGGCGACCACCGTCGACGCCGCGCGCGCCGAGGGCGTGGCTATTGCTCGCGACATGCTCGCCGCCGTCCGCCACATGGTGCAGGGCGCACAGATCGCCGCGCCTTTCGGACGCTACTCCTGCGCCGTGGATGTGCTGGAGGCGCTGGGCGGGGGCGGACGAGCAAACGCGCGGCGGTGTAACGGGCGAATGTGATTCCGGTATCGATCCAGCCCGACTGAATGTTGTCATCCCGAGCGGAGTGAGGTTGCGCAGCAACGAACCAGCGAGGGACCTGCTTTTCTATCCACTGGAAGGTCCCGCCTTTGTTTGAGCAGTCTTGAAATGCCCGGCAACGCCAAAGCGCGAGTCCCGCCCTGCGGAACGAAAGAGCTTAGCCCAGCGCTTCAGCGCTGGGGAGACGCAGTGAATCCGAGTCCCGTAGGGACGGCACGATACAGGGCCAGAGCAGAAACGTAATGCGGCAGCGGCGCGCCGTTCTATCGACACCACGGGGATTTCCTACTTAGAAAACATTTCCCACCCTCCGTCGATTAATCCCAGATTTTGACATTCACCGAACGCGTTCTGCACTAAAATTACAAAAGGGAGTTTGAGTTTGCCCAAATTTGAAGAGTGCCTTCAGCGGCTGGAAAAAATCGTGGCTGAACTTGAGAAGGGCGACGTCTCCCTCGACCACGCGCTGGAGCTTTTCGATGAAGGCATGAAACTCTCCGGTTCCTGCCGCAAGGAACTGGAGGAAGCCGAAGGCAAAGTGGAAATCCTGCTGAAGCGAAATGGCAAGCTGCAGCCGGAGGCCTTCGAAGCCGTTACCCAACCGGGCGACGCTGCGAAATAGTGCCGCCCCTGATCATCAACGATTTTTCCCGCGCCGTGTAGTGTGGGGTGCTTGTTATTTGGATGGCAACAGCCAGCTATCCCTTCCGCCACTCGAAAAAGGGGTTTGCCATGCGGCCTATTAATGTTGTTCTCGCTCACCACGATGCAGTTGCGGCCGACCGCCTGACTGCATCGCTTGCCAAACAGTTTCGCAACCTCGAGGTGGCAAAGTCTGCCGGGGAAATTGCTCCCGCCGTGGCGCGTCTGCGCGCTCCCTTTGCAGTCGTGGACCTAGAAATGGTTGGTTTCCCCCAACTGAAGGTCCTCTGCTCGGAGTTTCCCGCAACCGCATTCGTGTGCATCCACCGCCTGGCCGACGATCGCATGTGGTCCGACGCGTTGGCTATGGGTGCAGTGGATTGCTGTCACTCCAGCGACCTGCACGGTATTCTCCTCGCCTCGGAGCGCTACGTGGTGCTCTCGCATACGCGGTCGGCGGCGGCGTAAATACTAACGCCGGAAGTCGGTAAGCGGCGACTGACAATATCAGTCCCGCTTGCGGGACGGAATAAGAAAGCCCCCTGTTTCAACCGTGGGAGCGGGTCACGAATGAGGAGCCCTTACGCCGTAACCGCATGAGCGCTCTGCGCCGTTTTGGCCGCTGCTTTCTCCTGCTTCTGCGCCTCCGCGAGCAGCTTGCGCAAAATCCGCATTCCGCTATCTACGTGCTTTTCTTGCAGCAGGAATGGCGGCAAGAATCGCAGCACAGTGTCCTGGGTCACGTTAATCAGCAGACCCTTGGCGAGCGCGCCTTCCAGAATGGGCCTGCCGGGGACCGTCAACTGTAGCGCCTGAATCGCGCCCACACCGCGGACTTCTACCGCGATGTCGAACTTGTCCACCAGCTCGCGCAGCTTCTGCGAGAAGTACGCACCCACGCGGCGCACCTGCTCCAGCAGATTTTCGTCCTCGAGGATCGCCAGATACTCCAACGCGACGCGGCAGGTCAGCGGGCCTCCGCCGAAAGTCGTCCCGTGCTTACCCGGCGTGATGTGCTGCGCAAACCGCTCGTTGGCGAGAAACGCCCCCAGCGGCAGCCCGGCAGCGATAGGCTTGGCAATGCACACGACGTCAGGCACGACGCCGAAATGCTGGAAGGCGAAAAGCTGCCCGGTGCGTCCGAGGCCGCATTGAATTTCGTCGAAGATAAGCGCGGCTTGGTGCCGGTCGGCCACCTCGCGACACGCCTGCAGGAATTCGGTTGACGATTCCTGAATGCCACCTTCGCCCTGGATGGGCTCCAGCACAATGCCGCAAACTTTGTCATCCATGGCATTGCGCAACGCTTCCACATTGTTTCGCGGCACGAAGCGCACGCCCTCCAGCATGGGATCGAAGTCCTTGCGATATTTCGCCTGCCCGGTGAGCGCGAGTGCGCCCATGGTGCGTCCGTGGAAGGAATTATCCAGCGCGATGACGATGCATTTCTCCGGACCGCCGCTGGCATGGCCGGCGGCGCGCACCAGCTTCAACGCGCCCTCAATCGCCTCGGTACCGCTGTTAGAGAAAAAGGCGCGGTCTAATCCCGACTTCGTGCAGAGCTTCTCGGCCAGCAACCCTTGGTATTCGTTGTAATACAGATTGGAGACGTGGATGACTTTCGCCGCCTGCTCGCGGATAACCTTCACAATGCGGGGATGGGCGTGACCCAGCGCGTTGACGCCCAATCCCGTGAGGAAGTCGAGATAGCGCCTGCCGTTAACGTCGTAAACGTACACTCCTTTTCCGCGTGCGATGGCGAGCGGGTAACGGGCGTAAGTGTTCAGCAGATATTTCTGTTCGAGTGCAACAATTTCTTCGTATGTGAGCACGATAATGACCTCGCAGAGAGTCCATTGTAACGCTCAGCGAGGGATGCCTGGCGGGCGGCGGCGGCGCCGGAATCCCCGCTTTTGGGAACGACCTTCTTGTGACCGAACTCACAAGAGATTATTCCCGTGCTTCGGTACACTTAGACGTATGTTGAGCGAAAAACAATTCCGCGAGCGCGCCCGTAGCGAACTTCGCGAGATCCGCAATCAGGTCCTGAGCCTCGCCCGTGACCGTGACGTGTACTGGAAGGTGGAGCGCGAGGTTATTGGACGCAACCCCGAACTTCACGGCATTCGCAACGCCTTCCTCGATATGGTGCGAGCCGCTTACGCCGACGCAATGGCAGCACGCGTACTTCGGCTGCTCGATACCGAGGATGTCGATCTTTCCCTGCGACGAATACTGACCCAGCTTGAGGACTATCCTCATCTGCTGCACGACAAGGTAGGCGAACGGGAGTTTGCCGACGATCGCGCCGAATTGGACCGCGCGGCCGCTAACTTGAAGCAGGTCTTGAACCCGCATTTCGGCCATCACGAGCGCACCCTGTCGGCTTTGGCATCCACCCACCGCGAGCTTGATCAGACGATTGACGCGATCATCTCTACGCTGAAGACCTACTACTGGATCATCGCGGACGCCTATCTCGATTTCGAGGTGACCTACCCCGAGGACCCCTTAGCGATCTTCACGTTCGCCTGGAGCAAGCCGGAGTTGGTGAGCTAGCTCAGCGCGCCGCAATCAACGCCACGGAAATGAGTGCCCCTACAATACCCGCATTCTGCGTGGCTGACATGCGCTCCTTCAAAAATATCCGCGCCAGGATCACCGTGCTGGCGGGATAAAGCGACGACAATACCGCAGTGACGTCGAGCCGTCCGTGTTGCGTGGCTGCAATGAAAAGCGCATTCGCAGAAGTATCCAATACCCCGGAGAACAGAATCGGAACGAAAGCTGGTCGTAGCGGGCGGGTGTCGCGCAGCCGAGAAAGCTACGATGACCAGCATGAGGAATGTGGAGGCAGTGCGTGCGGCAACCAGCGGCCAGAACACTCCGTGATGGCCGGCATGTTTGCCTGCGATCAGGAACAGGCCGAACATGAGTCCCGCCACCACGGCCAGCCCCAAGCCGCGATGCGTGTCGATGGCCCCGTCCGGCCGTGCTATCAGCCATATGCTGAACAACGCCACGACAAAGCCCACAAGCTGAATGCGATCGGGCATTCCTTCGCTGTACATGCCCACCAGCACCGGCAACACTGCGGTGATGACGGAGGCGACCGGCGCGACGATGCCCATGCGTCCAATCGCCAGCGCTTGGTACAGCGCCGCGATACCGAAAGCCCCAGTGACACCGGCGACTACGCCCCACCATAATGTCGAAGCCGGCGGGAGCGGCTCTCCCGTAATCCACACCAGCAAAAGCATCAGCAGTAAGCCACAGGCGTGCGCACCAGCGACCACACGGAATACTTCGGCCCGCTTGGTAGCGATTCCGCCAGCAAAATCGCCCCCGCCCCAGACGGCGGCAGCGCCCAGGCTGAGACCGGCGCCAGTTAAGGTTCCAGAGGTCATTAGGTTTGAGGAAGACGCTACTTCGGTGCGGCGCTTCGCTCGCGCAGCACAATCGAGTTCTGATCGTAGGGCACGATGGTCACGCTGAGATCTTTGCGAGCGTCAAACTGCTGCTGCGGTGACCGGAAACGCCACCAGCACCGTGCCTTTTTGTTCCCCGCCAGGCATGATTTTGGTCTCCACCGTCAACGGTTGCGTCGCGTGCTGGCGCAAGTCAGGGTAGGCCTCAAAATAACGATCGTAGTCGGAAGGAGCTGCGGCGTCATCAGACTGATCGCCCTGATCGGTTTTCAAGTTGGCTGAGATGGACTTGATGTAAAGCGCCTTGTCGCCGACATCGCTCACCGAGACCTGGAGAAGGACCATGGTATTGGGCATATTGGCTGGCTGGCTGGCGTACACCGCGTCGATGCCGCCTTGGGCCACCGGCTTGGAGCGTTCCACGAAAGCGATCACGCCAACCACGATGGCAACGACGGTCAGCGCGATCACCACCGGCACGGCTGGCGGCAGACTGCGTTTGGGGCTGTCGAATTCTTCCGTGATGGGAACATGCCCGGCGTCATATTGCGGTTTAGGCGGTTTGGGCGGAACTTCATTCTCAGCCATGACAGCCTCCAAATTACGCGCCATCTTTTGGATGTCAAATCCTGTCGCGGCGCGTGGGTTTCATTGCTCTGCGTGGCCCCCTAACCCCTAGCCCCTACTCACTGCTTCCAGGCCACCGATGCTTCATCGCCTCGCGAAATTCCTTCTCCGGCAACGTGTTCAGCACATCCCTGGGCGTGAGCCATGCACGGCGTGCCTGAAGGACACCGTACTTGATCTTCTCGAAGTGCGAGGTGTGGTGCGCATCGGTGTTGATCACGATTTTCACTCCCCGTTCCCGCGCCATGCGCAAATGTACGTCGTTTAAGTCCAGCCGATCAGGATATGCATTCAACTCCATCGCAACCTTGTTCTGCAGCGCCGCCTTGAGGACTGCATCCATGTCGAACGGATACGCGTCGCGCCGCAGGAGCAGGCGACCGGTTGGATGTCCGAGAATCGAAACGTTCTTGTTGTTCAACGCGCGCAATAATCGGTCGGTCATCTGCTGCGGCTCCTGGTTGAACGCCGAATGTACACTGGCGACCACAACGTCCATCTGCTCCAGCACCGAGTCGGATAGATCGAGCTCGCCCTCGGCCAGGATGTCCACTTCGATGCCTGCCATGATGGTGATGCCGTCGGTCTGCTCGTTAGCGGCACGAATGCGGGCGATGTGCTGCTCGGCACGCTTATCATCAAGGCCGTTGGCAAACGCCAGATTCTTGGAGTGATCGGTGATGGCAATGTACTGATAGCCGCGCTCTTTCGCAGCCGCCGCCATCTCGTCAATGGTGCATCGACCGTCGGTTTCGACGGTGTGCATGTGCACTTCGCCTCGGATGTCTTCGATGGTGACGAGCTCTGGCAGTTCATGCTTCTCAGCAGCTTCGATCTCGCCGCAATTTTCGCGCAACTCGGGCGGGATGCAATCGAGCTTGAGCTTGCTATAAATCTCATCTTCGGTAGCGCCCGCGACTCGCTGGTTGTCGTCGAGGCGAAACAGTCCGTACTCGCTGAGCGTGAATCCCATCCTGAGCGCACGCTGGCGCAGCGAAACGTTGTGGTTCTTCGAACCGGTAAAGTACTGCATCGCCGCGCCGTAGGATTCCGGCGCCAAGGTGCGCACGTCCACTTGCATTCCTTTGCGCAACTTGAAGCTGACTTTGTTGTCGCCCTTGGCCAGCACTTCCACAATTCCAGGAAAGCGGAGAATTTCTTCGATCAGCCCAGCGCGCTGTTCGTCGCTCACGCAGCACGGTCCTGTGATCAGCACATCCAAATCGCCGACCGTCTCCCGGCCCCGGCGCAGCGACCCGGCAGGTGTGATCTTCTCGATCCCCTTGATGTGCTGCAGATGTTCGGTCAACTTTTGCGCGGTGCGGTCGGCCTCGTCGAGCAGGAAACGGCCGGAAATGCGGCGGTAGTCCTCAATCGCTTTCAGGATTTTCTGCTCGCTCTTTTCGCTCAGGCGCGGCAGTTCGCGAAGTTTGCCTTCGCGGGCAAGTTTCTCCACGCCGGCGAGATCGCTTACCTGAAAGGCGCTCCACAGCAGGGCGATGGTCTTCGGCCCCAGTCCCTGGATCTTCAGCAGTTCCAGCATTGAGGGCCGGTACTTTGCCAGCAACTCCTGGTGCGGTCCGAGCTTGCCGGTCCGGCACAATTCCTGGATGTTCGCAGCCATACCTTTGCCGATGCCGGGAATCTCCAGCAACTTCTTGGGTTCATCGATTAGCCCCGAGACCTGCTGGGGCAACCCTTCGATGGCTTCGGCCGCACGACGATAAGAGCGGATGCGGAAGGAGTCGTCGCCGTTAACCTCCATGAGATCGGCGGTTTCGTAGAAGACATTGGCGATGGCTTTGTTGTCCACGCAAGAGTACCCGTGAGGAATTGTAACGTGAGTGAACCTGCAGCGTGTATGCTCTGATGGCTCGCGTTTCGAATGACATTACGCAACAGACGCGCTGCACATCGGGGGCCTTCCAAGAAGGCTAAGGAACAGAGCGCAGGCAAAGCCGCGGTGACAAAGTCACGAGCCTTCGGGCCAACTTATGCGGCTTGGCGTTCCTGGCGTGTTCGATATCGCCGAATACTAATGACAAGCTGCGATATTCCTACGATAAGGAGCGTGCCCCAACTTAGGATAAGGAGATACGGCCAGCCCCACGGGCGATAGCGAAATTGGATAAAGTTGTCGCCAGGTTCCACTTTCACGGCGCGAAAAACGAAGTCTGCGCCTAGCACTTCTTGCGGTCTTCGATTCACCGTGACCTTCCAGCCGGGAGCCCAGCGGTCCGTAACCATGAGCCAACCAGCCTTATTAGCGACGTAATGAAAGGAAAGCGAATTCGGCCAATAGGACAGCCCGGAAATCGGCGCCACCGAAGCCGGACTCAACGAGTCAGCGTTTACAGTTGGCAGCTCCTGCCCACCGTCTTCAGCATGTTTCCGTGAGATCTGCTCCATCTGCGACCCAGGATGAACCACTATTACGGGACTCTGCAACTGCTGCACTCGCTTCACGTACAGAGCAAAGTTTTCGTCGGTGGGAGCCGCCACTTCCGCGGCGTCCGTGAACCACATGCGATTTTTTCCTAGCGCCATCTGGCGAAGCAATGGATCATGCTCAATCTGCATGTAATAACGGTTCCATAAGGTTATGTCATTCTCAAGCGTGGCAAGCTTTAGCGGAAGATTTCTGTTCGTCGGAAAACGAGTGGTTGAAAAGTTATTGAGCGCGGCAGGTGGATCAAGGCTTCGAAACAAATCGCCGCCTGAGAGATCTAAGCTTGCTTTATGCTCCACATTCATGATGTGCCAAAATCCGCGCGCGGCTGGAGAATGGAGCGTGGATCTCGATATGCGCAGTGTGGCAACACCATCGAATGCCGCAACCGCTACCAGTAAAGCATAGAATGCCGCCGGGGGTAGCTTGCGCGTCCAAAGCAGGAAAGCGAGCGTGACAATCGAGCCCCAAGTCACCAGTCCATGAACCACTGCCAGGTTATACGTCGGAGGCCAGACGGTTGCGAGATGAGTGACAACCGCAAATATCCAACCGGATACTATCGCGAGAACAGTCGCGGATATAATTAGCTGTAGGTTTCTCCGGTTGTTGGTCGCGGCCTCACTTGAGGCCAAGTCCTTGGCGCCGACCGCACACAAAATAGCGCCTAAGAGTATGGCATAGGTTCGAAAGCTGGAAGCATTACGAAAATAACGGGTAGGCGGGACAAAATCATACAGCCACCCTCTCAATGGGAGCTGATAGCCCGTCGCGCAACATAGGAACAATACTGCCATTAGAGATAACCACCATCGCCATCTGGTATTGCCTATCAAGGCAAACAGTGCGAGCGTCAGCAGCGCACAACCCATATAGATGCTGCGCATGGATATGTCCGCCGCAGGCCAGAAATGACCATACTTAATATCCAACAAGCTGAGATACGGACTAGCTAGGGTTGTAACTTCGCCAGCAGGGAAAATATTTTCTCTGAGCGCCACTTCTCTGGGTCGGGTTCCAGTTCTGTCGCTATAACCTTGTGTGTCCTTAAAAAATCCAACATATGCCGGAGCCATTACGGCGGCGCCTATAGCGCTCACAAGTATGAGCGCTGCTGCTGAATAGACAACTTGCTTCCTTAGTCCAATCGATTGCTCCCTTTTGGTATCTAGAAGCCGGCCGATTGACCATAGCACGAGGAAGCCTGGCGTCACGACCGTATAGACAGGATACCCGCCGAGCGCCGAGACCCCATAAATGATTCCAGCTTGTACCGCGGCCCAATAGCTCCTGCGCAGCAAGGCTACATCGAACCGCCAAAGTATCCATGGAAGCAACGAAACTGAATAGATATGGGCGGTGTGTTCTGCATGTCCAGTGTAGAAGCCGGAGGCAGCAAAACCGAGAGCAGCTATCAATCCACCCCAAACTGGACATCGCAGGTGACGGCACAATACCAGAATCCCTATCGGACCTAGAGTCCAAATAAACATCCAATACATAACGAATCCAGCTTGTGGGCCTGGAGACAGTAGCCCTAGCGCCAACACGATTGGCGAGGTAGTACCAAACTCAGGTTCAGCAGAATCAGGTGTGCCCGCGGCAACCCAGGGGTCCCACAGGAGAAGTCTTCCAGCCTTGACATGATCGGCTAGTAAGGAAAATTCCGGCCCGAAGTAATCGAGGCCGTCCCACTGCGGTGCCGACTTGCCTGAGAGTAGATCAAAGTTCCCGAGACAGAGGACCGCGATAACGATGCAACCAGCCAGCCACCATTGAAGCGTTGCAGACGCCGTCAACCACCGGCCTCGACCAGGAAAGACTCCAGCCGGGGCCTCGACAGCCGGGTGCTTCATAGTCGCCATGGTATGGTTCCTTAACTACTGAGATTTGCCAGTTCAAGCCGGAAAGCTATAATTTATGAAGTTTAACACTGCTCAAGACAATCGAAGGGCACGTATCATCACGCGTGTGGTGCGAAGGCAAAGCGGCAAGTGGACGCACAAATTTTCCGATCGAGGCGATTTTCAGCCATGAGGAGGCCAAGTCATCACAGGACCGCTCAGCCGCCTGCAAAACGTCCTCAGCTATAGGCGCTTACAATAAATCAATGCATGAGGAGGCGTTCGCATACAACGGCAGGACATCGGAGTTCCTCTAACTTGTAACGTGGTGCTTTGGTGCATCGCTCGAGGTGAATCATGCAGAATTGGAAGAAGGCGATAGTCTTTGGCGCAATCGGCGCTGGTGCGGTGCTGCTCATCACCCGCCGCCGCCCTTTGGGAATGGCTTTCGCGGCGGCTGGCCTCGCGGTTTTGGCCTCAGAATATCCCGAGAAGTTTGAAGTCGTGTGGCAGAATGCCCCTGAGTACATGCAAAAGGGTATGCAGATCTTCGCCACTTTGGAAAAGATGGGGGAGGGCTTCGCTGAAGAGGCCGAGCGTCGCAGCGTCAGCGCTTGGCGCGATCTGCGCGCGCAGCGCGGTTCCTGATCCCCTTCTTCCGTTCTGCGTGAAGGGGGCAGCCAGCTGCGCGAATCCGTCGGTCGAAGCAAAACACTATGCGGTCGCTGCGACTTCCCTGCAGCCTTAGGCTTCATTCAATCCCCAGTTGCTTGCGCGCCTCCGGACTAAGCCGCTCGGGAGTCCATTGGGGGTACCACACGATGTTAACCGTGGCATTGCCCACGCCCGGAATCTGCAAAAGGCGCTGCTGAACCTGATCGCCGATGTATTGGTGAGATGGGCAGCCGGGCGAGGTCAGCGTCATTTCAATTCAACTTCAACATCTTCGCCCTGCAGGTTGGGGACTTCCGTTGGCTTCAGCCGAACTTCATAAATTAAGCCAAGATCCACGATGTTAACCGGGATCTCGGGGTCGTAACACTCTTTAAGCGCTGAGATGACATCTTCCTGGGTCAGTGCCATGTAAACCTCTGGCTTTAGTTTAACGGGAATCGGCGGGATGCGTCCGGATGTCGGAATGTACCTCCGGATCGAGCAGAGTCAGAGAGCCGAGATCTCAGGCGATTGCTTGTGGCGCCATTCAACGGTGCCTGATGACTCCTCGAAGCGCGGCCCCGGATGGATGGTTTCGATGCGGCGATGATGCTCGGCGTCGCTGGGTACAGTCCAACCATTCTCTTGGTCGACCACCCGCACGATGGCCAGACTTTTATCGGGCAAAACCAATCCGCCTGTCGCGTTCGACACTTCGTCCCGCTCCCAGATACGCGCCAGCATGCTGTTCTGCGTTCGCGACGTGAAACGAGGAGCGTCGCTGGAGGCAATTACGACACCCCGGTGAGCCTGCTCAGCGGGCGTCAACACCACGAAACGTGCGCGTAAGACTTTTTCATCGAACCGGCCAAAAACAAACTGGAAAACTTCGGGATGCTCCGCGATTCCGCCGTCGCCCGCGTAGTTCACTACATACTCTTCGTCGATCGCGTCGCCAGCCGAAAGGTCCGGCAGCGCGCTTGGCGGCTTCTGCGAATCGATCTTTATCGGAGCGACATGGCCGTCGGCATGGAGAATTTGCAGTTGCAACAGCTCGCGCATCATGCGGCAAATCTGGTTTTTCGAAGTGGAGGACGTTCTGCGCACTGGAAAAGCTCGTTCTGTGGACGTACAACGAGACGCTGCCATCAGGCCGCAGCATGGCAACACGATCATTCAACAGCATGACGGGAGCACTCGGAAGTCGCGTGCTAGTTGCCTGCCGCATTACATCAGCGCCATCGCGGCGATAAGCGGCGTAAAACGGTTGCGCGTCTGCGGTCGGGTCGTCGCTACGATTCGCGGCCGCCAGTCGACGGTACTCGGAGGCGTTCGGCGCTATTCGCAACCATGCGTCGGCGGCACGTTCCGCGGCGGCATCGTCACCGGCGAGTTGCAACTCACGAACCAGCATCAGGCGCGCGGAACGGTTCAAAGGAGCCGCCGCCACCAATTTCTGAAGGGCCCGGGCGGCTTCACTATGACGCCCCTGATCGGCCAATGACTGCGCATACGCCAGCGACTCTGGAGCGCAACCGTCTAACTTCTGCTGCGCAGCGGCGGCTTCCGCGAATTGTCCCTGGCCACGATAAAACATCATCGCCTGGTTAAACGTCTTGCATGACGGATGCTCCGCCAAACGTCGTGCCCAGATCGAGCGCAGTTCTCCTTCGGAGTCTGTAAGTCGCGGATCGCCTTCGATCGCTTCGCCCAGCGTCTCCAGCGCCTGCACGTCGTTGGGATTCGCCGCCAGGACACGTCTGGCGAACTTTTCAGACTCAATCAGACGGCCGCTTGCCAAGGCCCGCCGACCCAGCGCCTGATCGGCCGCCAAAGCACCAGGGGCAAGTGACTGCAAACGGTTCCATGCATGAAGACCTTCGGGCGCCTTGGGATCCTCTCGCGTCCACGACTGCGCCAAAAGAAACTGCAGTGCAGCGGAACCCGGGGCCGATGGCCGCGAGTTGATTTGCTCGATCGCCGTCCTAAAGTCCCCGGCAGCATAAGCCGATGAAGCGAGCTCGTAAGTTAGTTCCTCTACCGATCGCGTCGCTCGTATTGGAGTCGATATGTCCAAGACCGCCGGCGATATTGCAATCCTAAGCGGCGCTGCGGTACCACCGAATTTGGCAAGCACACGGTGCGGACCGGCCGGGACCTCGAACGTGGCAGAACCGGTAGCAGGAGTTCCCCGAACGCCTGCATCTTGTCGCAACACTCGCATGCCATCCACGTAAATTTCCAGCGGACCATCGCTTTCGGTCCGCACAGTCCAGGCGCTCGGCGCTAACGAAGCAAAACGCGCTGCCGCGTAGAAAATTCCGCGAGGCGACAGATACGGCGGAAGGCGGAGGATGCCGTCGGGAAATTGAAAATTCTCAACCGCACGATTCCCATAAGACGCCTCCGCCAAATCATCGTTCGGCGATATTGAGGTGCGGCCCATGTCGAGCAGTGCGTGCTTACCCAACGGACCTACCATGCGCCAATCCGTCAGGATGCCCGACGCGCGCGCGATAGCTTCTGGATCGAGCCCGGGAACGCCATCCATCGCGGCGCTCAACAGCGCTAAGTTAAGTTCTGGCCAATCCTCGCTGGAGTTTGCCAGTAGCGTTTGCAGCCGAGGAATAGCCGCGCGAAACTCAGGCGTATTGCCGGCCGACTCACGCACACGAGCTGCCGCTAACCGAATTCTCGGGTCCTGCTTTGCCCCGCCGCCGATTTCGCATAGGCGCGTGGCGGCATTCAACATGGTCGTCTCATCGGCCTGCATGGCCGCAACTTCCATCTGAACAAATAGGGCTTCAGCATCCCGATGGTCGTGTCGCAAGGCGCGTTGAGCGAGTTCGCGCGCGCGAACCAGGTTTGCATGGACAAACAGCGCGGTTGCAGCCGAGCGTGCGAGCGCCGACTCGGAAAGTGGTTCCCGATAAGGAGCGGTGGTTGGTCGCGTGCCATCGCGGGCGTCGACCCGCGGATGCGTAACTTCAGGGATGCTCTCGTGGTTCAGGCGCGCGAGCGTCTTCTCCTGCGCGGTTGCCGGCGCGGCAAGCACCGTCGCAACCCATAAGACCGATATCGCACGCACTGCTTTCATGCCCTAATCTCCCGCATCCTCAATTGCAGTGGACGGAAGCACGCCATCTGTGGCAACGCTTGCGCACATTTCTGGCGACCAAGTTATCTCGCAGGAGATATAGAAGATTAACCGGAAGGAACATCCTTGCCCAGCAGAAATTTCGAAGCCGGCATACCACTTCCCGGTAGTGGCCTCGACTCGCCGCGACCAGCGGCGTGTTGGAACAAAGGTGAGCTAGACGATTCGTTGGCGCTTCCAGTATCTAAAGTGATTGCAGTATGCATCCGAGGCCGGATGAGCAACATAGAGCAGAAAGCTTAATCAATCCGCGAAGGAGACCTTAGGCGCCGAGTATGCAGTCTGGCGATTCAGTCGTCCCCAATCTCCCCGCAGCAAAGTTGGCCGCCTCTAGTTACAATCTGGTGGGAGATTTGTGCGCAGGAGGAGATGGTGAAAGCTATCCGTGTCCATGAATTCGGCGGTCCTGAAGTCATGAAGCTGGAAGATGTCCCCGACCTTCGACCCGGTGCTGGGCAGGTTGTGGTCCGCATCCATGCCGCTGGGGTGAATCCGGTTGATGCATACGTCCGCACTGGAACTTACGCGCTGAAACCTGCGCTCCCCTACACGCCGGGAACTGACGCTGGTGGCACGGTCATGGCTGTCGGATCGGGTGTCAAGCAATTGAAGGCTGGCGACCGCGTCTATGTCACAAGCCCTAACAGCGGCACTTACGCAGAGCAGGTTCTGTGCGCGGAAGCTCAGTTACATCGTCTGCCCGACAACGTCAGCTTCGAACAAGGCGCCGCCATAGGCGTTCCGTATGGCACTGCGTACCGCGGATTGTTTCAACGCGCCGAGGCCAAGCCCGCGGAGACCGTCTTTGTTCACGGCGCGAGTGGCGGAGTCGGCAGCGCAGCCGTGCAACTGGCGCGCGCGGCCGGCATGACCGTCATCGGTACCGCCGGCAGCGAGCTTGGGCTTGCGTTGGTAAAGAAGGAAGGCGCGCACCACGCTCTAAACCATGCATCCGACGGCTACCTCGACGAGTTGATGAAGCTCACCGAGGGCCGTGGGGTGGACGTCATTGTGGAATTGCTGGCGAACAAGAATCTGGGCAAGGATCTCACCGTGCTCGCCAAGAAAGCCCGGGTGGCGGTAATCGGAAGCCGCGGTACAGTCGAGATCAATCCTCGTGATGCCATGGTGCGCGAAGCCGACATCCGTGGCGTGACGCTCATGGCCGCTTCTGAGCAGGAATATAAGGCCATGCACGCGGCGCTGGTTGCCGGACTGGAGAATGGAACGCTGCGTCCCGTAATCGGGCAGCGGATACCGCTTGCCGAAGCACCGCGCGCGCACGCCGAGATCATGAAGCCATCAGGCGCGCACGGAAAAATCGTGCTGCTGCCGTGATTGCTGCAGAATTTGGAGACATTACTCACCGCGCTACGGCAGGCACGAAGACTCCTTCGCAATAGCAACAAGGACGACTCGCGTCAATACGGCTTCAGGACGTTGAGTGTGTTGGCACCTGCAGCTTGTCTATGATTGCCTCCAGCATGGTGCAGCGATTACGCAAACCCTTCCTGAATTCGTGATGATCGGCTTTGGCGATCTCTCGTAATAGATGGGTGTGATGCTCCCGCAGGAGATCCCGAAGCAGGTCTTCTTCTTCCGTGGTCAACCGGAGTTCCATCATGGCAACCTCCACTTATTTAGATGTTGACAAACTAATTGTAGGCTCTCAAACCCGAGTTGCAAGAGCGAGGCCTAGTTCGCCGATGATACACATGTCGCCGCACTTGCCGGCTCCCATTACAATCGAGCCATGCCCCGCCTCAATCTGGCCGGCGATGTTTCGCCATAATCGTTTTGTGTTTGACCACATTGCTGGCTACGGCAGGAGATTTAGTTAATTCGGCTTTGCAGACAACCGTTTCGCGCGCGATGGCTGGCCGTCGTGGCGCCGCCGTAGTCATCGATGTCCATTCCGGGCGAGTCCTCGCGGCTTACCATCTGGAAGTCGCCGCCCGCCGGGTGGTGCATCCCGGCTCCAGCATCAAGCCGTTCACCTTGCGGGCGTTGCTGCAAGCGGGGAAGGTTGACGCGCATACAGCTCTGATGTGCAAGCGCACAGTTTCGATTGGCGGCCACAAACTGGACTGCACTCATCCTGCAACACCCGAGCCGCTGCTCCCGGCCAGCGCCCTGGCATATTCCTGCAACTCATACTTCACGACCATCGCAACCCGCCTGACGCCTGCACAATTGCGCGACAGTCTTGTGCGCTATGGCTTCAGCTCTCGCACTGGACTGGCGCCCGATGAAACCGCTGGAAATGTTGCACTCGGCGACTCGCCGGAGGAGTTGCAGCTGCAAGCAATCGGCGAATGGGGCATCAGCGTAACGCCACTGGAGTTGCTGCGTGGCTATCGCGATCTTGCCGCGCTCGCTGCCAGCGATCCGAACGATAAGCTCTCGCCAATTTTTGCCGGCCTGCAACAATCGGTTTCTTACGGCATGGGACGCATGGCGCAGCCCGACGCGCCTATGAAAGTCGCAGGCAAGACTGGAACCGCGCTGGCTGACGAAGGCCCATGGACGCATGCCTGGTTTGCCGGTTACGCGCCTGCCGAAAATCCTGAGATCGCATTGGTCGTGTTCCTCGAGAAGGGGCATGGCGGTTCGGACGCCGCCGGCGTCGCACGCGAAATATTCGCCGCGTTCGCAGCCAACCACGATGTTGGGGTCACCGAAGCCGCAAAAGGAGCACGCAAGTGAAACGGTTGTTGGCGGCAATCGCCGTGCTGCTCCTTTTCTATACCGTGGGCTCCGCTGAATTAGAAGTTCGCACCGCAACCAAAGTTTTTCATACGGGGTTTCCGCAGACCGTGCGAGTCCGGCTCTGGTATCTGCATCCGCCGCGCGAGTTGCGTATCCGCGCCGATGCCGGCCGGGCGCAAATGCGAACCTGCGGTACCTGCAAAACGATCGCTATCACTGCCGCGGCATTGCGCGCCACGGCTTCGAGGGTTGCGATCGATAGCGACAAGTCGTCCTTCTCCGAGCTTCGCATGAGTGGCACGTATCAAATGAACGCCACCGGCGATCCACCATTAGGCGTTGATTTTCCTATTGAGATTCAAGCCGCTGACGGTCACCTGCTCGTCACCGCGTTCATGCCGATGGAGGAATACATCGCAGGAGTCCTCGCCGGCGAAACCGGGAGCTTCAAGTCCGAGGAGGCTCTGAAGGCCATGGCCGTCGCGGCGCGTACCTACGCGATGCACTTTGGCAGCCGTCACGCCTTGGAAGGCTTTGACTTTTGCGACACCACGCATTGCCAGGACCTGCGCATCGCCGGCATCAATGCTCGTTTGCGCAGCATCGCCAACGCCACCGCGGGCGAAGTTCTCTGGTACGACGGCGAACCGGCAGCCACCTACTATAACGCCAACTGCGGAGGCACCACTGAAGATGGACGGTTTGTTCTCGGCAACAATGAGCCGCGCGAGCCCTTCCTGGTTCAGCACTCCGACCAGTACTGCGTGCGCAACGGGAGCACTCAGTGGCGCTCCGAGGTTGCGAAGAGCGAGTTGCAGCGCGCTCTCGCAGCTGATGGCATCGTGGTTCCCGGCAACCTGCATGCAGTCTCGGTCCTGCATCGCACGCCCAGCGGACGCGTGGAGTTTCTCCGCGTCAGCGGCAGCGGCACCATCGCAGTCGCGGCGCTGAACTTCCGCTCCGCTATTGGCCGCCACATTGGATGGGACCGCATGAAGAGCAATTGGTACGATGTCAGCGATGCCGGGGACAGCCTCATCTTCCACGGTCGAGGCTCCGGACACGGGGTTGGATTGTGCCAGGTAGGCGCCGAAGTAATGGGCGAAGAAGGTCACTCCTACCGCGAGATTCTCAGCTTCTACTATCCGGGAACGCGACTCGGCATTAGCGCGCAGGGCATACCGTGGCAGCAGCTGACTAACGAAGATGTCGCGCTACTGACCACTCGTCCCGATCATGACCGTTCGCTTTTGACCCTTGCCACAGGATTCATGCATGAATCCGAAGAAAACACGGGACTGCTCTACCGCGCTTCCCCTCGCCTGAAGATCTATCCGACAGTTGCAGCTTTCCGCAACTCTACAGGCGAGCCGGGATGGGTAGCGGCATCGACTCGCGGGCGCACTATCCAGATGCAACCCTCCGACGTCTTACGCGAGGCGGGCACGCTAGAAAACACCATTCGCCACGAACTTCTGCATATGCTGATCGACTCCTATGCACTTCCAGGCACGCCGCTCTGGTTCCGCGAAGGACTGGTGCTATACCTTACGGCGCCGAACGCCTCGTCGCAACGAAGCGAGACCTTTGACGACTTGAAAAGTTTGGAGCGAGCGCTGAGATCTCGGGCGAGCGAGGAAGAATTACGGCGCGCTTACGCTGGCGCCCGCGCGCGCGTAGCACAACTCGCGCGGCAGCACGGCAAACAGACAGTACTCGACTGGATTCAGAATGGTCTGCCGCCGGAACTAACTATCGGCGATGCCCTGCGATCCGGGGGACGGTGAACTATAAGAAATTGGCTCAGGATCTTCTTTCTCCACCCGCGTACCGATGACCAACAGAAGCGCGATCCACGCCGAAATCAAGATCACGTAGGCTACGAAAAATCGCAGCCCCATGCTCCATGCCTGTTCGCGCAGGTCACTGAGGTCGGGGATCCACCAGACCAACCTATAGGGAACATAAACTCCGACCAGCATCAGCGCGCAAAACCATAGCCAGTACGCGGGCCGCCGCAAGACGCGCAGGGAGCGCGCCATGCGCTTCAATCTGAATCCGGCTGCTGCTACGGTGGTGGCGATGGGCAGCCACACGGCAGGCACCAGCACCCATAGCACGAACCACAGTACCCAATCGGCCGTATGAAAGACCTCCTTCGGAGTGCCGAAGCGCAAGAATGATGGCGACTTCTGCCAGAACCATACGCCGAACTGTGGCGTGTATCGGCGAAGGGAAATCAGGAACCAGGCGATGGCTGCCAGGCAAACCGCCCACACTGCCAGCGCGACGAGATGCCGCAAAGCGTGCCGGAACGCACGCCACACAGTTGCATTGTCTCGAAACTCCGCAACCCTGAAGTATGCAAACGTGCCGGTGCGCAGCCATAGTCCGAAAAAGATCACGAGAGCCCCATCGAGCGCGGAGACCGCCACCTGCCAGCCATGCGCATCCGGCATCAGCAGCCAGGAATAAACCGCACCGAGCAACACGGCATTGCCGATGAGGTTCAGCAGCCAAATCTTCGCCACGCCACTATGTTTCGCGGTCATTTCACCGTCACCGTCAAGGCATCGCTAGTGGAAAGATATTCCGGCTGATACATCGGCTCCACGCTCGTCGGGCTCACGCGGAAAACGCCCGGATTCACCACCTTCAGCAGGTACACGTATTCATGCTGCCCTTGCGGGAAGTACATGTTGAAAAACGTAGTGCGATCGTCGCGCAGTTCGCGATTGCTGTACCATCGCCCCCACCAATCGGGACGCTCATCCAGTTCGTACAAATCATCCCGCGCGATGGACTCGGTGCCTGATGGAATTGGATCTTCGATCATCAGATACTTCCAGTCATTGCCACCAACTGTCAGCCGCACTGCAAGAGTGTCACCTACCTGCACCGGTCCCGAGAATGTATCGAGGTGATACACCACGCGGCCGTCCTTCTGTTGCGGCGACAAGCGGTAGTATTGGCGCGCCACGCTCAACTTGAAGCTGCCGGTGTTCACCACTTTGGACTCGCTGGAGTAATACTCGCCTCGTACCGACCAGTACAGCCGTCCCTCTCCGGATTTCGCGATTCGAATCTGGTTGGTTCCGTCTGCCAATTGCAACTCACTCAGAGCAACCGTTGTCACAGGAGCGAGCGCGTCGGCGGCGGTGAACTTCTTGCTCACCACCGTCTTGCCATTCACTTGCACCTCGACCCTGTAGTTGGGCTGCAGCTCTTTCGTGCGCTCCAGATAATCGGTGAGTCCGTAGATCACCATCGCCGTCTGCTCGGTTGACTCCCAGTAGTAGCCCTGGTCGCGATGATTCACCAGGTAAACCGCGGCCTTCGACAGCAGTGGGCTCGCGGGATCGGTATGATCCAGAAGTTTCAGCGCATACGCTGTCGTCTCGGGAGTCGTGTCGCCGGAGAAATCCAGCAGATAGTTGGTGTGGCTCGGCCACCATGCCTGCGAGTCGTCCTGTTTCGCCTCAGCTTCAATTTGCTTGCTCAACTCGTTCGCGCGGCCGTCGTTCATCTCCAGCAGCGCCAGTCCAAGCAGGGCCTGCCCGTAGGCCGTCAACGTCGAGCGTTGGTTCCACACAGAGTCGACTACCGCCTGTTCGTGCGTTCCGCTCAGCACCAAGGCATAGGCCATGTAAGCGCGCAAGTCGGTCTTCACCTTTTCCGAGCGATCAAATTGCAGGCGTAGCCAACCGCGTCCGCGATCGATCGCGTCTTGCTTGACCTCGAATCCCGCCGCCTTCGCCTGGCTCAACCCGGCGAGCACGTACGCCGTCATGAACGCCTGGCTGTCGTCGGTCTGCCACCATCCCCAGCCGCCGTCGGGATGTTGGTAGTTGTAGAGCCGGTCGAGGCCCGCCTGCACCTGCTTGTTCAGCGCTTGCGGATCGACGTTCGACTTCACTCCCAGCTTCTTCAGCGAGTTTGCTACCAGCACATCCGGCAGAAAGCTCGACATAGTTTGTTCGGTGCAGCCGTAGGGATATGACGTCAGGAAGTCGAGTGCGGCGAACACCGTGCCAGCAATCGAAGGCGTGACACCAATTGTCAGCTTGCGAGTTCCGACTTCAGCGCCCGCTGGGAAGGTCAACGGCAGCAACGTGTCGCTCCTGCCCACGGCTGCGACCGATCCCGACTTCGCCACCGCCAACTTCACTCCAAAGGGAACCACCGGCAGCGTCAGCTCCATCGCGTCGCTCTCGACGTCGGTGAGCGCCTTGCCCAGCACGCGTGCCGAATCCACATCGAGCACCCGCACCCGATAATCCACCTTCGCCAGTCCACGACTGGCAACGGGCACGTTCTGTTCTCCGCCGTCCAACACCTGCAGGCCGGTGAACTCCATCGACACGTGCGCCGTCTTTGCCGTCGGCAGATAGTTCTGCACGATGGTCGAGAGCGTAATTTCGTCGCCCCGGCGGAAGAAGCGCGGCACCACCAGTCGCACCATCAGGTTCTTGCGCACGATGGTGTTCACCACCGCGCTGCCGACCTTGGTGTCTTGCGTGACCCCTCGTGTCGTCGCTCGCCACGACGTGATGGCGTCGGGATAATCAAAGTGCACCGTAGCTTGTCCGTTGCTGCCGGTGCGCACGTCCGCCATCCAGTACGCGGTGTCAGGAAATGCCTTGCGGATCTTGGGCTGCACCAGGCGCTCGGGCTTCAGTTGCGCCATCGCTTTCGGCGACCGAACGTTGGCCAACTGCATCGCGCGCTTCCCTGCCTGCCCGCTGAAGTAATACGTCAGCGAGGTCTCGGTCGTCACGCGCGAATAGACGCGACCGTAGAACGCGTTGACGATGCTGCCCACGGTTTCCGGCTTGATCGCGTAGATTGCTTCGTCGACAACGCCCAAACTGAAGTCCGCCTGCCACTGGCTTGCCGCTGGAGTCCGTCGCCTTGATGGTGTAGCTCGCCGCTTCGCCCGGCTGATACTGCGGCTTCGAGGGCAGCAGTTGCACATTCAGTTCGTGCTGTATTGGCGGCACAGTGAGACTCTTCGATCCTTGATACAGCTTGTTGCCGCGAATGAAGACCGCCGCCACGTAGAAGTTAGGAGCGTACTCGGGCTTGATCGGAACATCCACCGTGATGCTGCCGCCGCTGCTCTTGATCACTTGACCGGAGTAAAGTCCGTTGCCCTCAACCGTCACCAGGACTGAGGTCGGCTCCTTGGCGGTGACGATCAGCACATGCGCGGTGTCGCCCGGCTGGTAGGTCTTCTTGTCCGCGACAATCTGGACGCGCTCCTCGGCGGGACCGCTCCACCACGGACTCTCTCCCGGAGCCCACAAGAATGCCGTGGTCTCGATCGTGCGATTCTCCGGAGTGGTCGCGGTGATGCGAACGCGAAACTCGCCGGCATCGGGGATGGTGAGCTTGATCTGCGCTTTGCCGCTAGCGTCGGTTTGGCCCTGCGTGCGTCGTAACCAACTGGCCCGCGCCTTTGCGCCAGTCCCAGCGATTAAGTTCGACCTGGAAGGTTGTCTGCACCGGCTTCTTGTCGTAGTCTTGCGCGGTGATGGTCACGGTCGCGGTGCTGCCCTTCGCGTAGACATAAGAGTCCGGCTCGGCGATCAAGAAGAAGCCGCCATACGTTGCCAACGCGAAACCGTGCCCTGCTATTTCGCGGTTGCCGGCATCGGTCACACGCGCCTCAATGCGATATGTCAAATCGCGCTTCTTGCTGTCGACTTTTGTCGGAATCGTAATTTGCAGTTTGCCCTCGGCGTCGAGCGTGCCGCTCTTCTCGCTCTGCTGCTCTCCGCCGTAAGTTTCATCGCCTTCCGGATTGCCGGCTTCGGGATTGTCGCCCTCCTGATATTCGCCGGCATCCTCGCTTTCGTCGCGTCCCATAGGCCAATATGTTGAAGTGTGTACGACCCACGTCACCTTTGCGTTGGCGACGGGCTCGCCGAAGTAATAGCGCGCATCGATCGTTGCCTTGATCGCCTGCCCTTGCAGCACGCGCGGAGTCTGCGCCGTCACCTTCACCTGGTATTCGGGTTTCTTATAGTCCTCCACCGAGAAGCTGGTGCCCTCGACGTAGCGCTCGCCCATCTGCATTGAGAGGTAATAGAAGCCGAGATTGGCGTCGGCGGGAATCGCGTAATTCCATTCCGCTGTGCCCATGTCGGAAAGCTTCACGGTCTGCTGCCAGATGGTCTTATAGTCGCGCGGATCGCGCATCTCCAGTCTGAGGTCGCGGTCTTGGGGAATGATGTAGCCGCTCGGCGTCTGGGCACGAATGATGGATTTGAAATGTACGGTGTCGCCTGGCCGATACACCGGCCGGTCGGTGTAGGTGTAACCGCGCAGGCTGGCATTAGGGTCGTCGCCGAGGTTCCAAGCTCCGGGCGTGTTGATTGCGAACTGCTCTGGGCTCGTCGCCAGAACGGCGACGTTTTCCGGTTTCGCCTCGGTTAGCGTGGTATCCAGCAGGCCCTGCTGGTCAGTCGGTTTGGCGGCAACTTCTTTCTGGTCGACCCACACCCGCACCATGATTCCGGCAATTGGATCGCCGCTGCGCCGGTTGACCACGAAGCTCATCAGCCGGCCGGGCGCGCCCTTCGTAATGACCGCGATTTCGGTGACGACAATGATGGTATAGGCGCGCAGCGTGCCATTGGTCGCCTCGACCAGGTACACGCCCTTGTCGCTTACCGGGATGGCGACGTTCTGGCTTTCCCATTGCTCGTGCGACGGCACGGTCCAATTCCAAACCGAAACCACCTGCTGTTGATTGAGTACAGGCACTTGCGCGTAGCTTTCAACCTTGGCGCCCGATTTCTTCTCGCCGCCGCTCACCTCCCACAAGCGAATCTGGTGGCGCGACTCGGATGAGAACTGCGCGCGAATGAAATCGCGAATCCAGGCCCAGAGGCGATGCTTCCAGGCATGAAACTTTTCCAGCCAGGTACGCGACTGCTTCGGCAGGCTGGGCGCACGACCGCCGAAGTTATGCAACTCCTGCATCTGGCTGAAGAACTTCACCGGATCGTTCACGCGATAGACGCGGAATTCCAGCGCGTTCACATTGTGGGAATAGACGGAGACCTCCGGCTTTTCTCCTGGGAGGTAGGTGCGTTGGCTGGTCAGCGAAAATGAGGCACCGGTGTCGGCGCTCTCCTGCGCAAAGATTGGCAGCGGCAATATTTGAAGCAATAGAACGACAGCAACCCAGCGAGCGCAGGTGGCCTCGAAGGGGCGCACCTTCAGAGGCTGTCCTGAGGTCGCCGAGGGGTGCGCCGATGAAAGTCCTTTATTCTTGTCATTTCGAGCGGGCTTTCGAGGCTGTGTCGCAAATCCCCGACCGACTCGGCGGGGGGAATAAACGGCACAGAAACGAGCGCCATAGGCGCGAAAGAGCTTAGCCCAGCGCTTCAGCGCTGGGTAAAGTGGGAGATGATAGCGAGTCCCGTAGGGACGGCAGAGATTGCGACACACTCTCTTCAGCCCGCGAGGCATTTGCTCTTCCTGAATGGGAGGGTCTGCCCGCATCACTCCGCGCCCCGCAAGATGTTCCACCGATAGACACCCAGAAAGCCGGGATTGTCTGGTATCGGCCGCCAGCGTGCGTCGGGATAGTTCAAGAGTTGAGCCAACGGAAGTCGGCGGATTTCGCCCGAAGAGCGGCCACTGGGACCGGTGTGATACACGACATACTGCTGGTTGCCCGGCTCAATCTGACTTTTCCCGAGGAAGATCATCGCGTGGAATGGCATCCTCTGACCATCCTGGCGGAAGAACAGCAAATCGCCCGGACGGGCGCGATGCAAGTCACGACCGATGAAATAGGTGTTGTGCCGCCACAGTGTTTCCACATCGGCAAATTGCGCGAAGGTACCATCGCTGAGGTCGCTGACTTCAAAGTCTCCACCACGCACCCGGAACAGCGCCGCTGCAAGCGGAGTGTAAGGATATTGATATTGCTGGATGTCGCTTGCGGAAGCCGGGACAGGCAGCGCTATCTCGTGGGCCCACGCCGCGTCATGTGGGCGCAGGGCCTCCCGGTAGGCAAAGCGCAAGAGAGCGGCGCAATCGTCGATCTCGGACGGCAGCGCACGTCCACGAAGGTACTGCGCTTCCGCCAGCAAGGTAAACCACCGCCGGAACGAGGTGCGATCAGCAGGATCGTGCAGGCGCAGGAAATCGGGAGTGCCGTCTCCGATGGTGTCGCTGGGGTCGAGTGTGGTATTTAACGCAATCTCCTGTGTCGCAAACCCGGGAGCTGCGACTCGCACCTTGGTATCGCCCGACAACACCCCGGCGCGAAGCGACGCGACCATCGTATTGCTTTCAGTTGTCACCGATTCCACCGCCGCGTGATGCGGATCTTCCACCGCGACCTGCAGGCCGTGCAGTGGGCGACCATTGGATTGTGAGATTCTTAGTTCAATCGAAGTAAAACCGTCAGCCGGAATCGTGGATTGCGAGAGTTGCGATACCAAGGCTGCAGGGGCGGTTGCGTGTCGAATAGTGAAGGCGCAGACCAGCGCCCCTGTCGCGACCACAGCCAACACTGCCACCCAGCGAGGCACGCCGCGCATTCTAGTCCGCTCCTTTTGGGGACGGGCGGATTATAAATCAAGGAAAGCATGCTGATGCGACGGCTTTACTTTGGGCTCTTAGCTCTTAGCTCTTAGCTCTTAGCTTTTAGCTTTTAGCTAGCTTTTAGCTATTGACCTGGAACCAGCCTGGTGCCTGCAGAGACAAGTCGGACAACCTCAAACTAAAAGCTAAAAGCTAAGAGCTAATGGCTGAGTCTACGCAACTCCGCCAGCAGGCGCTCCACTTCTCCCGCGGTGTTGTAATGTGCTAATCCAATCCGCAGCATTCCACCACTCTGCTGCACGCCCAGCCGTTCAGCAAGATCGACGGCGTAGTAGTTTCCGTCCCAGGTGAAGATACCGCGGTCGCCAAGGTGGGTCGCCAATTCGCGCGGTGTATAGCCGTCGATTCGGATAGCCACCGTCGGAGTGCGCTGGTCGAACTTCGCTGCGTCCTTGATGCCGTACAAGGTGAGCCCAGGAATTGCCAGCAATCCACTGATCAATTGCTCGAGCAGCTCCCGCTCGTGCTGCTGGAAAAGTTCGTAGGCCGCGAGTATGGCCTCGCGCCGCGTCTTCACTTCGGGATCGTGGTGACGACCCACGTCGGCGATATAGTCGATGGCCGCGGTTAGCCCCGCCAGGCATTCGTGGTTCTGCGTTCCCGTCTCCCAACGGTCGGGCAACTTCTCAGTGCAGGCGCGAAGTTTGTACGGACGCAGCCGCTGCAGTTGCTCGCGCTTGCCGTAAAGAATCCCGAGGTGCGGCCCGAAAAACTTGTAGCTGGAGCAGGCCAGAAAGTCGCAATCGACTGCCTGCACGTCAATCGGTCCATGGGGCGCGTAATGCACCGCATCAAGGAAGGCCATAGAGCCAGCCGCATGCGCCAGCCGCACAATCTCGTGCACATCGTTGATGGTGCCCACGGCGTTGGCAGCCCAGCCGACAGCCACCATGCGAGTGTTGCGGCGAATTTTCGCCGAGAGATCAAACATGTCGAGGGTGCAATCGCCCGGCTTGATATCGGCGGTGCGCACCTTGACCCCGTGCTCTTCCAGGCACACCCAGGGCGAGACATTCGCGTCGTGATCGAGGCAGCTCACCAGCAACTCATCGCCGCTCTTCAGCTCGCGGCCGACGGCCCGACTCAACGAAAAGGTCAGCGTCGTCATGTTGGCGCCGAAGACGACCTCGTCCGTTGCGCAATTGAAGAAGTCGGCCATCGCGGCGCGCGCATCCTCGATTATTTGATCGGTACGCTGGCTGGTGATGAAGGCCCCGCCGGTGTTCGCATTGCTCGTAGAGAGGTAACCGGCAATCGCGTCAATCACGCGTTGCGGCACCTGCGTGCCACCGGGGGCATCGAAGAACACAGCGGGCTGCTCATTCACAACCTGGTGCAGCGAAGGAAACTGTTGACGCACCCACTCCACATCCAGCTTGCGGGCTGGCACTGCAGTCCTTGCACTCGATGACATATTAGGAACTCCTGACCGCGGTGAGGAAGTCCGCCAGCAAACCATACGCTGTGGCCTCCAGCCCAGGGTCCTGCTCGGTAATGATTAATTCCGGAAAAACGTCGGTTTCAAAGCTGATGATCGACGACGTACCTTTCACCAGCGCCAGCGGATCAGAAAGCTTGAGTCGCCGCGGGGCGACCGACGCCACCACATGACCGTCTTCCGCACGTCGCGCACTACAAACCAATTTCCAAGCTTCTCCGGCGGCGCGCGCTTCGCGCAACTGCTCCGCAGTTATTCCCCGGATACCTTGCCTGCTGACATCGTTCAGTTTCAGATCGCCATGCATCAGTACGTTAGCTAGCACGGTTACTTTCACTGCCGCATCCACGCCTTCGACATCGTCGGTAGGATCGGATTCCGCTACTCCTAACTTCTGTGCCGCGCGAACCGATTCCTCGAATGTCATTCCCGCTTCCATACTTTCCAGGATCACGTTGGTCGTGGAATTCAACACACCACGAAAGCCACGAACCTCGATCGCGGGCAATGTCTCGCGAAAAAGCGAGAAGATCGGTACGCCATCCATCACCGCCGATTCAAACAAGAATCGCTTTCCCTGAGACGCCGCCAGTTCGGTCAACTCTCGGTAGGCGTGCATCACCGGCCCTTTGTTGGCGCTGACGGCGTGCGCCCTGGCCTCGAGCGCCGCCCGTATGTGAGTGATCGCCGGTTGGCCGGACGCGGCATTGAGAGAGCTCACCTCGAAAATCGCGTCGGCTCCCGCCAAACGGAGCCACTCATGAACATCGCCCACGACCTGCGCGCTGGTAAAATCCGCAGCCAGCAATTTTTCGACATCGAAGCCATTCGGCGCCACCATCCAGCCGAGCCTGCGCGAAGCCACCCCCGTGATCCGCCAAGCTATGCCGTAGCGGTTTCGGAGTTCTGTCTCTTTTCTCTGGAGGAGTGCGACGAAGGCCCTGCCGACATTCCCGAAGCCAACGATGCAGAGATTATAAGACGCGGATGCGGGTGTCTCCAGGCGAGAGTGGCTGTACTTTTCATTGTAAACGCCCGCCAGACGTTCCGGAGGCGCTAACTAAGGGACAGGAGGCCATAATTTCCCCACGAATTGGGGAGCCCGCCGCCAGCCTGCCGCATCCATTCTGGTTAGGCTGACGGGCCGGTACCCAGGCTGAAGAAAACCTTGGCTCGGAGTGCTCGAACGTCAGTTATAATTCTGAATTAAGCTGATTCCCAGATGCTCACGATCATCGAGCGCCGTGGCTTTGATTGTCTGAGTGAGCGTTTTCTGTTTTCTGCACGTCCGGCCCGACAGCGTAACGATTTGTACCACTCCCAATATTTGAAGGAGCGCCAAGATGGCTATTAAAGCAACCGACTACGTGTGGCATAACGGACAACTGATTCCCTGGGATGACGCAAAGCTCCACGTGATGGCGCACGTGGTCAATTACGGCTCCTCACTGTTCGAAGGAATTCGCTGTTACAAGACCCCCAAGGGCCCAGCCATCTTCCGCCTAAGAGATCACATGGTGCGCCTGGTCCAGTCGTCGAAAATCTACCGCATTGAGCTCGACTATTCGCTCGACGAACTATGCCAGGCGGCTGTCGAACTCGTCGCTAGCAACAAGGTGTCGCCGTGCTATATCCGCCCCATCGTGCTGCGCGGTTACGGCCAAGTGGGCGTCAACCCGTTCAATTCGCCCACCGAGGTTTACATTGCCAACTACGAATGGGGCAAGTATCTCGGTAGTGCCGACTGCGAAGACGGTGTGGACGTCTGTGTTTCGTCCTGGACTCGGCTGGCGCCCAACACCATGCCCACCATGGCCAAGTCCGGCGCTAATTACATGAATTCGCAGCTGATTAAGATGGAAGCCATTGTGAACGGCTATAGCGAAGGCATTGCTCTCGACGTCAACGGTTATGTGAGCGAGGGTTCGGGCGAGAATATCTTCGTGGTGCACAAGGACCGCATCTATACGCCGCCGTTGGGCAACAGCGTTCTACCCGGCATTACGCGCAACTCGGTGCTGCACATTGCGCAGGAGCTGGGAATTCCGGTGATCGAGCAGATCATTCCCCGCGAAATGCTGTACATCGCGGAAGAACTTTTCTTCAGCGGCACCGCTGCCGAGATCACGCCGATCCGCTCGGTGGATAAGATCACCGTCGGACATGGCATTGCTGGTCCCGTTACGAAGGCTGTCCGCAAGGAGTTTTATGGCATTGTCAACGGAACAGCTGAAGACCGCTTTGGCTGGATGACGCCGGTTCCAGCTCCAGCGAAGCAGCCGGTCGGCGTATAGCGAGAACCAGACGCAGAAGGCAAAAGGCGCAATCAATGCGCCCTTCTTTTATTTGTTGCCCGAAGTTGCGGCCGGCGACAGAACCGCTAGAAGTAACGGTCTCGCCAACTTGTCATCTCTGTTGAATCGATTCCAGGTATGTAGTCAGGTTGTGTATCCGCATTTGCTCTTGCACCGGATCATGCCGCCCCAGGGTAAGAAATACTGGCCCCCACACGGGCATATCTTTGTTACCATGCGCCGCTGTCAGGCTGTCGCCCTTGATGATCTCCGCAATATGGGCACCGGGAAATTTCCCGCTATTCTTCACCGCAAGAATTGTCAGGTCGGTTGGGCGCGTTTTCAATGCCGGAGCCGCAGGGCCGTTTCCGGTACCGTCTTGACCATGACACGAGGCGCAGTACGCGATATACATGTCCTTGCCGGAGGACGAACTTGTGTAAGGCGCGGGAACCTTCTTGATCTGCGAGGACGCTGCCTGCGCAGTCCCACTTGGGTTCGCGCTTGAACTTGTTTGCGCGGTAAGCGAAATCGACGGTGCCAGCACCAGGGCAGTTGCCAGACACGCGAGACGTGAACTCATGACACCCTGCTTTCCACTTCTATGATTGCGTTGCTACTACCTTCGATTATGTCCCGGGCTCACGACCGGGGCAGCGACACGCATCACAGGCGCGGTTAATCAACGTGTCTCATTCCCGATTTGGAACTTTGAGATTAGGAGTCGGCGGAATTGGGAGTGGCCGTTTCGCGAGGAGGCTCAGAACTCCATCGTCTTTAACTCTGGGCTCACGATAAGTGGAGCTTCGGTTGCGCGCTGGACGTCATCCGGGTTAAGACCCGGCGCGATCTCTTCCAGGACCAGTCCGCTCTGGGTCACCCGCAAGTACGCCATCTCGGTGACTATGGTGTTGACTACGCGCAGGCCGGTGATCGGCAACGTACAACGCTTCAGGATCTTGGGCCCCCCATCTTTAGTGGTATGCTCCATCGCCACGATCACCCGCCGAGCGCTGGCGACTAAGTCCATCGCGCCGCCCATACCTTTGACCATCTTGCCCGGGATCATCCAGTTGGCAAGGTTGCCCTCTTCGTCGACTTCCATGGCTCCGAGCACGCTCAGATCAATGTGCCCGCCCCGTATCATGGCGAATGACTCGGCGCTCGAAAAATATGCGGTGCCGGGAATCTCCGATACCGTTTCTTTCCCCGCATTGATCAGGTCCGCGTCTTCCTCGCCCGCCAGCGGATACGGGCCCACGCCCAGCATGCCGTTCTCACTCTGCAAGATGACTTCCATACCGGGCGGCACGCAGTTGGCCACCAGGGTCGGCATGCCGATGCCAAGATTCACGTAGTAGCCGTCGCGCAACTCGCGAGCCACGCGCTTGACGATGCGATCGCGCTTTTCGGTGTCTTTCTGCTTCGTAATTGGAGGAGTTGCCATTCCTTAAGCCTTTCGTAGCGTTCGCCGCTCGATGCGCTTCTCATAGCCGGTGCCCTGGAAAATACGCTGTACGTAAACGCTTGGGGTGTGCACCTGGGCAGGCTCGATTTCCCCAGGCTCGACCAAGTGTTCGACTTCGACAATCGTTACCTTGGCTGCGGTCGCCATCATTGGGTTGAAGTTCTGTGCCGTCTTCCGATACACCAGATTGCCCCAACGATCGCCCTTCCAGGCTTTGATAAGCGCGAAGTCCGCTTTCAGGGCCAGTTCCAGCACGTACGGCCGGCCATCGAACTCGCGCCGCTCTTTGCCCTCGGCAACAATTGTCCCGAAGCCGGTGGGAGTGTAGAAGCCAGGAATTCCCGCTCCGCCTGCGCGGATACGTTCTGCAAAGGTCCCCTGCGGAATGAGTTCCAAGTCGATGCGCCCGGTTAGCACCATCTCTTCCAGCAAGCGGTTTTCGCCAACGTAGCTTCCCTTGTGCGACTTGATCTGTCCGGCGGCGAGCATCAGCCCGAGTCCAAAGTCGTCAACCCCAACATTGTTACTGATGGTGTTCAGGTTCTTGACACCCTTCTTGACCAGCGCGCGGATGAGGTTCTCAGGAATCCCGCACAGCCCGAAGCCGCCAACCATCAACGTGTCGCCATCTTTGATGTCGTGAATGGCTTCGTCTGCGTTCGCAACTACTTTGTTCATTGCCATAGGATTTGATTCCGACCGGCGATTGTACCGGGGCGTGTCGCCTCGACGCAAAAGTTTGCTATCGGCTCCCCACAGTCTGGAGCAATACAAATAGTTGTGCAGTTTCGTCTTTACCTGTGGAATGGCGATTTCGCAACAACTATGCGTTCTCAGCGCAATGTGATCTCTCCGACAGCAGCGGCACCGACAATGGACAACGCTGGCCCACCCCACATCAATGGCAGAAGTCCGCCAGTTTTTTCAGATGGGTTACGTGTAGGACTACAGGTATGCCGGACGATTTATTGGAAGCGTCTATGGTCCCAGTCACCTCAACCAGTTTGCCGTTGTAACTGAACAGGGCGTTGTGGTGGTGACCTCCTTTTAGCACGTAAGTCTGATCGGAGGTGTGGAGTCTGAAGGTCCCATTCATATTGATCACGCAGCCGGATACTGTAACGGTAGTGTGGCTAGCCTGCTGGCCGAAGCACTGCGCCAGAATCAACATCGCGAAAAGAACGACACACGCTTTGCGCATCAACGACCTCCGCGTCGGCTGAGAAATATCGTCGGACCAATCCGCTCGGTCTACCGATGGAAGCAGGCCATCTCCAACGAGCCGGAGCACCTGCTGGTAATCAAGACGACTGCTGAACACGCCGCACAAATGCGGTCCGCGTTCAAGGAGCTGCACCCTTATGAGTTGCCCGAATGCGTCGAACTGGCAGTTCAAGGCGGCACCGAAGAGTACCTGGCTTGGCTGGCGGGAGAGGTGAGCGGTTAATCCGCGACTGCGCGCTCCGTCAAGGAACTTCATTTACCGCGGAAACACGCAGAACGCGGAGTTTTGATTGCAAGCGTCCTTCCCCTCCCTTGGCCCGCCGTTTACGCGGGATATTTTCCTGAGATGTAGCCTTCCAGATGCCGAATGGTTTCCTCGTGGCCGGAGATGATCCATTTCACCAGGTCCCCAATCGACACCATGCCGACGGCCACGCCCTCCTCGACTACCGGAAGATGCCGGAAATGGCGATTGGTCATGATGGCCATGCACTCGTCCACCGTGTTTTGTCGAGTTACGAAGACGACCGGGCTGGTCATGATCTCCCGGACCGGCGTCTCTTTGGAGGAGCGCCCCTTGAGGATGACTTTGCGCGCATAGTCACGCTCAGAGAGGATGCCGATAACCTTGCCATCCAGTACCACCAGCACAGCTCCGATCCCTTGCGCAGCCATCTTCTCGATGGCTTCGTAAACCGACTGATCGGGACTTACGGACGAAACTACATTGCTGGCCTTTTGCTTGAGCAGCGCTTCAACTGGGTCACTAACGTTCATGGCAGCACCTGTCGGGTTTCCATGCTAGCACGCTGGGAGCTCACCAAACCATGAACTGCCCCGCCTCTGTGACAACGGGAAGGCAGAACGCGCGGCACTGCTGCAGACGCCGCAAACGGCGAGCGTTTTTTGGGGAAAATTGCTTTGACAAGCGTCGCCCGGCGCGGTTACAGTTCTGCACAATTCCATCCGGATGGCAAATAGCAGGAGGTTCCCTTGGGCGGCATACCCAGCAACTATACCGTGGAGCTTGATCTGATTTCGCCGGTAGACCTAATGGGGATTCCAACAAGTTTCGACATCAATCATCTTCCCAAAATCGAGATTGCTTTGGATCACATTACCATCGAGCCCATCACTCTCAAGCCCCTGGACGTCTCCGTTCGTGTGAAGGAAATTCCATCCATTCGCACTCACGTTCCTGCCGCCTTCACCGTGGGATTCTCGGTGTTGGGATTGCAGGTGGCCAGCATTCGTTTGTGCGGAGAAGCTCAGGTGATCACTGAACCGTATGTGCCCAATCCGTGCGAGCATTGTGGCGGGGGTGTGACCCTTCCGGCCACTCTTGTGCCCGAACCGGTAACCACGGTTCCAGCCGCCGGCGCGCCACCACGAAGAAAAGGCAAGTGAGGTATGAACGCTCAGCAAGCACCGCTCCGGTTCAGGGGCACACCAAACCGGCTGTTGGCGACGTTGGAACTTCCCGAGTTTCCGCCTGCGAGAGCTTGCCGCGTAATCCTGCCAGATGCCGGTTCCCTGCCCCTCAACATTCGCAAACTTCGCTCTGCCGAACCCGTAATCTCCACGCTCAGCTTTCGGCTTCCCAAGTCCACTCCGCCCGGATCCTACGAGGGCAACGTCGAACTGGGCGAGAAACGAATTCCGATCCTCGTGGATGTGGAAGCGCGAGCCAGCCTGCGCTTCCTGCGCTCACGGATCGTGTGCCGGGAAAAACCAGGCGCCCGGGTCACCGCCGAACTGACGCTGTTGAACCGAGGAAATGTGGTAGTTGCAGTTCCACGTGAAGATACGTTCTGCGTCTTCGCTGATGACGGAATCGCGCGCGCTATGTATCGCGGATTTGTCGAAGAGGATGGCGATGGCAAACAGCGGCTGGACCGCATCATGGACGAACTTGCCAAGGCGCACGGCGGACTGGTACGAGTGACGGTCACCGAAGGATCGGGCCTTCTGGCGCCCGAGGAGGTTCGTGACCTAATGGTGGAGTTGCACTTTTCGCACCGGCTGGTAGGGGGACACACCTACCGGGGAACCTGGACAGTTCCTCCGGCAAGCCTTGAAGTTGAGATCGAGGTCATTGGAGAATCCAATCGTGAGGAGAGGGGCCAATGAGCAGCAGTAACGCGGCGCTGACCGCATCTTTACAGGCTCTGGCAAAGCTGGTCGAGCAGAGCGCGCAACTGGGCATTGACTTCGTCGAGTCGCTGGCCGGCAGCTCTCCACAGCTTCTGCAAGGTCTCGGCAAGCTCATATCTGCGGGCGGACCGTTGTCGCATTGCAGGCCCTGCGATATTCCGCCACCTTGCTGGATGCCCAAGCCGTTATGCGATGTAACCAGCCTCGGACAGCCAGGCGACACCGCAAGTCTGGGCTTCGTGATCACCAACTGCACCATGGCGCTGCGTAAGGTCACAGTCTTTACCACCACCAAGAATGCTGGACTCGTCTTCAGTTCCGCCAGTCTGGATTTGGCACCCATGGAGCGCGGAGAGATTCGCGTCTCTCATCTCATCCCCGCGGCGTCTCCGGTGGGGTCGAAGAGAGAGATACTGATGTGGGTCCTCGGGTGCAAACTTCACTTCCTCCGATGGACGATCGCTGTGACTGCTATCGGGGCGGACACCTTCTACGAAGTGGACGTGAAAGATTGTCCCGACTACATCCACCACTGGTATGACCACTTCTATTGCCCACGTCCGTGCCTGGAAGAACGAGGAAATGTCCCGGGAACACGTGGATGAACGAAGTGACGCAACTTACCAGGGTTTGGGGACGCGCATTGGACGCGAACCTCCGTTGTACAGCACTACTCAGTGAACTTGCCGGCCGTAGCTTGGAGTTGTTGCTCTCGGCGGTTTCTGAGATGGGCCCGCAAGTCGTAACAACCACAGATGCAGTGCAGGAGGTCAACCGCGTGCCACCCATTCCCCCTGCCCCGGCACCTTCGCCCGCGGCCATGGTTCTTGAAGGCGAGGCCGGTAGCCGCGCCTTCGGATTGTTCGTAGTAGAAAACAAACTGCCAAAAGAGGTGTCCACCAGCGTTGTGGTTGGACCGTTGATTGACCCCGACGGTCAAGAGATTCCGTCGGTCTTGCGCTTCGAACCTGGCGTCATCACTTTAGCGCCCGGCGAGCAAGTGGTTGCCAGAGTGACCGCACAGATCAACCGAGGCCTGGTTACCGGAGTTCGTTACCAGGGCGAGATCAGGATTCCCGGCATTGCGGGCGCGCGCATCCCCATCATCGTGAGACGGACGCCAAAGACAAAATCAGCAGCAGCCGGAGCCGGGCAGGGTCACACGAATGCCGACGCAACGGGGATAAAGTTGCTACCTGGTCGTCAACGCTCGCCGCGCAAGGGCAAATCGTAAACGCAGGAATTCCAGACTTCAGCGGAAAACCATACACAGCGAGATCACCCATATAGGCTTTCGATGACTGCGACCGCCGAACCTGTCACTGAAATCAGCGCAGTCTGGGAACTTCCCCAGCGCTTGGGCTTGACTGCGGACCTCAAACGACTGCAGACCTCCATCACGGCTTGGATCGAAGCCACCGATCCCGAAGTACGCCCCATGATCCAGACCCAACTTTCCGGGCGCGCCAAATATTTTCGGCCGGTTACGATTTTTGCCTGCTATCGCTCGATGGTGGATAAGGCCCCTCCAGATGAAGTGGTGACCGCTGCTGTCGGTCTCGAACTCCTCCACAATGTCAGCCTTATCGTTGACGACATCCTGGATCGCTCGCGTTATCGCAGGGGAAACCTGTCGCTGCATTGTCGCTACGGTTTTCTTCCCGGCCTGATGACCTCCGGATACATTATGGCGGCCGCCTCAAAGCTCGTCGCTTCCGATGCCTACTCGGTGGCCTTGCTGTCCGAATTGATGCAGCGCCTCGGGGTGGCGGAGTGCTTCCAATGGCGGCTTCGGCGTCACGCTCTTGGCACCGAAGATTGGCGAATGATCGCGGGCGAAGATACTGGCTCGATGTTTGAGATCTGCGCCCGCCTGGGCACTCGCGACAACCGACTACAGAAGTTTGGCAGGACGCTGGGAATGCTCTATCACGGGTGCGATGACGTCGCCGACGTTCGCGGGACCACGGCGCTAGGCGGAGGTTCCGCCAAGGACATCGAGGACGCGATTTTGACTCTGCCGGTCGCGATTGCGGTTAGAGATCCGGAAACCGCTGTGCTGTTCCGCAATGCGAATCCGCAGAATCGGGCTGCCCTCACCCAGAGGTTGGTGGAGGCCTTGCCCGAAGCCGAAGCCTATCTCGACCAACTCGCTGCGGAAGCGGAGGCCGAGGCGTTGGCTAACAGCAAGTATCCGGAGCGCCTGCTTTTCGCTGATTCACGACACGCGTCTGCTGTCCAGGGCGTAAGAGCGAGGCTGTGTGGAAATGGTTTTGAGTAGGCCCAGTGGACGAATCGCGCAAAATTTAGCCCGGAGGGGCGGAATTTGTTTTAGCCCTGGGCGTAAGCCCTGGGGTGACAAGAATTATCGAGTCCCTTTAGGGACGGCACGGTTCTTGGACGGTTCTTGAGAATGACCACGAGAAAAAGCTCAACTCGGAAAACCGTCAACCAACCGGCGGAAAATGCCGTTCGCTACGACGTCATCATTGTCGGAGCCGGGCCGGCGGGCAGCACCTTAGGATGGAAGCTGGCTTCGGAGGGCGTTAAGACGCTCGTTCTGGATGGCGCGCGCTTCCCTCGCGAGAAAGTTTGCGGCGACTACATCGAACCGCGCGGTCTTCACCTGCTCGACAAGATGGGATGTTTGCAGACCTTGGAGGCAACAACGCCTCTTCCCATCATCTACTCTTCGACCTATGTCGATTCCAAGCGATGCTATATAGGCCGAATTCCCTTCTATGGCGTACACAAGCATCTGCCGCCGCACGGTTATATTGTTCCTCGCGACGTACTCGATAACGTCATCCTCGAAACGGCCGTTGAGGCTGGCGCAACTGTTCTCCAGGAAACCTACATCACCGGTTTCAGCGCGGATCGACGTGGCGTGACAGTCGAGGCCACTCGTCCCGGAAATCGCGTTGTCTATCGCGGCCGAATTGTCGTCGGCGCAGACGGAGTTAATTCCATCGTTGCCCGCCACGCCGGTTTGCTTGCCGACGATGCGCGACACATTGCTCTGTCCCAGCGTGCTTACGCCGATGGTTATGACGGAGGAATTGGAGAGGCAGCCTTCTTTTTCGATGGCGACTTCTTTCCCGGTTACGGATGGATGTTCCCCATGAGTCACGGCCGTGTGAATCTTGGGGTTGGCATGCTGAAGGAGACGTGCCAACGGCACGGCATTGCGGTTCCCCAGTTGTTCCGCGATTTCTTCGAAAAACTGAAGCGGGGCCATCCCCGCTGCAGAAAACTCAAGCTCGTCCGGCCTCCGATCGGCGGCATCGTCAAGACCTACGGTGGCGCTGGCTGCAACTACTTCGACAAGGGCTTGCTGATCGGTGACGCCGGAAGTTTTGTCGATCCGATGACCGGAGAGGGCATTACTCCCGCTATGGAATCGGCCTTGATCGCAGCGCAAGTGATCCTGGACGCACTTCCGAAGAAGAAACTCGACGCCGACTCCTTTGCCCCCTATGAAGCCGCGTTTCGCAGTTACTTCGATCCTTCGATGATCTTCGTGGATTTGTGTGCCGCGACTCTGCGCAATCCCCATTACTGGGAATCGTGGAAGAAGGCCCTGATGCGGGGTTGCGCGCTGGCTCAGAAAGACTCAAAATTCGCTGCCACTGCAGGCGCTTGCTTTGGCGGATTGGAGATCAATCCCGCGGGTGTTCTTACCGCGATGTGGATGAAGACCGCCGAGAGCCTGCTCAGCATCGGCCCGCAAAGCATGCAGGGCTTAATGGATGGTCGAACAGACGACACGGCCGTTACATTGCAGGAAACGGCAGGATGGATAAGCGACTCGTGGGAATCGATGTTGACCGATCCTTTTTGGCATGCCAGTTGGACGATGGATGTTCAGCGCAAGTGGGTGCACGCTCTTTCTATCATGAGTAAGAAGCTACCGGACCCGCGAACCACGGGCGTCATCTGACAGCGCTTATGCTTTCGCTTTGGCTTTGCGCGCGTGCGGGGGCGCGGGTCTGCCAACCGGCTTCGAGATTTTTTCAATTTCACTGGCGAAGTGGTCCACAGCCGTAGTGGGAAGAGCGATCATTTCCCGTAGGTACTCGCGGCTGAAATCCGTGAGCCGTCCGACGAACGCCTGCGAATCATCTGTGCCTTCACTGACCCGCGTCAGCTCGGCGCTGATCTTTTGCGTGTATTTGTCCGCCGACTCCACCCATCCGCCCCAAAATTTCAGGGCCGCCGTGACTGCGGCGAGCTGAGTGCGAGCCACCTCGACCATGATCTCCCGGATCTCTTCGCTGCTCTTCGATGTGCTAGTTTGCGCCATGATATCCATCACCCAAACCTGAAGTAGTGTTGAGTACGATACTACGGATTTGATGCGCAATACAACGCGCAGCCCACGACAATTTAGCCTGAGTAGAGTTCCGAGCTCACCGGCTGGCACCCGCCGTCGCAGGGCCTGCGTCCCCACGCAACACCCAAGGCATGCAGGATAAGTTCATCTTCCAGCGTCAACTTACCGGGATCCAGGATTGCTTCGTAGGCGTAGCAAACAGTTTCATTGCGCGTGATACACCAGGGTTCGTGACGAACGACACCCGAACAGTGCTCACAGGCTGAATCGGCGGTGTACTGATTGCTGTGATACCACTTGCTTCTTTCAGTTGTGGGCATGGCGGTCCTCCTGACTGCCTCGTGCTCACTTCACTGCTTTCGCTTCGTTTTGTGAACCACTTAAATTCACGGGCCAGC
>CAVYZB010000016.1:0-31793 GCA_963772895.1 uncultured Acidobacteriaceae bacterium
GCCGAAGGGTGGAGCTGGGCCAACTTCTGGATGGACCTGCAGGTCGGCAGGGCCCCTCCAACCGGGACCTCGTACCGGCTGTGGCCGAGTTTTCCGACCGTACCCGGGGGGATCTCCTCCGAGACCTACGCCTACACCTTCGCCACCGAGTTCCACCTCTCGCCGACCTGCTCGCTGGACCAGATCTGGTTCTTCTCCCCGTCGGGCGCCGGCGCTCTGCCAACCCGGTGCGGAATATGGGACATCGCAACCCAGACGGAAGTCGCCGGGACGGACAACAGCTCACCGTCATGGTCTGGCCCGGCCGGATCCGGATGGGTGTCCTGCTCTTACAGCGGAGTAACCCTGCCGCCGGGGACTACAAGGTCGCGGTCTACTACGGCGGGGGATCCGAGTGGTTCCAGGCCACGACCAGCTACTGGGGTACCGGGGGTTCCGGGCAAACGGCATCTACGTCCGGTCGGCTCACCGCTCCGAGCGCTGCAATGCGACGGGACCCGGCCAGAGCACCTACAACCAATCGTGGGCCTATCCGCTCACCTACAGGGCGGCGGCAACGGCGAGAACTTCTGGGTCGATGTCGAGGGGCGACCCCCACGTACCAGCGACAGGCCTTTCTTGACGCCGACGGTGTCAGCTGACCAACGGCCCCGCCACCCCGGTCGACTTCGGTGCAGGTTTCGAGTTCGTCTCGGCGACCGGCTTCTGCGTCACCAGTAAAACCCTGTACTTCGAGGGTTACTGGTGGTGGGTGTGCCCGGCGCAGCAGTCCACCGCCCCGCAGACCTTCTGTCTCTGGCAGGACACCGGAGACGCCGACCAGAAGGGTGATTTCGGTGCCGTGGTCGAGGCTTCGGTCGTGACTTCTGGCGCTCTGGTCGCCGGTCAGTGGAACTTCGTCCCACTCCCGGCACCGATCCCGCTGACCCAGTACGTCTCCTACCGGGCCGCCACCGCATCGCTCCGCTACGCCCCCGCCACGAACGGGCAGTTCGGCGCGGGCGGCGCATACGCCGAGGGCATCACGAACGGACCGCTCTTCGCGTTCGCGGACGCCACATCCGGCAACAGCAGCGACGTCAACTTCTTTCAGGCCAACAACTCACCTGGCAGGAGAACACCCTGAACCCCACCTCGGTCTACCCGGGTGCGGGTTCAGGGGCATAAACGTCTGGATTGACGTGCAGGTCACCGACCAGGTCCCGCCGGGGCGAGTTACCGGTGCTGGCCGAACCAACCCAATCCGCTCTACCCGCCCGAGGCTGCACTGCCGTTCACGGTCTCCACGCAAATGGCGGTATCCCGCCGGCCCAGGTCCTCAGAGTTCTGGTTCATGTCTCAGACCGGAAACCAGCGGCTGCCGAGCGTCTGCGGCATCTGGGACACGGGACGCAGCAGGCGGTTCCGGATCGTGAACAAATCTCGCCGCCTGGTTGCTCCCGGCGGGGTCCGGCTTCGCCCGGCGAGGGCTGGTGCTACTCGGACCTCTCGGCCTCGGATCTCGTGCTGAGCCCGATCACAACTTACCGGGTGCGGTAGGCATGTACAATCTGGGTACGTTTGGTACTCGGGAGTCCAAGGGTACTGGTTGCCGAACGGCGGGGGGTACCCTTCGCAGGGGATCGGCGCGGCCCACGGTCCGGAAACGGCATCATCGCCTGCGTGCCGTGTGGTGCAGCCGAACCCGTTGACCCCCTACGCGCAGGACACCTCGGGGGGATGGACGTATCCGAACGAGGTCGAGAACGACGGGGACAACTACTTCGTCGACCTCGAAGTAGCACTCGCCCCCTCGGGGGCCGGCAGCACGGCACGCGGAGTCAACAGCGGAGCCTTCCTGGCGTTCTTCCCTTAGCGCTGGCGTCGTTCGCGCCCCAGAATTCACCTATGGAGACCTGCATACCGTCTTGACGAGGCCGCCTGGATGGACGACGCGGCCGAACGTCCCACGCGGCCCCGACTGCCCGGCAGGGGATCAAGACCGACTGCAAAGTGACCTCGGTCCAGCGCGAGCGGTCGAGATGTGCCGCCCACCCGGAAGGTGGCCCTGCCAGTTAGCGCGATGTACCGATTGGTTCAATGCGTGGCGGCTGCGGGGCGAGTGGGCTGGGGCCGACCAAGGCGTATGAGGGCCGGCCACGATGCAGATCTCTCAGGGTCGGTGTCGTCCTCAGCGGTGCGGCCGAGGGGGTGGCGTCGCCAGGTACTGGTGGGTTCAGGTGAGCCCCCCGAGCTTGTCGGCCACCCGGTCGATCGGCGGGTATCATCCCTGGTAACACTGAAAGACGGTTGCAATAGTCGCGGGGGCGGACACCAAATGACCCAACACCAACTCGGTCGCCCCGGCCCGCAGCACACCACAGTCGCGATCGGATCGCCCCCGGCCAGCGCCGAAGCGTATTACGCTAATCCGCCTTGTCGCCAACATTCGCCGCCCGAGGGGTCTCACCCACCAACGACCCATGCGATTGCTGGATCCAGACTAAGCGTGAGGACTGGGACGCAGATCGGCTTTTCCGCGAAGCGTCCCCTCAGCAATTAACGTGGCTCCGGACAGTTAAGGGAACTTCCGCTGGCGCTCCGATGTCAGGTTGTGCGCGAAGAAGAGCCAAGGAGAACACCGTCTAGACACCAAATCGCGCAGCCTACTCCAAGATCCAGATTTCCTTCCAGCTTGACTGCCCAAACGCATCCTGATACAAATGGTCGGCAAGCCCGAGTATCACCCGGACCGGAGGGAGTCTCTAAACAGCCTTTATCCGACGGTATCGTTTCTTCGGCGTGAGTCCGGATTGTGGGCTCTTGTTGCGCCTACTTGGAGATGAAGAAATGGCCTACCGCCGAGGCTTGCACGCTGGAGTCCGCGTGTGCGGCGAGGCCGGTCGGAACTCATCAGGCAAGTGATATAGCGGAGGGAAGTATTCGGTCTGGCTGCTAGACCGGGGCGCGATGTTGCCGCCTGAGCTGTTCCAACCCCCATCAACTCGTCGATATTCAAGTGACTGACGTTGCGCAGAAAGGGAAATCGATCAGCATGCTAACGAGGAAGCTCGCGTTTCAATGGCGGCCATAGCCGCCATTGCGTTATCCCCGACGGCGACTGCCCGACCAGGGCCGCCTACGCTGCCACCGCGACGACAGGCGTACCGACCGTGGCGACGGCGCTCGGAGATGCGGCCGTCGCGCCTGCCAAGCCCCCGGTGACTTGGTGCGAGAGCGGGTTCACCGATCCCTACAAGACTGCTCCGACTGGGGCCAAGACGGTCCCGGCGGGCAACAACGGGAGCTTCAACTTCTCCACTCCGAACACGACCTATTGGTTCGTGTCAGGCACCCACACTCTCGGCACCAACGCCAACGACCAGATCGACCCGGCCGACGGGGACACCTACATCGGCGCACCTGGCGCGGTCCTGGACGGGAGTAAAGATGACCACTACGCCTTTGTCGGGCAGTACAACGACCTGTCCAACGAGAGCGTGACCATCGAGTACCTGACGATCCAGAACTTCGCCCCCATGCAGGGCGGCGGGGCCGTGAATGGCAACGGCAACAATGGGTGGACCAAGAGTACAACGTCATGAAGGACAACACTCCCGGGGCGGCCATGATGCTGGGGGGTAATAACCTGGTGAAGGACAACTGCCTTACCAGCAACGGCGAGTACGGGTTCAACGGCTATAGCTATGTCGACCAAACCTATGACACCTCCAGCTGGACGGGGGGGGCGCTCAACATCACCTTCACCAGGACGAGGTGAGCTACAACAACACCAAACACACCAGCTCAGGCATCGAGGGGGGCGGCAAGTTCTGGCAGAACGGTGACGTCGTGGTCACCGGCAACTACGTGCACGACAACTACGACTCGCCTGGCTTGTGGATGGATACCGACAACGCCGGGTTCCTGGTGAAGGGCAACTACATCGCCAACAACGGCGCCGAGGGGCTCATGTACGAGATCAGTTACAACGCCCTCATTCAAGACAATACGTTCGTGGACAACGGCAACGTCGAGGGACCTACCAACCCTGGCTTTCCCGAAGGGGCCATCTACGTCTCCGAATCTGGCGGCAACAGTCTTGTCCCTTCAACCTATCCAGGCGAGCTGGACATCACCGCGAACACCTTTACCGACAACTACGGCGGGGTGGTCATCTACCAGAACGCCAACCGTTACTGCGGGGATGGTCAGGATCCCTGCCCACTCGTGCCGCCTCTGGGTAAAACGGCCTTTGCGTGGATCAACAACGGGCCCAATACATGCCCGAGCCACCTGTCCGAGACCAGCCCGATCGACTACAACCTACTTTGCCAGTGGCGATCCCAGAATGTTCTGGTCACCAGTAACGCATTCACCTTTAACCCGAAGGACTCCACCTACAACGGGAAGTGCACCGCAGCGAACAGCTGCGGTCAGAATGGCCTTTTCTCGGTATATTCGAGCACAAAGGCGTATCCGGAATGGTCGGTCTGCAACAACATCAGCAATAACCAGAATAACCACTTCACGGATAACGTCTACACCGGCCCCTGGACCTTCGTGTATTTCAATCAGGGCGACACTGCGACGCCTGCCCAGTGGCAGCCGGGTTAAAGACGTGGAAGGAACCGGCGACAAGTTCGGAGCACAAGACCAAGGGAGCACCTTCGGCTGAACGATTCCGACACGCCAGAGATCCCAGCTCCGGCGCCGCGTGGTCTCCCAGGGAGCCGCGAAGCCGCAGTGCGTACCGGCAGAGTGGGCGACGGTAGGGGATTGGAGCCCTCCGGTGACGGTCAGACAGTAGAAAGCTGGATCCGGAGATCCAGTGGACAAGTGGACATGGAGGACAGCACCCACCCCCGATCCGACACCGTCATGCCAGATCGTGCTGCGTGATCAGCGCTCCGAACGAGCGGCGCCAGTCACGTCGCCGAGCGCAATCCCGATTGCGGCTGGACGCATCCCAGCAGACTCGATACCTATTTCCCTCGTGGACCGACTACGCTGCGAGTGACACTCCCATGCGGGAGAGGCCAGTGCCGGGCAGGGGCAGCCAGCTGGGGGTGGCGTTTCAGCCGTCACCGTCGCCACAGCTGGGTGAGCCGGCGGGCGACCACGGCCACGGTTTCACAATCGAGTCCCCTGTGACGGCCGTGGCAGAGGACAACCGAGGAACGGCAACGGTACGAGGAGGGGGCTGGCCAGGCCTCGCGCAGTCAGACTCCCTTCGCCTGGAGAACAGCCGCTTGCACTCCTCAACGACCCCCGGGGGGGGCATGTCGAAGGGGCGGACTGGGAAGAACTCTCGAGGACGGGTCATGCTCGACCCGTGCTGGCCGCACGCTCACTCGGGGTGTGCAGCGCCGGCGGTGGTCCTCCTGGTGCCAGCGCCGAAAGCGGCGTGGCTCTCCCGACGGCTCGCTTCTGGGAGTCACTGAAGGTCAGGCCGTCGCCGGCCGATGTGGTCTCGGCGAGCGCTGTTAACATATCCATCGGTTAGAAAGAGGAAGATTCCGGTGCGGAAAATACAAGGAACCAAAGCCATTTTTGGTCCTGACCCGTGGGTCGGTAGCTGAAGAAGACTTCCTCCAGATCGACACCAGCCCTGACCGCCACCTTGCGTAACTGCTCCAAGGCCCTGGCCCGGGTGGGGCCGATGCTGCCGACGGGCATCGAAAGCGCATCGCTTATCTCCACGATAGCTCAGCGGCGAGTCGGCGCTGAGCATCCTGCAGTAGAAGCTGGGACCGTTGCGGCAACTGGTCGACCAGATGGGTTAACGATATCCTTGCGCTCGGTCGCGACCAGATCCGAGTCATGGGATCGGGACATGGTGCCGGGTCCGGGGAACACGTCGAAGTCGTCTCCGTTCGGGATCTGGCGGCCGGACATACGAAGAAACCGAAGGCACTCGCGGCGCGCCGTGGTCGCCAACCAGGCCCCGACCCGCTCAGGTTGCTGTATCCGGTCGAGGTTCTCCAGAAGCCGGAGCCACGTCGTCTGGAACACGTCGGCCGCATCCGCGGAATTGATCCTGTGGCCCCTGGCGATGGCCCAGACGGTCGATGAGAAACGGTCGACCAGCCCGTTCCACACGTCCTGATTGCCGCGGCCGGCCTCGCGGACAAGCATCGCGACTACTGAGACTGCTCCAAGGGGTCCCTTGCTGCTCGCTGGGTCCGAACCTCGTCCATTGTGTCGATACTTGTCCTGGATGGCCGCACCATAAGGCCGCCCCATTGTCGCGCTGCCCCCTGATTGGGAGGTGTTGATGGCCACTGCCCCAGCCTCTGTCATGTATTTAACCTCATCTAAGTCGTCGCCCTTTTGATACGTTGCCCCTGCCGATGGGCTCAATGATACACAGTCGCCGATCCTGTACAAGACGGGCGAGTCTCCGGGCGGTGCTACGCAACGATTTCTATGGCAATGCCGAGCGGGCGGAAGAATTTGAGAACCATCGCGAGTTCAACAAAATGGGCAAGCCGGTGGATCGGGCGGAGTGGGACATGACTCCTCCCACGGTGAACGCCTACTTCAACCCGCAGATGAACGACATCAACTTCCCCGCCGGCGTTTTGCAGCCGCCACTCTACGACGCCAAGCTGGACGATGCTCCCAACTATGGCAATACCGGCTCGACGATCGGCCACGAGCTGACCCATGGCTTCGACGATGAAGGCCGTCAGTTCGACGCCAAGGGCAATCTAAAGGATTGGTGGACGACACAAGATGCTGCGCAATTCCTCAAACATGCCGACTGCGTGGTGGACCAGTACGCGAAGTATGTCGTCGTGGACGACATCCACATCAATTCGAAGTTGACAGAAGGCGAGGATGTTGCCGACCTGGGCGGCACGATTCTGGCTTACATTGCCTGGAAGGACGCTGACAAGGGCAAGGAGCTAACGAGTCGGGACGGTTTGACTCCGGACCAGCGATTCTTTGTGGGTTTCGCGCAATGGGCTTGCGCGAACGATCGGCCCGAGGATTTGCGGGCACGCGCGATTACCGATCCGCATTCTCCCGCGAAGTACCGCATCAACGGCGTGGTAGTGAATGTGCCGGAGTTTGGCACGGCCTTTTCCTGTAAGCCCGGTCAGCCGATGGTGAAGCCCGCGGACAAGGTGTGCAAGGTGTGGTGAGTGAAGGGGTGCACCTTCTGGCGCCTTAGGTTCTTTGTTCTTGTCCCACGAGCGGGCTTCAGCTCGCGGGGGATCTGCTTTCAGCGCGGTATTCACGGGACAAATGGCTGTATGTCAGAATCGCTGTGAACGCATCAACATCACCCAAACAGTCGCATCAATCCCTTCGCCGGCAAATCGGGCACGAGAAATCTGTTGGTATCGCTCGCCGCATTCGTCACGGCTTCCGCGGCGCCATATCCGCTGCGCACTGCGCCTTCCATGGTTGAGGGCCATCCGGTCGCCGTCCAATCGCCGGCGAGGAACAGCCTGCGGCCAGGGGCTAACGTGCGAAGGGCGAAACGCATCGCTGCCCGGCGTGGGCGAAAACGTCGCGTGCACTTCCTTGATCACGGTCGCCTTTGATCAGTTTGGCCTCGCGCGCGACGGGGAAGAACTCGCCCAGCTCCTTCACGGCCAGCTCGATGATCTCGCCCGCGGTTTCTCCACCAGCGTCTTCGATGCACTGACCACCAGCTCCAGATAGCTGCCGTTCTGCGCTGAATCCCTGCGCGTCGCCAGTATCTTCGACTTCTGGAACATCCACTGAATGGTCCGCTCCAGCAGCACCGCATGTTCCAAAGGCGTGACCTCGCGGTCGAACCACAGATGAATTCCAGTGATCGGAGAAGACTCGAATCTTGCGCACCTGATCGCGCAGCGGTGCGAGTTCTGGGGCATCGGGCAGCAGCTTTTCGACTCCATTGAACGGCGTCGCTAGAACCGCATAGTCAGCGCGCACGTCGTCTCCGCCGACACAGAGCTGCACGCCATCGGCATCGGCGCGAATCGAATCCACAGCAGCCCGCATATGCACTGTTCCACCGCGCGCCTCGATATACTCTGCCGCGGTCCCGTATAGCTGGGAAAGCGGGACGGAAGGAACTCCCATGCGTCCCGCTTCCGCCGATTTCAGAAACGATTCGCGAAACACTTGCGCAGCGTAGCGAACCGACATCCGATCCAGATCTTCATTGAGGGCGCTGACCAGTACCGGCATCCAGAAACGATCGATTGCCTTTTGCGTCTGCCCGTGACGCAAAAGCCACGACAGGAAATTTTCGCCGTCATCTTTTTTGGGAAGGCCGGGGACGAACGCCATCATTGCCCGTGCGATGGCCAATTTGTCTTTGAGATCGAGCACGGCAGAGTCGAGGAACGATGGTGCAGCATGAAAGGGTGGCGGCAGCGCTCCCGGCTTGAGCGTCGAGCAGCGCCCTCCAGGAAGAATAAACGTGATCTCGTCGTACCAGCGAATCTGCTGTTCAACCCCGAGCCGGCGATAGAAATCGATGAGGTTGGTGCAGCAGCCCAACAGCACGTGCTGGCAGTTGTCCACCACCTCGCCGGTGCCAGGCAATTCGTAGGAAGATGCCCGTCCACCCAGGTACGGCCGCCGCTCAAACAGTTCGACTTGATACCCAGCGTCGGCTAGCGCGCTTCCCGCGGCGAGACCGGCGAGGCCGCCGCCAACAATGGCGACCGACGAACGCCGCGGGTTAGCCTCGAAAACGCTCACGTCAGGCGCTTCCAAAATCCCTTGCCTAGAACGGCCAGCTTTTCGGCGGTGCTCAACCGCACTCGTTCCGAAAAGACATCGTAGTTGCGCGCTGCGATCCTCTTCAGCAGCCGCCGATAGATCTCAACCAGCGTCCATAGTGCCGGCTGGCTTTCTTCGTCCACTAGTGGCAGGAGCTCGTCCGCCGCGCAATAGAATTCGACGGCACGCTGGGCCTCGAACTCAAGCACAGGGCGCAACACCGTGGACGCAGTGCCGTTCGTCAGCGAATGCGCCTCGACTCCGAAGCGCGCCAGATCTTCCCTCGGCAGGTATACACGTCCCATCGCGGCGTCTTCCTTCACGTCGCGAATGATGTTGGTGAGCTGAAACGCCACGCCGGTTTGCTCCGCCAGCTTCTCGGCGCGCGGATCGCGATAGCCAAAGATGCGGATGCAGATCAAGCCGACAACTGACGCCACGTGGTAGCAGTAATCGTAAAGCTGATCGAAGGTGTCATATTGAAGCTGCATGGTCGCCACATCCAATGTGGGTTTTGCAGCGGTATGCAATTGGGGCACATCCATCGCCGTGCCGTGCACCAGCTCTTCCAGCAATTCGATCGGGATGTCGTAGCTCTTCTGCGAATCTGCCAAGGCGAATAACACCGGATCGTCGGTGGGTTCGCCGGCGAGGACGCGACGCAGTGTATTGATCCATTCCTCCAGCTTTTCGCGGCGCTGTTCCCCCGGCATAGAAGGGTCGTCGGAGATATCGTCGGCGTGGCGCATGAAGGCGTACACAGCTGACAGAGCATTGCGCTTAGGAGCAGGTAACACCAGGAAGCCGTAGTAAAAGTTCTTGGCGGCAGAGCGTGCGATGTGACGACAAACTCCGTAGGCGGCCCGCAGCTGTAGCGGGTGTTTGCTCACAACAGCTTTCCTATGGCTGCCCGCGCCAGCAGCCCCAGCTTACGCGGCCTGGAAATGACGGGCCGTCGTGTCAGCACGTCGTAGCGCTGGCGCTCGATGGCGTTCAGGATCTCCAGCCCGCCACGGCTGAACAGCTCAATATCCAGCGCCAAGTGCTTCTCTACCATATTGGCAAGTGGCAGCCCCATCTGAAACCACTCGCGCGCACGGGTGACTTCGAACTTCATCATCTCTACAAATTGTGGCATCGCGTGGCGCTCGGCGATGTCGCTTTCACTCACCCCATACTTCGCAAGATCTTCCAGCGGAAGATAGATTCGTCCTTTACCGTAGTCCACAGCCACGTCCTGCCAGAAGTTCGCCAGTTGCAGCGCAGTGCAGGTATAGTCGGAGAGAGTCTGTCGCTGGGCATCGCGGTAGCCGCATACGTATAGGACAAGGCGTCCGACGGGGTTCGCCGAATAACGGCAGTAGCCCAGCTACATCGTTGAAAGTTGAATATCGCGGGGTCGTCTGGTCCTGGCGAAAGGCCGTCAGGAGGTCAGCGAACGGCTCCCGAGGAATGTCGCAATCGCGAATCGTCTCCCGAAGAGCAACAAATACCGGATGACGCGGGCCTATCCGGTTCGGTACCGCGGCTACCGCCTGGAGCGTCTCGGCGTCATGTCGCACATCTTTTAACGGAAGCTCAACCAGGCTGAAATAGGTCGCATTTAGCTCCGACTCCCACTCGTCCATCAGCGCCAACGATTGTTCCGGGTTGCCTACCTCATCGCCCAAGTCGTCTGAAATTCGGCAATAGGCATAGACATTGTAGAAATGCTGATGCAGACGTTTGGGCAGAAACCAGGTGACAACGGAAAAGTTCTCATAGTGAGAGTGCGCCAGCCGCGAACAATACTGCTGCGCCTCGTGCAGGGAAGGTGCACGCTCGGGAATAGCGTATTCAGGCGGCAGCGCTCGCCAGCCGGTAAGAATGCGATTGTCGGTTGGGACAGGAAGCATCTAGAAGAATTGTACCGGGTAGCAGCCGTTTCGTGGCGCAGTCGAAGAGCAGATCCCTCACGACTAAAGTCGTTCGGGATGACAAGATATAAAGTGGTTATTTCGGACGGCCTAAGGCCGTCCCCTTTAAAATCAGAGTTGCCGGAGCAGAGTCGGAGCTCCTGCTCGCCACTGATCACTAACCCCTAGCCACTAACCACTAACCACTGCTTTATGTTCCCGGAATAATGGCCGTCTTGATGTCGCCGTTGCGATTCAGCATGTGCCGCAATACCTGCTGCAAGCGTGACAGCGGTGCTTCTCCAGTGATGTAGTCGGTTCCCTTGATCTTGTGCTCGCAGATCAGGGAGAACGCCTTGCGCACAGTTTCCGGCGTGTGATGGAACGTGGCCTTAAGCGTCAGCTCGTTATAGTGCAGGCGCTGCGTATCGAGCGCGACCGTAGTCCCGCTGGCGCAACCGCCGAAGAAGTTGACAGTGCCGCCTTTGCGCACCATGTCAATCGTCCACTCCCACGCTTGCGGGCGGCCAACAGCCTCGATCACCACATCACAACCGCGTCCCTCGGGAGTAAGCTTGCGTACTGCCTTAACCGGATCGTCCACCGAGGCGATCTGGACCGTGCTGTCGGCACCCAATCGACGAGCACCGCTCACTTGGGATTCACGTTTGACCACCGAAATCACGTTGCAACCAGCCAGCTTCGCTACCTGCACGAACATCAAGCCAATTGGACCAGCGCCAATCACGGCTACTGAGTCCCCGATCTCTAATTTCGTTTCGTGTAAGCCGCGCAAAACACAGGCTAGGGGCTCAACCATGGCCGCCTCTTCGAAGCTGACATGCTTCGGGATGGCCAGCATGTTGGTTTCTACGATGCGACGGGGAATGCGAATGTACTCGGCGTACGCGCCGTTGTTAAACAACAGATCCGAGCAAAGGTTCTCTTGGTGCTTCGAACAATAGAAGCAAGTGCCACAAGGCGCGGAATTCAGCGCCACCACCCGCATGCCTTTGCGGAAACCTCTGACGTTAGGTCCAACCTCCTCGATGACACCTGCCAATTCGTGGCCAAACAGGGCCGGAGGCACAATCATGCGGGCATGATAGCCGCGCTGATACACCTTCAGATCAGTGCCGCAGGTCAGTGCTACTTGCACCTTGACCAGCACTTCCCCTTCACCCAGCGTGGGGATCGGCACCTGCTCGATCTTGACGTCCTCCTTGCCATAGAGGACCGCCGCTGTCATGTGTCCGTTCACTTATTGGTCCTTCCATAAGCTGCCGGGCTGAATAACCACCTTCATCGAGTCCGGTTTGGGATGGGCAGCTAAGTGCAGCGCTTCAACCGATTCGTCCAGCGGAAAGCGGTGACTGATGAGCCGCGCTAAATCCATTTCTCCGCTGAGCACAAATCGCGCTGATTCTTCCTGCAAATCCACCGAAGCGCTGTACGATCCCAAAAGACTCTTCTCATCGACACAAACCGCCGCGGGATCGATTCTTGCCTCACCATGCTGCGTCTGCGCAAACAGCAATACCCGCCCACCAGGACGCGCCGCATCCATGGCTGTACGAATTAAAGCGTCACCAGCTACTGCAAGTATGACCGCATCCGCCCCTCGGTCCTCCGTCAATTCTCTGATGGCTGTTACGGTTTCGGAGGTAGAAGCGTCGATGTTTTCGTTCAGGCCGAACGTCTGAGCTATTGTATGCCTCTGGGGAAACAAATCGGAAGTTATTACCCGTGCCCCGCTACGGAGTGCCAAGACGGCAAGGACGATGCCAATTGGCCCCTGGCCGATGACAAGCACTGTCTCTCCTGGCATAAGTCTCAGTGTTTCAATACCTTTCATGCAGGTATTTATGGGTTCAATGAAGGATGCCTGCTCGAAGGAAACGCCTTCTGGAATGCGAATTACCCCCTTGCGGACGATCCATTCCATCACCCGAATATATTCGGCAAAACCGCCTCCGCTGGGTTCGTAGCCTGCGGTCGCGCCAACTTTTTTATAAACTGGACATTGGGCAAACACCTTATGGCGGCAGTAGTAGCATTCTCCGCAGGGAATATGATGGAAAACCATTACCCTGTCGCCGATCTCGAAACCGGTTACATCTTTGCCGAGAGCAGCAACGACTCCCGTGGTTTCATGGCCAAAGATCCGCGGTGCGGAATGGGAACCGGTTGCGATCTTCTTCAGGTCCGTGCCGCAGATGCCGCAGGTATGGACCCGAACCAAGATTTCTCCCGCACCGATCTTTGGAACCGGGACAGTTTCCAGCCGGACGTCGTTGGGCCCGCGGTAGACAGCCGCCCGCATCGTCGCGGGGATGACCTGCTGACCAACTGAGGAACCGAGTTTTGTTGCGCTCGACATTGTGAAATTCTCTGTTGCTACGCCAGAGGAATCCTCTCCTCTCGGATACGCCCACAACGCATCTCGAATTAGATGTTCCACAGCTGAACACAGGTTCACTGCGGCAATCCTGCTATTGATCCCCAAATGAACCAAACTTGGCCACCAGCGCGGACGCACTGCCATGTGGGCGGCGAGACGTCCCAGTTGCTAGTTTCCCGCTCTCGTTCGATGAACTGGGAGAACGGCGGCATGATGAAGTCAGCTTCATCGGACACCGCTTTCACGGCCGCGAACTCAATTCCATGCTCACGCGCGACCGAAGCGACCATTGCGCCTTCCATATCGACTACATCCGCAGCATACTGGGCCATCAAGGTTCGCTTTTCTGCGGGACCACTTACCGACTCGGCGGTGGTTACCACCCAGTCGCCCTGTCCCGCGGGATAGCGATTGCCGGTCTGAACATCTATTACCTCTCGTGCCCAGCCTACGTCCCCTACCCTCAGCCTGGGAGAAACAGCGCCAGCGATGCCTGCCGCAATCAGAAACTCTGGCTGTGCCCACTGAACCAGTTCTTCGGCAGCGTGACGGCCGGGAACCCGCCCAATACCGCTAACGGCCACAAGCGCATTCTCCAGTTCGAAAAGTTCAACGCCATTGACCCGCTGTGGCCGCACTCCTCGTAACAGCGGACCTAACTCGGTCCGCATGGCAGTCAGAATGGCGATTGCCTTACGCGCCATAGCCGTTCGCCTGAAACCACTCCACCGCCCGGCGCAGGGCATCATCCACGGGCCCCGGGTTCCAGCCCAGCTCACGCTCGGCCTTGGCGCTGGTGATAAACATTTTCTTGCGCCCCATGCGGACCGCGTCGAGGGTAACCCGCGGTTCGCGCTTTAGCATCTTCCCAGTGATCACCGTATCGACCACGCCAGTAGCATAGGCCACGGCGTAAGGCAGCTTCACCTTGGGCGAAGGCAAGCCTGTGATCGCCGCCAGTTTGTCCAGGATTTGCTTCAACGTCAGGTTCTCGCCGCCAAGTATGTAGCGCTCGCCCGGAACCGCTTTTTCCATCGCCAGCAAGTGTCCTTGGGCGCAATCCACAACGTCCACGAGATTCAATCCAGTATCTACATAGGCTGGAAACTTACGTCGCAAAAAGTCAACCACGATTCGGCCCGTGGGCGTCGGCTTGATGTCGCGCTCGCCAATAGGAGTCGTAGGGTTTACCACCACAACGTTCTGTCCGCCGCGTCCCGCCTCAATCACAAGCTGCTCTGCCATGAACTTGCTGCGCTTGTAATCGCCAATCATGTTGGATAGCGTGACCGGCGTTTTCTCGTCGGTAAGACGGCCATTGTTGCCGAAGCCCATGGTGGCAACGCTGCTGGTATAGATAACCCGCCGGACGCCTGAATCTCTCGCCGCTACGAGGACGTTTCGTGTACCCTCGACGTTGGAGTCGTAGAGTTCCTGGCTGTTGCGCGTCCAAAGCCGGTAGTCCGCAGCGACATGAAAGACGAACTCGCAACCTGACATCCCTTTCTTCAACGATTCCAAATCGCGCAGGTCTCCAACGACGCGCTCTGATGTGAGATCAGCAATATTGTCTACACGGCTGGTGGGACGCACGAGCAGGCGCAACTCCGCGCCGCGGGAAAGCAGTTGCCGTGCGACGTGGCTTCCCAGAAATCCGGTCGCTCCTGTAACAAAACATTTCATTTTTCAGTTGTCAGTTGTCTCTTGGCTGTCGTCCTGAGCCGACGAGCGCACCGAGCAGTCGAAAGAACCCTTTGACCTCCATCTATCCGGACTTGTCGCTGCTTGCAACCGGCAACTGATCATTGGTTCTTGTGGACGATGCGCAACTGTTCCTCTTGGGAGGCCGCTGCGGCTTTGGCATACGTGGTCAGCGCAAGCAGCGGGAAATACTGCCGGTACATGTAGTACATCAGGTAAAACACTCGCGGAAATCCGGTGCCGGTGTATAAGGTTTCATCCCACGACCCCTCGCGCCGTTGCGTCTTCAGCAGATAAGCGATGCCATGCTGTAACGAATCGTTGCGCGTGTCATTGGCGGCGAGCAATCCCATCACCGCCCATGCAGTTTGCGAAGGCGTGCTCGGACCAACTCCCTTGGTGTTGGGATCGTCGTATGAATCGCAAGTTTCGCCCCAACCGCCATCGGGGTTCTGCATCATGCGCAGCCACTCGACGGCCTGTAGCACGAAGGTCTCGTGATAATCCACGCCTACCGCCTCCAGCCCACGCAGCACCTGCATCGTGCCGTAAATGTAGTTCACGCCCCAGCGTCCGAACCACGAACCGTCAACCGCTTGCTCGCGTTTGATGAACTCGACCGCGCGCCGTACGGGCTCGTCCTTGAGCGAGTAGCCATAGCTCGCGAGACATTCGAGGACGCGGCCGGTGACGTCCACCGTCGGCGGATCGAGCATGGCATTGTGGTCGGCGAAGGGGATGTTCTGGAAGACCATGCGGTTGTTGTTCTTGTCGAACGATGCCCAGCCGCCGTTCTTACACTGCATGGACAATATCCAGTCCAGGGCGCGCTGCACCGACTTGGAGTGATAGCTCTCATTGCCGGTCTTCACCCGGCTGAGAGCCAACATCACCTGCGCGCTGTCATCGACATCAGGATAGAACTCGTTGTTGAACTCAAAGTACCAGCCCGCCGGCGCTGCTTTGCGGTTCTTCACGTACCAGTCGCCTCTGCGAGTCACCTGCTTCCGCAGCATCCACTCACAGGGTCGTACCAAGCGAGGATCGTTGGCCGCAACTCCGCTTTCCGCCAGGGCGAACACGGCATACGCGGTGTCCCACACCGGCGACATGCAGGGCTGCATGCGGAAGGTGGTCTCTTCCTCGATGCCGAGCTTCTCAAATTCATCCATCGCACGAATAACCTGCGGATCATCCAGCGAGTAACCCAGGCAGCGCAATGCGATGATGGAGTTCATGATGCCAGGATAGATTGCGCCCAGGCCATCGCTCATCTCCATGCGCTCCAGCATCCACTTCTCCGCCACCTTTAAGGCGCGCGAACGCAGCGGGCGAACATGAATCTGCTCCAGCAAGTGGACCATGCGGTCGAGCACCAGGAAAAAATTGCGCCAGCTCACTAGCTTATTGGCCCAGCGCAAGCGCAGTTCGCTCCGAGTACGTCCTCCGACAAAGAGCTCGTCAATCCCCTGCTCCGCGGGAATCTTCTTGAACGGCTTCTTGGCGTAAGCGATGGAGAGTGGCACCAGAATGGCGCGTGACCATGATGAAATTTCGTAGATATTGAACCAGAACCACTTGGGAAACAGCACAATCTCGGGTGGAATTGCCGGCACCGCGTCGTAATCGTATTGCCCGAGGAAGCACAGATAAATCTTGGTAAAGGTGTTGACCTCAGTTACGCCACCCAGGGCAAGAATGCGCTCCCTGGCCTTGCGCAGCTGGGGATGGTCAGGGTTGTAACCTGCCATTTTCAGTGCGAAATAAGCCTTAACCGAGGCGCTGATATTCGAAGGACCGTCATTGTAAATCGGCCAGCCGCCGTCGGGATTCTGACGATTCAGGATCTCGTTCGCGCATTTCTGCGTGCGCACCGAATCTTCAGTTCCTAGAAGACGATGCAGCAGGATGTAATCGGAAACCAGGGTCGTGTCGGCCCCCAGCTCGCCACACCAGTAGCCCTCTTCGCGCTCCTGGATCGAAAACAGGTATTGCCGACAAGCATCGATGGCTGCGGCCACCCGGCTCTTGATGTCATCGATTTTGCCGAAGCGTACTTCGGCACGATTCGAAGAATCTCCCATTCCTTCTTACTCTGCCATTGCTGGCGCGGCACCAATGGCTTCGACAATCTCGGACGGCAGTCCGAAGCGTACATGCTCCGGCATCACCTCGATTTCACGCATATTGGTGAAACCTTGCTCTTCCAGAAAAGTCACGGCCTCTTGCACTAAGATTTCGGGCGCCGAGGCGCCGGCTGTCAAACCCACGGTATTGACGTTTTCCAGCCACTCCGGCTTGATCGAGCGGTAATTCTCGATCAGATGCGATTGCGCGCCCAGATTGCGGGCCACCTCGACCAAGCGGTTGGAATTGGAGCTATTATCCGAACCCACAATCAGAAGAAGATCACATTCGCCGGCTACTTCCTTCACCGCCGTTTGGCGGTTCTCGGTCGCGTAACAGATATCTTGCGCATGCGGCCCCTGGATCTTGGGAAACCGCCTCCTGAGCGCTGCGATGACGTGACTGGTCTCGTCCAGGCTCAGCGTGGTCTGCGTCAGGTAGGCAACCCGATTGGGATCGGGCACGTGAAGGTCATCCACGTCCTCGGGTGAATCCACAACCTGGGTAACGGCTGGCGCTTCGCCCAGCGTGCCAATGACTTCGTCATGGTCGCGATGGCCAATAAGGATCAGCGAATAGCCTTCTCGCGCAAACTTGACGGCTTCGACGTGGACCTTGGTTACCAGCGGGCAGGTTGCGTCAATTACGCGCAACTCGCGCAGTTTGCTGGATTCGCGCACCTCGGGAGCGACTCCGTGGGCGCTATAAATGATCCGCTCGCCAGCCGGGACTTCTTCGACGCTGTCCACAAAAATAGCGCCCTTGGCGCTCAATTCGTCCACTACGTAACGGTTGTGAACGATCTCTTTGCGAACGTAGATTGGCGCGCCAAAGGTCTCCAAGGCTATGCGAACAATGTCAATGGCGCGTACTACGCCGGCACAGAAGCCACGCGGCTTCAGCAAAAGTAAGGTTTTGGCATCAGTCTGCGTCATTTTTGTGTGTCCAGTATACGAGTAGAAACCCGCTTTTCCCCACAGTTACTCTATTGTAACAGCGCCGGAATCACCAAGGTAACGACCTGAAATAGCGCAATTTAGCACCCTAAGGTGCAAATTTCGCAGCCAATGGGAACGAGCCAGACCACGACGCCTGAGGATGCGATGCCGAGGACAGGGAACGGGTTGCGGGCCGATTCGTCCTGGGCCGCACGCCGCCCTGTACAATTCTTGGGCAGGAGAGGGCATTCATGACCGGCAACGAAATTGCAAACATGTACGAATTCAGCTATGGAGCCATCAAACGCAACCTGGACGACGTCACCAACGATGAGAGTCTCGTCCAACCGCCGGGCGCTGGTAACTGTCTGAACTGGGTCCTGGGACACATTGTCGCTGCCCGGAACACGGCCTTAAAGCTTGCCGGAGCCGCTCCCGTGGTTGACGAGGGCGTTGTCGCGCAATATCGCCGTGGGTCGGAGCCACTCAAACCGGACGAGAAGGTGTCTGACCTCGCTACTCTCCGTGGCCTACTGAGTGATACACAGCATCGCCTAGTTCCAGCGCTTGCCGCTATATCGGATGACGCACTCACTCAGTCTGTTCCAGAACAGTTGCGTCGCCCACCGCTGACAGGTTCCGTCGCCGATGCGCTAATTCGTCTGCACTATCACGAGGGTTATCACAACGGACAGATCGGGCTGCTGCGCAGGCTGGCGGGAAAAGAAGGGGCGATCAAGTAAGACTCCACAACTCATCACCAGCCACTGCCTCACCGATTCGCTTTCAACATCTGCTCGGCGTGCTTCAGCGAGGTATCCGTCAGCTTGGCGCCGCTGATCATGCGCGCGATCTCGCGGGTGCGTTCTTCGGAATCGAGTGCGCGCACTGAGGTTTTTGTTCTCCCGCCTGATTCCCGCTTCTCGATGAGGTAATGCTGGTCGGCAAACGACGCAATCTGCGGCAGGTGGGTGATGCACAGCACCTGCTTCGTTCGTGCGAGCTGCTTCAACTTCTTGCCTACCGCTTCGGCGGCTCGACCGCCAATGCCGCTGTCGATTTCATCGAAGACCAGTGTCCGCTGACCCGAGCCTCCGCGCGCCCCGTTGTGACGGCTCCGGCTAGCACTCCCCGCCTCAACGCTGGTCTTTAGCGCCAGCATCACCCGCGATAGCTCACCGCCCGATGCGATTTCCTCGACTGGGCCCAGCGGCTCTCCCGGATTGGCGGAAATTAAGTACTGCACCTCGTCGAAGCCCCTCGCACTCCAGTTCCCTTCTTCGTCCGAGCCGCTGACTTCGACCTTGAAGCGCGCCTTCATGGCCAGCTCGTTGATCTCCCTCTCGACCATCTTCTCCAGCTTGCGCGCCGCTTCGTGGCGATGGCGGGAAAGACCGCGAGCCGCCTCCAGATACTTCGCGCCTGCGTTCGCCAGTTCAATCTTCAAGGCACGCAGGATTTCGTCCTTGTTCTCCATTTCGTTGAGCTTGCGGTCGACTTCGTCGCCGAGCGCGATCACATCGTCGAGACTTGGCCCGTATTTCCGCTTCAGGCGATCGAGCAGGGCCAGACGGTCTTCGACTTCGCCGAGACGCGCGGGCGAGGCCTCGATTCCTTCAGCGTAATCGCGGAGTGTCTGACCAATGTCTTCCAGATTGATGCGAGCGGACTCGAGCTCGGGCAGAGATTGCCGAAATTTCTCGTCGAAGCGTGACAACTCTTCAATGTGTTTGTCGCGACGCGGATCGAAGCCGCTGCCGAAGTGTTGTTCTCATAGAGCGCGTCGTAGGCCGCCATCGCTGCCGTGAAGACCTTCTCGGAGTTGGCCAGCACGCGCTTCTCGGCTTCGAGTTTGGCGTCTTCCTCGGGCTGCACGCGAGCGTCGGCGATCTCTTTGCGCTGAAAGCTCCACAAGTCCAGCAGGCGCAGGCGATCGTGCTCGTCACGCTCTAGGTCGGCAATGCGATGGAGAACTTGATTCCACGCTTCGAACGCTGTCGGCAGCAGCCGATGTATCCGCCCCGGCGAAAGTATCCAGCAGCGTCAGGCGCGATGCCGCATCGAACGCCAGCACGGCCACATTCTGCGCATGAATCACCGCCAGGCAGGGCGCAAGTTGTTTGAGAACAGTCACCGTCGCCGGCTGGTTATTCACGAAGACACGACCTTTGCCGCCGGTTGCAATCTCGCGCCGAAGGATGAGTTGCGCGTCTTCGGTGGAATCCAGGCCGTTCGCTTCTAGAATCGCGTCCAGAGCTTTTGACTCGGCCTCGAAGACCGCCGAAACTACGGCTTTGTCGGTGCCGTGACGAATGGCGTCAGTAGAGGCTTTATCGCCGAGAAGCAGGGCGAGTGCATCGATGAGGATGGATTTTCCGGCGCCGGTTTCGCCGGTCAGCAGATTGAGACCAGGCGCGAACTCCACGGCGACGTTATCAATGACCGCGTAGTTTTCGACCCGCAGTTCCAGCAGCACGTGAGCTCTCGACTCGTCGAAGTCTAAGGTTAAGCGCAGTGTAGCAGAAGGAGCTATCGGCTATCAGCTGTCGGCCGTCAGTGGCCCACGCTCTTCGCTATTCGCTTTTGGCTCTTCGCCTTTCGCTCTTTTGCTTGTGGCTTTTGGTCGTTAGCTTTTGGCCTTAGGAATTTGGTACCCGCGATATATAAGCAGAACCGGTCGTGGGCGAATTTGGCTAAAAGCTAAGAGCTAAGAGCGAATAGCCAAAAGCCAAGAGCGAACCGCGAAAAGCGAAGAGCTGACAGCTCCGTAACTACGAAGGAACCCCGCTGCACAAACCTGCGGCTCGCGCGTCAATTGCTTATAATGCGAAGTAGCGAAAGTTGAGCCTGTTGCGTCCAATGAATGTGCATTATTCCTTGTTTGCCTCGGCCATCGGCGGTGAAATCTCAGGTCTGATTGAATCCAGCGGTCTCGTCGCCAAAGCTGTCCTTATAATCTTGCTGGTGTTCAGCCTCGCGTCATGGGCCATCATCTTTTCCAAGTGGGGTCTGTTCCGGCGCGCCCGGGTGCAGAGCAATCGCTTTATGCGCGCGTTTCGCAAGTCGGAAAGACTGCAGGACGTCGCCGCGGTTGCAGAACAGTTCAAGCCCAGCCCGCTGGTCGCGGTATTCGAAGGCGCTTATGACGAACTGCGCAAGCAGGCGCCATATTCCATTCGGATGCCGGCGTTGCAACGCGCTACCCAAATCGCATCCTCGGAAGAGTTAAGCAGACTAGAGAGCCGTTTACCCTGGTTGGCGACCACAGGAGCAGTCACGCCCTTCATCGGTCTGTTCGGGACGGTCTGGGGCATCATTGACGCTTTCCACGGCCTCGGCACCGCCGGTGGGGCTACCCTGCGCGCCGTCGCGCCTGGCATTTCCGAAGCCCTGATCACAACCGCGGCCGGATTGTTCGCCGCCATTCCCGCAGTCATCGCCTACAACATGTTCACGCAGCACATTCGGGAGTTCGGCGCGCGCATGGACGACTTCAGCCTGGAGTTGATCAACGAAGTCGAACGCGCCCAAACCGGTAGCGCTCGCGCGGTCGAGAGTGTGGAGCGGCGGTAATGGCGTTCACCAATTCACGGGGCCGGACCCAGACGTCACTGGCCGACATCAACGTCACTCCGCTGGTGGACGTGGTGCTGGTGCTGCTGATCATCTTCATGGTGACCGCCCCCATCCTGCAGTCGGGCATCGAAGTCGCGATTCCGCATACCAAGACCGTGAAGGAGATCACCGAGGAACGCCTGGTGATCACCATCGATCGCAATCAACGTGTCTTTCTCAATAACGAGCCCATCAACATCAACCAGATCGGCGCTCAACTGCACCAGAAGATACGCGACCCCGAAGGCCAGTCGATCTTCGTGCGCGCCGACGAAAACGTACCCTTTGGCGCATTCGCAACCGTGATGGATGCCGTGAAGCAGTCCGGCATCACCAACGTAAGCATCGTGACTCAACCGCTGGAGAAGAATGGCAGCCGACGTTGACATCTTTCCGACCGGGGGCAATCTTCGCGCTCCCTTAATCGGCTCGGTGACACTGCATGTCGCGCTGTTCGCCTTAGCGTTGTTCGGCTATCTGATTCCAAGCAGTCGAGGTGAAAATTGGGGAGGAACAGGTGGCACAGGCGGCGCGATGAGTGCCACGCTGGTTAGCAGCATCCCATTACCCGTACCACCAACTCAGACCGAAAACGTGTTGGCTAATGAATCCAAGGGGCTGACCCAATCGCTGCCGAAGGAAGTTCCGAAAGAAGAGCCAAAAGCAATTCCGATTCCGGCGCGCGACGCCAAGAAGAAGGGTCCGCAGGAGTCCGCGCAAAAGAAGCCGCCGCCAAAAGAGATTGCCAAAGTGGACGAAAACAAGATTCCGTTTGGCGAGGGAGGACCGGTCAGTGGTCCTTATGGTTCGTTCACGGCGGGCGGAGCCAAAGGTGGCCTCAGCTTTACTGGAGGCAACGGAGATTTTGGCAGTCGCTTTGGCTGGTACGTGGATGGGGTGCGCCGGAAGGTATCGGAAAATTGGCTGAAGTATGAGGTGGACCCCAACATCGATACCGCGCACCGGGTCTACATTTACTTTGAGATTACGCGTTCGGGGCAGCCGGAAAACATAAGGGTGGAGCAGTCGAGCGGTATTCCGTCACTCGATCAGTCCGCGATGCGGGCCCTGCAACGCATCGATACATTTGGCCCCTTACCTCCGGAATACGCAGGGCGGTACGTCGCTGTCGAGTTCTGGTTCGACTATCGGAGGTGAGGTAGATTGGATTGTTCATTTGTTTTTGTTGAAGACAACGGCTTTGAAAGGGTGCGGCTTCAGCCGCGCCGAATGTACGTTGGGAAGTTGGGCTTCAGCCGCTGAGGGACGCATTTCATCCGACACCAAAGTCCCTCAGAGGCTAAAGCCAGTAATCCATGACAGCACTTACGGCACGGCTGAAGCCGTGCCCCTTCAAAACAAATGGGAAAGTTCGGGAACTGGAAAGCATGAAACGATACAGCGCAATTCTGTCGGTATTGCTCGTCCTCTTTACCATTGCCAGTATGTCCGCTCAGGACTGGATTCGCACGGGTACCGGGCTCGGGGTGGAGAAGGTGCGTCTCGCCGTGCCCGACTTCAAGCAGGTCACCACCGATACCGGTACGCAGAATTTGTCCGCGGTCTTCAATGTCACTCTGTGGAACGATCTGCAGACGGCGGGAATCTTCGACATGGTGTCGAAGAGTTTCTATCCGCTGTCAGTTCCGGGCGCTCCGCAGGAGGTGCATCTCGGTGACTGGAGCGTCCCGCCGCCGAATGCAAGCATGCTGGCCTTTGGCAATCTCGGAATTCAAGGTGGATCGCTGAATGTGCAAGGCTGGTTATACGACACAAAGAACCCGCAGTCTCCGCAGGTGCTCGGCAAGCAATATCGTGAACAGGCGAACGAAGCCAATGCGCGCCTGATCGCCCATCGCTTCGCCGACGAAATCATTCTTCGCCTGGGCGGCGGCATCGCAGGCGTAGCCGAAACTAAATTATATTTTGTCAGCAACCGCAGCGGCTCAAAAGAAATTTGGCAGATGGACTACGACGGCGCCAATCAGAAGCAGCTCACTCATATGCGAAGCATTGCCCTATCGCCGCACGTCTCGCCCGACGGCACGCGCGTGGCTTACTCCGGCGTGACGAAGGAAGGCTGGCAGATCCTGATGTACTCTCTGGAACTTGGTCGGCCGGTAAGCTTTCAGCACTTCGGTGGAGATAACTATTCGCCCGCCTGGTCTTCGGATGGACAGAACATCGCCTTCTCATCTTCGCGGAGTGGCAACACGGAGATTTATTCGGTCAACGCCGCGGGTGGAAGTGCTCGCCGCCTCACCGAGAGCAAGGGGCCGGACGTTTCACCGACATGGAATCCGAAAACTAATGCGCAGATTGCGTGGGTAAGTGGGCGCACGGGGCTACCTCAGATCTATACCATGGCATCTGACGGTACGAACGTGGTTCGCGTAACCGATCAGGGCTACGCCGTGTCGCCGTCATGGTCGCCGAATGGCCAGTTCCTGGCGTTCGCGTGGGTGCGGCACTACGGTCCGGGCGCGCCGGGCGCCAGCGACATCTATGTGATGGACATCGCCAGCAAACAATGGGCACAACTGACGCACGAGGAGGGGCGCAACGATTTTCCGTCGTGGTCACCCGATGGACGCCACATTGTGTTTCAGTCGAGCCGGACCGGCCGCGTGCAGATTTATTCCATGCTCGCGGATGGAAGCGAAGTTCGACAATTGACCACGGCTGGGGAAAACACTCAGCCGAATTGGAGTTTTAGGTAAGTTCTGGGCCCTGCACGCGTATGGGCGCGGAAGGAGCACATTTCGGCCCTGTCATGAACTGATGCGAGTGCTCTCGCTGAAAGATGGAGGAAGAGACTTGAAGCTAACAAGGAGTCAATGGATCCGGATTATTGTTGCCCTGGCCATGGTGCTGGCAGTCGGTGCTTGCGCTAAGAAGAAAGTTGCTCCCCCACCGCCGCCCCCGCCACCACCGCCCCCGGCGCCTACTGCCTCGTTGACAGCCAATCCCAACACGATTCAGGCCGGCCAGGCGAGCACGTTGACTTGGAAGACCGAATATGCCACCGACGTCAGCATCGATCAATTGGGCAAGGTCGACCCCAGCGGTTCGCGTACCGTCATACCGGCTGAGTCCACCACCTATCACCTGGTAGCAAAGAATGATTCCGGAACGCAGGAGGCTACTGCGCGCGTTACCGTGATATCGCCTCCGCCTCCACCGCCGCAAACCTCCACCGGCACCGATGAGCAGTTGTTCTCGTCGAACATGAAGGATGTGTTCTACGACTACGACAGCTATGATATCTCGGCGCAGTATCAACAGGTTTTGCAGGCGGATGCGCGTTTCCTGCAGCAACATCCGAACATGAAGTTCACCATCGAGGGTCACTGCGACGAACGCGGTTCAACCGAATACAACCTGGCGCTTGGCGACAATCGCGCTAATGCAGCCAAGCAGGCATTGCAGCAGGACGGTATCTCTCCTGACCGTATGCGCACGATAAGCTACGGCAAAGAAAAACCGTTTTGTACGGAAAGCAACGAGTCGTGCTGGCAGCAAAACCGGCGGGCCCACTTCGTATATCAGAAGTAGGAGCTGACAAGCCGCTGAATGTGGCGAGAAGTTGTTGACAACCGTGCCAGCCGATTAGTGCGGGCCTTCGGGCCCGCCTCCTTCGGTCAGCGTGTCAACGGGAACCAGCTTTGGCCGACGATAGTCTTTGTACCTCGGATACCTTTTTTCACTGGTGCAGTCTGATCACCAGAGCGAACAGGACAACACTATGCGATTTCAGAACAATGTGACTTGGCTGGCAGTCGTGACGTTGATGCTGGTAACTGTTAGTCCGGCGGTCGGCGCCAACAAAGACATGATCCAACTGCAAACCCAGGTTCAGTCGCTGCAGGACCAGGTGGCCCGTATGCAGCAATCTATCGACATGAACATGGGAGTGATGAAGAATCTGGTCGAGCAGAGCGCCGACAGTGTCAACAAGATGAGCACTACAGTTAACGACCTGCAGCAGAAGATGCAAGGCCAGGCCGCCGATAGCAACGGCCGGATGGAGCAAATTTCAGGGCAGATCCAGTCGCTGCACGACACGGTGGACGAGTTGAAGTCTCGCCTGGCCAAGGTGAGCAAGCAGCTCGACGACATGCAGCAAGGCGGCCAGAACCTGACGGCCGGACAGCCTGGAATGGGCGCTGCGAGCGGCCCGCCGAACCCGGGTGCACCGGGCTCAGATGCCAATCCAGCTGCTTCGCAGGCGCCTCCTGCCGACGTTTTGTATAACAATGCTCTACGCGATTACAACTCGGGAAAATACGATTTGTCTTCACAGGAGTTCAACGAGTACCTCAAGTACTACTCCAATACCGATCTCGCCGGAAACGCTCAGTTCTATCTAGCCGACATTGAGTATCGCCAGGGAAATTTCGAGGCGGCGGCTCGCGACTACGACAAAGTACTGGAGCAGTATCCCGGCGGGAACAAGGCAGCCGCGGCACAGTTGAAGAAGGGCTATGCACTGCTTGAGCTCGGCCAGCGCGACGCCGGCGTGCGTGAGTTGAACAGCCTCATCGCGCGCTATCCACGCTCCATCGAAGCATCGCAGGCACGCGATCGGCTTCGTCGCCTGGGAGTGACCAGCGGCAGCACGGTTCACAAACCCGCTCCGCACTGACCGCCAGCCGAGGCTGAGCCACAACGTCGCTCGTTCAGACTCCTTCCTACCCGAAGCTAGTTCTGTGGCTGAACAGCTTTCCCCAAAACATTGATTTTCGAACTGCCCTGAAGGGACGCCTTTGACCTTGCCGCCTCCAGCCACCTCCAGCTTTTATTTTCTTTTACAGAGGTAGGTTGGTATATTGTTACCATGACACAAAATAGTGGCCAAGCGATCGTCGTCGAAAGAGTTCAGACCGGTGTCCGCATGGAAAAACACCTACTGAAGGTGCTAAAAGGGCTGGCCGAACTGAAAGACCTCACCCTTGGCGATTTGCTGGAGGGAATCGTGTTGCACGCCTTCGAGGGCAAGGCGCCTTTTTCTCCCGCGACCTTGAAGGAGGTCGAACAGCTTCGCAAAATCTACGGCCTTACTCTCAGGGCCACCGATAGCCATAAACTCAAGGAGCGTCAGCGATGAAATGGGAGCTCGCAATCTCCGGCATTATCTTGTTCTCTGCCGTAATACTGTCCATCAAAGCCGCCGCTCAGGAGCCGGCAGTTTCGACAGGCGCTGCGCTGCACACGCACACGGAATTCAGATTTACGGTCGACGCACCCTTCGATCAAGTCGCGCCTTTGTTTGGCGCAAACGAGGAGCGCAAATGGTCCCGAGGCTGGAATCCCCAATTCATCTATCCCACGCCTGCGCGCGATCAGCAGGGCATGGTATTCAAGGTTGCGCATGGGCAATTGACCAGCATCTGGGTCAACACCGCCTTCGACATTGTCGCCGGGCACATTCAATACGCCTATGTGCTGAACGACGCCATGTCCACGCTGATCGACATTCACGTCGCCCGGCAAAGCACGAACCGGACCGCAGTCACGGTCGTGTATGAACGCACTGCCCTAATACCTGAGGCCCATGACCACGTCCAACATTTCACCGAGGGCGATAAGGAAGCAGGCAAGGAGTGGGGCGACGCGATCAATGCATACTTCGCCAAAACAGCCGGGGCTAGTACACGGAAATGACGAATTCAGCGCTAGTTCTTTGAAAGAGACGGCCTTCAGGCCGTCCGCAAAATCCTGATATTAGACCGGGCTCTAAAGCCACGCTCGTGTGACAATTCTGGTCGAGTCTCGCACTCTTCACTTGCCCGCCCCCACCCGTTCCGCGTGCAGTTGTTGCAGCGCGTACACTTTGGCATCGCCACGTTGCAGCGCGGCGATTCCTTCGCACGCTGCACGCGCGGCCGATAGCGTCGTGATGGTGGGAATGCGAGCGGTCACGGCGGCGCGGCGAATGGCTTTTTCGTCGAACCACGGCTCAACGCCGTGCGGCGTGTTGATGATCAACTGAATGCGCTCGCCCTTGATCAGGTCAACCACGTTGGGCCGGCCTTCCTTCACCTTGTACACACGCTCGACACGCAGGCCGGCGTCTTCCAGGATGCGCGCCGTCCCGTGGGTGGCGACCAGGCTGAAGCCCAACTCGACAAAGCGTCTTCCCAACTCGGCCATGAAGGGCTTGTCGCGATCGTTGGCGCTGATGAACACCGTGCCTGCGGTCGGCAGCATTTGTCCGGCGGCGGTTTGCGCTTTGGCAAAGGCTTCGCCGAAGTTGTCGGCCACGCCCATCACTTCGCCGGTGGACTTCATCTCCGGTCCCAACACGGTATCGACGCCGGGGAATTTTCCCCACGGAAACACGGGCGACTTCACAAAGTAAAAGTTGCCGGTATCGAGGTCGCTGACGCGTTCAATGTTCTCCGGCAGGAATTCGCGCAGCTTGCGGCCGGTCATAAGGCGCGCGGCGATCTTTGCCAGAGGAATGCCGGTCGCCTTCGACACATAAGGCACCGTACGCGAGGCGCGGGGGTTCACCTCGATCACGAACACCTTGTCCCGCTGGATGGCGTACTGCACGTTCATCAGGCCGACGACTTTCAGCGCGCGCGCCAGGCGGAAGGTGTAGTCGCGAATCGTCGCCAATTGCGGCGCGGGAATATCGACCGCCGGCAGCACGCACGATGAGTCGCCGGAGTGAATGCCGGCCTCTTCGATGTGCTGCATGATGCCGCCGATCACCACGTCCTCGCCATCGGAGAGCGCATCCACGTCGATCTCGGTGGCCGACTCCAGGAAGTGATCGATCAGCACCGGCCGCTCCTGCGAATACTCGACCGCTTCCTTCATGTAGTGGGTGACCGACTCGTCGTCGTAGGCGATCACCATGGCGCGTCCGCCGAGCACGTAGGAGGGCCGTACCAGCACCGGATAGCCCACGCGATTGGCATTGGCGAGTGCTTCCTCGACGCTGGCGGCCGTGGCTCCCGGAGGCTGGGGAATGTCCAACTCCTCCAGCAACTTTCCAAAGCGCTTGCGGTCTTCGGCGAGATCGATGCTCTCGGGCGAGGTCCCGATGATGGGCACGCCTGCCGCTTTTAGCGGGAGGGCAAGGTTGAGCGGCGTCTGCCCGCCGAACTGCACAATCACGCCGATCGGTGCGCCTCCAGAGGCCTCGTGCTCGTACACCGCCATTACATCTTCGTAGGTGAGGGGCTCGAAGTAGAGGCGGTCGCTCGTGTCGTAGTCGGTGGAGACGGTCTCGGGATTGCAGTTGATCATGATCGTCTCGAAACCGTCGTCGCGCAGCGCGAATGCGGCGTGGCAGCAGCAGTAGTCGAACTCAATTCCCTGCCCGATGCGGTTAGGCCCGCTGCCCAGAATAATGACTTTCTTGCGATCGGTGGGAGTCGCCTCGTCCTCGTCTTCGTAGGTCGAGTAGAGATAGGGCGTGTAGCTTTCGAATTCAGCAGCGCAGGTGTCCACGCGCTTGTACACCGGCTGCACGTTATGCTGCTTGCGCAACTGATGGATCGTCTCGCCCGCAGCCCGGCCTTCCTTCATCTTGCGGCTATCGGCGATGCGCGCATCGGAGAATCCCATGCGCTTGATGTCGCGCAAACGTTCGGCATCGATGTCGCCCGAGCCTAACTTCGCCTGCTCGTCGGAGATTTCCTTGAGCTGGTGCAAGAACCACGGATCAATGTTGGTCATTTGCGCGATCTCGCGCACCGACATTCCTTGCGCAAATCCGTAGCGAATGTAAGCCAGCCGCTCCGGATGCGGCGTCACCAGGCGCTTGGTGAGAATGCGGGGCTCGATGTCGTCAGCCGTGGCTCGGCGTCCGGTTTCGAGCGAACGCACGGCCTTCAGCAGCGCTTGCTTGAAGGTGCGGCCGATGGCCATGACCTCGCCCACTGACTTCATCTGCGGACCGAGTGACTCGTCGGCGCCAGGAAATTTTTCAAACTGCCACTTGGGAATCTTCACCACGACATAGTCGAGCGTCGGCTCGAAGCACGCCGGCGTTTTGCGGGTGATGTCGTTGGTGATCTCGTCGAGCGTGTAACCAACTGCGAGCTTAGCGGCGATCTTCGCGATGGGAAATCCGGTAGCCTTCGACGCCAGCGCCGAGGAGCGCGAGACACGCGGGTTCATCTCGATGACCACCATGCGCCCGTTGTGCGGATCGACGGCGAACTGGATGTTCGAGCCGCCGGTCTCGACGCCGATCTCGCGAATGACAGCGATGGCCGCATCGCGCATGCGCTGGTATTCGCGGTCGGTGAGCGTCTGCGCCGGAGCGACGGTGATGGAGTCGCCAGTGTGCGTGCCCATGGGATCGAAATTCTCGATAGAGCAGATCACGATGACGTTGTCGGCGAGATCGCGCATCAACTCCAACTCGTATTCCTTCCAGCCGAGCACCGACTCTTCCAGCAGCACCTCGTGGACAGGCGACAGATCGAGGCCGCGCGCGAGCAGTTCCAGCAACTCTTCGCGGTTGTAGGCAATGCCACCGCCCGTGCCGCCCAGCGTGAACGAGGGACGCAGAATGACCGGGAATCCGATCTTGCTGCTGAAGTCGATTCCATCTTTCAGATTGTTGACCAGCGATGACTTCGGCACGTCGAGGCCGATGGCCGTCATCGCGTCTTTGAACAGGAGGCGGTCTTCGGCTTTCTTGATCGCGCCAAGCTGCGCACCGATGAGCTGCACGCCGTACTTCTCTAGCACGCCTCCATCAGCCAGTTCGACCGCAAGGTTCAGGGCGGTCTGACCTCCGACGGTTGGCAACAGCGCAAAGATGCCGGACCTACCGGCGGCGGTCAGCATCTCAGTTTCGATTCGAATGATCTCTTCGAGGTAGGTGCGGGTGAGCGGCTCGATGTAGGTTCGGTCGGCCATCTCCGGATCGGTCATGATGGTGGCTGGATTGGAGTTGGCCAGCACGACCTCGTACCCCTCGGACTTGAGGGCCTTGCAGGCTTGCGCGCCCGAGTAGTCGAACTCGGCCGACTGGCCGATGACGATGGGCCCCGAGCCGATGATGAGCACTTTCGCGATGTCGTTGCGGCGTGGCATTAGCCCTTCCACTCCTCCATCATCTTCACAAAATCCTTGAACAGGTAGTGCGAATCGTGCGGGCCGGGAGCGGCCTCGGGGTGGTACTGCACGCTGAACAGCGGCAGCGACCGATGGCGCAAGCCTTCCAGCGTGTTGTCGTTCAGGTCGATGTGTGTCAGGTCGACTTCGCTTTGTTTTAGCGAGTCGGGATCCACGGCGAAGTTGTGGTTGTGTGCGGTGATCTCGATTTTGCCGGTCTTCATCTGCTTCACCGGATGGTTGCCGCCATGGTGGCCGAAACGCAGCTTGTAAGTCTTCCCGCCCAGCGCGATGCCGATCAACTGATGTCCGAGGCAGATGCCGAAGATGGGCACGCGCCCCATCAAGTTGCGGATGCTCTCCTGCGCGTATGTCACCGGCTCGGGATCGCCCGGCCCGTTCGACAGGAAGACGCCATCCGGCTTGAGCGCAAGTACGTCCTCGGCGCTGGTGGTGGCGGGGACCACGGTCACGCTGCAGCACTCGCCAACCAAGCGCCGCATGATGTTGTGCTTGATTCCGTAATCGTACGCAACGACGTGATGCCTGGGCGGCTCATTTTTCACTCCGACTACCTCCGTCGGCTCGTGCGAGCGCACGCCTTCATCCCACTGGTACACGTGGCGAGTGGTGACCTCTTTCGCCAGGTCGGTGCCATCCATTTTCGGAATGGAGCGCGCCTTGGCGACAAGCTTGTCGGTGTCCATCTCCAGCGTCGAAATAACGCCGCGCATGACGCCGTTGTCGCGCAGGTGGCGCACGAGGGCGCGGGTATCGATGTCGCCGAGCACAGGAATTTTGTAGCGCTCGAGGTAGCCTTCTGCAACTTCTTGCGAACGCCAGTTGGAGCTGACGCGCGAAAACTCGCGCACGATCAGTCCTTCGATGTACGGACGCGTGGCTTCGTTATCGTCGGAGTTGGTGCCGTAATTGCCGATCTCGGGGTTGGTGAGAACTACAATCTGTCCGGCGTAGGAGGGATCGGTAAAGATTTCCTGGTAGCCGGTAATGGAGGTGTTAAAAACAACTTCCCCGTAACATTCGCCTTTTGCGCCGTAGCCTTTGCCGTGGAAGATCCGTCCATCTTCCAACGCAAGGATTGCCTGCATTGCATCTCCGGGGTTTGGATTTTATCGATTTTATCAGGGAATGCGCGCCAGCATAAGAGGAAGATCCGCGAAAATTGTCCTGCACCGGATGTGAGGCACACGCACGAAAGCGAGTTTAGTGGCGAGGATAGGGCTCCTTCGACTCCTGCGGCGAGGCACTGCCTCCTCTCAGAATGACAGCCTAGCTGGAAAATCGGTGCTCGCGATGAACGCC